>DATGLG010000040.1:0-188171 GCA_035294245.1 Alphaproteobacteria bacterium | reverse complement strand
AAGCAGCTCAGGGAACACATCGATGCCTTCATCGAAAGCTACAACCAGTCCGCAACGCCTTTCGTTTGGACCAAGAGCAAAGTCGCGCAGCGCCCTTTCAAGGGCCGCCGTCTCAGCGACTTATGATCCCGAGTACTAGGGAAAGCTCAATTCTCAAACAGATGGGTTGATTGTTGATAGGGGTCTTGGCCGAGGAGGTGGCTGCTCCTGTCACAATGGTACAACGTGGTCGATGTGGAACCGCCACAAGCATCGAGAAGGAGCAGCCATGAAGTATTTTGCCGGACTGGACGTGTCTTTGGAAGAGACGACGATCTGCGTGGTCGACGAGAAGGGCGGCATTACGAAGGGAGCGCGTGCCGCCAGCGAGCCGGATACGCTTGCCGTGACCTTGCGGGGGATGAGCTTGCCATTGGAGCGCGTCGGGCTGGAAGCCTGCTCCCTGACGGCCTGGCTCTCGGGAGGGCTGACGCGGGCCGGCCTGCCGGCGATCTGCATCGAGACGCGGCAGGCCAATGCGGCGATGAAGACGATGCCGAACAAGACCGATCGCAACGATGCCCGCGCGCTGGCCCAGATCATGCGGCCGGGCTGGTTCAGGCAGGTGCATGTCAAGAGCTGGCAATGCCGTCTGTGGCGCTCGCTTCTGGTTGCCCGTCGCACGGTCTTGAACGGGATGCGCACGATCGAGAACGTGGTGCGGACGATCCTGCGAGAGTCTGGGCTTAAGCTCGGCACGCCGTCCCGCGCCGGTTTCACCGAGCGCGTCCGGGAACTCGCCGGAACCGACGCCCTTGTGATGCCGCTGGTCGAGCCGTTGCTGGCCGTGCTTGCCACGATGCTGCGTGAATTCGCCCGGCTGACCAAGCAAGTCCTCGATATCGTCCGCGAGGAGAAGACGTGCCGGCGGCTGATGAGTGCCCCCGGTGTTGGGTCTATTACGGCGCTCGCCTTTCGCGCCACGATCGACCGGCCAGACCGCGATCGCGGAACGTGGGCGCGCATCTTGGTCTCACGCCGGCGCGCTATCAGTCCGGAGAAACGGACATCCAGGGCAGGCCGCGGTGGCGGCATGAGCGGAGCTAACGGATCGAAGGAGCAAAGACCATAACTTCGCCCGAACGGGTGAGGCCGAATCGTCCGTGGGGACGGTGAGCCAGGCGATCTCGTTAAGAGTCCAGAACCTTGAGGTCGAATGATCCCAAAGGTCGCGAAACAGATTGAGACGCCTCGTTCCCCTGATCCCATCATGCGGCGGCCATGGCCGACCGCGTAGAGAAGCGCGTGATCCACGGACGATGCAGGCAAAAAGCAGGAACAGCTTGACCTCAACCACCCCAATCAGAGAGGGCTCTTAAACTCCAAGATAGGCATGGACCTGCATCAGAATAATAACACCGGGCACGCCAACGGCGTTCACGATGAGGATCCCTCGGTTGGGATACGGCGGCGGAAAATACTTAGCCCAGAGGTCGTTGAGGATGGGTACATATTCTGCGCTCGTCAGAAACACGATGATCTGGAGTACATCAGTGAGCTTGCCACCCGCCGCCTCAACCGTCTTCTCTAAATTCGAGAGCGCGAGATCAATTTGGGTGCGTGGATCACCAGTCTCAAAGGTTCCATCTCCTTTTAGCGGGACCGCGGTCGTCCGGAGGTGACCTCCGCCCATTGTGGCGTGTTCGGTCGGTCGACCAAACTCTGGAAGGCCGGTGTGAATAACGTTTTTCACTTTCTAAATCCTTTGAGCATTTAAGCAGCCTCTCGCTGTTTTAATGAGTAAGAACTTTCGACAGGAATTGCCTCGTGCGCTCCGATCTGGGGTTTGCAAAGAATTCGTTCGGTGTCGCCTGCTCGATAATCTGCCCCAAGTCCATGAATACAATCCGGTTTGCCACCCTGCGAGCAAAACCCATCTCATGAGTGACGATGATCATTGTCATGCCGTTACGCGCGAGGTCCGCCATAACATCCAGGACCTCCTTAATCATCTCCGGGTCAAGCGCGGAAGTTGGCTCATCGAACAACATGATCGATGGCCGCATCGCAAGCGCACGGGCGATCGCTACTCGCTGCTGTTGCCCACCCGAAAGTCGCGCCGGATAAGCGCCGGCTTTTTCCCCGACACCAACCCGCTCAAGCAAGCTACGACCTACCTCCTCGGCTTCCCTCCGCGGGAGCTTCTTTACCTTCATCGGTGCGAGAACGACATTCTCCAGTGCTGTCTTGTGCGGGTAGAGATTAAAGGATTGAAAGACCATTCCCACTTGGCATCTCAGGCGGATCATGCCGCGACGTGAATGATCGATCTTTTGACCGAATATCAGGATCTCGCCCGACTGGATGGCCTCGAGATGATTGATGCAGCGGATGAGCGTGCTCTTGCCCGAGCCCGATGGGCCGCAAACCACCACAACCTCGCCGGCCATAGTGTCAAATGAGATATCGCGGAGCACGTGAAGGGGACCGAACCACTTATTGACATTCTGCATGCGGACAGCCGACACCCCGGAAGGCAACGACATGGCGCCGTGCCGGCCATCGTTCATCCGATCAGCGCGACCCACCATCGCAGCCCCAAACTCTCCCATCTAAGCTCTCGCATACTCAGTCAGCGCGGTACTTCCTGACTATCCCCTCATCCAGTTCGACTCCTAGCCCCACCCCCGTCGGGATGTAAACAACCGTCGAATCAGGCGGTACTGGCTTCGTAACGACATCCTCAACCAATGTGTCGAGCGGCGCACCATGAGTTCCGCCAGAGAGACGTGGGCAAGATGCGATAAAGGCCTGTGCGGCAGCAGCGCCGACGCCAGTGGGAGATGATGTCCCAGGAACAATCCCAAGTCCGGCTGCCTCGGCGATCGCCGCAATCTTCTTCACGGTTGTTAGTCCGCCTTTGACCATTGGCTTCAAATGAACGGCGTCAGCCGCTTTATGCTTAATGACTCGGATCATGTCCTGTGACGTCTCGACCGGCTCGTCCACGACGATCGTCGTTGTGACAGCGCTTCGTACCTCCGATAAGCCATCGAGGTCCCAATATTTTGCGGGTTGCTCGACCCACTGCACACCCAGCGGCTCCATTTCGCGAATTAGGCGAATGGCGGCCTTCGTCTCGTAGAAGCCATTGAAATCGATCTTGATGGGGATGTTCGTTCCGATGGCCTCGCGCACCTTGCGCAAGCGCTCAACGTCTTGCTCCGGATGCTCATCGCCAGCCTTCAATTCGAGTTGGCGATAGCCACGCTCGACGGCCTCCTTTGCGATCTTGGCTACGACCTTGGGGTCATCAATAGAGATTCCATATCCGACACCCTCGACGACGTAGTGGTCCCTCACACGACCGCCAATGAGATCGTAGGCGGGAACGCCGAGGTGCTTTCCAAGGAGGTCATAAAGCGCGATATCGATACCTCCCTTGACCCGGAGATATCCCTCGACAGCCTTATCCATCTTCAACCATATCCGAGCGATGTCGAACGGATTCTCTCCGAGGATGGCGGGCCCGAGTTGGTCCCGGAGGATCGCGACGATGCCTTCTTGCGTCTCAACGCCGAGCCGCTCAAAACTGGGATAGGCCTCCACCTCTCCGAGCCCAACGAGGCCATTATCCGCATGGAGTTTGATGAGAACATGGTCGAACTGGCTGAATGTACCGCCACTCTCGACCAAGACTCTCTTCACGGGGAGATGGAGCGGTATCGTTTCCAGTTTTGTAATATGCATTTTCCATCCCCTTTGCCGGTCCGTGCTAGATCGGTACCCTTCACTTCTGTGCTACCATCTCAGGCAGCGATCTGCATTCCTTTGACCTTTGGTGCCCAATCCCATTTTTTCTCAAGATGTCGACCCAATCGCGAAATCCCGTAGCTAAAGATGAAATACACGAACCCGACGAACCCAAAAATTTCTATCGGGTGAGAGAGATCTCGATCGTTCACGAGAACTGCGCATTGCGTGAAGTCTAGGACGCCGAGCATGGAAACGACCGATGTGTACATGAAGAGATTCACAAATCGATTGACCAATGCCGGCACAACGGCCCGGATAGCCTGAGGTAGAACTACGTGGCGCAACATCATAGGAAAATTGAGACCTGAGGCTCGGGCAGCCTCCCACTGACCTCCAGGAACCGCATTGATACCGCCGCGGATATCCTCCCCCATATATGCGCCGTGATAGAGAGCGAGTGCGATGCTTGCGCTCTCAAGGGGCGACAGATCCACGTGGAGCAAGCGTGGGAGGAGAAAGTAGGTCCAGAAGAGAAAGGCGACGGATGGGGCGCCTCTCACGAGGCTCGATAAAGCGCGAACCGCCCAGCGGACAAGAGAAAATGGCGCGAGTTCTGCAGCGGCCAGTGTTGTGCCTATCCCAAAACTCAGAAAACCAACCAGGATTGACAAATATATCGTGAGAGCCAATCCACCGAGAGGGCCGGCCGGGAATTGCCCTCGAAGAAGAAAGGGGAGGTTTCCGGTAATCACATCCATCAGCGCTACATCACCCGTCTACTGGGGTCGAACAAACCGTTCGATCAGGTAGAAGCATCCGAATATGGCTCCGTTAATTAGAAGATAGGAAAGGGTCACGATTGTCATGGCTTCGAAGCCACGGAACGTATTTGCCTCGATCTGCTGTGCCTGCCAGATCAGCTCGGTGACGCCGATGGTCATCGTGAAGGCACTGTTCTTCACAATATTGATGGCCTCGTTGGCGAGGCCCGGCATCGCGATCGGCCAAAGTTGCGGTATCAAGATGTGATAGAAGCCTTGTCGCCGAGAAAGACCGGTTGCCAAGGCTGCTTCCAGCTGGTTTGCAGGAACGGCCTCTATACCTGAGCGCAGAACTTCCGCAATGAATGCTCCTGATACAAGCGACACGCTCAAGATCGCTACCTTGATTTCATAGCTGCCAACGTAAATGAAGGGATATTTTGCCCGTGGCAGCATCGCCGATATCCCGAAGTACCAAAAGAATAATTGGATCAGCAGAGGTACGTTGCGGAATACGGTGACATAGAATTGCCCAGCTAGCGCCAACCATCGTCGCTCGCTCACTTGACATAGCGCGATAATGATCCCAATGAGGCTGGCCCATACGCTTGCGCCAGCAACGACCGTCAGCGTTGCCCTGAGGCCGTCGACCATGGCGCTGAGGACGTCAGAGCGAAAGACAAATGACCAATCAAACTGAATGGGCCCGCTCCTGTGCCATAAGTGTCGCGCAAGCTCCGGAGAAGATCTCTAAGAGCGAGGCCAGGTTTCCGGTACCTGGATCTTTGCAGGTGGTGTTGTGAAGTATTTGGCGTAGATCGATTTGAACGAGCCATCCTCGACCATATCCTGCAGTGCCCCATTGATCGCGTTGCGCCACTTGGAGTCATTTGGCCGTATGCCAAAGGCGATCGGTTGCGTATTCAGAAAGTCTCCCACCACCTCGACGGAGCTATCCTGTTTTGCAAATTGGTCGAGCGTTGAGACGACCGTTGTCATCGCATCGGCCAACCCCTGTTTGACCGCGAGAAAAGCCTGGGGATACTGTTGGTAATCCAAGATCTTTGCTCGCGGCGCTAGCCTGCGCGCATTGACTTCGTCCACTGAACCCTGGATGCACGCGATCGTCTTGCCTTCTTTATTGAGATCCTCAATGCGTTGGATCCCACTCCCCTTCTTGACGAGAAGCCTCGAACCATCAACGACATAGGTGATGCTGAAGTCTATGGCCTGCTCCCGTTCGCGTGTATGCGTCAACGCTGCTGCTAAGATGTCGACCTTGCCTGATTGTAGGAGTGGAATGCGTGTTTTTGCCGTTACCTGAACAAGTTCGGCCGAAACACCGAGACGCTTAGCGACGGCTCTTATCAAGTCGATATCGAACCCGACGACCTTCCCACTGGAATCGAGATATCCATAGGGCGCTGTGTCGTACCTGACACCAGCAATCAGCTTTCCACGCGTCTTGACGTCGTCGAGAGCCGAGGCGGCACCGGCAACGTTGGATACCAGAAGTGGCAGCAGCCCGAATATGACGAATAACCCGCGTAATAGCCATTTACTGACCGGCATCGCGAAAGCCCTCCGCCCAAGGTTCTCAATCGCCAATGAGTACAGCTACCAAGGAAGCCAACGACCTGCGTTCTTCGCGATAGCGCGCTCATATATGCGTTCAGCCAAGGCAATGTCGTAGAGGCTCAGCCCGCAGTTGATGCACATAATTTTTTCTCGATCCGATCGGCGCCCCTTCCTCTTCCCTGCGACGACCTCGCAGAGCTCGGCATCGAGCCTCACCTTCCTCTCATCGAAAAAGTTGCGCTTAGCGAAACTTTGGGTCTGCTCGATGTCATCGGTAAAGATGCGATCCATTATTCTTCGTGACTGCCGTGTCCAGTAGCAGCCGATGTCGACCGGCAAGGCGAGGACTCCCTCCTTCAACCACTCCGGCCGGACAATTCCTTTTGGGTTCTCGTAGAGCGCCGTACAACTGATTACGATATCCGAATCCTCAATGGCTTCCCTTGCCGTCGCACAGGCCACGACTTCGAAACGCGAGACCTTCTTGGCGCGTCGGATAAACCGTGCGAGCGCTTCCTTCGACTTGTCGATGACCTTGATCGTCTTTAGCTGCGCCACAACGCCACTCTCGATCAGCGCGTCGAAATGGCCCTGACCCTGCATCCCAAGGCCGATGATGCTTACGATGCTCGCCTTCGCCCGCGCGAGATGCTTAATCGCCACCATCGTCGCGGCTGGTGTACGGAAGCCGGTTATCCAGCTGCAGTCCATAATGGCACGCGTCGACCCGTCCACCGGCTCAGTCAGTATCATCACGCCAATATTATTTGGCAGCCGACGCTCGGGATTGGTCGCGATGTTACTTTGCCATTTGATACCCGCAACGTCCGGAGTGCCGAGGTATCCGGGCTTCGCATGAACAAACTGTTCTTTGCGCGGATGGATAGCGATCTTACTTGGCATATCAGCTCTGCCGTTCGCTTTGTCGCGAAGAGACATTTCGACAAGCTCGATAATCTCGCCATAGGTAGGGCGGAGATCATGCACTTGCCTTTGGGTGAGGTACAGAAATCGACGTCGTGCAAACACAATGACCTCTCCAGGCATTCGCCAAATGCGGCGCGAACCTCACGCACACGCGGATTCTTTTGGTTGCTGGCACGTGCTAGATCGCGCGACGTCGATACCAGGACGTCTTCAC
Organism: Alphaproteobacteria bacterium; assembly: GCA_035294245.1. Classification (GTDB taxonomy): domain Bacteria; phylum Pseudomonadota; class Alphaproteobacteria; order JACZXZ01; family JACZXZ01; genus DATGLG01. The sequence goes on along the minus strand of DATGLG010000040.1, from coordinate 180,956 downwards.
ATTTTTCATTGGCGCTCTTTGGAAGAGTGTCCTCGTGCCGCTCAATGAGCACAAGCAAGTAATATTTAAAGCGCTGCCCAAAAAAATCTTAAGCGGTGCCGATCAGGTGCTCGCGGAAATCGCATTCGATACGGCGAGCGAGATAGCTGATAACATTAATGAGGAGCCATGGCGTCCAGCATCACGTGGTTGCCGGTTTGGTCCATGCGCATCGGCCGGCTTCGGGTAAACTTGGGAGTGGCGACGGAGGCCCGCATGACATCTCAGATACAAACCCGGCTGCGCGAGCTCGGCATAACGCTCCCGCCGCCGGCGAAAGCAATTGGAAACTACGTGCCCGCATCAATCGATGGGAACTTGGTCTGCGTAAGTCAGGCACCGATTCGAGATGGGAAGGTGCTGTATCAAGGACGTATTGGCGCCGAGGTAACCCTTGCCGATGTCGAGGCTTGTGCCCGTCTGACAGCAATTAATATCCTCAGCGCCTTGCATGAGATCCTGGACGAAGATCTCGACAGGGTGCGCCAGTGCCTTCGCCTCGGCGGCTTTTTGGCCGTCACGCAGGAGTTTGCCGAGCACAGTCAAGTTATGAATGCGGCTTCAAATCTATTAATTGACGTCTTTGGTGACCGAGGGCGACATGCCCGTCTTACGGTCGGGTGTATGTCCCTGCCTGGCAATGCGACCATGATTCTCGAAGCCTTCTTTACTGTCGGATAGAACTCTCGAGCGTCCCGTAACGCCGTCTGGCGATCGGTTCTTTGCAGTGGATGCCGATCCGTTCGGAGCTGCCGCCTCAAACATTACCCAGTCGATGAAGCTTCGCACTTTGGGCACATTCGCGCTCTCCCGCGTTGAGACAATGTTGTAGGAAAACGCTGCAGGAAGGCTAAGCGCGAATGGCTTGACGAGCGTACCGGCGTGTAGGTCGAATTCTACAAGCGGCTCCTTCGTGAGAGCAACGCCTTGCCCAGCAATAGTTGCGTCGAGCATCAGGCTGGATTGACTGAACTGAGGCCCTCGCCACCACTCGATGTCGGTCACGCTTGCCGCATCGAGCCACGACTTCCAAGTCGGACACCCTTCGTAATCTGCCGCCAGGAAATGGAGGAGCGTGTGGAACTGCAGGTCTTCGGGCATTGTGATCGGATGCTGGCCATTGACCAGTCTGGGGCTACACACGGCGAAGACGCGGTTGGGGAGAAGCGTCTGCGTCAGCAAACCGACATAGCTTCTGTTGCCGTAACATATGGCAATATCAACCGCGCCCTTATGGAAATCCACGACATCGGCGTTTACGACAAGTCTAAGGTCGATATCTGGGAAGGCATCATGAAAACGCTTAAGGCGTCGAATGAGCCATTTCGATGCCAAGGATGGTGCAACGCTAACCGTCAGCACGCCTTTGCATTCGTTAGATTTAAGCCCGAGGATGACCTCGGCCAGCTTGTCGAAGGCTTCAGTCACTCTCGGTAGGCTCTCTTGCCCCCTATCGGTCAAGACCAACTTGCCCTTTATTCGATTGAAAAGCACGACGCCAAGGAATTCCTCTAATACCCTGACATGCTGGCTTACGGCGGCAGGTGTCACGTGAAGCTCTTCCGCTGCCTTTGTGAAGCTTAGATGTCGTGCTGATGCTTCGAAGGCGCGCAGGGAATTCAGAGATGGTAGCCGGCGATCGCGAGCTTGCACCGCTGACAGGCCTCAGATTTGCCTCGCTGTTTGCTATTTTAACGCCCTAGCTGCGCTATGACTAGCGTGCCCGAGGCGCGACCGAGTACCGCCTTTGGCAGTCTAGGTCGCGCGGTGGTATGTCTGCCTATCGCCACTTGTCAGCACGTGTCGCGGCTTGAAGAAAATGACAAGCGGAAGCACTCGCCGCCTCATTTCGCCTTCACGGGGATCTATTTTGATATAGAAGTGCTGCGTCTGTGTCAGACTCTAACTCGGGGAGGTCACAATGTTTGCGCGCGTGATGAGCACCCACCTCAAAAAAGAAACCATTGATGAGGCCGCCGCGGAATGGCACTCGCACATCGCGCCATTCAAAGAGATGGGTCTCACCAAGGCCTACATGCTCGTCGATCGCGCGACTGGAAAATATCTCTCCATAACGATCTGGGAGAGCAAGGAAGCGCAGGCCAAAAACGCAACCAGTGCCGGGCAGACCGCAGGGCGCCAAGCCATGACAGATAAGTATTTCGTCGCGCCGCCGACCCCTTCGACTTACGAGATCGTGTCCGTCGTTGAATAGGTGCGCCACCTTGCGGATCCGAATCCGCCATATTTAATCCTTGGCGAGACGCTCCATCACGACAGGAAAGGCGCTCAAAGGATGCGCGGGAACAACGGGCTGGGTGGGTGCCACATAGGTGCTATCGAGCTCGCTCAACCGATTGATGCCCAGGAGGCCCATGGTGACGATGATCTCCTCCTCGAGAATCTCGAGCATCCGCTCGAGTGCCGCCTGGCCGCCTGCTGCAAGCGCCCAGGACTGCATGCGCCCCATGCACACGGCCCTGGCACCAAGAGAGATGGCTTTCAGCACATCGGTGCCGCGCACAAAGCCGCCATCGATGATCACCTCCGCCCGGCCTTGGACGGCTTCAACGATCTCCGGGAGCACCTGGATTGTGCCGCGACCATGGTCGATTGCGCGGCCTCCGTGATTCGAGATGTAAACGACGTCGACGCCGTGCTCGACTGCGAGGCGCGCGTCTTCGGCCGTGGTCACACCCTTGAGGATTATCGGCAGCCCGGAGCGCTGCCTGACCCGCTCGAGCATGCCCCAGCTTATCATTGTGCCGAGCAAGCCTTCTTTGCTTGGTACCATCCCCTTCGCCTTCTCCTCGCGCTGCTGTTGAAGGTAACTCGCATACGTACGGCCGCGCTTGGCAACGGTATTTAGGCCGTTCATCAGGTCACGCTCGCGGCGACTGTAATAGGCTGCCTCGCTCACGAACGCGATCGCTCTGTAGCCGCACGCCCTAACACGGTCGACGAGGTCGTCGAGGAAGCTTGGCTCGGCACGAGGATGAAGAGCATAGATTAACGGCGCCGTGCTGCCTTTAGCTACAGCCTCGAAGCCGGGCTCGGCAAATCCGCTCACGATATGCATTGTTCCGAAGCTTTCGGCTGCCTTCGCCGCGGCAAGCGCGCCTGCCGGATCGAGTAGCTTGATCGAACCGATCGGCGCCAAAAGCACGGGGATGCGCAATTTGGTGTGGAAAAAAGTTGCGGAGGGATCGACTTCACTCACATCGCGCATGATGCGCGGCAGGAAGGCGAGACTATCGATCGACTGGCGGTTTCGCCGCAAGGTCGTCTCGGTCTCCGTCCCGAAAGTGACGAAATCCCACACGGGCTTGGGCAGATTCTGCCGCGCAGCCCAGACCAGATCCTGCAAGGTCGGAAAGCTCAGCATATCTCCTCCCGATTGTATGAATCCGTTCTGGTACCAACTCGACGTCGAGGATTATCGCCGGACAGCCCGGGTAAAAAGGGCGTGATGTCGATGCTGGTCGGTCGGCCTTCCGCGAGGGCTGCGATGAGGCGTCCCGTGAGCGGACCAAGGGTGACGCCCAAATGGCCATGGCCAAACGCCAGTAATACATTGGGATGATTCGGCACGGGTCCGATCACCGGCAGCGAGTGCGGCATGGATGGTCGAAAGCCGAGCCATTCCGACATGGAATTCGGCTCAAGCCCAGGAACACTCCTTGCGGCGTGGGTGACCATGCGTCGCACGCGCCGAAAATCGGCGGGAGCATCCAGGCCGGCGAACTCCACACCGGAGGTCAGGCGCAGACCATCCTCCATCTGCACGAGCGAATAGCCCGGATTGGCAATGGAGACGGGATGCTTGAGCGTGCGAGGCGGTGTTGGGAGCATGAGGTGATAGCCGCGCTCGGTATCGAGTCGCACGTCGGTGCCGAGCGAGCGCACAAGCTGCCGCGACCAGGCACCGGCAGCGATCACGACGCGATCATAGATCACGCGGTTACCGTCGCCGTCGACAATTGCCGGCCGGCCCTGCTCCATGTCTAAGCGCTGCACCGCGCATTTGCGGAACACGCCACCACCAGCTGCAAGCATTGTTGCCAGTGCCTGCATCGTGCGGAACGGCGAATCTAGGTGGCACACATCTGGGCAGAAGGTAGCACCTGCGAAAACAGGTGCCAGTGCTGGTTCAAACTCCCGCAACGCGCGCGCGTCCAGGACCTGCAATTTGACGCCGAGGCGGCGCTGGCGCTCTATATCCGGCAGCGCCCGCTTGAGGCTCCGTTCGCTGTCATAGGCTCGCAACCAGCCTGAGGATACTAGACGCGCCTGGGCAGGAGAGCCATGCAAGAGTTCGCGCCACGCCGCAACCGCCTGAGACAGAAGTGCTGCAAGTGCCGCTGCAATGCGCTCGACCTCAGCAGGGCGGCAGGAGGCGACGAGTCGGAGCAGCCAGGGAGCAATGTGAGGCAGATAGCGCCACCGGATGACAAGTGGGCCGGTCGAGTCCAGCAGCATACTCGGTAATAGGCGCAGGGTGGCGAGACGTCCGAGGGGCAGCACCTCAGAAACGGCGATGATGCCAGCATTGCCGTAAGACGCACCTGTGCCAGGCTCCCGCGGGTCGAAGATCTCGACGTCATAGCCCAAGTGTTGAAGATGAAGCCCGCAGCTCAAGCCGACAACGCCGGCGCCGATGATCGCCACGCGCTTCGGCCTGGGCAAATGCGCAGCTTGCTGCGACGCCATATCGGCAACCTTCACGTGCTACGGGATTAGAGGGTCGCGGAATATCCCCTTATGCCCATCCGGGACTGCGGACAGTTCTTGTGCCGCACTCTAGGTTAGGCTCTCCCTTTCCACCAGCACAGAAAAAGTGAGGCCATGCTTTAAGGGCAGCTTTCGATTCGATCACGTGTTCGAGCGAGATATCAGGCTTCAAGTTTTTCTTTGCCCTAAAGATTAAGAATACTTGCTTGCATCCCTCCCATGGCCTGGGGGACTCTTTTAAATGGCGCGCCATAGCCACACCACTACGCTCGCTGCGAGTTGACAGCAGAGGCCTCCGATTCAAAGCGGGGGCGCATTCTTCACGATGGGGGCTTCTATGAATGGATTTCTTCGGAGGACGGTCTACCTCTGCTTAGCTCTGATTGGCACGATGGGCCTCTTCGCAGAGCCGGCAGCCGCGCAGAAGGTTGGCACGGAATCGAATCCGCTGATCATCGCCACAGTTCGCTTTTTCGGCTTCCTTCCTGCCTATAGAGTCGCTAACGAACTGAAGTCTCAGGGTATCGTTGCCAAGATTGTCGAGTTTCCCTCCGCCACAGAGCGGCTCGAGGCTGTTTCCGCTGGATATGCACAAATCTCATATGCCGGCTTGACCGCCTCCGTATTGCTGCGTGCGCGCGGCAAGGACGTCGTCGTCGTTGCTTCGACGAACGAGAAAGGTCGGGCGCTCGTCTCAAACCCCAGCATCCCCGACGTGAAGGGGCTTAAGGGTAAGAAGATCGGGGTCACCTTCGGCTCGATCGAGCAGATGACGCTGATCGCGACTCTGCACGCAAATGGTCTCGACCCCGACAGGGACGTAAGCCTCATCAACATGCCAGTGACCGATATGCCCATCGCGCTCAAGGGCGGTTCGATCGACGCCTATATGGGATTCGAGCCGTGGGCGGTTTTCGGCGTGAAGAACTACGGCGCCAAGGTCCTGGCCTATCCCTACAATACGCCGCTCGGCGCTATAGATTCGGGCGTCGAGACCTCCCAAGGCTTCATCGATGAACATCCCGATATCGTGAAGGCAGTGGTCAGGGCGCATGTCGAGTCAGTTAAATACTATCGCGCCCACCCTGACGAGGTCATCAAGACCGGCGTGGAGAGCTACAAAGTTCCCGAGCCTATCATGCGGGAGGCCATGAGCAACGTGGAGCTGACCTATGCGCTCAAACCCGATCAGATCCGGGCACTGGCCAAGTTCACCGAGGAGATGGGCTTCATCAAAAAGGAAGAATACGACCGAATCGACTGGTCGAAATTCATCAACACGTCGTTTGTCGCCGCGGCGACAAAATGACGGTGTGCTGCTCGGTAGCGAGATGGTAGAACCAAATTAAATCTGACATCGCATCTCTGTGGGTTCGTGCGGTTCGCGAGAGGCAGCAATAGAATGAAAGCCGGACGCCGCCGGCAGCATTCCTGGTTTCGTCGGCGCTCAGATACATTCACAGAGTCCTCGGGCAGCCGGCGGCAGCTGATCAACGGGCTTGCGCCTTTCGTTGTTCCGATCCTCGTTATCGCCACGTGGGAGATCGCGGCCCGACTCGGTGGGGGGAATGACATCCTGCTGCCGCCACCGAGCCAAGTCTTCGTGGCGCTCATCGAGCTCATTAGGACCGGCACCCTCTTCGACGATATCACGGCAAGTATGATGCGGGTCGCGGCGGGCTATGCACTCGCGGTTATTGTCGCGGTCCCGATCGGCCTTGTCATGGGCTATTCTGTGGTGTTCGACCGCCTACTGACCACGACCGTCGACGGCTTGCGGCCGATCCCCGCTTCGGCCTGGATCCCGATTTCCATCATTCTCATGGGTATCGGCGATCGCCCTGCGATTTTCCTCGTCTTCATCGGCACCGTCTGGTCCGTGATCCTTAACACCAGCCATGGCGTGAAAAACGTCCCCAAGCACCTCGTATGGGCGGCTCAGACGATGGGCGCCTCGCAGGGCGCCATCTTCATGAAAGTCATCTTTCCGGCTTCGCTGCCAGCGATCTTCACCGGCCTCCGCATTGCGGTCGGGATCGCCTTCACCAATGTCATTGTCGCCGAGCTGATCGCCGTCCGCTCTGGCCTGGGCTACTTGATTACCGAGGCTCGTATGTTGGTGCGGACCGATAGAGTTATTGCGGGTATGGTGGCCATCGGCGCGGTTGGCTTCGCCCTCGACGTGCTCGTGCGCTTTGTGATGAAGCGCATGCTGCGCTGGCAGAAGGGTCTGGTCACGGAATGACCAGGGTGAAGATTGCCGCCGAGAAAATCGTGAAGAGGTTTGGCTTGGTGGGGGACGGCGTCACTGCACTCGACGGACTCGACCTCACCGTGCCTGAGGGACAGTTCCTCTGTATCCTCGGCCCGTCCGGCTGTGGCAAGTCGACGCTCCTCTTCATAGCGGCCGGCCTTGAGAAAGCAACAGGCGGCGCCATTTACGTGGATGGAAAGCTAATAACAGGGCCGGGCCGTGAGCGCGGCATGCTGTTTCAGCAATTTGCACTTTTCCCCTGGCGAACAGCGCGCCAAAACATCGAATTCGGGCTCGAGATCCAAAAGATCTATAGGGAGGAGCGCTGGGCGAGGACGCAGCGCTGGCTCAAGATCATGCATCTGGAGGAATTCGCGGACAGCTTCCCGCACCAACTTTCAGGTGGAATGCAGCAGCGCGTCGCGATCGCGCGTCTACTTATCAACGACCCTGACATCCTTCTCATGGACGAGCCCTTTGCCGCCCTCGACGCCCAAACCCGTGCACTTCTCGGGGAAGAGCTGGTACGTGTCTGGCAGGAATCGCGGCGCACCGTCCTCTTCGTCACGCATAGTGTCGACGAGGCCATCTTCCTCTCCGACCGCCTCATCATCATGACGAAGCGGCCAGGTCGCATCAAAGCCGATCTGGTAATCGATTTACCCCGTCCACGCGACCCGGCGTCGGACGACTTCAATATACTGCGTCGCGAGGTCACCCGACTCATCCGCTCGGAAGTCAGCGCAACAGACTGAGCGCGGAGCCATCACGGAAGGTGATGTGACGATCATGCTGTTTCGCGTGGAGGTGCTCGTTGATCTCGTTCGTCGCATCCTTGTTCGGCATGGGATGTCGGAAGGAAACGCCGCTATCATCGCAGCCGTCTGCGTTGCCGCAGAGAGAGATGGCGCAGAAAACCATGGTATTTTTCGCATAGTGAGCTATGTCGCCGCCCTGCAATCTGGTTGGGTGGACGGGCAGGCGCGCCCCATTCTGGATAACAAGGCAGCAGCAAGCATTATCGGTGTCGACGCATGCAATGGCTTCGCACAGCCTGCGCTCGCAGTTGCCAAAATGTTGGCTATTGAGAAGGCGAAGCGGACAGGATGCTGTCTCGTCGCAATTCGCAACTCTCACCATCTATCGCCGCTCTGGCCCGATGTGGAGATGTTCGCGAGAGAGGGTCTCGTAACCCTCGCCTTCGTCAACAGCATCATGCATGTGGTGCCTCCGGGAGGGCGGGTGCCTGTCTACGGCACCAATCCGATGGCCTTCGGGGTACCTCGTGCCGAGGGTGAACCGCTTATCTTTGATCAGGCTTCTAGCACCATGGCCTTTGGCGAAGTGCGGTTGGCGGCACGCGCCGGGAAAATGCTTGCGCCCGGCGTCGGGGTGGATCGGAACGGCAATCCGACAACTGACCCTATGGCGATTATCGAGGGTGGGGCGCTCCTGCCCTTTGGCGGATATAAGGGAGCCTCGATCGCAATGATGGTCGAGATTCTTGCCGCAGCTCTCACGGGTGGCGCCTTTGCCTTTGAAGTCGACTATTCACAGTTCTCCGCGGCACCCACTGCGAGGACTGGCGAACTTGTGATTCTCATCGATCCGCAACGTGCAGGAAGGACGGATTTCACGTCGCGGATTGAGGTGCTTGTCAAAGCGCTCAGGGCATCGGGCCAGGCGAGGCTACCAGGTGACCGCCGCTATCTCGCGCGACAGCTCGCTGAGGAACGGGGCATCGAGATCGGGGCGGACGTTCTTCAGGAGCTGAGCCACCTTCTTTCCTAGCTCGCTCAAACCAAGTCCAACTTGGAACAATTCAGAATTCTCAATTTCTAAACGAAGTTCATTTCGACGAACGCTTGGCGGGCGGCTCCCAGCTTGACTCTTCCCGGCAGCCTCTGAAATACTTATTTCAGATTAGGCCAACGTGAAATGAACAATTCAAAAACGGCGCCAAGCCAGACCATGGCGGTGATCCTGGCGCGCATCAGGGACGGCTACAAGGACATGACGCCCACCTACCGGGCGGTCGCTGAATACGTGTTGCACCACCACCAGGAGCTGGCATTTGCTTCCGCGGCTCGCGTCGGCAAGCTGGCGGGAATCAGTCCAGCGACAGTGGTTCGCTTCGCCGAGCACCTGGGGCTGTCGGGCTTCACGGAGCTTCAGGGACTGGCACGCCAGGCCCTGCGACAGGACGTCGATACGGTTTCACAACTGAAGCGCACAACGCGAGGTAGAGATCCACATTCGATTCTCGAGATGGGCCTTCGTGCCGATATCGCCAATCTCGAGCGCGCGCTGGACCAGCTGGCAGAGCCGAGCTTTGCTCGTGCGGTCGAGATCCTGACGGGAGCGCGGACGATCCATCTGGTTGGACTGCGCAGCACCTTCGGGCTCGTGCGCCACCTGGAGTTCTATCTCGGCTGGATCGGCCGCCGCGCTGCCGTGCTGCGGCCGGGGATCGGCGACGTGCCCGAGCAGATCATGAAGGTGGCGCCCGGCGATGCCAGCCTCGGCTTCAGCTTCCGGCGCTACACCAGGGAGACCGTGGAGATCCTCGCAGCGACCAAGAAGGCGGGCGCCACGACGATCGCGGTCACTGATTCCGAGCTGTCACCCCTGGCGGAGCACGCGGACGTGGCGTTGATTGTCCCGGTCAAGTACCCCGCGTTTTTCGAATCGCGGGTCGCCGCGCTCAGCCTGATGAATGCGCTGATGCTCGGCATCGCGCTCGCTACCCGGAAGCAGACCCTAGAGGCGCTGAGACGTCACGAGGACGCCTGGGTGCAGCACGAGACCTACGTGAACGAGAATTTTCGCGGCCGCTTCAATGCCGAGATCGAGGCGTTCGCCGCGCGAGGCGGATCAGGGCGCGCGGCTAGCCGAGTTTTGCAAAGACTTCCGCGGGCGAGAAAAAGGCCAGCCGCCAAGCCGGCGCGCCAATACAGGTGAGGTGACATGAATTTCCAATTCACCCCGAGCCAGATGGCCCTGCGCGACAAGGCCTGCTGGTTCGCGGAAAACGAGCTCAAGCCGATGGCGGCCAAGTGGGACGAGGAGGAGCTCTTTCCCAAGCCCATGGTCGCGCGCGCGGCGGAGCTCGGTTTCCTCGGCCTGACGATCCCGAAAGAGTATGGCGGCGGCGGCGCAGGCCCCATCGAATCGATTCTGGTGATCGAGGAACTCGCCAAGGGCTGCGCCAACACCGCCGAAGTCGTGTTCGACTGCATCATCGGGCCGATCCAGGTCATCGCTCATCACGGCACCACCGAGCAGAAGGCCGCGATCCTTCCGAAAGCCGCACGCGGCGAATTCCTTATGGGGATCGCGATTAGTGAGTCGCATGCCGGCTCGGGCGCCACCGACATGCTGAGCCGGGCCCGGATCGAGGGGAACTCGATCGTGCTCAACGGCCACAAGGCCTTTGTCGAGGACACCTCCTCGATGACGTCCTTCCTCGTCTACACGAAATTCAGCGATGCTCCGGGAGCCAAGGGCATCGGCGGGGTGATCGTGGAGAAGGGCAGGTCGGGTTTCAGGATCGGCCCGCCCCGCAAGAAGATGGGCGTCCGCGGCTGCATCCAGGCCGATCTCTATTTCGAGGACTGTCGCGTGCCCGCTGAAAACCTGGTGGTGGGCCCGGGCGAATTCTCGAAGCTGATGGCCGCCTTCAATCTTGAGCGCTGCGGCAATGCGGCGATGGCTCTCGGAATCGCGGGTGCCGCGCTCGCCGAGGCGATCGCCTATGCCAAGAAGCGCACCCAGTTCGGCCGGCCGCTCTGCGAGTTCCAAGGACTCCAGTGGAAGCTCGCCCGCTTGGCGATGCGGCTCGATGCGGCGCGCCTCCTCACCTATCGTGCAGTGGCGAATGGCGCCCAGGGATTTCCCTCAATGCTCGAGGCGTCGATGGCGAAGGCCTATGCGAATGAGATGGCAGTGACGGTCACCAACGAGGCGCTGCAAATATTCGGAGGGCTCGGATACCTGCGGGAATGCCCGCTCGAGCGCATGGTGCGCGACGCGCGCGCCTGGAGCATCGCCGGTGGCACCGTCGAGATTCAGCTCAACAACATCGCCTCGGAGCTATTCGGCCGCCGCTTCTCGCAGCGGCCGCCGCTCGAGGCGACGAAAGGTCAACGCATAGGTGTCGCGAGGGATTGACAAGAATGAACCAGAACAGACGGGAGGTGAAAATGCGCCAAATACATCTGCGAACCGGCCTAGTGCTAGCGACGGCGGCACTGTTGGGCCTATCGGTCGCGGCTCCCTGCGTTGCCCAGGCACAGACGCTTTCGGTCGGCGGGATCTATGGCGGCGTCTGGGCCGACTCCATCCGGGCGGCCTTTTTGCAGCCATTCGGCAGCAAGTTCAACGTCCAGATGAAGATCGAGGAGGGCATCTCCGGCGTTACGCTGGCGAAGCTCCGACAGCAGAAAGATAACCCGCAATTCGACGTCGTCTGGATGGACCGCGTCGTCTCGGATCAGGCGATCCGGGAGGGTCTCATCGAGCCGATCTCGCCCGCGGCGCTGACCAACATGCCCGATGTCGTGCCGGCCGCCTTCATCAAGGACAAGGCAGGGCAGATCATGGCAGTGACCTCAGGCTATTGGGCGGCCGGGCTCGCCTATAACACCAAGGAGGTCAAGAAGCCGCCGACGTCCTGGCTCGACCTCAAGGACCCGCAATACAAGGGCCGCGTCGCCATCTACAGTCCAGATAACGCGATCGCCTTGCCGATCATGGTGACGCTGGCGGAGCTCCAAGGCGGCGGGATCGACAACATGACGCCGGCCTTCGTGATGATGTCGGCGCTCGGCAAGGAGGGTGCCATCTTTTTCGGCGGTTCGCCTGCGGGAGGCAATCTGCTCGCCAATGGCGAGGTCGTGATCGCGACCCTCGCCTCGTCACAGGTCTGGGATCTGCAGGCCAAGGGCTTCCCCATCAAGTACGTCGTCCCCAAGGAGGGCGCAGTCGCGGGCGACATCCGCATCCACATCGTCAAGGGAACCAAGAACAAGGCGCTGGCCGAGAAGCTCGTGAACTACACCCTGTCGCCGGAAGCCCAGCACGAGATCGCGACGCGTCTGCTGCTCGGCCCGGTCAACACCAAGACCAAGGTCGATCCCGCAATCGACGCGAAGCTGCCCTGGGGGCCTGGCGGAAGCGTGAAGAACCTCCGCATCGTCGACGCCGTGGCGATCCTCGATCACCGCGACGCATGGGTGAAGCGCTGGAATGAAGAAGTTGCGAAGTAGCGGCGGAGCGGAGATGCCGGTCGGCTGCAGCCCAGCCGACCGGCTCTCGCCGGCGGGTCATGCCCGAAATCCCTCTCATCAAGGTTGACCGCGTGTCGAAGCGATACGGCCCGGTCGAGGCCGTGCAGGGCGTCTCGCTGGATGTGGAGCGCGGCGCGTTCGTCTCGCTGCTCGGGCCGAGCGGCTGCGGCAAGTCGACGATCCTACGGATGATCGCCGGCTTCGAGCGGCCCGATGGCGGCCGCATCTACATTGACGGCAGCGATGTCGTCGACGTGCCGGCGCACCGCCGGCCCGTGAACATGGTGTTCCAGAGCTACGCTCTCTTCCCGCACCTGACGGTCTTCGACAATGTCGCCTTCGGCTTGCGGCGCAAGCGCCTGGCGCGGGAGGTCGTCAAGGAGCAGAGTCGGCATTTCCTCGGCCTGGTCGGACTCGAGGGGATGGAAGCCCGCTATCCCTCCCAGCTCAGTGGCGGCCAGCAGCAACGCGTGGCGCTCGCCCGGGCCCTGGCAAACCGGCCGAAGGTGCTGCTCCTCGACGAGCCTCTGGGGGCACTCGATCTCAAGCTCCGCAAGCGGATGCAGGTCGAGCTCAAGCAGCTCCAGCGCGAGGTCGGCATCACCTTCATCTATGTCACCCACGACCAGGACGAGGCGCTGGCGCTCTCGGATCAGATCGCCGTCATGAACCGCGGCGAGCTCCTGCAATACGGTCCGGGACGAGAGCTCTACGACAGCCCCGCGAGCGAGTTCGTGGCGAATTTCCTCGGCGAAGCGAATCTGCTGCCTTGCCGGATTCTGCAACAGAACCCGAGCCCAGCGGTCGATATCGGCGGAACCGCCATCGCCGTCGCGAGCCTCGGCGATGGAGCGCGAGAGGTCGGGGCGGCGGCGCTCCTCGTTCTCCGCCCCGAGGACCTCGCGATTTCGCGCGAGCCCCCCTTGGGGCCGTGCCGCCTCCCGGCGCAGATCGAGGACAAGGTCTTCCTCGGCGCCTCCTTTCTCATCTATCTGCGCCTTGACGGAGATATACCACTCACCGCTCGCGGCAGCGATCGCGCGTTCTTCGACTCGGTCGATGCCGGCGGCAAGGTCTGGGTCGGCTGGCAGGCGGAGCGTGCGCGGCTGGTGGCGCCATGACGATGCCCGCGGTGACGTCCGTCATCGATTATGAGGCGGTCGCCTCGTCTCGAGGCGGCCGCCTGGGGCCGCTACGGGAGGTCTGGCCGTTGTGGCCCGGACTCGTTCTGCTAGTCCTCGCCTTCGCGCTGCCGCTTCTGCTCATCTTCCCGGAAAGTGTCTCTGTCAAGGGGAGACTGTCGACGGCGATCTACCGCTCGATCGCGCGCGATTCCTACTATTGGTCGGTGATTGGCCGCTCTTTCTGGCTGTCGCTGGTCAGCACCCTCATCTGTCTCTGCCTCGCCTATCCGGTGGCCTATTATCTCGTGAGGGTCGTCCGGCCGAGCAGGGCTCGCTTTGCCTACATGATCGTCATCGCGCCGCTCTTCACCAGCGCCGTCATCCGGGCAATGGCCTGGCTCACCATCCTCGGCAGGCGGGGGATTGTAAACGATGCGCTCGCCTATCTCGGCCTGATCGCCGAGCCGCTGCGCATGCTCTATACCGAGGAGGCCGTTGTGGTCGGGCTCGTATACATCATGATCCCGTTCATGGTGCTAACGATCGCCGCGGTTCTCGAGAACGTCGATGGCACCCTAGAGGAGGCGTCGCGGGACCTCGGGGCCTCGCCGTGGGTGACGTTCTGGCGCGTGACCTTTCCGTTAAGCGTCCCGGGTGTGCTCGCCGGCTGCTTCCTGGTCTTCGCCCTCTGCCTGAGCTCCTATGTCACGCCGGCGCTGCTGGGCGGCGGGCGTCACAAGGTGATCGCGATGCTCATCTTCGAGCAGTTCATGCGCACCTTCAACTGGCCGCTCGGCGCCGCGCTCGCCTGCGTCTTGCTGATCGCGACGCTTCTCATTGTCTGGGGCTACAACCGCGCGCTCTCCCGCCGGTTTACCACCCGGCACCGCGTCGCGGGAGCCGCCGCATGAGAGGCGCTGGCTTCTCCTCCCGTGCGGCGCGCCAGGCCGGCATCGGGCCCGCGGGCGCCTGGATGCTGCGCGGCTTCTCGTGGACGCTCCTAGCGCTACTCACCTTTCCCCTCATCGTCCTGATCGGCGCTTCGTTCTCGGCCTCCGACTATGTCCATTTCCCGCCCTTCGGCCTCAGCCTCAAATGGTACGGGGCCTTCGTCAAGGACCCGACCTTCCTCAATTCACTGATCCTCAGCGCCGAGATCGCCGGCTCGGCGGCGTGCTTCGCGACGCTGCTCGGCTTCCCCGCAGCCTATATCTTGTTGCGGCGGCGCTTCCCGGGCCGCGGCATTCTCGAAAGCCTGTTCCTCTCGCCCCTGCTCGTCCCCCAGATCATCATCGGCGTGGCCCTCCTTCAGTTCTTCACCTTCATTGGTATCGCGACCTCCTTCGCCGGGCTCCTCATCGCCCATGTCGTCTCCGTCATGCCCTACGTGATCAGAACGGTGAGCGCCGCCTTGCAGAATCTCGATCCACGGATCGAGGAAGCCGCGGCGGATCTGGGGGCGAACCGGCTCGAGGTAATGGCGCTGGTGGTGGCTCCAATGGTGAAGGGCGGCCTCATCGCGGGCGCGCTGTTCGCCTTCATCATGTCGTGGGTCAACGTCGAGGTGAGCATCTTCCTCGGCGTCACCGGCGGGTACACGCTGCCGGTCGTGCTCTACAACTTCATGGAATACTCGATCACCACCGTGGTCGTGGCCGCGGCGTCGGTTGCTATCTATGTGGGAATCGCGCTCGTGCTCCTGATCGACCGCGTGATCGGTTTAAACACGGCATCCCGGCTCTAGGAGAAACGCAGTGTTGCTATTGGAGCATGAGGGCAAGGCGGCGTTGCGCGGCGAGGCGATCGCGGTGCCCCGCGGAGCCGTGGTCGCCCGCGCGGCGGACGTCGCGAAGGCGCTGCGGGAGATCACCCCTCCCGTCATGGTGAAAGCGCAGATTCTCGCCGGCGGGCGTGGCAAGGCGGGCGGTATCGTCGCCGCGGAGGACCTGGCCGCCGCGGGGCGGGCCGCCGGAAGCCTGCTCGGGAGCACCGTGAAGGGGCATCCGGTCGAAACGCTGCTGATCGAGGAGCGCCTCTCGCCCGCGCGGGAGCGCTACTTGGCTACCATGCTCGACGGCGAGAGGATGCTGCTGCTGTTCGGGGAACAGGGTGGCGTCGAGGTGGAGACGTTCTTTAGCGAGGGTGCCGCCACTTTCTATGTCGTCGAGATCGATCCCGTCTATGGCCTCGGCGCCTATCAGGTCCGCAAGATGCTGCAAAAGGCGGGGATCCCCGCGCGGCTTTGGGGCGCCTATTGCGATATCGCCCTTCGGCTTGCGGGCAGCCTGCGCGCCTGGGACGCGACCCTGGTCGAAATCAATCCCCTCGGCGAGATGCCCGATGGCCGCCTCGTTGCATTGGACACGCGCGTGGCGATCGATGACGGCGCCCTCTTCCGGCAGCCGCGATTCGCCGAGATCGGGAAAGGGCGCGCCGGGGGCGGCGCGCTCGCCGCCCGGATGAAGGAGCTCGAGATCCAGCACGTGCCGATCGGCGGATCGATCGGCTTGATCAGCTCGGGGGCCGGTGCCGGCGTCGCCATCATGGACTGGGTTGAGCGCGAGGGTGGCCAGGTCGCCGGCTTCGTCGATCTCGACTACGCCATCATGTCGGGGAAGACCGAGCCAGCCTTCCGGCTGGTGCTCGACATGCTCAATGGCGACCCCTCGGTCCGCTCGATTATCGTGAACTTTACCTCCTGCGGATTGCGCCTCGACCGGATCGCCGAGTCCTTCCTGCCGATCCTGGCCGAACGGCGCGCTTCTCTCGCGAAGCCGCTGTTTTTCCATATGCAGGGGAATCGCGCGCCGCTGGCCCACCGGCTGCTTCGCGGCGCCGAGCTCGAGGTCTGCGAGAGCCTGGGCGAGGCCGTCCGGCGTGCTGTGTCCGCGGCCCGGAGGGTGGCGGTATGAGCGTCTTCCTCGACGGCGGCACCCGGGTGCTGGTGCAGGGGATCACCGGGCCGATGGGCAGATTCCAGACCGAGGAGATGCTGCGCTATGGCACGAAGGTGGTGGCCGGTGTCAGCCCCGGCAAGGCCGGCGAGAAGATTCACGACGTGCCTGTCTTCGATACGGTCGAGCGGGCCGTGGCCGATACCGGGGCCGAGATGTCGATCCTCTTCGTGGCTGCGGCGCGGGCGAAGGACGCGATTTACGAGGCGATCGACGCGAGCATCCGCCGGATCGTCTGCGTGGCCGAGTTCATGCCCGTTCACGACGTCATCGAGATCAAGCGCAAGCTGCGGGAGACCGCGACCCGCCTGATCGGCCCGAATTGCAGCGGAATCATTTCGCCAGGCAAGGCCAAGGTCGGCTTCTATTGCGACGAGGTCTGCATGCCGGGTCCAGTCGGGGTGATGGCGAAAAGCGGCACCCTGAGCTACGCGGCGCTGCTCGAGATGAAGCGGCGCGGGATCGGCGCCAGCACCGTCATCGGAGTCGGCGGGGACGAGGTCAAGGGCACCACCTTCGCCGATTGCGTGGCGGCCTTCGAGGCCGACCCAGAGACCCGGGCCATCCTGATCATTGGCGAGATCGGGGGCAGGGAGGAGGAGGACGCCGCGGCCTATATCGCCGACTACGGCACCAAGCCAGTCGTCGCGCTTGTCGCTGGACGTACCATTCCGCCGGGCCGGAGCGTCGGCCATGCGGGCGCGATGATCGTGGGCGGCAAGGGCACGCATCGATCGAAGGTCGAGGCGCTCGCAGGAGCGGGGGTCCGCGTCGCCGAGACTATCGAGGACATTCCGGCGCTATTGAGGGAGAGCCTATGAGCACCGATCAAATGCCGGCCAAACCTTCGGGCGACGTGAGCTTCACCCGGGACGGCCCGATCGCGATCCTGACCTTGACCCGACCCCAGAAGCTGAACGCCCTGACCCTCGCGATGCACAAGGAGATCTTCGCGGCACTCGGGGCGCTGCGGCGGGAACCGGCGATCAAGGTCCTAGTGATCACGGGAACGGGCCGGGCCTTCTGCGCCGGCGACGACATGCACGAGAGCGATCCGCGGAGCGGTGTCATCCCACCGGAGGCGGAGACCGAGATCGCTTGGCATAACATGATCCGGGACATGCGAACCTGCCCGAAGCCAGTGATCGCAGCGGTGAACGGCCTGGCCTGCGGCGCCGGGGGCGGCCTCATGCTGGGCGCGGATATCCGCATCGCCTCGGACCAGGCCCGCTTCGCGGATATCTTCATTCGGCGGGGGATCGCCGGCGGGGCCTATCTGCTGACCCAAGTGGTCGGGACCGCGAAAGCCCTCGAGCTGATCTTCACAGGAGATTTCATCGACGCCGCCGAGGGCTACCGGCTGGGGATCTTCAATCGTGTGGTTCCGGCGGAGCGGCTGATGGACGAGACGATGGGTTTCGCGCGACGGCTCGCGGAGGGCCCGTCCCAGGCGATCGGCTACTCGAAGCTCGCAGTCTATCAGGCGGCGACCCTGGCGATGAACGAAGGCCTCCGGGCCGAGGAATTTGCCAAGCTCTGCTGCCTGCGAGGCGCCGAGGTCAAGGAGGGCATCATGTCGTTCAACGACAAGCGACGCGCGGAGTTCACGGCGCGTTGAGCAGGGGGGCGCAATCGATGTCGGCGGATATTAGAGTAAAGACTCAGGGTGCGGTGCTCGAGGTCACGCTGGACCGACCCCCAGCCAACGCCATCACCCCGGAGGTTGGCCGCCAGCTGCACGAAGTTTTTTGCCGGTTGCGCGATGACCCTGAGCTGCGGGTCGGGATACTGACTGGCGCGGGCGACCGGATCTTCTCGGCTGGCTGGGACCTGAAGATGGTCGCTCAGGCGAGCGATGCCGGCACGGTGAATGACGAGGTCATGAATGCGCCTGGTGGCTTCGGCGGCATCACCGAGCTCTGGGATTTGAACAAGCCGGTGATTGCGGCGGTCAATGGCTATGCGGTGGGCGGCGGCTTCGAGATCGCGCTCGCTGCCGATATCATCATCGCCGCGGAGCATGCCGAGTTCTTCCTGCCGGAGATGCAGCGGGGTTTCGTGCCCGACGCGGGCGCGGTCCAGCGATTGCCGCGCCGGATACCGTATAACGTGGCGGTCGAGCTGCTCTTGACCGGACGGCACATGACGGCCCAGGAGGCGGTGCATTGGGGGCTGGTTCACGCCGCTGTGCCACGGATTGAGCTGACGCCGCGGGCGCATGAAATGGCGGCTAGGATCGCCGAGGGCGCGCCGCTCGCGGTGGAGGGCCTCCTCGAGGTACTCCCGGCGATCGACCGGCTTTCCGAGCGCGAGGCGTTCGCCCGGATGAAGCGAGGGCAGAGCGGATTGCCAACATATGAAAAGATGCTGGTCTCCGAGGACTTTCTCGAAGGCCCGCGCGCATTCGCTGAGAAGCGCAAGCCCGTCTGGAAGGGCCGATAGCACGGATCCCGCAGGCGCTTGAGATCTCGGGTAGCGACAGAGGCGTCATTTTCACGATTGCTATTCCTTGTTTTAGCTCCGGGACTCCCTGTTGAAACGAGGGAAATTCCCTGCTCCGCCGCCTAGGGAAGCTTTTCCCAATCACCTGTTTTGGCTTTCGGATTCGGCCTCCGAAATTGGAGAGAAGGCCCGAGATCCGTGATTTTCCCTGTATTTTCCCTGATAGCAGGGAATTCGGCCCAGAGACGGGTTCGCAGCAGACTGCATCCTCCGCCACTTCAGAATAGAACTGCGAACCACTGCCGGCCGTGCGCCCGAAACGGGCCGCGAGTCTGTGCAGCAGATTGCTCTTCGAGCCGATAATACGGACCTGCTGGTCAGGTCAGGCCACCTGCTTCGTCTTCGGTGAGACCGCCAATCCGAGAAACACGAGCACGGCCCGATTGAGTCTCAGGATATCCTCGTCGTCCAACCTGCCGACGCGAGCGCCAACCTTGGTCTTGGGGACGGTGGTGATCTTATCCACCATCAGGCGGCACGCCGTGCGCAAGCCATTGCGCTCATTCGGCTCGACGAGCAGGCGGAATAGGGGCGCTTCGGTCTCGTCAGCGGTGAAGGTGCAGATGGTGATCGAGTCGGTTGCGTCGAAGCTGTCGTCCTGAACGATGACGACCGGGCGTGGCTTCCTGGCGTAGTCCTTGCCGCCGGCGACGATCCAGATGTCGCCGCGCTTCATTCATCGCTCCAATCGGATACCGCGTCGATGAACGCCCGATCCTCATGGGCATGCGCGCTCGTGGCCGCTGCCAACGATTGGCGATGCGCCTCAGACCGGAAGGACGGCGCACGCACGTCCGGCACCCAAATCTGGATCGGGCGCAGACCCTGCGCGCGCAACCGCTCGCGATGTTGCCTCACCTTCGTGCGGGAAGGCTTGGGCTTCGATGCCGGTGCCATGACAACCCCTCGAATAGGTTACATGTAACCTATCATGCCCTGTGGGGTTTCGGCCAGATCCGATAATTCAGCCTCCGAGCGGGGCATGGGGCTGGCGCCGAGTTCCCGATTGAGCGGCCGCCCCATTCATGCCTAAGTACGGGCCGGCACGTGCCGTGCATATGGGTGTCGAATAAAGGGGGCGGGGGGCCATGTCGGGGGCGCTGGAGCTGGAAGGCTTGAAGAGGGCCGTCGCGGCGGGGGAGATCGATACCGTCATCGTGGCAATGACGGATATGGCGGGGCAGCTCATCGGTAAGCGCTTCCAGGCCGAGTTCTTCCTCGATTCCGCCCATGAGGAGACCCATGGCTGCAATTATCTTCTCGCCAACGACATCGACATGGAGCCGGTGCCCGGCTATGCCGCCGCGAGCTGGAGCAAGGGCTACGGCGATTTCGTCCTGAAGCCCGATCTCGCCACCCTCCGCCGCATCGCCTGGCTGCCCGGGACGGCGCTGGTGCTTGCCGACGTCCTCGACCACCACAGCCGCGCCGAGCTGCCGCACAGCCCCCGTGCCGTGCTGAAGCGCCAGCTTGCGCGCCTTGCCGCGCGCGGCATCACGGCGTTCTTCGCCTCGGAGCTCGAGTTCTATCTCTTCGACGAGAGCTACGAAGCGGCGCATGCCAAGGATTATCGCGGTCTCAAGACCGTCGGCTATTACAGCGAGGACTATCACGTCTTCCAGACGACCAAGGAAGAGGAGGTGATGCGCGCGATCCGGCGGAGCCTTCAAGCCTCGGATATTCCCGTCGAGAACTCGAAGGGCGAATGGGGCCCGGGCCAGGAGGAGGTCAATATCCGCTACGCCGAGGCCCTCGCCATGGCCGACCGCCACGTCGTCCTCAAGAACGGGGTCAAGGAGATCGCCCATGCTCAGGGCAAGGCCGTGACCTTCATGGCCAAGTGGCGCTACGACCTCGCGGGGTCGAGCTGCCATATCCACTCCTCGCTATGGGATGCGGCGGGGAGAACGCCACTCTTCTTCGATCCCAAGGGCGAGCACGGCATGTCGGCGCTCATGGGCCATTACCTGGCGGGGCAGCTCGCCCACGCCCACGACATCACCTATTTCCTGGCGCCCTACATCAATTCCTACAAGCGCTTCCAGGCCGGGACCTTCGCGCCGACGCGGGCGATCTGGAGCGACGACAATCGCACGGCGGGCTTTCGTCTCTGCGGCGCCGGCGGCAAGGCGATCCGCGTCGAATGCCGCATCGGCGGCGCCGATCTCAACCCTTATCTTGCCTATGCCGCCCTGCTTGCCGCCGGGCTCGCGGGCATCGAGCAGAAGCTCCTCCTCGAGCCCGCTTTCGTCGGCGACGCCTATCGCGGCGAGAACCTGCGCGAGATCCCGAAGACCCTGCGGGCGGCGACGGAAAGCCTGCGCCGCTCCCAGATGCTGCGCGCGGCCTTCGGCGACGAGGTCGTCGACCACTATGTCCACGCCGCCGAATGGGAGCAGCTCGAATACGACCGCCGCGTTACTGATTGGGAGCTCAGGCGCGGCTTCGAGCGATCCTGAGCCGCGGGCGGGCGGAGCGGGAGTCCGGTGTCCGCCCCTCGATCGCGGCGCGCTCCTCCTGGAAGAGCTGGATCAGCGCATCCATCACCGCGCGCACGCGCGGCAGCTCGCGCAAGTCGCGATGGACGAGGAGCCACTGATCCGCGGTGACCTCGGTCAAGATGGGCCCCAGGCGCCGCAGCAGCGGGTCGTTGTCGCCGAGATAGCAGGGGAGAACGGCGAGGCCGGCCCCCGCCCGCGCCGCCTCGAGGAGAACGAGGAGGTTGTTCACCCGGATGGAGGGCCGCGCGCCGGCGAGCAGCTCGAGCAGCCAGCTCTGTCCTGGCATATAGGTGTGGTCGTCGTCGAAACCGACCCAGGGTGCGTCGCGGAGCGCCTCGCGCGAGCCGTCGGCGACCGCGAGGCGCGGATGGCCGTAGACGCCGTACGCGACGCGGCCGAGCCGGCGCGTCACGATGCTGGCGAGGTCCGGCACCTGCTCGCGGATCAGCAGGTCGGCCTCGCGCCGCGACAGGTTGGCGAGCGTATGGCTCGCCGCCAGCTCGAACTCGATGCATTGCAGCCGGCGGCGAAGGCGCGGCAGATGGCGGGTGAGGAAGGCGGTCATCGCCTCGCCGGCGGAGAGCCGCACGGTGCCGCGGGCGGTGTCGCTGAGCCCGGCGCTGTGGCGATGGATCGATTCGGCCGCCTGCTCCATCGCCTGCGCATCCGCCAGTAGCTCCTCGCCGGCCGCCGTGAGCACGAAGCGGTCGCGAAGGCGGTCGAAGAGCCGCGCGCCGATCGCCGTCTCAAGGGCCTTAATCCGCCGTGCGACCGTCGGATGGCTGATCTCGAGGCGGCGGGCCGCTGCGGTGAGATTGCCCTCCCGGGTCAGGGTGACAAACACCCGCAAATCATCCCAATCCGCGCCCATTCCCAGCTCTCCTCGACCGGCCGTCTGTACAATAATGTACGGCGCATCTTCAGTTTTCTCTACTGCCGAACATCGATGTCGGACCTATTGTAAGGGAGCGTGCTGTGGGGCGGCGATAAGGCTTGCCGTCCGCGGCCTGGCTGACGTCGCCCGCGAACCGGAGCCTGTGACCATGCATTTCGAGCCGCGCCTGTGGATTTTCACCAAGGGAATCCGGTTGCGCATTCTCGCGGCGGCTCTCATCGGCCTCGTCGCCGTCGGCCTTGGCGTCGCGCGGCTGGGGCTGCTCGGCTGGCTGATCGGCGAGGTCTTCGCCGGCCGCGATGTCGGCTCGCTGGCGCTGCCCATTGCCCTCATCGGCGTCGTCATGGTGATGCGCGGCGCCTTCGAGCATTGGCGCATCGTGATGGCGCACGAGACCGCCGCGCGCGTGCAGAAGAAGCTGCGGCGGGCGATCTACGACAAGATCGCCGAGCTCGGCCCAGGCAGCATCGGACGCAAGCGCTCGGGCGCGCTCACCCTCTCGCTCATCGATGGGGTCGAGCAGCTCGAGACCTACTTCGGCCAGTTCCTGCCCCAATTCTTGATCTCGTTGCTGACGCCGGTATTGATCTTCGCGGTCGTGGCATTCATCGATCTGCCCGTGGCGGCGGTGATGCTCGGCTTCGCGCTCTTGGCGCTCTTCGCCCCGGCGCTGTGGCATCGCTACGACGTTGCCAACTCGCTGGGCCGCCAGAAGGCCTATGCGGCCTTCGCCGCCGAGTTCCTCGACTCGATCCAGGGCCTGGGCACCCTCAAGGCCTTCGGCCAAAGCAGGGCGCGGGCTGAGAAGCTCGAGGGCGAGGCGCATGACCTCTTCCGGCGCACCATGTGGGTGCTCGGGACTAATGTCCTCGCCCGCGGCATCACCGACAGCTCGATCGCCTGCGGCGCCGCCGCGGCGCTGGCCCTCGGCGCCTATCGCGTCGAGACGGGTGCCATGGCGCTGAGCGCGCTCCTGATCATCCTGATGCTGGGGGTCGAGATCTTCCGGCCGATCCGCGAGCTCCGCGCGGTGCTGCACCAGGGCATGGTGGGGATGTCGGCGGCGCAGGGCATCTATCAGATCCTCGACGACCGCCCCCTCGTCGCCGATGTGCCGGAGGCACCGCTCCCCGTGTCCCTGGCGCCGACGATCGCCTTCGAGGGTGTGCGCTTCCATTATCCCGGTGCGCGCCGCATCGTTCATGACCGGCTCGACTTCACCGCCGCCGCCGGCGAGCGACTCGGCATTGTCGGCGCCTCGGGTGGCGGCAAGTCCTCGATCGTGCGCCTGCTGCTGCGCTTCTACGATCCGGACCAAGGCTCGGTCCGCATCGGCGGCCACGACCTCCGCAGCCTGTCCTTCGCGCAGATCCGCGCGATGATCGCCGTGGTCAATCAGGACGTCTTCCTTTTCCACGGCACCGTCGAGGACAATATCCGGATGGGCCGCGCCGCCGCCGACGCCGCGGAAATCCGCGCCGCCGCCGAGGCCGCCAATATCCACAGCTTCATCATGAGCCTGCCCCAGGGCTACCAGACCGTGATCGGCGAGAAGGGCGTCAAGCTCTCCGGCGGCCAGCGCCAGCGCGTGGCCATCGCCCGCGCCTTGCTGCGCGACGCGCCGATCCTCGTCCTCGACGAGGCGCTCTCGGCGGTCGACGCCGAGAACGAGGCGGTGATCCAGGAGGCGCTCGACCGGCTGATGCGCGGCCGCACGACGCTGATCCTGGCCCATCGGCTCTCCAGCGTCATCGATTGCGATCGCATCCTGGTGCTCGAAGGCGGCCGCGTCGTGGAGAGCGGGTCGCACGAGGCGCTCATGGCGCAAGGCGGCGTCTATGCCTGCCTGATGGCCGAGCAGGCGCAGGAATCGGCCCTCGTCGCCGGCGGCGAGCTCTCGCCCGGCGCAAGCGCAGTCGAAGGCACGGCCGATATCCCCGGCGGCGCCGTGAAGGTGGCGACCGAGGGCATCATCAAGGCCGAGGGCCTGGGGTGGCTTCAGCTCGTTGCCACGCTCATGAAGCTGATCATGCCGTGGAAGGCGCGCCTCGCCGCGGCCTTCGTGCTCGGCGTGCTGCGCGTCCTCGCCTTCATCGGCGTGGGCGTGCTGAGCGCGCTCGCGGTGCTCGCCCTCAAGGACGGCCAGCCCTGCGGGACCTGGCTCTGGGCTCTCGCGGTGGCGGCGCCGCTCTCGGGCGCGCTCCACTGGCTTGAATCCTGGGTCGCCCACGACATGGCGTTCCGCTTGCTGGCCGAGATGCGCATCGACGTCTTCCGTAAGCTCGACGCTCTCGCCCCCGCCTATCTCGTGCGCCGGCGGACCGGCGACCTGATGGCGCTCGCCACTCACGATATCGAGCTCGTGGAATACTTCTTCGCCCATACGGTGGCGCCCGCCTTCGTCGCCGTGCTGGTGCCGGCGGCCGTCCTCGCCGTGCTTGCCTGGGCGAGCCCGTGGATCGCGCTGGCGCTGCTGCCGTTCCTCGCCGTCGTCTGCGTCAGCCCCTTCGCGATGCGGAGCCGGATCGACCGGCTGGGCTCTGCGGCGCGCGAGGCCGCGGGTGAGCTCGGCGCTTTCGCTGTCGATTCCGTGCAGGGCCTCGGCGAGATCGTCGCCTTTCAGCAGGAGCGCACGCGGGGTGCGCGGCTGGACGAGCTCTCCGAGCGGCATATCGAGCTGCGCCGGCCGTTCTTCCGCGAATTGACTTTGCAGCAGAGCCTGCTCGAGGTCTTCACCGGCCTCGGCGGCCTCGCCGTCGTGGTGACGAGCGCAGCGCTCGCGCGTGTCGGGGTCATCGATTCCGGCGTGATGCCGCTCTTGACCCTTCTCGCCATGGCCGCCTTCCTCCCGGTCTCGGAGATCGCGCAGGTCGGCCGCCAGCTCGCCGATACGCTGGGGGCCACGCGCCGCATCTATGCCCTCGCCAACGAGCCCGTTCCGGTGACCGATGGGCCCGGCGTCCCGGCGCGCGCCGGCGCTGCGGCGCTGGCGCTGGAGCGGGTGAGCTTCGCCTATCCCGGACAGAGCCGGCGCGCCCTCGCCGATGTGAGCTTCGCGATCCCCGCCGGCGGAACCCTGGCGCTAGTCGGCACCTCGGGTGCCGGAAAGACGACGACGGCGCAGCTCCTGATGCGCTTCTGGGATCCGGACGAAGGGCGCATCACCCTCAACGGCGCCGATCTCCGCGACTACAAGCTCGACGAGCTTCGCCGCTGCATGGCGCTTGTGGCCCAGGACACCTATCTGTTCAACGACACGCTCCGGCGCAACATTCTGATCGCCCGCCCCGATGCGAGCGAGGCCGAGCTCCTGGCGGCCATCGAGCATGCCTCGCTGCGCGCGCTTGTCGACAGCCTGCCCGAGGGCCTCGATTCCCCGGTCGGCGAGCGCGGCACCAGCCTCTCGGGCGGCCAGCGCCAGCGCGTCGCCATCGCGCGCGCCTTCCTTAAGGATGCGCCGGTGCTGATTCTCGACGAGGCGACCTCGCATCTCGACGCCGCCAATGAGCGCGCGGTCAGGCGCGCCCTCGACCGGCTGCAGGCCGATCGCACCACCATCGTGATTGCCCACCGGCTCTCCACTATCCGCCACGCGGACGTGATCGTCGTGCTGTCCGAGGGACGGGTCGCCGAGATCGGCACCCACGAGACCCTGCTGGCCAAGGGTGGGCTCTACGCCCAGCTCGTCTCGCGCCAGCTCGCCGCCGCCTATGCCCCGGCGGCGCAGTAGAAGGTACATCGGCGCGGCGAGAGCGGCGCTGAGCGCGTCAGCGCTGCATGCCCCATCTGAGCACGGTGATCTTCTCCACCGAGCGGAAGACGACGCTTTCCACGAAGAGGCCGATGACGATGACGGCGAGCAGCCCGGCGAAGACCGCGGCGATCTGCAGCTCGTTGCGGTTCTCGAAGATGTACCAACCGAGCCCGCCCGATCCCGAGCTGACTCCGAAGACGAGCTCCGAGGCGATGAGCGTGCGCCAGGCGAAGGCCCAGCCGATCTTGAGTCCCGTTAGAATCGAGGGCAGCGCCGCCGGAACGAGGATATGCATGACATAGCGGAGCCCGCGCAGCCCGTAATTCTGCCCGGTCATGCGCAGGGTCTCGGTGACCGAGAGGAAGCCCGAATGGGTGTTGAGCGAGACGGGCCAAAGGACCGAATGGACGAGCACGAACACGATGCTCGGCGTGCCGAGGCCGAACCACAGCATCGCCAGCGGAAGAAGGGCGATGGCCGGCAGCGGATTGAGCATCGCCGTCAATGTGCGCAGGAAATCCGTGCCGATCCTGGTCGAGACAGCGAAGGTCGTCAGCACGGCGGCGATCGCCACGCCGATGGCATAGCCGATCACCAGGGTCTCGAGCGAGGTGGCGCAGCGCTTCAGAAGCTCGCCGTCGCGGATCGCCTGCCACATCGCGCCGACGACCGAGCCGAAGGTCGGGAACATGAGCGGGTTGTCGAGCCAGCGCGCATAGAGCTCCCACGCCACGATCAGAATCACCAGGATCATCGTCACGCGCAGCGCGCCGATATTGAACAGCCGCTCGGCGGGGCTCAGGGGGCGCGCGATCTCGCCGATATTGCCGGCCGCTTCGACGGGGCTCTCGAACTCGGGGCGCGCCGCGCCGACGGCATTGGCGGTGCGTTCGATAGTCATGGCCGCATCTCCGCTTCGCGGGCGCGCTCGGCGAACAGCAGGTGATGGATGCGGCGCTTGAGATTGCCGAACTCGGCCTCCTCGGCGCCGCCGCGATGGAAGCCGGAATTGAGCTCGGCCTTGACCTGGCCGGGATGGGGCGAGAGCACGAGAATGCGGCTGCCGACGATGATCGCCTCCTCGATCGAGTGAGTCACGAACAGCATGGTGAAGCGCGTATCATCCCAGAGCTGCAGCAGCTCGTCCTGCATCTTGCGCCGGGTGAGCGCGTCGAGCGCCGCGAAGGGCTCGTCCATCAGCAGGATGGCCGGCTCCATCGCCATGGCGCGGGCGATGGCGACGCGCTGCTTCATGCCGCCCGACAGCATGTGGGGATAGACGTCGCGGAATTTCGCGAGCCCGACCTTCTCGACATAGGCCATGGCCCGCTCACGCGCCTCGGCCGGGCGGCAGCTCCGGCTCGCGAGCATCGGGAACATGACATTCTGCAGCACGGTCTTCCAGGGCAGAAGCTGGTCGAACTCCTGGAACACCATCATCCGGTCTGGCCCCGGTCCGCGGATGTCGCGCCCCTCGAGCCGCATGCCGCCTTCGACGGGATCGAGAAAGCCGCCGACGCCCTTGAGCAGGGTGGACTTGCCGCATCCCGACGGCCCGAGCAGGACAAAGCGGTCGCTGCGGAGGACGTCGAAGCTCACCCGGTAGGTCGCGGTGACGAGGTGCCGCGGCGTCTTGTATTGAAGGGTGACGCCGTCGACCTCGAGGAGGAGGCCGCCCCTCGGTTCTGCTCCGCCGTTTCCCAAGGCCCTCCTCATTCCCCGTCAGCTCCCGGGAAGCGAGGCCGCCTCGGGAAAAAACATGTCGCTCCATTTCGCGGGGGCCGTGGCGATCATGCCGATCTTGTGCATGAAGAGCGCGTATTTCATCGTATTCTGGGGCGCCAGGGTGAAGTGGTTCTCAGGATCGCGCAGGATCTTCTCGATGAAGGCCGGCGAGAGCTTCGAGTTCTCGCCCTTGATATAGATTTCCGCGGCCGCCTTCGGATCCTTCTCGATAAAGGCGTCGGCCTCCTTGAGTGCCGCGAGGAAGGCGGCGACGGTCTTGGGGTTGTCGTCGTGGAATTTCTGCGAGGTCCACACGACGTTGAACGTGCTCGGGCCGCCGAGGACGTCATAGGAATCGAGCACGCGATGCACGCGCGGATCCTCGAGCTCCTGATACATGAAGGGCGGGCTGGTGAAATGCGCGGTGATCTCGGAATGCCCGGAGAGCAACGCCACCACGCCGTCGGGGTGCTTCATGGACACGGTCAGCGGATCGAGCTTGTGCGCCTGGTCCGGCCCGAAGACTTGTGCGGCGGCCATTTGCAGGGTCACCGCCTGGATCGAGACCTTGATTGCCGGAAGTGCTATGCGATCCTTGTCGGTGAAGTCGCGCAGGGTCTTGATCGCGGGATTGGTCGTGTTGAGGTAGAGCGGCATGGAGTTGAGGGCGCAAAGGCCCTTTACGCGCCCCTTGGTGCGGCTCCACAGGGTGATCATCGGCGCCACCCCGCCCGAGGCAAAGTCGAGGCGGCCCGAGAGGATGGCATCGTTCATTTCCGGTCCGCCGCCGAAGCGCGCCCAGGTGAGGGTGATCTCCCCAAGCCCGGCTTTCTTGGCCTCGGCTTCGAAGAAATGCTGGTCGCGCATGATGAGGAGCGGCAGGTAGCTGACGCCGAACTCCTCGGCGAGATGCACCTCCTTGACCTCGGCTCGCGCGATGCCGCCGGACAGCGCCAGAGCGCCGGCGGCGAGGACGGCGGCCCCGGTCAGGAGCCCACGCAACTTTCTCCGCCAAATCTCATGCCCAGGCATGTTGCCTCCCATTCTTTCTTTTGTCGCGGCGCCCGCCCTTCAACGCGAAAGGGCGCGCGCCACCGGTCATACTAGACATTCCCGCAGGCGGATCGCAGCAGCAAACTCGGGCCGAGCTCCGCCCGCGAGTTACTCACCCTGACGCTTTGCCGCGTCAGATCACCTCCTCGGTCTTGTCGTCCGTCTCGCCGTAGCGGCGCAACGTCGCCGGCCGCGTGCCGCGATAGAGGCGGTCCAAGCCGGCGGCGATCTTCGCGTTCTCCCGCTCGAACAGGCTGTTGCCCTCGAGATCGCTCTCGACGAGGAAGGGCCCGAAATTCTCGACATCCAGAACCCAGACCGCCTGGGCGAGGCCGAGCTCCTCCAGCCAGTGGACGCCGGCGACCCGCTTGATGCCCCGGCCAAGCAGGGCGCCCGTGCCGTAGCCGACGGTGGTGAGGTAGATCGCGCGATTGGGAACGAAATCCCGGCGGTAGATCTCGGAGGTCATCCCGCCCTTGCCGATGATGATGTTGCAGCCGGAGAGGCGAAACCAGCCGGCGAGCCACTTGGCGAAGCGGAACGAGGCGGTGGCGCTGACGGCCCCGACGGCATAGCTGCCGTCGGGGCGGACCGTTGCCGCCGGCGAGCAATGGAAATTCACGAGTCCGAGGGCCTCCCGGTCCGCCGGCATTCCCGCGCCCTCCTCGATGGCGTGCTTATAGGCGCCTTCGCGCGCGGTGAAGATGCGCCCGGTCAGATAGACGACGGCGCCGAGCGCGAGCGCGCCGAGGTCATCGCCGCGCGCCGGCAAATTCAAGTGGATGCTGTTGGTCGCGGCCTCGCTCATGGCGTCACTCCGCGGCCGCCGCGGCGGCTCCATGCCATTCGACCGTCGCGCGGCGCATGTAATCGGTGAACCACTGGGGATCGGTGCGGAACGCGACGCGGCCATCGGCGGCAATGCGCGCCGAGGCGCGCCGCGACGAGAGGCAGAACATATGCACGCTCATGGGCATGCCGCCGGTGTGGCAATAGCCGACCTCGATATGGCAGGCGACGACCATCGAGCTGCCGACGAAGCCCATGGCGCCCATGCCGATCGTGTTGCCGAGCTCCTTGAGCTCGTCCTCGAGGGCAGCGATCTTCGGATCGGGATTGCGCGAGCCGACGACGCGCAGGCACGAGGCCTGCTTGCCCAGTACCATGCAGGCATCCTTGGAGCCGCCGAGGCCGATGCCGACGATCGCCGGCTGGCAGGCGAGGCCGCGCTTGCCGAAGGCGATGAGGGTATCGAGGTAGAAGCGCTTGATGCCCTCGATGCCATCCCCCGGGAACAGCATGCGATAGTCGCTGCCGAAGAGGCCGCCCTTGTGCACGGTCGTGAGTTCGAGCCAATCGGCGTCGGGATGGAAGGCGTATTCGATCTCAGGCGCGTTGATGCCGACATTGTTGTTATGGTCGGTGCGCCAGAGGGGATGCACGCGGTTCGGGCGCAGCGGCACCTCGGCGGTAGCCTTGGCCGTTGCACGGCGAAGTGCCGCCTCAAGCGCCACGGGGCCGCCCTCGATGCGCGCCTCGTTGCCAAGCTTCACATACCAGCGCGGCACGCCGGTATCGCCGCACATGGCGCGGCGGTCCGTTTTTGCGGCTTCGTAATTGTCGAGCATCGCCTTGAGGACGAAGCGGGACAGCTCGCCCTTCTCTATCTCGGCGCAGCGGCGCACGCCGGCGAGATAGTCCTCCGGGATCTCAATCGCGGCCTTGGCCATCAGCGCTTCAGCCGTGTCTTGGACCGTCGACAAGGTGATCATGTTTGCCTCCGCCTATTCAGCGGCGATGCCGTCGTTCTTGAGCAGCGTCTCCCCGGGCTTGACTCGCGTGAACCGCACGGGCTGATCGTCGAGCTCCAGCCCGCCGGGCGTCTGTCGCGCGACGGTGAAGCGAGACGCGGCAAGCTCGCCCGGCTCTGGAAAATCCGCGCGGTAATGCGCGCCGCGCGAGTTCTCGCGCTTCAGCGCCGCCAGGGCGATCACGCGGCTCGTCTCCACGAGGGAGCGCAGATTGAGCCAGTCGTGCCACGTCAGATTGAACATCCGGCTGCCATCGGCGACACCGGTTTCCAAGAGCTCGGCCTCGATCTCGGCAAGACCCGCCACTGCGCGCGCGAGCCCGGCACCGTCCCTGATCACCCCGACATCCTGCCACATAATGTCGAGAAGCCGCTCGCGCAAGCGATGCAGGTCTCCGGGCTTCTTGGCGAAAGGATGGAGGGCGCGGGCGGTCTCCGCCGCCAGCACCGCCTCGTCCGGCGCCCTGAAGCCGGGATTGGCCGCGATCCATTCCGGCATCACGTCGCCGGCGATGCCGCCGAACACCGTCGAATTGGCGACGCCGTTTCCACCCAGGCGGTTGGCGCCGTGGGTGCCGCCCGCATCCTCGCCGGCGACGAAGAGCCCCGGCAATTCCGTTGAGGTATCGGGCTCGCAGATCACCCCGCCCATGAGGTAATGGGCCGTCGGCACGATCTCGACGAGCCCGCCGGCGAGATCGAAGCCGCAATCGGCGCAGCGTTCCACCATGCCCTTGAACTGCCGCCGAACCTTGTCGGGCCCAAGATGGCCCATCTTGATGTAGACGCCGCCATGGGGCGAGGTCCGCCCGGCCTTCATCTCCGCATAGATGGCGCGGCTGACCACGTCGCGGGTGGCGCGCTCAAGCTTGGGATCGTAATCGGCCATGAAGCGCTGCATCGCTCCGTTGAGGAGGTGGCCACCGGCCCCGCGCAGGCCTTCTTCGAGCACGGTGCCGGTCATTCGCGTTTCCGGGCCGGCGAGGAGTCCGGTCGGGTGGAATTGCACCATCTCCATGTCGCGGAGCGGCAGGCCGATCCGCAGCGCCATGGCGAGGCCGTCCATGCTTTTGTCGCCCGACGGCGTGTGGAAGCGATACATAGTCGGCCCGCCGCCGGTCGCGAGCAGGACGGCCTGGGCCTCGAGGAACAGCAGCGCGCCGGTGCGGATGTCGGCGAGGAGCACGCCCGATAGCGCCCGTCCCTCGCGAGCGGGGATGAGGGCGAGCGCCCGATGCTCCTCCAACCGCCTTATGCCGGGCCGCGCCCAGACCTGCTCCATCAGGCGGTTGATGATCTCGATGCCGGTGAGATCGCCCTTATGCACCGTGC
Organism: Alphaproteobacteria bacterium; assembly: GCA_035294245.1. Taxonomy (GTDB): domain Bacteria; phylum Pseudomonadota; class Alphaproteobacteria; order JACZXZ01; family JACZXZ01; genus DATGLG01. The sequence continues at coordinate 148,994 of DATGLG010000040.1, read as the reverse complement.
GATCGAAGGTCTGCCCCGCGAAGGCCTTGCCGTGCAGGGTGCCGTCGGGATTGCGATCGAAGAAGCAGCCGATCTCGTTCTCGAGCTCGCGGACGCGCTCGACGGCCGTGGTGACGAGGGTCCAGGCGAGCTCCTGGTACGGCAGCCACTTGCCGCCCTCGATCGTGTCCATGAAATGGCGCTCGACCGAATCGCCGGGATTGAGGGCGACGTTGTAGCCACCCTGGACCATGCGCGTGCAGCCGCATTTTCCAAGGAGACCCTTGGTCGCGACGGTGAGGTCGAGCGCCGGATTCGCCCGATGGGCATGGAGGGCGGCGAAAAGGCCCGCGCCACCAGAGCCGAGGATGAGGATATCGGTCCGCCGCCGCTCGATCGTTATGCTCGCGACGGTCATGGGCCCGCTCTCAACAGCGCGTCCGCGAGAAAGGCGAAGGCGACCACGCACGAGATCGCCGCGGCGAGCAGCGCCAGCCGCTTCTGGCCGTCGCGCCAAGCGAAATTCTCGATGAGCAGCAGGCGCAGCCCGCCGAGCAGATGGACGGCAAGCAGGAAGACGAGAACGCTCTCGGCGAGCTCCACGACGGGGCGCTCGGTCCAGCGCAGGAAGCCGTCGAGCCGTGCCTCGCCCTCGATCGCCAGCCCGAGAGCGAGGAAATGGAACGGTAGGAACAATGCCAGCGCTATGCCCGAGAGCCGGTGCACCAGCGCCGCCAGCCATAAGGCCTCGCCGCGATAGCCGAGTCGTCGGGCGATCATGGCGCCACCACTGCCGCCACAGCACGCCAGCCGAGGAGGAGCAGCACGGTCCCGAGGCCGATAGCGGCCAGGCCGGCACGCCGTCCCTTGAGCGGCGACCATTCGTCGAGGACGTTGCGCACCCCGATCGCCGCATGGATCGCCGCGGCGAGGACGAAAATGCCGTAGAAGAGGGCCCAGGCGACGCTGCCGCGGGTGCGGGCGAGGATGTCGGCGGCGGTGAGCCCGCGATGGGTCGCGTAGAAGATGACCGCGAGATGCACCAGGATCATCGGCGCCATGACCGCGGCTGTGCCGCGCTGCCAGAGGTAGAGCCGCACATTCATGGCTTGATCTCGCCCTTCAGGAAGGCCTGGGCCGTGCGGCGCTTGAGGCCGGCGATCGACGCCGTCGGATTGAGCGCTTGGGGGCAATATTCCTGGCAGGATTGGTGGGCGTGGCAGCTATGGCATCCGCCATCTGCGGCGACCGCGGCGAGACGCTCCGCATTTCCGGCATCGCGGACGTCGTTGACCAGGCTCCAGGCGCGGTTGAGCGCCGCGGGACCGAGATAGGCCGGGTTCCAGCGCACGGTGTCGCAGGCGGCGTAGCACACGCCGCAATTGATGCATTGGATCGCGGCATCGGCGGCAAGCCGCTCTGCGCTGTCCGACCTGATCGGCGCGATGGCGTCCTGTCGCGTTTGCGAGGGACGGAAGGCACCCTTGGCCTGCTGCCATTTCTCGAAGAAGGGGCGCATGTCGGCCACCAGGTCCTTGATCACCGGCAGGTTGCGGAGCGGACCGATCTCGATCCGCCCGCCGCGAAGGACCTTCGACACATGGGTGCGGCAGGTCCAGCGCGGCCGCCCGTTCACCGTCATGGCGCAGGAGCCGCACATCCCGACCCGGCAGGCGAAGCGGTAGGCGAGCGTCGTGTCGAGATTGCGCTGGATCCAGGTCACGACATCGAGCACCGTCTGGTTCTCGCGCAAGGGAACGCGGTACGACGCGTAAGCGCCGTCCCGCCCGCCCCGCCAGAGAGACGCCGTCAGATCCGACCGCTGATCAGCCATGAAGCCGCAATGTCGATGCCGGTTACGCAAAGCCTCGTCCGTAATCTTACCGGAGGGCCGGCTTCATAAAAAATGAATAAGCTTGAAGATCGAGTTCAATTTATCTCAAGTAGGCGCGCCGCCGGGAAGGCCGGCGTTGCTTGCGCGGAAGGCTCGCCGGCGCCTCCGTCGGGGCGGCCAAGGCCTTGAGCTCCGCGAGCAGCGTGCCGGCGAGGGCCGCCTTGGGATGACCGGGCGCGTGCGCTACGCCGAGCACGCGATAGACCGGCGGGCCCTTGAAGGCGACGCGGAGCACCGGAAGCGATACCGGCTCGCCGATAACGCGGAGCGGGACGACCGAGACGCCGAGCCCGTGATGCACCATAGTGGTGATCGCTTCCAGGGTGTCGAGGACCATCGTCTCGTTGACCTTGAGCCGGCGCCGCTTGAGGAAGCGGTCGATGAGCTGGCCGACCCAGGCGTGCCGGGCATAGCGTATGAAAGGGTAGGTGGCGATGAGCTCCTCGGCAGGAAGGTGCGGCGCCCCCATCGGGGCGATCAGGACCAGGGGCTCGCGCACGAAGGGAGACCAGTGCAGGCTCGACCGGCTCCCGACCAGCTCGCTCACGATGGCCGCATCGAGGGTTCCGCGCCGCATCCGCTCGACGAGGTCGGCCGAGAGGCCCATGGCGAGTTCGACCCGGAGCCGCGGATATTTCGCCCGCAATGCGATGAGCACCTTCGGCATGATGCCGGTGATCACGCTCGGCACCACGCCGAGGCGCAGATGGCCCTCGACGGCGCGCGCTGCGCCGCCCTGGAACAGGCGGTCATAGGCCGCGACCGCCTCGATAGCCTTCGGCACGAGAGCGCGGCCGGCCTCGCTCAAGACCGGCGGGCGCCTCGTGCGGTCGAACAGCGCCGCTCCGAGCTCGTCCTCGAGCGTCTTCATCTGCATCGTCACCGCTGATTGGGTCCGGCGCACCATGCGGCTCGCAGCGGCGAAGGAGCCGGTCTCGGCGATCGCGAGAAAGGTCCTGAGGTCGCGTATGGACATGAGCCGCCTCCTGGTCGCGCATGGTCTTCCCCCACGTCGCCATCTTCGCCCATTCCTGAAGAAAGCGCCAATATCTTCACTTTTATTGAAGTTCTTCGGCGCGTGCTGCGTGCGCTCGCCGCCTCAGGCGGAAAGGACCGGCGAGGGCACGGCGGCAAGGAGGGCGCGCGTATAGGAATGGGCGGGCGCCTCGAACATCGTCGCGACGGGACCGACTTCCTGGACTTCGCCATGGCGCAGGACGAGCACCTCGTCCGCCACCTGCCTGACGACGGCGAGATCGTGGGAGATGAAGAGATAGGCGCAGCCGAGTCGCCTCCTTTGCGCGAGCAGCAGCTCGAGGATCGTCGCCTGCACGGAGACGTCGAGGGCGGTGGTCGGCTCGTCGAGGATGACGAGGGCGGGATTGGTCACGAAGGCGCGCGCGAGCGCGACCCGTTGCCGCTCGCCGCCGCTCAACTGGCGCGGCAGACGATCGAGATAGGCGGCACCCAGGCCGACCGAGTCGAGGACGGCGAGGACGCGCTCCTGCGCTTTCCGCGCGGGGACGCCGTCGAGGAGGAGCGGCCGGCCGACGAGCTCAGCTATGGTCTTGCGCGGGTTGAGCGAGCTCATCGGATTCTGGAACACGATCTGGACGCTGCGGCGGAAGCGGCGCAAGGCGGCGGCATCGAGCGCGAAGATGTTGCGGCCCTCGAAGAGAATCTCGCCCTGCGTTCGCGGCTCGAGCCGCAAGATGGCGCGGGCGATGGTGGATTTCCCGCTGCCGCTCTCGCCGACGATGCCCAGCACGCGCTCGCGCATCAGGCGGAAGGAGACGTTCCGGACCGCGGCCACCACTTCGCCGCGCCTGCCAAGGAATTTCGCGGGCCGGCGATAGGCGACGCTCAGCCCCCTCACTTCGAGCAGCGGCCGCGAGCCGCCACTCGCGGCGGCATCGGCCGTCGCTGCCGGGTGGGCGCGGGGCAGCCCCGCGAGCTTCTCGGGCTGTGCCGCGAAATGGCAGCGCGAGCGAAGGCCGTGGGAGGGAATCTCGATCAGCGCCGGCCGCTCGGCGCGGCAAATCGCGGCGACCGCCGGGCAGCGGTCGGCGAAAACGCAATGGGCGAATCGTGATGGCGCGCGGGAGGCGGTGCCGGGAATCCCCTGCAGCCGCGCCCGGCCCGAGATCCGCGGCACGGCGGCAAGCAGCCCGCGCGTGTAGGGGTTGCGCGAATGGCGGAGCACCGCCTCGGCGGAGCCGAGCTCCATGAGCTCGCCGGCGTAAAGCACGCCGATGCGGTCCGCCAGTTTCGCGACGGCCCCGATGTCATGGGAGACGAAGAGGGTCGCGGCATGGACCTCGCTGCGCAACCGCCTCACGAGCTCGAGCACGTGGCCCTGGACGATGACGTCGAGCGCCGTCGTGGGCTCGTCCATGAGGAGCGCGTCGGGATCGCAGCTCAAGGCCATGGCGATCACGACGCGCTGGCGCATGCCGCCCGAGAGCTGATGGGGATAGGCGGCGTAGACCCGCTCGGCGTCCTCGAGCTGCACGAGGCGCAAAAGCTCGAGGGTGCGCCGTCGCGCCTGGCCGCCGGCAAGGCCGAGATGGCGCTCGAGCGCCTCGGCGATTTGCCGCCCGAGGGGAATCGACGGGTTCAGCGCGGCGCCCGGGTCCTGATAGACCATGGCTAGCCGGTTTCCGCGGATCCGGTCGAGCGCCGCGCGGTCCTGCTCGAGGAGGTCGACGCCGCGATAGCGGATGGCGCCGGCTTCGACGACCGCATTCTCCGGCAGGTAGTTCATGATGGCGAACAGCGCCGTCGACTTGCCGGAGCCGGACTCGCCGACGAGCCCGAGGATCTCGTCGCGGTGAAGGCTCAGGCTGAGCTCCTTGAGCGCGGGCAGGCGCTCCCCGCCCACCTGAAAGCTCAGGCTCAGATTCTCGACGGCGATCACCGGCTCATTCGCGGCCAAGGGAATCCCTCAAATGGAGGCGGTCGCGGAGCCCTTCGCCGAACAGGTTGAAGCCGATGATCGACAGGCAGATGGCGGCCGCGGGCCCGAGCAGCGGCCAGAATGAGACGCTGATATATTGCTGCGCCTCGTTGATCATGACGCCCCAGTCGGCGTGGGGCGGCTGGGTGCCGAGGCCGAGATAGCTGAGCGCGGCGCCGCCCATCACGGCGAAGCCGATATTCACGCTCCCCTCGACGATGATCGGCGGCAGCACGTTCGGCAACAGCTCGCGATACTGGATATAGAGGTCGCGCTCACCCCGCGCCTTGGCCGCGACCACGTAGTCCTGGCTCGCGGCGTCGATCACGGCACCACGGATGATACGGACGAATTTCGGCGAGGCCGCGATCCCGAGGGCAAGGATGGCCTGCGGCTCCCCAACACCGAGCCCGACGATGATGAGGAGCGCGAAGACCAGCGTCGGAATCGAGAGCAGCGCATCGATGAAGCGCATAACGATCTGGTCGAGATAGCCCCGGTAATATCCGGTCGCGAGTGCGATCGGCAGGCCGATGGCAAGGCCGAGGCCCGTGGCGCCGAAGCCGAGCACCAGGGAGCGCCAGCCGCCGGCGAGGACGCGGCTCAGCACGTCGCGGCCGAAGCGATCGGTACCGAAGACATGCGCGAGGCTCGGCGGCGCCAGGCGATGGAGGAGGTCCACCTGCGACGGCGCATAGGGCGTGTAGACGAGCCCAAGCAGCGAGGCCGCGATCGCCGCCAAGGTGAGGGCAAGGCCGATTTCGAGATAGCGCGCGCCGCGCCGCCGCCGCGGGCCTGCCATGGGTGTCGAGAGCGCGGTCATTGCTGGGCCAGTCGCGGATTGAGGAGCGCGTGGGCGAAATCGGCGAGGATATTGGCGGCGACATAGACAGCGCCGATGACGAGCGCCGTACCCTGGACCAGGGGAATGTCGCGATTGGCGACGGCGTAGACGATCAGCCGTCCCAAGCCGGGGTAGGCGAAAATCTCCTCGACGATGACGATGCTCCCCATGAGATAGCCAATGTCGAGGGCGAGCACGGTGATCGTGGTGGTGAGCCCGTTGCGCAGGCCGTGCCGCCACAGCACCAGGGATTCGGGCAGCCCCTTGAGCCGCGCCGTCCGGATGTAGTCGCTGGCGAGAACGTCGAGCATTCCCGAGCGCGTCTGGCGCAGGAGATGGGCGGTCAGCACGAAGGTCAGGGCGATCACCGGCAAGATCGTGTGGGCGAGCCAGTCGCCCGGCGAGATGCCGAGCGCCACGAAGCCGCTCGACGGGAAGAGGTTGAGCGGCGGCATGGCGAGCAGGATGATCAGGACCGGGGCGATGATGAAGTCCGGTATCGATATGCCGACATAGCTCGCGGTAAGAATGGCGCCGTCGAGGCGGCTGCCGCGCTTCACCGCCGCGACGACGCCGAGGGGAATGGCGAGCGCCGCCGCCACGATGATGGTGCCGAGCGCCAGCGCGAGGGAATTGAAGAAGCGCCCGGCGATGATGGCGCCGGCCGGCTGATTGAGCGTCGCGGAGACGCCGAAATCGCCGGTTACCATGCCGCCGAGCCAATGGGCGAATTGCAGGAGGACCGGCTGGTCGAGGCCGAGCCGTGCGCGAAGCGTCGCCAGGGCCTCGGGGGTCGCGGCCTCGCCCAGGATGGCCGAGGCGGCGTCACCGGGCAGGAGATGGGTGCAGACGAAGATGATCGCCGAAAGGATGAGCAGCGATATCAGGCCGTAGAAGACCCGGCGCGCAAGATAGGCGACGCCCATGAAGCCTCAGGCCTTGCGGCCCGGCGCATCCGCGGACAACCAGCAATCGTCGAGCCGCATCTCGGTGTTGATCGCGCGCGCCGGCCATTCATTCACGTAGCCCCAGGCCGCGTAGAGGGAGTTGAAGAAATTAGGAATGATGAAGGGCCCGTCGTCCCGCGTGATGCGCTGGATCTCGCCATAGATCTTGCGGCGGCCGGCGCTGTCGGTGACACGACGGCCCTGCTCGATGAGCTGCTCCACCTGCTTGCCCGCCGGCGTCCCGGCCCAGCGCCCTTCGTCGATGCCGTATTTCGCCGAATAGAGCTTGCTGATGATGGCGTCCTCGGTCGGCCGCGTGCCGTAATTGCCGACATAGGACTCGATCCCCTTGTTCCAGATCGTGGCGCCGTAGCGGGCGTTGTCCATGAGCTCGATATTGAAGCGGATGCCGATTTGCTCGGCCATGGCCTGCGCCACGACGGCGGTCTTCTGCCGCGAGGCGGGGCTGTTGGAGACGACGAGCTTGTGCTCGAAGCCGCTCCCATGCCCCGCCGCCTTGAGGAGCTGGCGCGCCTTGGCGAGATCGGGCTTCCGCAACGGGATGCTCTTGTCGAAATACTCATAGGCCGCCGAGATCGGCTGATCGTCGGCCGGGGTTCCCGTCTTGCCGGCGATGGCGTCGGTCATCTGCGGCCGGTCCATCGCCAGGCGCAGCGCCATGCGGACGCGCGGGTCGTCGAACGGCGGCTTGTTGGCGTAGAGCACGATATTGTTGAAGGTGCCGCCGATCACCTGCGTGGCCTTCACGCCCTTGATCGCGGAGAGGCGGCCGAAGGTATCGGCGTCGACATCGGCGATGGCGTCGACCTCCCGGTTCTCGAGCGCGGCCACCTGCGCCGTGGTATCGGGGAGAACGCGCAGGACGAGGCGATCGAGGTAGGGACGTCCCGGCCGGAAATAATGGGGGTTGCGTTCCATCACGACGTGGTCGTTCGGCGCGAATTCCTTGAGGACGAAGGGGCCGGTGCCGTAGGGGGTGTTGTCGAGCTTCGCGAAATCGGCGATGCCGCGCTCGGAGACGATGCGCGCCATGGAGCTGGCGAGCGCCTTCGGTAGATCGGCATAGGGCGAGGAAAGCTCGATCCGCACGCTGTGCTTGTCGACCGCCTTGACCGACGCGATCGGGCCGAGTTCGGCCTTGTAGGGAGCCGCCGTCTTCGGATCGAGGATCTTCTCGATGGTGGCGACGACATCGGCCGAGCTGAAGGACGAGCCGTCATGGAACTTGACGCCATCGCGCAGGACGAAGGTCCAGCTCATGCCGTCGGCGCTCGGCGTGTAAGATTCGGCAAGGTCGCCCTCGACGCCGCCATGGGCGGTGAGACGGGTAAGATTGTTGTAGAGATTGCACGTCGCCCGCCACTCGTTGCCGAAGATGCCCATGATCGGGTTGAGTGTGCGCAAGTCCTTGAAGAGCGCCACGGTGAGCCGGCCGCCCGGCTTGGCCTCGCCATAGGCGCGCCGGCCGAGAATCGCCGGCGCGACGAGTGTGGCCGTGCCTGCCGCCAAGAGCCGGGCCCCGAAGCCGCGGCGCGTGAGAAGCGATGAACGCCTGCCGCCGTCGTTCATGTGACGCTCCTTTCCCTGTCGGTAGAGGCTCTCAATCGGCCCCGCATATCTCGAGAATGGACAGCATATAGATCTTGATCATGTCCAGGTAATCCGCCACGTCGACGCGCTCGTCCGGCATGGTGTTGTAGCGGCCGCCGGGACCGCAGACGATGCCCTCCATCTTGGCGCGATGGAGGAGATGGGCGGCATCCGTGCCATAGTAGCAATAGGGCTTGAGCGCGCCGAGGGGTTGCGGCTCGCCGCGGACCTCGCGATAGGCCTTGCTGACGGCCGCGACGATGGGAGATTCGCGGCTGACCTCGAAGGGCAGCATGTCGGGCCGCTTGCCGCCATGCTCTCGCGCGACGCGCGCCTTGAGGCCCGGCATCTCCCGCTCGAGCTCGTCGAGCAGCTTGCGCAAATCGGCCATCACGCTCGCCTCGGATTGGCTCGGCGCGTAGCGCGCGGAGCCGACGAGGCGCACGAAATCGGCGACCTGGGGCGGCCGCCAGTCGTGGAATTCGGGCGAGAGGGAGCCGCGCATGACGCCAATATGGGCGCGGTTGACGGCGCGGTGCTCGTCATTCGCGGCACCGCTGAAGGTGATCGCGTTGATGCGGGGGATGAGGCTGCAGGCGGCCATGATCGCGTCGACGGCCTCCTCCCGCTTCGAGAGGTGGCGCGTCACCCCGACCAGCTCGACCATGAAGCCGAAGGCGCCGGCATGCAGCGTCATGCCCTTGAGATCGGTCGGCTCGGAATTGATGAAGTAATCGGCGCGAATGCCGCTCTCGATCGCCTTGATGGTGCCGATGCCGCCCTGAAGCTCGCCGACGACATAGGTCAGGATTACGTCGCCCTTGAGGCGCACGCCGTTCTCGATGAGGGTGCGCAGCGCGCAGAAATAGGCGGCGTCGCCGGCCTTCATGTTCGACACGCCGATGCCGTAGATGAAATCCTTGTCGTAAAGCCCACCCCAGGGATCGACGGTCCAGCCTTCGGTGACCGGGTTGGTGTCCATATGGCCGTTGAAGAGCAGGGACCTGCCGCCGCCCGCGCCCTTGCGCCGGCCGATCGCGTTGCAGCGACCGGCTTCGACCTCCTGGAGATCCGCCTCCAGCCCCAGCGCCCGCATGTTCTCGACCATGAAGCGCGCCAGCTCGCTCTCGCCGCTCGTCCCGCTATAGCTCTTGAAGCGCACCATGGCGGCGAGGAAATCGAGCGAGCGCTTCGCATCGACCGATTGCAGCAGGCGCGATCTATCCATGAGTCCTCTCGCTTCGCTGAGGCTCGCCGCCACGGCGTCCCGACCATCGAAGACATATTTCTATATCGTTTATAGAAATGCAAGCCGCTATAATCCCCAGGCTTCTCACGAGGAGGACGGGATGGGGCGAAGACGCGCGTCCGCGGCGCTCAATGCGCGGCCGAGAGCGGAGGAAGGGGCATCACCCGTGGCGCTTCCTCCCTTGCGGCTCTCCGAGGCCGCGGCGGTGCCGCTCTATGAGCAGGTGAAGCGGCAGATCTCGGAGATGATCCTGGTGGGGACCTGGCCGCCGGGCTCGGTGCTCCCCAGCGAAACAGCCCTCGCGGCCTCGCTCGGCGTCGCCGTCGGCACCGTGCGTCGCGCGCTCGCCAATCTCGCGACCGAAGGCCTGCTGGCGCGCCGCCGCAAGACGGGGACCGTCGTCACCGGCCGCACGCCCCAGCACAATCTCCACATGTGCTTTCAATATTTCCGCCTGCATGGCCCCGGCGACTCGCTCATCCGCTCCCAGGCCGCGGCTCATGCCTATCGCCGCCGTCGCATAACGGCGGAGGAGCGGGCGGCTCTTCGGCTCGACGCCGCGGTCGAGGTGCATGAATTCGAGCGCGTGCGCCACGTCGATGGCGTCGCCGTGATGCGAGACCGCATCGTGATCCCGGTGGCACTGGCGCCGGGGATCGCCGGCATGGCGGATATCCCCGAGCTCTTCTATCTTCATCTGCTCAAGCAGTACGGGGTGCGGATTTCCGCCGTGCGCGAGAAGATCTCGGCCGAGCTCGCGAATGACGACGACCGCAAATGGCTCGCGCGTGACGGCGCCTTCGCTGTCCTGGTGATCGACGAGATCGCCTTCGACGCCAAGGGCGCTCCCGTCCTCATCGCCCATCACCGCGCGGTGACCGATCAATGCAAATACATCAACGAGGTCAGCTGATCGCGCGGACGCCGCCGCCATCTCGGCAGGGCGCGACTCAGCGGAGCGATTCGTAATAAGCCACGATCTGGCGCCGTTCCGCCGCGTCGGGCAGGCGCCCCCGCCCGGCGCCGAGATTGTCGGCCATATGCGCAGGATTGCCGGTGCCGGGGATGACGGCGGTCACCGTTTCGTTGCCGAGCAGGTATTTGAGGAAGACCTGGCCCCAGCTCGTCGCGTCGAACGCCTTCGCCCAGTCCGGCAAGGCGCGGCCGCGCACGGCGCGGAAGAGCCGGTTACGGGCGAAGGGAAGGTCGGTCAGCACCGCGGCCCCGACTTCGGCGGCGGCCGGGATGACCCGCTTCTCGGCCTCGCGATCCGCCAAGGAGTAATTGACCTGGAGGAAGTCCGGCTTTTCGCGCTTGAGAACCGCCTCGACGGCGTCGAAGGCGCCCGTGAAGGAGGTGGTAATCCCGATATAGCGGCAACGCCCTTGGGACTTCCAATCTCGCAGCATCGCGAGGTCCTGATGCGGATCGTCCACATTGTGAAGCTGCATCAAGTCGACCCGCTCGACGCGGAGACGCTTCAAGGAGGCAGCGAGCTGTGACGGGCCGGTGTGCCGGTCGTAATCCTCGAGCTTGGTCGCAAGGAAGATGTGGTCGCGGAGGCCGGTGGCGGCGACGAGATCGCCGACCACGGCTTCCGCGCTTCCATAGGAGGGAGCCGTATCGATGAGCTTGCCGCCCCCGCCGACGAGGGTGCGGATCACCTCCGCGCACGCGCGCCGGCGCACAGGATCGTCGCCGACGTCGAAGACGCCGACGGTGCCGAGCCCGATCACCGGCAGGCTCTCGCCCGAATGGGGAATGGGTCGTGTGAGCAGCCCCGGCGCGGCCGTCGGAGTCGCGGCCGTTGCGAGGCCGCTGGTCAGCCAGGGTGTCGTCGCAAGCCCGACCCCGAGGGTCAAGAGCCGCCGGCGCGAAAGCGAGGATGCGGAGCCGATGCGCGTCATGTCAGCCCTCCCATTCGTCGCGGATCATGCGCGCCGCGGCGGCGCGCCGCTCCTGGACCCGGCCCAGGAGCACGGCCAAGCCGAGCCAGCCGAGGGCGAGGGGTACGGCTATCCCAGCAATTCCTGCGAGCCCGAGCCCCAGGCTGCGCAGCACCGCGAAGACCCAGCCATAGAGGGCGTCCGAGCCGCGAAACACCACGACGTCGATCACGTTCTTGCCCTTGTATTTCTCTTCGCGTGTCACCGTCGTGAACAGAATCTGCCGCCCGAGGTTGGAGACCGCGAAATTGGCGGTGCGCTGGATCGCCTGGAAGGCCACGACAACGGCGAGCGAGGGGGCCAGCGCCAGGGCCGCAAAGCCGAGCACGAAGACCGCCGGCTGGAAGGCGACTGCGGTCGCGACGCCGAAGCGGGCGATCAGCCGGCCGCTCGCAAGCGCCTGCAAGGCAAGGGACATGATGCCGACGGCGAGATCGATGCTGGCGAAGATGCGGGTCTGCGCTGCGGCGTTATGGGCGGCCGCGGCGACGAGATGAGCCTGCTCGAGATAAAGGATCGTGCCGCCGAAGGAGAGCAGGCTCACCCAGAGCGCGATGCCCGCGAGATAAGGCGAGACGAAGAGCTGGGCGATGCCGGCGAGCCAGCTGCCGCCGAGCTTGCGCTCGCGGGCTTCGGCGGTGGGCGATTGGTGCGCCATGGGCTGCTCGCCGCTCGCGGCCTCAAGCCGGGCGGCGGTCTTCTCCAACCGCAGCACGCAGAACACGGCGAGCTCGAGGAGCGCGCCGGCGATGATCAGCAGGTTGACCGGCCCGAGCGGCCCAGCGAGCCAGAGGGCGATCATGGGCCCGAGCAGCGCACCGGCGGTGCCGCCGGCGCCGATCAGGCCGAAGAGGCGCTTGCCCTGGCCGCTCTTGTAGAGATCGGCCATGAACGACCAGAACACCGACACCGCGAACAGGTTGAAGACGCTGATCCAGACGAAGAAGACCTGGGCGACGCGGACGGGAGCGATCTTGAAGGTAAGGAGAAGCCAGAAGATCGCGATATTGATCACGAAGAAGTGATAGACGACAGGGATGAAACGTGCGCGTGCGAAGCGCGCCACCAGCGCGCCATAGGCCGGCTGCGCCGCCAGCATCGCGAGGAAGGTTGCCGTGAACAGCCAGGGAAGATTCCTTACGCCGCCGGCGATGCCCATCTGGTCGCGCAGCGGGCGCAGCACGTAATAGGCGGCGAGCAGGGCGAAGAAATAGGCGAAGGACCACGCGACAGCGCGCGCCTCGCCCGGCCTGATCATGGCGAAGCGCCCGAGCATGTGCTCGAAGCGATTATCGACAGCTTCGACCTTCCAGCCCCTCGCCATGCCTCTCCGTGACGCCCGCGCGAGCGGTGGGAGTTGCGCGGCCGCCAAGCGGCAGCCGGCGCTTGTCCCGGATACGACGGCAGGATGGTTTCCCTGCGCCGGCGCAAAGACGGCGACGCCAGCGCGCGAGCGGCGGACTCGTCCCCCCTCGCGGGTCAGCTTCGCCGCTTGGTCCCCGTTGCCTGGACGGGCGCTGCGGTCGCCGGCTTGCCACGGCTCGCGGCGAGCTCGGCGGCAAGGCTCGCGATCGCCGACTGCGTTGCATCCACGATCATATCGGCCTCGGCACGGGTCAGGCAAAGCGGCGGGGCGAAGCCGAGAATGTCGCCCTGGGGCATGGCGCGCGCGATGACGCCGCGCTCGAGCATGGCTGCGGCAAGCCGCGGCCCGACCTTGAGCGACGGATCGAAGAAGCGGCGCTCGGCCTTGTCGGCGACGAGCTCGACCGCCGCCAGCAGGCCCTCGCCGCGCACTTCGCCGACGAGCGGATGATCGGCCACGGCTTCCGCGAGGCTGCGCTTGAGATAGGCCCCGACCTCGCGCGCGTTGCGCACGAGATCCCGCTCGTCGATGAGGTCGAGATTGGCGACCCCGGCTGCGGCACAGAGGGGATGCGCCGAATAGGTCCAACCATGGCCGATGGGCCCCAGCCGATCCGTGCCTTGCTCGAGCACCTTCCAGACCTTCTCCGAGACGACGACCCCCGAAAGCGGCGCATAGGCGGAGGTCAACCCCTTGGCGATGGTGATGAGATCCGGCTGGATGCCGTAGCGCTCGCAACCGAACATGCTGCCGAGCCGACCGAAGCCGGTGATCACCTCATCGGCAATCAGCAGGACGTCATATTTGCTGAGGACGGCCTGGACCTTCTCCCAATAGCCCCGGGGTGGGGGCACGATGCCGCCCGTTCCCAGCACCGGCTCGCCGATGAAGGCGGCAACCGTATCCGGCCCCTCGGCAAGGATGAGGGCCTCCAGCCGATCGGCGCAATGCTGCGCGAATTCCGCCTCGCTCTGCGCGAGATCGGCCCGCCGGAAGTAATAGGGCGCCTCCGTGTGGAGGATCGGCGCGCGCGGAAGGTCGAAGGCTTTGTGGAAAAGCTCGAGGCCCGTGAGGCTGCCGGTCATGATGCCGGAGCCGTGATAGCCGCGCCACCGCGAGATGATCTTTTTCTTCGCTGGCCGCCCGAGGATGTTGTTGTAGTACCAGACGAGCTTGATGTTGGTCTCGTTCGCGTCCGAGCCGGACAGGCCGAAATAGACCCGGCTCATGCCGGCCGGTGCCCGCTCGATGATCTTGCGCGCGAGCGTGATGGCCGGCTCCGAGCCGTGCCCGACATAGGCGTGGTAATAGCTCAGGCGCCGGGCCTGCCGCGCGATGGCGTCGATGATCTTCGCCTGGCCATAGCCGACATTCACGCAATAGAGCCCGGCGAAGGCGTCGAGGCTGCGCTTTCCGTCGCGATCGACGATATAGACGCCTTCGCCGCCTTCGATGACGCGGTTCGGCGACTCGTCGCGCGCATGGGCGGCGAGATGGGTCGACGGATGGAAGAAGTGATCGCGGTCCCAGCGATCCAGGATGTCGAGGTTCGTGCGCATATGGGCCTCCTTTGACGCGAAATGTCGTGACGCTGCGATGTTTCAGCCCGTCTCGAGACAGAGATATTTGATCTCGGTAAAGGCCTCGATGCCGAGGCGTCCGCCTTCCCGGCCGAGGCCGGAGAGCTTGACGCCGCCGAAAGGAATCGGCGCGCCCGTGATCTTGGTGCGGTTGACGGCGACCATGCCGAATTCGAGGCCGCTGGCCGCGCGCCGAATGCGGCGGCGGTCCCGGGTGTGAAGGTAGGCGACGAGGCCATAGGGCGTCGCATTGGCGCGGCGCAGAGCCTCCGCCTCGCTGTCGAAGGGGGCCAGTGCTGCAATCGGGCCGAAGGTCTCCTCGCGCATGACGAGGGCGTCGTCGGGCACGTCGGCCAAAACAGTGGGCTGGAAGAAGAGCGGCCCGCGCTCGTGCCGTCCGCCACCCGCAAGGAGCCGCGCGCCGCGCGCGAGGGCGTCGCGCACATGCCGCTCCTGCTTGGCGATCGCGGCCTCGTCGATGAGCGGGCCGATCTCGACGCCGGCTTCGAGTCCCGGCCCAACCACAAGCCGCGCGGTCCGCGCGGTGAAGGCCGCAGCGAAGCGCGCATAGAGCGGCCGCTCGACGTAAATCCGGTTGGCCGCCAGGCAATCCTGACCCGAGGTGGCGAATTTCGCGGCGACGCAGCTCTCGACGGCGCGGTCGAGATCGGCATCGGCGAAAACGATGAAGGGCGCATGGCCGCCGAGCTCCATGACCAAGCGCTTGAGCGTGGGCGCGCAGGCGGCAGCGAGGCGCAGGCCGATCTCGGTTGACCCCGTGAAGCTCAAAAGCCGGACGATGGGGCTTCGGCACAACTCGCCGACGATCTCCGCGGGCGCCCCGGTCACGACATTGAAGACGCCCGGCGGAATGCCGGCGCGATCGGCGAGATGGGCGAGCGCCAAGGCGGAGAAGGGCGTTTTGTTGGAAGGGTGGACGACGACGGCACAGCCTGCCGCCAGTGCCGCGGCCGCCTTGCGCGTAACCATCGCCGAAGGAAAATTCCAGGGCGTGATGAGCGCGGCCACGCCTATGGGCTCGCGGCGCAAGGCGACTTCGGCATCCGCAAGGTGACTCGGATAGGCCTCGACGGCGACGCGCTTTGCCTCCTCGGCATACCACTCGACGAAGCTCGCCGCGTAATCGATTTCCCCGCGCGCCTCGGCGAGGGGCTTGCCTTGCTCGAGGGTCATGAGGACCGCAAGATCCTCGCGGCAGGCGATGATCGCCGTGTGCCAGGCGCGCAGCGCGTCGCTGCGCTCGCGCGGGAGGAGCTCCCGCCAGGCGGGAAAGGCCGCGGCTGCCGCCTCGATCGCCATGCGCGCTTCCGCGGCCTTCATCTCGGGCACGGTGCCGAGCCTCACCCCATCGGCGGGATTGGCGACGGCGATGACGCCGCCATCCGCGGCCGCGCGCCATTTGCCGTCGATATAGGCCTGCTCCCGCAGCAGCCGCCTGTCGACGAGCGGGCTCGAGCTGAGATCGACGATCCTGCGTTGCTGATGCATCGGCCGGCGCTCCCGACGGTATTTGCTCGAAGGACGACTTGAGGCGCTCAGCCTAGGTCGCGTCGGCGGGAGAAGGAGGCCGAAAGGGATATGGTTTGCGGAGGAAGTCTCCGAAAAAGGGTGGCGGGAGAGAGAGAATTCTTCCGCGCGCTATTCCGCCGCGGCGGCGGGATCGCGATCGCCCGGAAGGAGCGTCTCGAGGGGCAGGCCGGTCGTCTCCTTGACCGACTTGGTGACGATATAGGTGAAGTAGCGATCGATGCCGAGATCGCTGTCGAGCATCCGGTCGATGAGGCGCTGATAGGCGTCCACGTCCGGCGTCACGATCTTCAGAATGTAGTCGACTCCGCCGCCGACGGCCCAGCACGCGATGATCTCGGGAATCTTCCGCACTTCCGCCTCGAAGGTCGCGAAGTCGGCCTGCCGGTGGCTGCGCAAGGTGACCTCCGCCACGATCATGGTCGCGGGCGCCAGCCGCCGCAGATCGATGCGGGCGTGATAGCCGGCTATGATCCCGGCTTCTTCAAGCCGCTTGAGGCGCGTCCAGCATGGCGTCGGCGACAGGCTCACCTTCTCGGCGAGCCCCAGCTTGGTGATCCGCCCTTCGCGCTGAAGCGTGGCGAGGATCCGGACATCGATGGCGTCGAGCTTCACGCGTGACATGGCGGCCCCGTTGTCGAAAGCATGACAGTCCTGCGCGGCCTCGGTGGCGGTTCACGCCCTGGGCCGTCGAGCCGCCGCCGGATTGTCATTTGTCCTAGTTTCGGCCATTGATAATCTCATGACAAGTTGGATCCCCGACCGCTCGGCGCGAGCCGAGCGCGGCCTCGTTGCGTCGCGCGCGCAAGCGGGCGTTTCGCTCGCCGACATCGTGGCGGCGCGGCGGCGCCTGCGCCCCCATGTCGTCGAGACGCCGCTCGCGCTTTCGGATTCCCTTACGGCCCTCGCCGGCGCTCCTGTCTGGCTCAAGCTGGAGCATCGCCAGCGCACCGGCAGCTTCAAGCTGCGGGGCGCGACCAACGCGGTCCTGGCGCTCGACAAGGCAGAGGCGGCGCGCGGAGTCGTCGGGGTCTCCACCGGCAATCACGGCCGCGGGCTGGCCCATGCCGCGCGGGCCGCCGGCCTGCGCTGCGTCATCTGCCTCTCGCGCCTCGTGCCGGCCAACAAGATCGAGGCCATCCGCGCCCTCGGCGCCGAGCTGCGCATCGTCGGCGAGTCCCAGGATGCTGCGCAGGCGGAGGCGGAGCGGCTGGCGAAGGCGGAGGGCCTGGTCATGATTCCCCCCTTCGACCACCCTGCCATCATCGCGGGGCAGGGCACGATCGCGCTGGAGATACTCGATGCCGCGCCGATGGTGGGGACGGTGGTCGTGCCGGTTTCGGGGGGCGGCCTCATCTCGGGGATCGCGCGCGGAATCAAAGGCATCAAGCCGGACGCTCGGGTGATCGGGGTGAGCATGGCGCGCGGTGCCGCGATGCATGCGAGCCTCGCTGCCGGAAAGCCCGTTCAGGTCGAGGAGCTGCCGACCCTCGCCGATTCTCTCGGCGGTGGCATCGGGCTCGACAATCGCCTGACCTTTGCGATGGTGCGCGAGCTTGTGGACGAGCTTGTCCTGCTGAGCGAGGCGGAAATCGCCGATGGCATTCGCCACGCCTATTGGCGCGAGCAGGAGATCGTCGAGGGGGCCGCCGCCGTGGGCATCGCCGCGCTCAAGGCCGGGCGACTCAGCCTCGAGGGCGAGACCGTCATCGTCCTGAGTGGCCGCAATATCGACATGGCGCTTCATCACCGCGTGATCTCCGGTGAGGACGTCGAGGCCGCCGATTTGAAAACCAGGGAGCGCAGTTAATGCCGAAGATCAAAATTCTCGTTGAAGCGGAGCTGCGCGCCCATCTGCATCTCGACGCGGAGGTCGTCCGTTGCATCGAGCAGGCCTTCGCCGCTCTCGCCACCGGCGCCGTCGCCATGCCGCCGATCCTGCGTCTCGACATTCCGGCGCATCGCGGCGAGGTCGACGTCAAGACCGCCTATGTTCCAGGCATCGACAGCTTCGCCATCAAGATCAGTCCCGGCTTCTTCGACAATCCCAAGCTCGGCCTGCCCAGCCTCAACGGCCTCATGGTGGTGCTGAGCGCGCGGACGGGCGTGGCCGAGGGGCTTCTCCTCGACAATGGCTATCTCACCGAGATCCGCACCGCCGCCGCCGGCGCCGTGGTGGCCAAGCACCTGGCGCGGGCAGATGCGCGGCGCGCGGCGATCCTGGGTAGCGGCGCCCAGGCGCGGCTGCAGCTCGAAGCTCTAACGCTGGTGCGGCCAATCGAGTGGGCGGCGTTGTGGGCGCGCCGCAAGGACCAGGCCGAGCGCGTGGCGCGCGAGCTGACGGAGCGGCTCGGCATCAACGTGGGTGCCGTCGAAGATCCCGAGGCCGCCGTCGCCGAGGCCGACGTCATCGTCACGGCGACGCCGGCCACGGAGCCGATCCTCAAATCGGCCTGGCTGAAGCCAGGCCAGCACGTCACGGCGATGGGCTCGGATGCGGAGCACAAGAACGAGCTCGAGCCGGCAGTGCTGTCGCGCGCCGACCTCTATGTCTGCGATCGCGCGTCCCAATGCGCACGCCTGGGCGAGCTCCATCACGCGATCGCAGCCGGGGTCGTCGCAGCGGATGCGACATGGCCCGAACTCGGCGAGATCGTCGCCGGGAGGCATCCGGGGCGGCGCTCCGATGAGCAGATCACCATTTGCGACCTGACCGGCACGGGTGTGCAGGACACCGCCATCGCCGCCCTGGCCCGCGCGCGCTGCGTCGCAGCCGGCGTTGGACTCGAGATAGAAGCATAAGGGAAGACGGAGAAATACTGATTGACTAGTTATCTAGTCGATCATACCCTTCTGCATGTGCGGCTGAGATCGCAAGGGGGACGAGCATGCAGGACAGCCTCTTCTCATCGGAACCGTACGCCGCGACGCGGCGACCGCTGCATCAGGCCCGGCCGCTGCCGTCGTGGTGCTATGTTTCGCCGGAGTGGTACCAGGCCGAGCTCGACGCGATCTTTCGCGGTCCAAGGGGCGAGTGGCTCTGTGTCGGCCGCGTCGATCAGGTGCCGGAGCCGGGAACCTATTACACGATGCCCCTGCTCCAGCAGCCACTCATCATCGTCCGCGACCGGGCCAATGCCGTCCATGTCCTCTCGGCGGTGTGTCGGCATCGCGGCGCCATCGTCGCCGAGGGCGAAGGGCGCTGCAGCGCCTTCATTTGTCCCTACCATAGCTGGACCTACAAGCTGGACGGGGAGCTTGCCGGCACGCCAGGTCGGCCGCCGCCCATGGCAGGAACGGAGGCCTTCGACAGAACCGAGTACGGATTAACCCGAATTCGCTCCGAAGTCTGGGCCGGGTTCATCTTCGTGACCTTCAATCCCAATCCGAAGCCGCTCCTGCAGGCACTCGGCGGGCTCCCGGAGTTCGTCAGGAACTATCGCATCGAGGAGATGCAATTCACCCATCGCGACATCTACGAGGTGGATTGCAACTGGAAGGTCTGGCTCGAGAACGCCTTCGAGAACTACCACGCGCCGACGATCCATCGGAAGCATATCGATCCGGCGAATCCCCAGATGTGGGAATTCCACGCTGGCGATTCCTTCGATGCGATGTATAGCCGGCGCAGCATCGTCGCCTATTCGGGTCTGCCGGAGCTGCCGGGGCTGGACGAGCGCCAGGCGGCGGGCCTCTATCACATCTGGCTCCGTCCGAGCCTCCAGATCATCCTGACCTCGTCATATATGAAGTACCGGCAATATCTCCCGGAAGGGCCGGAGAAGCTGCGCCTCATCGAGAACTGGTCCTTCCCGCGGAGCACTGTCTCGACGCCTGAGTTCAAGGCCACGGTGGGGCCGGCCTATTACGAGAAATATGCCGAGATTATCCGCGAGGACCTGACGATCTCTCCGAACGTCCAGCGCGGCATGCGCTCGGGCGCCTATCGGCCCGGGCGCTATTCGCTCGAGGAGTTCATCGTCCATCGCATCGCCAATTACGTGCTCGATCGCGTGATCGGGCCGGAGGAAGCGGTTCGGAGTGCCGCCGCCGAATAGCGCCTCGGCGCGGCGCGCCGGATCCGTCTTTCCAGATCTGCCTTCGAGGTCTTGATACGTCCATGCCGAACGACGTCCAGCGCCATCACCGCAATTTCTCCCAGAGCCGTCCCTTCCACGTTCACGTGGAGAACAGCCGCTCGCTGATGCCCGTCTTCATTGTGCGGCCCGATCAATACGACGCCGCGCTGAAGCGCCACCCGGACATGGCCGCCATCGTGCGGACGAGCTGGGGTACCGATGGCGACGTCTACGACAGCGCCATGGCGGATGCCGATGCGATGATCGGCTACCGCTTTCCGCGCGAGAACCTGGAGACGCGCGCGCCCCATCTCAAATGGGTGCAGGTGCTCGGTGCCGGCGTCGATTACCTGTTGCCGCTGGATTGGGTTCCCGAGGGGGTCAGTCTCACGACCAATTGCGGCGCGCATGTGCCCAAGGCGGCCCAGTCCGCCGTCATGGGCATATTGATGCTCAACGCCCAGCTCCCGAAGCTCGTCACCAGTCAGCGCAAGCATGAATGGAATCGCATCTTCACGACGGCGGTGACCGGGAAGACGGTCCTCATCGTCGGGGTCGGGCATATCGGCGGCGGTGCTGCGCATCAGCTCAAGAAATTCGACCTCCGCATCCTTGGCATAAGGCGCAGCAAGGAAGCGCATCCCGCGGTCGACGAGATGCACGGCCCCGAAGCGCTTCACGCACTGCTGCCGCGCGCGGATTTCGTGCTCCTGAACACGGCGCTCACCTCGAAGACGCGCTTCCTGATGGGGGCCAAGGAGTTCGCGCTGATGAAGCCGAGTGCCGGCTTCATCAACATGTCGCGCGGCGGCCTCGTCGATCCCCGGGCGCTCGAGGCGGCGCTCCGCGACGGCCGGCTCGGCGGCGCGGTCATCGACGTCACCTATCCCGAGCCGCTTCCCGCCGATGCGACGCTCTGGGACGCGCCGAACCTGATCATCACGCCCCATGTCCTCTCGGACGATCTCGACCAATATATTCCCCGCACTCTCGACATCTTCTTCGAGAATCTGCGGCGCTATTTGGCCGGGAAGCCTCTGACGAACGTGGTGGATCTCGCCCGCGAGTACTAGATGCGCGCAAGCCTCGCCATCGCCGATCGCGATGCGGCATCGGGTGCCGCATGGCTTCGCGACGTGTTGAGGGGTGGAAGCGGCGGGGCGCAGAATTCGCCCTGGCTGATCGTCCCCGCCGTCCTCTTCCTTCTGGGGATCTTCGCCATCCCGCTCCTGCGCATGATCGAGCTGAGCCTGTTCGATCCCGGCTTCACGCTCAAGCACTACGCGGAATTCCTCAGCCTGCCGGCCTATTCCCGCATCACGCTCAACACCGTCGAGCTCGCCTTCAACGTTGCCGTGATCTGCCTCGTGCTGGGCTATCCCGTCGCCTATGCGATCAACTCGACATCGCCGCGCATACGGCGCCTCTTTCTCGTTCCCATCATGCTGCCCTACCTGACCAGCCTGATGGTGAGAACCTATGCCTGGATGGTCGTGCTCGAGCGGCAGGGCCTGGTCAACCAATTCCTCGGCGTCTTCGGGCTCGGCCCCTTCAAGCTCCTGCACAACACCTTCGGCGTCTATGTGGGGATGGTCCATGTGCTCCTGCCGCTCATGATCCTCCCCATACTGAACGCCATGACGAATATCGACATGCGCGTCGTGCGCGCCGCCGAGAGCCTCGGTGCTACGCCCCTTCAGGGCTTCTTCCGCGTCTTCTTGCCCCTCAGCCTGCCCGGCGTGATCGCGGGAAGCTGCCTCGTCTTCATCATTGCTCTTGGCTATTTCGTAACGCCGGCCCTTCTCGGCGGACTCGCCAATACCACGGTCTCGATGCTGATCCAGGACCAGGTCGGGGTTCAGCTCAATTGGCAGTTCGCCTCGGCACTTGGAGCGGTCCTGCTCCTCGCGACGGTGGTGACGCTCGCCGCGGCCATGCTCCTCCTGCGCATCGCCGGCCGCGCTCTCGGCATCGGCCGCGTCCGGCTTCTGGGGATGAACGCATGACGTTTGCCGCCCGCTCGCCTCTGCCGGTATGGATCGTCTCAGCGCTGGTTCTGCTGTTCCTGGTGCTGCCGATCTTCATCGTGGTGCCGATTTCCTTCAGCTCAGCAACCTATCTCCAGTTTCCGCCCGCCCATTACTCGCTGCGGTGGTATGACGTCTATTTTGGTACGCAGGGGTGGTTCGCGGCGACGCTTCTGAGCGCCAAGATCGCCGTCGTCGTCATGATCCTCGCGACGGCGCTGGGGACCGCCGCGGCCTTCGCCCTGGTCCGCGCGCAATTTCCGGGGAAGAGCCTTCTCTATGGATTCCTCCTCTCGCCCTTGATCGTTCCGACCATCATCACGGCGATCGCCGTCTATTTTCTCTTCGCCAAGCTGCATTTGATCGGCAATTGGCTTGGCCTCGTTCTGGCGCATACCGTCCTCGCCATTCCTCTCGTCGTGGTTGTCGTCTCGGCGTCGCTGAGCGGATTCAATGTCATGCTGGAGCGCGCCGCGATGAGCCTCGGCGCGGCACCCTGGCAGGCGCTGCGGCGCGTAACACTTCCGATCATCGCTCCGGGGATCGTCACGGCGGCGCTGCTCGCGTTCCTCGCCTCTTTCGACGAGGTCGTCATCGCCATCTTCATCGCCGGATCGGGTGCC
Organism: Alphaproteobacteria bacterium; assembly: GCA_035294245.1. Classification (GTDB taxonomy): domain Bacteria; phylum Pseudomonadota; class Alphaproteobacteria; order JACZXZ01; family JACZXZ01; genus DATGLG01. The sequence continues at coordinate 126,345 of DATGLG010000040.1, read as the reverse complement.
GTCACCCTTCCAAAGAAGATGTGGGACGGGTTGTGGCTTGAGATCACGCCGGCGATCGCGGCGGCTTCCACCTTCGTCATCGCCGTCACGATTATCCTGTTCGTCGCGATGGAGCTTCTCAGGCGCAGAAGCGAGCGCGTGACATTGAAGAGAAGCGCGTAAAACGAGAAGCCGGATGGCCGCTCCATGGAAAGGGAGACGCAGATGGGAGATGCAATTCGCCGAAGGAGCTTTCTCAAGTCCGCCGCGGCCGTCGGCCTCGCGGCGGCGGTGCCGAAAGTCGCCATCGCTCAGTCGAGCCTCTACAAGGGGTCGGGCGAAGTCCGCGTCGCCTCCCTCGGCGGCAGCTTCGAGGAGGCGCAGAATCGGGGCGTGTTCCAGCCCTTTCAGAAGCTGAGCGGAATCAAGGTCGACCTCGTCGCCTATCAGGGGCCATCCCAGGTCGCGGCGCAGGAGAAGACCGGAAACATCGAGTGGGACTGCATCCTGATGTCCAAGGGCGCCATGCTCTCCCTCCTCCGTCAGGGCTATCTCGCCAAGATCGACTACACGCGCATCGACAAGGACGAGCTCGCCGGCATCACGCCGCAGTCGATGATCCATCCCTATGGCGTACCCAATATCCTGTTCACCCGCGGGATCGCCTACAACACGAAGCTCATCGATCCGAAGCATCACCCGACCACCTGGGCGGAGGTGTGGGACACCAAGACGTTTCCAGGTCAGCGCAGCCTCGGCGCCTTCTCCGGAAGCTTGACGCCCGACCTCGAATTCGCGCTGCTTGCCGACGGTGTCGCAATGGACAAGCTCTATCCGCTCGATATCGATCGCGCCTTCAAGAGCCTTGATCGCATCCGGCCCCATGTCGCCCAGTTCTGGACGACGGGCGCCATCTCGCCGCAATTGCTGACGGATGGCGAGGTCTCGGTGGCGAGCGCCTATCTCAACCGCATCGGCGATCTGGTGGGAAGCGGCGCGCCCGTGGCCGGTGAGTGGAACCAGGGCGAGATCCAGAACAACTACTGGTGCATTCTCAAGGGCGCTAAGAATTACGACAATGCGATGAAGCTCATCGCCTATGCGACGAGCGCCGAAGGGCAGGCGGGATTCTCGCGCGAGACGCTGATGGGGCCGACCAATTCCCGCGCCTTCAAATACTTGACGCCGGAGCGCGCCAAGCTGCTTCCGAGCTCGCCCGAGAATCTCCCCAAGCAATTTGTCTACAACGACGAATGGTGGGCCGATCATCGCGCCGAGGTGCAGAAGCGGTGGGATCAATGGGTTCTCGCGAAGTGAGGGCGGCCGCGCGCGAGGTTCCGGGATGACCGCCCTTATATCCCTGGCCGGCGGAAGGGCGGGCGTGAATCCGGAGGCGGGGCAGGCGGTTCCAGGCGTGCGGCTCGTCGGCGTCAGCAAGCGCTACGGCAACCTGACGGCCGTGCGCGACGTGACGCTCGACGTGCGCGCGGGGGAGTTTCTCACCCTCCTGGGGCCCAGCGGATCGGGCAAAACGACGACGCTCATGATGCTGGCGGGATTCGCGACGCCATCCGCGGGCGAGATCTTTGTCGACGGCCGCAACGTCACGCGCGAGCCAGCGCATCGGCGGGACATTGGCGTGGTGTTTCAGAGCTACGCCCTGTTTCCCCATCTCAACGTGGCGCGGAACGTGGCGTTTCCCCTCGAAATCCGCAAGCGGCCGCGCAAGGAGATCAACGCCAAGGTTCGCGCGGCGCTCGATCTCGTTCAGCTCGGCGATCTCGCCCACCGCTATCCGAACGAGCTGAGCGGGGGTCAGCAGCAACGCGTGGCGCTTGCCCGCGCGATCGTCTTTCAACCCCCGCTCCTCCTCATGGACGAGCCTCTAGGCGCTCTCGACAAGAAGCTCCGCGAGCACATGCAGATCGAGCTCGTCAAGATCAAGAGCTGCCTCAACGTCACTGTCATCTATGTGACGCACGATCAGGAAGAGGCGCTCGTCATGTCCGATCGCGTCGTCGTCATGGCGGATGGGCGCATCCAGCAGGTCGGGCGCCCCGAGGAGCTCTATCAGCGGCCAGCCAACCGCTTCGTGGCCGATTTCATCGGCGAGGCGAATATCCTCGACGGCACCGTGACCGCCGCCGGCACGCGCCTGTCGGTATCGGTCGCGGGCGGGCTCGAGATCGCCGCCGTGCCGAACGGCACCTGGTCGCCCGGCGACAAGGTCGCGGTGGTCATCCGCCCCGAGCGCCTGGCGCTCGGCCAGCAGGCGCACGGCTGCGTCAACCGTTTCGCCGGCGAGATCAAGCAAGTCATCTATCTCGGCGATGCGTCGCGCTATCAGATTCGCTTGGCCTCCGGCGCGCGGCTCGTCGCCAAGACGCCGAACAGCCTGCGTCCCTCCCTGCTCGCGGCCGGCGACAATACGATGATCGGCTGGGACCCCGAGCAGGCCTGGATCGTCGACGGGACCGAGAGCAGAGTCGTCGGCAATCGGCCACCGCAGCTCGCCGCCGGGACATGACCCATCGCCGCACCAATCGAAAGCCCCGTCGCCGCGTCGGCGCCCATCATATCGCGAAGGGAGGAGCCCCATGTCCGGCTTCCTGAAACTGGCCGATACGTCCCATGCCAGCCTCCACGGCGAGCGACCCTATACGGATGCGCTCGCCGTCTTCTGCGCCGGGCTGCGCTTCGCGGACATTCCCATGGATGTTGTGCGCAAGACCAAGCTCTGCATTCTCGATTCCTTGGGCACTATCCTTGCGGGCGCGACGACGCCTATGGGGCGCAACATCTACCGCACGGCTACGCGCTTCGAGGGTGATGACGGCATCGCGACCATCCTGGGGATGGCGCGCAAGGCTTCGCCTCCCGCGGCCGCACTCGTCAACGGCACCTTGTCGGAGATATTCGAGCTCCAGGACGGCTGGCGCTTCGGGAACAACCATCCTTGCGTCGTCATCCCGGCGGCCTTGGCCCTCGCCGAGTGGAAAGGCCTGAGCGGGCGGGATCTGATCGCGGCGGTCGTGGCCGGCTACGAGGTGACGAACCGGTTGTCTTGGGCCGTGCATCCCCGCCATCTCGCGCGCGGATTCCTCCCAACCGGCACGGCGGGGACCTGTGGAAGTGCCGTCGCCGCGGGCCGGCTGCTCGGATTCGATGGCGCGAAAATGGCGGCGGCCTTGGGGGTCGCCGGATTCATCCTGCCGGTCTCCACCGCGGAGAATCTCTGGGCCGGCTATTCGGCGAAGCCGCTCCATTCCGGCTATGCCGCGAAACTGGGGATCGAGGCCGCCCTCCTCGCCGATGACGGCTTCGCGGGATGCCCGATCGAGGGCAGTGCCGAGCGCGGCCGCGGCTTCCTCGAGATCACGACCGAAGAGGTGAAGTTCGAGCGCATCCTCGACCGCCTGGGCGAGCACTTCACGGTACGCGACGTCTATTTCAAGGCCTTCCCGGCCTGCCGGCACGCCCATGGCACGGCGGAAGCCTCTCTCAATATCGGCCGCAGCGAATCCTACGCGGTCGCCGAGATCGAGAAGATCAGGGTCCTCACCTATGACCTCTCGGCAAGCCTGCTCAATCGCTATACCGACGACAAGAGCTCGATGATCGCCGCACAGTTCAGCATTCCCTACGTCGCCGCCGCGGCGCTGGCGGATCGCGCCCTCGGGACAGCGCAGTTTGCCGAGGCCCGCATCCACGACAAGGCCATTCTCGCGCTGTCGCGGAAGGTGGAGGTGGCGGGCGATCCCGCTCTCAACGCCCGCTATCCCGAGGTGACCCCGACGCGCGTCGAGGTGACGCTCCGGGACGGGCGTGTCTTGCGCAGCCAGGTGGACATGCCCAAGGGCGATCCCCGCGTCCCCGTCGGAGAGGATGAGCTCTTCGAGAAGTTTTCGGCGCTGGCGGGGCTTGCCGTTGACCGCGGCACCGCTGCGCGTATTCTCGGCGCCGTCCTGCGCCTCGAGGACTGCGACGATGTGCGCAGCCTCACGGCGCTGGCCAGCGGGCAAGGCTCAACGGCTGACGGAGCGGATAGCAGATGACGGTGGCACAGGATGCGAATGCGGCGCTCGTCGCCTATCGCGAGATCAAGAGCCGCATCCTCGACCTTCGCTACGCGGCGGGGGAAAAGCTGTCCGAGACCCGGCTGGTCGCGGAGCTGGGGGTCGGGCGATCTCCCATCCGCACGGCGCTGGCGCGCCTCAAGAGCGAGGGCTGGGTCGCGGTCAGCCCGCAGAGCGGAACCTATGTCACGTCGCCCTCCGACAAGGAGATCGAGGAGGTCACCGAGCTTCGCACCTTGCTGGAGATGCATGTGACCCGGGTCGCGACGCCGCGGATTCCCGAGCGCGAGCTTCGCGAGATGCGGGCGGCGTTCGAAGCGCTGCGCCGCCAGCCGATGGCGCTCCATCTCGAGGATTTCCTCGAGCTCGACAACCTGGTCCATTCGGCCATCTACCGCGCCGCCGATAACGCCCTCATCATCGGCATCGTCTCGAATCTCCTCGACAAGGTGCAGTGGATCCGGCGCGCCAACTCCGTGTCGGTGGCGAGGTTCGAGCTTGCGCTCGACGAGCTCGGGGAGATCATCGCCGCCTTGGAGGCGCGCGATGCCGAGCGCGCCGCCTTGCGCATGCGGGATCACATCGGCAACGCCGCGAATTTCTGCAAATCGGAGGAGCGCGGCGTCCTCGAGCGCGGCCGTCAACGCCGCCTTCGGCAGCGCGCCGAGGCCTGAAAGCGATCGCGCAGCGGCGCTGCTCTCGCTCCTTGTGCGTCGCGGCCGGAAGGAGTCGCTTTACGACGCGCCGGCAACGCTTCGTAACGACGTCAGCTTGCCAGATCGCCTATCCGCCGCGCCCTCGCTTCGACCAGTCGGCGGCATTCTTCTTCCGGATCGACTCGCCGACATGAAGCGGCGGATATTTGGGCGGATTGTCCGGGCCCTGGCAGCTGGGCAGGCAGCTCACCACCGCATCGAAATCCGGGATGCCGAAGAACGGGAGGGAATAGCGCTCGCGTCCCGCCCGGTTGAAGACTCGGTGCTTGGTCGAGGCGAAGCGATCATTCGTCCAGCGCGCCATCATGTCCCCGATATTGATGACGAAGGTGCCGGGGATGGGCCGCGCTTGAATCCAGCCGCCGGCGGGGCTCAGGACCTCGAGCCCGCCCACCTCATCCTGCGCCAGGATGGTGAAGGACGTGGCATCGGCATGGGGCCGGATGCCGTATTCGTCATCGGGGGCTGCCGGCTCCTGGGGCGGATAATGGATCAAGGAAAGCTGGGTCAGCGGCTTGCGGTAGAACGCAAGGAAATAGTCCTCCTCGAGCTCCAGAGCGAGCGCAAAGGCGCGCAGGAGGCGCTGGGAGAGCCGGGTCATCTCGTCGAAATAATCGAGCACTGTGGCGCGCCATTCGGGCATGCCATCGGGCCAGCGGTTCGGGTAATGGAGGCGGTCGCCCGCGCGGATATCAGGGTCGTCGGGCGGCAGCTCGATCTGGACCTTGAAGGCCTCCATGAGGTCGGGTGCGCCGGTTCCAGCATAGTGACGCGACCCGAGGGGCATATAGCCGCGATTCTCCTCAGGCGTGCAGCGGAGCCGCTCGCTCAAGCGAAATTCGAGCGGGAGATGGAAGAATTCCCGCGCCGCGGCAAAGACAGCCGCGATCTTCGCCGCGGGGACGCCGTGATTTGCCAGATAGAGGAACCCGATCGTCTCGCAAGCCTCGGCGATCGACCCGGCAACGCGGTGCTTCTCCGGCTCTCGACCCGCGAGGAAGGGCGCGAAGTCGATAAGGGGAATTCGATCGACGGGCAGCGCTCTGTTCGCCGCCAGCGGCATGAGCCCTCCTCGATCGGCTGCGTTCTCGGCGCAAGGCGCGCGCTCCGACAGCCTCGCTTTCCGCGCATCCCGCACCGCTACGATTACTGTAGCAACAACGATTGGATGCGGAAATCACGATTTTCCTAGGGACGAGATTGGAAAAATTGATGCAATAGCGGCTGCGGCGATCCCGATCCCGGTCGCCCGTCAGAGCACGCGGCAGAGCCGGAAAGCGTCAAGGACTGCCGCATGGATGTTGCGGCTGGCGACGGCGTCGCCGATCCGGTGCAGCTCGAAGGGGCTGTCCAGCCTGGCTTGGCGCGGTTGAGGGCGGCCGGCGAGGAGCGCCTCGATATCGGTCACCCCGTCATTGGCGGAGCGGCCGCGAAGCTCGCGATAGAGCTCATCGGCGGGAATCGTGCCGTGCTCGACGATGACCTGGTCGGCGATCTTCTCCATCGCCGCCTCGGTGATCAGATTCCTGAAGGTGGCGGCCAGCCGGTTGCCGCGCCGCTCGACCCTCTCGATGCGGTGGTCGAAGACGACAGGGATGCGGAGCTCGTAGAGCCGCTTCTTCCAGATGGCGCGCTCGGCATAGGTCAGCTCTTGGGCGAGCTGCGCGTCGATCGAGACGAGCGCGACCTGGTGGCCTGCCGTGGCGGCATGTTCCGCGCAGAGCGGCGCTGGGTGGCGGCCGGTGCCGTCATAAACGATGATTTCGGGACGCAATGGCGCGGCTCCTGTCAGGGCGTCCCAGGCGCTCGTGCAATGCTCGGCGCCGTCGATCCACTCGATATCCGGCGTGCCGCCGGTGGCCAGGATCACGACGTCGGGGGCCTCGCCGAGCACGGCGTCGGGATCGGCGAGGGTGTTCAGGCGGATATCCACCTTGAGGCGCTCGAGCTCGCGCGCGCGCCAGTCGACGATGCCGCTCAGGTCCTTGCGCCAGCTCCCGCGCGCGCCGATCAGGACCTGGCCGCCGAGGCGGGGTGCCGCCTCGAAGAGCACGACCTTATGGCCGCGCTCGGCCGAGACGCGGGCGGCCTCGAGGCCCGCCGGCCCGCCGCCGACGACCACCACCTTGCGCCCTGGCTGGTCAGAGCGTGCCACCACATGGGGCAGGGTGAGCTCGCGGCCGCTCGAGACGTTGTGCAGGCAGGACGGCCGGTATTGGGATTGGCAATGGGTCGCGCCGACGCAGGGACGGATGGCGTCCTCCTGCCCTGCTTGCAGCTTCGCCACGATATAGGGATCGGCGATATGGGCGCGCGTCATCGCCACCATGTCGAGGAGGCCGTCCCTTATGGCATAGCGCGCGGTGGCGATATCGGCGATGCGGGCCGCGTGGAAGACCGGGAGGCCGACCTCGCGCTTGAAGGCGCCGACGCGCGCGAGCCACGGCGCGATCGGCGAGGCCATTCCCGGCATGTTGTGGACGGCAAGCGCCATCTCGGTATCCATCCGGCCATAGATGGCGTTGAAGAAATCCACCGTCCCGGCGGACTCGAAGATCCGCGCGATCTCGACGCATTCCTCGAAGGAGAGGCCGTCCCCGGCTTCGTCGACGACGTAGCGAAGGCCAACGAGGAAATTGTCGCCGGTCTGGCGGCGGATCTCCTCGTGAACCATGAGGCCGAAGCGGCAGCGATTGGCCACGGAGCCGCCGAAGCGGTCCGTACGCCGGTTCGTCTTGGGCGAGAGGAACTGCCCGATCAGGTGCCCGCCCGCCAAAGTCTCGATGCCGTCGAGCCCGCCCTCCTTGCAGCGGCGCGCCGCGGCGCCATAAGCCTTCACCACGCGAGCGATGTCGTGCTCGTCCATCTCCTTGGGAAAGCTGCGATGCAGCGTCTCGCGAATCGGCGAGGGGGCGATCGTCGGCAGCCAATTCGAGGCATAGGGCTCGCCACGCCGCCCGAGATGGGTGATCTGGCACATGAGCGCCGCGCCATGGCGATGGATCCGGCTCGAGAATCTCTGCAGGTGCGGAATGATGTCGTCGACGCCGACATTCAGCTGCCGGAAGACGTTCGGCGAATCGGGCGCCACGTTCGACGAGCCGCCGAACATGGTGAGGGCGATGCCGCCCTTCGCCTTCTCCTCGTGATAGGCCTGATACGCCTCCTTTGGCATACCGCCTTCCTCGAGCCCGCAGGCGTGGCTCGTGCTCATTACGCGATTCTTGAGCAGCAGATGCTTGATCTTCAGCGGTTGCAGCAGCGGATCCCGCGCGGCGCTCCCGGCGGAGCCACGTGCTTCGCTCATCGTTATCGGCATATCCTCGTCACTCCATCTCTTGCGTCCTCGCAGCGGCCGGCGGCGTCGCTGCGATCAGGATCCCTCTAGGGCGTCGCGCAGCCGGTAGTATCCGGTCATCAGGCGCACCGGCAGCCGATAGAATCCGTGGAGCGGAATCCGCTTGAGCGGCGTGATCGGAAAGGCGATCTCCGCCTGCTCCTTGCCCAAGGCGCGGGCGGCGAGGAACCGGCCCATCATCGTCCCCATGGCGACCCCACGCCCGTTGAAGCCGAGGCCCGCATGCACGCCGGGCGCCAGTTCGTGGAGATGGGGGAGATGATCCGCCGTGAGGGCGACGCGGCCCGACCAGTGAAACTCCCAGGCGATGCCGTCGAGCTGCGGGAAAAGGCGTCGCACCGCCTGGCGCAGCCGCGCCGCATCCTCCGGCCCGGGCGTCTCCTTGAACGGGCCGCGGCCGCCCATGAGGAGCCGGCCCTGCGCGTCGAGGCGATAATAGAGCAGCAGCCGGCGCGTATCCGAGGCGACCTGCCCTTCGGGCAGGATCGTGCGGCGGAGATTATCGCTCAGCGGCCGTGTCGCAATCTGGAAGCTGTAGACGGGCATCACGCTCCGTCGCAGGCCGGGCCAGAGGCCGTCCGTATAGCCGTTGGTGCCGATGACGACGGCATCGGCGATCACAGCACCCCGCGGCGTTGCGATGCGCCACCCGTTTCCGGTGCGCTCGGCGCGCAGCGCCGGCGATCGCTCATAGAGCCGCACGCCCTTTCCCGCCGCCGTCTTCGCCAGGCCGCGAGCATAGCTGAGCGGCTGGATCCCGCCGCCGCGACGGTCGATCCATCCGCCGAGATAGCCCTCCGCGCCGACGAGACGCCGGACCTCGTCGCGGCTGAGCTGAGCGACGTCGGCCCCGTAGCGCGACCACGATTCCGCCCGGCGCCGGACCGTTTCGAGAGCCCTGGCCGTATGGGCGGGTTGAATCCAGCCCTTGCGCACCGCATCGCAGGCGATGCCATGCTGCTCGACAAGCGAGAAAACGAGATCAGCCGCCCCGCCCACGGTCTTGACGAGACGCGGCCCGAGATCGGGACCGAACATCGCTTCCAAGACGTCGGGATCGTGCTTGAGCCCCGGGATCACCTGCCCGCCATTGCGCCCCGAGGCGCCCCAGCCGATTTCCGCCGCCTCGAGCAATGCCACCTCGGCGCCCGCCTCGGCGAGGTGCAGCGACGCCGACAGCCCGGTGAATCCGCCGCCGATCACCACGGCGTCGGCGCGCGTCTCGCCTTCCAGCGCCGCATAGGCCTGCGCCGGCACCGCGGTTGCCGCCCATAAGGACGGCACGAGGGCCTCTGCTTTGCGCATGAGCATGGCTACCTCAGGCTCGCGGGCAGGTGATTGCGCGCGAGATATTCGCGATAGCTCGCGACTTCGCGGGCGATGCGCGCCTGGTCCCAGCCGAGCAGGTCGGCGACGGCCTCCGCGGCGCGCGTTGCCGCCTCGGCGCCCATGGTTGCCGTCCAGCCGGCGCCGGTGCGGCGGAAGAGGAGATCCGCGAGATTCGTCACATGCTCGCGCGCGGCGGCCGCGCGCAGATCGGCGAGCTTGACCGTCGTGTCGTCATCAAGAAGCGTCGGCGAGTTCTGGTTGTCCGGATAGAGGTGCGCGGCGTAGGAAAGGGCTTGCGCCGGGCGCGACGGCGCAATGCGGCGCGCCACCACGCGCGCGATCTCCTCTCCGGCGGAGCGGTGGGTCATGATCGGGCCGGCGGTGAGCGCGAACACATCCGGCATGCCCTCGCCGCCGAGGTCGTGGATTTCCCGCGAGCGCTTCCCCTGCGGCAGGAGCGCCTCATCATAGGTCAAAGGCCGCACGCCGGCCCAGGCAAAGATCACGTCGTCGCGCTTCAGCTTGAGCGCCGGCAGCAGATAGTTGGCCTCGTCGAGCAGGAATTTGATCTCCTCCTCGAGCGGCCGGATGCTCTCGAGATCGCCTTCATAGAGCGTCTCGGTGGGCCCAAAATAATGCATGCCGCGCCAGGGCACGCAATAGAAGCCCTCGTTGAGGCGGTTGAGCGTGGCGATGCCGTAGTCCTGGCACTCGGGCGGCAGGCGAATCATGATGTGGACGCCCTTGGTGCCGGTGATCTTGCGCCTAGGATGCGCGGTGCCGCCCGCTTGGGCGTTGACGCGATCGATCCAGATCCCCGCCATGTTCAGCACGACCTTGGCGGTGATGGCGGCCTCCGCCTCGGGGGCGAGCTCATCCCGCAAGGTGATGCGCCAGCCTTTATCGCCGACGCGCTCCAGCCGCCGCGCCGCCGTGTAGTTGCGCACCACGGCGCCCATGCGCTCGGCATCCAGGATGGCGTCCATGCAGATGCGCTCGGGCCATTCGAACTGGTACTCGCGGAACATGGCCACACTCGACAGACGCTCCTGGTCACGCAGCCATTGCAGGAGGGGCGTGCCGCGCACGATGCCGGGATCGAGCCGCCGATAGTCGAGAGGAACCTCTTTCGATCCCAGCGCCTTGAGGATCCGGAATGCGAGATCGACCTGCCAGGTCGCGTAAGGCCCGCCCTTGTAGATGGGGAAGCAGAACTTCATCGAGCGCGCGCGCTCCGGCGTCGTCGTGACGAACTGGCTCCGCGCCGCCATCGCCTGCCGCGCCATGCGGAGGGCGACGGCCAGCCGGTCCGGATGGCGAACGAACTCCCACATCGATGAGCCGGGAGCCAGATAGCGCAGGCCGCAATGGAGAAGGCGGCTCGAGCGGCTCGAGGAGCCGGACGCGAAATCGCCCTTGTCGACGAGCAGGACGCTGTAGCCTGCTGCTGCGAGCGTCTGGGCGGCGCTCGCGCCGTTCACGCCGGCGCCGATGACGGCGACGTCGAAGCTCTGATGATCAAGCGCCGCAAGTGATGGTCTCACGATAGCCTCCCCGGGAGGGCGTGTTTGACGATGGAGTCGCGGCCGCGCGCATCGCGGGCGAAAGGTTGCGAGCGCGGGAAATTCATGAATCGGAATGCCGCAAGAGGTCCGGCGGGCGCAGGTCAGCGAGCGGGACCTCGGTCAGCGGATTGGGCGGCCGCGGCTCCTTGTAGCCGTAATAGAGCGCGACGACGCTGCGCACGTGATAGCGCATCTCCGCCTCGGCAATCGCGATGTCCCGCCGCAGCATGGCGCCGAGAATGCGGCGATGATCCGCCATCGCGTTCAGCAGCCCCTGATGGCGGCTGAGCTCCCGGTTGCGGATGATCTTCACCTTGTCGTGCAGCTGCTGCATCGCCTCCTCGAGGAGGGGATTGCCGCTGATCCGCGCGATCGAGATGTGAAAGGCGCTGTCGAGATGGTTGAAGCTGGCAACGTCGCCGCGCTCGATCACCGGCTGATGGGAATCGACCTCGGCCACGAGGGCGGAGAGCTGGTCGTCGGTGGCGCGCTCGATCGCGAGCCGGATCGCCATCTTCTCAAGCGCCTCGCGGATCTCGTAGAGCTGTCGGACATCCTCGGGCGCGAAGGTGGTGACCGCATAGCCGCGCCCCGCGCGCATCACGAGCCCTTCCTGGAGCAGCCGTCCCAGGGCCTCGCGGACAGGGGTCCGGCTGCCGCCATAGCGCGCCGCGAGCTCGAGCTCCTGCAGGGGATCGCCCGGCTTGAGGCGGAGTGCCGCGATGTCGGCCTTCAGATGCTCATAGATCTGTCCGCTGAGCTGGGCTGAGGCCGGTCTCGGGGTCATGCTGCTGGTCCGCTCGACGTCGAGGTAGCGCAATTTTTAACGCCGCAGATCTCGTCTCTGTATACCGAAATACGGATAACACGCATGGCGAGCTGTGTCGAGACAGTCGCGGCGCAAATCGTCAGGAGAGATGAAGCATTCTATATCAATAGAATAGCTGACAAGAGGGATAAATGTCTGGCAGGTCGACGTCCTCTGTATTGACGGAGCTATGCGCAAACCTCTATTCTCGGTATGCAGAAACGGGCTGGCCTCGTCGGGCGGAGTCTTCGACCGGGGAGGGTCGGTCACATCCAGGGAGCGCGGGTCATGGCGAAGCGAGCAGGCGGTTTAACGCGGCGGACGGTGCTGAAAGGGGCGGCGGCGCTGGGGGCCGCCGGATTGGCGGGGCCATGGCTCGGCGGTCGCGCCCGGGCGGCGGAGACCACGTTGCGCGCCGGCATTACGGGCTACGATGTGATCAATACCCTCGATCCCGGCAAGGCCACGCTGATCCCCGAATATTACGTGATCTGGGGCGTCTTCAATGCCCTGCTGAAATTCGACGACAAGATGGAGATCGTCCCCGATCTTGCGGAGTCCTACAAGGTCGGCGCGGACGGCACCCTCGAGTTCAAGCTTCGCCCCAACGTGAAATTCCATGACGGCAGCACCATGAGCGCCGAGGACGTGAAGTTCACCCTCGAGCGGCTGCTCGATCCGAAATTCACCTCGCCCAATCGCAGCAAGGTTTCGGCCGTCAGTCAGGTCGATGCCGTCGATCCCTTGACGGTGCGCATCAAGACCACGGAGCCCTTCGCGCCGCTTCTCACCTTTCTCTGCAATGCGCGCACCGGAACGCAGATCCTGCCGAAGAAGGCGGTCGAGACCATGGGCGACGAGGCCTTCGGAAAGAAGCCTGTAGGCACCGGCGCCTTCATGGTCAAGGACTGGAGCCCGAATCAGCGGGTCAACTTGACGGCGCACCCTCACTATTTCATCGCCGGCAAGCCCAAGCTGCACGACGTCGCCATGCCGTTCATCCCGGAAGAGTCGAGCGGGGTGACGGCGCTGCTCGGCGGCCAGATCGATCTCACCAGCACGGCCCCCTTCGCCGACGTGCCGAATTTGGAGAAGAACAAGGCGATCAAGGTCTATAAGCAGGCGGGGCTGAATACGCGCTTCATCGCCCTCAACAACCGCAAGCCGCCTTTCGATGACGTGCATTTCCGGCGCGCGGTCTCGCTCGCATTCAGCCGCGAGGCCATGGTCAAGGTCGTGCTCTTCGGCGAAGGTGTACCGAGCCACGGCCTCATCCCGCCCTCGCTGAAATTCGCCTATGACCCAAAGCCGCGCGAGCTCACGACCTACAATCCGAAGCGCGCCAAGGAGGAGCTCGCCAAGGCGAAATATAAGGAGGGCACCGAGGCCGCCATTCTCACCTGGGGTGCCGGCTGGTGGAAGCGCATCGCCGAGGTCTTCACGGCGCAGGTCAATCAGACGCTGGGCACGAAGCTCCGCGTGGAGGTGACCGAGGCCAACACCGTCTATGCACGCCAGCGTGCCGGCGATTTCCAGGGCTCGGTGTGGGGCTGGCTTGGCTTCGTCGATCCCGACGAGTACCTTTACGATATCCTCTACAGCAAGGGGTATCGCAACTTCCAAGGCTACTCGAACCCCAAGCTCGACGAGCTCCTGGTCAAGGCGCGCCAGGAGCTCGACCGCAGCAAGCGCGGCGAAATGTACAAGCAGGCCGAGGCGATGATGATCGAGGACATGCCGCTCCTCCCCTGCTTCTGCTCGAATGTCCATAATCTCGCCAGCACCAAGGTGTCGGGCTTCGTGCAGCTGCCATATTCGAATTATGGCGATACCTTCCAAAACCTGACGCTCGCTTGATCGGACGGGAGAAATTCGATCGGATGGCGGGCGGGGCCGGTAGCCTCGCCCGCTCCGGTCGCGCAAGCGGAACCGCGCCACGTGAGCCGTAGTGCCGCCACCATCTCATTCCGCCTGCTCGGCGCGGTGCTGACGATCCTGGTCGGCGCCTTCGCCGTGTTCATGGTGATGAAGACGGCCCCCGGCGATCCCGCCCTCGTCGTCCTCGGCGAGCAGGCGCCGCCCGAGGCGGTGGCCGCGTTTCACGCCCGCTACCATCTCGACGCGCCCGTGCTCGAGCAATTCTGGTTCTGGTTCTCCCAGGCGGCGAGGGGGAATTTCGGCCGCTCGCTCACGATCGCCGGGGGCACCTCGATCTCCGGGCTGATCGGCGCGCGCCTGCCGAATACCATCTTCATCGGCCTCTACGGGCTCACTCTCGCGGTGATCGTCTCGCTGGTCATGGGCGTCATCGCGGCGCTGCGCCGCGGCCGCGCCGCCGACACCGTCGCCACCTCGATCGCCGTGCTCGGCATCTCGATGCCCGATTTCTGGCTGAGCTACGTCCTGATCTTCGCCTTGGCGCTCGGCGCGGGGTGGTTCCCCTCCTATGGCTTCGTTCCGCCGGGCCAGTCCCTTACTGGCGCGCTCTATAGCGGCTTCCTGCCCGCGCTCGCCATCTCGGCACCCATGGCCGCGGTCTTCGCGCGCACGCTGCGGGCCGCGCTCATCGACGTCAGCCATCGCGAATTCATCACCGTGGCGCGCTCCTTCGGCTTTGCGGAATTCTTCATCTTCCTCCAATTCGTCTTCCGCAACGCGCTCATCCCCTATGTCACGGTCATCGGACTGCAGGTCCGCTATCTCCTCGGCGGCGTCGTCGTGATCGAGCGCATCTTCGGCATTCCCGGGCTGGGCTCGCTCATGGTCGACAGCGCCTTCGGGCGCGATTACCCGGTGGTCCAGGCCTGCGCGATCACCTTCCTTGCCATCGTGCTCGGGGTCAACCTGCTCGTCGACCTCGTCTGCACCTTCCTCGATCCACGGCGGAGCCATTGATGGCGGGCGGGCGCAGAAGAGCGTGGCGTCGAACCTGGCGAGCCGTTCTCCGGAACCGCACCGCCCTAGCGGGGCTCGTGATCACGCTAATCGTCGCTCTCGGGGTGAGCGCCGGGGCTGCGCTGGCGCCCTATTCGCCCGTCGACATGGATTTCGCCAATATCCTGGCGCCGCCCTCCTGGATGCATCCCCTCGGCACCGATTCCTTCGGTCGGGACGTCCTCACGCGCGTGCTTTACGGCGGCCGGATCTCGCTCCTCATCAGCTTCACGGGAGTCCTGATCGCCGCGGCCGCGGGAACGCTCGCCGGCATGTCCTCGGCCTATCACGGCGGGATCACCGATGCGGGGCTGATGCGCTTCTCGGATCTCCTCTTCTCGTTTCCGAGCTTCGTGCTGGCGCTCTTCCTCATGGTGGTGCTTGGCTTCGGCGTGCAGAACGTGATCCTCGCCATCGCCCTCGTCTACTTCCCCATCTTCGCGAGGCTCGCGCGCAACACGACGCTCCTCGTAAAGGAGGAGCCCTTCGTGCAGGCCGCGCGGCTCATGGGCCAATCCTCGCTTCGCATCCTCTTTCGCGAAATCCTGCCCAATATCGCGGCCCCCCTCGTCGTGCAGGCCAGCATCGGCATCGCCTTCGGCATCGTCATCGAGGCCGGGTTGAGCTTCCTCGGCCTGGGGGTGCAGCCGCCGACACCGTCTCTCGGCGTCATCATGGCCGATGGGCGCGAGTATTTTCAGCGCGGCCCCTGGGTGCTTACGCTGACAGGCCTCGTGATCTCGATCGCGCTCCTCGGCCTCAATCTCCTCGGCGACGGGCTGCGGGACTTGACCGATCCGCGGCTCAGGAAGCGGGCGGAGCTGTGACGGCGCCAGTCATCGAGGTGCGCGGGCTGCGCACGAGCTTCCCCGTCGAGGGCGGCCGGCTCGATGCCGTTCGCGGGGTCGATTTCGACCTTCGCCAGGGCGAGGTTCTGGGCCTCATCGGCGAGTCGGGCTCGGGGAAGACGATGACCGGCCTCTCCGTCCTCCGCCTTCTCCCCGAAGCCGCCGAGACGGAGGCGCAGAGCCTGCGATTCAAGGGCGAGGACCTGTTGCAATTGTCCGACGAGGCCTTCCGCGCGCTGCGCGGAACCCACCTCGCCATGGTCTTCCAGAACCCCGCCGGCGCCTTCAACCCCGCCAAGACGATCGCCTGGCATATGCGCGAGATCTTCCGGCGCAAGGCGGCGCGCGCCGGACGGAGTGAGGAAGGCGACGCCCCGCGCGATTGGCGCGCGGAGACCCGCCGCCGCCTCGCGGAGATCGGCATCGCGCAGCCATCGCGCATCCTCAAGCTCTATCCGCACCAGCTGAGCGGCGGCATGCTCCAGCGCGTGCTCATCGCCATGGTCCTGGCGCTCGAGCCCGATGTGATCATCGCCGACGAGCCGACCACCAATCTCGACAACATCGTCGAGCGTCAAATCCTCGTGCTGTTCCGCCGCCTCCAGAAGCGTCTTTCCGTCGCGATCATGTTCATCACCCACGACATGACGGTCGCCGCGGCTCTCTGCGATCGCATCGCCGTGATGTATGCCGGCGAGATCGTGGAGATCGGCGCCACGTCGGACATCTTTCACGATCCCAAGCATCCCTATACCCAGGGATTGCTGGCCACGGCCACGGCTTTGACCCGCGGCGGCCGGCTCCGCGAGATTCCGGGCGAGCTTCCTGGCGCGCTCGATGCGCCGCCCGGCTGTCTTTTCGAGCCGCGCTGCCCGCATGCTCGCGCGGAGTGCCGCGCTGCGCGTCCCGCGATGCGCTCTCTCGCCGGCGAACGCCAGGTTCGCTGCGTCCTCTACGGCTGACATGATCGTCGATCTCGCCACCCGCTCGGAGCATCAGCACGGCGAGACGCCGCCGCTTATGCGCATCGAGGGGCTCACCGTCGAATTCCCCAACCGGAGTCGCGAGCCCGGCGCGCCGCGGCGCTTTCGCGCCGTCGACGGCCTGAGCCTCGAGATCCGGCCCGGCGAGGTGCTCGGGCTCGTCGGCGAGTCGGGGAGCGGGAAGACGACCGTCGGCAAGGCCCTCCTGCGCCTTTACGAGCCCGCGGGGGGCCGCGTCTGGTTCCGCGACACCGACATCACTCATCTCTCCGAGCGGCGGCTCAAGCCCTATCGCCGCAATCTCCAGATGATCTTTCAGGATCCCCTCGCATCGCTCAATCCCCGGCACACGGTCGGGCGCGCGCTCGAGATCCCGCTGCTGCTCCACAGGATCTGCAAGCGCAGCGAAGTGCGCGGCGCGGTCGACCGCATCCTTTCGGAGGTCGGCCTCTCACCGACCCTCCGCGACCGCTTCCCTCACGAATTGTCCGGCGGCCAGCTTCAGCGTGTGGCGATCGGCCGGGCGCTCACCCTCTCGCCGGCATTGATTGTGGCGGATGAGGCCGTCTCCAAGCTCGACGTCTCGGTTCGCGCCCAGATCCTCAACCTGTTCAAGGAGGTGCAGGAGCGGCTCGGCCTCTCGCTCCTCTTCATTACCCACGATCTCCATGTCGCGCGCTATCTGTGCCACCGCATCGGCGTGATGTATTTCGGCAAGCTCGTCGAGCTTGCGCCCACCGAGACGCTGTTCACCTCTCCGCGTCATCCCTATACCCAAGCGCTGCTCGGGACCCTCGACAAGGACCTCGAGCTTGCGGAGCGCGACGAGGGCTTTGTCATCGGCGAGGATTTGGGCGCCGCGAACGAGGGGTGCCGCTACTACAATCGCTGCGAGATCAGGACCGCGCGCTGCCGCATCGCCCATCCGCCGCTCGAGAGGGTCGAGCGCGAGCACGACATCGCCTGCTACGAGCGCGGCAGCTCCTTTCCGGCCGAGAGACAGGCCAAGTCCTGACGCAGAAGTGCGAAGGCCTGTGCTGCGAGCCGGCGGCTCGCCTCCGGCGTCTTGAAGGCGGCATGCGCGGTCAGGGTGACATTCTCGAGCGTCGTGAAAGGATGACTGGGCGGCAGGGGCTCGCTCGCGAAGACGTCGAGTGCTGCATGGGCGATCCGGTCTTGTCGCAAGGCTTCGACGAGCGCCGCCTCGTCAACAAGGCCGCCGCGGGCGGTGTTGACAAGGATCGCGTGGGGCCGGAGCAGGCCGAGGCGGCGGGAATCGATCATGCCGCGCGTCTCCGCAGCCAATGCCGCGTGGAGCGAGACCACGTCGGCGGCGCCCAGCAGCTCGTCGAGTGCTGCTTCCCGGCACGGAAGATCGGCGGGTACGCCGCTGCGATTCCACGCGAGGACACGCATTCCGAATCCCGAGGCGATGCGGATGAGCTCGCGCCCGATGCCGCCGGTACCCACCACGCCGAGCGTCTTGCCTTCGAGCTCGATGCCGTCGAGGGGCGCCCAGACCCCGCGCCGCAGATCGCGATCCATGGCGACGATCCGCCGCGCCGCGGCCAGGATCAGGGCGAAGCAATGCTCCGCGATGGTGCGGTTGCCGTAATTGCGCACCGTGCGCACGCGGATATCGAGCCGCGCCGCCGCATCGAGATCGATATAGCTCGCAGCGCCGCTGCCGAGAAAGATGATCGTCTTGAGCGCCGTGCACCGGGAAAGCAGCTCGGCGCCCATCGCCGTATGGCCATTCAGAGCGCCCGCCGCACCCGACAGCATCGCCTCGAGCTGTTGCGCACCTGGATCGCCGATATTGATGTGAAGGTCCGGGACGAGGGCGCGGATTTCAGGCGTCAGGAGCCCGTCCATGAAGGGAGAGCAATCGACGTAAACGGACTTCATTTCGCGGGTCAGAGCCTCGGCCGGCGGGAGCGGGACTCAAGATAGCAGGGGCTTTCGCTCGCGCAAGCGTTGTGCGCCGCCGCTTATGCGCCAGCGGGCCTGGATATCGGTCAGCCGCGCGGATCTTCGGCCAGCTCCTCCAGCCAGCGGGCATCCCTTAGGGCGTCGCGCGACTTCGAGGGGTCGCGGCGGGCGAGATCGCGCAGCTCGCTCGCCGTCTTGCGGAGCTGAGCCCTCATGGCCTCGTTCCATATTTCAACCGGTCCAAGGAAATCTGCGGCTGTCTCGCGCATCTGCCCGACCCGCGTCTAATGCCTCGCCTCGCAGGCATTTGAGCTTTCGCGCAGGTCGGGCGCAGTGACCGCGATCACATGAATGGTCGCCTTGCGCGCAAAGGCAGGCAGCAGCGGCTAGCGCGGGCTATTCCCGAAGGGGCCGCGGCCGTAGCCGAACGGATTGGAATTGAAGCTGGAGAAGGGCCGCATCGGGGGTGGTTGGCTCGGGTCGAAATAATTCCGGGAGCCGCTGAGATCCCGCGAGCCGTTGAAGCCCGAGGGATCGCCGTTGACGGAGAATCCGAAATGCATCCCCGAGCCGCCGATCCCATTGTCGCGATTGCCGGGAGGATTGGTCAGCTTCTGGATCGGCGCCTCCTCGTCGGGATCGGAGAAGTTGCTGCCGTTTCCGGAATTCCCGCCCATGCCCTGAAGCATGAAGGCATGCGCCGGCGCCCCCAAGAGCAAGGCGGCGAGGGCCAGTATCGCAACCACGGAAATGCGCTTCGTCAAGGCGTCGAGCATCTCGGGCGATCCGTTTGTTGAGTACCCGGGTCCTGCCCGGATGGCCCAAGCATAGCAGCTACCTGCCGGCCATGCAGCCATAAATAGCGGTGTCATTCCCCGACGCTAAAACCTGCCGGATCGGAGGAATTCACGCCCCCGCCGCAAAGCTCGGCACGGCTGGGACGGCGGCGATCAGGCGGCGCGTATAGGGATGGATCGGCGCCGTCAACACGGCTTCGGCCGGTCCCGTCTCGACGATCTCGCCCTGCATCATGACGGCGACGCGGCTCGCGAAGGATCGCGCAACCGAAATGTCATGGGTGATCATCAGATAGG
This sequence comes from Alphaproteobacteria bacterium, assembly GCA_035294245.1. Taxonomy (GTDB): domain Bacteria; phylum Pseudomonadota; class Alphaproteobacteria; order JACZXZ01; family JACZXZ01; genus DATGLG01. The sequence goes on along the minus strand of DATGLG010000040.1, from coordinate 106,723 downwards.
CGACGCCGCGCTCCGCTTGCAGGTCGTCGAGGAGATTGAGGATCTGCCCGCGGATCGAGACATCGGCGCCCGAGAGCGGCTCGTCGGCGATAATCAGGATGGGGTCCATGGCGATGGCGCGCGCGATCGCAAGGCGCTGGCGCTGCCCGCCGCTGAGCTCATGGGGAAAGCGCGGCAGATAGGCCCGCCCCGGCTTGAGGCCGACGCGCTCGAGGACGTCAATCGCCTGCCGCTCGCGGTCGGCACCGTCGAGCCGGCGCAGCGCCTGGCCCAGGAGCTCGGCAACGGTTCGGCGCGGATTGAAGGATGCCGCCGGGTCCTGAAAGATCGGCTGCATCCGCGTTCGCGCCACCCGCAACTGGCGGCGCGTCAGGCTCGTCAGGCATTCGCCGGCGAGATGGACGGTGCCGCGATCGGGCGTTATCAGGCAGAGGGCGATGCGGCCGAGGGTGGACTTTCCCGAGCCGCTTTCCCCGACCAGGGCCACGGTCTCACCGTAGCCGATGGTAAGGCTGACATCGCTCACGGCCTTGACGATGGAGCCCCCGGAGCGCCGGAACGATTTCGAAATTCCGACAAGCTCGAGGAGCGGCCGCTTTCCCTCCGGCGCGATGGGGTCGCGACCCGTCATCTCAATAGCCCCGCTCTTCCCGTTGCGCCTGCCAGCAGCGGCTGCAATGTCCGCGCCCGTCGGCCGTATTGAAGGCCGGCGGCATCTCCGCCCGGCAGCGATCGAGCACCAGGCCGCAGCGCGGCGCAAAGGGGCATCCTGTGACCGGCGCCGTCAGATTGGGGACATCGCCGTCGATCGTGGCAAAGCGGCCCCTGGCATTGCGCGCCGATTGCGCGGCAGCGAGCAGGCCGATGCTGTAGGGATGGGCGGGGTGCTCGAATACGTCGCGGGTCTCCCCCCATTCGACGGTGCGGCCGGCATACATCACGTAAATCCTGGCGCAGGTGGTGGCGACGACGCCGAGATCGTGGCTGATCAACAGCATCGCCATGCCGAGCCGCTCCCGGAGCTCCCGCAGCAGCGCGAGGATTTCCGCCTGGGTCGTCACGTCGAGGGCCGTGGTCGGCTCGTCGGCGATCAGCAGGCGCGGCCGGCAGCCGAGTGCGACGGCGAGGAGGGCGCGCTGGCGCATCCCGCCGGAGAGCTCATGGGGATAGGCCGCGGCGCAGGCGGCCGGGAGCTTGACCAGCGCCAGGAGCTCGCGGATGCGCGGCTCGATCGGTGCCCTGGGGTCGTGGCGACGCACGCTCTCGGCGACCTGCCGGCCGACGCGCATGACCGGATTGAGATAGCTCAGCGGGTCCTGGAAGACGATCGCGACGGGATGGCCGCGCAGCCGCTCCCATTCCGCCGGACCGGCGCCCGTGACATCCCGCCCGTCGATGAGGATGCGCCCGCCCTCGATCTGCGCGGCACCCTCCGGCAGCAAGCCCAGGACGGCGCGGGCGAGGGAGGATTTCCCCGAGCCCGACTCGCCGACCAGGCCCACCGCCTCGCCGGGCGCCACCGCGAGCGAGACGTCGTCCACGGCGCGGACGGTGCCGTGACGCGCGCGATAGGACAAGCGCAGATGCTCGATCGAAAGGACGGGCGAAGCCACGGTCGACATGACACTACGCGGCCGAGCGCGGATTGAAGACTGCGCCGATGGCATCGCCCAGAAGGTTGAACGCCAGCACCGTGAGGAAAATCGCAGTGCCGGGAAAGAAGGAGAGCCACCAGCCGTTGAAAAGGAAGCGCTGCCCGCTGTTGAGCATGCGGCCCCAGCTCACCACATCGGCGCTGCCGAGCCCGAAGAAGCTGAGCGCAGCCTCGAGCAGGATGGCCTGGCCGACGATCAAGGTACCGACGGCGAGCATGGGGGCGAGGGCATTGGGAACGATCTCTCCGGCCAGGATGGCGCCCTCGCCGATACCGAGGCAGCGCACGGCATCGACGAATTCGAGCCGCTTGATGCGCAAGACCTCGCCGCGCATGACCCGCGCCGTCTGGGGCCACGCCAGCAAGGCGATCACCGCCACGATCTGCATGAGCCCGGCGCCCGAGAGAGCCACGATGACCGCGGCGAGGATGAAGCTCGGGACCACCTGGAACACTTCCGAGATGCGCATGACCAGGAGGTCGAAGAACCCGCCATAGAAGCCGGCGAGGGCCCCGATGATGGCGCCGAGAAGGCTCGCGGCCAGAGCGGCGAGGAAGCCGACCGTCAGCGATACGCGGATGCCGTAGATCACGCCGCTCAGCACGTCGCGACCGAGCTCGTCCGTCCCCATGAGATGCTGGAGCGAGGGCGGCAGCATGATCTGGTTGCCGATCTGACTCGGATCGGCCGGCGCCAGAAGGGGGGCGGCGACGCCGGCGAGTGCCAAGAGCAGGACGAAAGCGCCGCCGGCCAGCCCGGGCCGGTGCGTCGCGAAACGCCGCCAGGCCTTAAGCATGGGCGCCGTAGCCGGCCCGGACGCGCGGGTCGACGGCTCCATAGAGGAGGTCGGTGATCAAATTCGCCAAGACAACGGTGAGCGCCGTCAGCAGAAAAATCCCCTGCAGCACCGGATAATCGCGATTCGAGATCGAGGTGATGAAGAGATTGCCGAGCCCCGGCCAGGCAAAGACCGTCTCCACCAGGATCGCGCCGGTCAGCGAATAGCCGAAATTATAGCCGATCACCGTGATGACAGGGATGAGCGCGTTGGGGAGAACATGCCGCCACAGAACCTGGCGCCGCGGCAGACCCTTCGATTTCGCCGTCAGGATGAAATCCTGGTGCAGCACGTCGAGGACGCTGGCGCGCGCCACCCGCGCCACCACGGCGACGTAATAGATGGTGACGCTGAAGGCCGGCAGGATCAGGTGCCAGAGCACGTCGAGCACGGCGGCCATGCCCGTCGGCTGCTCCCGGAGCGAGATCATCCCCTGGGCGGGCAGCCAGCGCAGATCGATCGCGAAGAGCACGATCAGCACCTGCCCCAGCCAGAAGATGGGAACCGAATAGCCGAAGAGGCTCACCGCCGTGATCGCGCCGTCATAGGCGCTGCCGGCGCGGGGTGCTGCCGTGAGCGCGAGGACGACGCCGAGGATGGCGGCCAGCGTGAGCGCCGGCAGCATCAGGAGGAGGGTGAAGCGGGCGCGGTCGAGAAGGAGCCCGAGGACGGGCTGACGGTTCGCGAAGGAGAAGCCGAGATTGCCGTGAGCGAGGTTGACGAGATAGAGCCAGAGCTGCGTGGCGAGCGGCTGATCGAGGCCGAACTGATGGCGTACCGACGCGATGTAGTCCGGAGGAGCCGGAAAATCCCCGACCAGCGCCTCGATCGGATCGCCTGGTGCGAGATGGATGATCAGGAAGTTGATGACGAGGATCGCAAGGATGATCGGGCCCGCCCAGGCCAGGCGCGAAAGCAGGTACCGCCCCATTCAAGCTCTCCGGGAGGCTCGGGGTGCTGGCTGGAGAATCCGGGTGAGCTCGCGGAAGTCGTACATCGCCTCGAGATCTCGGATAGCGGCGAGAAGATTGCGGAACGCCCCATCGCCCAGCACCGGCGGGATGAGCGATGCGGCCTTCGTCTCGAGCTCGTCGTCGCTCAAGGGGTTCTCTGGAGCCCCCTTCGCGAAGGGCGTCTGGCGCTCTATGCGCCGCCCGTCGCGCAGGCGAAGCTCGAGGGCCGGACTCTCGCCTTGCTTGAGAATGCGATCGGCCACGATCTGGACACGCGCCATCAGATCGGCGATGACGGGCTCGCTCGTGCGGAGTGGCACGTACTGGTCGAGGGTTCCGCGTCCGCTCTCGGCCGCGACGGCCAGGCTGTAGGGCAGGCTGAACTGGGCGTCGAGCAGGTTCTCGACCCGGTCGCGCTCGAATTGGCGCCGGGTTTGGGCGCTGCCATGGACGATCATCGCCTCGATCGCCTCGTGGCCGAATCCGCCTTCCGCCATCATCTCGAAAAGCGCGTCGAAGCAGCCGTGAATGCCGCGGCAGCAGGCATAGGGCTTGAAGCCGGAGCGGAGGATCCGGAACTCCCGGCCGAGCCCGTCGAGCGTCGCCGCCGGCGTCGCGGTCTCGCGCGCATAGGTGCTGTAGAAGCCGCCCCACTCGGCCTCGAGGACGAAGCGCGGCCCCGTCATGCCCGCCTGCGCCAGGAAGGCGGCGCTGAGCCCGTTCTCCGCGGCCTTGCCCGGGTGAAATCGCTTGGTCATCGCCCCGTCGACCAGATAGGCCCAAATGCCGCCCGTGAAGGTGCCGGCGATGCCGAGGGCGGCGGTGAAGCGCGGAGCATCGAGGGCGAGAAGCTTCGCGACGGCCGCCGCCGCGCCGAAGCTGCCGCAGGTCCCGGTCGAATGCCAGCCAAGGTCGTTATGGGGGCGATAGCCCCCGGCACCCTCCAGGACGCGCGCTGCGAGGTCGAAGCCGGCGACGATCGCGGCCAGGACCGCCTCGCCGCTCGAGCCGAGGAGATCGGCCGTGGCGCAGACCGCCGGGATGACGACCGCACCCGAATGGCCGCACCCGCCGAAATCATCGAGCTCGAGCGCGTGCGCCGCGGTTCCGTTCACGAGAGCCGCCTGGGGCGGCGCCAGAGCGGCGGCGGTACCCCAGAGGACGGCCGAGCCGCCGGCACCTTCATGGGCGGCGGCGAGGGCCTTTCTCGTCGCCACCGTCACCTCGGTGCCGGCGCCGGCGACGCCGGCGGCGATGGTGTCGAGCAGGTGGCGCTTGGCGGCGCGGATCGTCTCGGCGGGCAGATCGCGATAGCTCGCCTTGGCCCAATAGGCCACGAGCGTCTCCGTGAGCGACGTCGTCGGTCCCGTCGACATGGCTTCAGTCCTTCACCCAGACGTCGTCCCACCACAGGTAATTGGCGCCGCGCCAGAGATCCTGAAGCCGGGAGCTCGCGGCGTCGATCTCGGCCTGCTGATGAATGGTGAGCGTCGGCAAATCGCGCGCCAGGATGGTCTGGACCTCGTAATAATACTTGGCGCGCTCCGCCTCGGTCGGCGCCGTACGTCCCTTGTCGAAGAGCTCGTCGACGGCGGGATTGGAGTATTGGGAGGCATTGTTGAAGGTCGATCCCTTGCGGATTGATTCCGTCGTGTAGATGCGCGAGACGCCGAGCGCCGGGTCTCCGGCCGTCGTGTAGTTCTGCAAGGTCGCGCCGAAATCGTAGTCGGTATAGACGCGCTTCAAGATGACCGGGCGCTCGGCGCCCTCGAGGGCGACCTTGACGCCGATCGCCTGCCAGAAGCGCTGGATCGCCTGCGCCCATTGCACGTATTCGGGGCGGCCGGTGTCGAAGAGCAGGCTGATCGTGAAGCGCGTGCCGTCGGCACCCGGCTTGACCCCGGCCTCGTCCAGCGTCGCCTTCGCGCGGGCGGGATCGTAGGGATACATCTTCTCGTAGTTGACCGCGGGGTTGTACGCCCATTTGATGCGCGTATCGATCGGGCTCACGGCGATGCTGCCGATGCCGTAGAACACGTTCTTGTGGATGTAATCCCGGTCGAGCGCCATGAGCAGCGCCTGCCGCACCTTCGGGTTGTCGAGGGGCGGCCGCTTGGTGTTGAAGATGATGAGGTCGTCGGAGGGATAGCTCACCTCCTTGAGCTGGAAGCGCGAGTCGCGGGCGATGTTCTGGTAGGCGCTGAGTGGGAAATAATATTCGTCGATGTAGTCGATCTCGCCGGCCTGCAGGGCGAGGAGCCGGGTCGAGGAATCCGGCATGATCTTCACGACGATGCGGTCGAGATAGGGCTTGCCATCCTGCCAGTAATGGGGATTGCGGCTGAGGGTGAGGTGATCGCCGCGCACCCACTCCGTGAGCTGGAAGGGGCCGATGCCGACGGGCTTCGATAAGGTCGCGGGATTCTGCAGGACATCCGTCCCTTGGAAGATGTGGGCGGGAAGGATGGCGGCGTTCTGCTCGCAGGCGAGCGAGAAGAGGAAGGGGCCGAAGGGCTTCTTCAGCTTGATCACCGCGGTCTCGGGATCGGAATCGTCGATGCTGTCGAGCACCTGCCCCGCCGCCGCGAACTTCGCGCCGTATTTCGCGCTGACATTAAGGAGCGTGTATTTGACGTCGGCGGAGGTGAGAGGCTTGCCGTCCTGCCAGCTCGCGTGCACGAGGTGGAAGGTATAGACGAGGCCGTCGGGTGAGATCTCCCAGGATTTCGCCAGCGCCGGCACGATCTTGAAGCCTTCGCCGAAGCGAACCAGCGCGTCATACAGCATGCAGCCGACGAAGATGTCGGGAACGCCCACGGAGACGTCGGGGTTGAGCACCGCAGGATCGGCGCCGAGGGACGCCACCACGGTCCCGCCTTTCTTCGGCGCCTCGGCGGCCTTCGCCGTCGTGGCGGCCATGCTCCAAAGCACTGCGAGCAAGAGGCAGCCCGCAACGGCCGCCGTCCTGAACGCCGATGAGATGCCCCGGTCCCTGTCTGTCATGCTCGACTCCCTGTTCCGCTCGGCCGATTATCCCGCGGCCTTGTCACTGGTCTCTTATATCACGCGATCACGGCTTCCCGCGCCTTGATGAGGGCGAGGGTGCGGATCATCTCGTTGGTTTGGATCATCAGGGCCTCGTCTCCGCCCAGGCCGGGCTTCGAGAGGAGGAAGTCCGGGCGGCAGGCGAGGCCGATATGGGTGGTGATGCGGGCAGACTGATCGGTCTCGTTGGCCGTCCCGCCGAGGCAAGCACCCATTCCCTTCGTCCGGCAGTAGAGGACCGCCTCGATGGCGTTGTTGATGCCGCCGAGATCCGGCGTCTTGATCTGAACGAAGTCGGCGGCGCCGGAATCGGCGAAGCGCCGGATATCCTCGAGCGTGTTGCACCATTCGTCGACGATCACCCTGACTCCCGCGCGGCACCTGCGGAGCTCGGCCTTCAAGGCGCCGAAGATCCCGATCTGGGCTTCCAGAGTCTTGGCGATGACGGGGGATTCGATCAGCAATTCGAACGGCTGCACGGCGGCTGCCAGCCGCCCGAGATATTCCGCCATGCGCGCGACATCGTTTTGGAAGAGCTCGCCGAGCGTGCCGTAGACATCGAGATGGATGGTCGGGCGATAATCGGCGTCGCCGATATCCCGAATGCGTCTCACGAGCCGCGTGGCATAATCGAGCAGCTTCTCGCCTTGGAGCCCGATATCGCGCTCGACGATCGTGAACGATGCATGAGGCAGGAGTGCTGCGCGCTTCAGGATCATGCGATCGAGCTGCATGGCGTCGTCCTTGTGGCAGGACGCGAGGATCGGCAGCGGCTCCGCCGCGATCTCGCCACCATACTCGCGGGCGACGATCTCGGCCATGGTGACCCTGCCTGAGAGCGCCGCAGCGTGGAGCAACGCCTGGGTGATGCCGTAGCGGAGCGCCGTATGCAGCCGCCGGCCGCCCTCCGAATAGCCGTCGATCCGCTCGGCGAGCGGGCGGAAATGCGCAACCGATTGGCCGCGCAGCATGTCCCGCATCGTCGTCTCGAGGAAGGCCATATGGGATGCGGCGTCGAAGAGGGGATCGCGCCCGGCGATGCCGGTGAGGATGACGTCGGCGCAGTCGCCGAAGGCGACCTGGCCATCCTCGAGCAGCAGCATGACGGAGATCACCGTGCCGGGCTGAACGATTTTCTTGAACCCCGGCAGCACGGGCTTGCCGCGATAGATGAAGCCATCCGCTTCGGCGCCGGCCTTGGCGGCCATCAGGTCCTTGTTGACGTAGCCGGAGCGGCCAATGGCGTAGACGACGTCCTTGATCTTCATGCGGCACTCTCGCGGGATGCACGCGCTTCGATGTTTCCTGTCGCGCGGGCATCGCAGCTGCGGCTGCCGCCCATAGAGGCAATCGCCGTCAGCGCTGCCGGTCCCGCCGACAACTCTTTCCGCCGTGTTCCCTTTGCCGGAAACCGTTGGCCCTAGACTGCCCTCATCCGCTGAATTCTAATAATACGATTTTTCAAAGAACTGCATCAGAAAAATTGATTCAATTCGGCACCGAGATATTGCGTTCCGATGATGCGCTTCACTAGAGTGGCCTGCGCAAACGGCGAGGCGCGGCTTCGATCCATCAAGGGGGCGGGCGCGTCGGCCGCCGAATAGCAGGAGTTCATCGATGTTGAAGCAGCCCTCCGCCGAATATCGCGGCTATCGCACCGCCGGCATCCGCTTGCGCGAGGAGATGCTGCCGCAGCTCGCGCGGCTCTCTCATGGGCGGGCGCGCGCCATGTTCCCCGCGCTCCATGCCTTCGACAAGGCGCATGCGGTGATGCTCACCGAGGAGGGCCTGCTCTCGCGCGAGGTGGGGGCCGCCATTCTGCGGGGCTTGCGAAAGATGGAGGCGGAGGGCGTCGTCGAGACGCGCAGCAAGGTCGGCGGCGGCCTCCATGCCGGCGAGCAATATTTGATCCGGCTCCTCGGCGAGGATATCGGCGGCCGCTTTCATCTCGCGCGCAGCTCCGGCGACTTGAGCTCGGTCGGCATCAATACGCTTCAGCGCGAGAAGCTGCTGGCGCTCATGGCTGCGGTGAACCGCCTGCGCCGCGTGCTGATCGACGCCTCCCGCCGGCATACGGACGCCATACTGCCCGGCTACAGCTTCGGCCAGCACGCCCAGCCGATGACCCTCGCCCATCTCTGGCTGTCCTGGGCGGCGACTCTGGCGCGAGACTTCGAGCGCCTCCACGGCGCCTATCGCCGCGTGAATACGAGTCCTGCGGGGGCTGCGATCATGGTCGGGTCCGATTTCCCCATCAACCGCGCGCGCACCGCGGAGCTTCTGGGCTTCGATGCCGTTCACGAGAATTGCGCCGACGCCATTCTCGAGCTCACGGCCGATGACAGCATCGAGACGCCCGCGGTGATCGCCGTTCTCTATCATTCGATGGCGAAATGGGCGGACGACCTGATCCTGTGGAGCACGAGCGAGTTCGGATTCTTCGACATTCCCGACAGGTTCTGCGGGACCTCGTCGATCATGATGCAGAAGAAGAACGTCATCGGCCCGGCCGAGGTCAAGGGCGCCTCGGCGGAGGCGCTGGGCTGCTTCGTCAGCTCCTACCACGCCTTGAAGGGGCCGACGGGGTTGCCCATCACGGAGCGGTATTACGCGCTCGACACGCTATGGCGCGTCGCCGACAACTGCGTGCGCGACCTCGATTGGTTCTGCGAGCTCCTGCCGGCCTTGGGGCTCCGCAAGGCCCATATGCGCGAGCGGGCCTGGCGATTCTGGGCGACGGCCACCGATCTTGCCGGCGCCCTCGTGCGCGAGAGGGATCTGCCCTGGCGCAGCGCGCACCAGATCGTCGGCATCCTGGTGCGGCTCTGCGAGGAGCGCGGTCTGGGGCCCGCCGATGTGACGCCCGAATTGCTCGACGAAGCGGCCATCGCTTATCAGGGAGGCCCGGCTGGTCTCGACCAGGCGGCGATTCGCGACGCCCTCGACCCGGAACGCTTCGTCGCGAGCCGGACCTTGCGGGGCGGCCCGGCGCCGGCCGAGTCGCTCCGCCAAGCGGCGTTGTTGGGCGCCACCCTCGACGAGGACGTGCGGACGGTCGACGCCATCGAGGAGCGGCTGGCCGCGGCCGCGCGCAGGCTCGAAGCGGCGGTCGATGCACTTATTGGCGATGCGGCGGCGTAGCGGTCCCGCTACCCGGCGGCCGTCGATCTAAGCCGGCAGCCGAAGCACGAGCGTGATGTCGTCCCGCAGCAGATCGAGGTGATCCCGCGCACAGGCCGCGGCACCCTCCGCGTCCATGGCGAAGACGCGATCGAGGATGCTTTGATGCTCGTCGACCGAGGCGCTCATGCGTCCCGGGTGGAAGGTGACCAGGCGCCGATAGGGCTCCAGCCGCGTGCGCACCGAGAGGGTCTGGGTCTCGAGCAAGTGGTTATGGGCGGCGCGATAGAGCGCGTCATGAAAGCGGTTGTTCGCTTCGTAGAAGGCGTTCGGATCGTCCGCCGCGGTTGCCGCGCGGCACTCCTCATGGAAGGCGAGCAGGCTTGCTTTGTCCGCAGCCACCAGGCGCCGCGCGGCGAAGCCTGCACATGCCGCCTCGAGCACGGCCATGACTTCGAACATCTCGATCAGTTCCGCCGTCGATAGCTGGGCGACGGCGGCCCCCTGGTGCGGCCGGATCACCACGAGGCCGCGCGCCGCCAGATGCCGAAGCGCCTCGCGGACCGGCGTTCGTGAGACGCCATGGCGCTTTGCCAAGCTCGCCTCATCGAGGCGCTCGCCCGGCCGATACCGGCCGGCAAGGATCTCGGTCTCGATCTGCCGGCTCAAGCGGGCGGCCACCGTCCGTTCGGCTTTTGCCGGCGTCGCGGGTGCGGATGGATCGGGCGCGTCGATTGCTTCAGGCATCGGCGATTTTCTCGGTGGACGAATTGGAAAAATCGTATACAATTTTTACTGAATTGTATATTCAAAGATCGAAATCGAAATAACAAGGGCTGCTGCGACAGAGGAGGAGGACGATATGGCAGGTCTGATGAGCACCGGCGCCGGAGGATTTCCCCGCCGCCGTTTCCTCAAGGGCATGGCCGCAGCCGGGGCGGCGCTGGCGATGACGCGGGCGCCGGCGATCGCCCAAGGGTTCCGCGACGTCAGCTTTACGACGTCCTGGCTGCCGGAAGGGCCCAATCTTTTCGCCTATGTGGCGCGCGACAAGGGGTTCTGGAAAGCGCGCGGCCTCAACGTCTCGGTTGCGCGCGGCTCCGGCTCCGGTGCCGCCATCCAGGCGGTGGGTGCTGGCAAGTTCGATTTCGGCATGGGCGCCACGCCGACCGCCATCATCCAGGCGGCCAAGGGGCTGCCGATCGTCTGCATCGGCCAGATCAATTACGACGCGCTGATGGGCTTCGGCGTGCTGGAGAATTCGCCGATCCGCAAGCCGAAGGATCTCGAAGGCAAGTCGATCGGCTCGAGCGTCACCTCGGGCGAGTACCCCTTCCTGCCCCTCTATGCGCAGAAGGCGGGCATCGCCTTCGACAAGCTCAAGATCGTTCAGCTCGACAGCAAGGTGCGCGAGCGGGCCTTGGTCGAGAAGCAGGTCGATGCTGTCTCTGCGTTCGCGACGAGCACGATCCCCACGCTCGTCTCCGAGGGCACGGAAGTCCGCTTCATGCTGTTCCGCTCCGTCGGCATCGATTTCTACGGCCAATCCTTGACGACGCAGCCGGATCGCATCGGCAAGGATCCTGGCCTCTGCGCCGCCTTCGTCGATGGCGCCATGGAGGCGATCAAATACTCGATGACGAATTTCGACGAATCGATGGACCTTTTCCTCAAGGCGAATGACGAGATCGCGCTCTCCCGCACCGGGCGCGAATACACCCGGCTCGGCCTCGGTCTTACCATCGCGACGAATCTGGTGCCCGAGCTCAAGGAGCACGGCTTCGGCTATGCCGATCCCGCCAAGGTCGAAGCGATGACCGACATGGTGCTGCAATACGGAGTGGGAAAGGACGCGAAGCGGCCGAACACCGGCGAGCTTTTCACCAATGCGTTCGCGAGCAAGCTCAAGCTTTCCACGGCGGAGCTCGCGGCCGCCGAGAAAGCCGCGCAGCCCTTCCTCAAATATCTCGGCTGATGGCGCTACCGCAATCCGAAGCCTTGACGCGGGATGAAGGGCGCGCGGGCGCGTGGCTCTCGCTGCGCGGTGTCGGCAAGACCTATTGCACGCGCAAGAACGCCGTGAAGGCGGTCTCCGATGCGAGCTTCGACGTGACCAAGGGCGAGTTCATCTCGCTCCTCGGGCCGTCCGGCTGCGGCAAGAGCACCTTGCTCATGATGATCGCCGGGCTGGAGACAGCCACGACCGGCGAAATCATCTGCGCCGGCAGCCGGATTCTGGGGCCGCGCCGCAATGTCGGCATCATCTTTCAGGACGCCACTCTTCTGCCGTGGAAGAGCGCCCTCGACAACGTGCTGTTCCCGGTCAAGCTCCTCGGCCTGGGCGTCGAGCGCTATCGCGCCCGCGCCATCGAGCTCCTCGACATGGTCGGGCTCAAGGATTTCCACAACGCGAAGCCAAGCCAGCTCTCCGGCGGGATGCGCCAGCGCGTCGCGATCTGCCGGGCCCTCGTCCATGACCCGGACCTCCTGCTCATGGACGAGCCCTTCAGCGCCCTCGACGCCCTCACGCGGGACCAGATGAACCTCGCCCTCGACGACATCCTCACCCGTTACCGCAAGACGGTGATCTTCGTCACCCACTCGATCCGCGAGGCGGCCTATCTCTCCGACCGCGTCGTCGTCCTCGGCGCCCGCCCGTCGCGCATCATCGCGGAAATCCCCATTGCGCTCCCCCGGCCGCGCGGACTGGAGCTGCAGGAGACCCCGGAATTCACCGCAATCTGCCGCACCCTGCGCACGGCGATCGAGGATGCCCACGCCACCGAGCAGCCGGGTGCTGCCGCGCCCGGCGGCGCGGCGGCGGCTTGAGGATCGCCCGTGTCTCTCAGCACCAAGAGCGAGCTCGTGGGCAGCGAGAACGGCGCGCCGATCGGGCGCGGCGCCGGTCTTCTCTCCCGCGGCTTCGGCGAGACGCGTGGAATCGTCCTGCCGGTCGCCGTCGCCGCCTTCGTCGTGATCGCCTGGCAGCTTGCCGTCGATATCGGCCATGTGCCCTCCGTCATCCTGCCCTCGCCTCTTGAGGTGCTGAGGACGATCGGCGAGGAGCGCCGCATCCTCCTGAAGCATGCCATCCCCACGACGAGCGAATCCGCGCTCGGCTTCGCCATTGCCTCGCTGCTCGGGATCGTGCTTGCGATCATGATCACCTATTCGCAGATCCTGAAAGAGGCGCTCTATCCGAACCTCGTCTTCTTCCAGCTCATCCCCAAGATCGCCTTGGCGCCGCTCTTTATCATCTGGCTCGGCATCGGGATCGAGTCGCGGCTCGCCTTCTCCGTGTTCATCAGCTTCTTTCCCGTGGTGATCGCGACCTCGGCGGGGTTCGCCAATGTCGATCCGAATATGGTGCGCCTCTGCCGCGCCCATATGGCCAAGGAATGGCAGATCTTCCTCGGCGTCCGGCTGCCCTTCGCGCTGCCATACATCTTCAGCGGCATGAAGGTCGCCATGACGCTTGCCATCATCGGCGTGATCATCGGCGAGTTTATCACGGCCCAGGCCGGTCTCGGCTATCTCATCATCTTCGCGACCTCGCGCGCCGATACGGCTGTCTCTCTCGCGGCGATCGCGGTGCTGTGCTTCTGCGGGCTCGTGCTTTACGGCCTAGTGGCGCTCGCCGAGCGATTTCTCGCCCGCCTCTATGGCAGCCAGGTCGAATGACTCCCACAACCCGAACAGAAACGCGAGACAGCGGAACAATGTCATGAAGCTTGAGCTGGAAGGGAAAACCGTCCTCGTGACGGGCGCCTCCAAGGGGATCGGGCGGGCCACCGCCGAAACCTTCGCCGCCGAAGGCTGCAAAGTGCATATGGCGGCGCGCTCGGCCGAGGCGCTCGAGGCAGTGCGCGATGCCATCCGCGCCAAGACCGGCAGCGAGGCGGTCATTCACGCCATGGATCTCTCGTCGAGCGAGAGCATGGTGGCGCTCGCCGGGCGCTGCGCCGAGGCCGACATCCTCGTGAACAATGCGGGCGATATCCCCGGCGGACCGCTGGAGGCGCTCTCGGACTCCGACTGGCGGCGCGGCTTCGAGCTCAAGGTCTTTGGGTACATCACGCTTGCGCGCGAGCTCTATCGCCGCATGCGGCAGCGGAAATCCGGCGTCATCGTCAACGATATCGGGAATTCCGGCGAGAACTGGGACGCGAACTATATTGCCGGGAGCACCGGGAACGCGGCCCTCATGGCGTTCACGCGCGCCCTTGGCGGCATCAGCCTGGATCACGGCATCCGCGTCGTCGGCGTCAATCCCGGCCCGGTCGCGACCGACCGCATGGTGAAGCTCATGCGCCGCCGCGCCAAGGACTGGCATGACGACGAGGAGCGCTGGAAGGAGCTCTTCGCGCGCTATCCCGGCGGCCGACCGGCCTCGGCGCAGGAGGTGGCGGACCTCATGGTCTTCCTCGCCTCGCCGCGCGCCGGCTACATCACGGGGACGATCGTCACCATCGACGGCGGCATCGCCGCCCGCAACTCGATCATCTGAGCCGGGAGCGGCGTATGCGCACCTTCGAGGCCAAGAACCGATACTTCGATACGCTCTTCAATACCGAAGGGCTCTACTGGCTCGGCCAGAACACGAACCACATGCCCATGCACCCGGCGGTGCGGCAGGCGATTCTCGATACCGTCGCGCGCGAGGACTTCCATGCCTATGCGCCTCCCGCCGGCTTCGAGGAGCTGCGCGCGCTCATCCTGCGCGATCTTGGGCTGGAGGGTGCCTCCGTCTATCTCACCGATGGTGCCGTCGAGGGACTCTATCTCGTCTGCCGCAATCTCTGCCGGCCGGGCGACGCCTTCGTCACCACCGATCCTGGCTGGAAATGGCCGATGAGCTTCAGCCGCGCCTCGGGTGCCACCGTCGTCGAGATTCCCATCTACGATCCGGGGACCGACTACAAATTGACGCCGGCGCAGCTCGAGGCCGCCATCACGCCGAAGACCCGCGTCGTTTATCTCGTCGATCCCAACAATCCCCTGGGTATCCGCTACACGTCCAAGGAGATCGAGGCCTTCGCGCGCATCGCCAAGGCGGCCGGCGCCTATCTGATCCATGACTGTACCTATCGCCATTTCGCGGATGGCCACACGCTCGCCTATCCCTTCTACCCGGAGGGCACGATCGTGACCTACAGCTTCTCGAAATGGCTGGGCCTCGCCGGCTTGCGCGTGGGCGCCATCGTCGCGCATCCCGATCTGCTCGAGAGCCTGGTCGAGACCGCGCCCAATATGCTCGGCGGCAGCGTGCTGGCCCAGCGCGCGGCAATCGCGGGGCTCAAGATCAAAGACGCCTGGTTCCCCGAGGTGCAGGCGATCCAGCGACGCAATCAGGCGAAGATCAAGAAGGCGGTCGACAGCCTGCCGGGGCTCGCGATGCCGGTCTATCCCTCCCACGGCAATTTCGTCGTCGTCGATTGCGCGGAATCCGGCTTGGCCCCCGAGGCCATCTGCGATGTCTTTCGCGAGCGGGGCATCATGATCCGGCAAGGGGCCTATCACTCGAAGGTGGCGGGCCACCGCTTCATCAAGGTAAGCACGACGGTGCCAGAGGCTTGGATCGACGCCTTCTGCCGCGCCCTGCCGGAGGTCGTCGAAGCGGCGCGCGGGCGCAACGAGCTCGCGGTCCAGTTCTGAGCCCGGGAGGAGTCATGCCCTACGCAACTGCGGATGACGGCGTACGGCTGTATTACGAAGAGGCTGGCGGCGGCACGCCCATCGTCTTTGTTCATGAGTTCGGCGGCGACCATCGCAGCTGGGAGCCGCAGATGCGCTTCTTCGCGCGGCGCCATCGCTGCATCACCTTCGGCGCGCGCGGCTATCCGCCCTCCGACGTGCCGGAGGACTTGGCGCAATACGGTCAGCGCCGTGCCGTCGATGACATTATCGCGGTGATGGACGCCTGCGCGATCGATAGGGCGCATATCGTCGGGCTCTCAATGGGCGGCTTCGCCGCGGTGCATTTCGGGATTCACTACCCCGCCCGCGCCCGCTCCCTCGTGGTGGCCGGTGCGGGCTATGGCGCCGAGAAGCAATACGAGGATTATTTCCGGAACGTCTCCCTCGACGTCGCCCGCCAATTCGAGACCCAGGGCAGCAGAAGATTTGCCGAGACCTACGCGATTGGCGCCTCCCGCGTGCAGTTCCAGAGCAAGGACCCACGCGGCTGGCGCGAATTTGCCGACCGGCTCGGCGAGCATTCGGCCCGCGGCGCGGCCAATACCATGCGGGGCGTGCAGGCGCGCCGCCCGTCGCTCTATGATCTCGAGGCGCAGCTCAAGGCAATGCCCGTTCCCACCCTCGTTGTCGTCGGCGACGAGGACGACCATTGCCTCCAGCCCGGCATTTTCCTTAAGCGCACGATTCCGGCGTGCGGCTTGCTCGTGCTGCCCAAGACCGGGCACACCCTCAATCTCGAGGAGCCGGACCTCTTCAACCGCTTCGTCTGGGACTTCATCGCCATGGCCGAGGCGGACAAATGGCTGCCGCGCGACTCGCGCGCGAAGCCGAGCGAGATCATGAAGACGACATGACCCCCGTCGCCGCAAATCGAGGCGCGCTTGCGGCGGCCGTCGATGCCGATAGGCTATGGGCGCGGCATATGGCGATGGCGCGGCACGGCGCGCGGGCGGATGGCGGGGTCGATCGCCAGGCGCTCTCGTCCGAGGATGCGGCGGCGCGCTGCGAGCTTACCGCCTGGGGCCGGGCGATCGGGCTCGAGGCGAGCACCGACGCCATCGGGAACCTCTTCCTGCGGCTAGTGGGCGCCGATCCGTCGCTCCCGCCGGTGATGACCGGCTCCCATCTCGACAGCCAGCCGACGGGCGGAAAGTTCGACGGCGTCTATGGCGTGCTCGCCGGGCTCGAGGCGCTCGAGGCCATGGTCGCGACGGGATTTCGCCCTCGACGCTCGATCGACCTCGTCGTCTGGACGAACGAGGAAGGCTCGCGCTTCGCCCCCGGCATGATGGGCTCCGAAGCCTTCGCGGGCCTGCGCCGCCTCGGGGAGATATTGGCGGTGACGGATGCCGAGGGGATCACGGTCGCCGCAGCGCTCGAATCCTGCCTGGCCGCGTCGCCGGCCATGCCGCGGCGGCCGCTTGGCGGGCCGGTTGCGGCCTATCTCGAAGCCCATATCGAGCAGGGCCCGGTGCTCGAGGCCGAGGGGCGGATCATCGGCGTCGTCTCGGGAATTCAGGGCAAACGCACGTTCCGGGTCCAGGTCCAGGGCGAGGAGGCCCATGCGGGGACGACGCCCCGGCGCAAGCGGCGGGACGCCTTGGTGGCGGCCGTGGCCATGATCGGCGCGCTCGAGCAGGCGACCGCCGACGGCGAGGACGTCATCAAGTTCACCATCGGCAGGCTCGACGTCACGCCGAATGCGCCCTCGGTCGTGCCCAGCCGCGTGACCTTCTCGATCGACCTGCGTCATCCGGATTCGGCGACATTGCAGCGATTGGGTGACCGGATCGCCGACATCTGCGCGGCCCATGCCGGGCCCTGCACGGTCGCGGTACGCGAGCTCACGACGGCGATGTCCCTCGAGTTTCCCCGGCCCATTCGCCGCATGCTCTCGGACATCTCGCACGGGCTCGGTTACGAGCCCCTCGATCTCGTCTCCGCCGCCGGGCATGATTCCCGGCAAATGCACCATATCTGCCCGTCGGGGATGATCTTCGTGCCGTGCCGAAAGGGCATCAGCCACCACATCGACGAATGGGCCGAGGCGGCGCATCTTGCCGCCGGCGCGCGGGTTCTTGTGGAGGCGCTGGCGCGGCTGAGCACCGCGGATGACACGAAGCCACGGCGGCGCGGAACGCGTCGCGAGCGTTGACTCCCGCTGCTATCCTTTCAGTTGCAATTTCCGATTCTCTTCCGGCTGATCGAGACAATG
This sequence comes from Alphaproteobacteria bacterium, assembly GCA_035294245.1. GTDB lineage: Bacteria > Pseudomonadota > Alphaproteobacteria > JACZXZ01 > JACZXZ01 > DATGLG01. The sequence continues at coordinate 89,200 of DATGLG010000040.1, read as the reverse complement.
CCCATCCAAATCGGCTAGGCTGGGCGGAACTTGAAGTCGTGCCGCGAATGGAAGGGGGCGGGGGATGAGCGATGACAAGCCCCTGACATTCACCATCGACCAGATCCTCGCGATGATTCCCCATCGCTATCCGTTCCTGCTGGTCGACCGTGTGATCGATGCCGTCGCCGACAAAAGCGCCGTGGGCATCAAGGCGGTGACGATCAACGATCCCTATTTCCGAGGGCTGCCGCAGCACCAGCTCGTGATGCCCGGCGTCCTGATCATCGAGGCGATGGCGCAAACGGCCGCCGTCCTGGTCGTCCATACGCTCGGCAGCGACGCCTCGGGCAAGCTCGTCTATTTCATGGGCCTCAACGGAGTCCGCTTCCGCCGGCCGGTTCGGCCGGGCGACGAGCTGCGGCTCAAAGTATCCAAGGTGAGATCCTTCGGCCCCACCTCGAAGATTCGCGGCGAGGCGACGGTCGGCGACAAGCTGGTCGCCGAGGCCTTCATGAGCGCCATGATCGCCAATTAGGCGAAGGCGCTGGCGGTCAGCCGAGATAGGCGCGCTGGACCTTCTCGTCCTCCAGAAGCTCGGGGCCGCGGCCGGTCAGCACGATCCGGCCGCTTTCGAGGACGTAAGCGCGGTCCGCGATGCTGAGCGCCAGGAGCGCGTTCTGCTCGACGAGCAGGATCGTAACACCTTGCTTGTTGATGGTGCGGATCGTGTCGAACACATGCTCGACCATCACGGGCGAGAGGCCCATGCTCGGCTCGTCCATCAGCAGCACCCGCGGCCGCGCCATCAAAGCGCGCGCCGTCGCGACCATCTGCTGCTCGCCGCCGGAAAGGGTGCCGGCGACCTGCTTGAGCCGTTCGCGCAGGCGGGGAAACAGCGTCAGCATGCGCTCCCGGTCCTCGTCGATGCCTTGGCGGTCCGTTCGCGTGAAGGCGCCCATCTCGAGATTCTCGCTCACGGTCAGGCGCGAGAAGATGCGCCGCCCTTCGGGGACCGGCACCACGCCCATGGTGGCGATCTCGTGGGGCTGCAGATCGGCGAGGCTCTGCCCGTCGAGGCGGATTTCCCCCTGCCGCGGATGAAGCAGGCCGCTGATCGCCCGCAGGGTCGTCGTCTTGCCGGCGCCGTTCGCCCCGACGAGGGTGACGATCTGGTCCGCCTCGACGGCGAGGGAGACGCCCTTCAGCGCCTCGATCTGGTCGTAGAAGACGTGGATATCGTCGATTTCGAGCAAAGCCATGCGTGGCCTCGTCCTCAGCGGCGCCGCATCGTCACGGGGCTCCCGGTCCGGTCGGGGTTTCGGTGATGTGCTCGACGGCATGCTGCCGCGCCGCCGCGGCCGCGGTGCGGGGGCTGCCGAGATACGCCTCGATCACTTTCGTGTCGCGCTGCACCTCGGCTGGCAGGCCCTCGGCGATCTTGGCGCCGTGATCGAGAACGGTCACGCGATCGGACATGCCCATCACGACCCGCATCTGGTGCTCGATGAGGAGGATGGTGACGTTGAAGATTTCGCGCACCCGGCGGATGAAGGCCATCATGTCCGAGATCTCGCGCGGGTTCATGCCGGCGGTCGGCTCGTCCAGCATCAGAAGCCGTGGCTGGGTCGCCAAGGCGCGGCCGATCTCGAGCCGGCGCTGCTCGCCATAGGCGAGATTGCGCGCAAGCACGTCGCCGCGTCCCTTGAGGCCGACGAACTCGAGCAGCTTCAACGCCTCCGCGTGGGCGCGCGCCTCGTCGGCCCGGGTATGGGGCGAGTTGACCAAGGCGCCCCACCACCGGGATTTGAGATGAAGATGCATTCCGACCAGCAGATTCTCGATGGCCGTTATGTTGCGGAACAGGCGGATGTTCTGGTAGGTGCGGCTAATTCCTGCCGCCGCCACGAAATCGGGCGTCAGCCCATCGAGCCGTGCGCCCTGGAACCAGATCTGTCCGGCGCTCGGCCGCAAATTCTGCATGATGCAGTTGAAGACCGTCGTCTTGCCCGCACCGTTGGGGCCGATGATGCTGTGGATCGCGCCTTCGGCGACCTCGAGGTCGAGCGTGTCAATCGCCGTCAGTCCCCCGAAGCGCTTTGTCAGTCCTTTCGTGACAAGAATGGCCGCGCCGGTCATCGCCAGCACTCCTAAGAGCCGGAGCGGCGCAGATTGGCGCCCGTGGCCTCGAGCGGCTCCATCGCCGCGACATCGGCTTCCGGCACCTCCTCGTCGGCAGCATGCAGCTCGCGGCGGCGGATGCGGGATGGCCACAGCCCCTCGGGCCTGATCCGCATCATCACGATGAGGGCGGCGCCATAAAAGAGATAGCGGTATTCGCCGAATTCCCGCAGGAGTTCCGGCAAGCCGACGAGGGCGACCGAGCCGACGATCACGCCCGGCAGGCTGCCCATCCCGCCGACGATGACGAGGGCCAGCACGTTGATGGAGATGAGGAGCTGGAAGCTGCTCGGATAGACGGAGGTGAGCATGGTGGCGAAAATCGAGCCGGCGAGCCCGGCGAAGGCGGCGCCCAGGCCGTAGGCCAGCAGCTTGATCTTCACGAGATTGATGCCGAGGGCCTGGGCCACATCCTCGTCGTCGCGGATCGCCATCCAAGCGCGGCCGAGTCGCGAGTTCTCGAGCCGCCAGGCGAAATAGGCGGCGACGGCGGAGGCGACCAGGGTTAGGTAATAGAGGTCGACGGGATCGGCGAGCTCGAAGCCGCCGAGCTTCGGCTTGGGAATCTGCAGGATGCCCTGGGCGCCGTTCAGAAGCGGCGCCGCGAAATCGGACTGCACCAGCACGCGCACAATTTCGCCGAGGCCCATGGTGGCGACGGCGAGATAATCGCCGCGCACACCCAGCACCGGGATGCCGAACAAGACGCCGACGATGATGGCCATCACGACGGCGATCGGCATGGCCGCCCAATAGGAGAGACTCGGCAGCGCCGTGTAGGCGGCGAGGGCATGGGTGCTGTCGGCGGTGAGGAGTGCTGTCGTATAGGCGCCGACGGCAAAGAATGCGACGAAGCCGAGATCGAGGAGCCCGGCCAGGCCGACCTCGAGGTTGAGCCCCATGCCCATCAGGATGTAGAGGCCGACGAGCAGCAGGACCTGGCCGATATACGAGCCGGCCAGGACCGGAATGAAAATGAGGCCGAGAACGAGAAGGATGATGCGGATGGCGAGCATCCGCCGCCGCTGGACCGGCGTCTCGGTGCGGACGAGCACGACACCCCGGCGCTTCAGCTCGCCGGCGATGAAGACGCCGCCGGCCACGACGGCGAAGATGATGATGGCACCCTGCAGGCTGAGCCCATCCCAGGTATAGAGAAGGTCGCGCACGGCATCGACGACGGCATTCGTCTGCATCATGATCTGCAGCAGCTCCTGAAAGACGCCGAAGAACGCCACCGCGAGAACGCCGATCAGAATCGGCCGCCAAATTTTCGGCGGACAGCGCGACAAGACGGCGCCAAGAACGGCGAGCGCCGCTCCTGCTCCGATCAGGATCGCCATCCCGCCGAGCAGGCCGACATGGAATGTCAAAGCCTGGAACAAGTCCCGCGACAGCGCGATGAAGACGGTGCGGAGGTCGATGAGGGTCATCGCCAGCAGCAGGATCGCCAGCATGCCGCCGCCGATGGCGCCCGCAAGGCAGCTATTGAGGCGGATCGCGGAGGGTGTCAATTCCGCCTGGCGCCTGGCGACCGCGATCCCGGTCGCGATTCCGATCGTGAGCAGCGTCGCGTGCCCGAGCGACAGGACGTCGACGATGATCCAGCGGGCGTGGAACATGAGAAAGAGACCGACGGCGACGAGGTAGAGGGCGAGCACGCCGAAGACGAAGCCGATCGTCGCCGCCTGTGCGAGCGGGGACTTCCGTCGCTCGCTGCGCCGCGGCCTGCGAATGGTCGCCTGTTCCGCCATCCGATCCGACTCCTATCTCCGCGATCGCAGCGACAATCTGCACCCGGGGTTTGCCATGATTAAGCCCGTTGCTTGGCCATGCGTTCCCCAAAGATGCCGTGGGGCCGGAAGATCAGGACCATGATCAGCAGCGTGAAGGCGATGAGATCGCGAAGCTGGTAAGGTGCCGTGATGCCGATGCCGTCGAGGAACAGCGCGGGCCCGACGGATTCGACGAGGCCGAGGAAGAAGCCGCCGATCATGGCGCCGGGGACGTTGCCGATACCGCCCAGCACGGCGGCGCCGAAGGCCTTAATGCCCGGCGTGAAGCCCATATAGAAGTAGACCTGCTTGAAGACGAAGGCGTAGCAGACCCCGGCCACCCCGGCCATCGCACCGCCCAGCATGAAGGTGAAGACGATGACCTTGTTCACGTCGATGCCCATCATCGCCGCGGCATCGGCATCCTCAGACACGGCCCGCATGGCGGTGCCCATCTTGGTGCGCTGCACGATCAGGTAGAGGCAGAGCATCGCGATCAGAGCGGCGACGATGACGAGGGCGTCGACCCGGGGCACGGTGAAGCCGAAGAGATGGAACTCCTGCCTCAGCCATTTGGGATCGGGATAGGACCGCACGCCCGAGCCGAACGCGCCGCGGAAGGTCTGCTCGAGGAAGAACGATACGCCGATTGCGCAAATGAGCGGGGCGAGCCCGCCTTTGTTGCGAAACGGGCGGTAGGCGAAGCGCTCGGTGAGCGCCGCGATCGTCACCGACGTGGCGATGGCGACGGCGAGAATCAGGATCATCGCGAGAACGGGATCGCGCTCGAGAAACCCTGAGCTGTCGACGGCGGTGGCGACGAAATAGCCGGCGAAAGCGCCCGTCATCATGATATCGCCATGGGCGAAATTGATCAGGCGCAGCACGCCGTAGACCATGGTGTAGCCGAGGGCGACCAGGGCATAGACGCTGCCGATCGTAAGGCCGAACAGGCAGAAATCGAACCATTGGGCGGCGCCGTAGCGGCCCTTGATCAGGGTCCCCACCGTGCCGCCGACGACGACGCAGATCACGAGGATTCGCAATCCCCAGAGCACCACGTCGACGAAGGTGAATCGCGCAAGCGATTTCAGGCCCTTTGCCGGGGTCCATCCTGCCGAGACTTCAGCCATGCAATGGACGCTCTCTATGTGAGCATGAAACGAGGTATCGGCCGGAGAATGCCATTGCATCCTGCATGGTCATTCTCCGGCTCGCCGATACCCGAGGGCCGGCAGTTGCGCCAAGCGCCTACGGCCAGATCTTCTTCGGATTCACGCCAATCTTGAAGGTCTTCGGATCGGCGTTGGTGAACTCGTAGACCGCGGGCTTGAACTTCGCGCACTCGCCATGCGCGTCGCATGCGATCGGCCCGCTGATGCCCTCGAACTTCGTGGCATAGACGGCGTCGCGCAGCGCCTTGCGGCCGATATAGGTGGTGCCGCTCTTGTCCGTCTTGGCCACCTTCTCGATCGCCTTGAAGGCCAGCATGGCGGCGTCATAGGCGTTGGCGTGATAGCCCGAGATCGGCGCCTCGCCGAACATCTTGGTGTATTTCTCGACGAAGGCCGGGTAGCCCTTGCCCATCGCCTCGGGCGACTGGTCGGGATAGGTGATGCGGAAGCCGACGACGGCGTCGCGCGCGGCCTCGATCAGGTCAGGGGCCATGAGCCCGGAGCTGCCGATCAGCTGGACATGCGCCATGCCCGGAATCTCCTTCGCCTGCCGAAGGATCTGCGAGGCGGCGGCGACGAAGATGGGGAAGTAGAGAACATCGGGCTTCTCGGTCGCCACGCGGGTCAGGACTGGATGCATATCCACATCGGTGGGCGCCACGGCTTCCTGCGACAGGATCGTTCCCCCGAGCTTCTTGAAGTTCTCGGCCATCACATGGGCGAGCTGCTGGGCATAGGCGCTGCCGTCATGGAGCGTCACGACCTTGCGCGCCTTCAGCACGTTATAGATGTATTTGGCATCCGAGGCGCCTTGGTCGGTGTCGCTATAGACAGTCCGCACGAAGCCGTCATATTCGGGCTTGCGGTCGGCGGCCGTCAGCGCGGGTGCGGTCGCCGCCGTGTCGATATCGACCATGCCGGCCTTCCACAGGATGGGTGCTGCCGGCGTCGCAGCGCTCGAGCAGGCCGGGCCGATGATGATCACGTTTTGCGGATTGGCCGCGAGCTTGGTCGCCGCGGTCTGCCCGCCTTCGGGGTTGCAGCCGTCATCCTCGGCGCTGAACTTGATCGGATGGCCGACGAGCTTGCCGCCGACATCCTTGATCGCGATCTCGACGGCGCGCTTCTCGTCGATGCCAAGGGCCGAATCGGGGCCCGACATCACCCAATAGCCGCCAATCTGGAGCGGCGCGCCCTTGGGAATCTTCACGACGCCGATGGGATCGGTCACCGGCCCCACGGTCACCGCCATTCCCGCGGCGGTCGTCGCTGCAAGCAACACGGCGGCCAGCGGCACCGCCTTCAACGTCTCCCAAGCTCGGTATGACATAGTGCTCTCCCGTCGTTCAGTTTCGAATTGGTTTTGTCCTGATGTTGATACGATGTGAATTCGATGTCGAGAACATTCGGGGGCCTAGGCTCTCGCTACGGGATCTCGGCAGCCATTGGGGCCTAGTCGTCCGATAGGAGTTCGTAATGTTCGGGTGCGCGGTCCGGGTCGAGCAGGTACTCCCGATCCTTTTTCAAAAGCCAAGCCTTGCCCGCGCTGGCGCCGGCGAACTTCCGGATGGCGTCCTGCGCCTTGCCGGGATCCCAATAGGAGACGACCATGAATTCCGCCGTCTCCTGTTCGGATTTCCGGAACATTTGGACGCCGAGATTTCCCTCGACGGATTTGAGGTGCCGCACCCCGCTCTCGTAGAGATAGGCGGCATACTCATCGGCGACCGCGAGCTTGACCCGCCCCTTCCAGATGCGTGCGATCTTCTTGGTCGAGAACTTCGCGGCGTCTCCATGACCGGCCATTTCCGCCTCCCTTCCTGCCTGCGCCCCGTCCCAGGCCACAGAGCTTAGCGGCCGCGCCGCGGTGTTACAACCTGTAAAACGGTTTATGCAAGTTATAAGTCGGATATGCTGCGGCGGCATTGCACTGTTGAGGGACCTTGGCTTGCCTGTGCCGGCAGAGTTGGGCACGATCCGACGATGCCGCACTCGCACGCGGCTGCCTCGTGCCGGAGAGAAAAATGGAAGGTCGCCCGCCGTCACCCTCCCGTCTCGGAGACATGTTCGGAGCCTCGAAGAGCGGGACCTTTCTCGACCTTCCGCCGAGCACCATCGAGGCGGGTGCCAAAGCCGCGATCGCACTCCTTGGCGCGCCGGCGGCAACGCCCTATCCCTCGGTCGGGCCCTATTGCGCCGGCGGGCCGGCGGCGATCCGCGCCGGCATCGCCAATTGGGCGGGTGCGCGCGAGCACATGGATTTCGACCTCGGCGACAAGATGATCCCCGAGGGCGTCAAGGTGGTGGATTGCGGCGATCTCGACTACGATCCCTCCGATCCCCGCGCCAACCGGGAAAGGATCACGGCGGCCGTCCGGGCCTTGCTGCGGGGTGGAGCGGTGCCGGTGGTTATCGGCGGCGATGATTCGATTCCCATTCCCCTGTTTCAGGCTTTCGAGGACGCGGGCAAATTCACCGTGCTCCAGATCGACGCCCATATCGACTGGCGGGACGAGGTCGAGGGCATCAAGCTCGGCCTCTCCAGCACGATGCGGCGCGCGAGCGAAATGCCGTGGATCGAGAAGATCATCCAGGTCGGCGCGCGCGGCACCGGCAGCGCGCGCGTGTCCGACTACCGGGACGCTTGCGCCGCCGGCGTGACCTTCGTCTTCGCGGACCAGGTGCAGGCCGAGGGTGCTGCCGCCGTGCTGCGCCACCTTGCCGACGGCGCCCATGTTCTCGTCACCGTCGATTGCGACGGGCTCGATCCCAGCATCATGCCGGCGGTGATCGGACCAGCACCCGGCGGGCTCCTTTATTGGCAGGCCGTCGAGATCCTGCGCGGCGTCGCGAAAAAGGCGCGGATCGCCGCCTTCGACATCGTGGAGTTCATGCCGGCGAACGACGTGCAGCAGCGCGGCGCCTTGACCGCCGCACGGCTCGTCGCGAACGCGATCGGTCTCATCGCCCGGCAGCGAATGGCTTGAGCGGCGCGTCGCCGCCGCCGCGCGAGGCCCAATGACGCTCCGACCGCTTCAGGCGGCCCTTTGGATCGAGGCGCTCGCGCGCCGCAAGGCAATCGCCTTCGCGAGCCTCTTCTTCCTCCTCGCCGTCGCTCAGACGATCCTGCTGACGGTGGTGCCTCTCAAGGCCCTGGCGCTGCTCGGAACCGCGCGCGCCGTCAGCGTCCTCTATCTCGCCATGAGCATGGCCGGGCTCGCGGGCCGGCTCGGGATTCCCTGGCTCAACCGGCTCATTCGGCGACGCTGGGTCTTCAGCCTCGGCTCGCTCGGCTTCGCCGCCGGCGCCTTGCTGCTCGACATCGCCAGCCTGCCGGCACTGGTGGTCGGGCTCTTCCTTACGACCTTCGCCTTCGCCTGCCTCGAGATCACCCTCAATCTCTATGTCCTCGACCATATTCCCCGGCACGAGCTTGGCCGCTTCGAGCCTACGCGCATCCTCGTCGCCGCGGCGCCGTGGAGCGTCGGGCCGTGGCTCGGGGTCTATTTGCAGGGCGCCGTGGCGCCGCTCGCGCCATACGCCGTCGCCGCCGCGGCCGCCCTTGCGCTGCTCGCGCTCTTCTGGGCCTTGCGCCTCGGCGAGAATGCGGTGCTCCAGGCCATGCGCCGCCCGCCGCCCAATCCGCTGCGCTACCTGCGCCGCTTCTTCGCGCAGCCGCGCCTGCGCCTCGCCTGGCTCCTCGCCGCCGCGCGCTCGTCCTGGTGGAGCATGTTCTATGTGTATGCGCCGATCTTCGCGGTCACCTCCGGCCTCGGCGCCGAGGCCGGGGGCGCCATCGTCTCGATCGGCTTGGGCTGGATGTGGAGCGTGCCCCTCTGGGGCTGGGTCGGCCGCCGCTACGGCCTGCGCCGCCTGCTCGGGATCGGCTATGGCCTCGCCGGTGCGTTGAGCGTGGCGGCGGCCTCATGCCTCTCCCGGCCCTGGCTCGGTGCCGTCGTGCTGCTGCTTGCGGCCCTCGGCACCGAGACCATCGACGGCGCCGGCAACCTGCTCTTCCTCCGCGCCGTCCATCCCTATGAGCGCGCGGAAATGACGACGGTCTATGTCAGCTATCGCGACGCCTCGCAATTCGTCCCGCCGGGGCTCTTCGCCCTGCTGCTCACGCTCTTCAGCCTGCCCTCGGTGTTCGCCGCCGGCGGCCTGATGATGCTGGGAGCGGCGGCATTGACGCGCCACATCCCGCGCCGCTTCTGAGCGCGCAGGGCTCAGTCGTCGATCTTGCGGCGGGCGTTGATGGCCCCGGCGAGCCCGGCAATGACGAGGCCGATGCCGGTGAACCAGGCGAAAGCGTCGGGGGGCGACAGGCGGCTCAGCCATTCGGGAACATAGGCGGCGATCAGCGCCCGGACGGACCTGTCGGGATGCGCGGCATTCGGGGTGGCGTGCGCGCCATCCGTTGCGCCCCGGCCGTCCATCATCGGCGAGGATGGATCGTCATGGGCAGATGGGAGCAGAAGCCCTTGGGCGCTGGCGATTTCGTGCTCGAGGGCGTCGCGCGCGTTGTAGGGCGCGCCGGGTGCGGGCGAGGGCTCGACGCCGGCCTGCCGCGGCCCGGCGACGCCGTCATTGTCGTCGCCATTCAATGGTGTCGAGGCCGTCGGCGCGGGCGCCGCGAACGACGCCGTCGCCCAGTTGCCCGCGGTATCCGTGTCCGGGTCTCCAGCTCGGGCAATGTCGGAATGGTCGCGATCGGCGGCGATCAGAGCCGTCGGCTCCGCGGCCCCGCTCTCGGGCGCGGCGGCCTTCGCCTGATCGGCACGGGCGCTTGCAATGACCTCGCTCACGACATCCCCGGTGGGCCGGTTGGAAGCGAGCTGCGCGGAGATCCGGTCATCCCGCGGACTCGGCTCGAGAAGGGCGTGGAGAACGGGCCCCGCTTGCGCGGGCTTCGCCGCCGTGATGTCCGGTTTGCCGTGAGTGAGTGGCCGATGGGCGGCAAGCCGTTCCTCATGCCGCTTCGTCTCGTGATGGATTTGATGGTGCGCCGCCGCTTTCGCTGCCGGCGCGAGCGTCTTTGGGGGCGCCGCCGTCTGGAGAAGCGGCTTGGCGGCTTGATGCCGCGCCTGCTCGGCTAGATCGGCCTCGCGGCCGCCAAAGATCGAGCCCATGCGGCTGGCGCGAAGTGCCGCGCCATCGCTGACCGGATCAATGCCGGGCGCCATCGCCTGGGCGGGCCCAGGCGCACCCGGCCTGACATCGGCAATCGGAGCCCCGCGACGCAGCCCTGTTGCGGCCGCAACCGCATCGTCCGAGCCGGCATCGGCGTTGCCGATCGCACCAACGCCACCGCCTCCGGCCCCTGCGCCAGCTCCGCCGCCAGTGCCGCTCGCGCCGGCCCCGGCACTACCGGCGCCGCTACCGCCGGCGCCTGCTCCCGCACCATTACCGCCGCCACTTCCCGCTCCGCCGGCACCCGCGCCACCCGAACCGCCGGCTCCGGCGCTGCCACCGGCCCCGGCGCCGCCCGCGCTACCACCACTGCCGGCTCCAGCCCCGGCGCCACCACCAGCTCCCGCGCCAGCACCGCCGGCTCCAGCCCCGGCGCCGGCTCCGGCTCCCGCGCCCGCACCACCAGCTCCGGCACCTGCGCCGGCGCCACCCGCTCCGCCGCCTGCGCCTCCGGCACCGCCGCCGCCCTTGGCGAAGGCGACACTGAGCTTAAGGTGCAGATCGGGAGGAGCGACAGTAACGGGGACGGATGACAGCACCCAGGCGAGGGCGCCGAGCGAGACGAGATAGGGAACGGGGTGATCGCGTTGGGTCATCACCGATCGCCAACTGCTATTCAACAGCGCCGTCGTGCTGCCGGTTCCCCGGCTTTCTCTCGACGCGCGGTCTCGTGCGATTGGCAAGCCGTCGCGGCCCCGCTCGTCGCGCAGATTTACCGGGCATTTACTTGATATTTTCGGTAGCTAGCGCGTGATCTTCGCAAGTGATAACGAATATTTAACCCTTCTGCGCCCATGGTAGCGTCGGGTTCACGGCTCTTCGGATGGGCGCAATGTCCGAGACACCCGAGCCATCCGAGTCGAAGTCGGCCGCGGCGGAGGGCCGCACGGACATCATCATCCCGGTCCTCGCTGAGCAGGCTCGGCTGCTCTACCAGAGCTCGCTGGCTGTGCCGATGAACGGCGTCAATGCGCTCATCGTGGCCGCCGTGCTGTGGCACTCCTTCCCGGCGAGCTTCCTCGTCCCCTGGACCGGCGCCAACCTGGCAATCGCCGGCCTTCGCCTCTTCCTTCATCGGCGTTACCGCCGCGCCCCCGAAGTCACCCGGCGCCGCGCGCGCTGGGCCTGGCTCTATTGCGGCGGCGCTTTCGTCGCTGGCGCCATGTGGGGAGGCCTCGCTGCCGCCTTGCCATTCTTTGCCGCCCCGCGCGATTACTTCTTCGTGGCGCTGGTATCGGGGGGAATGGCGGCAGGGGCCCTGGTCTCGCTTGCGGCCTATCTTCCCGCGTTTCTCGCCTATGCCGGGCCGGTGCTCCTGCCCCTGACCTTCGTCTTCCTCGCGGCTTCGGATCGCGAGTTCGTCGCCGTCGGCCTGCTGATGGTAATCTACGCGGCGGTCATTCTGTCCTCTGCGCGCCATACGAATCGCGCGATCCGCCGCGTCCTGCAGCTGCAGCTCTCGAACGCCGAGCTCAACACCTCTCTCCAACACGCTCATATGGAGCTCGACGTGCTGAAGCAGGAGAAATGGACGATGCTCGCCCATCTCAGCCACGAGCTGCGCACTCCCTTAAACGCCATCATCGGCTTCTCTGAAGCCATGCGCAGCCAGATCTTCGGTGCGCTCGGCCACCCGAAATACCGGGAATATGCCGGCCATATGCACAGCAGCGGCTCCCATCTCCTCACCCTGGCGAACGAGATCCTCGACGTCACCCAGGGCGAGCTCGGCGTCCTGGCCCTGTCGGAGTCCGATGTCGATGTGGCGACGATGGTCGAAGGCTGCGCCAAGCTCGTCGGGCCGCAAGCCGAGAGCCACGGGGTTCGCCTGACCCAAGCGACGGCGCCGGGGACGCCTCGCCTCCGCGCGGATGAGACCAAGCTCCGCCAGATCCTTCTCAACCTGCTCTCGAACGCCATCAAGTTCACGCCCGCCGGGGGCATGATCTCGCTTTCGGCGTCACTGGCGTCGAGCGGGGGCATCGCCTTTGCCGTCGCCGATACGGGCATCGGCATCGCCGCCGCCGATCTGTCGCGCGTGACGATGCCCTTCGTGCGGCTCTCCGATCCCCTGGTGCAGGACAGTGTCGGGGCGGGCCTCGGCCTGCCGATCTGCAAGAAGCTGGCGGAGCTGCACGGCGCCGTCTTCGCGATCACCAGCGCGTCCGGGCGCGGCACGACCTGCAGCGTCACCTTTCCCGCATCGCGCACCATTTCGCTACCCTCGCCGCCGAGCTCCGTCACGCCCGCCATCCCCATCGCATCCTGAGCGACGGCCGCCTGCGTCTCGGAAAAAAGCAAGGAGAATGCGCGCAAGGCGCTCCCCCGCAGGCCCGGCGGGTGATATGACAGGCGGCCGATTTCCGGCGACGCGCAGCAACTCGAGGTGACCATGAGCCCGTCCGTGCCCCGCCCCGCCGACGTCGTCGGCGCGGTCGCGGTCTCCGGTCCCGCCGCGCGGCCGGGCTCGGCGCCCGTCGACGATCCGCTCCGGGGAATTCTCCTTCTCGTCGCGGCGATGCTGCTCTTCTCGCTCTCGGACGCGACGGCGAAGTTCCTCTCGCAAGCACTGCCGGCGATCGAGATCGCCTGGCTCCGCTATCTGGTCTTCGTCCTGCTCATGCTGCCGGCGGCGGCGCGCCAGGGCCGCAGCCGCCTCGTCTCGCGACGCCCGGGGCTGCAGGCCTGGCGCGCGCTCAGCCTGCTCGGCTCGAGCATCTTCTTCATTTTGGCGATCGGGCGCCTGCCCCTCGCCGACGCCACGGCCACGAGCTTCGTCTCGCCGCTCTTCATCACGGCGCTCTCCATCCCGCTGCTCGGGGAGAAGGTCGGCATCCGCCGCTGGGGCGCCGTGGTGGTCGGCCTCATTGGCGTGCTGATCGTCGTGCGCCCCGGCACCAGCGCCTTCAACCCGGCCTCGGTGCTGCCGCTTCTCTCGGCGGCGAGCTGGGCGATCGCCATGGTGATCACGCGCAAGACGAGCGGCTTGGACGGCACGCTCACGATGCTGGCCTACACGGCCTTCATCGGCTTTGCCGTGTTGTGCGCGGCGCTTCCGTTCGTCTGGGTCGGCCTCGGCCCACGGCAGATCGCGCTCGGCTGCTTCATCGGCATCGCCAGCACGGCGGGGCAATGGCTCGTCGTGCTCGCCTATCGCCGCGCCAATGCCTCGCTCCTGGCCCCCTTCGCCTATACCCAGCTCATCTGGTCGAGCCTGCTGGGCCTCGCCGTCTTCGCCGCCATCCCGGATGGACAAACCCTGGTCGGCGCGGCGATCATTGTCGTCAGTGGCATCTACACGGCGCATCGCGAGCGCGTGGTTGCGCGCCGCCAGGCGCTATCACCGCTCCGCGACTGAAAGGATCGGCCATGGATCTGCCAGGCTTCAAGGCATCGCTGTCCCGCCCCAGGCCGCCCGATGGGCTGAATTCGGCATTGGAGGCCTTGTGGTGGGACGCCAAGGGCGAATGGGACAAGGCCCATGAGTCCGCCCAGGCGCAGAAGGGTGCCGACGGGGCCTGGGTCCACGCCTATCTCCACCGCAAAGAAGGCGACCACGCGAATGCCGGCTATTGGTATCGCCAAGCCGGGCGGCCCGCGGCGACGGTCCCGCTGAACGAGGAATGGGCGGCGATCGCCGCTGCCTTGCTCGAGAGCCGATGAGCCGTCAGGACGCCTCGACGATCGCCACCGCATCGACCGCGGCATAGCCCTCGCCGGCGCCGCCGAGCAGCACCGGATTGAGGTCGAGGCTGGCGATGCGCTGGGCGGGGTCGAGCATCATGCGGCCGACGACGACGGCCGCCTCGCAAAAAGCGGCGACATCCAGGGGCGGCTCGCCGCGCAGCCCGGCGAGGATGGGGGCGAGACGGAGGCGTCCGAGCGCCTCGCGCACCTCGTCGGCGCCGAAGGGCGGCAGCAGCACCCGCAGGTCCGGCAGCGCCTCGACATATTTCCCGCCTTCGCCGATCACGACCACCGGCCCGAACACCGGATCGCGATGGGCGCCGATCACGAGCTCATGACGGCCCTTCTGCATCGCCGCGACGATCACACCGTCGCAGCGCGCGCCTTCCCTGTGCAGGATGTCCTCGAGGTCGCGGAATGCGGCGGCGACGGCAGCCTCGTCGTGGAGGCCGAGGCGCACCAGGCCCAGCTCGGATTTGTGCGAGACGTCGGCCGAGCAGCCTTTGACGGCGACGGCGCTGCCAATCTCGCGGAAGGCGGCCTGCGCCTCCGCCGCGCTGCGGCAGAGGCGATGGGGTACGACACGGACGCCATGGGCCGCGACGAGAGCCAGGCTTTCCGCCTCGTTGAGGACGCGCGTCGCGACGTGCCGAGCCTCGCGGTGCCGTGGCCAGTCATGGATGGGCCGGCGGCGCAGACGCGCCATGAGCTCGGAATGCCCGATGAACTGGCTCAGCGCCGCGATGGCCTGGGCTTCGAGTTCGTAGACGGCGAGGCCTTCCGCCTTGAAGCGCCCGCCGACATTGGGCTGGGGCGCCGCCACGATGACGGGCTTGCCCGTCGCCGCGGCGAAGGCGGCGGTGTCGCGCGCGAAGGCGTCGACGTCATAGCCGGTCCCGGCGACGGGAATGCCGATGAGGAAGGCGTCCGCCGCCGGGTCGCGCGCGAGGATCGGAAGAATATCGCTCAGGAGCCGGCTGTTGCTGAGGAGGGCCGCCGTGATGTCGACCGGATTCGTCGTCGTGGCGAAGCTCGGCAGCACGCGGGCGAGGGCCTCGCGCGTCGCGGGCTCGAGGGGCGCCATGGACATTCCCGCCATGGTCGCGGCGTCGGCCGCCATCACACAGGTGGCTCCGGAATTGCTGACGGCGACCAGGCGCCGGCCGCTGGGCCGCCAGCCCTTGAGGTAGAGCTCGGCCGCCGCCACCAGTCCGGCAACGTCGGGCACGCGCCAGATGCCGAGATGCTCGAGGAAGGCGTCGACCACGCGGTCCTCGTTGGCAAGCGCCCCGGTATGGGATTGCGCGGCGCGCTGACCCGCTGCGGTGCGGCCGGATTTGAGCGCCACGATCGGCAGCTCGCGCTCGCGGGCGAGGCGCGCGGCCTCGGCGAGGTGATGGGGATCGGGAATGCTCTCGAGATAGAGGAGAAGCAGCTTCACCGCCGGGTCGGCGGCGATTGCCGTCGACAACTCGGCGACGCTGACATCGGCGTCGTTGCCGGTGGCATGGGCGTGGCGCACGCCGATGCCGCGCCGTCGCAGCAGGCCGTAGGGCACGACGCTCATGGCGCCGCTCTGGCTCACCACCGCGACCGGCCCGTCGGCGGGAGCCTGCTCGATGAACATGGTCGAGAAGCTGGCGATGGCGCCGCTGCCGAAATTGGCGAGACCTTGGGCGTTCGGCCCGATCATGCGCATGCCATGGGCGCGCGCGGCCGCCACCATGCGGCGCTCCTTGGCCTTGCCCTCCGCACTCCCGGTCTCGCCGAAGCCCGACGACATGACGACCGCAATCTTGACCCCGCGCGCGGCGCAGGACTCGACGGCCTCGATCGCGCCGTCGCCGGGAAGGGCGATGACGGCCATCTCCGGCACCTCGGGCAGTGCCGCGAGATCGGCATAGCTCTTATGGCCCTGCACCTCGGCGCGCTTGGGATTGATCGGATAGACTCGGCCGCGATAACCGAAGCGGCCGAGATAGGCGAGCGGCCGTCCGCCGATCTTGTTCGCGTTCTCGGAGGCGCCGATCAAGGCGATCGACTGGGGGTCGAGGGCGGGCCTCAGGCTCTCGATGCTCATCATTCTCCTGCGCAGCAATCAAAATCGAAATTGGGAGGCGAATGCGCCGCGGAACGCCGTTGCGGATGATGCTTTCTCTCTCGTCAAACCGTGGCGATCGGCGTCGCCGGCGAGCCCACGGCACCCGGCAGGCGGAGCGGGGGTGCCGTCAGGAGGAAGCGGCTGCGCCCGTGGGCGCGCAGCCAATCGGCAAGGGGCGAGAGATGCCAGAGTTCGCCGAGATTGACGCCGAGCTTGAAGAGGCAATGGGCGTGGAGCGGAAGCGAGGCTGAGCGTCCGGCATGAGGGCGGGACGGGTGCGCCTCGACGGCGTAGTTGTCGGAGATCAGCGCCACCAGCTCGCTGTCGCTGATCCATTGCAGCAGGCGCTCGTCGCGTCCGTCGAGGGCGGCGCAGGAATTCTCGAGCACATGGCCGTCGGGCTCTCTGTTCATTTCCAGGACGACCTCGTCGAAGCCGGTGCGCAAGCACACCATGTCGCCGCGCTCGACCTCGACCTTGTCCGCGTCCAGCACGTGCATCAGGGCGTCATAGCCGATGATGGCGCGAGCGCGGCCGTGATGGGCATGGAGATCGACCATCACGCCGCGACCCTGCATGCCCTTGACCGCCATGTTCTCGATGCCGAGCTTGCGCGCGACCGAGGTCGATCTCGCCTCGACGGCACCGACGGCCCCCGCATCGCGCGCATCCTGCGGCCCCACGACATCCTCGCCCGCACGATAGCCGTTGTAGAAGACGGGCTCCGCCACGCCGTCGCCATCGGCGTCGAAGAGCTGTCCGACATGGGCCAGGCTGTCCCACTGGGTCGAGTATTGCAGATGGAGGATGACGGCGTCGTCGTTGATGACGTCGGTCAGCGCCGGGTTCTCCTGCTCCGTGCGATAGATGAAATTGGGCTTGCCGTTGCGCAAGGTGGGCCGCAGCACCGGCGGATGCCGCCGCGGATTGAGAATGTTGCCGCCGGGATAGTCCAGGGGAAGGGAGAGGCAGAAGACGAGCCCCTCGCGCACCTCGGCCACACCCTCCTTGACCTTCTCGGGCGTGAGCAGGTTGAGCCGCCCGAGCTGATCCGAAGCGCCGTAATCGCCCCAGGTCGAGCCCTCGGGGCGGCGCTTCCAACGTGCGGTCGATGTCTCCATGTTCCCCTGGCTCCCCCTTCGCGGACGTTGCGCGGATGCGCCTCATGATGGGGGCGATCGTCGCGACGATCAACCGTGACGGCGGCGAATGGGCGGGGTTGCGCGCAGCCGCGCGGAGGCTTCGGGGATCTTCCCCTTGTGTTATGTTATAATATAACATAATTAAAGCCGAAGCGAACGTAGTTGGGCGAGGATGGGCATGCGCAGGCTGGCGGTGGCGGCCATCGCAACCGTGATGGCCGCGTCGGCGGCAAGGGCCGAGGCGATCGGCATCGTCGCCGCCGAGAATTTCTATGGCGATGTCGCGGCGCAGATCGGTGGCGCCGAGACGAGGGTCGACAGCATCCTCGCCAGCCCCGACCAGGATCCCCATCTCTTCGAGGCCACCCCCGGTGCCGCGCGGCGGCTCGCCGCGGCGCGGCTCGTCATCTATAACGGCGCCGATTACGACCCCTGGGCGGCCAAGCTGCTCGCGGCGTCGAGATCCGCGCGCCGGGAGGTCATCGAGGTTGCGGCGCTGGTCCACAGGAAGGCGGGGGAGAACCCGCATCTCTGGTACGATCCCGGGACCATGCCCGCGGTGGCGAAGGCCGTGGCCGATAGCCTGGCAAGGATTGACCCGGCTCACAAGGCGAGCTATGCCGCGCGGCTCGGCGCCTTCGAGCAGTCGCTCCAGCCGCTTCTGCACAAGATCGCCGCCCTGCACGGGCGTTATGCCGGCACGCCGGCGACCGCAACCGAGCCCGTCTTTGGCTATATGGCGGCGGCCCTCGGCCTCGAGATGCGGAATGCCGAATTCCAGCGCGCCGTCATGAACGACACCGAGCCGACCCCTCGCGAGGTGGCCGCGTTCGAGGCGGATTTGCGCCAGCACGCCGTGCGGGTGCTGATCTATAACGCGCAAGCGAGTGGTCCGCTCGCCGAAAGGATGCGCGCGCTCGCGCAGCGATCCGGCGTTCCCGTTCTCGGCGTGAGCGAGACCGAGCCCCGAGGGAAGACGTATCAGGAATGGATGCTCTCGCAACTCAACGCGCTCGATCAGGCCCTCGCGGGGAAGTAGCGGCCCCGGCCCTGGCACTCGACGGCCTCGCGCTCGCGCGCGACGGCCGCACCGTGCTCGGCTCCGTCAATGCCGTCATCGCGCCCGGCGAGTTCATCGGCGTGTTCGGGCCAAATGGCGCCGGCAAGACGACGCTGATCCATGCCATCCTCGGCCTTCTGCGCCCCGCCGCAGGGAGCCTGCGGGTGTTCGGCGCGGTGCCGCGACGGGGCAACCGGGACGCGGGCTACCTCCCGCAGCAGCGCAGCCCGGTCGGAGATCTGCGGCTCTGCGGGCGGGATTTCGTCGCGAGCGCCTTCCGCGGCGAGCGCTGGGGCCTGCCCTTGCTGGGTCGCGCGGGGCGGCGAGAGGTCGACTGGGCAATCGCCACCGTCGAAGCCGAAGCGCTTGCCGCCCGTCCCCTCTGCGAGCTCTCAGGCGGCGAGCGGCAGCGATTGCTGCTCGCCCAGGCACTTCTCGGCAAGCCGCGGCTCCTTCTCCTCGACGAGCCCCTGGTCAGCCTCGATCCTCATTTCCAGCATGCGGTTGTCGCCCTGGTCGGCCGCATCCAGCGCGAGCTCGGCATCACCGTGCTCTTCACCGCCCACGACCTCAATCTCCTCCTCGGCACGATGGACCGGGTGCTCTATCTCGGCAGGGGCCAGGCGGCGCTCGGGAGCGTCGAGGAGGTGATGACGAGCGAGGTGCTCTCGCGGCTCTATGGCATGCCGATCGAGGTCCTCCGGCTCAAGGGGCGCATTCTCGTCGTCTCGGCCCAGGGCGAGGTCGAGGCGGAGGCGCATCGCCACGATGCTTGATTACGATTTCATGCGCACGGCCTTCGCCGCGGGCGCCATCGTCGCCATCGTCGCCGGGACGGTGGGCGTCTTCCTCGTGCTGCGCAACCTCAGTTTCGCCGGCCACGCGCTCTCCCATGTCGGCTTCGCGGGGGCCACGGGGGCGGCACTTGTCGGGATGAGCCCGCTCTGGGGCCTCGTCGCCTTCAGCCTGCTGGGGGCGGCGGCGATGGGCCTCCTCGGCGAGAAGCTCCGCGGCCGGGACGTCGCCGTCGGCATCATCCTCTCTCTCGCCCTCGGCTGCGGCGTCCTGTTCCTCCATCTCTATACGGCTTATGCGTCCCAGGCGACGGCGCTCCTCTTCGGCAATGTGCTGGGCGTGGGCGGCGCGACGCTGCGGGTTCTGCTCGCACTCGCCATCGTCAGCCTCGCCGCCCTCGCCGCGATCGCCCGGCCTTTGATCTTCGCGACCTTGGAGCCGGAGCTCGCCGAGGCCAAGGGCGTTCGGCTCCGCCTGGTCTCCGCCTTGTTTCTTGCCATCGTGGCGATTGCCGTGGCCGAGGCGGCGCAGGTGGTGGGCGTCCTTCTCGTCTTCGCCCTCATGGTCGGCCCGCCGGCGGCAGCGCTCGGGCTCACGACGCGCCTCGGTCATGCGGTGGCGCTCTCAGCCCTTCTCGGCCTCGTCGAGACCTGGGCGGGCATCGCCCTCGCCTATGTCACGGACTGGCCGACGAGCTTCTGGATCGTGCTGCTCAGTTGCCTCGTCTATTTCGCGAGCCTCGCCGCCCGCCGGATTATCGCCCTTGGAAGCGAGGGCGCCGCTTTTCCATGAAGGCACGGCGCCCCTCGGCGTAATCGGCGCTGGCGAAGCAGGCTTTCACCAGCGCGTCGCAGGCCTCGAGGTCGCGCTGTCCGGCGTCCTTGACCGCCTCGGCCACGCATCGCTTCGCAGCGGCGATCGTCAGCGGCGCATTGGCGGCGATGGTCGCCGCATAATCGGCGACCGTGCCGGCAAGGCTCGCTGCCGGCACGACGCCATTGACAAGGCCGCCCCGAAGCGCTTCCGCCGCCGAGAGCTGCCGGCCGGAGAAGAGAATGTCCTTGGCCAGGGCAGGGCCGACAAGAGCGACCAGGCGGGCAATCTCGGGAAAGGTGTAGCCGACGCCGAGACGGGCGGCGGGGATGCCGAAGCGGGCATCCTCGGCGGCGAGGCGCAAGTCGCAGCGCAAGGCGATATCGAGCCCGCCGCCGATGCAGTAGCCGCGAATCATCGCGATGGTCGGCTTGCTCAGCTCCTCAAGGGTTCGACAGGCGTCCTCGGAGAGGCGATCATAGGCGGCGATCTGCGCGGGTGTGGCCCGCAGGGTCTCGAATTCGGAGATGTCGGCGCCGGCGACGAAGGCGCGCTCGCCGGCACCGGTGACGACGACAACGCGGATCTCGGGATCCGCCGCGAAGGCCGCGGCGGCGCGCGGGATCGCCTGCCACATCGCCATCGACACCGCATTGTGTCGCGCCGGGTTGTTGAAGATCAGCCAGCCGATCGCACCCGCCTTGCGGGCGATCATGCGATCGGTTCCGGCGTCGATCACCGTTTCAGACATGACGGGGCCGACTCAAATCGCCTGCGCGCGCCGCAGCGCCGCGATGCGCGCCGCGTCATAGCCGAGCGCCTCGAGCACGCTCTCGGTATGCTCGCCGCGCTCGGGTGCCGCCGTCTCCATGCGGCTCGGCGTGCGGCTCAGCACGATCGGTTGCGCCACGAGCTTGATCTCGCCGAGCTTGGGATGGGGGACGGGGCGGGCCATCCCGAGATGCTGGACCTGGGGATCGGCGAAGACCTCGTCGATGCGATAGACGGGCCCGCTCGGCACGCCGGCCTTGTTGAGGA
Organism: Alphaproteobacteria bacterium; assembly: GCA_035294245.1. Taxonomy (GTDB): domain Bacteria; phylum Pseudomonadota; class Alphaproteobacteria; order JACZXZ01; family JACZXZ01; genus DATGLG01. The sequence continues at coordinate 68,264 of DATGLG010000040.1, read as the reverse complement.
TCTCGACCCATTCCCGGCTGCCGCGCCCCTTCAGCTTCTCGGCGATGGCGGCGTTGAGCGCGGCGCGGTTCCTCGAGCGCTGCTCGCGATTGGCGAAACGGGGATCGGCGCTCATCGTGGGCGCATCGATGGCGCGGCAGAAGCGCTCGAAGATCTCCTGGGAATCGGCGGCGATGTTGATCGGCGCGTCGGCGGTCGGGAATAGGCCGGTCGGGATGCTGGTCGGATGGTCGTTGCCCGCCTGGCCGGGGACCTCGCCGGCGACGAGCCAGCGCGCCGCCTGGAAATCGAGCATGGCGATCTGGGCCTGGAGCAACGAGCTCTGGACCCACTGCCCGCGGCCGGAGCGCTCGCGCTCGATGATGGCGAGGAGAATGCCCATCGCCGTGAAGATGCCCGCAGCGCTGTCGGCCACCGCGATGCCGACGCGCACGGGGCCCTGCCCGGGCAGGCCGGTGATCGACATGAGGCCGCCCATGCCCTGGGCGATCTGGTCGAAGCCCGGCCGGTCGCGATAGGGACCGCTCTGCCCGAAGCCGGACACGCTTGCATAGATGAGGCGCGGGTTGATCCTGGCGAGGCTCTCGTAATCCACGCCCAGGCGGAACTTCACATCGGGACGATAGTTCTCGACCACCACATCGGCGTCCGCGACGAGCTTGCGCAGGATCGCGAGGCCCTCCGGATGCTTGAGATTGAGGGTCATGCTCCGCTTGTTGCGGTGGAGGTTCTGGAAGTCGGGCCCGTGGCGCGGGCCGCCCATACCGGCTCCCTTGTTGAGCGCCGCCGGCGATTCGATCATCAGCACGTCGGCGCCCCAGTCGGCGAGCTGGCGTACCGCCGTCGGGCCGGCGCGCACCCGGCTCAGATCGAGCACCTTGATGCCATGGAGGGGAAGCGGCTGCGACTCGTCGGGCATGGAACAGGGGCCTCCTCGAAAGCGGAGCGGCCGGTGGGCGGCTTCGGCCGCTTCGGCAAGGAAAGCCCGTCGAGCGCCGCCTGTAAAGGGCAGGCGGGATCGGCGACGCTATGACGCCGTGTCCGCGATCGTAAAGCCGACGACCGCGCCGTCGCGGAAGAGGTCGCCGAGTCCTTGCGTGAGATCGAACCCGGCGTCCTTGGCCAGGGCGGCGCCGGCGGCGGCTTCGAGCGTGCGGCCGGCGGCGAGGGCGGCGCGAAACGTGAAGGTCGGCGGCGGCAGGTCGCGGAAGACGACCTCGCGGTCGCGCCGGCTCACCTCGATGAAGGCGCCGCCGGAATCGAGATCGACGGCCTCGTCGCTCGGTGATTCGGGACTGTTGGCCCGCCAGATGCGCCCGATCGGCCACGGCGACGCGACGAAGCCGAAACTGGGATGGAGGCGCAGGACGAGGCGCGGCGCCTCGGTCGGGGGGACGGCGCGGAGGCTCGCCGACGCCAGAGGTGTTGGCGCCCCGGCATAAGCCGCGACGTGCATCAGCCACTCGAGCCGCGCCACGTCGGCGAGATAAACGAGATGCCGGCAGGGCGGGAAGGTGCCGAGGAAATCGGGGAAGGCGCTGCCGTATTCGGCGAGGCAGGGCGCCGTCGGCGGTTGGGCGCGGAGGAATTCGTGGGCGGCGTAATCGAAGAAGCGCTCGTCGACGAGGCGGCAGACCGCGGGAAAGGCTTCCTTGAGAACGACGGTGAGCGAGGCGACGACGTTGTTGCGATAGACGGCGAGCCGCTCGCCCGGCGAAAGCCCATCCTCGCGGAGCGTAGATGCGACGGCGGCCTCGTCGCCCTCGAGGAGGGCGCGGCGGAACGCCCGCTGGAGCTCACCAAGCGTGGGCATCGGCGTGGACCATGGAAGCGGCGATGCGCTCGGCCGCCGCCGCCTCGGCCAGCAGGACAGGGAGCGGCGGGATTTGCTTGTCCCACTCGACGAGGCTCGACACCGGGCCGAAGCGGGCCAGCGCCTGGCGATAGAGCGCCCACACCTCGGCAGCGACGGTCGAGCCGTGATCGTCGATGAGGAGCGGCCGTCCGCGGCGCTCGCTGCGAAAATGCCCGGCGAGGTGGATCTCGCCGATCGCATCCGGTGGCAGCGCTGCAATATAGGCGCTGGCGTCCTCACCGAAATTCGTGCAGCTCACGAAGATGTTGTTCACGTCGCAGAGGAGCCGGCAGCCCGTGCGTCGCACGAGCTCGGCGAGGAATTCGGGCTCGGGGATCGTCGAGTGCCGGAAGCGCAGATAGGCGGAGGGATTCTCGACGAGAACCGCGCGCCCGAGAGCCTCTTGCATCATCGTGACATTGCGGGCGACCGCGGCGAGGGCCTCCTCGGTATAGGGGAGCGGCAGGAGATCGTTGAGATAGACCCCCTCGCTGACGCTCCAGGCCAAATGCTCCGAGACCAGCACGGGCTCGATGCGGTCCGCGAGCGCGGCGAGCCGGGCGAGGTGGCGGCGATCGATGCCCTCGGCGCTGCCGAGGGAGAGCCCGACGCCATGCAGGCTCACCGGATAATCGCGCCGGAGGGCGAGGAGCTGGGTGAGCGCCGGCGTTTCGCCTTGCGCGGACTCGGGCGCCATATAGTTCTCGGGATGGACCTCGAGCCAGCCGATGGCCGGGCGGGTCGACAGAATCTCGGCGACATGGGGCCGGCGCAGGCCGATGCCGATCTTTCCGGATATGCCGTCCCGTCCGCCCATCCAGCGCTCGACCGCTTGCCTCACATCTTCTTGGGCTCGAGGCTGCCGCCCTCGATCTTCTGGCACGTCCCGACGGGCACGTAAATCCAGGATTGCGGGTCCCTGGCCATGGTCGACTCGCCGCCGCAGGAATGACTCCCGGTTGCAGCGCAGTCATTCATGCCCTTGGCATTCACGCCATAGCACTTCTCCGCTTGGAAGCTCGGCTTCGGCGCCGGGCCGGCGGCGGTGGCGGCGAGGGGCAGGACGACGATGCCGGCCACTGCGGAAGCCGCGAGCAGGGACATCTTCATCGGAAACCTCCTGTGCTGGATCGACCGTATTGAGGCTGATGACCGGCGCCGGCGAGACTGCCGGGCGTTCCGGCCAGATAAAGATGCTAGCGCCGCCCGCCGCCCGCGCGAAAATCACGACTGCGTGGCGGCGCCGTGAACGCCGCCGCCGCTTAGGCCTTCAAATAGTCGTGAAGCACCCGGCCATAGGGGAGCGTGAGGTCGGCGATGTAATGGAAGCCGCCGCGGATGCGCCGCACCGGGAGATCGGCCACGGGTGCGTTGACATGGGGAATGAGATGAAGGCGCGCGGGCCCGGTCCAGGCACCTTTCACCTCGACCTCCTCGAGGTTGTAGGCGACGAGCTGGGCGATCGCCATGTTGCCGTCGACGCCGGGGATGAGCTTGAGATTGACCTGGGTCTTGGTGAGCGCCTTCGCCGCCTTATCGGGATCGTGGGAGAGCCGCTCGTGCTTGTAGGCCATGGTGCCGATCGCCACCGGCTGGCCCGCATAGACGAGCTTGCCGGTGAGGGTGTCGGCGACGACCTCGACCTTGGGGCTCGCGTATTTCTTGGGAAAGCCCCAGATCTCGCGCCCGGCGGCAATCGGCGCCTCGTCGTCGAGATACATGGCGATGCAGTAATTGACCGCCTCGCCGTGGTAGCGGCACGGCACCACCGCGCCGCATTCGGTGTAATCGCCGAAGCCCGAGCTGTCCGGCATGCGGATGAACTCGAAATTCACCACGGGCTCGGGATCGGGCTCGAGGGGCTCCGGCAAGGCGGCGCGGATGGCGGCGGGATCGCTTTCATAGGAGATGATGCAGTACTCGCGATCAATGAAGCGATAGGGCCCATGGGGATAGCTCGGCCCCAAGGCGGGCATGGACGGCAGCCGCAGAATCTCGTCGCGCGTCATGGCAGGCTTCTCCTTGCGAGATGGTCCCCTGAGGTGGTGAGCAGGCCTCAAGGCTAGACCTGTCGTCCCGTGCGGGAAAGCCCGGACAGGCCTCCGGCGCGATCTCGGCGCGGCTCTTCCGTTGACGACTCCCGTCCCGGCCGTCTTAATGCCGGCGAGCGGCCGGCGCCGCGCCGCCGCCGTCCGTTGGCGCTGTTGCGAGGGATCATGCGCGCGTTGCTCTGGCTACCCGTCCTTGCCGCCGGCCTCGCGGCGTGCAGCCCCACTTTCGTGGTGCTGCGCAATCCCACCACGGGCCAGCTCGCCGAGTGCCGGTCCGAGGAGGATGTGGCCGCTCTCCCCAAGCTCGAGCTTGGCACCGATCGCTGCGCTGCGGCTTACGAGCAGCAGGGCTTCGTGAAGCAGGTGCCCTGAGGCGTGCCGTGCGGGCGCCTTTCCTGGGCAGCCTCTCCTTTCCATGCTATGGTATCGCTCGCAACGTGGGCGACTCCACTGCCCCGCGCCGCATGCTGAGGGGCAGTGCGCGCTAGGGGAGGGAAGGCATGTTCAACCAGATCCTGGATCCGACCGGGAATCTCGCGCTCACTTGGCTCGTGGCGCTGATCCCGGTGGCCCTGCTGCTCGTGCTTCTCGCCGTTTTCCGCCTCTCGGCATGGCTTGCCGTGCTGATCGGCTCGCTCGTCACCTTTGTGCTCGGTGCTGCGGTGTGGAAGATGCCGGTCGGCGACGGCATCCGCGCCTATGTCTACGGCTCCCTCACAGGGGTGTGGAGCGTCGACTGGATCACCGTCTGGGGCGTGATGCTGTTCAACACCCTCGTCGTCACGGGGGTGTTCGAGAAATTCCGCCGCTGGCTGATCGCCCAGGGCACGGCCGACGTGCGCGTGCAGACGATGCTGTTCGCCTGGGCCTTCGGCGCGCTCCTCGAGGGGCTGGTCGGCTTCGGCTATCCCTGGGCCTTCGTGGCCCCCATCCTCATCACCCTCGGCATTCCCGATCTCGACGCGATCCGCGTGGCGGCGATCGCCAATAACGCGCCGGTCTCCTATGGCGCCCTCGGCGCCCCCATTATCGCCCTATCCGCGGTGACCGCAGGAATGCTGAACGTCCCCGCCAATCAGCTCCTGCTGCCCTTCTCGGGGGCCGTCGGCCATATCGTCGCGGTGCTGGCGCTGCTGCCGCCATGGGTGCTCATCTATCTCGTGAGCGGCAAGGAGGGCTTTCGCGAAGGCTGGCCGCTCGCCATCGTCGGCTCCCTCGGCTATATCGCCGGGCAGTTCCCGGTCGCCGTCTATCTCGGCCCGTATCTCCCCGACGTGACCGGCGCCATCGTCTGCTTCGTCGCCCTCCTCGTGCTGCTCAAGTTCTGGCAGCCCAAGACGGTGCTCGGCTATGGCGGCAAGCCCATAGCGGCGGCCGGGCAGGCGAAGGCGAACAGCGGCGGTCACGGGCTCGGCGCCGGCGAGGTGTTCCAGGCCTGGCTGCCCTTCATCGTGCTGATCGTGATCGTGGTATTGTGGACGGGGCCGTGGTCGGATCTGCCCAAATACGCGCCGCTCAAGCTCTCGGTGGCCGCCGGCTCCTCGATCGAGCAGGGCAAGACTGTGGCGGCGGCGTTCAACTGGGCGCCCGCGGTCGGCGGCACGGCCATCGCCGTGTCCTGGATCGTGATCGCGCTCATGCTGCGGCTCACGGGGGCGCAGCTTCGGGAAATCGTGGGAAAGACCTGGCAGCAGATGTGGGGCGCCTGCCTCGTCGGCGTCTTCATCTTCGGCCTCGCCTTCGTCTTCAACTATTCGGGCATGGCGGCCTCCCTCGCCACCGGCTTCTCGAAGATCGGCGGCTGGTTCATCATCGTGGCGCCGATCCTCGGCTGGATCGGGGTGGCGCTCTCGGGAAGCAACACCTCGACCAATGCCATGTTCGGCGCCTTCCAGGCCTCGGTCGGCCGGCTTCTCGGCTTCCCGCTGCTGCTGCTGCCCGCGCTCAACTCGGTGGGGGCCGAGGTCGGCAAGCCGGTGGCGCCGCAGACCGCGAGCGTCGGCGTCTCGACGAGCCGCTTCGTGCGCAACGAGGGTGAGGTGATCCGCCACAATATGGGCTGGACCTTCATCCTCCTCGGCTACCTCATCATCGTCGGCGTGCTCTTCTACCTCTTCGCGCCGAGCGTGATGAACCTCGCGGCCGGCGGCTAAGCGCGTCCCTGCGTGGGGCGGCGCCTCAGCTTGGCTTGGCGCCGCCGCGCACGCGGGGCATGTAGATGAGCTTCCACGGCCCGGGCATCTCGCCGACGGGCACCTCGATGAGGGTGGGGCCGCGGCGCGCCAGCCCGGCGCGGATCTCGCGGCGCAGCGCCTCGGGGCTCTCCGCGCGCGCGCCGGTCACGCCATAGCTCTCGGCCATGCGGGCGAAGCTCGGATTGTGCAGGTCCACGGCGATCACCTTGTTGCCGTAGTCCTCGCGCTGGATCCGCTTGACGTTGCCATAGGCGCCGTCGGCGAAAACGATCGCCACCAGGCTGATGCCGTGCTGCACGGCGCTCGCGAGCTCCTGCGCGTTGTAGAGGAAGCCGCCGTCGCCCGAGATCGACACGACGGCCTTGTCCGGATGGGCGAGCTTGGCGCCGAGGGCCATGGGAAAGCCGGCGCCGAGGGTGCCCTGATAGCCGGTATGGAGAAAGCTGCGCGGCCGATAGGTGGGGAAGGCGAGGCGCCCCACATAGCCGACCTGGGTGAGCTCGTCGACGAAGATGCCGTCATCGGGGAGCTCGGCGCGGATCGCCATGAGGAACTCGTATTGGGGGCTCAGGCGCTGGAATTCCGCCTGCATGCGCGCCTTGAGCGCGGTGAGCTCGGCCTCGCGCGAGGGACGCCGCCGGTTGCGGCGGAGGAGCGCGTCGTGAAGCGCCGCGAGCGCCGCCTTGGCATCGGCGACGATGCCGAGGGCCGGCTTCTGGATGCGCGCGACCGCCGCGGGATCGATGTCGATGCGGATGAGCTTGATGTCGTCGTCGAGGCCCCAGAGGGTCTGGGGGTGGAGCATGCGGGTGCCGACCCCAAGGGCCACATCCGCCTCGCGCCACAGCTCGCGCCCCGCCGTCGCGGTATGGGCGAGGTAGTGGCGGTCGCTGACGATGCCCTTGCCGCTCAGATTGGCGATGACCGGGGCCTGCAGCATCTCGGCGATGGCGAGGAGCGGCTCGCCCGCCGCCACCGCCCCGCCGCCCACGAAGATGAGCGGCTTCTTGGCTTCGGCCAGGAGGACCGCGGCCTTGTCGATGAGCTCCGGATCGGCCGCCGGCGGGGCCGCGACGCCGTCGGCTTCGGGAAGCGTCAGCTCGCTCTCGAGCGCCATCACGTCGAGGGGCATCTCGAGGCCGACCGGTCGCGGCCGTCCCTCGGCGAGCTGGCGGAAGGCCTCGTTGACGAGCGCACCCGTCTGGGTGGGGTGCTCGATGCGCGCCGTCCATTTGGTGAGGCCGCGTAGAATCGAGAGCTGGTCGGGAATCTCGTGCAGCATGCCGAAGCCGCGGCCGATGAGATGCGAGGGGATCTGGCCGCTGATGCAGAGGACCGGGGTGTTGGTGGCATAGGCGGTGGCGAGAGCCGCCGTGGTGTTGAGGAAGCCGGGCCCGGGCACGACGGCGTAGGCGCCGACGCGGCCCGCGGCCATGGCGTAGCCCTGGGCCATATAGGCGGCCCCCTGCTCGTGGCGCGTATGGACGACGCGAATGGCGTTGCGGGCGTCGTAGAGGGCCGCGAAGAGCGCGTCGTTCTGCACGCCGGGCAGGGCGAAGAGCGTATCGACCCTGTGGCGTCTCAACATCTCGACCAGCGCCTGGCCGCCCGTCATGCGCGTCATGAGATCCTCTCGCGTTTCGGTTGTGGACGGGCCCGCGACCCGTCCGAGCAGGTGCGGCCTGCGCCCTCGATGCGATCCCACGACTAGTACATCCCTCGCCGCCTGTCGAGGGAGGGCTTGCGCCGGCGGCGGCGCCGTCGAGGCAGCCGCGCGACGCGCTAGGGATTCGGCAGCCTTTTAAGTATATTACGTCCTCACGCCCGTCATGCGCGCGACTGCCGGTTCTCGGTGCCGATCCGCCGGCGTGCGGCTTGCGGCGTGGCGGTGATGGGCTCGGGGGGCGTCTCGATGAGGTTGCGTCAGGCCGTGGTCTTTGGCGTGCTGGCCGTCGCGGTGGCGGCCGCCGGCTATGGCTACTTCCACGCCGAGAAGCCGAAACCCGGCCTCGCCGCCCGCCCGGCGGCGGCCCCCGTCGCCGTCGCCAAGGTCGAGGCGGAGACCGTTCCCGTCGCGGTCGCCACGATCGGCAATGCGCAGGCCTACTCGACCGTCTCGGTCAAGTCGCGCGTCGACGGCCAAATCTTCCAGGTCGGGTTCAAGGAGGGCCAGCTCGTCCGCAAGGGCGACCTTCTCTTCGTGATCGATCCGCGTCCCTTCGAGGCGCAGCTCCGCCAGGCCCAGGCCAATCTCGAGCGCGACAAGGCCCAGCTCGTGCGCGCGCAGCTCGATCTCAAGCGCTATGCCGAGCTGTCGAAGAAGGATTTCGCACCCCAGCAGCAATTCGAGAACGCGCGCGCCACCGCCGAGAGCATGCAGGCGACGGTGGCCGCCGACGAGGCGGCGCTGCTCCAGGCCCAGCTCAACCTCGAATATACCCGCATTAAGTCGCCGGTCGACGGGCTGACCGGCAACCTGCTCATCAACGAGGGCAATATCGTCAAGGCCAACGACACGATCTCCCTCGTCATCATCAACCAGGTGCGGCCGATCTACGTCTCCTTCGCCATCCCCGAGCAGGATCTCCCCGAGGTCAAGGCGCGCATGGCAAGCGGAGCACTTCCGGTCGAGGTGACGATTCCCGGGGACAGTGGCGGTCCGGTGCGCGGCGAGGTCACCTTCATCAACAATGCTGTCGACACCTCGACCGGCACCATCCAGCTCAAGGCCACCATCGCCAATGACGACAACCGCCTCACCCCCGGGCAGTTTGTCAATGTGCGGATGACCCTGAGCACGCTGGCGGCGGCCCTGGTCATCCCCTCGCAAGCGGTGCAGACGGGCCAGAACGGCGATTACGTCTACGTCGTCAGGCCCGACCAGACGGTCGAGCAGCGCACGGTCGAGCTGGGGCCCATCGTCGACGCCAAGGCGGTGGTCCGGAAGGGCCTCTCCCTCGGCGACGAGGTCGTGATCGACGGCCAGCTTCGCCTCTTCCCCGGCGCCAGGATCGAGATCCGGAGCGCCGCGCAGAGCAAGGCGAGCCCGGCATGAGCCTGCCCGAGAAATGCATCCGGCGGCCGATCGCCACCACCCTCCTGATGGCGGGGGCGGTGGTCTTCGGCCTCGTCGCCTATCGCGCGCTGCCGGTGAACGAGCTGCCGACGGTCGATTTCCCGACGATCTCGGTCACGGCGCAGGTCCCGGGGGCCAGCCCCGAGACCATGGCCTCCTCGGTGGCGACCCCTCTCGAAGGGCAGTTCTCGACCATCGCCGGCCTCGATTCGATGAGCTCGACGAGCTCCCTGGGCCAGACCCGGATCACGCTCCAATTCTCCCTCGATCGCAACATCGACGCGGCGGCCCAGGACGTGCAGGCGGCGATCACGGCTGCGGCGAAGAAGCTGCCGACCAACATGCCGAACCCGCCCTCCTTCCGCAAAGTGAACCCGGCGGACTTCTCGATCATCTACCTGGCGCTAAGCTCGCCCACCCTGCCGCTCTCCGAGGTCGACAAATACGCGGAGACGATCCTCGCCCAGCGCCTCTCGATGGTGAGCGGCGTCGCCCAGGTGAACGTCTGGGGCTCGCAGAAATATGCGGTGCGGGTCCAGGTCGATCCCGACGCGCTCTCCTCGCGCAATATCGGCCTGGACGAGGTGCTGAGCGCGGTTTCGGCCGGCAACGTCAACCTGCCGGTCGGCACCATCGACGGCGCCCACCAATCCTTCACCATCCAGGCGAATGGGCAGCTTCTGAGCGCGCGGGCCTATATGAACCAGGTCGCCATCTACCGCAACGGCGCCCCGATCAAATACGGCGATCTCGGCCGCGTCATCGACAGCGTCGAGAACGACAAGGTGGCAAGCTGGTACAACGGGCACCGCGCCGTCGTCCTCGGGATTCAGCGCCAGCCCGGCACCAACACCATCGCCGTCGTGGACGCGATCAAGGCGGTGCTGCCGGCCTTCGAGGCGCATCTCCCGGCGGCCGTGCATCTCGATGTGCTCTATGACCGCTCCGAGTCGATCCGCGCCTCGGTCGAGGACGTGCAGTTCACGCTGGTCCTGGCCTCGGCGCTCGTCGTGCTGGTGATCTTCCTCTTTCTGCGCAATCTCTCCGCGACCATCATTCCCTCGCTGGCGCTGCCGATCTCGGTGATCGGCACCTTCGCCGTGATGTACCAGCTCGGCTACAGCCTCGACAATCTCTCGCTCATGGCCCTGACGCTCTCCGTCGGCTTCGTCGTCGACGACGCCATCGTGATGCTGGAGAACATCGTGCGTCACATGGAAGCGGGGGAGCGCCCGCTCGATGCCGCGCTCAAGGGCTCGAAGGAGATCGGCTTCACCATCATCTCGATGACGGTGTCGTTGAGCGCCGTGTTCATCCCGGTGCTGTTCATGGGCGGCATCGTCGGCCGGCTGCTGCACGAGTTCGCGGTCACCATCTGCGCCGCCATCGCCGTTTCGGGCATCGTCTCCCTCACCCTCACGCCGATGATGTGCAGCCGCTTCCTCCGCCCGCACGGGATCGAGCAGCACGGCCGAATCTACCGCACGACCGAGCGCGCCTTCGAGGCGATGCTCGGCGTCTACCGAAGCTCGCTGCAATGGTGCCTCGACCGCCGGCCGGTCATGCTCGTCGTCTTCCTCGCCACCCTGGTCGCCACCGGCTATCTCTTCGTCAAGGCGCCCAAGGATTTCCTGCCCAGCGTCGATACCAACCAGATCATCGCCTTCACCGAAGGGGCGCAGGACGCCTCCTTCGACGCCATGGTCGTCAACCAGCAGCAGGCGGCGAAGATCATCGCCGCCGATCCGAACGTGGCGCAGACCATGTCCTCGATCGGCGCCGGCGGGCCGCGGCCGACCACCAATTCGGGCACCATCTTCATCCGCCTCAAGCCGCGCGATCAGCGCGAGCTGAGCGCCGACCAGGTGGCCCAGGAGCTGCGCCCAAAGCTCATGGGGATCCCCGGTCTCAGGGTCTATATGCAGGTGCCGGCGAGCATCAATGTCGGCGGCCAGCTCACCAAGGCGCAGTACCAGTACACGCTGCAGGACGTCGACCTCGACGAGCTTTACGCGACGGCGACCAAGTTCATGGAGGCGCTCCGCAAGCAGCCCGGATTCCAGGACGTCAACAGCGACATGCAGGTGGCGAGCCCGCAGCTCAAGGTGAACATCGACCGCGACAAGGCGGCGTCCCTCGGCGTCACCGCGCAGCAGATCGAAAGCGCGCTGGGGGCCGCCTTCAGCTCCGAGCAGATCTCGACGATCTACACCTCCCTCGACCAGTACCAGGTGATCCTCGAGCTCCTGCCCAAATACCAGGCCGACCCCAACGCCCTCTCCCATCTCTATATCCGCTCGACGAACGGCGCGCTGGTTCCGCTCAATGCGGTCGCCGGCATCACGCGCGGCGTGGGGCCGCTTACGGTCAATCATCTGGGCCAGCTCCCCTCGGTGACCGTGTCGTTCAACCTGGCGCCCGACACCTCCCTCGGCACCGCGGTCAAGCGCATCCAGCAGCTCGAGCGCGAGATCGGCATGCCCGCCGGCGTCAGCACCAGCTTCCAGGGAACGGCGCAGGCCTTCCAGTCGTCCCTTCAGGGGCTCGGCATCCTGCTGCTGATGGCAATCGTCGTCGTCTACATCATCCTCGGCGTGCTCTACGAGAGCTTCATCCACCCTCTCACGATCCTCTCCGGCCTGCCCTCCGCGGCCGTCGGTGCCCTCGCGACGCTCATGCTGTTCGACGTGACGCTCAGCCTCTATGCCTTCGTCGGCATCATCATGCTGGTGGGCATCGTGAAGAAGAACGCGATCATGATGATCGACTTCGCGCTGGAGCGTCAGCGCGGCGAAGGGCTGAGCCCGGCCGAGGCGATCCACAAGGCGGCCCTCATCCGCTTCCGCCCCATCATGATGACGACGATGGCGGCGCTCATGGGCACGCTGCCGATCGCGCTCGGCTTCGGCGCCGGCTCCGAGGCGCGCCGCCCCCTCGGCCTCGCCGTCGTCGGCGGGCTCGTCCTCTCGCAGCTCCTGACGCTCTACCTGACGCCGGTTCTCTATATCTATCTCGACCGCCTGCACCATCTCCGCATGCCGTGGTCGCGTCCCCGGCGGCTTGGTCGCACGGCCCGCCTGGCGCCGGAGGCCTCGCCGCTCGCGGAGGAGCTCGCGCCGCCTGCCGCCGGGCCGCGCAAGGCGACGGGGTAAACGGTCCTATCGCCCCGGCCCTGGCTTAGAGCCTCGTGTTGCGCAGCAGGTCGAGGGCGCGGTCGATATCGGCGGCCGCGTTATAGAGATGGGGCGAGAGGCGCAGGCTGCCATTGCGAAAGGCGACGTCGACTCCGGATTCGGCGAGTGCCGCGTGGATGGCGGCGTTCTTGCCGCGCTCGCGGTGGGAGAAGAAGACCAGAGTCGAGCGCTGCCCGCCGGCGCGCGGACTCAACAGCTCGAAGGCGCTGCCCTCCAGCCCGGCGACGAAGCGCGCGACGAGCGTTTGATCGTGTGCCGCGATGCGCGAGACCCCGATGGCGAGAATATGCTCGACCGCGGCGGCGAGGGGCTTGAAATTGAGGAAGTTCGCCGTTCCGAAGACGTCGAAGCCGCGGGCGTCGAGCCCGTCGCGCAACTCCGGATCGGCAGCCTCCCGGCCGAGATCCGCCGCCGTCTGCATCGCCAGCCAATAGGCCTTGAGGGGCCGCAATTGCTCGCGAAGGGTCGGCTTTATCCAGCAGAACCCCGTGCCGTAAGGTCCGCAGAGCCATTTGAAGCCGACGCAGGTGAGCGCATCGACGGGTGCGCGCGACAGGTCGAGGGGGCGCGCGCCGAGCGCCTGGGAGGCGTTGACGAGGAAGGTGACACCGCGCGCGCGGCAGATTGCGCCGAGCGCATCGAGGTCAATCGCGTAGCCCGAGAGCGAGTGCACCCAGGTCGTGCAGAAGAGCCGCGTGCGCGGCGTGATCGCCTGGGCCAGCTCCTCCGGCAAGACCACGCGATCGCGGGGCCGGATGCGCACGAGGCGCACGCCGTGGCGGCGCTCGAGCAGCAGCCAGGGCAGGATGTCGGAGGGGAAATCCCCTGCCATGGCCAGGACCTCGTCACCCTCTCGCCAGGGATAGCCCAGGGCGAGGAGATGCAGCCCGTAAGAGGCGCTGTTGGCGAGAATGATGTCGTCCGCCGGCACATTGACCAGCCGGCCGAGGGCGGCGCGAAGCCGCCGGGGCACGCCGTCGAAGCGCGCCTGGGTGAGGTTATGAGGCGCGAGCTTCCAGCCGATGGCCTCCTGCGCCTCCGCGGCGGCGGCGAGGGGCAGGGCGCCTTGATGCGCGGTATTGAGCCAGGCACGGCCCCCGAGATCGCCGAAGCCGTCGAAACGGAAACTGTGGCTCACGAGACCGCGCTCCCGACCGGGCAGTCCGTGCCGCGACAGACCGCGTGCTCGCAGAGGCGGCAGATGCGCCGGGCCTCGGCGCGATCGGCCGGCAGCCGCGCCAGGAGCCTGGCGGCAAGCCGCCTGAGTGTTGCGGCATCGGCGCTGGGCAAGGTCGCGACGAGCGCCCCCAGAGCGGCGCGGCGGGCGGCGAGGGCATGCTCCGCGCGCTCGCGCCCGGCCGCCGTGCAGCGCAGCGTCACGGTGCGGCGATCCCGCCCCTCGCGCCTCTTCACGAGGCCCGCGGCCGCGAGCCGGTCGGTGACGCGGACGGCACCCGAATGGGTCAGCGCCGTGGTGGACGCGACCTCGCCGATCGTCGACCCCGGCCGCGTGAAGACGGCAAGGAGGGCGGCAAGCTCCGCGGCGCCGAGGCCCGCGGCCCGGCCCATCGCGACATGTTGTAGATCGGCACAGCCGAGGGCGAGGGCGCCGAGGAGGTTGGAGAGCAGAGCGGCCATCGCAGTGCCGGAAAATCATATGATCAAATCATGTGATCACGTCATATTATGCGCATGGATGCCGCCGCGCAAGGGCGCGCTTTCAGGCGCCGTTCCCTCCTGGCCTCGGCCATTCGGCTCTGGGGGAGCGCGCGCCACACGAATGCCGCGGTTCCTTCGTATCGAGGCGAGATGCAGTTGACGATCCTCAACGCTGTCCTTTGTCTTGATCTTATCCGCCGCTTCCCCTATATCGGCCCACGAGGGGCTGCGTCGGCTGGGGATTTGCATCCCCGTCAGCGAGGCGTGCTCGCTCATGGCGGGCCGGACAAGAACGAATTGCACGGACGGTTGCGCCAGGATGATTGAAGTCCAATCCCTCTCGAAGCATTTCGGGCCGATCGTCGCTGTCGACGATGTGAGCTTCGCGGTCGGCCGCGGCGAGGTGCTCGGCTTCCTCGGCCCCAACGGCGCCGGCAAGTCCACCACCATGCGGATGATTGCGGGTTTTCTTGCGCCGACGGGCGGAACCGCGCGGGTCTGCGGCTTCGACGTGATCGAGCAGCCCATCGAGGTGAAGCGGCGCATCGGCTATCTGCCCGAGGGCGCTCCCTCCTATGCGGACATGACGCCCAAGAGCTTCCTCTCCTTCACGGCTGCGGCGCGGGGCCTCGGCGGCGCGGCGGCGGCGCGGCATATCGGCGAGGCGATCGAGCGGACCCAGATCGCCAGCGTTCTCGAGCGCCCCATCGACACCCTCTCGAAGGGCTATAAGCGGCGCGTTGCCCTGGCGCAGGCTTTGCTGCACGATCCGGAGGTCCTCATTCTCGACGAGCCCACCGACGGGCTCGATCCCAACCAGAAGCACGAGGTGCGCACCCTCATTCGCGAGATGGCGCCGCGCAAGACCATCGTGATCTCGACGCATCTCCTCGAGGAGGTGAGCGCCGTCTGCACGCGCGCCATCGTGATCGCGGGCGGCAAGCTGGTTGCCGATTCGACGCCGCTCGAGCTCGAGGCGCGCTCGCGCCTCCACAACGCCGTGTCGCTGCGCCTCGGCGGGATCGCCGCCGCCGCGGCGCGCGAGCGGCTCGCCGCACTTTCCGGCGTGGGCGAGGTCGAGATCATCGAGGCGACGGAGTCCGCGGCCGCGCTCCGCGTCTGTCCCCGGAACGGCCATCCGATCATCGGCGAGGTCAGCCGCCTCGTTCACGAGCGCGGTTGGACCGTCGAGGAGATCCGCGTCGAGCAGGGTCACCTCGACGAGGTGTTCCGCACGATCACCGCGGGACGAGGCTGATCCGGCGCGGGCGGCGATAGATCGGAGCAAATGGAGCGGCACAGGATGAGCAAGGTTCTCGTTGTCTTCCGGCGCGAATTCGCCGGCTATTTCACGACCCCGCTCGCCTATGTGTTCCTCGTGGTGTTCCTGGCGCTCGCCGGCGCGCTCACCTTCTATATCGGCAATTTCTTCGATCGCGGCCAGGCCGACCTTCAGCCCTTCTTCACCTTCCATCCCTGGCTCTATCTCTTCCTCATCCCGGCGATCTCGATGCGTCTCTGGGCCGAGGAGCGGAAGAGTGGCACGATCGAGCTTCTGCTGACGCTGCCGGTCTCGGTGCCCGAGGCGGTGATCGGCAAGTTCCTCGCCGCCTGGGCCTTCACCGGCGTCGCGCTTCTCCTCACCTTCCCGATGTGGATCACGGTGAACGTCCTCGGCCATCCCGATAACGGCGTGATCCTCGCGGGCTATGTCGGCAGCTTCATCATGGCGGGCGCCTTTCTCGCCATCGGCGCCTGCATGTCGGCGCTGACCAAGAACCAGGTGATCGCCTTCGTGGTCGCCTGCGCCGTCTGCTTCCTCTTCATCCTGAGCGGCACGCCGATGGTGCTCAATTTCGCGGAGGCCTGGCTGCCCCAGGTGCTGGTCGATGCCGTCGCCTCGTTCAGCTTCCTCACCCACTTCAACAACATCACCAAGGGGGTCATCGAGCTGCGCGACCTCGTCTTCCTCGGCTCGGTGATGGGGCTCTTCCTCTACGCCAACGTCCTCCTCGTCGAGCTCAAGAAGGCTGCGTGACCCCATGACGAGCAAGACCGCCAATCGCGCCGACCGCACCCTTCTCGCCATCCTCGGCCTCATTCTCGCCGTCGCCCTCTTCTTCGCCCTCAACATCTTCGCGAACGGCGCCTTCCGCGGCGCCAGCCTCGATCTGACCCAGGGCGGCCTCTTCACCTTGTCCCAAGGCACCAAGACGGTGCTCGCCCATCTCAAGGAGCCCGTCACGCTGCGCTTCTACTTCTCGAAGAAGCTCGGCGACGAGGTGCCGAGCTATGGCGCCTATGCGGCCCGGGTGCGCGAGCTGCTCGAGCGCTACAACAGCCTTGCGGACGGCAAGATCCGCCTCGAGTTCTACGATCCGGAGCCCTTCTCCGACGCCGAGGACCGCGCCGTCGGCTTCGGGCTGCAGGGGGTGCCCCTCGGCGATAGCGGCGACCAGGTCTATTTCGGCCTGGTCGGGACCAACAGCACCGACGATCAGCAGGTGATCCCCTTCTTCCAGCCCGATCGCGAGCGCTTTCTCGAATACGACGTCACCAAGCTGGTCGCCAGCCTCGCCAATCCGAAGAAGAAGGTGATCGGCCTCATCACCTCGCTGCCGCTCGGCGGCTCCTACGGCAATCCCATGATGGGGGCCCAGAACGCCGCACCCTGGGTGGTGATGGACGAGATGCGCCAGCAATTCGACGTGCGCGAGCTCGGGCCCCATCCCGACAAGATCGACAAGGACATCGACGTCCTGATGATCGTGCATCCGAAGGACCTGCCGCTCCAGACGCAGTTCGCCATCGACCAATACGTGCTCGGCGGCGGCCGCGCCCTCGTCTTCGTCGATCCCAACGCCGAATCCGACATGGGGCCGAGCCCCATGATGATGACGGGCGCCACCAGCTCGAACCTGAAGCGGCTGTTCGACGCCTGGGGCCTCGAGCTCGTGCCCGACAAGGTGGCGGGGGACCGCAACCTCGCGACCCAGGTCTCGGCGCCCGTCGGCGGCCGCACCCAGACGATCGACTACATCGCCTGGCTCTCCCTCGACCAGAACGACGTCAACCACAACGACGTGGTGACGACGGACATCTCGAGCCTCCTGATGGCGACTCCCGGCATCCTCGAGAAGCGCAAGGAGGCGCCCACCACCTTCACGCCGCTGGTGCAGACGACGGCGCAGGCGACGGAGATTCCGGCCGACAAGCTGCGCCTCTTCCCGGACTTCCTCGCCCTCGAGGCGAATTACAAGCCGGTCGGCCACCCGCTCACCCTCGCGGCGCGCATCCGGGGCAATGTGAAGACGGCCTTCCCCGATGGGCCGCCGGCGACGAAGAAGCCCGAGGCCGCAAAGGCCGAGGCGGCGAAGGCCGAGCCGGGCAAGTCCGCGCAGGAGCAGGCGAAGGCCGGCAATGCGGCGGAGAAGCCCGCCGAAGGTAAGGCGGAGCCCGCCAAGCCGGCGGTCACCTGGCTCAAGCAGTCGGTGAAGCCGATCAACGTCATCGTCGTTGCCGATGCGGACATGCTCGCCGACCGCTACTGGGTGCGCAGCCAGGACTTCTTCGGCCAGAAGATCGTGCAGCCCACCGCCGGCAATGGCGACTTCGTCATCGACGCCCTCGACAACCTGGCCGGCAGCGACGCGCTCATCGGGCTCCGCGGCCGCGGCCTCTCCCAGCGCCCCTTCGTCCTCGTGCAGCGCCTGCGCGCCGAGGCGGATGCCCGCTACCTCGCCAAGGCCCAGGAGCTCCAGGACCGCCTCAAGGAGGCGCAGAAGAAGCTCGCCTCCTTGCAGAAGGAGGGCGGCGAGGGCGCCTCGCACCAGATCCTCACCGCCGATCAGCAGAAGGAGATCGACAAGTTCCGCGGCGAGATGGTGTCGATCCGCAAGTCGCTGCGCGACGTGCAGCGGGCGCTGCGCGAGAACATCGAGCGCCTTGGGGCCACGCTCAAATTCGTCGACATCGCGCTCATGCCCATCCTGATCGGCATCGTCGCGATCGTGGTGGCGCTGGTGCGCGCGCGCCGCCGCCGTCATCGCCACGGCTTGGCGTAAGAGGGAGCCCGATGAAGCCGAGAACCCTTGCCATCCTGGCGCTCGTCACCCTCTTCTTCGCGGTGGCCGCCGTCGTCGTCAACAGCCGCGGGCCCGCCTATACCGAGGCGAGCGGCGGCCAGCTCGTCTTCCCCGACCTCGACAAGAAGATCAACGACGCTGCCTCGATCACCGTCGAGGCGAGCGGCAAGAGCTTCACGGTGAAGCGCACCGACAAGGGCTGGGTCGTCGCCGACAAATACGACTACCCCGCGAAATTCGACGTGGTGAAGCAGACCCTCGTCGGCCTTGCCCAGCTCAAGACGGTCGAGGCGAAGACCGCGGATCCCTCCCTCTATTCGCGTCTCCAGGTCGAGGACCCGAAGGAGAAGGACGCGAAATCCGCTCTCATCGCGGTCGCCGACGCCCAGGGCAACAGCCTTGCCAAGCTCATTGTCGGCAAGAACGACTACAATGCCAGCACCAACCAGGGCACGCTGATCTATGTGCGCCAGCCGGACGACAAGCAATCCTGGCTCGCCCAGGGCACGCTCGAGCGGAACGACGACGTCAAGCAGTGGATGGACCGCGAGCTCGTCCAGCTCGCGCCCGAGCGCGTCCGCGAGGTGACGGTGACCCCTGCTGACGGCAAGCCCTTCCTCGTCCACAAGGACAAGCCCGGCAGCGGCGACTTCACCCTCGACGGCGTGCCGTCGGACGACAAGGTGAAATCGGCCTATGATGTGAACGCGATCGGCGGGGCGCTCGCGCTCCTCAGCCTCGACGACGTGCTGCCGGCCAAGGATCTCAAGCCCGATGCCAAGCTCCTGCGCACCCTCGACTACAAGAGCTTCGACGGGCTCGTGGTCGATCTCGCGCTCTATCAGCAGGACGGCAAGACTTGGGCGCGCATCAAGGCGTCCTTCGATCCCGCCGCCGCCGCGGCGAAGCCGGCGTCGCCGTCCGGCAACGCCAAGGCGGGGACATCGACGGCCGCCGCCGCGGCGGATAGCAGCGCCGCGCTCAAGAGCGTCGATGCGGTGAAGAAGGACGTCGCGGCCATCACCGCCCGCACCCAGGACTGGGCCTATGGCCTCGAGGAGAGCGACCTCGCCACGCTCGAGAAGAAGTTCGACGATCTGATCGAGCCCAAGACGCCGTCCAAGCCGAAGTCTTGACCACAGCGCCGCCGCCCGCCGCGCAGCGCCGCCGCATCCGCGTCGTCCTCGCGCTCGCCGCTGCGGCGATTGTTCTCGCCGCCGCTGCCGGCGCCTGGCTCTATCTCTCCGGGCGGGCGCCGCGCGCCGTCGAGGCGGCTGCGCTCCTCTATCGCCTGGCGCGGGACGAGGTCCCGCCGATCGTCGCCCAATCCGTCGCCTGGCCGTCCGGGGGCGCCACGTATCGCGGCGATCTCTATGGCAGCCGCGGCGGGAGCCGCGCCGCCCTCCTCCTCGTCCCCGGAGCCGCCGAGACGGGGAAGGATGATCCGCGCCTCGTCGCCTTCGCGCGCGATCTCGCCGATGCCGGCTTCCTCGTCCTCGTTCCCGATCTTCCCGGCCCCAAGGCGCTCCAGGTGAGCAGCGCCGATATCGGCGAGACGGCCGACGCCGGCCTCTATCTCGCGAGCCTCGTCGGCGACGGCGAGCCCCTGGGCCTCGCCGCCATCTCCTATGGCGTGGGGCCGACGCTCCTCGCCGCCCTCGAGCCGCGGCTCGTGAAGCACGTCGATTTCGTCCTCTCCCTCGGCGGCTATTACGACGCCACGGCGGTCATCACCTTCTTCACCACGGGGTTCTGGCGCCCGGCGCCCGCGGCACCCTGGCAGCCCGGCCGGCCCAACGCCTATGGCAAGTGGGTCTTCGTGCTGGCGAATGCCGCCCGTCTCGACGATTTCCGCGACCGCGAGCGGCTTGCGGTGATCGCGCGGCTCAAGCTCGCCAATCTCGGCGCCGATGTCGCCGCCTTCGAGAGCGAGCTCGGCCCCGAGGGACGCGCGGTGATGGCGCTCCTCGACAATCGCGATCCCGAGCGCGTGCCCGCCCTGATTGCCGAGCTGCCGCCGCGGATTCGCGCGGAGATCGCGGCCCTCGATCTCTCGACCAAGGACCTCTCGCCGCTCCGCGCCCAGGTGCTCCTCGTCCATGGCCGCGACGACGCCATCGTGCCCTATAGCGAGAGCGTCGCCTTGGCCCACGCCCTCGGCCCCGGCCGGGCTCATCTCTATCTTCTCGATCACCTCTCCCATGCGAGCTGGGCGATCGACGATCTCGCCGACGGCTTCCGGCTGTGGCGCGCGGCGGACGAGCTTCTGGCGCTGCGCGATCGGCGTTAGCGGCAGTCGCGGTCAGGGCTCGCGCTTGGCGGCGGCGAGCCATTCCTGCATGGCAGAATGCTGCCACATCGCGTCGCGATAGGCGGCGCAGATCGGATCGAGCTTGACGCCATAGGTGATGAAGCGGCTCACCACCGGCGCATACATGGCGTCCGCCGCAGTGAAGCGCCCGAAGAGGAAAGGCCCGTCCTTGCCGTGCTTTTCCCGGCATTCGCGCCAGATGGCGGCGATGCGGTCGATATCCGCCTGCACCCCCTCGGCCATGCCCTGGCCGGGGAGCGAGGCGCGCATGTCCATGGGCATGTTGCTGCGCAGGGCGGCGAAGCCCGCATGCATCTCCGCCGCCACCGAGCGCGCCAGGGCGCGGGCGGCGGGGTCGGCGGGCCACAGCCCGGCCGCGGGATAGGTCTCGGCCAGGAACTCGCAGATGGCGAGGGATTCCCAGACCAGCGTGCCCTTGTGCTTGAGGAGCGGCACCTTCCCCGAGGGGGAGTGGCGCAGGATATCGGCGCGGGTCGCCTCGCCGCGGCGCAGGCGGATCATGATCTCGGTGAAGGGGACGCCGGTGGCCTTGAGGGCGATCCAGCCGCGCAGCGACCAGGACGAGACGCTCTTGTCACCGAGGACGATGGCGATGTCGGTCATGTCGCGGCTCCCCCTTTGATGGCCTCCGGCGCCCCCGTCTAGGGCAAGCGGCGGCGCTGTGCAAGCGGGTGAGTGAAATTCACGATACAAGTGATTTTCCCTCGCCCGCTTTCCCTGGCTCGCTTTCCCTGTATGCTAGCCGCGCCGACGGACGCCCCCTTGCCAGAGGATGCCATGCTTAGCTGCCTTGTCGCCGAAGCCCCCCATAATGCCGTCCCGATCACGCCCCTGCGCAAGGCGGCCCTGCCGCGCTGGCTGGCGGGGCCGGGCAAGGCGGGGCGGGCCTGGGTCGAGAGCACGGGCTTCAAGGCGGAGCCGGGCGAGGTGTCGCTCGTCCCCGGCGGCCAAGGCCGGCTTGCCCGCGTCCTTGTTGGCATCGGCGAGGAGGATCTCTGGAGCTATGCCGGCCTGCCGGGGAGCCTGCCCGAGGGAGTCTACCGGCTCGATGCGCCGCTCGCCCGCATTGCGGCGACCCAGGCGGCCCTGGGCTGGGCCCTCGGCACCTACAGCTTCAACCGCTACCGCCAGCCGCCGCGCGGCTTCGCCGCCCTGGCCTGGCCCAAGATGGCCGACCAAGGAGCCGTGGTGCGCACGGCCGATGCCGTCTTTCTCGCCCGCGACCTCATCAACACGCCGGCCTCGGATATGGGCCCGGCGGAGCTCGCCGAGGCGGCGCGGCGGGTCGCCCGCAAGCACGGCGCCGAGATCGAGGTGATCGAGGGCGAGGCCCTCCTCGCCCGCAACTACCCCCTGATCTACGCGGTGGGCAAGGCCTCGCCGCGGGCGCCGCGCCTCATCGACCTGCGCTGGGGCGACCGCAAATCGCCCAAGGTGACCCTGGTGGGCAAGGGCGTGTGCTTCGACTCGGGCGGCCTCGACCTCAAGCCCGCGAGCGGCATGCTGATGATGAAGAAGGACATGGGCGGCGCCGCCACCATGCTCGCGCTTGCCGGCATGGTGATGGATGCGGGGCTTGCCGTGCGCCTGCGTCTCCTCATCCCCGCCGTCGAGAACAGCGTCGACGGCAACGCCATGCGGCCCCTCGATGTGGTGAAGAGCCGCAAGGGCCTCACCGTCGAGATCGGCAATACCGATGCGGAAGGCCGCCTCATCCTCGCCGATGCCCTGGCCGAGGCGGAGAGCGAGCATCCGGCCATGCTGATCGATTGCGCCACGCTGACGGGAGCGGCGCGGGTGGCCCTCGGCCCCGAGCTGCCGGCCCTCTTCAGCAATGACGACGCGCTCGCGGGCGAGATCTTGCACCAGGGCGAGGCTCTCGCCGACCCGCTTTGGCGCCTGCCCCTGTGGAAGCCCTATCGCCGCATGCTCGACAGCAAGGTCGCCGACATCAACAACAGCCCGGACAGCAGCTTCGCCGGCTCGATCACGGCGGCCCTCTTCCTCGCCGAGTTCGTCGGCCCTCGCACGCCCTGGGCCCATATCGACACCTATGCCTGGAACTTCAAGAGCCGCGCCGGTCGCCCCGAAGGCGGCGAGGGCCTTGCCCTCCGCGCCCTCTACGGCACCCTCGCGGCGCGCTTCGGCACCCGCCGCGGCAATTGAGCGCCCATCGCCTGGCCCGTCCGCAGCGGCGGAGAGGCGCCCTCGTCCTTGTTTCGCGCGCCCCGCTCCGCTAGATTGATCCGGCCGCGAAACGTTTGCGAAGGCCAAGCCCATGCCTGTCGAGCTCGGCACCCGCCAGGCGCTCGCGCTCTGGCATGCAGCCCTCGTCGCCGGGGTGCGCGACGAGGGGCCGGATCTCACGGCGCGCCAGCTTGCGCTGCTGCTCTCCGTCTATCTCGATCCGGCACCCCATACGGTGCGCGGCCTCGCAGCGACGCTCAAGGTCTCCAAGCCGGCGGTGACGCGGGCACTCGACCGGCTGGGACAGCTCGGTCTCTTGCGGCGCCGGCGCGACGAGGCCGACCGTCGCAACGTGCTCGTCGAGCGCACGGTCAAGGGCTCGGTCTTCCTCAACGATCTGGGCGAGCGGATCGTCCGCGCCGCGCGCGAGCTGCCGCCCTGAGGATTACTGCGGCAGGGGCTGCGCCGCCGCGCCGGGATTGCGGACGCGGTGCACCACCATGCGGTCGTGCAGCTCGCGGATGGCGTTGCTGCCGGTCTTGACGCAAAGCCCGGGCACCAGGGCGTGGAGGAAGCAGGCAAGGCTGGCGAGGAAGAGGCGCGCGCCGAAGCCTGCGGCCATGCCCATATGCTCCACATAGCTTTCGCCGACCGCGCGCGGATGCGCCAAAAACAGTTTCTCGAACATCGCAGGGCCTCCCGCCGCCGCTTCGCCGCGGTCATCGCCGCAGGTCGACCGCTAAGGGAATGATACGCCAGGTTTTCTGGAAATTTTTCCCGAAAACTGGCAGTATCTTGGGCAACTTCGCAAAAATATCCCAAAATCTGGCAAGATGACGGTAGAACTCGATAGCACCGACCTTCGCATCCTCAATGCCCTCCAGACCGACTCCTCGCGCTCGGTGGCGGAGCTCGCGGCCGAGGCGCGGCTCTCGCCCAATGCCTGCTGGCGGCGGGTGAAGCGACTCGAGGAGGAGGGGGTGATTCGCAGCCGAGTCGCCCTCCTCGACCCGACCCGGCTTGGGCTCGGCGTCACCGTCTTCGTCGCGGTGCGCACGAACCAGCATACCGAGGAATGGCTCAAGGCGTTCGCCGAGGGTGTGGCGCGCATCCCCGAGGTCGTCGAGTTCTATCGCATGAGCGGCGATGTGGATTACCTGCTCAAGGTCCTCGTCGCCGACATCGCCCATTACGACCGCGTCTACAAGAAGCTGATCAAGGCGGCGAGCCTCACCGATGTCAGCTCCAGCTTCGCCATGGAGCAGATCAAGTACACGACGGCGATTCCCCTCCTCGAGGCGGCGCGGGGGACGAGCGGCTGAGCCGGTGCCGGCCGGGACGAGGCCGATGCTGGGCACCGAGCTCGGATTCGCGGACCGCCACCTCTGTCGTCATCCCGGCCGTAGCGGAGCGAAGAGCCGGGATCCAGCAGGCCCGTCGCCGACGCCGGATGCCGGATCGGCGCTTCGCTTGTCCGGCATGACGAGCGCAGCGAGGGAAGCGGCAAGAAAAAATCGATCTCGAGTCGGCACCCTACGGGATTATGCCCGGCTTTGCCCCGACTCGCCGAGCTATCGCGCCGCCGCCCGCGCCATGGCGGCGGGATAGGCGAAGATGCCCGGCACGCCGCCGGTGTGGATCCACACCACCACGTCTTCCGCCTGAAAGCGGCCTCGGCGGACGAGGCCGATGAGCCCGCTCATCCCCTTGCCGGCATAGACCGGGTCCAAGGCGAAGGCTTCGAGCCGCGCCGCCAGGCCGATCGCCTCCAGGGTCGCGGCGTCCGCCACGCCATAGGCGGGGCCGGCAAAGCCCGCCGCGACCTCGACGCGGGATTCGTCCCAGGCGGCCTCAACCCCGAGAAGGGCCGCAGCCTCGCGGCCGACGCGCCTCACGTCGCGCGCCACCCGCTCCGGCTGCGCATCCACGTCGATGCCGATGCAGCGCAGGGGATGGCCGAGCGCCGTAAGCATGGCAAGAATGCCCGCTTGGGTTCCGGCGCTGCCCGAGGCATGGACGATATAAGTCGGCCGGACGCCCTCGCTGCGGCACTGCTCGAGAAGCTCGAGGACCATGCGCGCATAGCCCATGGCGCCGAGCGCGTCCGAGGCGCCATAGGGAACGAGATAGGGCCTGCGGCCCGCCGCGGCGAGCGCGTCGGCGATGCGGCGCAGATGAAGGTTGCGGTCCTCATTCCAGGGAATGTCGTGGATGACGGCGCCATAGAGCCGGTCGAGCAGGATATTGCCCGTCGAGTCATAGCCCGGCTCGGTGCCCGGAACGCGCCCCCGCATGATGCCGAGATGGCATCCGAGCCCGAGCTTGGCGCAGGCGGCCGCCGCCTGGCGCGCCGTATTCGATTGCACGACGCCGCCGCAGACGACGCAATCCGCCGCCGCGGCCTGCGCCGCCGCCAGGTCGTATTCCAGCTTGCGCAGCTTGTTGCCGCCGATGCCGAGGCCGGTCAAGTCGTCCCGCTTCGCCAGGAGGCGCGGCCCGCCGAGGTGCCGCGAGAGGCGCGGCATCTCCTCGAGAGGTGTCGGCAGATGGGCGAGATGCAGCCGCGGCAGGGCTGCGAGCCGGGCCTGCGCCTCGTCGGCTGTCGTCTCCATGGCTTCTCCCCGCGACCGATCAGGCTCCTAAGGGCGGAGGCCGTCCGCCGTCAATAGCCCAGCGCCGTATCGACCGTATGAAGGAGGGGCTCGCCGCGGCGGTCGCGCGCGACATTCTCGGCGACGAGCTCGGCAACGGTGCGCGGATCGGTGATGCTGGCGATGTGGGGGGTCACGGTGATGCGCGGATGGCGCCAGAAGGGATGGCCCTTGGGCAGCGGCTCGCTGCGGAAGACATCCAGGGTGGCGTGGGCGAGCCGGCCCGAATCGAGGGCGGCGAGCAGGTCCTTCTCGACGAGATGCCGTCCGCGCGCGGCGTTGATGAGGCAGGCGCCCTTTGGCAGCCGGGCGAAGAGCGATGCCGAAAGGATATTCTCCGTCGCCGGCGTGAGCGGCAGCAGGCAGACGAGGATCTCGCTTCGCGCGAGAAAGGGAGCGAGCCCCGCCTCGCCGTGGAAGCTCTCAATGCCGGGAATCGCCTTGGGACTGCGGCTCCAGCCGAGCACGGCGAAGCCGAGGGCCGCGAGCTTGCGCGCGGCGTCCGCACCGAGCTCGCCGAGGCCCATGATGCCCACATGCCGCTCCTCCGCCGTGGGGGAATAGAGCTCGTCCCACGTCTCCGCGCGCTGTAGCTCGTCGAATTCCGGCTGGCGGCGATGGTAGCGCAGCACGTGCAGCGCCACGTATTCGGTCATGCGCTGGGTGAGGTAACGGTCGACGACGCGGCAGACCGGTATGTGGCGGGGCAGGTCCGGGTCGGCGAAGAGGTGATCGACGCCGGCGCCCAAGGAGAAGATGGCGCGCAGATTGGGCAGCGTCTTGAGCACGCCGGGGGCGAGGTTCCACACCAGCGCGTATTCGATCTCTGCGGGGTCGCCGATCTCCGGCCAGACGCGCATCTCGAGATCGGGAATGCGCCGCCCGAGTTCCTGGCGCCACCAATCGGCGCGGTCGGTCTCGGATTTGTAGAGAAGTGCCATGGGTCTTCGCGCCTGTTGGTTGGTCCGGCTACACCCTTACCACGCCGCTCTCGCTTGCTTCCACTCGGAAGGCGACGACGCGATCGTGTGCGCGCGGCCAATCCGGGCGCAGGGTAGAGGCTAGACTTCGTCGTCCTTTCGTGGCGGATTGCCCGCGCCGGCGCGCTTCAGGATCTTCAATGCCTTCGGGACATTTGCCCGGCCGGCGCGGTCGCGGAAATAGCTCTCGGTGCGGAGCGCCGAGAGCTTCTCGGCGACGGCGATGTTGATGAGCTGATTCACGGCGACGCCCTCGGCCTCGGCCAGCTTCTTGACCTCATCGAGGAGCGACGGCTGCAGGCGCAGCGCGAAGTTGCTTTTTCTCATCTCATCCCTCCAAACGGCGGAGCGTCTCGGCGGGTGACGCGACGGCGATGCCGAAGCGGCGCGCGGAACTTGCGAAGTCGGAGCGGTTGAACGTCACGAGAAAGTCCGCCTTACCATTTACCGCCGCTTCCAACACCATATCGTCATCCGGATCATTCAATATCGGCCGCCACAAGTACACCAGCCGAACCGGTTCTGCGACAGCGGCCATCGCGTCGAGAATGACTCCAACATCGCGGACCGCAAGCCGCGCCGCAGCGAGATGTTCTGAGCGCGTCATCACCGCTTCGTACTCGATGATCAGCGGCACCGATACGAGCGGGGTATAACGACGCGTCAAGGCCCCCACAAGCAGGCGTCGAGACGCTCCCGCATCGCTGCGGATGGCTGCCACCATGACGTCCGTATCGAGCACGATTCGCACGCGATATTTTATGATATCGCATGCAATATTGCAATTACACCCTTACCACGCCGCTCTCGCTCGCTTCCACCCGGAAGGCGGCGGCCATGAGGGCCTGGGTATAGGGGTGGCGGGGAGCGGCGAGGATCTGGGACGCCGGGCCGTGCTCGACCACCTTGCCGTCGCGCATGACGACGATCTCGTCGGCGAGCGCGCGCACCACGCGAAGATCGTGGCTGATGAAGAGATAGCCGAGCTTGTGGCGCCGCTGCAGCTCGCGCAGCAGGTCGACGATCTGCGCCTGCACCGACATGTCGAGGGCGGAGGTCGGCTCGTCGAGCACGACGAAGCGCGGCTTCAGCACCATGGCGCGGGCGATGGCGATGCGCTGGCGCTGGCCGCCCGAGAACTCGTGGGGATAGCGGTGCCGCGTCTCCGGGTCGAGCCCGACCTCGACGAGAGCCGCGGTGATGATGGCCTCGCGCTCCCCATCGCTCGCCCCGATCTTGTGAATCTTGAGGCCCTCGCCGACGATCTCGCCGATGGTCATCCGCGGGCTCAGGCTGTCGAAGGGGTCCTGGAAGACGATCTGCATGTCCCGGCGCAGCGGGCGCAGCTCGCGGGGCGAGAGGCCCTCGATGCGCCGCCCGGCGAATTCGAGGGGTGCGGCGCGCGGCGCGCCCTTGGCGTCGCGCAAGGCCTCGCGGGGCTGGAGGCGCAGGAGCGCCAAGCCGAGGGTCGATTTGCCCGAGCCCGACTCGCCGACGACCCCGACCGTGTGGCCCTCGCGCAGGGCGAGGGAGACGCCGTCGACGGCCTTGATGAAGCCCTTGATCCGGCGCAGCACCCCGGCCTTGACCGGGAACCACACGCGCAGCCCCTCGGCGCGCAGCAGCACCGGCGCCTCGGCCGCGGCGGCGGCGGGCCGGCCCTTCGGCTCGGCGGCGAGGAGATGGCGGGTATAGGCGTGCTGCGGTCGCTCGAAGACATCTTCCACGCTGCCCGCCTCGACGATGCGCCCGGCATTCATCACGCAGACCCGATCGGCGAAGTTGCGGACGATGGTGAGGTCGTGGGTGATGAGGAGGATCGCCATCCCCAGCTCGCCCTGGAGCCGCTTGAGAAGGGCGAGGATCTGCGCCTGCACCGTGACGTCGAGGGCTGTCGTCGGCTCGTCGGCGATGAGGATGTCGGGCTGGTTAGCAAGGGCCATGGCGATCATCACGCGCTGGCGCTGCCCGCCTGAGAGCTCGTGGGGGAAGGCGCCGAGGCGCGATTCCGCATTGGGGATGCCCACTTGCGTCAGAAGCTCGATCACGCGGCGGCGTGCGACATTCGCCGGCATCTTCTTGTGGAGCAGCAAGACCTCGCTCACCTGGCGCTCCACATTGTGGAGAGGGTTGAGCGCGGTCATCGGCTCCTGGAAGATCATGGCGATGCGGTTGCCGCGAATCTCCCGGAGGCGCGCCGCGGCTGCGCCCATCAGCTCGTCCTCGCCGAAGCGGATGCTGCCCGAGGGGTGGCGCGCCGGGGGATAGGGCAGGAGCTGGAGGATCGAGAGCGCCGTCACCGATTTGCCCGAGCCCGACTCGCCCACGAGCGCCAGGGTCTCGCCGCGCGCGATCGCGAAGGAGACGCGTTGCACCGCCTCGACGGCACCCCCCGGCGTCTCGAAGGTGACGGAGAGATCCTCGACCTGGAGCAGGCCCTTGCGTTGCGCGGCGTGGGCGACGGCCTCGCCCTTGGCCGTGGCTGCCTCGGCCGGCACGCCACCGCCGAACACCTTGCGCGGGTCGAGGGCGTCGCGCACCGCCTCGCCGACGAAGATGAGCAGGCTCAGCATGATGGCGAGCACGAAGAAGCCGGTCAGGCCGAGCCAGGGCGCTTGCAGGTTGTTCTTGCCCTGGGAGAGCAGCTCGCCGAGGGAGGGCGACCCGGGAGGCAGGCCGAAACCGAGGAAGTCGAGGGAGGTGAGGGTGGCGATCGAGCCGTTGAGGATGAAGGGCACGAAAGTGAGCGTCGTCACCGTCGCGTTCGGCAGCACGTGCCGCGTCATGATCGTCCAATTCCCGGCGCCGAGGGCGCGCGCCGCCTTGACGTAGACGAAATTGCGCGCGCGCAGGGTCTCGGCGCGCACCACGCCGACGAGCGAGGTCCAGGAGAAAAGCAGCATGAGGCCGAGCAGCCACCAGAAATTCGGCTCGACCACGCTCGACAGAATAATGAGCATGTAGAGGACGGGAAGCCCGCCCCAGATCTCGATGAAGCGCTGGCCGAAAAGGTCGATCCGGCCGCCGAAATAGCCCTGGGTGAGGCCGGCGAGCACGCCCACGATCGAGCTCGCCACCGTAAGCACGAGGCCGAACAGCACCGAGATGCGGAAGCCGTAGATGAGCCGCGCCGTCACGTCGCGGGCCTGGTCGTCGGTGCCGAGCCAGTTCTGCGCCGTGGGCGGCGAGGGCGCGGGGCCGGGCAGGTTATAGATGACGGTGTTGTAGCTGAAGGGGATGAGGGGCCAGATCATCCAGCCCTTGGCATCAATCAGCTTCTGCACATCGGGATCGCGGTAATCCGCCTCGGTCGGAAAGATGCCGCCGAAGGTCGTCTCCGGGTAATTGCGCAGGACGGGAACGTAGAGGTGATGGTCGTACCAGACCAGGATCGGCCGGTCATTGGCGACGAACTCGGCGAAGAGGCTGACGGTGAAGAGCGCCAGGAAGATCCAGAGCGACCACCAGCCGCGCTTGTTGGCGCGGAAATTGGCGAGGCGCCGCGCGTTGATCGGCGAGAGACGCAAGCCGAGAAGGGAGCGCGCCCGCGCGTCCGCCTGCGCCATCTCAGCTCTCCCGCGCCTCGAAATCGATGCGCGGATCGATCAGCATATAGGTGAGATCGCCGACGAGATTGGTGATAAGGCCGATGAGGGTGAAGAAATAAAGCGTGCCGAAGATGATCGGGTAGTCGCGGTTGATCGTCGCCTGGAAGCCGAGCAGGCCCATGCCGTCGAGCGAGAAGATGACCTCGATGAGGAGGGCTCCCGTGAAGAGGATGCCGATGAAGGCGGCGGGAAAGCCCGAGATCACCACCAGCATGGCGTTGCGGAAGACGTGCCCGTAGAGCACGCGGCGCTCCCCGAGGCCCTTGGCGCGCGCGGTCAGCACGTATTGCTTGCTGATCTCGGCGAGGAAGGAGTTCTTGGTCAGCATGGTGAGCGAGGCGAAGCCGCCGATGACGAGGGCGAGCACGGGAAGAAAGATGTGCCAGAAGTAATCGAGGAGCTTGTGGAGAAGGTCGAAATGGCTCCAGCCCTCGGAAACGAGGCCGCGCAGGGGGAACCACTGCACATAGCCGCCGCCGGCGAAGAGCACGATGAGGAGGATGGCGAAGAGGAAGCTCGGGATCGAATAGCTGACCACCACCACGGCGCTCGTCCAGATATCGAAGCGCGAGCCGTCGCGCACCGCCTTGCGGATGCCGAGGGGAATCGAGATGAGGTAGGTGAGAAGCGTCGTCCATAGCCCGAGGGAGATCGAGACGGGCATCTTGGCAAGCACGAGGGAGACCACGCTGCGATCCTGGAAGAAGCTCTCGCCGAAATCGAAGCGCAGATAGTTTCCCATCATCAGCACGAAGCGCTGCCAGAGCGGCTTGTCGAAGCCGAACTGGTGCTCGAGGCGCTTGATGAGCGCGGGGTCGATGCCGCGGGCGCCGCGATATCGGCTCGCCTCGCCGCTCGTCGGGCGCGCGCCGATGGTCTCGCCGGGGGCTCCGGAGATGCGCGCCGTGGCGCTCACCACCTGGCCGTGGATGCGCGCGATCACCTGGTCGATGGGCCCGCCAGGCGCCGCCTGGATGATGACGAAGTTGATCACCATGACCCCGAAGAGGGTCGGGATGATGAGGAGCAGGCGGCGGATGATATAGGCGAGCATGGGGAGGGGTGCCGCGCGCTAGTGTTGTGACTCCAACGGTTCGTTCTGTTTGGCCGTCATGCCCGCGAAAGCGGGCATCCAGGCATGCGGCCCTGGATTCCGGCTCTGCGCTTCGCTCCGGCCGGAATGACGACCTTTGAATGCGAATCGAATGTCAAAATCATAACGCTAGTTTCCGCTCTTCTTCTGGAGTGCTGCGACCTTGGCGGGATCGATCCACCAGGCGTAGAGGTCGAAGCCGCCGCCATAGGGCGGCAGCACGGCAGGCCGGCCGAACTTGTCCCAATAGGCGACCCAGGTCCCGTCGAAATACCACTGGGGGACGATGTAGTGGTGCCACAGCAGCACGCGGTCGAGGGCGTGGACGCGCGTCACCAGGCTCTGCCGGTCGGGGGCCGCAATGACGAGGTCGATGAGCTTGTCGATGGCCTTGTCCTTGATGCCGACGTAATTGGAGCTCCCCGGCGTATCGGCGGCCTCGGAGCTCCAATAGTCGCGCTGCTCGTTGCCCGGCGAGATCGATTCGCCGTAGCGCGCCACGATCATGTCGTAATCGAAATCGCGCACCCGGTTCTGATATTGCGCCGTGTCGACGGTGCGGATGCGCGCCGCGATGCCAAGGCGCTTCAGATTCTCGACGAAGGGCTGGGTCAGGCGCTCGAAGGCGGGCTGGTCGAGGAGGATCTCGAAGGCGAGCTGCTCGCCCTTGGCGTTGGTCATGCGCCCGCCCTTGATCGTCCAGCCCGCGGCCTCGAGAAGCTTGAGCGCCTTGGCGAGATTGGGGCGGATATTGCCCGAGCCGTCGGTCATGGGCGGGTGGTATTCCTCGGTGAGGACCTCGGGCGGGATCTCGCTCTTGAGCGGCTCCAGCAGCTTGAGCTCCTCGGGGCTCGGCAGGCCGTGGGAGGCAAGCTCGGAATTGGCGAAATAGCTCTGGATGTGCTTGTAGGCGCCGTAGAGGAGCGCCTTGATCTCCCACTCCACGTCGAGGGCGTTGGCAATGGCGAGGCGCACCCGCGGGTCCTTGAAGATGTCGCGGCGGATATTGAAGGCGTAGCCTTGCATGCCGAAGGGGTCCTTGCTCGGGATCGCCTCCTTCTTGATGAGGCCCGCCTTGAGGGCCGGGGATGCGTAGCCCGTCGCCCAGAACTTCGAGCTGTTCTCGAGGCGGAAATCGTAATTGCCGGCCTTGAACGCCTCGAGGGACACGTTGTCGTCGCGATAGTAGTCGATGCGGATGCGATCGAAATTGTAGCGGCCCTTGTTCACCGGCAGGTCCTTGGCCCAGTAGCTCTTGTCGCGCTCATAGCTGATCGAGCGGCCGGGATCGACCGCGGCCACCTTGTAGGGGCCGCTGCCAAGCGGCTGGTCCAGGGTCGTCTTCTCGAAATCATGGCTGGCATAGTATTTCTTCGAGAGAATCGGGAGCTGGCCGATGATGAGAGGCAGCTCGCGATTGTCGCCGGGGGCGAAGCTGAACTTCACCTTGTGCGGGCCGAGCGCTTCCGCCTTCACGATGCTCTGGTAATAGGCGGCATAAAGGGGGCTGCCCTTGCTCTTGAGCGTATCGAAGGTCCACACCACGTCGTCGGCGGTGATCGGGCTGCCGTCCTGGAAGCGCGCCTCGGGCCGGAGCGTGAAGGTGACGGAGGCGCGATCCGGAGGCACCTCAATGGTCTGCGCCACCAGGCCGTATTCCGAGGAGGGCTCGTCCTGGCTCTGGACCGTGAGGGTGTCGAAGACGAGGCCGATGCCCGAGGCGGGCACGCCTTTCAGGATGAAGGGATTGAGGCTGTCGAAGGTTCCCGTCGCCGCCTCGCGCAGCTCGCCGCCCTTGGGGGCTGCGGGATCGGCGTAGTCGAAATGGGTGAAGCCGGGCTTGTATTTGAGATCGCCATAGATCGACCAGCCCTCGCTGCCGGGATTTGCGTCAGCCGCGCGGGCGGGTGCCGCGGTGGCCGCGATCAATAGCAGCAGCGGGAAAAGCGCGGCGAGGATTCTCGGCATGGCGGCCTCGAGCGGGAGTGCGAACGCGAGTCTCCCCAGCATGGGGGTTTCCTCCCTCTCCATCAAGCGGAACCGGGCAAAGGGCCGACAGATCAGGGGCTTGGCGTCGCGTTGGCGAAAAAGGGATGCCAACGTCGCCCCCCGGCTTTTTGCCGCTAATTCGGGCCTTGTTGCGCAAGGCGGTCGAGGGCCTGCTCATGGGCGCGGCGGTCGCCGGCCGCCACCACGCGTCCGTCGGAGTGGAGGCCGAGGGGGCGGCCCTGCCAATCGGTGATGAGCCCGCCCGCACCCTCGATAACCGCGATGGGGCCGCAATAATCATAGACCCCGAGCCCGCCCTCGATGACGAGATCGACGCTGCCATTGGCGATCAGGCCATAGGCGTAGCAGTCGCAGCCGAAGCCGGCGAGCTTGACCGCCTTGCGCACGCGCTCGAAGGCGATGGCGTCGCCCTCGCTTTTGAACATATAGGGCGAGGTGGTGTAGAGCGCCGCCTGGTCAAGCGACGCGCAGCCGCGCGCCTTGACCGGCTTGCCGTTGAAGAGCGTGGGACGGCCGCGTGCGCCGAGCCAGCGCTCTCCCAGGGCAGGATGGTTGATGACGCCGAGAAGCGCGCGGTCCTCGTGGAGGAGGCCGATCAAGGTGCCGAAGAGCGGCTTCCCCGTGATGAAGGACTTGGTGCCGTCGATGGGATCAAGCACCCAGACGTAAGGGGCGTCGGGACGCTTGGGGCCGTATTCCTCGCCGATGATGCCGTGATCGGGGAAGCGCTGCTCGATCAGCCGGCGCATGGCCGCCTCGGCTTCGCGGTCGGCCACGGTGACGGGCGAGAGGTCGGCCTTGTCGTCGACGGCGACGCCGGTACGGAAATAGCGCTGCGCCACGGCGCCGCTCGCATCGGCGAGCTGCTGCGCAAGTTCGACGAGATCGTCGAGAGCGGGCGCGCTCATGACCGCGGAGTGTCGACGAAAGGCGCCGTTCTGCCAAGGGGAATGGCAGCGGAGAGACGCGCCGTCGCGCGCGACGCTTGCGCCGGCCTCACTTGGGTAGAGGCTGCGGCTTGTCGCTCTTCGAATTGAGGAAGGCGATGATGTCCGCGCGCTTCTGCGCGTCGGGCACGCCGGCGAAGGTCATCTTGGTGCCGGGCGCCATCTTCTGCGGGCTGGTGAGCCACTCGTCGAGCTTCTGGAAGTCCCAATTGCCGCCGATCTTCTTGATGGCATCGGAATAGCTGAACTTCTCCTGGCTCGCCACCTTGCGACCCACGACGTCCCAAAGATCGGGGCCGATCTTGGGGCCCTTGCCTTTCTCGAAATTATGGCAGGTCTCGCAGATCCGCGCATCCTTGGCACCCTCCGCGGGATTCGCCTTGGCGAGGCGCTGGTCGAGGCCGGCATTGGCGGGCGCCTTGGCTTCCTGCGCCGGCTGAGCGCTCTTGGACGGGCTCGGCTCGGCAGCGGCCCCCTGGGCCGGCTGTGCGCTCGCGGCGCTTGTCACCTTCGGAAGCGGCTCGGGCTTGTCGCTCTGGGTGTTGAGATAGGCGATCACGTCGGCGCGTTGCTGCTCGTCGGGAATGCCGGCGAAGGTCATCTTGGTGCCGGGCGCCATCTTCTGCGGGCTGGCGAGCCACTCGTTGAGCTTGTCGAAATCCCAATCGCCGCCGATCTTCTTGATCGCGTCCGAATACTGGAAGCCGTCATTGCTCGCGACCTTGCGGCC
This sequence comes from Alphaproteobacteria bacterium, assembly GCA_035294245.1. Classification (GTDB taxonomy): domain Bacteria; phylum Pseudomonadota; class Alphaproteobacteria; order JACZXZ01; family JACZXZ01; genus DATGLG01. The sequence goes on along the minus strand of DATGLG010000040.1, from coordinate 33,611 downwards.
GACGACGCCCCAGAGATCGGGGCCGATCTTGGGGCCCTTGCCCTTCTGGAGGTTGTGGCAGGTCTCGCAGATGTGGGCCGCCTTCGCGCCCTGCTGGGGGTTGGCCTTGGCAAGATAGACGGAGAAGGGCTGGTTGGCGGGCGCCTTGGCCTGCTGCGTCGTCTGCGCCGCCTCGGCACCGGCGATCTCGATATGCGATTTGCCGGGCTCCGGCTCGGGCACCAAGATGTCGCCGGCATGGCCGATCACCGTCATGATGAGCAAGGTCATCAATACGGCGCCGGCGACCTTGTTCCACTCGAACGAATCCATGCGTCCCTCTTGCCCATCCGCCGCAGACGTAACGCGCGAAACGGCCGCCCGTCGGGCCCGTGGAGGCGGCGGCCACAAGCGTTTGAGGCGGCGAGCGTCGATAAATCGATTCCGCCTCAAGGGCAATCGTTATATGGTCCCCCCATCGCCGCGTCACCCCGAGATTTCCGGCGAAATTCCTGGGTTGCCGCGGCAAAATGTCGCAATCCGCGCGACCTCGCCGAGCCATTCCATGTCCGTCCCCGTCAATCCCATCGTGATGATTCCCGCGCGGCTGGCCGCGACCCGGCTGCCCAACAAGGTGCTCGCCGAGATTGCCGGCGAGCCGATGATCGTGCATGTGTGGCGGCGCGCCGTCGCCGCCGATATCGGGCCTGTTGTCGTCGCGGCGAGCGATCCCGAGATCGCCGAGGCCATCGAGAAGGTCGGCGGGCGCGCCGTGCTCACCCGCCCGGACCATCCCTCGGGCTCGGACCGCATCTTCGAGGCGCTGGAGCGCGTCGATCCTGCCGGCCGCCACGACGCCGTGGTCAATGTGCAAGGGGATGTCCCCAGCATCGATCCCGCGGTCATCCGCGCCGTCTTCACTCCGCTCGCCGACCCCGACGTCGACATCGCGAGCGTCGTCGTCGTCATCACGCGCAAGGAAGACCGCAGCGACCCCAACATGGTGAAGGCGGTGGTCGGGTTTCCACCCGGTGCCGTGGTGGGCCGCGCCCTCTATTTCAGCCGCGCCACCGTGCCTGGCGGCGACGGCCCGCTCTACCACCACATCGGGCTCTACGCCTATCGCCGGGTGGCGCTCGCGCGCTTCGTGCGCCTGCCGCCGGGCATCCTCGAGCGGCGCGAGCGTCTCGAGCAGCTGCGCGCGCTCGAGGCCGGCATGCGCATCGACGTGGCGCTCGTTGACACGGTTCCGCCCGATGTCAATACTCCGGCGGATCTCGCGCGGGCGCGGCAGATGCTGGCCGTCGGCAGGCGAGATTGAGCCGTCGCATCAGGGCCGCGCAGGACACGATGTCGGACAAGCCATCGCCGGACAGCCAGATCGCGTTTCAAGGCGTGCCCGGCGCCTATTCGGACATGGCGTGCCGAGCCGTGTTCCCCGAGCTCGCGACGCTGCCCTGCGAGAGTTTCGAGGAGACTTTCGCCGCCGTGCGGGAGAGGCGCGCGCGCTACGCGATGATCCCGGTCGAGAACTCGGTCGCGGGGCGGGTCGCCGACAATCACCATCTGCTGCCGGATTCGGGCCTTCACATCATCGCCGAGCATTTCCACCGGGTGAATCACTCGCTGCTGGCGCCAAAGGGAGCGGTCCTCGGCGACGTCAAGCTGGTCCACAGCCATGTCCACGCCCTCAACCAGTGCCGCAAGCTGATCGCGGCGCTCGGGCTCAAGCCGGTCGTCCACGCGGATACCGCCGGGGCCGCGCGCGACATCGCCAAGTGGAACGACAAGACGCAAGGAGCCATCGCCTCGCCGCTGGCCGGCGAGATCTACGGGCTCGAGACGCTGCGCGCCAATATCGAGGACGCGGAGCACAACACCACGCGCTTTCTCGTCATGGCGCGCGAGGCGATCGATCCCAATCCAGCGCGGGGGCCGGTCGTCACGACCTTCGTCTTCAACGTTCGCAACGTGCCGGCGGCCCTCTACAAGGCCCTCGGCGGCTTCGCCACCAACGGCATCAACATGACGAAGCTCGAGAGCTACATGCTCGGCGGCCGCTTCACCGCGACCCAGTTCTACGCCGATGTCGAGGGTCATCCGAGCCAGCGCAATCTGAGCCTGGCTCTCGAGGAGCTGCGCTTCTTCAGCACCAGCTTCAAGATTCTCGGCGTCTATCCGGCGCACCCCTATCGCTTCCAGTCGGAGCGCAACGCCGGCGATTGAGCGTCAGTCGCGGCCGAGCCAGCTCTCGACGAGGCGGCGCGCGATCGAATCGCGGCGGGGCAGGCGGAAGCTGTCGTTCTCGGGGCAGGCGAGGAGCTCCTCGCGCGTAAACCAGCGCGCATCCTCGAGCTCGACGCGGTCCACATCGATCGTCGTGGTCGTCGCCTTGGCATGGAAGCCGAGCATGATCGAGGCCGGGAACGGCCAGGGCTGCGAGGAATGGTAGCGCACATCCGTCACGCGCACGCCGGTCTCCTCGTAGACCTCGCGGGCGACGGCCTCCTCCAGGCTCTCGCCCGGCTCGACGAAGCCGGCGAGGGTCGAATGCATTCCCGGCGCCCATATCCTCTGGCGCCCGAGGAGGCAGCGCTCGCCATCGGTCACCAGCATGATCACCGCGGGATCGGTACGGGGGAAATGCTGGGCCCGGCATTCGGGCCGCGTGCAGAGGCGCAGATGCCCGGCATGGGCGCTCTCCGTCGCCGCACCGCAGACGCCGCAGAAGCGGTGGCGCGAGTGCCAATGAAGGATGCCACGGGCATAGGCGAGCATGGCGCCGGCGCGGCGCTCGAGAAGCGCGCCGTAGCGACGCAGATCGGCGAACTCGCCGCCGCCGAGCTGCGCGCAGGCCTCCGCCGGATCCTCCACATGGGAAAGATCGACCGCGAAATGGGCGACCTCCTCGATCACGCCAAGCAGCACGACGTTGCGCTCGCCATTGAGAAGGCTGGGCAGCGCCGTGACCGCGGGAAAGAGCGGCGCCGGAAAGCCGTCGGCGCCAGCAGTCGCGCGGAACAGGTTCTGCGCCCGCCAGACCGGGACCAGCCGGCTGTGCGGATCGCTCAGGCGCGCGGCCAGCCACTCGGCGTCGGCGCGCCGTTGGCTCATGCGGTCGAGGCCGCTTTCGGCATAGAAATTCGGACGGCGGATCATGGCCTTGACCCTCGCACAGGGCGGCGCTTCGCGCAATCGCGGGGCTTGCGACTCCCGGGTCCAATCCTGATATAGTGCCTCTGGGAGGTTGGCGGCGGACGAGCTCCTCGCCAACCCGGTCAGGTCCGGAAGGAAGCAGCCGTAACGAGTTCGGCCCGGGTCGTTCGCCAGCCTCCTGCCATTTCCGCGCACCCATCAGCGATCGAGGGATCACCGCCGGGCGCCATGACCGACCTGACCCCTTCGGGCGACCCGACCCCCTACCGCGTCCTCGCGCGCAAATATCGCCCAGGCCGCTTCGCCGAGCTCATCGGGCAGGAGGCGATGGTGCGCACGCTCACCAACGCCTTCAAGCAGAGCCGGCTGGCGCATGCCTTCGTGCTGACGGGCGTCCGCGGCGTGGGCAAGACGACCACGGCGCGCATCATCGCGAAGGCCCTCAACTGCACGGGTGTGGACGGAAAGGGCGGGCCGACGGTCGAGCCCTGCGGCGTCTGCGAGCACTGCGTCGCCATCGCCGCCGACCGCGACGTCGACGTCATCGAGATGGACGCGGCGAGCCGTACCGGGGTCGACGACATCCGCGAGCTCATCGACGGCGTGCGCTATCGTCCGATCACGGCGCGCTACAAGGTCTATATCATCGATGAAGTGCACATGCTCTCGAAGAACGCCTTCAACGCCTTGTTGAAGACGCTCGAGGAGCCGCCGGAGCACGTCAAGTTCATCTTCGCGACGACCGAGATCCGCAAGGTGCCGATCACGGTGCTGTCCCGCTGCCAACGCTTCGATCTGCGGCGCGTCGACCAGGCGGTCCTGGCGGATCATCTCGCCAAGGTGGCTGCGGCGGAAGGTGCCGCGCTGGCGCCCGAGGCCATCCAGCTCGTTGCGCGCGCAGCCGACGGCTCGGTACGCGACGGCCTCTCGCTCCTCGACCAGGCTATCGCCCATGGCGCCGGCGCGCCGAGCGTCGAGCAGGTTCGCGAGATGCTGGGCCTCGCGGATCGGTCGCAGATCGTCGATCTTTTCGATCTTCTGATGAAGGGCGCGATCAAGAATGCGCTGATCCTCCTTGGCGAGCTCTACAAGGCCGGCGCCGATCCCGTCGTGGTGCTGCAGGACCTCCTTGAGACTTGCCACTGGCTCACCCTCCTCAAGATCGACGCGGCGGCGGAAGGGCCGGTCGCTTCGGATGCCGAGCGCGCGCGCGGCCTCGCCATGGCCGCCGAGCTTCCCATGCCCAGCCTAGCGCGGGCCTGGCAGATGCTGCTCAAGGGCCTGAGCGAGGCGCAGACGGCCTCGATGCCGCTGATGGCCGCCGAAATGGCGCTGATCCGGCTCGCCTATGCGGCGGATCTCCCGAGCCCGGCCGAGCTCGTGAAGTCGCTGAGCGCGAGTGCCCCCGCATCGCCATCACCCGGCCCGTCATCCCGAGCCGACGCCGCGACGGCATCGGGCGGCAATGGCGCGGTTGGACGCGGGGCGGCGGCACCGCCAGCGCCTTCGGCCTCGCGCGCAACGGGCGTTGCCGCGACCGGAGCCCCGGCGCCGGCGGGTGGTCGTCCCCAGGCGATGCTGGCTCGCCGCGCCGAGGCGGTCGCACCGGACCCAATCCCCGCGGCGGCGCCGGAGGAAGGCGCGCCGCGCGACTTCGAGGCCCTCGTCGAGCTCGTCGAGATCCACGAGCCGATTCTCGGCGCCCATCTGCGCAACAACGTGCATCTCGTGCGCTTCGAGCCCGGCCGGCTCGAGCTGCGCCCGAACGAGCATGCGCTCGCCAATCTGGCGCCCCGGCTCACCACCTTGCTCCACGACTGGACGGGACGGCGCTGGACGATCACCGTTTCCAATCAAGCGGGGGCCGCGACCTTGGCCGAGCAGGCCAAGCGGCGTGCCGCCGACCGTCGCGCCGAGGCCGAGCATCATCCGCTCGTGCAGGCCATCCTGCAGCGCTTTCCCGGGGCCGCCGTCGAGCGCGTGCGCGATCTCGCGGTCAAGGCGAAGCCGCCCGACGCCGCCGATGAGCTTCCCGCATCCTTCAGTGACGGAGACTTCGATACATGAAGAATCTCGGCCAGCTCATGAAACAGGCCCAAGAGATGCAAAGCCGTATGCAGGCGATGCAGGAGAGGCTTGCCGCGGTCGAGGTCGCGGGCGCTTCCGGCGGCGGCCTGGTGACCGTCACCGTCAACGGCAAAGGCGAGATGCGCAAGGTGAAGATCGACCCCTCCCTCGTCGATCCCAAGGAGGTGGAGGTGCTCGAGGACTTGATCGTGGCGGCCTTCAGCGACGCCAAGGCCAAGGCCGAGGCGCAGGCCGCCGAGGAGATGCAAAAGCTGACCGGCGGCCTAAACTTGCCGCCCGGCCTCAAGCTGCCCTTCTGAGCGGCGGCGGCCCTGGCGGGCCGCGGCGAACCCATGATCGGACCCGAAATCGATCGTCTCATCCAGCTTCTCGCGAAGCTGCCCGGGCTGGGGCCGCGCTCGGCGCGGCGCGCGGCGCTGCACCTCATCAAGCGGCGCGAAACGCTCCTCGATCCGCTCGCCGCAGCGCTCGCCGACGTCGCCAACCATGTCCGCGCCTGTTCGCGCTGCGGCAACATCGACACGCGCGATCCCTGCGCCATTTGCGCCGATAGCCGCCGTGACGGTGCCGTCCTCTGCGTGGTCGAGGAGGTGGCCGATCTCTGGGCCCTCGAGCGCACCACGGCCTTCAAAGGGCGCTATCACGTGCTGGGAGGAACCCTCTCCGCTCTGGACGGCATCGGCCCGGAGCAGCTCAATATTCCCCGGCTCATCCAGCGGGTGCGCGAGGAGGGGATCAAAGAGGTGATTCTCGCGACCAACGCCACCGTCGACGGGCAAACGACGGCGCATTACATCGCCGACCGGCTTGCGCCGCTCGGCATTGCCGTCTCCCGCCTGGCCCATGGCGTGCCCGTTGGCGGCGAGCTCGACTACCTCGATGACGGAACGCTCGCGGCCGCTCTCAAGGCGCGCCGGCCGGCCTGAGCTCTCATAGCTTTTCGACGTCGCCAGCGCTTCGGTCCTGGGCCCGTGCCTGCGCCGGTGCGGCCGGCAGCGCCGCATTGCCGTCCGCATCATCGAACTCCAGCTCCTCGATGCTCTCGGCGCGCTTGACCACCTTGTCGGTCGAGATGCGGATCTGGCGGACGTCCTCGCTCGTCTGGTTGAAGTGGCTTTGCAGCTTGCCCACGCGCTCGTCCAAGCGGCGCACATCGCCGAGCAGTGCCATGACCTCCTTTTGAATGACGCCGGCGAGCTCGCGCATGCGCACATCCTTGAGCACCGCGCGAATCGTGTTGAGCGTCGCCCACAGCGTCGTCGGTGAGACGATGAAGACGCGCTTGCGATAAGATTGCTCAATGACATCGGCGAAATTGGCGTGAAGCTCGGCATAGACGGCTTCGGAAGGCAGGAAGAGCAGGGCCGCCTCCGCGGTATGGCCGGGCACGATATACTTCTCCGCGATGTCGCCGATATGCTTCATCATATCCGTGCGCAGGCTGCGTGCGGCCTGCACCCGCGCACCATCATCGTCCGCGTCGCGCAGGGCCACATAGCTCTCGAGGGGGAATTTGGCGTCGATGGCGATGGGGCCCGGCGGATTGGGAAGGTCGAGCAGGCAATCGACCCGCTTATTGTCTCCGATCGTCGCCTGGAAGCGATAGGCCGAAGGCGGCAGCACGCTCTGCACCAAGTCCTGGAGCTGCAGCTCGCCGAAGCTGCCGCGCGCCTGCTTGTTCGAGAGAATCTGCTGAAGCGAGACCATCTGGCTCGAGAGCTCGGTGATGTTGGCCTGTGCGGCATCGATGCGGGCGATGCGCTCGCGCAATTCGCCGAGCGTCTCGGCCTGGGCCTGGGAGGACTTCTCCAAGGTGGCGCTGACGCGCGTGGTCACCGTATCGAGCCGCTCCTCGAGCATCTTCGTGAGCAGCCGCTCCTGCGCCTGCAGCCGCTCCGACATCTGCGCCAGCGCCGAGGCTTGCGCCCCCGCCATCTGACTGAGCCGCCCGGCCAGCTCGGCCACATGCCGGTTCGCATCCGCTTCGGTCCGCCCGCCGCGGAAGGCAAAGAAGAGAATGATGGCCGCCGCCAGAATTACGGCGCCGGCCAGAATGACGAGCCCCATATCCATGCTGCCCCAACTCCGATTTCGCCGAACTTAGCATGGCCGAAGAGCGCAGGCGACGGCCCAGGACTGCCGGGAGGCCGAAACCCGACTCGCGGCGACCCTGTCTGCGGGCGCGTCGTCAGCATCGCGCCACGCAGCCAGCGATGGGCGGGATCGGCATCCATGCGCGCCTCGAGGCTCGATGTCGCGCCTTGCGTTTGGCGCAGGGATAAGCTGCGGGCTTTGCAGCTTCCCCAGGGATTCCCAGCCGCTATGCTGCGCCCCTCCGCAACTCGGCTCGGAGCCGTGATGTCGATCTCGTCCCAGACCCGTTCTCCCCAGGCTCAGGCGCCGCTCGCTAACCCTCACGCGACCCACGGAAACGAGGGCGAAGCGGATGGCCTGCCGACGCCGCGCCGTTACGTCGCCATGGCCTCCGTCCTGGCCGCCATCGTGCTGGTCGTGCTCGATGGGGCGATTGCCAACCTTGCACTCCCGACGATCGCGCTAACCCTCCAGGTCTCGCCCGGCGCCTCCGTATGGGTCGTCACCGGCTATCAAATGGCGATCGTCATGTTCCTTCTGCCCGCCGCGGCGGCCGGCGAGAGCTTGGGGTATCGCCGGGTCTTCATTGCCGGGGTCGTGCTTTTCACCGGAGCCTCGGCGCTATGCGCCCTCGCACCCTCCCTGCCGTGGCTGGTCGCCGCGCGCTTCCTCCAGGGGCTCGGAAGCGCCGCGGTGATGTCGCTTGCGGTCGCCCTGCTGCGCTTCATCTATCCACGGAGGCTGCTCGGCGCCGGGATCGGCTGGAACGCGCTCACGGTGGCGCTGTCCTCCGCGGCCGGGCCCGCGATCGGAGCCGCGATCCTCTCCGTCGCAAGCTGGCCCTGGCTCTTCGCCGTCAATATCCCCGTGGGCGGCCTCGTGCTACTGACCTCATGCGGCTTGCCGCGCACGCCGGGCTCGGGCCGCAGGCTCGATCTTCCGAGCGTGTCGCTCAATGCGGGCGTCTTCGGAGCGGTCGTCATCGGGATCGAGCTGCTGGCGACCCGGCCCGGACTCGGCGGCGCGCTGCTCGCCGCGGCGGCCGCGGGGCTCGCAGCGCTCATCCGGCGCGAGCTGCCGCGCAAGGCCCCGCTCATCCCGCTCGATCTCCTGCGCGATCGCTCCTTCCGCGTCTCGGTGATCGCCTCGGTCTGCTGCTTCTCCGCTCAGATGTCGAGCTATGTGGCTCTGCCGTTCTATCTCCAGCACGGGCTCGGCCAGGACGCGTTCATGACCGGACTCTACATGATCCCGTGGCCCCTCGCGGTCGCGCTCGCGGCGCCGCTCTCCGGCCGCTTCTCCGACCGCGTGCCGACAGCCTGGCTTTGCACCTTCGGTGGCGCTTGCCTCGCCGGCGGCCTCGCGTTCGCCGCCCTCTGGCCCCTCAACCGCGGCCTCTTGCCGCTGGTGCCCTTCATGATGCTCTGCGGCTTCGGCTTCGGCTTCTTCCAGACGCCCAACAACCGTAACATGCTGCTCTCCGCCCCTCGCGAGCGCAGCGGTGCTGCCGGGGGCATGCAAGGCACGGCGCGGCTTGCCGGCCAGACCGCCGGCGCCGTCATCATGACCCTGCTCTTCACCTTGGCGCCTGCCGGTATCGCGCCGCGCATCGGCCTGGGCCTGGGCGCCCTGCTTGCGCTGGCAGGCGGCCTCGTCAGCGCGCTTCGGATCGGTCCGGCCGCCGAGGCTCCGCAGGGTGCCCGCGACGCGCTTGACGGCGCCTCGGCGAAGCCATAGGTAAGGCATCATTCCTCATTGGAAGAATTCCAAAGACCCCGCCATGGCCCTTCTGTCGATCATCACCGCGCCGGATCCCCGTCTTAAGCGCAAGTGCAAGCCCATCGTCCGGGTGGATGACGGGGTTCGCAAGCTGATGGACGACATGCTCGATACCATGTATGCGGCGCCGGGGATCGGCTTGGCCGCGCCCCAAGTGGGTGTGGACAAGCGCGTGCTGGTCGTGGATGTGGCGAAGGAGGGCGAGCCGCCGGCCCCTCTGCGCATGGCGAACCCCGAGATCCTGTGGACCTCCGAGGAAATCGCGAGCTATGAGGAGGGATGCCTGTCTTTGCCCGATCAATATGCGATCGTAAATCGGCCGGCGCGCTGCCGGGTGCGCTATCTCGACGAGCAGAACGAGATTCGCGAGCAGGAGATGGAGGGACTGCTGGCCACTTGCGTGCAGCACGAGATCGATCACCTCGACGGCCTTCTTTTCGTCGATCATATCTCGGCCCTCAAGCGCAACATGATCCTGCGCAAGCTCGCCAAGGCGAAGAAGCAGAAAGAAGCCGCCCTCGCGTGAGCGCGCGGCGCCGGGCTGCGCCATGAGCCGGCTGCGGCTCGCCTTCATGGGAACCCCGGATTTCGCCGTGCCGAGCCTCGCCGCCTTGCTCACGGCCGGCCACGAGATGGTCCGCGTGTACACGCAGCCGCCGCGTCCCGCGGGCCGTGGGCAGCACCCCCAGGCCTCGCCCGTCGAGCGCGTCGCCATCGCCCATGGCATCGAAGTGCGCACGCCGCAGACCCTGCGTGACGCCGCAGAGCAGGCGTCCTTTGGCGCCCTTGACCTCGACGCCGCCGTCGTGGTCGCCTATGGCCTCCTTCTTCCGCCGGCGATCCTCGGAGCACCGCGCCTCGGCTGCCTCAACGTGCATGCCTCGCTGCTGCCGCGCTGGCGGGGAGCGGCGCCGATCCAGCGCGCGATCCTCGCCGGCGATGCGGAGACCGGCATCACGATCATGAAGATGGATGAGGGGCTTGATACCGGCCCCATGCTGTGCCGCGAGGGCATTCCCATCGCACCCGATATGGATGCCGGCACCCTGCACGACGCGCTCGCCGCCTTGGGCGCCAAGCTCCTGGTCGCGGCCCTCGACGGGCTTGCCGCCGGCCGGATTGTAACGACACCTCAGCCAAGCGATGGCGTCACTTATGCGGCGAAGATCGCCAAGACGGAGACGCGCCTCGATTGGCGCGCTTCCGCCGAGACATTGGCGCGCCAGGTACGCGCCTTCAGCCCGGCGCCCGGCGCCTGGTTCACGCTGTTTGGCGAGCGCATCCGCGTATTGGCGGCAGCGCGTGGGAGTGTCGCGAAGGCGGGGCTGCCGGGTGTGACCCTCGACGACCGCCTCACGGTCGCCTGTGGTGAGGGCGCGCTTCAGCTCCTCCGCGTGCAACGCGCCGGCGGACGGCCCCTCGACGCCGATACCTTCCTCCGCGGCCGGCCGGTTCCGGCCGGCACGGTGCTCGGGTGACGCGCTACAAGCTCGTGATCGAGTATGACGGGCGCGGCTTCGTTGGCTGGCAGCGTCAAAGCAACGGGCTCTCCGTCCAGGAAGTGCTCGAGGGCGCCATCCTCCGCTTCAGCGGCGAGCGGGTGGTCGCCCACGTCGCTGGCCGCACCGATGCCGGCGTGCATGCGCTCGGCCAGGTCGCCCATATCGACCTCGACAAAGCCACCGATGGCGAGACGGTGCGCGACGCACTCAATTTCCATATGAAGCCCCACGCGGTGGCCGTTCTGCGGGCGGAAGCCGTCGACGTGCGTTTTCATGCCCGCTTCTCGGCGCGCGAGCGCGCCTATCTCTACCGCATCGTCAATCGCCGCGCGCCGCTCACGATCGAGCGCGGCCGGGCCTGGCTGGTGCAGGCGCCCCTCGATGTCGCGGCAATGCAGGCGGCGGCCGATCACCTCGTCGGGCGCCATGATTTCTCCAGCTTTCGCGCTGCGGAGTGCCAGGCGCAATCCCCCGTCAAGACGCTCGACCGGCTGGCGCTGCGCATCGCGGATGAGGCGATTCTGATCGAAGCCCGCGCCCGCTCCTTCCTCCATCATCAGGTGCGCAACATGGTTGGCAGCCTGAAGCTGGTCGGCCTCGGCAAATGGACGCCTGACGACATGCGTCGCGTGCTCGAGGCGCGCGATCGGCGCGCCGCCGGGCCAACGGCGCCTCCGGACGGTCTCTATCTCGTCGAGGTGGTCTATTGACTCAGCTCAGGGAAAGCCGGCCGTCGGCGATAGTGTGGACGATAAGCCCCAACACGACGTCGATGACGACGAGCGCTGCCGCCGTCAAGCCCGGCACCTGAAGCGCTGCCTTGGCGATATACCAGAACATGGCGAGGGTCACGGCCGTTACCGCGAGCTGCGCGACATCGGTGACGGCGACGGGCACAAGGCCGCTCGCGGCCAGCAATGCCACCGGAAAGACGAGCGCCATCTGGATCACATTGGCCCAGTTATAGGCGACGATATAGGAGACGTAGCGGCCGCGACGGTCGAGGAGCTGGCAGACGGAATGCACGATCACCGGATAGGCGAAAACGAGAATTACATAGGTCAAGGCTTCGATCACGATGATGCGCCAGAGGCTCGCGGCCGGGGTGGGATCGAAGCCGAGGGCGACGATGAGGAAATGCAAGGGCGCGATCAGCACCGCGCTGAAGAACGAGCGCCAGAAGCCTTCGATCGTCGTATTCAGATAGGAGAGGCCGCCGGAATCGAAACGGCAGAGTCGATAGGCGCCGTAAAGGCTGTAGGTGATCTCCCTGAGGCCGATCATGGGCGCGCAAAAAAGCCTTCCAGCACCGCGGCGTAAATAGCGGTGAGCGTCTCCAAATCGGCCACGGGCACGCGCTCGTCGACCTTGTGCATCGTCTGTCCGACGAGGCCGAACTCGGCGACCGGGCAGTGGTCCTTGATGAAGCGCGCATCCGAGGTGCCACCCGTGGTGCTCAGCTCGGGCGTCAAGCCCGTCATCTTTTCGATCGCCTCGGAGAGCAGGCGGCTCAAGTTTCCGGGCGGCGTCAGGAACGAAACGCCCGAGACTTGGAGCGTGAGCGTGTAGTCCCCACCCACGCGGTCGAACCGCTCGCGCAGCCAGCTTTCGATGCTGTCCGGCGTGTGCCGGTCGTTGAAGCGGATGTTGAAGCGAGCGCTCGCCTCACCGGGAATCACGTTCGTGGCGGGGTTGCCGACATCGATGCTGGCGATCTGGAGTGTCGAGGCTTGGAAATGCGCGCTGCCCTCGTCGAGCGGCTCGCGGATCACGGCGTCCAGCATGCGCAGGATGCGGTGCGCGGCATTGTCGGCGAGATGGGGATAGGCCGTGTGGCCCTGGACTCCGCGCACGAGGAGGCTGCCATTGAGGCTGCCGCGACGGCCGATCTTGATCATCTCGCCAAGCCGGGTTGGATTGGTCGGCTCGCCCACGATGCAGGCATCGAGCCGCTCGCTGCGCCCCTTGAGCCAGTCGAGCACCTTGCGCGTGCCGTTGATCGAGGGCCCTTCCTCGTCGCCGGTGATGAGCAGGCTGATGGAGCCGTGAAAGCCGTCGCCCCGCGCCGCGAGGAACCGCGCCGCCGCGGCAATGAAGGCGGCGATCGCGCCCTTCATATCGGCGGTGCCGCGCCCGTAGAGATAGCCGTCGATCACCTCTCCGCCGAAGGGGTCGACCGTCCAGGCGGCCTCGCGCCCGACCGGCACGACATCGGTATGCCCGGCAAAGCAGAAATTGGGTGCCCCCTCGCCGAGCCGCGCATAGAGGTTCTCGACGTCCGGGGTGCCGTCCTCGCTGAAGGTGAGACGGTGGCAGGCGAAGCCGAGCTCCGTGAGCCGCTCCTCGAGAAGCGCAAGGGTACCGCCCTCGGCGGGCGTCACACTGGGGCAGCGGATCAGCGCCCGCGCGAGTTCGACCGGATCGACGGCAGTGTTCTGGCGCTTCGTGCTCACGCCCGCAGCAATTCGTTGATCGAGGTCTTAGAGCGCGTGCGCTCGTCGACACGCTTCACGATCACGCAGCAATAGAGGCCGGGCGTCGCGCTGCCATCGGGAAGAATCTTGCCCGGCGTGGTCCCCGGCACCACGACCGAATAAGCGGGCACGCGCCCGGTGAAGACCTCGCCGGTCTCGCGGTCGATGATGCGCGTCGAGGCGCCGATGAAGCAGCCCATCGCAAGCACGGAGCCCGTCTCGACGACGACACCCTCCACGACTTCGCTGCGTGCGCCGATAAAGCAATTGTCCTCGATGATGACCGGGCCCGCCTGAAGCGGCTCGAGCACGCCGCCGATCCCGACACCGCCCGAAAGATGGCAGTTCTTGCCGATCTGGGCGCAGGAGCCGACCGTCGCCCAGGTGTCGACCATCGTGCCGCTGCCGACATGAGCCCCTAGATTGACGAAGCTTGGCATCAGCACGACGCCGGGCGCGATATAGGCGGAATGGCGCACGATCGAGCCAGGCACCGCACGAAAGCCGGCGGCGCGGAACCGCGCCTCGTCCCAGCCTTCGAATTTGGAGCGCACCTTGTCGAACCAGGGCGCGCCACCGCGCGCGGGATCGCCCGGACCGCCGGGGATCGCCGCGGAATCGGTGAGCCGGAAGGAGAGCAGGACCGCCTTCTTGAGCCATTGATTGACGAGCCATTCGCCGCCGCGCTTCTCGGCGACGCGCGCCTTCCCGGAATCCAGAGCGTCGAGCGCCGCCTCGACGGCGTGGCGCAGCTCGCCATCGGTTGCCGGCGTGATGCCGTCGCGCTCTTCCCAAGCGGCCTCGATGCGGCGTCGAATCTCGTCGAGTGTCATGGCTGGAATGGCCCGTCGGGTGAAGTGCCGCGGCACAATGGGACAGCCCTCCGCCCCTGTCAACCGCCGGCCGCGACGCCTCCCTGCGCCGGCATGCGGGCGGCGAGCACCGCCTCGAGGAAGGCCGCGAGATTCTCGGTGCGGTGATGGATATGTCCCCCATCCTCGCCGGTACCGCCGTATTCCGTATCGGTGATGACCCAGATCGTCGTCATGCCGAGCCCGTGCGCCGGCAGCAGGTTGCGCGGGATGTCGTCGATCATCGCAGCCGCCGCCGGCGCCACGCCATGGCGCTCGATGAGCGCATGGTAGCAGGCAAGCTCGGGCTTCGGTGTGAAGTGCGCCGCCGCGATGTCGAACACCGCCTCGAAATGACGGGCGACCCCGAGCCGCGCCATCACCCGCTCCGCATGGCTGCATGAGCCATTGGTGAAGACGAGCTTGCGCCCGGCAAGGCGCGCGAGCGCCCGATCCAGGGCCGGGTCGGGCACAACCGGCGTGTGGTCGATCTCATGGACATAGTCGAGAAAGCGATGCGGGTCGATCCCGTGCTCGGTCATGAGCCCGCGCAAGGTCGTGCCGTATTCCCGGAAATAGCGCTTCTGCAGGGCTCGGGCCGCGACCGGGTCGAGGTCGAAATGCTCGGCGATGAACTGCCCGATGCGGCGGTCCACCTGATCGAAGAGCCGGCAAGAGGCCGGGTAGAGCGTGTTGTCGAGATCGAATATCCAGGTCGCGACATGGTCAAGGGGGCCGGGCGACAGGGCGGTTTGGCAGGGAGGCATGGCCTAGATTTGCCTCGGCGGACCCCGGCTTGGCAAGGGCGAGTTTAAGCGGGCGTTAACGGTGATCGCCTAGGCTCGCCCCGGGGACCTGCTGGTCCCGCTTCCGACCACGAGGCCGTCGCACCATGAGAAGCTTCTGGCGAAGCCATTCATCCCAGCCGCAAAATGGGGTGCCGAGCGAGACTGTTGGCACTGCGCCACCGGCCGCGGATGCCGCGCTGGCGGTGCCGTTGCGCGAGGCCTTGATCGAATCGCGGCAACGCTACAAGGAGCTCGTCGAGATCTCTAGCGACTTCGCCTGGGAGACGGAGGTGGACGGTCGCTTTGCCTTCGTCTCGCCGCGCGGCGCGCTCGGCTATGCGGCGAGCGAGCTGGCCGGCCAGCCCGCCGGACGCTTCCTCGGCGTTGTCGACGGTAACGCGGTGAATCCGTTTGCGACCCGCACGCCGCTCGATGGCGTCGAAGTTCGTTTTCGCCGCAAGGACGGCTCCGTTGCGATCCTTTCGACGGCGGCGCGTCCGCTCATCGACAAGGACGGCGCTTGGCGCGGCGCTCGCGGGGTGTGCCGCGACGTGACCGAGGTGCTGCTGCGGGACGCGGCGCTGGCGCGGGCGCGCCATCACGAGCGACTCTTTGTCGAGATCGTCGCCGCCATCCGAGACGTGATCGAGCCCACCGCCATGCTCTCCGCCGCGGCCGGCGCGGTGACGCGCGCTTTCGACGCGGGGTGCCGGATCTTCCGCTATGCGCCTGCCCGGGGCTTCGTGCTCGCAGCCGCGTCGGACAGGAAGAAGCTGCCCGCGGACCTTCCGAAGCAGCTCGCCGATTGCCGCGAGGCGCCCGAGGGCTGGACGTTGATCTCGAAGGGCTCCCTCGTCGTCGTCTCGCGCTATCGCCATGCGGTGAATGGCGGGCTTTGCCTCTGGCGAAGCGAGCGCGGCGCGACGTGGAGTGAGGAGGAGCGCAATCTTGCTCTCGCCGTCGCCAATCAGCTCGGCATCGCTATCGAGCAGATCGCCAATCACGAGGCGCTGGCGCGGCTCTCCCACACGGACCCCCTGACCGGCCTACTGAACCGGCGCGGCTTCTTCGAGGAGATCGGACGCCGGTTCCCGCGCCTCGCGCGCGAGCGCCGCGGCGGTGCCCTCGTCTATGTCGATCTCGACAACTTCAAGCCCGTCAATGATCGCTTCGGCCATCAGCGGGGCGATGCGCTCCTCGCCGAGGTGGCGGCGGTGCTCAAGCGCGGTACGCGTCCGACCGACGTGGTCGCGCGGCTCGGCGGCGACGAGTTCGCCCTCTGGCTCGACAATCTCGACGACGCGGGCGCCGGCGCCCGCGCGGCGCTTTTGCTTCGCGAGACCGCGAGGCTCCAATCCTTCTCTGCGGACGAGACAAGACCCCTCGGCTTCTCAATCGGGATCGCCTGCCTCGACATCCAGGGTGGCGAAAATCTCGAAGCGTTGACCGCCCGCGCCGATGCCGCGATGTACGCGGCGAAGCGGGCAGGGAAGGGTACGATTCGCATTGCCGCACCGCAGCTCCGTTCCGGCGCGGCATGACGGACTCGCTCTCGCAAGACAAGCTCCTGGCGCGCCTTGCGGACACGGCGACGTCGCTCGCCTATGACGAGGCGAAGCGCCTGCTGACCATTCCCGACGCCGGGCTGCGGGCGACCCTCGCCGCGCGCGCCGACGCGCCCCCGGAGGTGCTTTATTACCTCGCAAGCGACCCCTCACCCATCGTGCGCCGCGCCGCCGCCGCCAATCCGGAAACGCCGCCGCAGGCCGAATTGCTGCTTACGCGTGATGCGGACGAGGAGGTGCGCTATGCGCTGGCGATCAAGGTGTCGCGAACGGCGGCAGAGCGCAGCGCCGATCGCCGGCCGGGCCGGTCGAAGCTGTTCTTCGCCTTGCTCAAGGCCCTGGCACGGGACGAGCTCGCTCGTATTCGCCAGATGATCGCCGAAGCGATCAAGAGCGTTGCCAACATCCCCCGCGAAATCATCCGTATTCTCGCGATGGACAAGGATCCGGCGGTCGCGGCCCCAGTCCTGCAGTCCTCGCCCGTGCTGCGCGAGAAGGACCTGCTGGTGACGCTCCGCACCCAGCCCGCGAGCGCCGTCATTTCCGCTGTCGCGCGCCGTGGCGATGTTGGGCCGAGGCTCTCGGATGCCGTCGTGGCGACGGCGGACGAGCCCGGCATTGCCGCCTTGCTCGCCAATGACAGCGCGCAGATCAGGGAGGAGACGCTCGACCGACTCATCGAGCAGTCGACGAATGTCGCATCCTGGCAGGTGGCGCTGGTCGAGCGGCGGCAGCTTTCTCCGCGCGCGGCCACCCGCCTCGCCCATATCGTCGCTGGCGTGCTCGCCGAGAAGCTCGCGGCGCGGCTCGATCTCGACGAGAAGACTCTGCGTGAGATCCATATGGTCGTTGAGAGCCGCATCGGCGGGCCCGACGGTGTCGCGCCGCGCGGCACGCCACCTCCCCCAATCGCGCCGCCTGCTCCGACCGCCGAGGCACCCATCGCCTTGGCAGCTCGATCTGTCATCGCTTCAGCGCCGCCGCCAGTTGGCGCCGCGGAAGCGGCACCGTCCGCCGCAGAGCGTGCGCGCGCCCTGCTCGCTGCCGGCAAGCTCGACGAGGATGCGGTCGCCGCCGCGGTGGCTGTGCGCGATCGGCCGTTCGTCGTCGCGGCGCTCGCCCTCAAGGCGCGGCTGCCCGCCGCGCTCGTCAGCAAGATCATCTCGCTCGGGGGCGCGAAAGGCGTGACGGCGCTGGCCTGGCGGGCGGGCTTCAGCATGCGGCTGGCGACGCAACTGCAGATGCGTCTCGCCGGCATTCCCCGCGCCAAGGCGCTTTATGCCAAAGAGGGAGCGGGCTTTCCGTTGAGCGAAGAGGAGATGCGCTGGCATCTCGAATTCTTCGGCGCCGAATGACGCCTGCGCGGCTCAGCCGCGCGCGATCAGGGTGCCGACGCCATGGGCGGTGAAGATCTCGAGCAGCAGAACGTGCTGCACGCGGCCGTCGAGAATCACCGCGGCCTCGACATCGCCTTCGACGGCGGCGACGCAGGTCTCGACCTTGGGGATCATGCCGCCCTTGATGGTCCCCTCGGCGATCATCGCGGAGACTTGGCTCAGCGTCATGTCCGAGATGAGCTCTCCGGATTTGTCGAGTACGCCGGCCACATCGGTCAGGAGGTAGAGTCGCGCCGCCTTGACCGCCGCCGCGATGGCGCCGGCCACCGTATCCGCATTGATGTTGTAGGTCTCGCCGTCGGCGCCGACGCCGATCGGCGCGATTACCGGCACGATATCCGAGTTCCGCAGCAGCTGAAGAATGTGGGGGTTGATGAATTCGGGCTCGCCGACATAGCCGAGGTCGAGCACCTTCTCGATGTTGGAATCGGGATCGCGCTTGGTCCGGGCGAGCTTGCGCGCGACGACGAGGTTGCCGTCCTTCCCGGACAAGCCCACCGCCGTGCCGCCGGCACGGTTGATGGCGGTCACGATCTCCTTGTTGATGCGGCCGGCAAGGACCATCTCCACGACCTCGACGGTCGCGGCATCGGTCACGCGCAGACCGTCCACGAAGGAGCTCTGGATCTTCAGGCGGTCGAGCATGGCGCCGATCTGCGGGCCGCCGCCATGCACGACGATAGGATTGATGCCGATCTGCTTCAGCAGCACGATGTCGCGCGCGAAATTCTCCGCGAGCTTCTCGTCGCCCATGGCGTGGCCGCCATATTTGATGACGAAGGTCTTGCCCGCGTAGCGGCGCATATAGGGCAGCGCCTCCGACAGAATGCCCGCCTTCGCGAGCCATTCGATGTGGCGACTCCGGGGGTCCTTGCTGGCCATGGGCGGCGACTGTAACCGAACTAGCCGGGGCTCGCCAGCGCCGCGATGGCGGCGCGCAGCTCGGGGATGCCGCGCGCGTCAAGGGCGCTTGTCACCAGCACTTCGGGATGGCCAGCCGGATGCTTCGCGACCTCGCCGAGGGCCGCCTCGCGGGCCGCCGCGAGCCCAGCGGCGCCGCATTTATCGGCCTTCGTGAGGACGATCTGGAAGGTGACCGCCGCCTGGTCGAGCAGTGTCATCATGTCACGATCGCTCTCCTTGGGCCCATGGCGGGCGTCGATCAGAAGGCAAAGACGCCGCAGGGTTTGCCGTCCCCGCAGATAGTCGCGTGCGAGCGCCTGCCAGGATGCCGCGTCCTTGCGCGAGGCCTTGGCATAGCCGTAACCGGGCATGTCGACGAGGAGAAGCCGGTCGGCGAGGGAGAAGAAGTTGAGCTGCCGCGTATGCCCCGGACTCTGGGACGTGCGCGCGAGGCTCTTTCGCCCCGTCAGGGCGTTGATCAGGCTCGACTTGCCGACATTCGAGCGGCCGACGAAGGCGACTTCGGGAAGGCTCGCCTCCGGGAGCTGATCGAGCTTGGCGACGCCGTAAAGGAAGCGGCATTCCGCCGCGAAGAGGAGGCGGCCGGCCTCGAGCGCCGCCGCGTTCTCGGTCGGCGATGCCGCCCCCACTGTCGTCAGGACCGCACCCCCGCGCGGCGCATGATCACCCATTGCTGCAGGATGGAGAGGCAGTTGTTCCAGGCCCAATAGATCACCAGCCCCGACGGGAAATGGGCCAGCATGAAGGTGAAGACGATAGGCAGGATCATGAACATCTTCGCCTGCACCGGGTCGGCCGGCTGCGGGTTGAGCTTCTGCTGCAGGAACATGGTGACGCCCATGATGAGCGGCCAGGCGCCGATCATGAGGAACTCGGGCGGCGTCCAGGGAATGACCCCGAAGAGGTTGAACACCGTCGTCGGATCGGGCGCCGAGAGATCATGGATCCAGCCATAGAAGGGCGCGTGGCGCATCTCGATGGTGACGTAGAGCACCTTGTAGAGCGCGAAGAAGACGGGGATCTGCACGATCATCGGCAGGCACCCGGCCGCCGGATTGGCCTTCTCCCGCTTGTAGAGCTCCATCATCTCCTTGTTCATACGCTCACGGTCGTCCTTGCAGCGCTCGCGAATCCTCATCATCTCCGGCTGCAGCTTCTTGAGCTTGCTCATGGCCCGATACGATTTGTTGGCGAGCGGGAAGAAGAGCGCCTTGATGGTGACGGTCAGCAGGAGAATCGCGATGCCGAAATTGCCGACGAGCTTGTTGAGATAGTCGAGCGCGAAGAAGATCGGCTTGGTGAGGAAGAAGAACCAGCCCCAGTCGATCGCATAGGACAGATTGGTGATCCCGAGCCGATCCTGGTAATCGTTGAGGAGCTGCACCTCCTTAGCCCCGGCGAACATGCGGCTGTGGGACTCGATGCTCGCGCCCGGCTCGACGGTGAGACCGCGCGTCGTTACGACGTCGGCCTGATACTTGTTGCGTCCACTGGTGATCGTGTCACTAAAGCGGCCGCGGACCTCGACCTTCTGGTCGGGGATCAAGGCAACCAGCCAATACTTGTCGGTGAAGCCGAGCCAGCCGCCGGTCGTCGTCGCATCTTCCGGAGCCTTCTGGAGGTCCTTGTACTTGACCTCCTTGAGGACCGAGTCGAACTCGCCGAGGGGGCCTTCGAAGAGCAGATAATAGCCGCTCGTCGGCGGGTTGCCGCCGCGCGAGACCAGCCCATAAGGATAGAGCGTCACTGGCGCCGAGCCGGTGTTCTCGACCTTCTGGGTGATCGAGATCATGAAATCGTCGTCGACGCTGTAGGTGCGCAAGAAGCGCAAGCCCTGGCCGTTGTCCCAGCTCAGCGTCACCGGAGTCTTCGGCGTCAGGGTCTTGCCGTCCGCCTGCCAGAGGGTGTCCGCATCGGGGAGCTTGACCCCGTGCCCGTTCGCGACCCAGCCGAACTCTGCATAATAGTCGTCCGGCGTTCCCGGCGGCGTCAGCAGCGTGATCTGCGGGCTCTTGGGGTCGACCGTCTCGTGGTAATTGACCAGAGAGAGGTCGTCGAAGCGCGCGCCTTTCAGAGCGATCGAGCCATGCAGGCTGGGCGTGTCGATGGTGACGCGCGGTGTGGAGGCGAGGATTTCGGCACGGCTGGGTGCGGTCGCCGGTGCCGCTCCCGACGTTGCCGCCGGAGCGCCGGGAGCCGCAGGCGCGGCATTGGGAGCCGGCACGCCGCGCGGCGCCGGCTGGGTGGTCTGCTGCTGTTGCTGCACGGCCTGCTGGTGCGCGCGCTCGCGCTCGAGCTGCGGACGCTCGACGAGGAATTGAAAACCCAGGAGGATAACGATCGAGAGGACGATCGCGGCGATCAGATTGCGCTGTTCCATCATGGGTCGATTTCCGGGGCCTTCGAACAAATACGTGAACGAATCGCCAAGCGTGTCAGTGATACGCGGGTCTACGAGGCGTGCCCGTGCCGGGCGCGCCGCTCGGGCGCCGCTGCGCCGGCCGCCAGGCTCGCGGGCACCGGGTCATAGCCGCCATCGCTCCAGGGATGGCAGCGGGCGAGGCGCCGCAGCGTGAGCCACGAGCCCATGATCGCACCGTGGCGCGCCAGGGCCTCCCGTGCATAACGCGAGCAGCTCGGATGATACCGGCAGGCGGCCGGCAGAACCGGACTCAGCAGAAGCTGATAGCCGCGCACGGCAGCGCTCAGCAGGCAGGTGATCGCCTTCATCATGGACCTCGTTTGGCCGCGCGACTTTTACACCCTTCGTGCGCCGCCGTCATCCGCCGCCCTGCGCGCCGCCTTGAGGCGCCGCAGCGCGGTCTCGAGATCGCCCACCAGGGCCGTGAATGCTCGCGTCAGCGTTCCCGCGCGGGCAATCAGCACCAGATCATAGCCGGGAAGCGCCAGCTCCGGCACCACGCGGCGCGCCGCCTCGCGCAGGCGCCGACGCGCCCGGTTGCGCGCCACCGCCCCGCCCACCTTGCGGCTCGCCGTCAGCCCCACGCGGACGACTTCCGCCCCGCCTTCGCAGGGCTCGGCGCCAGTCCGTTCCATCGCCTGTAGGATCAGGCCCGGCGTCGCCCATTTGCGCCGGGAAGCGGCTACCCGCAAAAACTCCGGGCGCCGTTTGAGGCGCCCAACGGGAACAGCCATTTCGGGGATGGCCCCAGGCTTAGGCGGACAGGCGCTTGCGCCCCTTCGCCCGCCGCGAGGCAAGCACCTTGCGCCCGCCGACGGTCGCCATGCGGGTGCGGAAGCCGTGCCGGCGCTTGCGGACGAGGCGGCTGGGCTGATAGGTTCGCTTCACGAGCAGTCTCCGTCGAAACAGGGCTGGCTGTATAAGGGCTTGCGCCGCCGCTGTCAATTCTCCAGGCGGCTCCCGGCATGGGCGGCGGTTCGCGCCAGGGCCGAGAAAGCGGCCGTCTCACGGGAAGGTGACTGGTTCGGCATCGGGGGGTGGTGCTAGAAGCGGCACGATCCGCGAAGGCGGGGAGGGTGCGCGGCTCCGACAGACTGCCGAGCGCGACGGCGGCGGGGGAACGGCTCATACTCTGGTAAAGCATCGTTAACGTGGCGAGCGCATGGCCGGCCTGGGGCAGGCGACGACGGTGAAGGGCGATTCGGTCAAGCGCTGGCTGCCGCTCATTGTTCTTGCGGCTGGCTGCGCCCTCTTCTTCGCTGCCGGCGGGCAGCGCTATGTAAGCTTCGAGGCTCTTCGCGCGCATCGCGAGACGCTCTTCGCCTTCGTGGCGAGCCACGGCGTCGTCGCAGGGCTTGTCTTCATCCTCGCCTATGCGGTGGTCATCGCCTTCTCCCTTCCGGGCGGTGCCGTGATGACCGTATTCGGCGGCTTTCTCTTCGGGCCCTATCTCGGCCTTGCCTATGCCGTGATCGGGGCCACGATTGGCGCCGCCGTCGTCTTCCTCGCTGCGCGAACCGCCCTCGGCGAGATGCTGCACCGCAGGGCCGGCCCCTTTCTTCATCGCATGGAGGCCGGATTCCAGGAGAATGCCTTGAGCTATCTCCTGGTGCTGCGGCTCATTCCCGTGTTCCCGTTCTGGCTCGTGAATCTGGTGCCGGCCTTCCTTGGCGTCCCCTTCCGGACATACCTGATCGGCACCTTCTTCGGCATCATTCCCGGCACGTTCGTCTATGCTTTGCTCGGCGGTGGGGTGAGCGAGGTGCTGGATGCCGGGCGGCAGCCCGATCTTGGCATCATTTTTCAAAGCGACATCCTGCTGCCGCTCATCGGGCTCGCCTTCCTTGCGCTGTTGCCGGCGGCCTATAAGCGAATGCGCGCGCGGAAGCGTTGAGGTGCGGGATGGGCGAGAAGCTGGAGGTGGATGTCTGCGTGATCGGCGGCGGCTCCGGTGGTCTCACGGTTGCCGCGGCCACCGCCATGCTCGGGCGCCCCGTGGCCCTCGTCGAGGCGGGCAAGATGGGCGGCGATTGCCTCAATTACGGCTGCGTGCCGTCGAAATCGCTGATCGCCGCGGCCCGACACGCGGCGATGGCGCGCCGGGCCGGGGATTTCGGGGTCGAGCTCGGCGAGCCGAGGGCCGATTTCGCCCGGGTCCGCGACCATGTCCGCGGTATCATTGCAGGCATCGCGCCGCACGATTCCCAGGAGCGCTTCGAGGGCCTCGGCTGCACCGTGATCCGCGCCGCCGGCCGCTTCGTCGGCCCCGACGAGCTGGCCGCGGGGGATGCCCGCATCCGCGCGCGGCGCTTCATCATCGCGACGGGGTCGTCGCCTTCGGTGCCGCCGATCCCAGGACTCGCCGAGACGCCCTATCTCACCAACGAGACTATCTTCGATCTCGACACCCGCCCGGACCATCTTATCGTGATCGGCGGCGGCCCCATCGGCATGGAGCTCGCCCAGGCCCAGCGCCGGCTCGGGGCACGCGTGAGCGTCATCGAGATGGCGAGCCTCCTCGCCAATGACGATCCCGAGGCGGCCGCCGTCGTTCGTGCGGCGGTGATGCGCGAGGGCGTTGCGCTCCATGAGGAGACGAAGCTCCTCCGCGTCGAGCGCCAGGGTACCGGTATCGCCGTCACGGTCGAGAATTCCGGGCGAGAGAGCCGGATCGCGGGATCGCATCTTCTCGTTGCGACCGGCCGCCGGCCGAATCTCGAGGGGCTCGGGCTGGACGCTGCGGGGGTCGCATACTCGAAGACGGGTGTGGTCGTCGACCGCCATCTTCGAACCTCCAATCGCCGCATCTATGCCATCGGCGACGCCGTGGGACCGTACCAGTTCACCCATCTTGCCGCGCATCATGCGGGGATAGTGGTTCGCAACGTGCTCTTCCGCCTGCCGGCCAAGGTCGACGAGCGCGCGTTGCCTTGGGTCACTTATACGGATCCCGAGCTTGCTCATGTGGGACTCGTGGAAGCCAAGGCGCGCGAGCGGCATGGCGCCATCCGCATCCTGCGCTGGAGCTTCGCCGAGAACGACCGCGCGCGCACCGAGCGCGACACCACCGGCTTCGCGAAGATCGTGGCGACGAAGCGCGGCCGCGTGCTCGGCGCCACCATCGTCGGCGCTCATGCCGGCGAGCTCATTGCGCCCTGGGGGCTCGCCATTGCGCGCGGGATCAAGATGAGCGCTTTGGCGGGCCTGATCGTGCCCTATCCGACGCGAAGCGAGATCAGCAAGAGTGCCGCTGGCAGCTTCTATACGAGCTCGCTGTTCAGCGAGCGTACCAAGAAGCTGGTGCGCTTCCTCGCGCGCTTCGGCTGATGCCGCGCCGAAGATCGGAATAGGGGCCGTCGCCGGAGCGATATAGAATCATGCGGCATAGAACCATGCGGCGCCGGCAAGGAGGCATGAACGGGGAAAGATCGGGAATGCCCAGCAGTCGTCCCAGGCTCGGACGCAGCCTCTCTGCCAAGCTCCTCGTCTTCACCATCCTCTTCGTGATGGTGGCCGAAGTGCTGATCTATACGCCTTCGATCGCGCGCTTCCGGCGCGACTATCTCGAAGAGCATATCGGCGAGGCTCATGTCGCCACGCTCGCGCTCGAGGCGACACCGACGCATATGATCAGCCCGCAACTCGAAATGGAGCTCTTGAGCTATTCCGAGGCGTATTCCATCGTGCTCGACATGCACGGGCGCGAGCGCATGCTGATCATGAATCGCGACATGCCACCCAAGATCGACGTCAATTACGATCTGCGTCAGGCGGGCGTGATAAACCTGGTGCTCAACGCGTTTGATACGCTGATCCAAACCCGGAACCGCATCATTCGCGTGGTGGGGCCCTCGCCCAAGGACCCGCATATCCTCATCGAGATGGTGCTCGACGAGACGCCGCTGCGCCGCGCGATGTACGACTATTCCTGGCGCATCCTCAGCCTCTCGATCGTCATCTCGCTATTCACGGCGGGGTTCGTCTATTTCAGCCTGCAATGGCTCCTGGTGCGGCCGATGCGGCGCATCACCGAAGCCATGCAGCGCTTCCGCCTCGACCCCGAGGATACGACGAACGCCGTCGTGCCGACCGGGCGCGAGGACGAGATCGGCATCGCCCAGCATGAGCTTGCGCGCATGCAGACGGATCTGCGCGCAGCCCTCCATCAGAAGACCCGCCTCGCCGCCCTCGGCGCCGGGGTCACCAAGATCACCCATGACTTGCGCAACATCCTCGCCACCGCGCAACTGGTCACCGACCGGCTTGCGGACAGCAAGGATCCGACGGCGAAACGGGTGGCGCCTACCTTGATCGACGCCATCGACCGGGCGATCTCCCTCTGCGTCAATACCCTGCGCTTTGCCAAGGACGACACGCCGGCGCCGAGTCTCACGCGGTTCCCTCTTGGCGCCCTCGTCAACGATGTCGGCTCTGCGCTCTCGCCCCAGGCGGAGGAGGGATGCGCCTGGGTCAATGAGGTGCCCGAGCACATTGCGGTCTTCGCCGACCGCGACCAGGTCTATCGCGTGCTCGTCAATCTCGGCCGCAACGCCTATGAGGCCGGCGCCGACCGGGTGACGATCACGGCCCACCATGTAGAGGAGCGCGTCGAGGTCGCAGTAATCGACAATGGCCGCGGCATCGAGCCGGCGGCCCGTGCGAAGTTGTTCCAGGCCTTCGCCGGGAGCGCCAAGGCGGGCGGCACCGGCCTCGGCCTCGCCATCTCGCGCGATCTCCTGCGCGCCCATGGTGGAGACATTCGGCTCGTCGAGAGCAGGCCCGGCATGACTCATTTCGCCTTTACGCTGCCGGCGCGCCAGGCCGCCGCCGCGTAGAGCCGGCCTTACCCGGCGCCATCGAGCTGCAGCGCTTGCGCCTTGAGATAGGCGGATTCCGGCAGGAACGGATGGATGGGATGGTCCGGCGCTGCGCCGGCGCTCCGCAAAATCCGGCCCGTGCGGCCGGCCTGCGCGAGGCCGCGGCGCAGCTCCTCGGCGAAGCGCTCAGGCTCCATGTTGTGGGAGCAGGAGGCAAGGAAGACGAAGCCGCCGGGTGCTGCAAGCTGGGCGGCCAGGCGCGCCATCTTGCGATAGCCTTTGGCGCCGGTCGCGAGGTCGCGCTTCGACTTGACGAAGGCGGGCGGGTCGCAGATCACCACGTCGAAGCGCTCGCCTGCCGCGATGCGCCGCTCCATTTCCGCAAAGGCCTCGCCGCGCGCGAAGCGGCAGCGCGCCGCCACGCCGTTGAGGGCTGCCGCGCGCTCGGCAAGCGCGAGTGCCGCTTCGGAGCGGTCGACCGCGATCACGTCGCGCGCACCGGCGACAGCGGCCGCCACCGCGAAGCCACCGGTATAGCAATAGAAATCGGCGACCCGCCCGTCGCGGCCGAGACGCGCCATGAAAGCCCTGTTGTCGCGCTGGTCGAAGAACCATCCCGTCTTCTGCCCGCCTTCGAGATCGGCGAGGAAGCGGCACCCATTCTCCTGAAGCTCGACGGGCTCGCCGAGGCTGCCCTTGGCAACCCGGACGTAGCGCTCGAGTCCCTCGAGGCTGCGGACGCTCGAATCGTTGCGCAGAAGAATCGTCCGCGGCTGCAGCACTTCCTCGAGGGCGGCGATGATCGGCTCGCTCAGACGGTCTATGCCCGCGGCGTTGAGCTGGCAGGCGAGAACGTCTCCGTAACGGTCGACGATCAGGCCCGGCAAGCCGTCCGCCTCGGCGTGGACGAGGCGATAATAGGGCTCGGTATAGAGCGTCTCGCGCAAGGCGAGCGCGTGGCGCAGGCGTGTCGCGATGAAAGCATTATCGACCGGCGCATCGGGGTCGCGGGCGAGCAGGCGTGCGGCAACAAGGCTGTGGGGATTGAAAAAGGCCACACCCAGGGGCGCGCCTGTCGCCGTCTCCAGCCGGACCAGGCTACCCGGAGCCAGCATCTTGGCGGCAGCATCGAGGGCGATCTCGTTGGAATATGCCCAGGGGTGCCCGAATTGCAGCCGCTTGTGCTGCCCCGGGCGGAGGCGAAGAGATGGGCGCGCGGACATGGCGGCGCAGCATAGCGGTTCGCACCCGGCGGACAAGAGCGTCCCACAGCAATCACTTCCCAGGCCACAGCGACTTAATCGCGGGCGGCCTGGTTTTCGCCGCGCGGATTGGCCACCGCAGGGCAAGCCATCTTGCCGATCATGGCGTTCAAAGTGGTGTCGGCGCGGGAGGGCGGCGGTCGCTCACCGCCGGACGGGGGACTGTGAGCGCTATGCCAGCCGTCGGCGGCGAAAACGATGTTGCATTGCGAAAAACCCGAATTAATAAAGAGCGTCAGGCGGCGGCCGGCTTGGCGCCGCATCAGGATGGGCTTGAGGCCATCATATGATTGACGAGGCGCTCGAAACCGCCACCCTGCAGACGGTACATGACATTGCGGCGCTCCGTGCGACGATCGGCGATTTTCGCGCCCGCGGCGAAACCGTCGCCCTAATTCCAACGATGGGCGCTCTTCACGAGGGGCATCTCGCCCTGGTGCGCGCCGGACGGAAGTCCTGCCGCCGCACCGTGGTTAGCATCTTCGTCAACCCGACCCAGTTCGGCCCCCATGAGGATTTCCGCGCCTATCCGCGCGACGAGGCCGGCGATCTCGCGAAGCTCCGCGCGGCGCGTGTCGACGTGCTCTTCATGCCGGCCGTCGCCGAGATGTATCCGGCCGGATTCAGCACCACGGTCAGCGTCGGCGGCCTTTCCGAGGGCCTGTGCGGCGATTTCCGGCCGGGCCACTTCGCCGGGGTCGCCACCATCGTCGCCAAGCTCCTGCTGCAATCGCTTCCCGACGTGGCGCTTTTCGGCGAGAAGGACTATCAGCAGCTCATGGTCATCAAGCGTTTGGCGCGAGACCTCGACATCCCCGTGCGAATCGAGGGCGTGCCCACGGTGCGCGAGGCCGATGGGCTGGCGCTGTCCTCGCGTAACGCCTATCTCTCGCCGGCCGAGCGCAGCGCGGCGCCAATGCTCCACTGCGTGCTCGCCGAGATAGCGGCCGGCCTCGCGGCGGGGAAGGACGCCGCGCCATTGCTCGCAGCCGGGCGCGATGCTCTCGCCCGCGCAGGGTTCACGCCGGTGCAGTATCTCGAGGCAAGGGATGCCGAGACCTTGGCGCCGGTTGCGCGCGCCGAGGGGCCCACCCGCGTCTTCGCCGCCGCCTATCTCGGCCAGACGCGCCTTATCGACAATGTTCCGGTGGAAAAGCCGCCGCTGCCTTAATAGCGGGATGCCGCGGCGGCGCCCCGCGGCTGCAGGAAGACGAGGGCGATGGCGCCGGCGACGCATAGCAGGGCCGTGATCTCGCGCCAGCCGAGCGGCTCGTGGAGGAGCACGGCCCCCATCACGAGCCCGACGGCGGGGACCATGATCGTGCCGATCGCCGCAATCGAGGCGGGAAAGAGGCTTACCACCTTGTACCACGCATAGGTGCAGAAGATCATGGGCAGCACCAGGGAATAGCCCAGCGCCCACAGGGCCGCAGCGCTCGCGTCCTGCACGCGGATGGATTCGGTTAGCAAGGCAATCGTCACGATCGGCAGCGAGCCGATCGCGAGCTGCCATGCGGCCACGGCGATGACGGGCATGGGCCACTGGAGGCGCTTCTGAATGACCGTGCCGATCGCCCAGGAAATGGCGGCGCCGATCGTCAGGAGGGTACCGAGAGGCGCCGAGCGGAGGGCGCCGAAATCGGCCGAGAGGAGCACCGCGATCGCCGCCAAGCCGAGAGCGAGGGCGCCGATGATGCGCGCGGTCAGGCGCTCGCCGAGGAAAAGAACACTCAGCAAGGTGGCCCAGACGGGCATGGTGAAGGCGAGCACCGACGCCTTGCCCGAGGGGATGAGGTGGACGCCATAGGCGCTCAGGATCTGCCAGCCCGTGACGTTGAAAAGGGCGGCCAGGGCGAGGCGCGGCACGTATCCCCGCGGCACGCGAATCGCGATCCCGCCGAGGGCGGCGAGCGCCAGCAGCGCGATCCCGCTGACGCCGCAAGTGATGGCGCGGTATTGCCACACCGGGATCTCGGCGAGGGCGATCTTGAGCGCGGCCCAGTTGGCGCCCCAGAAGACCGTCATCGCGCCGAGGAGCGCCCAGCCGAGCCGGGGCAGGGGTTGAGCCGCAACCAAGGATCAGCGGGGCCGAGTGGCGCCGGCGAGGGGCTGCACGAATTGCAGCTCGGTATCCCAAGGGAAATGGATCCAGGTATCCTGGCTGACCTCGGTCACGAAAGTGTCGATCAGCGGCCGCCCCGCGGGCTTGGCGTAGACCGTCGCCATGTGGGCGGCGGGCAGCAGCTCGCGCACGACGCGCGCGGTGGCGCCCGTATCGACGAGATCGTCGACGATGACCCAGCCTCGGCCGTCGCCGGGCGGCGCCTTGAGCACGCGCACATCGCCCTGGGTTTGATGCTCATAGCTGGCGACGCAGATCGTATCGAGCAGCCGCAAATTAAGCTCGCGGGCGACGATGACGGCCGGGACGAGCCCGCCTCTGGCAATGCCGACGACGCCGGTCCATGGGCCCGTCTCGTTGAGCCGCCATGCAAGCGCCTTTGCGTCGCGGTGAAGCTCCTGCCACGATACCGGAAATGCCTTGGCGAATTGCTGGTTCGATGTCACCGCTGTCTCCATGCGCCTTGTCGCCGTCGCGCGGGATTAAAGCGGATCGGGAGAGGCGAGGCAATCACTCGCCGCGGTCGGCGTTGCGCAATGAGCAAGGCGCTATCTCGAGGGGCGGCGAAACGGCAACGAATTGCCTTTGGCCGTGACGCGCAGATAGGCCAAGATGGCGCCCGATCCTGAACGGAAAGA
Organism: Alphaproteobacteria bacterium; assembly: GCA_035294245.1. Classification (GTDB taxonomy): domain Bacteria; phylum Pseudomonadota; class Alphaproteobacteria; order JACZXZ01; family JACZXZ01; genus DATGLG01. The sequence goes on along the minus strand of DATGLG010000040.1, from coordinate 3,753 downwards.
AGAAGGCATCGCTCCATGTTTCAGACCCTTCGCGCCGCGCGCGGCATCGTGACGGCCCCTCACCATCTCGCGGCCCAGGCGGGGCTTGCCGTGCTGCGCGAAGGCGGCAATGCGATCGAGGCCATGGTGGCCGCGGCGGCGGTGACCGGCGTCGTCTATCCCCACATGGCAGGGCTGGGTGGCGACGGCTTCTGGCTGGTTCGGGCGCCCGGCGAGGCGCCGCGGGCGATCCTCGCCTGCGGCCGCGCGGCTGAAGCGCTCGATCTGGATTTCTACAAGACGCGCGGCATCGCCCCCATCCCCGCCCGTGGTCCTCTTGCGGCGATCACGGTCGCCGGGAACGTCTCGGGCTGGCAATCCGCCCTGGATTTGAGCGCGCGGCTGGGCGGCCGCATGCCGCTTGCTCGCCTGCTCGAGGATGCGATCCACTATGCACGCGACGGCTATGCCGTGACCGAGACGCAGGTCCGCAACACTGCGGCGAAGCGGCGCGAGATCGAGAGCGTTGCCGGTTTTGCGGACCTCTTTCTGCCGGGCGGACAGGTCCCCGCCGAGGGCAGCCGTTTCAAGAATCCGGCCTTGGCGGAAAGCCTCAGCCGCCTGGCCGTAGTAGGGCTCGACGACTTCTATCGCGGCGAGCTGGCGCGCCGGATCGCGGCCGAGCTGGCGCGTGTGGGAAGCCCACTTGCGCTCGGCGATCTCGCGGCGCACCGCGCGGCCGAGGAGTCGCCGCTCGCCCTCCGTCTTCGCGTTGGCACCGTCTATAACACGCCGGCGCCGACTCAGGGGCTGGCCTCGCTGGTGATCCTCGGTGTCTTCGATCGGCTCGGCGTGAAGGACGCCGAGGGATTCGCCCATATTCACGGCGTCGTCGAGGCCACCAAGTTCGGCTTCCATCTGCGCGACACGGCGCTCACCGATCCCGCCTATATGCGTGGCGATCCGCAAGCCTGGCTCGGCGACGCGGCCCTCGGCGACATGGCGCGGCGGATTGATTTCGCGAAGGCCGGGCCATGGACCCTCAATCCGGCGCCGGGTGACACGGTATGGATGGGAGCAATCGACCGCAATGGGCTCGCGGTCAGCTTCATCCACAGTATTTATTGGGAATTCGGCTCGGGGGTCACCCTGCGCGACACCGGCATCGTCTGGCAGAATCGCGGCATGGCTTTCTCGCTCAAGCCGGGGTCGCTCCACGAGCTGAGGCCGCGCCGCCTTCCCTTCCATACCAACAATCCGGCCCTGGCCGTGCTCGATGACGGCCGGGTCCTGGTCTATGGCGCGATGGGTGGCGATGGCCAGCCGCAGACCCAAGCGGCCCTCTTTACGCGCTATGCCATATTCGGACAGCCGCTCCAGCAGGCGGTGACGGCGCCGCGCTGGGTGCTCGGGCGCACCTGGGGTGCTGCCTCTGCCATGGGCCTGCGGATCGAGCGCCGATTCGACGATGCGACCGTCACGGCGCTTCGGAAGGCCGGCCACAACGTGGAGCTTGTCGAGCCCTTCACCGACGTGATGGGGCATGCTGGTGCCGTGGTGCGGCGCGCGGACGGGATCATCGAGGGGGCAAGCGATCCGCGCTCGGACGGCGTCGTCGCCGCTTATTGACGGGGCGGTGAGGTCAGCCGTTGTCCTTCGCCAAGGCGCGCGCATAGGCCGGGCGCCCCGTGCAGCGCGCCACATAGTCCTCGATGACCTGGCTCTTGGGGAGGAGCGGGCTCGTCCGGAACAGGGCGAAGGTGCTGCCGTAGAGCACATCGGCGGCGGAGAAGGCCTCGCCCAGGAGATAGGGCTGCCCGGACAGCGTCTTGGTCACGAACTCCATCGCTTCCTCGGCGGGAACCCAGCCGGCGGTTCCGCGCGGTACGGGCGTGTTGAGGAATTTCGACATGAAAGCCGGCTCCAGCACGTCGCCGTAATAGGCGAGCCATGTGAGATAGGCACCGCGCCCCGCAGCACCGATCGCAGCGCCAAGGCGGTTCTTCGGAAATGTGTCGGTCAAGTAAAGCGCGATCGCCGGCGACTCGAAGATCATCGCGCCATCATGGACGAGGACCGGCACCTTGCCGTGCGGATGCGGGTTGGCGGGATCGAGGGCGCCGCTGCCGTCGCCGCGCCGGATGCTCACAAGCTTCAGCGCGTAGGGCGCCGCCAGCTCCTCGATCAGCCATATGAAGCGGGAGGAGCGCGATCTCGGCGCGTGATAGAGCGTGAGCATGGCGGTCTCGGGCGACGGCAAGTGAATGTGCGATCCGTGGCGCAGGCTTGCGCCAACTCAACGAACGTAGAGATGCACCTCGCTCGTCTCGGCGACGCGGCTCGTCGTGGCCGAGAGCGTCATGCGGTCGGCAGGCAGGCCCATATTGGTGAGCGAGCGCATGACGGCATCGGCGTTCTTCTTCGACTGATCCCGGGCCAGCGCCGCACGGGCGGTGCCGCCCCGCGTCGGCGCGACCGCGACGATGTCGAAGCGCGCGTCGGGCTTGCGTGCCAGCGCCTCGCTTACCGCCGTGTAGAGCGCCGTCTCGTAATTGACGTCGGGACGGTCGAAGCGGATGACGACGAGCGGCCGCCGGCCCGCCAGCTTGCTGGACGAGGCACTCGCGCGCGCCGGCGCTGCGGCGACGGGCGCGCCGTAGGCGCGATTGGCGAGGCTGCTGCCAAAGAGCTCGCCGTTCTTGATCGCGACCGACAGGGTCGCAAGATTGCTGCGCTCGCGCGCGACGTAGAGGCTCTGGCGGCTGGTGTCCTCGGACAACTCATTGAGCAGGCGGTCGATCGGCACAACGGTCTTATTGGTCTCGTCCTCCAGCACGGCGAGCTGGCGATGATCCTCGTCGACGGCGCCGGGAAGGGTATAGGTGGCGCGGATGGCATCGAGCAGGTAAGCCGCCTGCGCCGAGTCGTTTGCAACCCCGTTGGAGAGCGCGTTGAGCGATGCGACGTCGCCGTCGATCTTGCCGAGGATCGACTGCGCCTGGTTCCATTGATTAACCAAGATTGGATTGCTCGGCGTGGTGCCAACCTGAAGCTTGGCGTTGATGGCCGCGACGAGCTGATAATATTGCTGCGCGTTGCTCGTGGTCTGCGAGAGCACCGATTGGAGCTGGCTGTTGTGCGCGCTGACGGAGGCCTGGAGTCGACCAAGATCCTGGCGCATCGTCGCCACCTTTTGTCCGACGGCCGTCCCCGTCGGCTTGCCGGGCTCGATGGGTGCCAGTTGCAGATTGCCGGAATTGAGCTGCGGCGGCGCCGCCGGCTGCGTCGTCAGCGGCTCCGTCGTGACAGGAGCGGCTTCGGCAGCCTGGGTGGCGGCGGTTTGTTCCTTGGGCTTTCCGGACGGCTCTTCCCCGGTCAAGGTGGGGAGCAGGGAGTCGGTTGCGAACGAACATCCTCCGACAAGGAGGACAGCGCCCACCAGGGCAGTTTTCCACAGGGCCATTATTTACCTTAGGCTTTGGTGGCCAACGCCTTACCTGCTCTTCGGCCGCATTCTGCCGTGTTATTATTTCGCTGTACCATGCCAGCAAAGCCAAGCCTTTGCAACGACCTTCTGGGACATTAACGCGCCCGCAGCGCGATCGATTTTCTCTTTGGCGGCGGCTCGTTTGCCTGTAGCTGACGCGTCAAGTTGACCGGTTTTTGTAGCGCATCAAATGACCGCTTCTGCTGTGGTTGGGGCTGTGGGCAAGCCGGAGGCTTGTCCACAGCCGTTGCGCCGGCGAAGCGGCTTAGGCGGCGCACTCAGGGGTG
>DATGLG010000039.1:0-15455 GCA_035294245.1 Alphaproteobacteria bacterium | reverse complement strand
ACATCACGTTGCGGCGTCGTCGCCGCGCGGCACCGAGCCTCAAGCACCGCACGATCCTCCGGCCTCAGCCGGACCTCTCTCGCCTTGAGTATCATTCATATCTTGAATCACGACTCAGGCTCTTTGGATAGGGGGTACTAGCTCGACCTGCACAACGTCGCCACATCTAGGCGGTGCGGTAGCCGAGCTGAACGGCGCCGATCGCCATGGCGACCGCGGCCTGGGTCGGGTCGATGACGGGACGCGCGAGCGCCGCCTCGAGGCGCGTGCGATATTTCGCCATTCCGGCGCAGCCGAGCACGACAACGTCGGCACGATCCTCGTCGCATAAGGCTTTGCCGGTCTCGGTCAGTCGGGTGAGAGTACGCGCCTCGTCGGCCAGCTCCGTGACGCCGAGATTGGCCGGACGGTCGCCGGCGATGCGCTCGGCAACGCCCATGGCGCGGAAATAGCGCCAATGCCGCGCCAGGGAGCTCGGCAGGATGGCGATCACGCCGATCCTCTCGCCGAGATTGAGTGCCGTGGCGATGCCCGCTGCGGCGATGCCGAAGACGGGCCGCCGCGTCGCTTCCCGCACGGCGTGGAGGCCGGGATCGGAGAAGCAGGCGATCACAAAGGCGTCCGTGCGATTGTCCTCGCGCTCGACGAGGCGGCAGAGCGGAAGCGTCACCTGCTCGACATGGCGCTGGCTCTCGACCCCCGGCGGCCCCTCGGCCAGGGTCGCGCAGTCGATCTCGGGGCTGCCCGCGACGCGCAACGGCGCGAGCGCCGCGTCGATGCCCTCGGTCACCGCCGCCGTGCTGTTGGGGTTGATCACGAGAATGCGCGCGGTCATCGCTGTATCCCTCAAGAGGCTTCGCCCCGTGCCGGCTATCGCGGCGGCGGAACGGCGCCGATGCGCTCGACGATGAGCCGATAATGCTCCGGCCGGCGATGCTTGGCGAAATTGAACACGGTCTCCTTGATCGGCGTCGTTGCGTCGAGATCGATCTCATAGGCGAGCAGCTCGTCCTCGAGGGTGCTCGCGACGGCGACGAGCTCGCCGGAGGGGGCCACGACGCAGGTGCCGCCCATCAGCATGCAGCCTTCCTCGAGGCCGGCCTTGGCGACGGCGACGACCCAGGTGCCGTTCTGATAAGCGCCCGATTGCACGCTCAGGTAATGATGCATGAGGCGATGATGCGCGGGCTCCCGGAAGGCGGCATTGTATTCAGGCGTATTGAAGCCGAGCATGACGAGCTCGACCCCCTGGAGCCCCATGACGCGATAGGTCTCGGGCCAGCGCCGGTCGTTGCAGATGCACATCCCCACGATGCCGCCGAAGGCGCGCCACACGGGCCAGCCGAGATCGCCCACGTCGTAGTAGCGCTTCTCGAGATGCTGGAAGGGGCGCTGCGGCTCGTATTCCGCATGCCCCGGCAGGTGGATCTTGCGATATTTGCCGACCAGCTTGCCCTCGGCGTCCACCAGGATCGCGGTGTTGTAATGGCGGATGGCACCCTTCTCCTCGACGAGCTCGGCATAGCCGAGGCAGAAGCCGATGCCGAGCCGCTTCGCCTCCTCGAAGAGCGGGCGCGTCGCCGCATTCGGCATCTCGCGCTCGAAGAACGCATCGACCTCGGCCTGATCGGTCATGTACCAGCGCGGGAAGAAGGTGGTGAGCGCCATCTCGGGATAGACGACGAGGCGGCAGCCGCGGGCATGGGCCTGGCGCAGGAGCGCGAGCAACCGCGCCACCACGGCCTGGCGGCTCTCGTCGCGCCGGATGGGCCCGAGCTGGGCGGCGCCGAGCATGAGCTTGCGCGACATCGGATCACCTACTCCGCAGCATCGTTATAGGCGCCCGTCGCAGGGTCGAAGCGCGTCACCGCGCGCCCCAGGGGACGCGCCGCCGGGGAGAGATCGCATTTGAGGAAGCGGCCCTTGCCGCGCGCGCCGACGAACTCGCCCCCCTCCCAGACGGGCTCGCCCCGCAGCAGCGTGAGCATCGGCCATCCCCTCACCTGGAATCCCTCATAGGGCGTGTAGTCCATCGCGTCATGCATGAGGCTCTGGCTGATGGTGACCTCCCTCTCCGCGTCCCAGATCACGAGATCGGCATCGGCGCCCACGGCGATCGTCCCCTTGCGGGGATAGAGGCCGTAGAGCTTGGCCGCGTTCGTCGCCGTCAGCGCCACGAACTCGGTGAGCTCGATGCGGCCCTTGCCCACCCCCTCGGAAAAGAGCAGCGGCAGGCGCACCTCGATGCCCGGCACGCCGTTCGCCACCTTCTTGAAGGGCGCGTTCTTGCCATGCTTCATCTTGCCCTCGGGATCGGCGTAGCGATAGGGCGCGTGATCGGAGGAGAAGACCTGGAAGACCCCGGTCTCTAGCCCGCGCCACACCGCCGCCTGGTTGGCCTTGTCGCGAGGCGGCGGGCTGCACATGCATTTGGCCCCCTCGAAGCCGGGCCGGTCGAGATCGCTCTCGGTCAGGAACAGATACTGGGGACAGGTCTCGCCATAGATCTTGAGACCGCGCGACTGGGCCCAGCGAATCTGCTCGACGGCCTCCGCTCCCGAGACATGAACGATCAGGATCGGCACGTCGACGAGCTCCGCCAGGCTGATGGCGCGATGGGTGGCCTCGCGCTCCGCCGTCTTGGCGTGCGCGACGGCGTGGAACTTGGGCGCCGTATGGCCGGCTTGGAGCAGCCTGTCGCTTAGCCACGAGATGATGTCGTGGTTCTCGGCATGGACCATGACGAGAGCGCCCTCGCGTCGCGCGACCGCGAGCACCTCGAGCGTTTGCCGGTCGTCAAGCTTGAGTGCGTCATAGGTCATATAGACCTTGAACGAGGTATAGCCGTCGCGGATGAGCGCCGGCAGCTCCTGGCCGAGCACCTGCTCCGTCGGGTCCGAGACGATGAGATGGAAGGCGTAATCGACGCAGGCCTTCGGCCCCGCGCAGGCGTGGTAGTCGTTCACCACCTGCCGGATCGACATGCCGCGATACTGGGCGGCGAAGGGAATGACCGTGGTCGTCCCGCCGCAGGCGGCCGAGCGTGTGCCGGTGAAGAAATCATCGGCGGTCATCACCCCGGCCGAGGATTTCTGCTCGATATGGCAATGGCTGTCGATGCCGCCGGGGGTGACGATCCGGCCTTCGGCGTCGATCTCGCGCCGGCCGAGCGGCAGCTTGGCCCCGAGGGCGGCGACGCGGCCATCCTTCACCCCGATATCCGCGCGCACCACATCGCCTGCGGTCGCCACCGTTCCGTTCCTGATGACCACGTCGAATTCGGCCATGGCGTTCTCCTCCAAGCACCCGCCGCGGACGAGGGGCTCCCCTCCCCCGGTTGGCCGATCCTATATCTCCGAGGAAACGCTTGCCTAGGGCCGCGCGAATGGGCGGGCCCGTGTCCGGCGCCGGCCAACCCCTTGCCAAGGCAAGCGGGAACGGATCGGCGAGCTGCGGCGTTTAGCGCAAGGGATGGGCGTGAAAACGACGAGCTGCGTCAGTGCCGCGGCGCCGCGGCTCTCCCATTCCGGAAGAAAGAAGAGAAGAGAAGAAAGGAGCAGCCATGCAACAGATCGGCAGCGACGCCTGCTCGGCCCTGGGCCACGAGCCCGCTCCGCCCTGCACGCTGGTCATCTTCGGGGCGAGCGGCGACCTGACCAAGCGGCTGCTGATGCCCGCGCTCTACAACCTCTCCTGCGGCAAGCTCCTCAACGAGGAGCTGCGCATCCTCGGCATCGACCATGTCCCGCGCACCGACCAGGATTGGCGGGACCAGCTCACCGAGACCATGCGCTCCTTCACCAAGGACCAGAGCGGCGAGTTCCATGCCGATCACATCGACGAGGAGGCCTGGGGCTGGATCACTCGGAGGCTCGGCTATATCACCGGCGATTTCGAGAAGCCGGAGACCTATCGCGAGCTCGGGCGGCGCCTGGATGCGGACGGGCATGGCCAAGGGCGCGGCAGCGCCGTCTTCTATCTCGCCATCGCCGCGCGCTTCTTCGGCCCTGTCGTCGATCAGCTCGGCGCCGCGGGGCTCTTGCGCGAAGGCGATAACGCGTTCCGCCGCGTCGTGATCGAGAAGCCCTTCGGCGCCGATCTCCCCTCGGCGCAAGCGCTCAACGCCCGCATTCTCAAGGTGATGACGGAGCGCCAGATCTATCGGATCGACCATTTCCTGGGAAAGGAGACGGTTCAGAACATCCTCGCCATGCGCTTCGCCAATGGCATCTTCGAGCCGATCTGGCGGCGCGAATACATCGACCACGTGCAGATCACCGCTGCGGAAACCATCGGGGTCGAGGCGCGCGGCAGCTTCTACGAAGCCACGGGCGCGCTGCGCGACATGGTGCCCAACCATCTCTTCCAGCTCCTCTCGATGGTGGCGATGGAGCCGCCCAACTCCTTCGAGGCGGAAGCGGTGCGGACCGAGAAGGCGAAGCTGATCGAGGCCGCGCACCCGCTGCGCCCCGAGGAGGTGGTGCGCGGGCAATACGCCGCGGGCGAGGTCCTCGGCAAGCGCGTCGCCGGCTATCGGCAGGAGCCGAAGGTCGCACCCGACAGCCGCACGGCGACCTATGTCGCGGCGAAGCTCATGATCGACAATTGGCGCTGGGCCGGCGTGCCCTTCTACCTGCGGACGGGAAAGCGGCTGCGCGCCCGCTGCACCGAGATCGCGGTGCATTTCAAGCCCGCACCGTATCGGCTGTTTCGCGGCACGCCGGTCGACCGGCTCACCCCCAACATCCTGACCTTGGAGATCGATCCCCATCACGGCGTCGTCACCCAGTTCAGCGCCAAGGTCCCGGGGCCCGTCATGCGGCTCGACCGCGTCGAGACCTCGTTTCACTATCGCGACTTCTTCGAGGAGCGGCCCAATGTCGGCTACGAGACTCTGCTCTATGACTGCATGATCGGCGACGGCATGCTGTTCCAGCGCGCCGACAACATCGAGGCCGGCTGGGCCGTGGTGCAGCCGGCCCTCGACGACTGGCACGCGAGCAAGGACGCTCCTGAGCCCTATGCGGCCGGCAGCGACGGACCGAGCGGCGCCGATCTCCTCCTCCGGCGCGACGGCCGCCAGTGGCTGCCCCTGGACGAATAGCGCGGAGCGTCCGGCCATGGGGCCGTCGCGATCCGCGGCATGGCGCAGAAGGGCGGCGTCGGTAGGCATCCCGCCGGCGGTCGCGGCGGCGGCGCCCGAGCCGGATCGGCCGCTCCATGGCCAGCCGCATCCCCGCCACAAGCTGCATCCCGGCATGTACGTGGCCGAGCTGGTCGGAACCGCGCTCATGGTGGCGGGTGGCCTCTCCATCGTCATCGCGCTCTTCGGCACGGGCGCTCCCTTCGCCCATCTGATTCCGGCCGCTGCCCCCCGGCGCGCCCTCGCCGGATTTCTCTTCGGCAGCGTCGGCGCCCTCGTCGCCGTCTCGCCCCTCGGCAAGGTCAGCGGCGCCCACATCAATCCCGCCGTGACCTTCGCCTTCTGGCTGGAAGGCAAGATCAAGTGGCGGGACGCTCTCGGCTATGTCCTTGCCCAGCTCATGGGCGGGGTGCTCGGGGCCGTGGCGCTTCTGCCCTGGGGAGCCGTCGGCCGCAGCGTGAGCTTCGGCGCCTCGCTGCCGGCGCCCGGACTCGCTCTCTGGATGCCGATGGCTGGCGAGGCGCTGTGCACCTATCTTCTCGTGACGATCATCTTCGTGATGGCCGCCCATAAGGCGACGCAACCTCTCGGCCCGCTGACCAATCCGCCGCTGTTCAGCCTGCTGGTCTGGCTGGAGTCGCCCCTTTCGGGCGCAAGCACGAACCCAGCCCGCAGCCTCGGCCCGGCCTTCGTCGCCAGCGCATGGCACGGGCAATGGATCTATGTTCTCGGGCCGTGCCTGGGCGCCGCGATTGCCGTGGCCTTGTTGCGGCTGGAGGGCCTGGAGCACCATCGGCCGCGGGAGGCGCGGCGCTTCCACTTCACGGAACGGCGCCATCCCGCCGACCGAGCGCCGCCCAGAAGAGAGGAGAGAAGAAGAGAAGAAAGGAGGAGTCAGCCATGACAGAAAAGCCCGACTTGCCGCTGCGAGTCGAGGACTATGCGCTGATCGGAGACTGCATGACCGCGGCACTCGTCGGCCGCAACGGCTCGATCGATTGGCTGTGCTGGCCGCGCTTCGACAGCGACGCCTGCTTCGCAGCCCTTCTCGGCACCTCGGAGCACGGGCGCTGGCTCGTGGCGCCGCGCGATGCGAAAGCGCAAGCGCGCCGAGCCTATCGCGGGCCGAGCCTGGTGCTGGAAACCGTCTTCGAGACGGCCGAGGGCAGCGTCGCGCTCATCGACTTCATGCCTATCGGCGGCGCGTGCTCCTCGATCATGCGACTGGTGGAAGGCCGGCGCGGCCGCGTCGACATGCGCCTCCAGCTCGTGCTGCGCTTCGACTTCGGTGCCTCGGTCCCCTGGGTGACGCAGCTCCCCGACGAGGACGGAATCAGCGCCATCGCCGGCCCCAGCCGCGTCGTGCTGCGGACGCCGATCCCGTTGCGGGGGCAGGATCTCTCCACGGTTGCGGAATTCACCGTCGGTGAAGGCGAGCGCGTCCCCTTCGTGCTCGCCTATGGGCCCTCCCATCTCCCGCCGCCGCCCGCTCGCGACGCTGACAAGGCGCTCAAGGAGACCGAGGACTTCTGGCATGAATGGTCCGGCCGCTGCCGCTATCGCGGCGGGTGGAAGGAGCCGGTGCTGCGCTCGCTTCTTACTCTCAAGGCGCTGACGTATGGCGCCACCGGCGGCATCGTCGCAGCACCCACGACCTCGCTTCCGGAGCAGCTCGGAGGCTCGCGGAACTGGGATTACCGCTACTGCTGGCTGCGCGATGCCACCTTTACCCTGATGGCGCTGATGGCCGGCGGCTATTACGACGAGGCGCGAGCCTGGCGCGACTGGCTGCACCGGAGCATCGCCGGCAGTGCCGACCAGATCCAGATCATGTACGGCCTCGCCGGCGAGCGGCGATTGGCGGAATGGGAGGCGCGCTGGCTTCCAGGCTATCAAGGTGCGGCACCTGTGCGCATCGGCAACGCCGCCGCCGAGCAGTTTCAGCTCGACGTCTATGGCGAGGTGATGGACGCGCTCCATCACGCCCGCGAGGGCGGCCTCGGCGCATTCGCCTCGGTCTGGGCGCTGCAGCGGGAACTCCTCGAGCACCTGGAGAAAATCTGGTGCCAGCCCGACGAGGGAATCTGGGAGGTGCGCGGCGGGCGCCGGAACTTCACCTTCTCGAAGATCATGGCCTGGGTGGCGCTGGACCGCGCCGTCCACGACATCGAGACCTACAAGCTGGAAGCGCCGCTCGAGCGCTGGCGGAAGCTGCGGGACGAGATCCATGTCAGCGTCTGTCGGCAGGGCTTCAGCACCAGCCGCAACGCCTTCACCCAGAGCTTCGGGAGTCCCGAGCTCGATGCCAGCCTGCTGATGATCCCCATTCTCGGCTTCCTGCCGGCGAGCGATCCCCGCATGCTGGGGACGGTCGCCGCCATCGAGCGGGAGCTCCTCGTCGATGGCCTGGTGAAGCGCTACGAGACGGAAGCGGGTATCGACGGGCTGCCGCCCGGCGAGGGCGCCTTCCTCCCCTGCAGCTTCTGGCTCGCCGACAATTACGCGCTGCAAAATCGGGTGGACGAGGCGCGCGAGCTGTTCGAGCGCCTGCTCGCGCTGCGCAACGATGTCGGGCTCCTCGCCGAGGAATACGATCCGCAGCTCAAGCGGCAGGTCGGCAACTTTCCCCAGGCCTTCTCGCATCTAGCCTTGATCGGCACCGCGCTCAACCTCCACGAGGTCGGACCGGCGCAGCGGCGCGGCCGGCGCGCGAAGCCCGCGATGCTCTCCTGAGCCGCAGCCCGGCGCGAAGGCGCACGGAACCAGGGGGGCCGCGCCGCCGTTAATCGCACATCATGAGCGAGGAGGATAAAGCCGAGCGCGCGCTTGCGGCAGGCAAGAAGGCTCGGGCCAAGGGCGAGGAGAAGCTCGCCAATCTCGACGCGGCCATCCAGGGCATGAAGCGCCGCGTGCGCGAGGCGAGGACCGAGACCTCGTCCTGGCCGCGCTCGGAGCCCGGCGCCGAAACCGGGAAGCAGCGGCGCAAGCCCGATTGATCTTTCGGCGCGCCGCTCGGCCGGAGGTCGCCGGGGCGGCGAGGACATAGCCCGCGCCGCTACAGTCTTGATCAACTCGGCCTTGCTCGGATCCCGCGCGACCTTGCGGCGCAGCCGCGCAGAGCGGCCCACGGCCTGTCACAATCCGTTACATTTTACCTCTTTCCGATACAAAAATCCGGCGTCCTGGCATCAAGGCGTTACGCCATCCCTCTAGATCCGTCCGCGAGGTTTCGGTCGGTGGAGGGAACCCATGTATTCTGTTGCCTCGGCGGCCGCTGCGCCGGCCTTCGATGTTGCGGCTCTCGCGCTATGCCGCGGCCTCGGGCCGCAAGCCACCAGCCGCATCGCGACCGTCGGCACGCGCCAGCATCTGAGCGCGGGCAAGACCCTCTTCGCCGAGGGCGACCCGGCGGAGAATATCTATGAAGTCATCCGCGGCACCCTGCGGCTCTGCAAGCTGATGCCGGATGGACGCCGCCAGATCACCGGCTTCCTTTCCGCCGGACACCTCCTCGGCGTCTCCCATGGCGATTTGCATCTCTATACCGCCGAGGCGATCACCGCGGTGACCCTCTGCCGCTATCCGCGGGCGCGCTTCGACCGCCTCCTCGACGAGGTGCCGGGGTTCGCCCGCCGCTTGCTCGCCGTCACCTCCGACGAGCTGCGCTCGGCCCAGGACCAGATGCTGCTCCTCGGCCGCAAGACGGCGGTGGAGAAGATCGCGAGCTTCCTCCTCACCATGGCCGAGCGTCAGCGCGCCGGCGACGAGGCTTGCGAAATCCAGATCCCCATGGGCCGCGCCGATATCGCCGACTACCTCGGCCTTACGGTCGAGACGGTGAGCCGGACCCTGACCACGCTCAAGCGCGACGGCTTCATCGCCATTCCCACGCCCGTCCGCCTCGTGCTGCGCGACCGGAAAGGCCTCGAGAAGCTTGCGGCGGGCGAAGCCGGGACCGAGAGCTGATCCGCCCGGCTCGGCCCGGCGGGCGAAAATCGTCAAGCACAGTCTTGCCGGGTCGCCGCCTTGTCGCGCGAAAATGATAGCCAGGCATCGGTCTCGGGATCGTGCTGCTTGCGACAAAGCTGTGTCCGTCACGAGGGCATCGTTATGGTTGTCGCCGCGCGCCGCCGCCGCTAGCCGAATGACCTCATTGGCAAATCGCGGCGCGCGGCGCCCTTAGACGCTCATCCGCAGGCGCACCAGCTCCCTTCGGAGCAAGCGAGACAGCTTGCTCCACCACCCTATCGATGCTAGCCTTTCTAAAATAGTATGATGTTGGCTGCCCGCCAATGTCCATCCGAGGAGTTGCAACCTGCAGCCGGACCGACCGTTGCGCGGCCGCTTCGGTAAGCATCTGGTCTGAAGAGGCGGGTTGCGCAATCTTGACTCTCTATCCAAGCATAATGATGGACGACGGGTGGTCCGGGTGAGGCGGGACCCGCGGGCGCCGGGCAGAGGCGTTGCCGAAACCGGAGAGTCCCCGTGCAGCTTCGACGGGAGCTTTAACATATTTCGGCCGCGTGGCTCTGGTGCAGGATGAATGGCGAACATCCGAATCCTCCTTGCTGATGACCACTGGCTCGTTCGCGCGAGCCTGAGCTCCCTCCTCGACGACTTTTCCGGGATCGAGGTGGTCGCCGAGGCGGGCGATGGCCGCGAGGCGCTCGAGCTCATCGCCCGCCACCATCCGGACCTCGTGCTGATGGACATTTCCATGGCCGGGCTCAATGGCTTGGAGGCCACGCGGCGGATCCGCAAGGAGCATCCGCAGGTCCGGGTGATCGTCCTGTCGATGCATACCAGCGAGCAATACGTCCTGCAGGCCCTGCGGGCCGGTGCCGCAGGCTACGTCCTCAAGGGCTCGGCGCCGCGCGAGCTCGAGCTCGCCATCGAGTCCGTGGCGCGGGGCGAGATCTTCCTCAGCCCGGCGATCTCCAAGCATGTCATCGACGTCTATCTCAGCCGCGCCGAGGACAAGACGAACTCCCTCGAGCAGCTCACCCCCCGCCAGCGCGAGATCCTGCAGCTCATCGCCGAGGGGAATTCGAGCAAGCAGATCGCCCAGCTCCTCGACGCTAGTGTCAAGACCATCGAATCCCACCGGGCCAGCCTGATGGAGCGGCTCGATATCCACGATGTCGCCGGCCTGGTCCGCTACGCCATCCGCCACGGCCTCGTCTCGCCCGAGAAATAGGCGCGCCCGCCGCTGGATGGTGCCGCCGCGGGCGATCCGCTCGGAGGTTTCCTCGTCGCGATTCAGGTATATCCCCGATTTCTCGCGGCCGGGCTTGTTGCTACGGTCGTTCTGCCCACTACACTCACTCACAGCCCCGCCGTCCCCAAGACGCGGCGGGGCTTTTCTTTTGCCGCTGTGGCATCGACGCCGCTCCGGCGGCGCCACATCCGCGCGCCACGCTAAGGTTTTCTCGCAAGCAAACTAGGGTGCGGCCCCGATCCCGGGACGTAACCACGCCTGCTATCCTTCCGGCCAATCGCGTGGGACGGCGGGCGCTCATTTGCGCCCCATAAAGATCGAGGCAGGGAGGTTTCTGCGATGCCACAGCTCATCATGCAGCGGCCGGATTTGCTGACCATGCAACGGCTGGACCTGATCGAGCACCCCAGCTTCTTTCTCATCATCATGATCATCAGTCTCTTTCTCGTGCTTTTCGCGCTCGCGTTGCTGTTCAAGAACAACTGAAAGCCGCGCTCGGGATCGCGCCCATCGGCGGGCAGATCGTGAGGTCGCATCTCGAGCTACGACAATGCCAGGGAGGCCAGCGCTTCGCGTCTCGACGACTGCCGCAAGAGGAGGTCGGTTTCGAGGCGGCCTCACAAGCCACCGGGGAGACCAGACATGACGATCATCGCGCCGAGCTCGAACCCGCCGGGGATCCCGCTTGCTGTCCTGCAAACGGGCGAGGCGGCCGAGGCCTTGCCGCGCACCGCCGCGGGGGCCCTCCCCGATCGCGCGCCGACGCCATGGCTGGCAAGGGAATGGCTCGAGCGTCTGCCGGTCGCGGCTTATGCCTGCGACGCCGATGCGGTCGTGGTCGCCTATAACGAGCGTGCCGCAGCGCTCTGGGGACGGCGGCCGGGACACGGCGACGGCGAGGCCGAGCGGTATTGCGGCGCCTATCGGCTGTACCAGCCCGACGGCAACCCGCTCGCCCATGGGGAGTCGCCCATGGCCGAGGCCCTTGTGACCGGCCGGGCGGTGCGGGATACCGAGCTCGTCGTCGAGCGGCCAGACGGCTCGCGAGCGACGGTTCTCGTCAATGTCACGCCCCTTGTCGACGAAACGGGTGCCCTGGGCGGCGCCGTGTGCTGCCTTCAGGACATCACGCCATGGAAGCAGGCGATCGAGCTGCTGCACCAGGCGCGAGGCTACGAGGCCCTCGGGCAGTTGACGGAGAGCGTCGCGCACGACTTCAGCAATCTGCTGGCGACGATCACGCTCAACCTCAACCTGATCGGGCGGAGGCTCGGCGATCCCCTGCTCCTCAGATTCGTGCGCGCCACCCAGCGCGTCGTCGAGCGGGGCGCCGCGCTGACGGAGAAGCTCTGCGCGCAAGGCCGCCGGCAGGAGCCCCTCCTGGCGCGCGCCGACCTCAACGTCGTGGTCGCGGGCATGCGCGACCTTCTTGCGCGAATGGCGGGGCCCGACATCCGGATCAGGTTCCGCCTCGCCGATAACCTATGGCCGGCGCTGCTGGACCGCCGGCAGATCGAGCTGGCGATCCTCAATCTCGTCATGAAGGCGCGCGACGCCATGCCGAACGGCGGCAGCCTGACCGTGCAGACTGGCAATCGCCGCCTGGGCGCCCGCCAGGCGGAGCTTCCCCCCGGCGACTATGTGGTGCTCTCAGTCCTGGATTCCGGCGACCGCCGGTCGCGCGAGATGGAGCATGGCGCCGGCCCCATCCGCGCCCCGACCGCGAAGGATGCCGAGCCATGCATTGCACCCGTCCTCGGCGTGACCCAGCGGCATGGCGGCGCCGTCCGCATCGATGCGCGCGCCGGCCAAGGCACGATGGTCAGCCTCTATCTGCCCCGCGCGCCGGGAGTCATGATCGAAACCCTCGGCGCCGAAGGCCGGCGGCAGCCGCGGATGAGGCCGCCCGCGGCGAAGAGCTGCGCAGCGACCATCGTCGTCGCAGACGACGACCCCGATTTGCGGTCCGTGGCTGTCGACGAGCTGCAGCGCCTCGGCTACAAGGCGGTGCCCGCGGCAACGGGGGAGAGCGCGCTCGCGATCGTGAAGTCGGGCCTGCCGATCGAGCTCCTGATCGTGGATTACGGCATGATGGGCATGAGCGGCCTCGACGTCGTTCATAGCGCCCGCGCCATTCGGCCGGACCTCCGGGTGCTCGTGATGACCGGCTATCTCGATACGCCGAGGCTCGCAGCGGCGGTGGGGCCGGCGATCGCGATCCTGCGCAAGCCCTTCCGCGCCGGTGAGTTCGAGGCGAGCGTCCGTCGAGCAATAGCTGGGTCAGCTATGAATCCTTAGCCCGGCATCTGGGTAGATTTTTCGCTTCGGCTAGAGCATTTCCCCGATAAGAGGGCCCTCATGCCTCCGCTAGAATGACGCCGCTTCATCGAGTGGAAGCGGCCGGTTCGGTTCCCAAGAGAGCCGGCGCAAACAGGGTGGCGTCGCGGATGATCTCCATCTGCGGCAGACCCCGGAGCAATGAGGGGAGTGCATGGCCGTTCTTCGATCCACATGGTGGGACACGCGGCAGCAGCCTCGCACCGTCGCGGTGAGGGCCTGGGGCTTCGTGGCGAGCAATCGCCCCGTCCTTGAAGGCTTCCTTGCAGCCACCGGGCTCTCGCGCAGCGATCTCGAGGGGCGGCCGATCGATCGGGAGCGCCTGGCGACCGTTCTCGACTTCCTGATCGCCAACGAGGCGCGCCTGCTCGAATTCTCGCGTGCCGCCGATCTGCCGCCTGAGGCCGCCTACGAGGCGCGCCGGCTGCTCGGCCGCGACGATGAAAATGACATGCTCTCTCTCGGGGATGGAGTCGGACGTGACGGTCAGCATATCGGGCTTGCGTGAGGACGGCGCTCATTCTCCGTCGCCCGCCCAGGGGGCAACGCATCTCACCCTCTCTCCCATGCATGTCGTCCTCGTCGACCGCGACGAGCTGTTCCGCGACACCTTCCGCCGCGGCCTCAGCGAATACGACATCGAGGTCACGTCGTTCGCGACGCGATCCTCCGCCCTCTCCTATCTCTCGGCGGAGAGGGGCTGCGATGTCGCCCTGGAGGCCTTGCAGACGCCCGAGGCGCCGGAGCCCGATTTCCTCCCCCAGCTTCGGCGCGTCGGCATCCAGGTCCCCGTCATCATCCTCACCGAGGCGGCCGGGCCGGCCGGCGAGATCTATGAATACTCGGCCCTGACGCGCGGGGCCGCCGACGTCGTCGACAAGTCCCGCGGTCTGCGGATCATTGCCAAGCGCATCGAGCTCGTGGCCCGGCGCTCCCAGACGCACGCCGCGGCGGTTGCCAAGCGCGAGCGCAGCCGCGGCGCCGCCGGGCTCGCCCTCGAAGATCATCTCGCCCTCTGGCGGGGCCGGCGCGTTCCGCTCACCTTGACGGAGTTCAGGATCGTCCGGCTGCTGGCGGCGCAAAGCGGCGATTACGTCTCGTACCGGCAGATCTATGATCTCGTTCATGGCAAGAACTTCCTCGCCGGGCGCGGCATTGAAGGGCACCGCACCAATGTGCGCTCCGTCATTCGCCGCATTCGCCAGAAGTTCTGCGCAATCGACGGGGCGTTCGCCGCGATCGAGAACTCGCCGAACCGCGGCTATCGCTGGCGCCCGGCTGCGCCGCGGGACGACACCGAGCGGCACCCCCGGCCCAATTGAGCGGGCTTGCGCCGCGGCGCAAGTCCGCCCGCGACTCCGCTATCGCGCCACCAATTTCGCAACGCCCTCCAGCAGGTCGTCGGGTCTCACCGGCTTGTGCATGATCGGGCGGCGCCGATGGGCGGGAGCGAGGCCTTCGGCGACATAGCCCGTCAGGAACATGAAGGGTATGGCGCGCTCGGAGAGCACATCGGCGACGGGGAAGACGCCCTCGCCATTGAGATCGATGTCGAGCAGCGCCGCGTCGATGCTTGCCTCGCGCGCTATGCCTACGGCATCGCTCAGCCGCGGCACCGGGCCGACCACCACATAGCCTTGCTCCTCGAGGGCCTCCGCGATCATCTCGGCGATGAGCGGCTCATCCTCGACGATGAGGATGCGCGCCTCGGAAACCTTCGCGTCCGGAAGGTGCAAGCTCATCTCACGCTGTTGTTTCGACCTTGACGTCGTCCCGCAGCCCGCTTTTCCGAAGTTAGCACCACGTTCGCGTCTTGTGATCCCGTCGTCGGCTCGATCGATAGTTTCCAGCGACCTTCTAGGGGATTTCCTGATAAGAGGGCCGGCGCCGCTCCTTTAAAATGCGCGCCGCTCAAGGGCTCGTTCGCCCATGGGGTTTGATAAAAATCATTTCGGGGAGCGCATGCCGATGCCGACATTCGTCGTGACAGGCCTCAGATAAGAGAGGCATTGCGGATCGGCGCCGAAGCGCCGCCGCGATCCACCCGGCCGCAGGTGCCGCCATTCCAATGGCGGTCGCCCGGTCGGTCGCGCCATTCGAGCAGATGCGGGTCCTGTCCGGCTTAGGGAAGGCACGGGGCCTAGAGCGACCAGGGAGCCCCTCAAAATGCTGCAAGGTGCCGCCGCCAGACTGGAACCGGCGCAGTTGCTCACGGCACTGCGCGCCTTCAAGAAGGGCGATTTCTCCGTCCGCCTGCCCCTCGATCTCACCGGAATCGACGGCGAGATCGCGCTCGCCTTCAACGACGTCGTCGAGCTCAATGAGCGGATGACGCGGGAATTGGCGCGCGTCAGCTCGGCGGTCGGAAAGGACGGCCGGATCTCGCAGCGCGGCAAGCTGCCGGACGCCACGGGGTCGTGGCAAGCCTGCATCGAGTCCGTCAATACCCTGATCGGCGACGTCGTGCAGCCGACGACCGAGGTCGCGCGCGTCATCGGCGCCGTCGCCAAGGGCGATCTCTCCCAGAGCATGATCCTCGAGATCGATGGCCGGCCCCTGCGCGGCGAGTTCCTGCGCATCGGCAAGGTCGTGAACACGATGGTGAACCAGCTCGGCTCCTTCGCCTCGGAGGTGACGCGCGTGGCGCGGGAGGTGGGCACCGAGGGCAAGCTCGGCGGCCAGGCCCAGGTGAAGGGGGTCGCCGGGACCTGGAAGGACCTGACCGACAACGTCAACCTGATGGCCGCCAACCTCACG
>DATGLG010000038.1:0-2245 GCA_035294245.1 Alphaproteobacteria bacterium | reverse complement strand
GAGCGCCTCGCCCAGCAGGCCCGCCTCGGCGTCGTCCGCGCCCAGGCCCAGCGCTTCCTCGACACCACCCAGCTCTTCCTCGCCATGGGCGGCGCCGCCATCCCGTCCCACACGCAAACCGCAACCGCAAATCCAGCGGCGCCGGCGCGCCGCTGAGCCGGCTGCCTGGCGCAAGCCGCGAGGCCGTTGATCCGGCGCAGCCGCCCGGATATCTATAGTATGGTCTATAGTACCTCCGGATGATCGAGAGGCGCGCCGCCGAGAACGCGCCGCTGCCGCACCGCCGCCGGAGCACCCATCGCAGCTTCGCAACCGCTATCGAGAAGGGACAGGGACATGGGGCGCAATCCGGTGCAGGCGGAAACCGTCGCGGAAGCCTATCTGCGACTACTGGCGGCGCGCGGCGTCGAGTATTTCTTCGCGAATGCCGGCACGGATTTCGCCCCGGTGATCGAGGCCCTGGCGAATGCCGCGCTCACGAATACGCCGGTGCCCAAGCCGATTCTCGCCACCCACGAGCATGTCGCCGCCTCGATGGCCCATGGCTACGCCATGGTCTCCGGCAAGATCCCTGCGGTCATGGTCCATGTCAGCGTCGGCACCGGCAACACCATCTGCGCCGCGCTCAACGCCGCGCGCGAGAACGTGCCCATCCTGCTCTCGGCGGGGCGCTCGCCGATCACCGAGGAGGGGCTGGCCGGCGCGCGCGACGCCTATATCCACTGGGGCCAGGAGATGTACGACCAGGCGGGCATGGTCCGCGAGATCGTCAAATGGGAATACGAGCTGCGCAACGCGGCGCAGCTTGCGACGGTGGTGGACCGCGCCCTCAACATCGCGGCGACGGAGCCCTGCGGCCCCGTCTATCTCTCGCTGCCCCGCGAGGTCATTGCCGCACCCGCGACCGAGACCGGCTATGACGACTCGCCGCCGCGGGTGGCGCCGGCGCCGCCGCGTCCCGATGCCGGGGCGATGGCCGCGGCGGCGAGGATTCTCGCCGCGGCGGAGAATCCCCTGATCGTCACCATCAATGCCGGGCGCGATAAGGCGGCCGTCGCGGCGCTCGCCGAATTCGCCGAGCGCTTCGCCATTCCCGTGGTCCAGCACAAGCCGCGCTACATGGCGCTGCCCTCCGACCATCCCATGCATCTCGGCTTCGATCCCGGGAGCCTCGTCGGCGAGGCCGACGCCATCCTGGCGCTGGAGGCGGACGTGCCCTGGATTCCGAGCCGCGCCGCGCCGCGCGACTCCTGCAAGGTGATCCATGCGGGGCTGGAGCCGCTCTTCCCGCGCTATCCGATTCGCGGCTTCCGCTGCGATCTCGCTGTCGCGGGCGCTGCGCGCGCCATCTTGGCCGATCTCGGCGAGGCGCTCGGGCGCAGCGTCGAGCGCAGCCGCGTCGAGGCGCGCCGCGGCCGCATCGCCCGCCTTCGCACCGAGCAGCGCGCCGCCTGGGAGAAGCTCGCCCACGACAATCGCGCAACCAGGCCGCTCCATCCCGCCTGGATCAGCCACTGCATCGACGCCGCCAAGGGCGAGAACGCGATCCTCGTCAACGAGTACACCTTGCTTCCGGAGCATTGCCGCTTTGTTGCACCCGGGAGCTTCTTCGGCTCGAGCGGCGCCTCGGGCCTCGGCTGGGGGCTGGGGGCGGCCCTCGGCGCCAAGCTCGCGGCCCCCGACAAGCTGGTGATCGCGACCCTGGGCGACGGTGCCTATATCTTCGGCAATCCCGTCGCCGCCCATCACGCCGCCAAGGCCCACGGCCTGCCGATCCTCACCGTCGTGTTCAACAACGCCATGTGGAACGCGGTGCGCAAGGCGACCCTCGACATGTACCCGGGCGGCCAGGCGGCGAAGAGCAACAAGGCGCCCTTCATCCATCTCGACGATCTCCCCGCCTTCGAGCAGGTCTGCGCCGCGGCGGGCGGCTATGGCGAGCGCGTCGAGGATCCGGCCGAGCTGCCCGAGGCGCTCGCGCGCGCCATCGCCGCCGTCACCAAGGAGCGCCGCCAGGCCCTCCTCAACGTCATCTGCCAGACGCCTTAGAGCTCGATCCGCTCGAGGTGAGGCATTTTGATCGTCGCCCCCGCGAAAGCGCTAGGGCATGCACACATCTCAGTCTGCACTCTCCCCCTCGTCATTCCCGCGAAAGCGGGAATCCAGTATTTCCGCGGAAAACCTGGATTCCGGCTCTCCGCTGCGCTCCGGCCGGAATGACGGCTATTCCTTTGGAAGCGGCGCC
>DATGLG010000037.1:0-73733 GCA_035294245.1 Alphaproteobacteria bacterium | reverse complement strand
GCCGTTGGGTGGTCGAGCGCACGTTCGGATGGCTCACTCGCTGGCGCCGCCTCGTGCGCGACTACGAGCAGCGTATCGACGTTTCCGAGGCCATGATCCATGTCGCTATGGAAAGCCTCCTGCTGCGTAGGATCAGCCATTAAACCAATTCTTAAACGGACTCTTACTGTTTCCTCGCAATATTCGATGATGCCAGCCGTATTGACGTATGTATTTGACTCCCGATAAGGGCTAAAGTCGCCAGATATCGGGAGGTCGTTTTTTTATTCTGCGGCTTCGATGGGGTGCCGTCACGGCCGATTCACGTTCTCGTTAACGCGGAATTAAGGGAGATCACTTATCATTTCGCGTGTTTCTTTTCATTGAGAGATGAGTCGGCGGTTTTCCGGGCGATATCTGCGAGACCATTTCACAATTGAGCCAATCCACATTCGTCGCCGAATAAGCATCACAACAGTGCCCCTGGAGCACCTGCCGAAGTGGAGCCGCAGGCTCCGGCCCTTTGCTCAAGGCCAGCGCGATTTGCTGGAGCGGACCGGATGAACCTTATGAGCTTTTGCTTCGCTCGCTACATTGGTTCTTCAGCTGATGGCTGGTAAGCTATTGGCACTTGGCTCAGGGTCGTCGGACCGGCAGTGCGTTGAGCCATTTGGGGGCTTTATATCCTGATGGACGGAGAGCGCGAGGTCTTCCCTACCGACGTACCGGTTGGGCGCATCGATAGCGGGTCCGTTCTTCGGAGCTGGCAGGCGGCTGCGGGCTTCTGTCTACTGACCGTCGCTCTTCTGGTTGCCCTGCTGCTGCCGACGGCAAGCCAGATGGTGTCGACGTGGTACCATTCGGTCACGTTCAACCATGGCTTCCTGATCGTTCCAATCGCCGCCTATTTCGTCTGGGTGCGTCGCCATCGGCTTGCCGCGGTCACGCCCAGGGCGGAGTTCCTCGGTCTGCTTCCCCTGCTCGCTGCGGCCGTCGCATGGTTTCTCGGTCGGCTTAACGGGACGGCCATCGTTGAGGAATTCGCGCTCGTCGCACTCGTGCAATCCGCTGTCCTGACGACCATTGGCTGGCCGGCGACGCGGCTCCTCCTGTTCCCGCTCCTCTATCTCTACTTCGCCGTGCCGGCCGGCGAGGTCTTCGTTCCCCCTCTTCAAAACCTGACCGCCAAGCTCGCGGTTCATCTTGTCGCGCTCGCCGGCGTCCCCGTCTACTCCGATGGGCTGCTGATCTCGGTACCCAACGGGAACTGGCTGGTGGCCGAGGCCTGCTCGGGAATTCGATATCTCATCGCAACGCTCGCGCTCAGCACGCTCTTCGCCCAAGTCTTCCTCGCCTCCTGGCGACGTCGGCTGGCCTTCATCGCGATCTCGGTTCTCATCGCCATCGGCGCGAACGGCATGCGCGCCGCCGGCATCATCCTGCTTGGCTACGCGACCGACAACGAGCTCGCCGTCGGCGTCGACCATATTGTCTACGGTTTCGTGTTCTTCAGCCTGGTCACGCTTTTGACCCTCTGGGTCGGCCTCAAGATGCGGACGGGATCGCCGGCATCGAATTCCGCCTCCTTGGCGTTCCCCTCGCCGCCTTCACCCAAGTGGCGCCTGGGGATCCTCCTGGCGGCGACTGCCTCGCTCGCGATTGTCGCCGCCGCGACTATTACGGCGGAGGCGATGGATCGGCCCCCTCCGCACCTGCTCTCTTCGGCCGGCTTCACGCCATCGATCGAGCCTCCCTGGACGGGTTCGCCAGGAACGGTAGACCCGGCGCCCATCCCTTTGCGCGGCGCCGACCATCTCTGGTATCGGGCCTACCAAGACGGGGCGGATCGGGTCTATGTGCGGATCGCTTATTTCGATTGGGAAAGGCCGGGGTTCGAGGCGGTCACCGCGGGCAACCTCCTCAGCGACGATAAGAATCATGTTTCCCATGGCCGCTCGAGCCGGGCGGCGACTATCAACGGCACGCCCGTCTCCGTGAACTGCATGACCTACGCCGTCGGCTCGCGGTCGCGGGCACTCTGCTATTGGTACTGGATCGACGGCCGCTATGTCGGCAATCCCTATGTCGCCAAGCTCCTCCAGCTCAAGGCGAAACTGTTCGGTGGCCAACGCACGGCGGCGATCATAACCATCGCAACCGATTACGTCGGTGACCCGGCGCTGGCCGAGCATACCTTGAGCAGCTTTCTCGCAAAATTTGGAGCGATTACGCGCTAGCAGGCGCTTGCAATTGGCGGAGCGTGCTGCGAATTTCGCCGAATAAGGGATTAAGGGGGAACAACAATTGGCGCAGATGAGGGAAAGACCGAACGGCACGCACCACCCGCGTGCGGCGCTCTGGCGGAACACCTCCGCAGGCTCGTGAGGGCGCGGCAATGCTGAGGCTTTTCCGTCACTATCTGTCCGTTCCCGCGATCGCGCTACTGCTCTGCGACGGATTCGCCGCGGCATTGATGCTGTTCATCGGCCTCCGCTACCTATCGCCTCATGCGCCCGCGATCGGTCCCGGTCCGTATGGGAGCATCCGCTGGAGCGTCGACATCTGCGCTCCCGTCGCGATCTTGTGCGTCGTCATGTATTCGATGGGGCTCTATGAAAAATCTTCTCTGATCGACTTCAAGAAGATCCCGAGCCGGCTGATCGTGGGTATCATCTTCTGCCTGCCGCTCCTGGTGGTCTTCGCACATTTCAATTTCAGGGCAGCGGTCTCCCTCCCGGCGCTGGCCCTGCATTACGCCGCGTGGCTTGCCGCTATATTCGCTGCCGATCTCGGAATCCGCGCCGCCTATGCCTCGATCGCCGACAGCATGCTGCTGCAACGCCGGATCCTGGTCCTCGGCCACGGCCAATTGGCTGCTCGGATCGAGGAATTCGTCCGCCGGCAAATCGGGCCGCCGATCTGCATCGTCGGCTTCATCCCCGTGGGCGAAGGCGCGCCCGCCGTCTCCCCGCATCAGATTCTCACCGCGACGGAGGGATTGCGGTCGATTGCACGGCGGTTGCATGTCCACGAAATGGTGATCGCCGTCGATGATCGCCGCGGCTTTCCGGTTCAGCAGCTCTTGGATATCCGGTTGGCCGGCGTGCAGATCATCGACTACCAGTCATTCTGGGAGCGCGAAGCGCGCAAGGTCTATCTGGATCGGCTCTATCCCGGCTGGCTCGTCTATTCCGACGGCTTCCAGCTCAGCACGGTGATCAACGGCGTCCTCAAGCGCCTATTGGACGTGGTCGTCAGCTTGCTTTTCCTGCTTTTCATCCTGCCCATTTTCGTCACCTCGATGATTGCCATTCGCCTCGACAGCCGGGGGCCGATCTTCTATTCGCAGGAGCGGGTGGGACGGAACGGCAAGGTTTTCACCCTCTATAAGTTCCGCACGATGACGGTGGATGCGGAGGGCGACGGCACGCCGCGATGGGCCAGCCAGGGGGACCAGCGCATCACTCGCGTGGGAAGCTTCCTGCGCAAGACGCGAATCGATGAAATTCCGCAAGTCATCAACGTCCTGAAGGGCGAGATGAGCTTCGTCGGCCCCCGTCCGGAGCGCCCTTATTTCGTCGATAATCTGACCCGCGAGATCCCCTATTACACGATCCGGCATCTGGTGCGCCCCGGCATAACTGGCTGGGCGCAGGTCAATTACCCCTATGGCTCCTCGCTCGAAGACGCCAAGGAGAAGCTCGCCTACGAGCTCTATTACATCAAGAACTACAGCTTCGTCTTCGATCTCCTGATCATTCTGATGACCGTCCAGGTGGTGCTATGGAACAAGGGGGCCCGATAGCCCGCGCCGCCAATGTATCGCGCGCGACCATGGCGGCGGTCGCGATCATCACCCTCCTCGCGGTCTCGCTGGTCTGCATTATCCATCCCAAGCCCGCGGCGGCGGGTACGGACACCGATGTGGTCTATTGCTACGATCGCGCCCGCGACGTCGTGTCCCGCACGCTCGCTGTCGATTGTGCCGGCGAAAAAGTCTCGGAAGAGGAGGCGAAAAGAATATCCGATCAGCGCAACGCCTATCTCAAGGAGGCGTTGCATCGGCGGCCGCCGGCCTTGTTCGGAAGCTCCCGGATCGTGAGCGCTGGAAGCGGATTCTTCGTGACGCTGGACGGCGCCGTTGTCACCAACAATCACGTCATCGCCGGCTGCAAGGGTGCGTCCATCGAGACCAGCCGCGACAAAATCTTGCCTGCCGCGATTGTCGCCGTCGATGAATTCGACGACCTGGCATTGCTCGACACCAAGGTCCAGGCCCCGGCGGCGGCAAAGTTCCGCCTCACCGGTACCGCTCGTCCCCACGCCCCTGTCGCCATTGTCGGATACCCGACACATGGCTTGATGCCGATCGTGCCGGATTTGATTTCCGGCCATGTCCGGGGCTATGCCGGGGGCGGGAGCTCACCATCCATACTCGCGGTCGACGCCGATGTCCGCCACGGCAACAGCGGCAGTCCTATCCTTGATCAAAGTGGCAGCGTGATCGGCGTGGTGCGGGCAAAACTGGACGTCGTAAAATTCTACCAGGAGACGAACGTCCTGCCCGACGATGTCGGTTACGGCATCCCGGCGAGTATCGTGACGGCCTTCCTCACCCAGCATGGCATCAAATATGACGGAAGCTCGGCCCTCGGCTCCCTCGACGATGCGCACATCATGGACATCGCGCGCCGCTTCGTTGTCAGGGTCGATTGCTGGAAATGAGAGCCGACGGCCTTCTCTCTATTTCGTCGCCACGACCGTCTGGATCGGAAGCGCGCACCATTCCGGCCAGGATCGCCGCGCCTTTCTTTCCATTTTGAAGTCCTCAAAGATCAATCGCGCCCGTCGCGGAATCCGCAAGCCCTCTTTGATATAGGAGAGCGGCGCCCGAAACTGATGGCGGGGACCGCGCCAGTGGTCGCGAAGAACAAGAGGCGCGATCTCGAAGGCGCTGAACCCGATCTCCTTGCAGTGATCGCGGTATATGCCAGGCGACAGATACCAGCGATGGTCCGCCTGGAAGCCCCACCAGTTCGCGCCCTCGCGCAGACGCTGCAGGCTTTGATAGTTGAGGGTTTCGATGACGAGCTTTCCTCCAGGCCTCAGTCGCGTGAAAGCCTCCCGCATGAGCGAGACATAGTCCGGAACATGCTCGACGACCGCCCACATGGTCACAACGTCATAAAGAAGGCCTTGTGGAAGCTCGCTGACCAGGCCGTTTACGACAACGGCGCGATCCGACAGCCGTCGCGACGGAAAGGCGGGGTCGATGACAATGCAATTCCAGCCGAGCTTCGCCGCTTGAACGGCGAACCGCCCATCCGCCCCGCCGATATCGAGGAGATCGCCGGGCGATCGCAAATTGGCGATAAACCGCGCCTGCAAGCTCGTCCGCGATTCGGTTTCTTCGTCGCTCCAGAATCCTGCCGCAGCTTCGTGGCAGTCGCGCATGAGATCGCCGCTTTTGCCCGCATCGGTGCCCATGGGCCACTGCCAGGCGACGCGGCAGTGCCGGCATTCCACGACCTCGACGGTAGCGCCTTTCAGATCATAGGCATTCGCCGTAAACCGTGCGAAATCGGCCCCCTGGCAAAATGGGCATCTCCCCGCGTTTACGGCGCGAAGCTCGGCACCGGTTACCTCGCCGCTTTGCCCTAAGGCGGGAATCGTTTCCGACATCGTCTCCTCTTCCACCTAAGGCATCTCGCCGCCGTCGCCGGCGGCCTCGTCATGCGTCCCCTCGTCTTCGACCGAATTGCTCCAGGGCGGCGACGTGATGACGGCCGGCCGCGTATCCTCGCGACACGGAAGACCGAAATTGCCGACGGCACATTTCTTCCCGTCGATCCAGACAGCCTCAGACACGTCCGCGCGCGTAAAGTTCGCGTCCGTAATATCGGCGCGGCGCAGAATGGCATGCGCGAGATTGGCGCCCGTCAGATTTGCGCCTGAGAGATCGGCATCGGAGAGATCCGCCTCCGCGAGGTTGGCGTTGCTGAGATTGGCGCCTCTAAGATGGGCGTGCGTCAGCTTTGCGCGCTTGAGATTGGCGCTGCGCAGATTGGCGATCAGCAGCCAGGTCCCCGAGAGATTTGCGCGCGTGAGATCCGAGGACATCAGATTAGCGTGGGAAAGGTTGGCAATAACAAGATTGGCGCCCGCCAGCTTGGCCAGCGAGAGGTCGGCGCCGGCAAGATTGGCGCCCATGAGATTGGCGCCGGGGCAGACGGTCAGAGACTTGATCGGACAGGCCTTGTTGATCGGCGACTTCAATTGTTGCGCCGCGGCAGCCCCGACCCAAGCCAAAGTGGCGGCGAGGACCGCTACCGCGTACGGGTGGACGAGATGGCGCCAGCCCCGGTAACGAGGCGCGCGGACGCTTCTCAAGAATCCTCCATCCTCATCGTTTCATGGTCAGGTGCCCGACTCGGCCGCCGGGCATGCGTCATACCCGTCTGTGGGAGCCGTCCAGAGCACTACCTCCCAGATAGCCGCGAATCACCCACTCCACGGGACGGGCGAGAAGCATCGGGACAAGAAAGGCACCCGCCAGGATCAGCGCCATGACGACCCACCACAGGGGGCGATAGGGCGCTCCGTGCAGGATCAGCGTGACAGTCAGCAGCGCCAGGCACGATAGGCCACTCGCGAGACTCAAGAATATGCAGAGGCGCCGGCGGCCTTCCCTGATGTCCATTCGTCTCCCCCCGCCCTTGCCTCACCGCAATACCAGAGCTGGCGCGGCGTCGAGTGGGGTCAGAATATCATCCCGCCATTCAGGGCACCGAATGAATTTCGTGCGTTATGCAATGATTAGGAGAGCGCCAATAATCGAAGTCGACGATGCTTCGGCGCAAAAGCGAAATCTGGCTGCGGAAGCAATCCCGGGAGCAGTGAGAAGTCTACCTACAGGGGTTTCCTTCAAAAATGTAAGGCTGCCCTTACGGGCGTTGGGGAACGAGATTCCCATTTCCTTGGAATCCCTGGAATCCGACAGTTAAAAAATGATGGCATAGGATTTGCTTAATCAATTTCGTGTAGGGACGCAAAGAGTCGCAGGGGTTTGCAAATGATAAGCGTCGATGCGGTGCAGAGCCCGGTGAGACGGACAACGCTCGACAAGTGAAGGCACATTCCTGACTGCCATGAATATTAACCGAGCCTTTCCGCCGACAATCGTTAACCTTCGAGGAGCCCCATGAAACGCGCCTTGAAGCGAACGCATCTGATCTGGGGGACGGCCTTCACCCTTGCTGTGGCCGGCAGCCTCGCTGCTTATGGAGCCTATGCCCTGCGTAGCGCCATGGATCCGGGGCTATGGGCTTTTAACGAATCTCCGCCACCGGCGCGCTACGTGCCGTTGAGCGATGAGGCGCCGGTGCCGCAGCCGAATGTCGTAGTTGAGGCTAACAACCCTGACACCACAGCCGCGCCTATCGTGTCCACCATACAACCCGATGTGCAGGCGGGTGCGAATTCGTCCGACGTCGACACGACAACACCTCTGGCCTCGTCAACCGACACCCCTCCTTCCCCTGGACTGAGCTTTGTCGAGACCGTACCGGCATCGATCGATTCGCAAGGGTCGAGTGATAGCGGACCAGTTATTGCGGGTCTCGATTCTTCCGGCGGCTCTCCGAATTTCTCAGCTTCCCCGATGAACACGGGACCGCGTGTTCGCTTGTCTGGGCCACCGGCTCAACCACCGCTCGCACCTGCTCCCAATCAGCAGTTTCCGAACAGTGTATTCATCCCTAGCGGTAGCGGCGGGGGTGGAGGTGGGGTCGGCGGCGGAAGTAGCGGAGGTGGTGGTGGTAGTAATGGAGGCAACGGCGGTGGCAGCCAGACCTCGAGTAACGGGGGTGGGGGTAATGGCGGCGGTAGCCAAACCTCGAATAACAGCAGCGGAGGTAGCGGCGGCGGCCAAACCTCGAATAACACCGGCGGAAGTGGCGGAGGCAACAACGGTCCCGTCGCTCAGAATACAGGCGGAGGCGGCTCTCAACCAGGCCAAACTCCGCAGAACCCGATCGTGCCGCCTAGCGGCCCTAACTGCACTTCGTGCGTTCTCCCGGTCCCCACACAGCCCGGATGGATCTACTACGATCCCCTTGTGGCGATTGGTTACAATTACCAGCTCCAGCCCAAGTCCGGCCAGCAGCTCAGCTTCAGCATCACCGACATCCGCGTCAACACGAAGGTCGGGGACGGCATCTATCAGCTCTGGCTCTTCGATGTGCTAACCGGCCAATACGTCAACGCCAATCAGAACATTTTTGCGGACACCAATGGCGACTTCAACGTGATCACGTTCCTGAGCGGCCTCACCGCGGCCGAGAAGGCGATGTACGGGATCACCGATCCAGCGGACGGTCTGACTCAGTTCTCGATCCGCGGGATCGACCCCAATGCCGGCCTCGATCCCAACAATCCGAACGCCTTTATCACCGGGTTGATGTTCGAAGGCCAGATCGACGGCGACCTAGTCATCACGCCGCTCGTGCTCGATACCAGCACCGGCGAGGATCCGCCCGGCGGCCAGCAGGTCGATCCCTTGCCCGAGCCGGGCACGCTCGCGATCTTCGGCCTGGGTCTTGCCGGCATCGCCTTGTTGCGAAAAAGAAAAACCTCCTAACAGTGGTCGACTTCGTGGTGAAATTCGCCCCGCATGATCTGCGGGGCTTTTCTTATCCGGATTGGCTCGCATCCCGCCCACCGGCGCGCCGCGCTGCTCCTCACCCATAACGCCAGCGGTAATAGATGCCGCCCAGGATCTCGTGGAGGGCGAGAAAGCTGTCGTGGAAGGCTGCGGCCGTCGGCAGCAGGTCGATGAGCTCGAGGGGCTTATGATGGGGCCGCAGTTCGGGCGCCGGAATAGCGTGGAGCCCTGCCCTTTCGAACGACCAGATCGCGCGCGGCATATGCCAAGCCTGGGTCACGATGATGGCCGTCGATATGCCGTCACGCGCCAGCAATTGGGTCGAAAACATGGCGTTTTCATATGTCGTCTCCGACCGAGACTCCTCCCAGCGGACGGGGACGCCAAACTCGCCTTCCAAGGTATCGCGCATGAGATCGGCGATCGGCTCGTGCGAGCCCCCGACGGGTCCACCCGTGACCAGAACCGGGAGGCGGAGCTTGCGGTAGAGATACGCGCCCTCGGCGAGGCGGTCGAGGGTCAGCACGCCGACGCGATCCGGGATATCGGCGTCATTGCCGCGCTGGATGTCCCCGGCCAGGACGATAATGGCCTGGGCTGCGGAGAGCGGCTGGGCGGTTACGGCCGGCATTCGCGCCGCATAGGTCAGGAGCCATGAGGCCAAGGCGGGGGTCGCGGCCACATAAAGGCTAAATGAGGAGACGAGGGCGATCGCGAGGCCCAGCCTGCGCCATCGGAGCGCAGCGAGGGCACCCGCAAGGGCGAGCACGATAAAGATCGTGGGCGGCATCAGGAAGGAGTAGGAAAGAGAAAATCCCGACATGATGAGCCGTTGGAGTGATCAGCTGCCGCGTCTCGATCGCGAGGCGTGATTTGGAAGCGGCAATCCTATCGGATGCCCCAACGGCCCGTTACGGCGTGAAATCCTTCGCGCATAGCGCACCTTATAGCCTGTTAATGATTGTTAAGATCAAGAAAGAGGAGAAACGAGGTGCTCAGCGTTGCGATACGGGGGAATGGCAGCTATGATAATGGCGAATATAAAAATCTTAACAAATTGACGCTAGCGTGCATCGGGGCGGCGTGACGATGCGCCGTCATGTCCTTTCCAGGGGGCTAGCATGAAATGGATTGCGCCCGCCATAGGCGGAACCGTAAGTGCGGCCATTGGTGCCGCGTTCGGCGCTTTTTTAGAACTGCCCACCCTGGGTCCGCAGGCGATGGCGCTCGGAACTCTTCTCGGGGCGATCGCTGGAAGCTCCATCGGGTGGTGCCTGTTCGCCGCCCTGCATCGGGCAAGAGCGACAGCGAGCCGCCACCCTCTCGGGGGTGTCCGGTAGGACCTTCTCAACCAAGAATCAGCGAAACGACCAGGTAGACAATACTCCACCCGGCAATCGATCCGATAATCCACATCCCAACGGCATCACGCGCTGCCAGCCTTTTTTCTGCGCTCTCGTGCCCATCCTGCAGGTCAGAATACTGGCTAGCGCCGTCCACGATACGATGCATAGCTTGCTCCGTCTCAGTGGCAACCAACTCAAGCGCTTCACCTCCCGAATCAGTCCTTTTGCTGATAATAGCATTTGGTTAATCAACCGTTAACACAAAACATCGGCAGCTAATCGACAATGTCGATCAGGTAACAGCGACCAGTTGTTATTTACCGAGTCGCGCAATGGCGCGCGCAGCTAGTCCCGGGTGCTCGGGGCAAACCCTTTGGAGAGCCCGTTATGCTTGGCGGCTAGTTTGCTGAGAATCGAAGACGCCGACGGGTTGGGCCCTTATATCCGGCCGTCTTCCTGCTCGCGACGAGAGACCGCGTTGATCGCGGGCTCGGTGAAGCCCTGCCGAGCCGCCATTTGGCTCCGGACAAAGGTGAGCCAGCTTGCCGCGCTTGCAATGACGGCGCCGAGCAACGTCCAGGCGGCGAGAGGGTGACCCCATCCTTCGAAAAGAGTATAGCCGATAGCTCCGGCCAGCGCGCCAAACGCGCTAGACCAGAAAGCGCTCGTGAGACATGTTGCGCAATCTACGGGTGTGCCGCTCTTGCCCACGTCATCCGGCCGGGTATTTGCCTGATGCTGTTGCCGATATTTCATTGTCATTGGGACCTTCCCTAGCGGCTTCCCCGCGGTATTAAGCCCACGAGAAGCCCGCCCTTGAATTCCGGACCAATTGACACTTTTCCCGTCGGACGGTCAGTGATTGCCGTCACTTCCAGCTTGCGATCCTGGTGAGGGCCTGCGCCGCAGCAGTGGGCACTGCCCTGATGGGCGCTCATTGGATGGAATCAAATCGCCGTGGCAGCGATGGTGGGCGGCGATGGGATCGAACCACCGACCTCCTGCGTGTAAAGCAGGCGCTCTACCAACTGAGCTAACCGCCCCCGAGCGGCATCCGGAAGCGTAGGGACGCGCTTCTCGGCCGCAGGTGAATGAGCGGCGGGATCATCCCGCTCTTCCATAAACATCGTCAAGTCGAACGATGTCGTCTTCGCCGAGATAACTTCCGGTTTGCACTTCGATGATGTCCAGAGGCGCATCCGACGGGTTTTCCAGGCGATGCACGGAGCCGAGCGGCACATAGGTGGATTGGTTCTCATGCAACTCGAATATCCGATCGTCGATCGTTACGCGCGCCGTTCCGCGCACCACCACCCAATGCTCCGCCCGCTTCGCGTGTTTTTGCAGGGAGAGCTTCGCCCCTGGCTTCACAGTGATGCGCTTGACTTGAAAGCGCGGGCCGACATCGATTTGCTGATAGCTGCCCCATGGCCGGTGCACCTTGGAATGCAGCACCGCCTCAGGCTGGCCCCTCCGCTCGAGCTCCTCGACAAGCGCCTTCACCTCCTCGGTGCGATCCTTGCCGGCGAGGAGCACAGCATCATCGGTGACGACGACGACGAGGCTCTCGATGCCGACCGCCGCGACGAGATGCCTATCTGCGCGAATATAGCTGTTGCGGACGTCGCGCGTGACGACGCTCCCGACCGTCACGTTGCTCTGGCCATCCTTGCGCCCGATCGCCCAAAGGGCGGACCAGGAGCCGACATCGCTCCATCCCATATCGGCGGGCACGACTGCGGCCGCACGCGTATGCTCCATGACGGCGTAGTCGATCGAGATCGACGGCGATTTGGCAAAAGCCTGCTCGCCGAGGCGCAGAAAATCGAGATCGCGTGAGCTCTCTGCCAAGGCCGCGCGGCACGCCGCAGCGACATCAGGGGCGAATTCCTCGACTTCGGCGAGGTAACGGTCGGCGCGGAAGAGAAACATCCCGCTGTTCCAGAAGTGACCGCCTTCGGAAAGCAGGGCCTGCGCCCTTGTTCGGTCCGGCTTCTCGATGAAGCGGGCGACCGAGAAGCAACCAGGGCTCCCTGCAATCGCCGCCGCCGACTTGATATAGCCATAGCCGGTCTCGGGTGATTTGGGTGTGATCCCGAAGGTCACGATCGCGCCGCGCCGCGCCGCATCGGCGGCCATTGCCGTGGCGGTCAGGAACGCTTCCGTGTTCTCGATGACGTGATCCGAGGGCAAGACGAGCACCAGCGCCTCTGGAACTTCGCGTGAGAGCACCAAGGCCGCCGCCGTGATCGCCGGCGCCGTATTGCGGCCGACCGGCTCGAGCATGATGGTGCGAGGAACGACGCCGACGGCCTGCAACTGTTCGCCAATGACGAAGCGATAGGCCTCGTTGGCGACAAAGACGGGTTTCTCGAAAATCCTGCCGTCCGATACGCGCAGTGCCGTGTCCTGAAGCAGGCTCCGTTCCGAGGCCAACGGCAACAAATGTTTGGGATAAGCGCGACGGGAGAGCGGCCAGAGCCGCATGCCCGATCCTCCCGACAGAATGACCGGGTATATCTTTCCCGCCATCGATTTCCCCTTTTGTGAACGGCACCGGAAGACTAGCACGGAACCGAGCGGCTGACATTACGGCCACCTCCCCCGGCGCGGCGGTCGCACTATGCGGCGGTCACGCCCTCTTCTGCTCCAGAAGGTTGACCAGCTGCAACAGCGCCGCCTTGAGATTCGTTGCTGGAGGTGAGGCTTCCCGCATTCCGGACCGAGGGTGCCGAGGCGCGGCCCGGGTCTCGTCGGCGCCGCTGCTCAGGCGGCTCATCTCTTCCGATAAGCGGTGAAGCGCGAGCAGCGTCTGCTGGCGAAGAACCTGCTCGCGCTCATGCAGCTTGATCAGATTGTCGACGCGATTGCTCAGCTGCTTGTTTTCCTGCAGCAGCCGCGTCAGCTCGACGCGCTGCAGCTCGACGATCGCGCCGAGGGTATCGGCTTCCCCCGTCCGCCGCGCAAAATCGAGTGCGGTCCCGCAAAGAGGATCGGAAGACTCGATCTCTTCCGCGAGCCGTGCACCCGCCTTTTCCTTCAAATCCTCCTGATATGCCATCGGCTCCGGGCCTATAACGAGCAAAATTTTTTGGGACTACCGGTCCGACCCGGCGCACCCTGACGCGAATATATTCGCTGTCAAGTCAAGCGAGCATGCCAATTGAAGATTTACAAAAGGTAATGGCCCACGCAGCTTTCCCGCACGGGTGGTGGAGATGCACGAAAAGCCGCTACGGCCCCGCGCGGTAACGGGCCGCGACCTCCATCCCATCTTCGTGCATTCCAGGTGAGATTTTCTTGGTTCTTACTTATTTCTTACCGTTATCTGACAATCGACAATCCAGTCATGTAAACTTTACTTGACAAGGATGGTTAATTCTTGCGGCTTTCTATTTCTAAACTATTGTTTTTTTTGAGAGTTGTTAATAGGCACAAAAATTGCTTGAAGGCAGAGCGAAGGTTTCGTCGCGTCAAGCTACAAAGGCGAAACGCCAATGAGGGGGAAAAAATGCCTGACGACGACCGCTGCGACGTCCGGAGGCTGGGGACAAGGCCGTACCAGCTGCACAAAACACGCCACCTCTCACCGCAGATGGCCTTGTCGGCGTGGATAATTGGTTCGACGCTCGGCTGGGCCGCCATCTATCTGCTGATCTCGTTTCTCGTGCGAGAGGCTGGGTTCGTCCTATAACGCCGTCATTGCCATGCAAAGATGTGTGGCTGCGCGTCGGCGCAGTTTACACAAGGTTGCATGGCGGCGCAGAGATGTCGGGAGAGCCGCTCTTACGACGGCGCTTTCGGCAATTTCTCGGCGAGCCCGAACAATTGCTCCCGCCTGCTCATCTCGGCGGCGATCTCAGCGGGGGAAATGCCGCTCGCATACCACAACACCACGAGGTGATAGAGCAAATCGGCGCTTTCGTTAATGACACCCCCTCGCTTCTCGCGAACCGCATCGATCGCAACTTCCGCCGCCTCCTCCACCAGCTTTTGGCTCATCTTGATCAAGCCGGCCTTTAGCAGCTTTGCCGTTCGCGCATGGCGGATCTTGCCGCCTGGCTGTCGTGCCAGGGCCTCGTAAAGTCGCGTCACGACATCGGCCAAGCGCGAGTCTGCGCTGACTGAATTCTCTGCACCGGCCATTTTTTTGGCAGCATGGCCCATCAATCGCTCGGGATGCCTGCAAAGCCGCCGAAGATTTTCGTCAGGGACAGGTTAATATTTGGTAGTAAGCTCATGGCATCTTGGCCCGATGTCGTCATTGACGGCAGCATTGGGTTGCAATCGGACGCCGGGAAGAACAACGGATAGCTGCTGGGCTGATTCCTATGACCGCAATCAAGCGGAGAGCTTTTCCTCGTGCTCGTGTGCAAATCGAGGTTTCGGCGACGCTGCTCGCCTCGGGCCAGGTATTCGAGGGCACTCTTCGGGACATCTCGATCGGAGGCGCCTATCTGCAGATCGCGTCCCGCGAGTTCCACCGGTCGCTGCAAATCGGCACCAGCGTGGAATTGCGCATCCCCAAATTTCCGCCCACCTTGGGGCATATCATCCGCAAGGGAGAGGATCTTGGAATCGCCCTGCAATTCTTCCATAAGGAGCAGTTCATCGAATTCATGAGGCAGCTCTGCAACCTGATGGCGGGTCACGCCGAGCCGCAGCAATAGTCGCGCTCCGCAACGTTAAGACTATCTTCAAAATTGGCGCGCAATGTGAGCCCTGATGGCTATTCAGGGAGAGTGCCATGCGCGACTGCAAGCAGGTAGCTTTCGCGATTGCCGCCATGTCCATACTGCTTTTCTGCGGTCAGGCTGCAGAGGCTGGTGGCCCGGCAGCTGGCAATCACATCTCGAATATTAAGGACGTCCCTGTTATACCGGGAGGGGTTATCTCAATCCGGAGCAGCGGCGATCCCGTGGAGATTGCGCGGCTGCGCCAGGCCGATCAGCAGACCGTCTTTCGCGGCGCCGTCAACATCGCCGGCATGGAAGTCGGCGGCGGCCTCGAAATCCGCGATGGCATCGTCGAGATCGTGCCAGCTGCGGACGGCGACGTCGCTGCGGCGACCCATGGGCTTCATGCCGAGAACAATCCGGCGGTCGAGATGGTCGCAGATCGTGCCCATGCACGAGAGGCCAAGGCTCAAGGCGCCTCTTCCGTCGGGGACGAGCGATAACCGACTCCGCAGGGCGCTGGCCGTCAAGGTCACGACCTATGCTGGCCGTTAAGGTCGCGGCCTATAGGACATGCCAGATGAGCCGCGCATAAATGCGGAAGCGGTCCTGGCCCTCCACGATCTTGTCGAAAGGAAAGCCGAACGAGAACTGAGCCGTCGTGAGCTGACGGAAATTCCAGTTGAAGCCCATGCCGATCGAGGTCATCCCCTTCTGCGCCGGGAAGCGATTGAAGACGGTGCCGTTATCGATGAAGCCGTAGCCGTCCACGTCCTGTAGCTGCTCGGCGATCGGCTTGAGATTATGATGCAGCTCCATCTGGAGATAATAGCCGCGCGTGCCGGAGAGGACATCGGCCTCGTAGCCGCGCACCGTTGTCGGGCCGCCAATCTGGAAGAGCTGGTCCGCCGGCAGCGAAGCCTCATCAGTGTACTGCCAGCCCATATAGATCGTGCCCGTGAAGCCTTGAATGAGATTTACATAGGCATTGAGAGAGCCGTTATAGAGGAAGAAATCGTCGACGGTCGCCAGGATGCCGTCATGGGCATGAGCGTAAGAGACATCCTGAGAGACGGTGATCGCATGGCCTTCCCCGGTATGGGTCAGGCTTAGGCCCCAGGTCCCTTTCTGGACCGTGTCGTAGGTCGTCTGAACATCCGTCGTGAAGGTGTTGGTGACGGTCTCGGAGGCCGAAGCGTTTCCGAGCAAGACCCAGTCCTCTCGCGCCAAGAAGGGATGGCTGAAGTTCAGAGCACCCGTTTGGGAGCGGCCGGTTATCGCCAGTGACTTGAACGGGCCCTGGATGACCTGGATATAGTCGCGGGTATAGCTGGCGCCGATGCGGTCTCCTTCCTCGTCGATCGGAAGGTTGTAGGAGACGCTGCCATTGATGCTGGCCGATTCCGGGGCGCCCGTCATATAGGCGGTCAAGCGGTCATCGATGCCGAGCGTGCCGATGCGCCGGAAGAAGAAGCCGAGCTCGTTCTGGCCGGTGCTGTCCACTCCTTCATTGTCATAAAACACGTCCAGGGTGTTCTGCTGCGGCTCCTGAACCGCAAGCTGAACATCGGTCTGGCCAAACGCGGCCCCAGGCTGGAGCGCCGCCCGCACCTGCATATCATTCGTCCGGTTGAAATAGATGATGCTGTCCTTGAGGGCAGGCACATTGACGGTCTTACCCGTCTCAAGCGGCATGCGATCGGTGATGTAGTCCCCGTTCGTGTAGGTATTGCCTTCCACACGCGCCTGGCCGAGCTTGCCTTCCACCAGATCGATCTTGACGACGCCGTTTTCGATCCGCTGCGGCGGCAGCACGGCGCTGGCGGTGATGATCTCCTTCTGCTTGTAAAGCTCGTTGATGGCCGCGACGATCTTTTGCAAGTCGGCGAAATTGACCTCGTGCCCGACATAGGGTGCGGTGATCTTGCTCAGCTCGTCCTTGCTCAGGAAGGCGGACTCGTTGAACTGGATGCCGTTGAGATGAAAGCTCGGCCCAGGTCCCGTGATCGGGGGTGCCGGGACCTGTTGGCCGCCGGTGATGGGCGGCCCGGACGGCACTTCGGGCTGCTGCTGCTGCAAGCGCTGCTGTTGCCGATTCATCTGGTTCTGGATGGCGCCGGCATTCGGCTGCGGAGCGATGGCCTGGGCCCAAGCCGTCGGCGCTATCGCTATACCAAATAGGAGCACCGCCAAACCGGCGATCTTCGTGATGCCCTTGGGCACCACGGGTCCCCCCTCCTCGCTCGTCATTGCCCCCACACCCGATTCTCGTTTCTTTGACCGCCGGACGATGATTCCCGCAGATTACTTGGTGAGCTCCCGGTCAGGCTTGGATGTATTCACTGCCGGCTGCCCTGGCTTCGACGTCGCCGCCGGCTCAGCGATATTCTTCCCGCTCTCCTGACGCCTTTTGTGCTCCTGCCTTATCTCGTCCTCGAGCCGCTGCTGCTTTCGGTTGGCCTCGTTCTGGATTGCCCCCGGATCGACCTGCGGCGTCGGCCGGCTCGGCACCGGCGTCTCCGAGCCCGATGAGGACACCGCCATTCCGAGCAGCAGCCCCGCTGCCACACAACCGGCTGCCTTTCCAGCAACCTTGCCGAGCAGGCTTCTCAAGCGTTGCTCCGGCTGACACGCGAACGAATCACCCTGTTGTCGGGAAGTGTATCCCTCCGAGCCGACGCTACGCCAACTAGAAATTCGTGTTGACCGCCGGACCCGACGGGCCGCTCACGGACGGCGGTAGCTGGACGGTCCGGATGAGATAGGACGGCGTGTTCCCGAAGATTGCGTTCGTCCACTCGCCCAGGCCGTTCCCGCTCAGAATATTTCCCGCCGGCGTATAGGTCAGGGTGCCGCCGATCTGAAGCTCAAAGCTTCCGCCGGCAAAGGCGGTATTGCCGCTCCAATTGGGCACGAGGACCTGATGCCCATCGGTGAAGTGGGTCACGTTAGCATCGGTGAAGAGCGTCGTGCCGCCGAGATAGACGAAGAACTTGCCGTCGGGCTGGTAGAGCTGAACGCCCGCCTTCACCTCGGCCGGGTTCTGGTTGTCCATATAGACCTCACCGCCGCCGGCCGGATAGAACGGCGTCGCCAGGCTCATGGCGCCGGGCACGTCGCCGTTCTGGATATCGAGGAAGGCGCTGGTCGTCGTGACCTGGGCCTGATTTGCCGCCAGAGCCTGGAAATTGACGAGATTAGCGGTATTGATGCTGAGCGTCACCGACTGTGCGACGGTTCCCTGATACCCTGTCACGTTCAGCACCAGCGGCGTCGAGCCGAATTGGAACAGGTTCGCATCGATGCTGCTGGCCGCCAAGTTCAGCGACTGGCCGATATCCACCCGCTCGATGGTAAGGCCGCCCAGCGAGCTGATCGTGGCGTCGCTTGCGCTGAGCCCCGGAATGATGATCGACGGGTAGAGATCGTCGAGAACGCTAATCGAGATGGAGCCTGCCGGCTCGCTGATCGCCTGCAGCCACGGGGTATCGACGATGATCGGCTGAGCCGCCGTCCCGATCCCGTTCGCCGCGGAGAGATAGACGCGGGCGTTCGGAGAGGCTGTGCCGTTCGGGTGCTCGACCAGGAGGTTGGTCTGGCCGTCGCCATTGGCGAGGATGGCGCCCGTCTTGCTGTCGACCACGATGGCGAGGTCGCCGTCGAGATTGCTGGTGAGCCCGCCAAGGATGATGTCGCCGAGGGCCGTGAGCGAGATGCCCTGCCCGGCGGTCATCTTCGAGCCGATTGGCATGGTGAGATTGCCGGTCTCGACGTCGAGATTGAGCGAGCCCCCGGCCGTGATGCCGCTCGGGCCGATGACGATGCCCTGTCCGGCGGCGACCGCCGCATCGGGATTGAGGATGTCGATGTTGCCGCCGGCATGGGCGGCCAGTTGGCTGTTATTCGCAAGCGCGATGTGGAGCTGGCTGGAGCGCGTCGCGTTCGGATCGAGCGAGACGCCGATACCTCCCTGTGGTGCCTCGAGGTCCAACGAGGCGCCCTGGATATGGACGATGTTCTGCCCGAAATCGTCGAATTCCGAGAGGATGCTGCCGCCTGTCGCCGTGAAGACGATCGCGCCGCCGGCGAAGACGTTCCCCAGCACGAGGTCGCCCGGCGCCTGCGTCAGGTAGATGCCGCCGGCGGCCCGCGCCGTATCGAGATTGCCCGAGATGTCGATGACCAACGGATCTTGCGCGGTGCCGATGCTGGCGTTGACCACGCCTGTTCCCGCCGCCTCAAGGTCGAGCCCCTTGCTCGCGCCGGAGATCACCGCAGCGCCAGGGTTGGCGCTCAGGATGCTGCCGCCCATCGCCAGCCGGATTTGGCCGCTGCCGCCAGCGTTGGAGACATCCCCGAGCGCGACCGAGCCGGAGCCGCCCAGATAGATATTCCCCTCGGCGTGCGCGGTCACCGTGCCCGGGCTGCCATTGCCGCTGCCATTGGCTTGGAGGTTGACGGCCTTGGCCTTGAGCACCGTGATCGTGTAATTGCCCTGCGCGTCCGGGCTCGAGATCTGGACGTCGCCGGGCGCCGCGGCGGCAAGATCGACGATGAGGTCCGCCGGCAGGGTCGCCACCTGGGGGCTGAGGGTGAAGACGTCGGGGGCGCCGATCGAGCCGATCGCGCCGGCACTGGCCTCGAGATCGATGTTTTGGCCGATCACGTTCGGCGGCTGGAGGAAGATCTGCGTATTCGCCGTCGCCGTGAGGGCATTGGCGTTGATTGCATTCGTGAGCTGCGCTTTCGTCCACGCCGCGCCGATCGAGTACTGATCCTTCACGTCGGTGGGTGCGGCGTAAGTGTATTGCGCGTTGAAGCCGGTGAAGGAGTCCGCCGGCAAGGCGTTGTTGTAGAGGCCGTGGAAGTAGCCTTGCAGGT
The DNA here is from genome assembly GCA_035294245.1 of Alphaproteobacteria bacterium. Classification (GTDB taxonomy): domain Bacteria; phylum Pseudomonadota; class Alphaproteobacteria; order JACZXZ01; family JACZXZ01; genus DATGLG01. The sequence continues at coordinate 54,189 of DATGLG010000037.1, read as the reverse complement.
AGTTGTACTGCGCAGTGACGTCCTGGCCGTTGAGGCTCACAGAGCCATCGGCATTGAAGCTGCCGTGCTGGCGGATATTCCAGTACTCCTGATACCCGGCTTGGATCGCCGCCAGATCCTGCGACGTGACGGCATTGCGGGTCGTCATCGGGTCGTAGCTATAGTTCTGCTGGAACGCGCTGGTCGGCAGGTTCGCCTCGCCCGGCTGGCCAACCTGCCCCGGCTGCACGCCCGTGTAGAGGCCCTGGAAGAAACCTTGCAGATAGCTGTACTGGCCTTGGACGTAGCTGGTGATCTGGGCCGTTGTCGGCGTTCCGCTATAGCTCTTGTTGAGGCTCTTGAAATAGGCGACCACCTGCGGCTCGAAGAACGCCGCTTGCTGCGGCGTCAGCGCGATCTGGCCGTTGCTCGCGAAGCGATTGAGCTGCCAATACTCCTGGTAATTGCGGGAGACCAGAATGTTGAAATCCTGAACCGAATTCGTGCCGAGATTCTGGTCGGCCTGCTGCTGGGTCTCGACCGTCGGATCATAGATCAGGTTCAGGCTCGACCAGAGCTGCTGGAGATGCTGCATCGTGGCCTGGTCGATCTGGCCGCTCACGATGTTGTTGACGATGCTGCCGTTCTGTGCCGCCAGCACGACGTCGCCGCCGAAGGACTGCACCTGGCCGAGATAGATCGTGCCCGAGGGCTGTGTCAGATAGATGCCTTGGGATGCCTGCGCATCGAGCTCGCCGGGGTGGGTCGTCGCGCCAGAGACGTTGGATTGGATCACGAGGGGCGACCCGAGCGAGCCAATGCCGCCGCCGAGGGAAACGAGATCGATATTATTGCCGATGACTGTTGGAGTGAGGCTCGGGCTTGCGGCGCGGATATCGCCCTGTGCCTGGAGCGCTACGTCGCCATTCGTCGATGTGACGGAATAGAGCGGCAATCCGTCCAGCGGGGCTACGATATTGACGCTGCCTTGTGCCGCGGCAAGTAGACCGGAAGCTCCCGTCCCGAACAGCTCCTGAGCCTGCGGAACGCCGCCGTCTGTGATATTGACCCCAACGCTCTGACCGATGACCCCGATGCTGCCGCCATCGGCCTTCAGGCTCACCTGGACAGCATTAGCAGTGGCACCGACCGCGCTCTGTAGAATGGAGCCGTTGGACTCGATCTTAATCGTGCCGACGGGATTGTTGATGCCGCCGGCGAGCACGACATTAGCGCCAGGCGCCGTCGAGGTGATCGACACCTCTGCCGGCGACGCGCCATTAAATTCGTGATTGAACTCGATATCGATGGGGTAGGCCGCGTAGATGGCATTCGACGGCGGGGTATAGCTACTGCTGCTCGGCCGCACCAGGGTCGCCGGGTTGCTGACCATCTGGCCTTCGAGCGCGTTAAGCAGATTGCCGAACTGGAAGCCCAGCGCGTCCAATGCCTTGAAGAGGTCGATATAGGCCTGGATCAGCGGGTTGGCCGAGGTTGTGCTCGAGCTTGATGGCGGAATGTACCAGGCGCCGTTGCCGCTCGGGCCGCCGCCGGCCGGCGTATAGCTCGTCGTATAGCTGTTGCCGATCGTTGTCGGCGTGACCTGCACCAACGGCTGATCCTGATCGGTTGAGCCGAGATTCTGGAACTCGCTGATCGTCTGCGTCTTCCAGTCATATTCGTAGAGCGTCACGAGCGGCCATGCGCGCTTAGAGCCGTCGATATTGCCGACCTGTGCCGTATCGGCGATCTCGATCTGACCGTTCCGTCCGGTGCCGGTGCTGAGATTGTCGAGGACGAGCGCGTAATTCGTCTCGTTCGTGACATTAATCCGGCCGTAGCCGCTGGAAGCGTAGAGATGGCCGCCACCGGTGCTGAAGATATTGCCGAAGAGATAGATATTTCCGGACTGGATCGACTCCGGCGTCACGACGATCTGGTTGTTTTTCGCGTCGTAGAAGGCATCGAGCAGCCCCGGATTGCTCACGGTCGGGCCCAGGAGCTGGAACTGGGTGGTCGGGCTGCTCTGAGAGGAATTCTTATATAGGTTTTGGAAGAAGCCGATGAGACCGCTCAGGGTCGTGCCATTCGCCGACAGGTTGTTCGTCGAGACCGAGCTGTACTGGCTATAAGTCGGGTCGTTTGCCGCCGAGACGGACATGTTCGGGTCGAGGGTCAGCGCCCAATCGGGATAGCCGCTCTCGATGGTGCCGTTGATGTCGAGATACTGGGCCGCGATATAAACGGAGCCGCCGACGAGGATCTCGCTTGGCCGCACGTTGGGATCCAAAGGCGGCGTGCCGCCGATAAAGCTGAAGCCCGTCGAGTAGTTCTGCACGAAATCGCCCTTCGGTGCGAAGATCGTGACCGTCTGGGCCGTGATTGTGCCGTCCTGCACGATGCTGCCGGACGCGTTTGCAATGGTGACGGAGCCCTCGGGATTGCTGATTCTGCCTTCCAGGAAGATGTAGGGCGGTGTCGTGTTCGGGTCCGTCGGGCTGTAATTCTGGTTGACGGTGACCGTCGCCACGCTGGAGGGGCCGTTCACAACCGAGACATGGGGGCCGAGACCCCCGCTCAATGTCGCGCCATTGCCTTGGAAGACGCCGTTAACGGAGACGACGCCGGTCGCCGCGCCGATGGTGAGATCGTTGACCTGGAGCGAATAGGGGCTGTTGTTCTCGATGTCGATATAGGGATCGCCGTGAGCCTCGAGGGTGCCGCCGCCTGTCACCACATCGGCGGTGACATGGACGCCGCCCGCCTGGGCCTTCATGTTGTTCAGGATGAGGAGCGGGATCGCGTCGGCGTCGGTATACTGGCTGAGAGTGCTGATCTGCTGGTTGAGCTGCTTGATCTGACTATTGAGCAGCGTGATTTGATCGGTGTTGCTGCTGTTCTCCGCAATCAGCGCGTTGACCTCGGTCGTTAGATTCTGAGCTTGGGTCTTAAGCGTATCGATAAGGTCGTAGGGTCCGAACACCGTGTAAGCCGTGCCGGGATCCTGGATGGTGAAGATCGGTTGGCCGTTGCTGCCCGGATTGATGGTGAGCCGCTGCTGGTAATCGGCGCCGCCCGCGACGAGACCACTGACATTCACCGCGCCGAAGCTGCCCGCCGTTGTGCCGCTTCCGCCGGTCACGTCGATGGTCACCTGCTTGTGGAAGATGCTGAGGAAGAAGTTGATGATCTCCTCGATCACCTTCTCGTAGGTGTTCTGGTCGACGCTCGATCCGGTTGCCGTAAGGGTCCCCTTGATCGAGGAGAGGGTGACGTCACCGCCGGCGAGTACTGTGGCGTTCGCACCGATATTGACGTTGCTCTGGGAGAGAACCGCCGCATTCGCGTCGGGCGGTGTGTCGATCGGCACGGCCGTGTAGTTGAAGACGGAAGTGTTCGCCGAGGCTGACTGGACGTTGCTCGCGCCGTTCGATGCCGAGCCGGCCATGAGGGCAATATCGCCGTCGGCGTGGAGAAGGACCGGGCTGGTGCCGCCGTCGTTTCCGATATTGATCGTCTGCGCGCCGTCGAGCGTGGCGTAGGAGCCGGCATCAGAAAAGCCGACGGCGCCATAGGTGTGGACATCGGCCTCGGCATTCACTGTGCCCGTGTTCTCGGCATAGGCGCTCAGATTCCCAATCGAGTCCACTTTCGCGCCGCTGCCGAAATTGACCTGCGCGGTCTCGATGACGACGAGGTTCGATTTTGCGAAGGCGCCGTCGAGAGCCCCGCCCGTGTCGATCTTGGCCTTGCCGGTGGCCGACACGTTATTCTGCGCATTGATGACGAAGGAGCCAGGCTGCTCGATATTCCCGACGACATCGACGATGGCGTTCTGCCCGATGAAGGCGATTGCGGTCGTCGCGATGTAGGTCTCTTGATCGGCGGCGCTGCCCGTGGCGACGCCGCCGCCGGCCGCCTGGACATCGTAATTGCCGGAATTCACCCGCTGCACATTATTGCTGGCACTGATGAAGACGCTGGTCGCCTGGACATTGGCACCGCCGCCAACGCCGGCACTCGTATTGGGCGTGACGGTGTCGCTCGTCGTCGAGCCGCTGGCGTCGAGCACGCCGGCTTGGGTGCTGTCGGCCTCGCTGTCGTAATTGGAGCCGTGGCTGGCCTGGATCGTCAGCGCGCCGACGAGGATGGGCTGGCTGTTGCCGCCCTGGATCGAGGCGCTGGTCGTCGAGCGGTTCTCCGTCGTCGCCGTCGCCGCGTCGCCGGCCACCACACCGCCGCTGCCCGCCGTGGTGACTGCGATGTTGGTGTCCGTGCCCCCGGCCTGGATCGTGAGATCCCCCGCCGCCAGCACCTTGAGATTCCCGGGAGTTCCCGAGACGGGATTCGCCGCGTTGGCGCCGAGATAGGCGGTGGCGCTGCCGTCGGAGGTTGCAGAGGCGAAGTCGGCACCCACGGCGGCGAGGCCGCCGATCGCGATACCATAGGCATTGGCATATTGGCTGGTATTGTTCGTCGCCGAGATGAACATCGCGCCCGTCGAGAGCGTCACGCCCGTGCCCGTATAGGATGAGACCTGGGCGTCGTCGGTCGCCTGGGCGACCGTGGCGTTGGCGCCGAAGAGAAGGCCGCCCGTTCCGGCGGTCGCCTCGGCGCAGGCGGACGTCGGGCCCGAGCAGCCGCTATTGTCGGCGAGCTCGGTGCTGGTTCCCGGTATATCGATCGCCACAAAGGACGAGCTCGGCAGCGTCGTCTGCGCCACGACTGAGACGAGCCCAGAGCCGTTCACGGTCGTGTTGCTGTCGAGATAGGCTTTCACGATCGGGGTCGCCGTCGCCGTGGCGATCGAGGCGCCGATGGAAGCGCCGCCGACGGAGTATCCGACCGCATCGGCCCAGACGCTTGGGATATCGGTCGCGCTGACCAGAAGGCCGCCATCACCGAAGAGAATCGTGCTGCCGGCTCCGACATCGGCCGTGACCGTCGCTTGGTCGGTGGCCGTCGCGTCGGCGGCGTCGCCGGAGAGGATGCCGCCGGAGGCTCCCAGCGAATAGGCGCTCACGGGCCCCTGGTCGCTGGCCTGGACCGAGACGCCGGCATACTGCGTGACCCCTGCGCTCGGCGCGATATCGGCCGTCACGCTGCTCGTCTTGCTCGAGAGACTCACCACGCCGAGCGCCGCGCCGAGGCCGATGGCGCCGCCGAAACCGGCCGCCTTCACCGTGCTGCCGTCGCTCGCGCTCACCGTCGCGTTGCCGCTGCTGTTGCCGGTAATCGTGCCGCCCAGCGTGGCCGTGACATTGTCGTTCACGACGGCATCGGCCACGGAAATGCCGAGCCCGACCAGGCCACCACCGCCGACGAAGCTGTCGATCTCCGCGGTGCTGCCTTGCGGCCCGTCACCCTGGCTGGCACCCACCAGGATCGATCCCGCCGTTACGGCCGCCCCGTTGATCGACGCCGCGACATGGTCGTCGACGCGGGTGAACCCGACCGAGGCGCCGAGCCCGACGACGCCGCCCAGGCCGAGAGCGCCCACAATGTTTTGAGTTGACGTGTGGTCGATTGCCTGGACGCTCACGGAACCCGGCGTGTTGGTGGTCCCCACGGTAGTGATGGTGCCGCCCAGGATTCGGGCAGTGGGGCCGTCGGCCGACGCGGCGCTCACCGGAGCTGAGACGCTGGTGTCCGTCGCCTGATTGATGCTGCTTTGCTGCGAGATGCCGAGGCTCGGATCCGAGCTACCGGGATTTGTCGAACTGGTGAAGCTGTTTACCGCGCCGAGCGTACCGCCGTTCGAGCTGTTCGCCAGTTCGTTCGAGGCGCTGTCGCTGGAATCCCCTGCATCGCCAATGCCGTCGCCCAGCAGAATGACCGCCGCCGAGCCACCGATGCCGGCCGTGCCGCCGACCCCGGCCGTCGTCGTGATGACTTGGATGTACTTGTTACTCTGCGCCGAGACATCGACCGCTGCGGCGTTAATGCTGCTGTTGACGATCTCGGCGACCGCCTGGCTATGTGCCACCACGATATTGGCCCCGGCGCCTACGCCGGCTCCGCTCAGGCCGACGGCAAGAGCGCCCGCGATCGGCTTGATGATGATGTTGTCGACGGCCTGAACATTGACATTGCCCGCCGGTGTTGCGGTCGTCTTTCCGACCGGCGGCTGGTTCAGGGAAACCGCGTAGAGGCCGGCGCGTGTCGTGTTGCTCAGCAGGTTGACATTGACCATGCCGGCAATCGCCGTGGCGCCGGCTCCCGAGCCGCCGACCGCCGCGCTGTCGAGGGTCGTGGTCGTTGAGGCATCGACCGTAAGGTTGCCGCCGAGTTGCAAGCTCGTTGCTTGCGGTGGGCTCGTGGCGTCCGGGTTGGTCACGGTCGGCTCGTCGCCGACATAGGCGAGCGTCGTGTCGCTATTGATGCCGACGACGAAGGCGGCGCCGACAGCGATGCCGCCCAGCGCGCCGGCGCCGCCGATCGCGTTCATCCCGTTCTCGGTTTGTGAGTCGACGGAAAGCGAGCCGGTGGTGATCGAGCCGCCGTCGACATCGGCCGTGGTATCCGCGTCGAACTGGGTGACGATGCCCGTCGCCGCCACGCCGCCGACACCGACAGCCAAGCCCATCGCGATGCTCGCCTGATCCTGCGATGAAACCGCATCAACATCGACGCCCGCGGCCGCGTTGACGGTGCCCCCCGCGATATAGGCCGAGGTCGAGCGGTTGAAGAGATTGACGTTGACCGCACCCGTGCCGCTGAACCCACCAGAGCCGGAAAGGCCGAGCACGACGTCGGCGCCGAAGGCATGGCTGGACGCCGTGACATCGACTTGCTGCGCAGCGCCGGCTGTCCCCGCACTCGCCGGATTGATCGTCGCGTCGCTGATATAGGCGGCGGTCGTCCCGCCCATCAGATTGGTGACGACATTCGCCGCCAGCGAGACCGAGCCAATATCGAAGGAGAGCGCCGCAGTGACCGCCGCGACCCCCGTGTTCTGCTCGGAGCTGGCGTTGACGGCAATGCCGGTGACGTTCTTGGTATGGGGCCCGTGCAGCTCGCCGAGGACGGTCAGGTAATCCGCGGCGTGGCTGATATTGCTGACGTCGACAAATGTCTGAGGTTGGCCGTTCACGTTGAGCGAGCCGTCATTGACCGTCAGGTAATCGTTCGGATCGAGCGCCAGTGCGGCAACCTGGGAGCCGCCGGCGATCCAGGCCTGGGTGCTGTCCTGGATGTCGTTGACCGCCACCGTGACGCCGGCGCCGACGGCGCTGCCGCCGATGCCGACGGCGCCGGCGATGGCGTTGATCCCGTCCGTCGTCGCGGCGATAACGCCCACATTGTCCTGCGCGGTGACTCGCGCGCCCTGATCGATCCTGGCGACGATCTGGGTATTCACGATATTCGTCACTATCGAGCCGGAGACGCCCGCATCGCCGGATATGGCCAGGCCCGTCGCGATGGTATTGATCGTGCCGCCGACGGTGCCTGCGACCATCACGTCCTTCGCCACAATCGCGTGATTGTCGCCGCCGAGGAGCTCCGCTGTCACGCCGCCGCCGATGTCGTTGACTGCGACGGCTACGCCAATTGCCGCTGTACCGGAGCCGGCGAGGTCACCTGCGAGTGAATCGATCTCCGCGGTATCTGAGGAGGTCACGCCAACAACACTCGCGGTGTCGTTGAGCGACACGCCTTCGAGGTCGGAGGTGAGCTGATCGCCGATGATATTGACCGTCACCGACCCTGCGACGGCCACATTCCCACCGGCAGCCGAGCCGGCAACGGCGAGGGTCTGAATGGTGCCGGTCGCCTTGCTGCCAACCTGAACGGAATCGGTATTCGTGAGCGCGACATCCGTGGCGCTTGCGGTGATCGTGCGGCCGATCTGACCGAAGGACACCGCAGCGCCAACGGCATTCCCCTCCACGGAGACGGAAATGGCGCCCGCCAAGGACTGGATCGTCGAGTTGTCGTCCGCCTCGACCTTGAGCGAGCCCGCGGAGATCGAGCTCATATCGCCGGGGCCGCCGACCGTGGCACTGACCGTATTGTCGACGATATTCGCGGTAACCGAGCCGGCGCCGGCAAATTGCCCGGTGGTTGAGACGGCGACGCCGATGCTCGCCGCCATGATGATGGCGCCCGAATCGGCGGTGACCTGGACGGCTCCCTTGTCGCTCGAGGTGAGATGGCTGTCGCTGACCGAGGCGCTGATCGTGTCCTTGATCATCCCGCCGGCGAACTCGATGCCCCCGGCGTTCTTCCCGACCAGGACCATGCCGGCGACGGCGAGGATGCCGGCACCGTTGGCGTTGACGTCGAACACCGAGGGCTGGCCGCTTTGCGCCGAGGTCTGACCGCTGAAGTTCTCGTCCAGGCTCGGGTCACCTGTGGTGAGGCTCGCGTCCAGCGCGCTGTCGTTATTGTCGCTGGCTTCAACGGTGATGCCGTTATTGACGGTAATCGTGCTGTGGCTGATCGCGGCGTTCGTCGTCCGGCCGATTTGATCGTAGACGACGCCGAAGGCAAAGGCATTCGTATTGGCCCCGCCGCCGCCCATGGCCGCAGCCGAGATCACCCGGCCGGGATCCGCAGCGTCCACCGTGATCGAATCGAAGCCCGTGAGGCTCGAGTGATCGACATAGGCGCTGGTGGCGTCGATCGTGTTGCCGCTCAGGCTGCCATCGCCGATCAGGGCGAGGGTCAGGCCGGCGCCAACGCCGGCATTGCCGCCGCCGAAGAAGGAGCCGCCGCCGAGTCCGATCGTGGTGTTGTCATAAGCCACAACCTGCACGGCGCCGGTGCCACTCGCGAGGGTATTCTCGATATAGGCGTTGGTCGCGTCGTTGATCTGGGCGACGGTTGCAGAAATGCTGACGGAAGCGGCCTTGTTGCTGTTGGTATTGACGGCAAGGCCGAGGCCGACATCGACCTCAAGGCCGCCCGTGAGCGCCTCGACCGTCAAGCCGGTCGAATTGGTGATGGTCGAGTTGCTGACCCAGGCCAGGGTGTTGTTGCCGCTCTTGTCGTAGGCCACGGCGCCGGCAACGCCCGCCGAGGTATTGCTCCCGCTCTTGCCGGCCAGCACCAGCGAGGCGGCGCCGCTGCCGCTGACGCGGGTCATGTTGTTGGTGGCCGAGACGGTCGTGGCACCCTTGGTTATCTTGGCGCTATCGATATAAGCCTCGGTCCCCAGACTCGTGATATTGACGCTGGCGCTTCCGGAAATGCCGAGACCGACGCTGCTCTTGCTGCTCTCCGCATCGCCAGCGGTATTATCGCCGCCTTGGCTGCCCGTGCCCGTATCCGTGCTGCTGCCCTTGCTGCTGAGCTTCTCGAGCGCAGCGTTGAACAGGGCATCGCCGGGGTCACCGATGTTCTGGACAAGCTCGCTGAGATCACCGGATTTCGAGCTGAGCTTGCTGAAGACGTCGGAATTGCCGCCTTCGTTGTTGCCCTGCTTCGCACCTGCGATGGCGAGTGCCGCAATCGTGCCGTTTGTCTGCGCCGTGACCTTCTCGTCATTCGCGGCAATGGAGCCGTCGCTGCCGGCGAGATCGTTTCCGCCGTCCGAGCCTGGCGCGCTGGCCGCGAGAAGAGCGGCGTCCGAGGAATTGTCGGCGATATAGGCTTTCGTATCTGTCGCAAGGTCGTTGAGAGCGACGCCGATGCCGACACCGGCCGTCTTGCCCGAGCTTGCCGCACCCGACACCGTCCAAAGCGAGAGGTTCTCGGTGGCCGCAACATTGACGGCGTCGTCGACCGAGATGGTGGCGCCGGAGCTGATCGAGGCGTGGACGGTGTTGTTGAGAAGCAGGACGCCCGCCGTGCCATTGATGGCCACACCGCCGCCGTCGCCCGAGCTCGGCGTCACGGTGACATCGAATTGGCTTCCGGTCGCCGAAACGGTCAAGTCGCCACCGGTGATATTGATCTGCGCCCCGTTGGCGATCCCGGCGATCGTCGTATCGGTGAAATTCATCAGGTTGACGGCGCCGCCGACCGTGGTGCTGCTGTCGCTGCCCCCGGTGCCGCTCAGATTGAGCGCTTGCAGATTGCCGGCGACATTGATGGTCGTGATGGTGCTCGACGCCCGAACCGTGACCGGGCTCGCCCAGGTGATGGAGTCGACATTGCCCCCGGTGTCGTTGCTGTCGAGATCGCTGTCGCCCGCGTCGATACTGGTCGTCCAGTTCGACTGGCCGCCCTTGCTTGTAACCTTGGCCCCATCGCCGACCCAGGCGCCCGTCGTGTTGTCGAACTGCAAGTAGTTGACGGCCCCGTAGACGCCCGCCTTCGTCGAATCACCTAGCGCGTTGGCGTAGCTCGTGAGCGTGTTGTTGGCGAAGCCCAGGGAGTTACTGTTGAGGACGTTGCCGAGAAGACTGCCGAGAGAGCTTGCCCAGGTCGAAAGCGTAGTCCCGAATGACGAGGCGGAAGAGAAATCCGGCGCCGGGAATCCGCCAGGAATCTGGCTCCAGCCGTCGTTCATCGGAATGGAGAAATCGGCGGCCACGCCGATATCCGGCGCCGTCACCGAGACGTTCGGGCCGATATAGGCGATGTCGTTATGGGTATAGAGGCCGATCGCTGCGGCCACGCTCACCGCGATGGTGGCGTTGGGATTATCGGGCGACGGCTCGTCTGCGGAGTTGATCTGGCTCTCGGCCAGGCTCTGCAGGCCGGCGTCTTGCATCTGGCTGTAGACGGCCACCTGCTGGGCGGCCTGGACGGTCGGGGCCGTTGGCGCCGAGGTGGCGCCGGAGTCCACATTTATGGTGGGATAGGCGCGAATGCCCGATTCGGCGGTCTGATTGACGATACTGACCGCGACGGCAGAGCCGATCTTCGGCGTCTCCGAGCTGCTGCTCGTATTCGAGAGCGGACCTTTCGTAAGATAGGTGTTGAAGAGGTTGGTCTCGAGATCGCTCAACGCCCCGGAGCCCGTGAGCTGGTTCTGCGTGCTGCTCTGGCCGCCGACGGCGGTCAGGGCGAAGGCGCTGTCGGTCGTCGTGATCGAATCGGCCTCGACGAGAAGGCTCTGCGGCGTTGTCGTGCTGACCGTGCCGTCGCCGAGATCGGCGCCCTCGATCGCCAATGCGTCGGTATTGATATCGGCCACCGCCGCCGCGAGCCCGACCTTGCCCCGGCCGCCGTCATAGGCCGTGGCCGTGGTGGTGAAGCTGTTGTCGTTGCGCGCAATGACGCTGACATTGCCGGCAGCGTTGATTGTCGCTCCGGTGGCGATGGTGGCGGTCGCGTTCACGTTCGCGATCGACGCCGCGAGTGTCAGATCGACCGGCGAGACCTGGGTGTTCGTCAGCGCATTGATCGACAGTGTGGCGGTGTTGTGCGCCTTGACATCGAGATCGCCGCCGGTCCTGACCGAGGCCCCCGAGGCGATTTGCGCCGTGGCGGTGCCGGTCAGCTTGCCGGCGATCGCGCCCAGCAAGGCGCCCGAGATATTCGACGGGGTCGTCGCAGATTCCGTTGTCGTCGCATCGAGGACTGCGTTGCCTGCCGCCTGGATGCTCGCGCCGGAGAGGGCCTTGACCGTCGAAATGCCGCTCGCCTCGACATAGCCGACGCTATTGCCGGGCAGGCCTTCTGGCAGCGGAAGGGCGCCACCGACCGCGTAATTGCTCGCGGCATCGATCACTGAGGTGATGTCGACGATGTTCGTGGTCTCGGCATCGGTGATCGCCTTGAGCGTGACGTTTTGCCCCTTGAGCGTGCCGCCGACGAGGACCGAGGATGAAGCGTCGGCGCTTCCCCCATTGCTCGGCTTCAGCGTCGCCTCAGAATCCAGGGTGATGTCGCCGCCCTGAATCATTCCGTTGACGGTAATCGCCGTCGAAGCTTGGACCGTGCCGAAGTTGAAGCCGGTCGTCACGGTCGAGCTTGGATCCGAAAGGGCACTGAGCGTAATCGTGCCAGAGGTCCCGCCTTTGCCGGTGGCCTGCGCGTTGAGAAGAGCTCCACTATTGACGGTGAAGGTAGCGCTCTGGGTATTACCGCTCGGCGTTTGCAGGGTGATGTTGCCGGCCTTGGCGCCATCTGCCGAGGCCGACGCATCGATGGTGCCGCTGATGGTGATATCTGGCGCAGTCAATGTGATATTGCCGGCGTTTCCTCCCGAGAGTGTGCTGTCGATCTTGATGCCGGCATCGAGAGTGATGGCGTCGTCGGCGGCAAGCGCAATATCGGCGCCGTTACTGGCAATGTTACCACTGACGGTAAGATTGGCCGGATCGAACAAGACGCGTCCGGCATGGCCGTTGACGGCAGAGGCGTCGAAGATGGCACTGCCCAGTATCGCGTTGCCATGGGCGCTGGCCTCGATGGTGCCGCCGTCGCCCGTCGTTCCGGCGCTGGCGTCAAAATGGGCGCCCGACTGAACCGCGAGGTCGTTGCCGGCATAGACCCGCACCTTGCCGCCGCTCGAGTTCTGGCCTTTGCCCTTGGCGCTCAGATGCGCCGTCGAGGCGACGGCGACGTTGTGCCCCGCTTGGACATCGATGGTGCCGCCATTGATCCCGCTCGCCCCGTCGGCGGTGAGCGTGCCGGCGACCTTGGCATCCCCCGCCGCCACGATCTCGATGGTTCCACCGCTCTCACGAATGCCAGCGCCTGCTTGCAGCCCAGCTGTGTTGACGGTGCTCGCGAACAGCGCCTGCTGCTGCGCCGCCTGGACGCTCACCACGCCGGGCGCGCCAACCTTCACCACCTGCCCCTGGAGGCGAACCTTCTCCTGCGCGTTCACCTTGCCGCGAATCGAGATGAGCCCGTCCGGCGAGACGGGGTAATCGCCGGCCATGAACTGACCGACCGCGTCTGCATTCACCGCCCCTTGCGGGCCGATCATCCGGTTGAGGAAATCCCCCGTGGGCGTGGAAACCGAGAGCGCCCCCACATTCACCACGCCCGACGCGCCGACGAAAAAGCCATAAGGGTCGGCGAAGTAGACGTTCCCGCCAATCTTTCCGTTCTTATAGCTGTTGAGGACGCCGTAGATCTCGGTCGGCCCATTATGGACCAGGTTGACGAGATTCGCCGCGCCGTTGGGCACCATCAGATTGACGGTATTGCCCGTTCCCACCACGAACTGCCCGAACGAGTTGAAGGCGTTCGCCCCCGAAAGCGTCCCTGTCGTGATCGTCGTGGTATTGCCGCTCACCTGCAGGCGGGTCTGTGTCCGCCCGTCCGGTGTGATGACATTGGCGCGCGGCGGATGGGCGCCAGCTCCCTGCGCGAAAGCCGCTTGCGGCGTGACGACGGCTGTGAGCAAGGCCACCGCTGAAGACGTCAGCAGCAAGTGCCGGCGACCCAAAAGTGGCCTGGTTGTTACCGGAAAACCGGGGCGCGCGTCGCTGCGGCGGCGCCACGGAGCACGACGATGGCTTTTCGACAACCCCCACTCCCACCCGATTGTTATCGCCCGCCCCGGCGAAAATTAATTTTTCGTTACTTCGCTAGATAACTCGTGGAAGAGGCTCAAGTCAAGTTTAGACAAATTTTAGGCAAACAGATTAACTATATTGCAAATACTTAACCAAAACCCGCCCTTCACATGGAAGACTTTCTTAACTTACTGCAGCGCTTGTCTTGCTAAAGTTCAAGCGTTCGCATCGACGCAGGTTTCGTAAGGATCCGAGTCGGCGAGGATGAAGAGAAAATTGCCTTTACCGAAAAGTAGAAAAATGCCCCTACTAACGTCATCAGGGCTGCCGCGCAGTCCGCCATATCATTGCGAGTGTTGGGAGACGGCATATGGCCCGAAGCCGGAGCAGCGCGAGTGAGGAACAACCCCGACAGGACGCGCAGCCTGATCGGGGAATACCGTCAGCCATGCCTGTCTTTTACCGGCGCCCTCGCCCGCTGAATGCGACCCAAGACGCCGGAAAGTCCCTTGCCCGCGCCGGCAATTTCCTCTTTGCGCGTGGAACGAATTCCGTCGCGCTCAACGGCCCGGAATTCCCCCAGGCCATGCGGACCTATCCCATCGTCTTCACGACCGGCGAGCCCCGGACGGCGGTGGCCGTCCTCGGCCTGCGCGATAACGAGAACCTTTTCCTCGATTCGGCCGGGAGCTGGCGTCCCGACAGTTACATACCGGCCTATGTCCGGCGATATCCGTTCGTCTTCATGGTACAGCCCGGCAATGCGGACATGGTCTTGTGCATCGACGACGATTCAGGACTCCTCGTCGAGGATGATACGCGGCCGCTTTTCGTGGACGGCAAGCCGACCGACGTCGTTCAGCATGCGTTGCGGTTCTGCGCCGAGTTCCAGGCGCAGTTCAAGGCGACCCAGGAATTCGTCCAAGCGCTCGTGGAGCATGACCTTCTCGTTGCGAACGAGACCCGTGTCGTCATGAAATCAGGGCAGCAGATGGCGCTTCGGGGCTTTCAAGTCGTCAGCGAAGCCAAGTTCAACGCCCTGAGCGATGCCGTCTTCCTCGACTGGCGACGCCGAGGCTGGCTCCATCTCGTGTACTGCCACTTGATGTCGATGGCAAACTGGTCGCGGCTCGTCGAGTTGGCGGGGGCGCAAGGCCTCGGATAGGCCGGCTGGTTTGGTCGGGGCGCGCGGATTCGAACCGCGGGCCTCCTGCTCCCAAAGCAGGCGCTCTACCAGCCTGAGCTACGCCCCGAAGCCGAACGACGGTATCTAGAGGTTATCGCATAGGGAGACAAGCCTCAAATCAGCGTGGCTTCGCCATCCGTGCCTGCTCCGGCGACGGCTTGGCGATCCTAACCTTCCGGCAGATTCCCGGGGCGGGCGCTCGTCATCGTCTAGCTTTCGGAGTCGGACGCTTTTCGGCAAGATGGCTGCCTGATCAGCAGCCGGTACCAGAAAATCTCAATCGAAGGCGAGTTCGTCGTGTCATCAAAAATGCTCCAGCTCACCGATCGGCTTTACGCGTACCTCCTCAAAGCCTCTTTGCGCGACGACAGCTTGCTACGCCGCTTGCGCCGGGAAACCGCCCGCTTACCCCGCGGCGCCATGCAGATCCCGCCCGAGCAGGGCCAGTTCATGGGGTTGCTCGTCGAGCTCGTCGGCGCGCGCAAGGCTATCGAGATCGGCACGTTTACAGGCTATAGCTCGATTTCGATTGCCCGCGCGCTTCCTCGCGACGGCACGCTCATCTGCTGCGATATCAGCGAAGAGTTCACGGGTATCGCGCGCCGTTATTGGAAAGAGGCGAAGCTCTCGCACAAAATCAGGCTCAAGCTGGGCCCGGCGCTGGATAGTCTCGATGCGATGATTGCGCAAGGCGAGGGCGGCAGCTTCGACTTCGCCTTCATCGACGCCGACAAGGGCAACTACAGAAAATACTACGAGCGCTGCCTCAAGCTCGTCCGCCGCGGTGGCCTGATCGCCATCGATAACGTGTTGTGGGGGGGCAGCGTTGCCGACCCGCGCATGCGCGATCCCGAGACCCGCGCCATCCGGGCGCTTAACACCGCACTCAAGCAGGACCGGCGCGTGAGCGTCAGCTTGCTGCCCGTGGCAGACGGCCTCACCCTCGCCCGCAAGCGTTAAGGCTTGAACGCCGGCGACTCGATGCGGTCGCCCGGCTTGATTCCAAGGCGGGCGGCGGTGCCGCTCGCAACTTCGAGGACCGCGAGCACCGGCTGACCGGATGGTATCGGCGTGAGCGAGAGGGGAACCGCGCGCTCGACCACCCGCACGATCCGGCCATGATCGTCAATGAACAGCATGTCGAGTGGTATGAGCGTGTTCTTCATCCACATCGCGATCGGCGTCGGCTCCCTGAAATCAAACAGCATGCCGGCATCTGCCGCTAGGCTCTTGCGATACATCAGGCCGCGCTCGCGCGCCTCGGGCGTGTTGGCAACCTCGACGGTGAAATGATGCGCCTTGCCGTCGCTCGTTTCGATCGCAAGAGGCGCGGTCGGCAAGGAGGCGGCACGCGTCGAGGTCATCACCGCGAGCACGAGCCACAGCGCCGCCGTTGCGGGGAGGGAAGCCGTAAAGCGCATCATGGCTGACACCTGAGCGTTGTCGCGGCAATTGCGCGTATTTCGTCGCGGATGGGTCCGCGTCGCGGTCGATCGGCAAGGGTTGTAAACCAATCTGTGGGCGGCATGCGTCCCATGCTGTGCCGCCAAGTCAAGCTGCGCAGCACCGCCTCGCTCTCTTTCGGCAAGCGCTCCGGCACCGGAATGTCATTGAGAATGGCCCACATGCCGGTCCAACAGCGCGCGACCGACCACGGATTGTAGCCGCCGCCTCCAAGAAGAATCAGCCTGGGCGCCAGTCGCTTCGCGGCGCACACCGCTCGCCATAGCGCATTGTTCGAGAGCTCGAGCTTGCTGAGAGGGTCGTCAGCGAGGGCATCGCAGCCGCCTTGGACGAGGACAACCTGCGGGCGGAATCCGTCGCTCAGCGGCAGCACAGCCTCCTCCACAAGATACTCGAATTCGCTGTCGTTCAGTCCCGGCGGGACGGGGAGATTGCGCGCAGAGCCGCCGGCATGATCGAGAAGGGCGCCAGTATACGGCCAGCGCCCTGATTCGTGTATGGAGATCATCAGAATGCGGGACTCGCCGAAGAACGCATCCTGCACGCCATCGCAATGATGTGCATCGATATCGAGATAAAGCACCCGAGTGAATCCGACGGCGAACAGCGCCTTGAGCCCGAGCACAGGATCGTTGAGATAGCAGAATCCGCTCGCCCTATCAGGACGACCGTGGTGGGTACCGCCGGCCGGATGATAAACGACTCCTGGTAGAGCCGTGACGAGATCGACGGCCGCCAGCGTGCCGCCGCAAGCCGTCGCCGGACGGCTGAAAATTTTTGGATGAACCGGGTTGCCGTTGACGCCGATATTGTAACGGGCCTTGTGATCGTCGGGGACGTATTGGCCGCGTTCGGCCTGGACGAGCGCCGCGAGATAATCCGCCGTATGGAAGACCCCCAATTGCTGAAGCGTGGCGCACGGGCTCTCGATGTAGGCGTTGTCCGGAAGCCAGCCGAGAGCGCGGCAAAGATCAATGCATGACGACACGCGCGGTATGGCAAGCGGATGCTTCCCGCCATAACTCGGGTGGCGATAAATCTCGCTGCCAATGAAAAGAGGGCGGCGTGAAACCCGGTCGGTCGACCCCATGGCGGGAGGATAGCCGGGGTGGTGTCATGCGTCCAGGAGTCGGCCCCCAAGAGATAGCGCGCCCAGAGATAACCGTGGCAAATCGCGATATGGATCACGGCAACGCCGCGACTGCACGACGAGAATCGCGAGAATAATGGGACCGAGATTGGCGACGAAATCGTCGAAACTCAGATCGGCCGCCGAGCCGATGATGATCTTTGGTGAGTCGCCGATGAGGGTCGCGCCCGACCTCATTGCGCCGACCAGATGGCGAAGTACTCGAACATACCGCTCCGGCGGGCGATCGACACCAGAAGCGTCACGCCCGCCCGCAGGGGGATCGCATTAACGTCGATCCCCCTGATCGCCTCCTCTTGGGTGAGGGCGCGCGCCGGACACGATGGGAATTCCAGCACCCAATAGAGCGACGATCGCGCGGTTGAGCCGCTCGGTAGCGACCAAGATGAATGTGGCGAGGAGGATGGCGCTCGCCAGCTACCGGGAATCGAGCCCGAGAGTCACCTGCCGCCCCGCCGGCTGCGATTCATGGGCGTCCGCGGGTCCGCTGGCTCCAGCTTGGAACCGGAAAGACGATCCTGGTGCTCGCCCATTTGAGGGGAGCTACCACTTTGTATTGGCCGTTCTGTATCTGATACAGCACCATCGGTTTCGCGATATTCTTGCCGGTCTGATCGAACTTCACATAACCGTAAAAGGTCTCCATGTCGGTCGCGGCGAGAGCGCTGCGGATCTGCTGCGGCGCTAGGCTGCCGGCGCGGCGAATGGCATCGGCGTACACCAACACCGCAGCCGCGGATTCGGCCGCTTGGTAAGGCGCTTCATAGCCATAGGTGTCCTCGAAGCGGCGGGCGAAATCCTCCGCGGATCCGAAGACAGCGCCACGATAGCTGAGGGAGCGGTCCCATTGAGACGCGCAGAGCCAGTAATCCGCGAGCTCGCCATATTTGGCCACGACCTTCGCCGAATCGCAGTGGGTCGTGGCGAGCACCGGGACATCGATCTGCTCCTCCGCGACCTCGCGCATGCCGAGGAGGACCCCCTTCGTGTGGCCGGAAACGACGAGAAGATCGGGCTTGCGCGCCCGAACCTTGGTGAGGGTCACCGACATGTCATCCATCTCGGCCGGCAGCTTGTCGTCGATGACGATCGACATCCCGAGTCGCTTTGCCTCTTCAATGACTCCGTCGCGAACATCCTGGGAGAACGGGTCGTCCTCCATGGCGAGGGCGATCTTCAGGTGCTTCGCGTCGCGTCCGGCCACTGTGCTCAGCTCGCTCAGAAGCTGAACCGCCGACGCGAGGTACTGGTCCGAGGTCGACACCACGGCGAATACGTAGCGGTATCCTTGCGTGAAGAGATCGCGGTCTGCACCATTCGCTTCGACCATCGGGACTTTGTGCCTTTCAACTACCGGCGCCACCGCCTTGGTCACGGCCGAGCTGTAGGGACCGAGGATGAGATCGATGCCATCGCGCGAGATCAAGCGCTCCACCAATTGAGCGCTCAAGCTCGGCGATGACTTGTCGTCGTAGTACTTAACCGCGAGCCGATATCTTCGGCCCGCCAGCTCGACCCCGCCCTTTTCGTTGATCGCCCGGATCGCGAGGTCATAGCCGTCCTTGGTATTGTGGCCGTTAGTTGCATATCGGCCGGTGAGCGCCACTGCCGCACCCAGCGTGATTGTTTCT
Source organism: Alphaproteobacteria bacterium (assembly GCA_035294245.1). Classification (GTDB taxonomy): domain Bacteria; phylum Pseudomonadota; class Alphaproteobacteria; order JACZXZ01; family JACZXZ01; genus DATGLG01. The sequence goes on along the minus strand of DATGLG010000037.1, from coordinate 35,415 downwards.
GTCGCGGCCGCAACCGTTGCTTGTGCCTCGCAGGCCCCGGAGATGCAGGCGATCGCGGCGATGAGCGCGAGAACACGTCGGAATCTATGCATGGCCAGGGCAATCATATTCGCCACTACGCCGCGCTTTGCGAAAGTTTCCTGAAAGTCAGATATGGCAAAGCATTGGCGCAGCGGAAAGAGGAATTTGAATGACGCAGCCGCCGCGCCCCGTCCGCACGCCCTTTCTCGAGCCCTTGCCCGCGGGGCCACGCCGCCTTACGTTCCGAGGGCCACCGCGGGTTATGAGATTACTGGAACGAGGGCTGAATCGAATGGATATGACGGGGGAATACAGGATCGAGGCGCCGCGCCAACGGGTTTGGGAAGCCCTCAATAATCCCGAGCTCCTCAAGACCTGCATTCCCGGCTGCGAGGCCATCGAGAAGACGTCGCCCACCGCTTTCACCGCCAAGGTCACCGCCAAGATCGGCCCGGTGAAGGCCACCTTCACCGGCGCGGTGACGCTCTCCGATCTTGATCCGCCTAAGGGCTATAAGATCAGCGGCGAGGGCAAAGGTGGCGCCGCCGGGTTTGCCAAGGGTGGCGCCGAGGTCAGTTTGGAGGAAGCCGGAGCTGCTACCATTCTACGCTATAAGGCTTCGGCCAATGTCGGCGGGAAGCTGGCGCAGATCGGCTCCCGTCTCGTCGACAGCACTGCCAAGAAGCTTTCCGACGAATTCTTTGGCAACTTCGCGAATGCCCTTAACGCTGCGCCGGCGGCGGCACCCGCTCAAGCCGGCGAGGAAGCCGTGACACGCGAACCCCCGCCAAGTGAGGCGGCAGCGCCTTCCGCGCCGACTGTTCCTCCGGTGCGGGAAACGGCCCAAGCATCCAGCAAAGGGCTTTCTCCCCTGATTTGGGTTGGCGGCGTCATTCTGCTTATCATCATTCTCCTCCTGATTTTTGCCTAAGCTCGAGCGGAGCCGGGATTTCGCCGGCAAGCGATACCAACGGCTTGACTGGCCCGGGTTGCGGGCTCCACACTAGCCCACATCATCCTGGCCCGCGGGCACGGGCCGTCAACGACATAGCTCCCAGGGAGGGGTCATGAGTGTCACTGTTTCCCTGACGGTGAACGGGAAGCCTGCTTCGGCGACGGTTGAAGCTCGAACCCTTCTCGTTCAACTTCTACGCGAAAAACTCGGCCTTACTGGCACCCATGTCGGGTGCGATACCAGCCAATGCGGCGCCTGCGTCGTCCATGTCAACGGTCGCTCCGTCAAGAGCTGCACCTTGCTGGCGGTCCAGGCCGAAGGCGCTGACGTCCTCACCATCGAAGGGCTGGCCAAGAACGGGCAGCTGCACCCGATGCAAGAGGCGTTCCGTGACAATCATGGCTTGCAGTGTGGTTTCTGCACCCCCGGCATGGTGATGAGCGCGCTGGATCTGGTGAAGCACCATCCCGACCCGAGCGAACGGGAAGTCCGCGAATGGCTTGAGGGCAACATCTGCCGCTGCACCGGCTACCACAATATCGTGAAGTCCATCCGCGCCGGCGCCCATGCGATGAGGGGGAAATGACATGCCTGATACCGGGATCGGCGCCCCTGTTCGGCGCAAGGAGGACCTCCGGTTCCTGACCGGCCGGGGTACCTATACGGACGACATCAATCGCCCGCATCAAATTTATGGCTATTTCCTACGTTCCCCCCATCCCCATGCAAAGATAAAGGGCATCGATACGGCGGCTGCAAAAAAGTCGCCCGGGGTGGTCGCCGTCTTTACAGGTGCCGATATGGCTGCCGATAAGGTCGGCAGCCTTCCCTGCGGCTGGCTCGTCCATAACAAGGACGGCAGCCCCATGGTCGAGCCGCCTCACCCGCCGATCGCTATAGACCGGGTGCGCTATGTCGGCGACCAGGTCGCCCTCATCGTCGCAGAAACGCGCCAGCAAGCCCGGGATGCGGCGGAGCTGGTTGAGGTGGACTACGAGCCTCTTCCCGCCGTCGTTACCATCGCCGATGCGATCAGGCCCACTGCCCCCCTGATCTGGGACCAGGCCGCTGGCAACGCTTGCTATGATTGGGAATTGGGCGACAAGGCCGCGGTGGACGCTGCGTTCAAGCAGGCGAAGCACATCGCCAAGGTCGACCTCGTCAATAATCGGCTTATCCCCAACGCCATCGAGCCGCGCGCGGCAATCGGCGAGTATGATCCTGCCACCGGGATGCACACACTGTACACGACGAGTCAGAATCCTCACGTCATCCGCCTTCTCATGGGCGCTTTCGTGCTGGGGATTCCCGAGAACAAGCTCCGCGTCATTGCCCCCGATGTGGGCGGCGGCTTCGGCTCTAAGATATTTCACTACGCCGAGGAGGCGGCGGTCACCTGGGCGGCGAAGAAGGTTGGCTTGCCGGTCAAATGGACGGCGGAGCGCTCGGAATCCTTCATGACCGACGCCCATGGACGGGACCATGTCACCCATGCCGAGCTTGCGGTCGATGAGAACGGCAAATTCCTCGCCCTCAAGGTTGAAACCAAGGCCAATCTCGGCGCCTATCTTTCGACCTTCGGCTCATGCGTGCCCACCTATCTTTACGGAACGCTCCTCGCCGGCAATTACACGACTCCGGCGATCTACTGCTCGGTGCGCGCCGTCTTCACCAACACAGTGCCGGTGGACGCTTACCGAGGTGCCGGCCGACCCGAGGCAACCTATGTCGTAGAGCGAGTCGTCGACGAGGCCGCGCGCATCACGGGCATCGACCGGGCGGAAATCCGCCGCCGCAACTACATCCCCCGCGACAAGTTTCCCTATCAGACGCCGGTTGCCCTGCAATACGACACGGGCGATTATCACACGACGCTCGACAAGGCGCTGAAGGCGAGCGATTACGCCGGCTTCGAAAGGCGCCGGGAAGACGCGAAAAGGCGCGGCAGGCTGCGCGGGCTCGGCATCGCAAGCTATATCGAAGCCTGCGGGATCGCTCCCTCGGCCGTCGTGGGCTCGCTCGGTGCCCGCGCCGGCCTCTACGAGTCAGCCAATGTGCGCGTGCATCCGACCGGCTCCGTAACCGTCTATACGGGCTCCCACGCCCATGGTCAGGGTCACGAGACGACTTTCGCGCAGCTCGTCGCCTCAACCTTGGGCGTGCCGATCGACAATGTCGACATCGTCCACGGCGATACCGACAAGATCCCCTATGGGATGGGTACCTATGGTTCGCGTTCGCTCGCCGTCGGCGGCACCGCCATCTACAAGGCGATGGAGAAGATCATCGCGAAAGGCAAAAAGATCGCGGCTCACCTCATGGAAGCCCCCGAAGCCGATATCGAGTTCTCGAACGGCGAGTTCCGCGTAGCGGGCACCGACAAAAAGAAGACGCTTACCGAGATCTCGTTGGCCGCCTATGTCCCCCACAACTACCCCCAGGGACTCGAGCCCGGCCTCGAGGAGCAAGCCTTCTACGACCCTCTCAATTTCACCTATCCAGCTGGCGCCTATATCTGCGAAGTCGAGGTCGATCCCGATACCGGCCAAGTCGAGGTGGCGAGTTTCGTCGCCGCGGATGATTTTGGGCGTGTGGTTAACCCGATGATCGTCGAAGGCCAGGTTCATGGTGGGCTTGCCCAGGGCATTGGCCAAGCGTTGCTCGAGGGATGCGTCTATGATGCGGACGGCCAACTCCTCACCGGCTCGTATCTCGATTACTGCATGCCGAGGGCCGATAACCTGCCCTCCTTCAGCGTTGATACGGCGGTGACCCCCTGCACGCACAATCCGCTTGGGGTGAAAGGTTGCGGTGAGGCGGGCGCGATCGGCGCGCCAGCGTGCATCATGAGCGGCATCCTCGACGCGCTCAGGCCGCTTGGAATCACCAGCCTGGATATGCCGGCCACGCCCCAGCGGATCTGGCAAGCCATCCAAAACGCCAAAATGCCCAAGGCGGCCGAGTAAGGGAGAACGCGATGTATGATTTCAACTATCATCGGCCAAAGACCCTTGCCGATGCCGCAAAGCTGATCGGTGCCAACGAGGATGCCAAGCTCGTCGCCGGCGGCATGACCCTTATTCCTACGTTGAAGCAGCGATTGGCCCGCCCCTCCGACTTGGTAGACCTCGCGGGCATCGGCGAGCTCAAAGGCGTCAAGCGCGACGGCAACAACCTGGTGATCGGCGCGATGACCCCCCACGCCGAGGTGGCAGGTTCCGCCGAAGTCCGGAAGGCGATCCCGGCGCTTGCGGCGCTCGCCGACGGCATCGGCGATCCCCAGGTGCGCAACCGCGGCACCATCGGAGGGTCGATCGCCAACGCCGATCCTGCTGCCGATTATCCCGCCGGCGTCGTCGGGCTCGGCGCGACCGTGATGACCACCAAGCGAAAGATCGCGGCTGACGACTTCTTCAAAGGCCTGTTCGAAACCGCGTTGGAGCCGGGTGAGATCGTCACTGGTGTCAGCTTCCCGATCCCGGAAAAGGCCGGTTACGCCAAGTTTCCCAATCCGGCGTCACGCTATGCCATAGTCGGTGTCTTCGTCGCCAAGACAGGCGGCGGCGTCCGGGTTGCCGTAACGGGCGCCGGTCCGTCGGTCTTTCGTTTCAAGGACGCCGAGGCGGCCTTAAGCAAGGACTTCTCGCCCAAGGCCGTCGAAGGCCTCAAGCTCTCCGCCTCTGACTTGAATTCAGACATTCACGCCACGGCGGAATACCGCGCTCATCTCGTTGTGATCATGACGAAGCGGGCGGTCCAGGCTGCGGGCTAATCCCCAAGCGAGGATCGGGGCGCCGAAAGGGGGCTTCCCGTTGGCGCCCCCTCACCCCATCTACTAGCTATCTCTGTCACCGCCGGGACGCCGATTCATGCCCCTCCCCTCCTCGGTCGACGAGGCGCGCGATCTTTTGACACGCGGCCGCTATGTGGCCGATCGCAGTCTCGCGACAGCTGTCTTCCTCAGCCTCAAATTGAACCGGCCCCTCTTCCTCGAGGGAGAAGCCGGCGTCGGCAAGACCGAGATCGCGAAGGTTCTGGCGGAAACGCTCGGCCGTCGGCTCGTGCGCCTGCAATGCTATGAAGGCCTCGATGTCGCGTCGGCGGTCTACGAATGGAATTATCCGCGGCAGATGATCGAGATCCGCCTTGCTGAGGCCGCGGGACAGCGCAATCAAGGGGCACTCGCCCAGGACATCTTCGGCGAGCGCTTCTTGATCAAGCGACCGCTCCTTCAAGCGCTCGAGAGTGATCCTGCCGGCGCGCCGGTCCTGCTGATCGATGAGCTCGATCGCGCCGACGAGCCGTTTGAAGCCTATCTTCTCGAGGTGCTTTCCGATTTCCAGGTCACGATCCCCGAGATCGGCACGATACGGGCCGAGGCTCCGCCGATCGCAGTGATCACCTCCAACAGAACGCGCGAAATCCATGACGCGCTGAAACGGCGCTGCTTCTATTACTGGGTCGATTATCCCGATGCGGCGCGCGAGATCGAGATCTTGCGGCTAAAGGCGCCCGACGCCCCCGCAGCGCTGTCGCTCCAAATCGTGAGTTTCGTGCAGACGCTTCGCAAACGCAACCTCTTCAAGCTCCCGGGAATTGCGGAAACGATCGATTGGGCGCATGCCTTGACGCAGCTCGACGTTGTTGAGCTGGATCCGCGTGTGGTCGACGACACGCTGGGCGTGCTGCTCAAATATCAGGACGACATCGCCAAAATCCAAGGCAGCGAAGCTGCGACCGTTCTTGCCCAGGTCCAGGCCGAACTTGCCGCAGCGCAGGCCGCCGAAGCGGTCAAGCGCCAGAAGGCATGACGGCTCGGCTCTCCGCTCCCCTTCCTGAAGGCGGCAAGCTCGTCGCCAATCTGATGCATTTCGCGCGGGTATTGCGCGCAGCCGGCCTGCCCATCGGCCCCGGCCGAGTCGTCGCCGCGGTCGAAGCCGTATCGGCCGTCGGTATCGAGAACCGCGACGACTTCTACTGGACGCTCCATTCGGTGTTCGTCAACCGGCGCGATCAGCGTGCGATCTTCGACCAGGCTTTTCACGTCTTTTGGCGTAATCCGAAGTTGCTGCAACGCATGATGTCCCTCCTTCTGCCGGTCATGCGCCGCGCAGACGAGGAGAATACCGAGGATCCAGTAAGCCGCCGCCTCGCCGAGGCGCTTACCCCGGAGCGGGGTAGTCGCGGGGCGAATGGCACGGAAGGTCCCGAGCCGGAGTATATAGCGGATGCGGTAATGACCTATTCCGATCGCGAGATCCTTCAGCGGACTGATTTCGAGCAGATGTCGACGGAAGAGATGCGGGCAGCCAAAGCGGCCATGGCCCAGATGCGACTCCCGATCATGGAGGTCCGTACCCGTCGCTTCCGTCCCGACGCGTCGGGGCCGCGCGTCGATCTGCGTGCGACCCTGCGCACCACCTTGCGGACGGGCGGGAAGGGCATCAACTTGCGGCGCCGCAGCCAGCGCAAGCGCCATCCGCCGCTCGTCGTGCTCTGCGACATCTCGGGCTCCATGACCCGATATTCGCGTATGCTGCTGCACTTCCTGCACGCCCTGACCAACGATCGCGACCGGGTCCATACATTTCTCTTCGGGACGAGGCTCACCAACATTACACGCCATCTCCATCAACGTGACGTCGACGTGGCGCTCGATCGGGTGGCAGACGCCGTCGAAGATTGGTCGGGCGGAACCCGCATTGGTGCCTGCATTGCGGAATTCAACCACCGCTGGTCGCGTCGCGTGCTGGGCCAGGGTGCGATCGCGCTCTTCATCTCCGATGGCCTCGACCGGGACGCGGGCGAAGGCTTGGCCGAGGAGATGGAGCGGCTTCACAAATCCTGCCGGCGGCTTATCTGGTTGAATCCGCTGCTGCGCTACGAGAAATTCGAGCCGAGATCGCTCGGCATGAAGGCTATCCTGCCCCATGTTGATGATTTCCGGACCGTGCATAATCTCGAGAGCCTGACGCAGCTTGCGGACGCGCTGGGCAATGCCGGCGCCCGGCGCGAAGAAGGCGTCTCTCGCTGGCTTGGAGGAGAAGCATGATCGATGCTCAGCCGGACATTCTCGATCTCGCCCAGCGGTGGCGCGCGGAAGGTCGCGGAGTCGCCCTCGCCACCGTGGTGACGACCTGGGGCTCCTCGCCGCGGCCGGTCGGAAGCCAGCTCCTCGTCGACGAAAAGGGCAATATGGAAGGATCCGTTTCGGGCGGCTGCGTCGAGGGCGCCGTGATTCTCGAAGCGGTCGACGTCATCAAGAGCGGGCGGCCTCGCTTGCTCGATTTTGGCGTCACCGACGAGCAGGCTTGGGACGTCGGGCTCGCCTGCGGCGGGAAGATCCAGGTTTACGTCGAGCGCGTCGAATGAAGCAGAACATCCTCGAAGCGGTTCAGAAGGCGCGGGCGGAGAAGCGCCCGGCGGCACTTGCGACCCACATGGCCTCTGGCGCGCAGGCCCTTGTGACCCGCAGCGCGGTGACGGGCGATCTCGTCCTCGACGACCCCGCACTCGAAAGCGTCCGCCGCGCGCTTCGAAACGACCAGAGCATGACGATCGAGACGAGCGCCGGACGTGTTTTTGTCCTCGTCTTCAATCCGCCGCTTCGTCTCGTGATCGTCGGCGCCGTCCATATCGCGCAGCCGCTTGCGCCCATGGCAAGCCTCGCCGGCTATGCGGTGACGGTGGTCGATCCGCGCCAGGCTTTCGCGACAGATACGCGCTTTCCCGGCGTGGAGTTGACCCATGATTGGCCAGACGAGGCTCTCCAGCGGCTCCATCCTGACCGTCGAACGGCCGTGGTCACATTGACCCATGATCCCAAGATCGACGATCCCGCCCTCGAAGCCGCTTTGCGCTCAGAATCCTTCTACATCGGGGCGCTCGGCAGCAAAAGGACCCATGCCGGCCGACTTTCGCGCCTCAAGGAGCGGGGCTTCACGGATACCGAGCTCGCGCGTATTCACGGCCCGATCGGCCTTGCGCTGGGCGGCCGGTCACCGGCCGAGATCGCCATCGCCATATTGGCGCAGGTGACGCAGGTGCTGCATACGAAATCGGCTCTTCAAGAGCCGGCCAGGGAGCCCGCATGATCTTCGGCGACATCCCGCTCGCCGAGGCAGAAGGCGCTGTCCTAGCGCACAGCCTGCGGGTTGGAAATGCCGTCTTCAAGAAGGGTCGCAAGCTCTCCCGAGACGACCTCGCGGCGCTCAAGAGTGCCGGCTTCGCCAAGGTCATCGGTGCCCGCATCGAGCCCGGCGAAATGAGCGAGGATCAGGCGGCCGCGGCGGTTGCGGAAGCCGTATGCGGTCCCAATGCGACCCTCAGCTCTGCCTTTACGGGACGCTGCAATATCTTCGCCGATGTCCGAGGCTTGGCCGTCATCGACCGCGCGCGCGTCGACCGCCTCAACCTCGTCGATGAGGCCGTGACGATCGCCACGGTCCCGCCATTCGCGCCTGTCGAGCCGCGCCAGATGCTTGCCACGGTCAAGGTGATCCCCTTCGCGACGTCGACCTCCGTCGTTGAGCGCTGTGTTACTGTTGCGCGCGAGGGGGGTGCTCTCATTCGCGTGGCACCCTTCCAGCCCAAGACCGTCGGCCTCGTGCAAACACGGCTGCCCGGAACCAAGGAGAATGTGCTCAACAAAGGTCGGGATGCACTCGAAGCGCGACTGGATGCTTTCGGCAGCCGGCTCGGCCGCGAGCTACGCTGCGGCCACGACATCGCCGAGGTCGCCGCCGCTATCGAGCAACTGACAGAAGATGGCTGCGACCCGATCCTCGTTGCCGGCGCCTCGGCGATTGTGGACCGGCGCGATGTCATTCCCTCGGCGATTATCGCAGCGGGGGGTGAAGTTCTGCACTTCGGCATGCCAGTTGATCCCGGCAATCTCCTGCTCGTCGGCCGGATTGCGGGCGATCGCCCCGTGTTGGGACTCCCCGGCTGCGCCCGTTCACCGAAGTTCAATGGCTTCGATTGGATATTGCAGCGACTTCTCGCCGATCTGCCCGTAACGCGCGAGGACATCGCACGTCTTGGCGCCGGCGGACTTCTGGCGGAAACCGATACGCGCGGCCTGCCCCGAGCGCAAGCGACGGCATCGCCCGGCAGCACGCCTATGCCACGCGAGCCCAAGATCGCGGCACTCATCCTCGCCGCCGGGCTCTCGCGGCGCATGGGAAGGGCCAACAAGCTGCTTGCGGAGATCGAAGGCGCCCCTATGGTCGCGCGTGTTGCCGATGCCGCTCTTGGCTCCCGAGCGCAAATTGTGCTTGTCGTGACAGGCCATGAGGCGGAGCGCGTCCGCGGCGCGCTTCCAAACGAGAAACTCCACTTCATTCACAATCCCGACTACCAGGAAGGACTGGCGAGCTCGGTCCGCGCGGGCCTGTCCGCCCTGCCGGCGGACGTGGATGGCGTCCTTGTCTGCCTTGGGGACATGCCGCGAATTCGAAGCAATCATCTCAACCAGATTATCTCCGCATTCAATCCTCTCGAAGGTCGCGCCATTTGCGTCCCCACCTTCAAAGGAAAGCGCGGCAACCCCGTCCTCCTATCGCGCCGCTTCTTTCCGGAGATGCAGAGAATGAAAGGAGACACGGGGGCGAGGCAGCTCATCGGGCAGCATCACGACCTCGTGGCTGAAGTCGAGATGAAGGATGACGCCGTTCTGGTTGATGTCGATTCGCCTGACAAGCTGCTGAAGCTTCGCGCCGGTACGGGAGCGTGACGACCCGGCTTGACGGGGCAGCTAGGCTTCCTCGTCGACCGAGCGCCCCGCCAAATAATCGAGGCCTTCGCGCGCAGCCAAGCGGCGCTGGTAAGCGGCTCTGGCTTTCCGAAGGGATTTTTCCTCTTCACTCTCCACGACCCGCGGCTCGACCATCAGCGCCGGGAAAAAAGGTGGTGGCACCAACGCGCTTTCGCCGCCCGAGCCCGACGTCGCGGTGGGAGGTTGCGCCGCCTCGACCGGGTTCGGCCGAGCGCTTGGCAAATCCCCGACATTCACCGGAAGCCTGCTCCCGAGCGCCGAGATGCCGCTGAAGACATTCGACTTCGCACTGATCATGGGCGAACCGAGTCGAAGCTTTCCTCTAGATTTCAAATTCTAAAATAAAGCGCGGCAGGTACGTCAATATAATTATATTTAGAAGACGAAATTTGACGAATATTTAAATAATATTGTTTGGTTACACTCGGATCGCGGGCCTGTTTCTCCGACCTGCCGCAACCCCTCCTACTCCCGCCGCATCGCAAATCGGGAATTTTTCTCGTCAGTGCGGGGTCTGAAAGAAGCTTTGGTCGGCAGACGCCGCCATGCCGAAGCGGCGCTCGAGAAATTCGAGGATGACGTCTCCCGCCCCGTATTCATAGAGGTCCGCATGGCCGGCACCGGGAATGAGCTTGAGCTCCTTGGGCGGCATGGCGGCAGCGAACAGGCGCTCGCCAAGTTCCGCGCGAACAGTCCGATCGCGCTCGCCATGGACGACGAGGAGTGGCTTGGCGACGCGGGCAATCTTGTCGAGCGAAGCGAAACGATCCCGCAACAGCCAGCGAGCCGGTGTCCACCAATACCGTCGCGCCGCTACATCGGCGAGAGAGGTGAAAGGCGCCTCCAGAACAAGAGCCGCGGCCGGCCGCTCGACGGCCAATTGCACCGCGACTCCGGTGCCGAGGGATTCGCCGTAGAGAACGGTCGCGGCGGGCGCGACCTTTCGGTCGGCAAGAAACGCGAGCGCTGCGCGACCATCATCATAGACGCGCGATTCCGTCGGACGACCCGGATTTCCGCTATAGCCGCGATAGCTCGTCAAAAGGAAGCCGTAGCCGTGCTCGATAAAGTAACGCGCCTTGAATGCTCGCTCGCCGAGATGCCCCGCATTCCCATGAAAATAGGCGATGGTGAGGCGGCCGTTGCCGGCGGCTCGGTACCAAGCGCGGAGCGTCAGGCCGTCGGAGGTGGGATAGAAGACCTCCTCCATCTCGGGCACGCCGGCATCCGCAGGCGAGCCGAGTCGCCCAGAGGGCATGAAGACGAGCCGGCGCTGGAAGACGTAAAGCGTGCCGCTGACGGCGACATAAACGGCGGCACCCGCTGCGAGAGCACTCCCGATCACGCGCCTTCGCGCTCCGCGGAGCATCTCGCCCCGATTTGTACAGGTCTCCGCAATTGAGTACCCTCTTTCCTGAAGGAGCCAGTCGCCGCGACCGCCGTGGGGTCGAACGTCGGCCATTACATCATGACGTCTCCGCCAGTGGAAGCGGCCGACTTGCCGTACGTGAAGAAGTAGGGAACGCGATGGTAAGCGGTGCCGCGATCACACGCTCCTCCGGCGCGCAGCCGGCCTCGCCGCCGACGCGACCGGAGATCATCGTTCGGCGGCTGCGCAGTGCGACCGGCGCCATCCTCTTCGCCTATATTCTTACCCATTACATCAACCATTCCCTGGGGCTGATCTCCCTCCGCGCTCAGGAAGCGGGCGCTGCGTGGTTCCTTGCCTTCTGGACTAACCCCGTCGGCACCGTCGTGCTCTACGGCGCCTTCCTCATCCATCCCGGCCTCGCGCTATGGCGTCTCTATCAGCGGCGCTCGCTACGCATGCCGACCTGGGAGATGGCTCAGCTCCTCCTCGGCCTCGCCATCCCGCCTCTCATCATCGAGCATATTCTCGCCACGCGGTTGGCTTACGACCTCTTCGGCACGCAGGACAGCTACGCCTATGTCGAGCTGGTCCTTTGGAAATTGGCGCCCTTTGAAGGCGTCAGGCAATCCCTCGTGCTGCTCGTCGCATGGATTCACGGTTGCATCGGCCTCCATTTCTGGTTCCGCATCAAATCCTGGTATCAACAACGGACGGCATATTTCTACGCAGCGGCCTTGCTGATCCCCGTTCTGGCGTGGCTCGGCTTCACTGAAGCCGGCCGGGAGGTCGACGTCGCGACGATGGACCCGCACCGGCTGGCCGGTGCCTTGCAATCTTTCCACCTCCCGGATGCTGCGGGCGCCCGACTCCTTGCCGAGCTCGAAAGTGGCTTCATCTATGGCGTTGCCGCGCTGCTCGCGTTGGTCCTGCTGGCGCGCTTCGGCCGGACACAGGTCGAGAAGCGGCGAGGTCTCGTGCGCGTGACCTATCCCGGAAACCGGATCGTCGAATCGCTGCCTGGCGCGACACTGCTGGAGATCAGCCGCGCCGCAGGAATTCCTCACGCCTCGGTATGTGGCGGACGGGGCCGCTGCTCCACTTGCCGCGTCCGGGTCAATCGCGGGCTGGAACATCAACCTCACGCCAGCCCCGAAGAGCTGCGCGTTCTGAGCCGCGTGGCCGCTCCCCCGAATGTGCGGCTTGCCTGTCAGCTCCACCCCGTCGGCGATATCGACGTAACGCCTCTCCTGCCGCCGCAAACCGGCGCGCGCGATGCCCTGGCGCGGCCGGGCCATCTCAGCGGCGATGAGCGCATTATCGCCATTCTTTTCGCCGACTTGCGCGCCTTCACCAAATTCGCCGAGCGGCGGCTCCCTTATGATGTCGTATTCGTGCTCAATCGCTATTTCACGATCATGGGACACGCCGTCGAATCCGCCGGCGGTCGGGTGGACAAGTTCATCGGCGACGGTGTGATGGCCCTTTTCGGTATCGAGACCGGGCCTGAGCGAGGCTGCCGCGCGGCTCTTGCCGCCGCGCGCGGCATGGCCGAGCAGCTCGCCGAGCTCAACAGGCACCTCGCGCATGAGTTGAAGGAGCCTCTGCGCATCGGCATCGGCATTCATGTCGGACCGGCTATCGTGGGCGAAATGGGATACGCGCACGTGACCTCCTTGACGGCCGTCGGAGACGCCGTCAACACCGCCAGCAGACTCGAGGCCATGACCAAGGAGTACCAGGCGCAGCTCGTACTCTCGGAAGAAGTTGCGCGTTACGCTGCCCTCGACGCAACACTGTATCCTCGGCACCAGATCATGGTGCGAGGCCGCGAGGAGCCCCTCGCCATTCACGTGATCGCCAACGCCCTCGATTTGCCGAAGACGCTGCACGCAGGCGGTTGAGGAGCCTTTCTGACCCTTCCATTCGGTCTCGGAGCAGGCGGTCGACTCGCCGAGCGCTATCGGGTGTTCCGAAACATGGAACGTTAATCCTTTCTTATTGCACCTCTCTGTAATGATATTTGATCTTCGCTAGATTATGCGTTCGGGTGCACGATTGTGCTCGTGGCGAGCTTTGACGCCGTGTCCCAATAGACCGTGGGGTTGCGTTGAAGAGAGCTTTGATCCATTGGGGAGATCGTGAAGCGAGACCCGCCCGGCAGCCCCGGGGACAGGCGACGCTGAACTCGGATGACGAGGACATCGCTCTCGCCATGGCCGCCGCCAATGATGGCCTCTGGACCTGGGATGCTGTTTCCGGCGCCGTCACGTGGTCATCCCGCGTCCGGGAGATCATCGGCTTCGATCTATCGCTGGAGCCCTCGGGTGAGCTGTGGCTGGAACGCATTCATCCGGACGACCTCGATCGATATCGAGACGCCGTCATCCGCCATTTCAAAGGGGAGACGGATCATCTCGAATGCGAATATCGCATACGCCATTCCTCCGGCAGCTATCGGTGGCTACTTGATCGGGCGCGCGCGCTGAGAAATCGGGCCGGCCGTGTCACGCGGATGGCAGGATCGATCAGCGACATCACCAAGCGGAAATTGGCGGAGGAGGCCCTTCGGGAAAGCGAGCAGCGATTCCGTGACATCGCGGAGCTCACTGGCGACTGGATTTGGGAGATGGGGCCCGATCTCCGCTACACCCTCATGGCCGGCCACGCCAGGGCCGAGCCTGTCGAGGGCCGGACGGAGGCGCTCGGAAAGACACGCTGGGAGCTGGCCGGCGCCGATCCCGACCGTGACGAAGTGTGGCGCCGCCACCGCGAGGATCTTGAGGGGCGGCGGCCCTTCCGCGATTTCAGGTACACCTTCATCGATACGAAGGGCCGGGTTCGCTATATCGCGACGAGCGGCAAGCCGATCTATGATGCGTCCGGTGCTTTCAAGGGCTATCGCGGGACTGGTGCCGATCTTACTGCCGAGGTCGAAGGGCGCCTCGAAGCGGAGCGGAAATCATCCCTTCTGGTTACGACATTCGAGACAATGCAGGACGGCGTGCTCGTCGTCGATGCGGATCAGCGCATCGCCATGTATAACCGCCGCTTCCTCGAGTTGTTCGATCCGATCGGAGCGGATCTCCGTCCTGGAAATTCGATTCCACCCGAGATCACCAACATCCTGGGCTCATCGCCGGGCGAGCCTGTTCAGATCGCCTTGGCGAATGGTCGCATAGTAGAGGTGCGGACCAATCGGACGCCGGACGGAGGCTCCGTTAGAACCTACACCGATGTGACGATCAGGAAACAGGTCGAGCGGCGCCTCTGGGAAAGCGAGCAGCGTTTCCGCACGCTCGTTCAAAACGTACGCGGCATCATTTTCTACCGCAGCGAAGCGGGCGGCCCGATCTACCTGTTCGGGCGAGACGCCCATGCCATTTCCGGAACCAAACGAGGTGATTACGCCGACATCGAGCTCTGGTATCGCAGCATCCACCCCGACGACCTCCCGGCCTATCTCGAAGCGGAGCAGAAGCGGAAGGAGCTCGGCAAGCCATTCTCGATGGAATATCGCATCACTCACCCCGTCACGGGCGAAGAGCGATGGATGCACGAGTCCGCATATAACGTCACGGACCCCCAGAGCAATCGCGTATTCTTCGACGGGCACATCATCGACATAACGGAGACGAAGCGCAAGGAGATGGCTCTTCAAAAGAGCGAGTGCCAGCTCCAAGCGCATGTGAGTGAGCTCCAGCTTGCGAAGTCCAGCCTAGAGCGGCAAAGCAAGGAGCTCGTGGCCCTTGCCGAGGATCTCGTCTGCGAGAAGCAGCGCGCCGAGGCGGCAAGCCGCGCCAAATCCGAATTCCTCGCCAATATGAGTCATGAGCTGCGCACGCCGCTCAATGCGATCATCGGGTTTTCCGACATGATCATCACCGAGCAGCTCGGGCCGATCACGCCACCCAAGTACCGGGAATATGCCGAGGATATCTGCGGCAGCGGCAAGCATTTGCTGAGCCTAATCAACGACGTCCTCGACATGTCGAAAATCGAGGCGGGCAAGTACGTACTGACCGAAGAAGTGTTCCGCGTGGCACCCCTTGTCGATTTAGTCATCAGCATGCTGTCGGTCCATTCAGCCGAGCTCGAGGTCCCCATCGTGACGGATCTGACGGCCGAACTGCCCCTCCTTCGCGCCGATGAGCGCGCGACGAAGCAAATCCTGCTGAACCTGCTCAGCAACGCGATCAAGTTCAGCCATCGCGGTCACAACGTGACGGTTTCCGCCGAGCTTTGCGACGAAGGTCTCGTCATTGCCGTCGCCGATACCGGTATTGGTATAGCGAAAGAGGCGCTCCACCGTCTCGCCAAGCCGTTCGAGCAATCACCCGCATCGCGTTCGCAAAAGATCGAAGGAACGGGCCTCGGGCTCGCAATCTGCAAGTCCCTTGCCGAGCTACATGGTGGTCGTCTCGAAATCGAGAGCGTCGAAGGGCGAGGCACGACGGTGCGGGTCTGGTACCCGCCGAGCCGGCTCGTCAGCGAGTAGCCTCGTCCCTCGCCTTTCCGCCTCGGATCTTCGAAAGGCCGGAGATTCAGCCAGATTTCTTCTTGGCGTCGATCGCCGCTTTGAGCGTGCGGTATTCCTCGCAGCCAAAGATACAGAGCTTGTCGAGCTTGGAGAGCCGCTCTTCGGCTTTCGGAAGGTCGCCCGTTTCGAGATAGAGCTCGCCAAGATACTCGTTGGCGCCCAGATGATCCGGGTTGATGGCGAGCGCCTTTTCGTAGTCGGCCAAAGCCTCGGGATACTTGCGAAGCTTACGGTTGGAGAAGCCGAGATAATTCCAGGCATCCGCGTTCTTGGGATCGTGCGCAACCACGCCCTCCAGCAACGCTATCGCCTTGGCATAATCGGCGCCATTCACCGCCTTTACGGCTTTGGTGAAATCCGGGTCCGCAGGTGCTGTGCTGGACGATGCACTGGATCCCCCCATGGACCACGCGCTGCCACTCAGCATCAGCAGCACTGCCAGAGCAACGACCGCCACTTTTCTCACTTGCAATCTCATTGGCTTGTCCTTTCCAGCATGGCACGATGTAGCCACTGCAATTTTCACCTGATTATGGCGTTCGCACGGCCGGCCACGCCACGAAATTTAGCGTCAAGGAGCGAGGTTTGCCCCGTTGTCACGAAAATTTGAGCACCGGCTCCGACCACTCGACAGACGGAACCTCTCGAACGGTAAAAAAATTCCCCTGCCGGGGGGCCGCTCGACGCCGGCCAGCCGCCTCGTGGCAGGACGTCGTCCAGCACAGTAAGCCTGCGGAGATGCCTTTATGACGCGCTCGACCGGTTCCGGGCTCGGAGGATCTTCTTTCTGCTGGGAGCAATTCGTCGCGAGCCGGCGCTCGGTGCGCCGATATCTACCGAGCGCCCTCACAAACGAGGAAATCACACGCTTGCTGCAGGCAGCATGCTGGGCGCCGTCGGCTCACAACCGGCAGCCATGGCGTTTTGCCGTCATCGAGGATCACGGAACCAAGGATCGCCTGGCCCGCGCCATGGGCGAGCGGCTGCGGATAGACCGCCGGGTTGATGGCGACGACGAGGCCACCATCGAAGCGGATGTCGCCCGCTCGCGTGCCCGGATCACGGGTGCGCCGCTTGTCATCTTGCTTTGCCTTGTTGTGGCGGATATGGACGCCTATCCCGACGAGCGGCGGGCAAAGGCCGAGTATCTGATGGCGGTGCAGAGCACGGCGATGGCCGCCCAAAACCTGCTTCTCGCCGCGCATGCCGCCGGACTCGGCGCTTGCTGGATGTGCGCTCCTCTCTTTTGCCGCGACGACGTCTCCGCCGCCCTTGCCCTACCCAAAGGATGGGACCCTCAGGCCCTCATCACGATTGGGAAGCCGGCGAACGCCGGCAAGCCGCCCACGCGCGGGCCTTTGAGCGAGCTGGTTTATCGCCCGTAGCTGGCATGCAGATCACTGGAGCGGCGCGCTCATTCGCTCATGAAGACCGCTTCCGACAGGTCGATTTCGACACCGACATTCGCCCCGACGGGCGCCTGCTTCATGACCTCGCCACCACGCATACGCAACTCGATGGGGCCCAGCCCCGTCACCTCCACCCGCGTCACCGTGTGGCTGCCCTGGTAGATATGCGTGACGACGCGGCCGCGAACCACGTTCGGCCGCAGATCTTCCACAGCCGGCACGATCGTGACGTTTTCGGGGCGGACGAAGATATGGACCTTTCGGCCTTCCTCGAAATCGCGTGGAGGCGCCGAGGTCACCAGCTGAACGCCCTGGGGGAATTCCAGGAGCAGCTCGCGCCCCCGCCGCATATGCCTGGCGGGCGGCAGCCGGTTGATCTCCCCGACGAACGACGCGACAAAGCTGTTCACCGGATTGCGGTAGAGCTCGATCGGGGTCGAAACCTGCTGGATTTCCCCGCGATTCATCACGACGACGCGATCAGATAGACTCAACGCCTCCCCTTGATCGTGGGTCACAAACACGGTGGTGAGCCCGGTTTTCTGATGGAGCTCCTTGAGCTCGACCTGCATCTGGCCGCGAAGATTCTTGTCGAGAGCCGAAAGCGGCTCGTCCAGCAGCAACACCTTGGGGCGAATCACGATGGCGCGCGCTAGGGCGATACGCTGTTGCTGCCCTCCGGAAAGCTGCCGGATCCGGCGCTCGCCGAGACCTGAAAGCTTCACCATCTCGAGCGCCCTTCCGACCTCGTCCTTAACCTTCGCGGCGGGCAATCCGCGCATACGAAGTCCGAAGGCAACATTCTCGAAGACGGTCATATGAGGGAAGAGCGCATAATTCTGAAACACCATTCCCGTATCGCGCTGATAGGGCGGAACCTCCGTCACGTCACGGCCGTCGATACGAATAAATCCCGAATCGGGAAGCTCGAATCCGGCAATCATGTTGAGAAGCGTCGTCTTGCCGCAACCGCTCGGCCCCAGCAGGGTCAGAACTTCGCCTCTGCGGACGGAGAGGCTGACCTCGTTGACGGCGACAACCGGCCCGAATTGCCGCGTCGCGCCGACGATCTCGACTGCGCTGGCCCCCTCGTCACCGAGAGTTGCCGGCTCTCTCTCCCGCACCCGCATCTCCATGTCGCGCCCCATCGCCGTCAGCTCCGATCAATCGATAGAATTCGCCGCAGTCCGAGGAACCTGTCGGCGAGGATGACGACCACGATGGTCACCAAGATGAGAAGTGCTGAAATGGCCGCAATCGTCGGATCGGTATATTCACGGATATAGGTGTACATGGCGACCGGAAGAGTCTGCGTGCGGTAGGCAGTAACGTAAAGCGAGGCCGTGAACTCGGTGAAGGAAAGAATCGCCGCGACGATCCAGCCGCCGACCATTCCAGGAACCATGAGCGGCATCGTTACCCGCCTCAACACGCGCCAGGGGGAGGCGCCCAGATTCGCGGCGGAGCGCTCGAGATTCGGGTCGAGATTCCGCAGGCTAACATAGACGCTACGGGTCACGAAGGGCAGCACCAGCATCACGTGAGCCGCAGCGACCAGCACATAGCTCTGGGCGAGGCCGAGGCGGCTGCCAAGCAAGAGGAAGCCGAGTCCCGTCGTGAAATGAGGGATGATGAGTGGGGAGGCCAGGATTCCCTCGAGGGCGCCGCGCCCGGGAAAACGATAACGGTCGACGAGATAAGCGAAGCCCGAACCGATAAGAAGCGCTGTCGTCGACGCGATTGCGGTCACGATGAGGCCATTGACGAAGGCGGCTTGGAAATCGTCATAGCCGAGCGCGCGGCCGTACCACCGCAGCGAAAAGCCCGAAGGCGGAAACTCGAGCAGCTCCGAGGGGCTGACCGACGTCATCAACACGACGGCCGCGGGAATCGTCATATAGACGAGGATCAGCGCCACGACCAGCCAGAAGATCGTCTTGCGAAGCATTGCCGCCCCGCCTCCTAGTGGAGCGCCGCCTTGCGCTCGAGACGCAAGGTGAATGGGCGCATGGCGGCGAGGCTGCCGATGGCGGCGAGGAGGGCGATCAGGCTCAGAACGGCAGCGAACGGGAAGTTGAACGACGAGAGCCCCTGTAGATAGACCAGGTTGGAGATCATCAGGACCTTACCGCCACCGATCAATTGCGGCGTGGAGAATGCGCTCATTGTCCAAGCGAAAATCACGACCGTGCCGGAAACGATCCCGGGCATACTGAGGGGCAAGGTGACGGTCCAGAAGACTTTGGCCGGGGCCGCACCGAGATTGGCGGCGGCTTTCTCGTAATCCCGGTCGATATGGCTGATCGCGGTGGCCAGGAGGATGATCATCACCGGCATGGAGAACTGCACGAGGGCGATGATCACGCCGAGCTCCGTATACATGAGCGGGATCGGCCTCGTGATCAGGCCCCAGCTCCTGAGCATCGTGTTCAGAAAGCCGTCGCTGCCGAGCACGAGCATCCAGGCATAGGTACGGACGATCTCGCCGGTGAAGAGCGGGGTGATCGATAGGACGACCAGGAGCGTACGCAGGCCGTTGCTGCGGGTCCGCACGAGCGCATAAGCGACGGGGTAGCTGAGCAGAAGAGTGAAAACAGCGGTGGCGAGGCTGATGACGAAGGTGTCGACGAGAACCCAAAAATAGATCGGCTTGGCCAGTCGCGAGAAATTCTCCAGTGTAAAGCCGCCGACGTCGAGAGAACCCGGGATGAACGCTCTGAAGCTGTATTGCAACACATTCCCGAGCGCGGCGAGGAAAATCACCGCGATCAAGATCGATGGCACGAGAAAGGTCAGGAAGAAGGGGCGCCTTCGCATGGGAATGCGTTTCCCGCCGCGCTCCAGGAGGGGAGATAGCGCCGCGTTGCAGCGCTATCTCCGCGCCATGGTCAATGCATCATATTTTCGGTGAACCAGCTCTTCCATTCAGGCAGGTCCTTGGCGCGCACCTCGTCGTCGACGACGATGGCCTCGGTCTTCCACTGCTCCGGCGAGGTGAAGATTCCCGGCAGCTTCGCCAGGTCGGGGCTGAGCTTGGCATGCATGTTCATGGGCGAGCACTTGTAGAGCTCGCAGAGGTGCTGCTGCACGGACGGATCGAGCGCCGTGTTGATGAACTTGTAGGCGGCATCGAGATGCTTCGTCCCCTTGCTGATCCCAACGGCGTCGATCCCCACGACGGCGCCCTCCTTGGGAATGTCGATCTGGATCGGGATGCCCTGGGAGATCTGATGATAGGCGTTGATCGACAGCAGCACCTGAACCGGCGTCTCCCCAGTCTTCATGAGATCCTGGCTGGTCGCATCGGACTGATAGAAGGTCTTGATGTTCGGCTTGAGCTTCTCGAGAAGCGGGATGCCGACCTTCCAGTTCTTGGCGTCGCCGCCGGAAAGCATCGCGGCGACGATAATGATGTGGCTGGGGTCGAAGTCGGGCAGGCCGAGCTTGCCCTTAAGCGCCGGAGACCAGAGATCGCGCCATGAGGAAATTTTGAAGCCCTTCGGCATCAGATCGGTGCGAAATGCCGGCGTATAGACATAGGAATAGAGCCCGATGTAATAGGGGCTGCGATCCGCCGCCGGGTAGAGCTCCTTCGCATTCGGCAGCTTGCTCATATCGAGCTTTTCGTAGAGCCCGTCGGATTGATAGAGATAGGAGACGTGGCTCGTCGTGAACGTCACATCGGCTTCCGGATGGCCCCTGTCGACCTTCGCCTTCGTCAGTCGGTCCATCGTGCCGCCGGTGACGAATTCGACTCCCATTCCCGTTCTCTTGGTGAACTCCTTGGCAATCGCCTCGTTCGCCCCATCCTTCCAGTTACCGCCCCAGATGCTGACGACCAATTTGTCCTGAGCCCGCGCAGCAACCGGACTCAAGATCAATGCCACGGCGCAAGCCGCCGCAAGAGATGTGAACCGAAACATGTCGCCTCCTTCCTGTTCGATGCGAGAGCAGCGCCGCCCACCGGACGGGCCGCTGGCGTCTCGCTTGCTCTCTCCCCGTCCTTATCCGCGCCCGGGCCGGCGCCGGGCGTCCGGTTTGGCGATTTGCGGACCTCACGGACGCCCTCCCAGAAGGCCTTTCGCCGGATGCCGCGCGGCCTCTCGCGCCACGATTGGCTATTGAGACGGCGAAGGTCATCTGGTATCAAGTATAGGACGATAACAAGATAGGCATATTGGTCAAGGCTTTTCCGGGATCGGAGGGCACGGCCTATGACGTCGCCGTGCCGGTCCGGCGCGGCAATGGCCGGGCTCTCGAGGAAACTCCAGCTAAAACGGATCTTATGGCACCGCTCGAACTGGCCACCGATATCATCGATCACTCCACCTATCGCAAGGCGGTCGAGCAGCTCCGCGCCGCGCGCGTTGTCCTGCCGACCTTCGCCGAGCTCGCGGATCCATCGCGCATCCCCGCGGAGATCGCCGCAGCGCTCGACGGGGTGGAGCCCGACGCGCCCCGAGCCAGCAATCTCTTCCGCGTCCATTGGTATAATGACAGGCATCGCACCAAGCGCCAGGCGATACCCGCCTATCTCGATCTCCCGGAAGCGCTCACCGGCGTCAAGGCGCGCATCGTAACGGTGCTCGGCCGCTATTTTCCGATGATCGGCGCGCACAAGGTCCTCGCCGCCTATGGCTGCCTGGCTCCGCGTCTGGTCACAGGACAGTTCGATCCGGTCGCGCACAAGGCGGTCTGGCCTTCCACCGGGAATTATTGCCGCGGCGGTGTCGCCATCTCGCGCATTCTCGGCTGCCGCGGCGTCGCAGTGTTGCCGGCCGGAATGAGCCGCGAGCGCTTCGAATGGCTGCAGCACTGGGTGGCGCAGCCGGACGACATCGTCCGCACGCCAGGCACGGAAAGCAATGTGAAGGAGATTTATGACAAATGCGCCGAGCTCTCCCGTGATCCGGCGAATGTCATCCTCAACCAGTTCTCGGAGTTCGGCAATTACCTGGTCCACTATTTCTGTACCGGCCCCGCCCTCGAGACGGTGTTTGAAGCGCTGCGGCGTAAGGAGCCTTCCCTTCGCCTCGCCGCCTTCACCTCGGCGACGGGCTCCGCGGGCACGATTGCCGCGGGCGATTATCTCAAGACCACGTTCGGCACGAGGATCGTCGCGGTCGAGGCCGTGGAATGCCCGACCCTGCTCTGCAACGGCTATGGCGAGCACAATATCCAAGGGATCGGCGACAAGCACGTGCCGCTCATCCACAATGTGATGAACACCGATCTCGTGGTCGGCGTCTCCGATCGCAGCACGGATTCTCTCGATCTGTTGTTCAACAGCGAGAGCGGGCGCCGGTACCTCGCCACGCGCCGGAAGCTCGATCCCGAGCTGGTCGGGCAGCTCGACAGCCTCGGCTTCTCGGGCATCGCCAATGTCCTGGCCGCGATCAAAGTCGCCAAGCATCTCGATCTCGGCGCCGACGACGTGATTATTACCGTGGCGACCGACAGCGCGGCCCTCTATAACAGCGAGCGCAAGAAGTTCGAGGGCGTGCACTACCCCGATGGCTTCGACGAGATTTGCGCCGGAGAGAGTTTCGGCCAGCACCTCCTGGGCGCCGCCGATGATCATCTGATCGAGCTTACCCATGCCGATCGGAAGCGCATCTTCAATCTTGGGTATTACACCTGGGTCGAGCAGCAGGGTGTCTCGGTCGAGGACTTCGACCGGCGCCGCGACCAGAGCTTTTGGCGCAAGCTGCAGGCGGCGGTGCCCGCGTGGGACGAGCTCATCGGGAAGTTCAATCGCGAAACGGCCGTCAATCGGCCGAGCTGACTGTGGCCAGCAATGCAATCCCTCGGCAAGGCGGGGAACGGAGGAAAGGTTTGATCGAGCCTTATCTGGAGTTGCGGCGCAAGACCGCCGAGCGGGATCGGAGCCTGCGCGAGAAGGTGATGACGCTCGAAGAGGCAACCAAGCTGGTCGAGGATGGCGACCAGGTCGGGATCGGCGGCAGTACGCTTTCGCGGACGCCGATCGCAATGATCTGGGCGCTCATCCGTGCCGGCAAGAAGGGCCTCACCTGCATGCGCAGCATCACCTCCAACGAGGGCGAGCTGCTCTTTGCAACGGGCGCCTGCAATCACATCATCACGAGCTGGTTCAGTCACGGCATCGTCTGGGGCGTGTCGCGGGTGATGCGGCATTATACCGAGTCCAACAAGGCCCGCTTCGACGAGTGGAGCCACATGGCGATGGGCATGCGCTTCCGCGCCGGCGGCATGGGGGTACCGTTCCTTCCCATGCGCTCGATGCTCGGCTCCGACGTCATCAAACTGCGCCCCGAAGTGCGCGAGATCGAATGCCCCTTCACGGGCGAGAGGCTGGTGTTGATCCCCGCCCTAAATCCCGACGTGGCGCTGATCCATGTGCAGCGCTGCGATGCCTATGGCAATGCCCAGATGGATGGGCTGCAGTTCATGGACATCGATCTGGCGATGGCCGCCAAGCGAGTCATATTGACCACGGAGCGGGTCGTCTCCAATGACCAGATCCGCCGCCGCCCGGACCACACCAAGATCCCGTTCTTCACGGTGGACGCGGTGGTCGAGGTCCCGTTCGGCTGCGCACCGCACGAATGCTACGGCGTCTACGAGCCCTTCTTCAAGCACCACGACTACTATGCCGGCCTCGTGAAGAAGGATCCGATCAAGGGCATTTCCGAGTATCTCGATCACTACTTCTACGGACCGAGGAATTGGGCCGAGTATCTCTCGCTCCTCGGAACCGAGGAGATGCTGGATGCCGCTCGGCGCGGGAGAAGCATCCATGACGACTGATGCGATGACAAAGATGAAGGAAGCGGATCAGCGCGACTACACCGCCAGCGAATTGCTGGCGGTCATGAGTGGGCGGCTTCTCAAGGACGGCCAGGTCGTATTTGCGGGCGTCGGCATCCCGCTCCTCGCCGCAACACTTGCTCAACGCCTTCACGGCCCGGGCCTCACCATCCTCTTCGAGGGAGGAACCATCGGCGCCTTCGTGGTGCCGGGCGAGCTCCCGCCCTCAACCAACGAGCAACGCTGCACCCGTCGTGCCAATATGGTGCTGAGCAGCACCGACGTGCTGTTGTTGCTGCAGCGCGGCTATGTGGATATCGGCTTCATGGGCGGCGCGCAGATCGATCAGTACGGCAACCTGAACAGCTCCTTCATCGGCGACCCGGCCAATCCGACGATTCGGCTGCCGGGGACGGGCGGCGGCAACGATATATCAAGCCTGACCCAGATGATCGTTGCGATGAAGCACGAGAAGCGGCGCTTCGTCGCGAATGTCGACTTCATCACCAGCCCCGGCTTCGTCCACGGCGGAAGCAGCCGCAAGGATTCGGGTCTTCTCGCTGGCGGCATGTATCGGGTGGTGACGGACCTTGCCATCATGGGCTTCGATGAGAATTCGAAGCGGATGAAGGTGCTGGCTCTCCATCCCGGCGTCTCGGTCGATCAAGTGCAGGCGAACACGGGCTTCGAGCTGCTGGTCGACAAGAATGTGGTGACCACCGAGCCGCCTTCGGAGCGCGAGCTCGCGGTTCTACGCCATCTGGATCCGGAAAAGCTCTATACCGCGTAGCGCTTGCCGCGGGCAGCAACCCAACATCATCAGGGGGAACGAGGATATATGGCTGGATTGTCGAATCAATACGGCATCGCGATGCGGAATTTCACGGCGTATCCGC
The DNA here is from genome assembly GCA_035294245.1 of Alphaproteobacteria bacterium. GTDB lineage: Bacteria > Pseudomonadota > Alphaproteobacteria > JACZXZ01 > JACZXZ01 > DATGLG01. The sequence goes on along the minus strand of DATGLG010000037.1, from coordinate 10,660 downwards.
AACTTCCCGATGCTCAGCAGCTCATCGAATATGGCGTCAGGATGGAGGAGCTCGGCTTCGACTCCCTCTGGGTATGGGATCATATCCTGCTCGGCGTCGACCCCCATTTTCCCATCATCGACGCGCTTTCGTTGCTGACCGCCGTCGCCGCACGCACGAGGAAGATCAAGCTCGGGACCGGTATTCTCGTGCTGCCGTTGCGTAATCCCCTCGTGCTCGCAAAGCAGCTCTCAAGCATCGACCAGATCTCGAAGGGGCGGCTCGTCCTGGGCATGGCCTCGGGCTGGTACAAGCGCGAGTTCGATGCCGTCGGCGTGCCATTCGAGAAGCGCGGCAAGATCATGGATCAGAATATCGAGATCATGACGCGGCTTTGGACCGAGAATCTCGTTGACGGCGAGTATCCACCCTATCATCTGCGCGGCTCGGTGATGTTCCCCAAGCCCTATCAGAAGCCGCGCCCGCCGATCCTGATCGGCGGTTATGTCGACCGCGTGCTCAAGCGCGCCGCAGTAACCGGCGACGGCTGGCTGACTTACTTCTACACACCCGAAAGCTTCACCAAATCCTGGGACAAGATCATCGGCTTCGCCAAAGAAGCCGGCAAGGATCCAGCCACGCTTCTCAATTGCAACCAGCTTCCGATCTGCGTCGGCAGAACGCGTGCCGAGGTCGAAGGGCCGATGATGCAGTGGCTCACCAAGGAATGGGACTACGCGGCATGGAGCGAGTCGACGAAGGACTCGGCGATTATGGGCACGATCGACGAGTGCGTCGCCCAGCTCAAGGCGCATCTCAAGGTCGGGGTGCAGAAGATCATCTTCGTGCCGTTCGAGTATCGCATGGAACAGGTCGAGATCATCGCGAAGGAGATCCTGCCGCGTCTCAGGGCCTGAGGCGCTGGGAATCGGCCAACTGAAACTTGCGGGAGGCTCCGCTGCGCGACGCTTCCCGCTTCTCTTTCCTGTCAACCCCACGATTTATGTGCTCGGGCCCGCGCGAACCAGCTCGCGCGGCTTGGTCGTGCGGTCGTAACGGCGGGCTGCTGTGTTGGCGATCGGGGAAAGGGCCGGCGCGCCATAGGAAGCGTCCCGTCGCTCGGTCGGCGCATCGCCATAGAGTGTCGTGCGCTGACGCGGCGCTCGGTCGAGGGAGCGAATCAGCGCATCCATCTCCTCGGGCGGCATCTCCTCGCCATGGCCCGCGCCGGCTGAGCGGGTGATCGTCTCATTCATCAGCGTGCCGCCCAGGTCGTTGGCGCCGGCGCGCAGGCAGACTGCCACACCGTGCGGGCCCATTTTCACCCAGGATGTCTGGATATTCGGAATGAGGGGATGCAGCGCAAGTCGTGCCACGGCGTGCATCAAAACGGCCTCCCTGAAGCTCGGACCGCGGCGCGCCTTCCCTTTGAGGTAAAGCGGCGCCTCCATATGCACGAAGGGGAGCGGCACGAATTCCGTGAACCCGCCCGTGCGCGCCTGCAGCTCGCGCAGGCGAAGCAGATGCCGGGCCCAATGCGCCGGCTTTTCAATGTGGCCATACATGATCGTTGCAGTGGTACGAAAGCCGGCGGCATGGGCGGCCGCCATCACCTCGAGCCACTGATCAGTTGATAGCTTGTCCGGGCAAAGGACAGCCCGCACCTCGTCGTCGAGGATCTCCGCCGCGGTACCCGGCAAGGTTCCAAGGCCCGCCGCCCGCAGCTCGGCCAAAAAACCGACAAGGCTCATGCCCAGCGTCTTTGCACCTTGCCAGACCTCGAGCGGCGAGAAGGCATGAATATGCATGTCCGGCTCGGCATCTTTCACGGCGTGACAGATCGCGAGATAGGTGGCGCCGGTATATTCTGGATGGATGCCCCCTTGCATGCAGACTTCGGTGGCGCCGCGCGCCCACGCCTCGCGCACGCGGCGCTTGATCTCATCGAGGTCAAGATTGTAGGGCCGACCACGCAGGTTCTCGCTCAGCTTCCCCTTTGAGAAGGCGCAAAACTGGCAACGAAAATAGCAAACATTTGTATAGTTGATGTTGCGATTGACGACATAGCTGACAACGTCGCCATTGACGGCTTCGCGTAGCCGATCGGCGGCGGCACAAACCGCGCTGAACTCGGGACCATGAGCCGCGAAAAGCCGGGCGATCTCGTTCTCTTCGAGTGCCTGGCCGTCGCTCGCTTTCGCAAGAATGCGGCTGAGCCGGGGCTCGATACCGTCCTGCGCGCGCCTCACTACCAGAGCCGCGCCGGCCTCGGGGACGGCAGCGAGTGCGCCGGGCGACCAGTCGTCCGTCCGCGCCAAGCCCGCGGCGTCGACGCGCCGCATGACAGCCGTGAGGAGCCGATCATCAAGCCACCGCATCGGCGATTGCGCAAAACTCGGATAGATAGCCAGGCGCTCGACGAGATGCTTGCCAGCCGCGGCCGTCTCGTGCGCTAGAGCCGCGAGATGAGGCCACGGCGCCTCGGGATTGACGTGGTCGGGCGTCACGGGTGAGACGCCGCCCCAATCATTTATCCCAGCGTCGATGAGCGCCGCCAATACGCCGGGTTGAAGGTTTGGCGGCGCCTGGATTCCCATTTCTCCGCCGAAGATGATGCGGGCGACCGCGATCGTCCAGAGATGATCGGCGAGCGCAGCGTCGGGCATTGCCGCCATGCGCGTGTCCGGCTTGGCGCGAAAGTTCTGGATAATGATCTCCTGGAGATGCCCGTAGCGGTCGTGCAGGTCACGCAATGCGAGCAGCGCCTCGATGCGCTCCCGCCGGGTCTCGCCGATGCCGATAAGAATGCCCGAGGTGAAGGGAACATCCGCCGCACCTGCTGCGGCGATCGTCGCCAGCCGCACCGCCGGTCGCTTGTCGGGGCTGCCGAAATGTGGCCCACCCCTCTCGCATAGGCGATCGGAGGCGCTTTCCAGCATGATCCCCTGCGACACGGAGACGGCTCGCAGCATGCTGATCTCTTCCGCCGACATCACGCCGGGATTTACATGGGGTAGCAGCCCGGTTTCGTGAAACACGAGCCGGCACATCTCGGCGAGATAGGAGAGCGTGGTGGGATGGCCAAGCCGCTCCAGCTCCTCGCGCGCAACCCTGTAGCGCATCTCCGGCTTGTCACCCAATGTGAACAGGGCCTCCTTGCAGCCGGCTTCGGCGCCGGCACGAGCGATTGCAAGGACCTCGTCCCGGGGCAAGTAAGCGCGCTCGCCGGTGCGTGGCGCATGAGCGAAGGTGCAATAATGGCAGACATCCCGACAAAGCTGGGTGAGCGGGATGAAGACCTTGCGAGAGTAAGAAACCATAATGCCATGCGCGGAATCGCGGAGCGCTGCTGCGACGGTCATGAGGCCGGAGAGGTCTTCACACGTCGCCAAAGCGAGCGCTTCGTCATGAGACGGGCGGCGCCCCTCCAGAGCACTTGCTAAGAGGCGTTTGATGTCTTCCGTCATCGGCTCGCTTCCTTTCACGAAACCGGCTGCAGTCTTGGCGTGATGCCGACACTCCCCTCGCCTTCATCGAGCCGCTCCATGATCTTCATCGACTGAAGCAGCGCATAGCTGCGTGTCGGGGAGGCTTCGGCGGCAAAGGTCAGCAGATCGTCGGGGCGATCGAGGTCGAGACCAAGTCCGGGGAGCCGCAGAGTGTGCGCGTTGATTCCCCGAGCACGCGCGGCATTGCGGTGGCGTACATAGCTACGTGGACCAAAGCACAGCGGAATCGCGTCTGCGGGCGAGCAGGCTATGGCATTGGTGCCAAGATCGGCGAGCGCCGGCACCACGGTCACCGCGGGAGGCTTGCCGTGATCCGCCATAATGGCCTCGATCTCGGCCGACGTCACCAGCGGCACATCCGCCGGGATTGCGAGGATGCCTGAGGCGCCGTCGGCGGCGAGACTCCGTAGCGCCGATGTCACTGCCGGGTTGGGGCCCTCGTGCCGCAGATCGGCAAGAAGCCGCACACCCCACCGGCGCGCAAGCACCGCGACGTCGGGATCGCGTGTTATCACAGCCACGCCGGCGAGCCGAGCGACTGCCGTAAGGGCGGCGAGGACATCTTCCAGCATTGCGCAGGCGAGCGACCGGCGCTCGGCTGGTGAGAGGACCAGAGCCAGGCGCTGCTTCGCCGCGCTCAGATCCTTGCACGGCACCACCGCCCAAAAACGGTCGCCCCCCTTCATCCGGCGCTCCTTGCCGCCAATGAGCGACAGCGGAGCTCTGCGGCAAAAGCCAGGATCTTTCGCGCCAGAGCCTCGCGATCGGCGAGCGAGCGCATGACGGTATCTGTCGCCAGGGTAGGCAAGGCGATCGCCGCTGCCTGTCCGGTGTCGACCGCGTCAAGTACAAATCCGTCGAGCAGGCCGTCATAGTGACGGGCGACAGCCGCGGCCGTCGGCGAGATGTCGAGCTCGGCCATGATCTTCGCGGCGGGACCCTTGATGGTCTGCCCGCCCACGATGGGCGAGACCGCGACGACGGGCCCCGCGCAATCATCGAGCGCCTGACGCACGCCGGGCAACGCCAGAATAGGGTCGACGCTCAGATAGGGATTGGAGGGGCAGATCACAACGAGGTCAAGATCGGCTGCGCGTAAGGTCGAAAGGAACATCGGATGCGGTTTTGCCGTCGCTGCGCCGACAAAGGAAAAGCCCGTTACCGCCGGCACGCATCGCAGCTTGACGAAATAATGTTGGAAGGGAAGGTCGCCTCCCTGCGTATGAACGACGGTACGCACCGGATCGTCGCTCATCGGCACGATCCGCGCGCGAATGCCGAGACGGGCTGTGAAATCCATTGCGATGCGCGAGAGCGGCTCTCCCGCGCGCAGACGTCGCGTACGCTCCACATGGGTCGCGAGATCGGAGTCGCCCAGGCGAAACCAGCCCTCGCCGCCCAGCGCCTCGAGCGCCGCCATGAAGCTCCAGGTCTCGTCGGCGCGCCCCCAGCCGGTCTCGGGATTGGCGAGCCCCGCGAGCGTATAGGTCACTGTGTCGAGATCGGGGGAGATGTGGAATCCCAAATGCTCGAAATCATCGCCCGTATTGACGACCACGGTCAGACGGTCGGGACCAAGCACATTGTAGAGCCCGAGCGCAAGCTTGGCGCCGCCGACGCCACCGCATATCGCCAGCACGGGCCCTGCCCGGTTTTCTTCTGGCGCATTCATGCTGCTCACCTCGCCGCCACGACTTTCGCCGTCCTCCCGAATTATCCTTGATCCATCAGCGGAACAGGTCGAGCTGCTTCGGCCTCAGCAAGGCTGCCGCCGTCGAGGCCGGCGCCTTCCAGTTTAGGCCGCGAACGAGTACGGCCGGAAGTCCTTCCCCCGCCTGTCCCATCACCAGCGAGGCGGCGGCGGCAATCTCATCTGCCAGAGCAACCTGCGTCACCCGCAAATTGCGACCGAACAAATCCGGCACGCCCACCATGTCCAGTATCGCGGGCAAGCCCGCCGCGCCGAGCGCGACGCCGACAACGCCGTTGCGCCAAGCGCGCCCGAAGCTGTCGTTGATAATTACGCCGACTTGCGCGTGAAAATGTGCATCGAGCCGCGCCTTCAAGGCGGCACAGCTTGCATCGGGATCGCGCGGCAGCAGCAGCACGCGCTCCTTGCCGTCAGGATGCTCGATATTCGACTGATCCACCCCGGCATTCGCCATCACGAAGCCGAGCCGATGGGCGACGATGAGAACATCCTTGCGGTAGCGCACGACCTCGGTCGATTCGGAAAGGACGACCTCGACGAAGCGGGGGTCCTTGTCGACGGCGGCAGCAAGCTCGCGCGCGCGCATAGATGGCCTGATCTCGGCCAGATCGACATAGCGCCCCTCCGCTTTCGAGACGATCTTCTGGGCCAGCACCAGCACATCTTGATTCTGGAGCGAGAGTCGCGCGGCCTCGATCGCTCCCACGAGAATATTCGCCAGATCGTCGCCCGCCTGGATAAGGGGAATACGGGGAATGGCAGTGAGCGTGACGGAGGGCCCGGCCATGGCGCGGAGCTCAGGCTCGAGCCGCGCTGCCGAATTGACCCGTGATGCGAATGCCGGCGCCGTCGATCTTGTAACGCCTATTGATGCCGATGAGGATCGAGGTCAATGCCTCGGCAGCGACGGAATTGGCGATGGGCCCGACATCGAGCCCACGCAGGCCGATCGCCTCGACGAGGGCGATCACCGCGGCGCGGGCATCCTTATCATTGCCGCAAACGAGAACGTCGCAATCGATCGTCTCGCCATTGTGGAGCTTGTGGGCCGCGACATTCTGAAAAGCGGAGACGACGCGCACAGTGTCGCCGAGGAATTCCTGGGTGATCTGGCCGACCGAGCCCTCGCGGGGAAGCTGTATCGTCGCGACCTTCGGCGGCACCAGCGGCACCGTCGTGTCGATCACGATCTTGCCGCCAACGCCGTCGCGGATCTCGGCAAGGATCGCCGCGTGGCTCTCATAAGGCACTGTAATCACGACGATATCCCCCGCACGCGCCGCCGAGAGGTTGTCCATGCCGCGCACGGGAGGAGCGCCGCGGCCGGGCGCAATAGCCCGGGCCGCGGCGGCGGCTTTTTCGGCCGCGCGCGAGCCGAGGATCACCGGATAGCCGGCGGCCGCCCAGCGCGTGGCGAGCCCGCCGCCGAGCGCGCCCGTTCCTCCTACGATCGACAAGGTCGGCAGGCCTGCGGTCATCGTGCGTTCCTTACGTTCAGCCGGCTGGGCGAAGGCCTATGGGCCTCAGGAGAGTCTCATTTCCGGAAGCGGCACGATCTGCACGCCGGCGGCTTCGAGGCCGTCGCGGACGGCGCGCGCGAGCACGATCGCCGAGGGCTCGTCGCCATGGACGCAGAGCGTATCGATCTTGCGCTTCAGCCTCTTGCCGTTGCGCGAGACGATCTCCTCGTTCACCACCATGTTCACCACGCGCTCCCTGGCCACGTCGGGATCATGGATGACCGCACCCGGGACCTTGCGCGAGGTGAGATTGCCGTCGTCGTCGTAGAGGCGGTCGCAGAAGCCTTCGCGCGCGAGCGGAAGATCGAGCTTCTGGGCCGCTTTCTCCATCTCCGAGCCGGCGAGCGCGACATAGATGAGATCACGATCCACCGTCTTCATGGCGCGGCCGATGGCGAGAGCGATTTCCGGCTCCTCGGCCGCGATGTTGTTAAGCGCGCCATGGGGCTTGACATGAGTGACCTTGAGGCCGGCATAGGAGGCCATGCCCTGAAGCGCGCCGATCTGATAGGCGATCATGTATTCGAGGTCGCTCGGCTTGACATCGATGCGGCGGCGGCCAAAGCCCCAGAGATCGTTGAAGCCGGGATGGGCGCCGATGCTGACGCCCTCCTCCTTGGCGCGCATCACCACATGCTGCATCGTCACCGGATCGCCGGCATGAAAACCGCAGGCGATGCTGGCGGAACGGATGATTTTGAGGATCGCATCGTCGTCCCCGATCTTATAGGCGCCCCAGCCCTCACCCATATCCGCGTTCAGATTGACCTGCTTCGCCATTGCTTGCGTCCTCCGCTTGAGTATCTTGGCCTTTCGCGGGCGAATACATTTGCGACGGAGTCGCGAAAGTCTCCGCGAAGACTCTGATCTGATTAAATGAAATCGCGACTACTCAACTCTATGGTACTAAGAATAAGACGATAATAAGATAGGCCGATCAGGCGATCAATCGATTTCCCGTCGGCGATTTCCCGCCCGTCGCGGATCACGAGTTCACCACTGTTAGGAATGCCAGCCGACCGTGACAGTCAAGTTTCTGCATAGCGGCGATACGGCGCTGGTCGTCGAGTTCGGCCGCGAGGTCTCGCGGGAGCTCAATGATCGCGTTCTCCTCCTCCAGGCGCATCTGCGGGCGGCGAAGCTCGCAGGCGTCATCGAGACGGTGCCGAGCTTCCGCTCCCTGCTGGTGCATTACGATCCGCTCCGGACCAGCGCCGCGGCGCTGATCCGGGCCATCGGCGGCCTCCTCGAGCGGGACGGCGAGCTGGCGCGCCCGTCGAAGCTCTGGCACGTGCCCGTCTGCTACGAGGGCGGCTATGCCCCGGACCTGACCTATGTCGCCGAGCAGACCAGGCTCGCGCCTGCCGAAATCGTAGCGCTGCACAGTGGCACGCGCTACCACATCTATATGATCGGCTTCGTGCCCGGCTTCCCCTATATGGGCGACCTGCCGGCGCCGCTGCGGCTGCCGCGCCGCGTCGATCCGCGGGTCCGCGTCCCGCCCGGCTCGGTCGCCATGGCCACCGAGCTCACCGCGATCTATCCCCTCGAGAGCCCCGGGGGCTGGCATCTCATCGGCACCACGCCCATCCGCCTCTTCGACAACGCCGCGCAGCCTCCGGCCCTCTTCGCGCCCGGCGACAGCGTCCGCTTTGAAGCTATTAATGAAAAGACATTTCTTCATATTCGCGATGACGTGAAGGCGGGCACGTACCGGGTGCCGTGCGAGATTCTGGCATGAGCGGGCTCAAGATCACCGCCCCGGGGCTGCACACGACCGTGCAGGACCTCGGCCGCTTCGGCTATCAGGATGTCGGCATGCCTGTCGCGGGCGCCCTCGACGCCGAGAGCCTGCGGCTCGCCAATGGCTTACTGGGCAATCCGCCGGGCACGGCTGCCCTCGAGATCATCTTCCAGGGCCCCACCATCGAGGTGCTGGCCGAGTCGGCTCGGGTGGCCCTCGTCGGCGGCGACGCGGCGCTCGAGATTCTCGGCGAGGAGAAGCTTCTGGTGCCCGCAGGCCAGACGGTTCGCCTCGTCGAAGGCCAGTCCTTCCGTATCGGCGCCATTGCCGATGCGGCCTGCTGCTATCTCGCCGTAGAGGGCGGCTTCGCGCTCACGCCGGTCCTCGGCAGCCTCTCGACCTATGTGCGCGGCCGCATCGGCGGCGTGGAAGGTCGCGCGCTGAAAGCCAATGATATCCTGCCCTTGGCGAAAGCTTCTGCGGAGGAGCGCGAGGAGCAGCGCCTGCGCACGCTGCCCGCTGTCGGGAAGGATCGGACGATTCGCGTCGTGCTGGGGCCCCAGGACGATTATTTCACCGAGGAGTCTCTCGCGACCTTCCTCGCCGCGGACTATGCCGTATCCAAGAGCGCCGACCGCATGGGGCTGCGTCTCGACGGTCCCCTGTTGCGCCATCGCGAGACCTACAATATCGCCTCGGACGGCATCGCCACGGGAGCCATCCAGGTGCCGGGCTCGGGGCAGCCCATCCTCCTTCTTGCCGATCACCAGACGGCCGGCGGCTATCCCAAGATCGCCACGGTGATCTCGGCGGACCTGCCCTTGGTGGCGCGGCGGCGGACGAGCGACAAGATCCGCTTCGCCGCCGTCTCCGTCGCCGAGGCCGAGGCGGCGCGGCGGGCCTTCGAGGCAGCACTCCAAGAGCAGCTTGCCGATCTCGAGCCGGTGCGCCCCTCGGCGCGCATTGACCTCAAGCGGCTCTACAGCCACAACCTCATCAGCGGCGTGGTGAGCGCCGCCGAGACCGGGCTGTAGCCGGCGGCGTATCGTCTCACCGCGCCATCCCAATCCCGTCATTGAGTGCGGGTTGAAATTTGAATAGCATGAACACCTTAGCGCTGTGGTCTGGATAATAGGACGACGAACTCATGAGCCAACTGGCCAAGACCTACCAGCTGAGCCGCATTCCCCTCTACGTGCAGGTGGCGACCGCTTTGCGCCGGCGCATCGAGGAGGGGCAATGGGCGCCGGGCGACAAGATCTCGACCCTCGAGGAGCTGCAGGCGGAATTCGAGGTGGCGCGGGTCACCGTCCGCCAGGCCGTTGATCTTCTGCAGAAAGAGGGGCTCGTCAGGCGCCAGCAGGGCAAGGGGACCTTCGTCGCCGCGGGCTTGCGCGACCGGCGCTGGCTTAAGCTCGAGACGACCTGGTCGGCGCTCATCAACACGATCAAGGACAACGTCCCGAAATTCATCCCCGCCAAGAACGCGCCGCCGGAGCCGCGTCTCGCCCCCGAGGACGGGCGGCCCGCCGCCGAATACGTCTTTCTCCGCAGCGTGCAGTCCCGCGACAACGAGCCCTACGGCCTCGCCAATGTGCATCTGGCGCGCGAGGTCTATGAGCGGGCCCCCAACCTCTTCCGCAGCCAGACCGCCCTCTCGGTGCTGGCCGAGCTCAAGGGGGTGCATGTGGCGGCGGCACACCAGACCCTCATGATCGGCACCGCCGATACCGAGACGGCCGATCTCCTCAAGATTCCCCTCAACTCGCCGACCGCCGAGGCCCATTGCGTCGTCATCGACCGCCATGGCACCGCCATCTATGTGGGCGACATCACCTATCGCGGCGACTGCATCCGCCTCAATATCGACCTCTTCGGATCGATGAAGGCGTGAAGGAATGCAGGATCCGAAAGAGGGGGCGACGTTGGCATCCCCCTCGAATCGGGTTTTCAAGCTTTTCAAGGACTTGAGAAGAATGCGCGGGGGGCGACTTCCGTCGCCTTTCGGGGCGACCTGAGCCGGCAGGCATCGGTTTGTGGCCCGGACGTCCCCGACCGCAGCGGCCGCGTGACACCACGCTGCAGATGACGGCATGCCCCAAGGGCCGGCGGCTCCCGTGACGGGGAGCGCCGTGCCGCTTCGCCGTGCCGCTTGACTCACATATAGCTCGACGGTTATACGTCTATCAATAACCAG
>DATGLG010000036.1:0-53357 GCA_035294245.1 Alphaproteobacteria bacterium | reverse complement strand
GCCTGCGCATACGCCGACCCCTGCCCAGGCTCCTGCTCAATCGGATTCAGCTGATCGTCAATCCAGTGCGTCGTGCACGCGCTCATCAATAGCAGCGTCACTACCGCGCCAAACGCTCTCATCACTCTCATCTTTCCACCCCTTGTTTTGCGATCCCCGCCGAAGCCGGCAAGCACATTAACCAATTATCGGTCTGGCCGCAACGCAGCACCGGTGGTCTGTTGCGACGCAATACACAAAGCGATCGGCCGGCTCAAGCTTCCATAGCGCCCTATTTATTAACGGCGCTTGCGCGCAGCCCAACCCGCCGCCTGCTCTGAGCGTTCAGCATACGACATGGGCGGCCCGATGACCATTTCAACCGTCATCAACACACTTGTCTTGCACTGTGACAAAAAGGTGACCCTTCCTGCAAGTAAAACCGATTTAAAACCGCGGAAAAGGTTAACGGACGATCAGGTCCTTGAAGAAGACCTGGCGCACATGGCCGGGCCCGACGGCGAACGCCACCCGCGCGAGCAGCTCGTCCCGCAAGCGGTAATACTGCGCCGTCCCCTTGAGGTCGTCCGGGCGCAGGGCGCGCAGGCGCGTTTCGATAACGTCCTGGATGCGTGGCATCAGGGAGCGGAGATATGCGGCATCCGCGGGGCTGGCGAGCTCGAGGGCGATACTCGCGCGCAGCATGTGGATATCGCCGCTGGACGTGGTTAGGTTGACAACCATGTCCGGCAAATCGAGGAAGAGCGGAAGGGCGGCGGCCGGACCGGTCGCGACGCGGGACTCACTCGGCTTGACGAAATGCGCCAGGAGCAACTCGATGCGGGCCCAATAGACCGCAAGGCCGACGCCGAGCGCCGTGGCGACCAGCAACGCCGCCGCGAGGGCAAGGAGAATCGCCCGCTTTCGTCCCGGTGCCGGGCGCGGAGCCTCGGCCTCGGCCGCTTCCGTCTCGTCGTCTTCGGATGGCTGAGTCTTCCCGGCGATCGCCGCCGTCGGCGCCATTGTGCCGTCCGCCCATTCGCGTCTGTCGAAGGCAGGAGCGCCTTCGACCCGACCTTACCGCGGCATGGTTAACAGAGCCTTGCCAGCACCTTGGGCGAGCCCCTCAATGGAGGCGCTTGGAGGCGGGAGCGAGCTCGCCGGTCGTCTCGGGCGCCTCGGCGGCGGCGGGCCCGGCCTGATGATGGAAAAGCTTCCAGGCACCGTTCTCGCGGACGAAGAGATTGGTCGCCACCAGGAAGCCGCGCTCGACGAGCTCGTAGCAGAGCACCAGGGCGATGTCCCCATAGACGGTCGCCTGGGCTTGCAGGCAGCGAATCGCGGGCGCCTTGGGATTGCCCAGAATGCCGGCCCAGCTCTCCATCACCGCGTCGCGGCCAAGCAGGGGCGTCCAGCCCGGATGGACGCAAGCCACCGCGACCTCCGAGGCCCACACCCGCTCCATGGCGGCGAGATCGCGCACCGCGAAGGCGCGATAGAACGCCTCATTGGCAGCGAGTACCGGCTCTTCCTGATCATTCTTCCACATAACCAGCCCCTTGGGGCGCCTGCGCCTCACGAGCTTAGCCGATCCGGCGCAGATCCGGGAATAGCCGCCGTGGCCGATCTGGGACGCGCATCCACAGCGGCTCTCCTTTGATGTGGAGCGAGGGGCGATCGGGAGCAAGCGATCACCGCCTGGACGCTGGCTCAGGGCGATTTTCCAGGGGATGAGGACGAGACCGGATGACGGCTTCCTGTCAGGTGCGCACGAGTCCGTCGAGAGGCTTTACCTGGGTGCTATTCGGCAGTACCACCCGGTCGAGGGCATCGCCCGGCAGCTCGAGGTGATCGCGCAGAACCGCCTTGAGGGCGGCTCGCAGGTCCGTCGTCGGCACCAGGTCCCGGCCCTGATAGAGCCGTCCCTGGCTCAGGCCCGGCCAGCGCGCGGCGACCCGTCCACCCCTAACGGCGCCGCCGAAGAGGAAGGCCGCCGTGGCGGTGCCGTGGTCGGTGCCGCCCGTGCCGTTGGCATGGGCCGTGCGGCCGAATTCGCTGGCGGCCAGGACGACCGTATCCCTCCACGCCGGTCCAAGCGAGGCCACGAGGCCTGCGACCCCCTCGGCGAAGGCCTTGAGGGTGTCGGCAAGACGGCCCTGCACCGTGCCTTGGGCCTGATGGGTGTCCCAGCCGAGGCATTCCATGACGGCGACCCGCGGCCCGTCCTTGGCGGCGAGCAGCTTGCCGGCCTCGGGGGCGAGCTTGGCGAAGGCGCCAGCCTGGGGACCCTGCGGGCCCATCCGGTTGCCACTGCCGAGCACGTCCTCGGCCAGGGTTTCGGCCTGAGCGCCTTCCTCGAGGGCGCCTTCGAAGAGCCTGTCGCCCTTATAGAGGGCGGCCAGCTTGGCGATGAATTCATGGGGCAAGCCGGCGAGCGGCGACGGGGCCCAGGACTGCACGGGCGTCTTGCCGCGCAGGACCAGCGGGACGTCCTGGCCAACGGCGAGGCCGATGCGCCGGCCCTCGGCGCCGTAAAGCCCAAGGGCGCGGTTGAGCCAGCCATCCTCGGTCGCGTGAGGGGTGGCGGTGCCGTTCTCGAGCACGTCCTGGCCGTCGAAATGGGAGCGCTCGCGATAGGGCGTGGCCACCGCGTGAAGCGCAAGCGCCTCGCCCCTCTGGAAGAGCGGCGCCACAGGCTGCAGCGCCGGATTAAGTCCATAGAAGCGGTCGATCGGCAAAATCCCGTTCGCCTGCCCGGGCGCTGGCAGGGCCAGGGGGCCGCGCACGGCGCGGTAGTCGGGATCGCCATAGGGCGGCACCGCGGCGAGCCCGTCCATAGCCCCTCGCAGCACGATGAAGACGAAGCGGCGCTCGGTCGGAATGCGCGCGAAGGCGAAGCGCGGCAGGCCGAAGGCAAGCGCACCGGAGGTGAGCGCCAGGCCGAGAAGCGTATCGCGACGCGTGAGCATGGCTTATCTCCTCTGGAATTCGCGGCTGGCGAGGACGAGCGTCAGCTTCTCGACGGGGTTGGCCGCCGTGGCAATCGTTTGCATCGTGGCCGGCGTGGCGACCGGGCCGATGGTCGCCTCGGCAAGCTGAGGCGCCGAGACCAAAGGTGCGATCTTCCGCGCCACGGCGCGCGACCACTCGATGCGATGCATGAGCGCCTCGGGTCCGAGCCATTCCGCAGCCGTGTCCGGCCATCCCGCCGGGGATGGGGCGGCGAACGGCGTTTGGCCGAGCATGCGCAGCGAAGCGATCAGCGCCCGCATATCGGGCGGCGTGAAGCCGGTGGCGCGCACAGTCGAGACGACGAAATCCTGGGGCGCCTTCACCTTGGCGAGAGGATCGCGCCAGGCTTCCGGCGACTCGACGACGGCGCGCGTCACCGCCCTGAGATCACCCCCCGTGCGCTGATAGACGGCGGCGATGCGCCCGACCGCGGCCGGCGGCGGCGCGTCGGCCATGAAATGGCGCGCGAGCTTCTCCGCCACATGGTGCGCCGTGGCTGGGTGGCGCGCCAGCGCCAGGAGCGCCGCCTGCGCCTCTTCCATGCCGGCTTCGCGATAGGTGACCCCGAGCAGCGTCTTGGGCCCCGGCTCGTGGAAGCGCGGCTCGAAGCGGAAGGCGCCGGCGCCCGGCTTCTCGAGAGGAACAATGGTCCAGCCCGTCAGCATGCGCGCCATCTGGATGACGTCGGCCTGGGTATAGCCGCCCTTGACGCCGAGGGTGTGGAGCTCGAGGAGCTCGCGGCCGAGATTCTCGTTGATTCCGACATGGCGGCGCATCCCGGCGAAGGACTCCGGGCCGATCGAGCGCGCATTGTCGAGATAGAGCAGCATGGCCGGATGGCGCATCACCGCCGTCAGCATGTCGGAGAAGCGGCCGAGCACATGCGGGCGGATCGCCTGGCGCTCGAAGGGGCCGCACAGCCCGGCGATCTCGCCGCGCTGGATGGAGACGGTGAAATGGTTGGACCAGAAGGCGACGAGGCGCTCGACGAGCGGCGTCTCGCTCTCGATCGCGGCGCGCGTGCGCGCTTCGGCCTCGGCGAGATAGAGCTCGCGGATGGGCTCGCGCAGCTTTGCGACCGGCGATTTGGCAGGCCTTGCAGCGGCGCCGCCTTCAGTTTCGGGACTGTCGACTGTGCTTCGGCGCATCATCGGGGTCGGCGCCGTCTCGGCGCGCGCGAGCTGCTTCTGCGCCTTTATCTCCCGGCGCAAGGCGAAGAAGCGGCTGATCTGCGCATCCGGCGGCGGCAGCGCGGCGATCGCCGGCGCCCGCTCTGGATGATCGAGCTGATGGAGAACCCAGCCGCGCGGATCGCTCGCGATGCGGCCGAGATCGCCCGGGCGCGGCCCGAGGCCGAAACGAGTGGCTGCAATGAACGCCTGATCGAGGGCCATGACCTCTCCTTCGCCTTTGCGCGCCATGGGGCCCCTCGCATGCCTGCGACCATGGTGCGCTCAATCGCGAATTCCCCGATAATACGCGCAAATTCGAGCAACCCGGCGGTAGCGCCGGCAATCAAAGGGGGTTCCGATGAAGTGGGTTCTGCCGATCGGCTGTGCTTTCATTCTCGTGGCTGCGCTCGCCTCCAGCGAGGGCGCGCAGGCCGCAGCGCGGGGGAGCGCCGCGCGGCCGCAAAGCGCCGAGCCCGGCTCCGGGATCCCCGGTACGCTCGAGACCCTGGAGCCGCGCCCCGGCGTCACCGAGCGCGTCGCCGTGGTGCCGGCAGCGGGCGAGGCCAAGGCCAGCCTCATCCTCTTCGTGGGCGGGAACGGCAGGATCGGGCTCGAGCCAGACAATGTCGGTCGACCCTTCGGCAATTTCCTGGCGCGCACGCGCGGCCTCTTCGCGGGGCAGGGGCTCGAAGTCGCCCTCCTCGATTCACCTTCGGACCATCGCGAGCTCGACGATTGGCGCGCGAGCGCCGAGCATGCGACGGATATCGCCGCCGTGATCCGCTTCCTTCACGCGCGCGTGCCGCGCCCCGTCTGGCTCGTGGGCACGAGTCGCGGCACGATATCGGCGGCGAATGCCGCGGCGCGCCTCGCCGGCGCGCCCGCGGAGGCGCGGCCCGACGGACTCGTCCTCACCTCCTCGGTCACCGTGCCGACGCGCATTGAAAGAGAGACGGTGTTTAGCGCCGATCTCGCCGCGGTGCGCGTGCCCGTGCTGATCGTCCATCACCGGAGCGATGCCTGCAAGGTGTCGCCGCCCTCCGCCGTCGAGCGGCTCGCACATGCCTTCCCACAGGCGCCCAAAGTGGAGACGATGTTCTTCGAGGGCGGCAATGCGCCGCGCTCCGACGACTGCCAGCCCTTCGCACCCCATGGCTATTTCGGCATCGAGACGCAGGTGGTCGAGGCGATCGCCCGCTGGATCGAGGCGAACCCGCCGCGCTGAGATCACGTGTTCTCGCGCAGCACGCTGCGGCCGCAGATATAGCCCCAGGTGAGGCAGGGCCCGATCGTGGTGCCGGCACCCACCGCCTTGGTGCCGATCGGATTGGCCATGGCGACGCCGGCGCAATAGAGCCCGGCGATTCGGCTGCCGTCCTGGCGCAGCACCTGCCCGCGCGCGTCGGTGCGCGGACCGCCCTTGGTGCCCAGGATGCCGCGGTAGTAAGGGGCCGCGTAGAAGGGCGGACGCTCGATGGTGCCGAGGGCACCGTTCCAGTCGGGCCGTGCCGGATCGCCGGTATAGAACTTCTCCCAGGCGGTCTCGCCGCGATGGAAATCCTCGTCGCGGCCGTTTTGCGCGAAGCGGTTGAAGCGCTCCACCGTCGCGGCGAGCGCCTTGTCGTCGAGGCCGATCAGGCGCGCAAGCTCGGCGAGCGTCTGCGCCTTGCGAAACCAGGTCGGATCGCGGCGGCCGAGGCGCATCGCGACACGATTGGCGCGCGCGTAGCGCTCGTCGAAGATGCGCCAAGCGGGAAGATGGATCGGCAGCCCCGTCGCCGCGTCGCGCGTGTCGAGGACGACGCCGACATTGGGATCGCCCTCGTTGACGAAACGCCGCCCGTGGCGATTCACGAGGATGCAATGGGGGTGATAGAGCTCGTTGAGGGGCAGGGCATGGCGCTTGCCCTCATAGATCGTCGTCGTAACCGCATAGATGTTGGCCTGATCCATGCGCGCGAGCCGCGCCCCCACGGCCTCGGCCATCTTGTGCCCGTCGCCCGTATTGGTGCGCGGGCTGCCCATGAGGCCCTCCTCGCCCGGGAAATGTCGCGCCCTCATCTCCGGATCCCACTCGAAGCCGCCCGTCGCGAGCACCACACCCTTGGCGGCGCGAAGCGCCAGCCTGCGCCCACGGCGTTCGGCTTCGACTCCGATAACGCGCCCCATCGCTGCGCCGTCGCCGTCGGTCAGTAGGCGGCGGGCCCGTGTTTCCGCCAGGATCACGCAGCCATTGTCGAGGCAGCCTCTGATCAGACCGACGACGAGCGCATTCCCCATGCCTACGCGCCGCGTGAGCAGGCGGTAGAGCAGCCTGGGTGCCCATTTGAGAAGCGTGCGGACGGGCTGGCTCACCACCGTTCCGGTGATCAGCTCGCGATAGGTGAAGATCTGGGGCATGGTGGAGCGGCGGATGCGCTTGTGCCAGGGACCCGCGAGATTGCGGCTGAGGGGAAGGGGCGAGACCATGCGGCCGGTGAACTTGCCGCCCGGCGCCTCCACATAGAGATCGGGGTGATGTACCAGCTCGAAGCGGAGCGGCGTATGGGCCTCGAGGAATTCCAGCATGGCCGGCGCTTTCTCGACGAAGGCCTGCCACAGGGAATCCTCCTCCTCGTGCCAGCCGGCGGGCGCCGTCGCGCGCAGATAGGTGAGCGCCTCTGTCGGGGAATCGGCGATGCCGGCCGCGAGCATGTGGTGATTGGCGGGAACCCACGTCCCGGCGCCCGACATGGCCGAGGTGCCGCCGAGCATGGCGGCCTTCTCGAGCACGATCACCCGGGCGCCTCCGACGGCGGCGGCAAGCGCAGCGGCAAGCGCGGCACTACCCGAGCCGACGACGATGACGTCGGCCTCCTCGTCCCAGCTCCGCCTCGCCTCCGACATCTCCGACTTCCCTCCTTCAGCCCGCGCGCGGCGGCGTCTTGAGCTGCGGCCGTTCTACGCCTCGGGCCGCCACCGCAGGAGATAGCGCTCGAGCCGCTCGATCGCGATGTCGATGCCGAGCACGACGATCGAGGTGAGGAGCAGCCCGGCGAAGACCCCCGTCGTGTCGAAGACGCCTTGCGCTTGCGAGACCACATAGCCGATGCCGCGCGACGCGCCGATATATTCGCCGACCACCGCACCCACGAGCGCGAAGCCGATCGAGGTGTGCAGGCTCGAGAAGATCCACGCCATCGCCGAGGGCAGATAGACATGGCGCATAAGCTGGCGGTCGGAGGCCTGCAGCATGCGGACGTTGTTGAGAATCACCGGATCGACTTCGCGCACCCCCTGGAATGTGTTGAAGAACACCACGAAGAAGACGAGCGTGACGCCGAGGGCGATCTTGGACGCCATGCCGAGCCCGAACCAGATGATGAGGATGGGGGCGAGGATCACCCGCGGCAGCGCATTGAGGACGCGGATATAGGGATCGAAGACCGCGGCGAGGAGCTCGACGCGCGCGAGCATCAGGCCCGCCGCCACGCCCATAAAGATGCCGATGACGAAGGCGGCCATGGCCTCGATGAGAGTGGTGACGAGATGCGGCCAGATATAGCCGGTCACGATCCAATTGATCATGCGCGCGCCGATGTCCGACGGACGGCTGAAGAAGAAGGGATCGAGTACACCGGCACGGGACAGGATTTCCCAGCCGCCGACCGTGACCACGAAGCAGACGATCTGCAGCGCGATCACCAGGCGCCGGCTCGGCCGCTTGCGGCCCGCCACGACGGCGGCCGGCCTCTCACGCGCCACCGGCAGCCTCCCTCGCACCGAGCTCGCCCGACTTCATCACCTCGTCACGGAGATCGGCCCAGATGCGCCGGTAGAGGGCGTTGAATCCCGGGTTGAGACGGATCTCGGCCACGTCGCGCGGGCGCGGCAGGTCGATCGCGTAGTCGCCCTTGATGCGTGCCGGCCCCGTCGAGAGGACGATGACGCGGTCGGCAAGGGCGATCGCCTCCTCGAGATCGTGGGTGATGAAGAGGACCGTCTTCCGACTCTCCTGCCAGAGGTCGAGAAGCTCGTTCTCCATGATCTGGCGCGTCTGCACGTCGAGGGCGCCGAAGGGCTCGTCCATGAGGAGGAGGCGCGGATCGACGATCCAGGCCTGCGCGATGGCGACGCGCTTGCGCATGCCGCCCGAGAGCTGATGGGGAAAGCGATCCTCGAAGCCGGCGAGGCCGACGCGCTTGAGCCAGCCGCGCGCCGCCTCGACGGCCGCCGCGCGCGGCACCTTGCGGAAGACGAGGCCGAGGGTGACGTTCTCCAGCACCGTGCGCCAGGGCAGGAGAGCATCCTGCTGGAAGAGATAGGCGGCATGGGGATTGACGCCGGAGAGCGCCTCGCCAAAGACGCGCACCTCGCCCGCCGGCGGAAAGAGTAGTCCCGCCGCCGCATTGAGCAGCGTGGACTTGCCGCAGCCCGAGGGCCCGACGATGGCGACGAAGGTGCCGCGGGCGATGGCGAGGTCGATCCCCTCCATCACCGTATGCACCTCGCCGGAGGGTGTCGCGAAGCGGATCGTGACGCCGGCGAAGGCGACGGCCGGCGTCTCGGGTGCGGCACCGGCTCCGGCGCGAGGGGCCCTTTCCATCAGATGCTCACCCGCCCCCGCGGGTCAGTGGCCCGGCATGCCGAATTTTGCGGCGGCCTTCTTGGCATAGGCATTGGTGTAGGTCTTGGCCAGGTCGACATGGGCCTTGGCGACGGCGGGATCGGACTGGCTGAACACGGCGAGCACTGCCTCAGCGCCCTTGGGGTCCATGATGCCGTTCTGGGAATACATCGGGAGCGTGTTCTTGAGCGCGGCGAGATAGAGCGCCTCGTCCTTCCCGACATATTCCTTGGGCATTTTCGCCATGATCTCTTCGGCCTTGTGCTCGTGAATCCATTTGAGCGTCTCGACGATGGCATCGGCCAGGCTCTGCGCCTCCTTCGCATGCGCCGCGATCCACGCCGCCGGCGCATAGAGCGCGCCGCCCGGGTAATCGCCGCCGAACACCTTGCGCGTGTCCGCCTCGGTGCGCGTGTCGACGAGGATCCGCAGGTCCTTATATTTGCCGGACAGCAGCGTCACCGCCGGATCGAGCATGACGGCCGCCTGCACCTGGCCCTGCTCCATCGCCGCCACGGCCGTCGCATCGAGGCCGATGCCGACGACGGGCACCTTCTCGGGGTCGAAGCCGCCCTTGCGCAGCACGTATTTGAGGAAGAAATCCGTCGACGAGCCGGGTGCGGAGACCCCGACCTTCTGGCCCACGAGGGCGCCGACGCTCGTGATCTTGTCGGTGTATTTGGGCGAGACGACGAGCACGAGGCCGGGGAAGCGGTCATAGACAACGAAGGATTGCAGGTCCTTCCCTTTGGGCGCCAGCTCGACGGTATGGTCGTAGTAGCCGGAGACGACGTCGGCGCTGCCGCCAAGCACCGCCGTGAGCGCCTGAGAGCCGCCCTTGAGCGGGATGAGCTCCGCATCGACGCCGTTCTTGTCATAGAGCCCGAGTTGCGCCGCCAGGACCGTCGGCAAATAGCAGAGGCAGGCGGGCCCGCCGACGGCGATCTTGACATGGGGCTTGTCTGCGGCCGCGGCACCGTGGCCGGCCGCAGCGAACATGATGCTCAGCCCGACCCCGGCCATGCCGAGGAAAAGCCGCGCCCCGCGCCGCAAAGAAATCATGTCGTCCTCCCTTGCATTGATCTTGTTGCGCCCTCGCGGGCGAACGAAGCACGTCGCGCCAAGCCGAAGCCCGCTCCAGCGCGTAACCTATCGAGGCGGCTGCGAGGCGACAAGGGCCAAGCCGCTACGCAGTCACGGCAGGGGCACCCCGAACTTGACGGCCGCGCGCTCCGAGAACGCATTGGTGTAGGTCGCGGTCACGTCGATCTTGTCGGCGGCGACGCGCGAGGTCACCTGCGCCACCGCTGCGAGCACGGCATCGGCATCGCGGGGATCGATCCGCCCGTTGATGGCGTAAAGGGGGAGCGAGTTCTCGACGGCGGAGCGATACCGCTCGCGGTGCGCGCCGATCACGTCCGGCGGCACCGCGGCGACGATCTCGTCGACCGAATGGGTATGGATCCATTGGAGCGCCTCGACGATGCCGTCGGCCAAGGCCTGAGTCTCGGCCGAATGGGCCTCGATCCAGGCATCGGGAGCGAAGAGCGAGCCCGAGGGGTAGTCCCCGCCATAGAGCCAATGGGTATCCGATTCGGTACGCGCGTCGACGAAGACATGGACCTTGCGGAAATCGTGGAAGAGGAGCGTCGCCGCCGGATCGGTCAGCACGGCGGCCGCAACCTGCCCCTGCTCGAGGGCGGCCAGCGCGGTGCGATCATTGCCCACGGCCCTGACCGGAACGCGCGCCGGATCGATGTCGTTGCGACCGAGATAGTATTTGAGGAAGAAATCGCTCGCCGAGCCCGGCGCGCTCACCCCGACCGTGCGGCCGACGAGATCCCGCGGGCTCCTGATCTCCGCCTCGTGGCGGGGCGAGGCGACGAGAACGAAGCCCGGCAGGCGCCCAAAGAGAACGAAGGCGCGCAGATGCCGGCCCTTCGCCGCCTGCTCAATAGTGTGCTCATAATAGCCGGCGACGATGTCGGCCTTGCCTGCGAAGAGCACGGCGAGCGCCCGCGAGCCGCCATTGCGCCAGTCGAGCGCGACATCGACGCCGTTCTTGTGGAAGAGCCCAAGCTCCTTGGCGAGCAGAACGGGGAGATAGCAGAGGCAGGTCGGGCTGCCGACCACGATGCGGACCGGCGCAGGTTCCGCAGCACCCGCCCGCCCGCCGGAAATTGCGAGCAGAATTGCCGCGAGCATGATCATGCCTCCGGCGAAGCGTCGAGCCGCCATATTCCCTCCCTCTCCATATAGCGGCGCTTGCGAGCGCCGGCGCTTCTCACGAATGCGCGGCCTAACCTAACGGCCTCAAGAAAGCCGGACAAGGGTTCACAGGGTGGGGAAGCCGTAGAGCTTGGCGGGATTGTCGACGAGAATCAGCCGCCGTGTTGCCGCATCGGGCACCCACTCGGCGAAGAGATCAAGGAGATCGCCGTCATTCACCATCGGACCCTCGATCGCCACATGCGGCCAATCGGAGCCCCAGACGAGCCGCTCGGGGCGTGCCGCGACGAGCGCTCGCGCGAAGGGAACCGTGTCGCGATAGGGAATCGGGCCGCGCGAGAGGCGGTTGGCGCCGGACAGCTTGACCCAGCAATCACCCTCGCGCAGCAGCCGCAACAGTGTCTGGAACCCCGGCTGCGCGACCCCCGCTGCGGCAGGCATGTAGCCCATGTGATCGATCACGAAGGGCACGGGCAGCTCGAGAAGGCGCGGCGCCAGGGCGACGAGGCCGGGGCCGTCGACGAGAAGCTGGATGTGCCAGCCCAATTCCTTGATCCGCTGCGCCAGCGGCTCGAGCGCCTCGAGCCCGATGCCGCCGCCGAAAAGGACATTGAGGCGGACGCCGCGTATGCCGGCCTCGTGCAACGCCTCGAGCGCCGCATTCGCGGCGTCGGCCGCCACCACGGCGATGCCGCGCAGGCGCCGGGGACGCGCGCGCAGCACCTCGACCATGTAGCGGTTGTCGGTGCCATGGACGCTGACTTGGACAAGAACGCCGCGGGCGATGCCAAGCCTGTCGTGCATGGCGAAGTAGGCTTCCGGGCTCGCCGGGGGCGGCGTGTAGCTGCGCTCGGCCACATAGGGGAAGCGCTCTGGCGGCGCGATCACATGCGCATGGCAGTCGACGGCGCCGCGCGGCACGGCGAAGCGCGGCGGGCGTGGCGCGAGATCGGGACCTTGGCAGGCGGGCGGCGGGCCCTTGCGAAGCTCGCGCTCAGCCATAGGCGGCAAGCTGCTTCCCGCGCGTTTCCGGGAGAAGCAGGGCTGCGAGAAAGAGGACGGCATAGGCGATGGCGGCGAAGATGCCGATGGCCTGGCCGAGCGGCATGGCCTGGCTGAGATAGCCGACGAGGCTCGGGAAGAGCGCGCCGACGCCGCGCCCGAAATTATAGGCGAAGCCCTGGCCCGAGCCCCGCATCTGCGTCGGGAACAGCTCGGTGAAGAAGGCGCCCATGCCGCTGAAGATGCCCGACACGAAGAAGCCGAGCGGGAAGCCCAGCACAAGCATCACCGCGTCGCTGATCGGCAGATAGGTATAGGCGATGACGATGAGGAAGCAGCAGATCGCGAAGAGGAAAAAGCAGTTCCGCCGCCCCAGCCGGTCCGTGAGGTAAGCGCCCACAATATAGCCGACGAAGGAGCCGATGATCACCACGACGAGATAGCCGGTCGTGTTAAGCACCGAAAGATGGCGCACCGTCTTGAGATAAGTCGGCAACCAATTGGTGATCGCGTAGTAGCCGCCCTGAGCGCCCGTCGCGAGCAGCGAGGCGAGAACCGTCGTGCGAAGCAGCCCGGGCGAGAAGATCGCCCCCAGGCTCGGCTTCGCCGCTCCTTGCGCGATCCGGGACTGGGTCGCCGCGAAGACCTCGGGCTCGGGCACATGCTTTCGCAGGAAGAAGACGAGCACCGCGGGCAGAACGCCGACGATGAAGAGAACGCGCCAGGCGGTCGCCTCCGGCAGCACGTTGAAGAGGATGCCGTAGAGGATCGCGGAGACGCCCCAGCCGATCGCCCAGCCGCTCTGCACGCTGCCCACGGCCTTGCCGCGATGCTCGGCGCGAATCATCTCGCCCATCAGCACGGCACCCGCCGCCCACTCGCCGCCGAAGCCCAGGCCCATCAGCCCGCGGGTGACGAGAAGCTGCTCGAAATTCTGGGTCAGCCCCGAGAGGAAGGTGAAGCCGGCGTACCAGAGAATGGTGATCTGCAAGGTCCGCACCCGGCCGACGCGGTCGGCCAGCAATCCGGCAAGCCAGCCGCCCAGGGCGGAGATCAGGAGCGTGCTGGTGCCGAGCAGGCCCGCCTGTCCGCGCGACAATCCCCAGGTCGCGATCAGCGTCGGAATCGTGAAGCTGTAGAACTGGACGTCCATGGCGTCGAGCGCCCAGCCGCCGAAGCAGGCCCAAAAAGTCTTGCGCTCCGTCGTGGTCAGTTCGGCAAACCAGCCGAGCATGGCGCAGCCTCCATGATCCGCTCTTCGCTTCGCTGCCCGGCTTTCGCGGAGAGAGGGCCATGGCGGAGCCCGGATCGCACAAGGCGGAAGCCGACATCGAGCGAATCATCTTAAGTCAGCTCCGGGGACGACGGAACCCACCCATCGGCGGTCCGGCGGACCATCTCGCAGATGCGAACATGGTTAATTTGTGATCGCTGCGGGAACGATCACCCTTAGCAGAATCTTAAACTTCAACCGATAAGGTGCTAGAGTAATGGCTGTGAACCGTCCAAAGTGGCATCGCCGCCGGATGGGAGACGAAGGCCATGCATAGGCAAGACCTGAGGGCTTCGATCATCATCGCCGCGATTTGGCTGCTGGGCGTGACCGGCTACGCGATCTGGCTTGATCAGACGCCTGCGCGCCAGGAAAGCGGCATCTATAATGCGTTTGGACCGCTTCCCGTCACCCAGAAAATCTTCGCCGACGAGAACGCGCCGAAGCACAACAAGGTGCCGGTGCGCTGGGCTCATCAGCGCTGGGGCGCCGTCTGAGGAAGCGATCCGAGTCGCGCGGCCGAGTCGCGTGAGGTGAGCAGACGCGTTACCTGTCCGCACCCTTCCATGGCGGCATAAGCGATTCGCGCGGTCCTTATTACCCGGAAATCGGCGAGCCGGAATGCGGCGAAGGCGGAGACTACGCCGCCTGAACGTCCCTGAGGAAGCGGTCGACTTCGCTGCGTAGAGCTGCGGACTGCTTGTCCAGCGCCTCGGCGGCATTGCGGACGTCGGCCGAGGCGACACCGGTCTCGCCGGTCGCACGGCTCACGCCCGCGATGTTGCTCGAGACCTCCTGGCTGCCGCGCGCCGCCTGCTGAACGTTGCGGGCGATCTCCTGGGTCGCAGCTCCCTGCTCCTCGATCGCGGCGGCGATCGTTGTAGCGATCTCGCTGATCTCGGCGATGATGCCGCGAATCCCTTCGATCGCCGTGACCGTCGAGCCGGTCACCTGCTGCATCCCGGCGATCTGGGCCGCAATCTCCTCGGTCGCCTTGGCCGTCTGGGTCGCCAGGGCCTTCACCTCCGAGGCAACGACGGCGAAGCCCTTGCCGGCCTCGCCGGCGCGCGCCGCCTCGATGGTGGCGTTGAGGGCCAGCAGATTCGTCTGCCCCGCGATGTCGTTGATGAGATCGACGACTTGGCCGATGCGCTCGCCCGCTTCGGCGAGACTCTTGACCGTCTCGCTGGTGCGATTGGCTTCCGCCACGGCTTTCTCGGCGATCTTGCTGGACTGCGAAACCTGACGGCCGATCTCGCCGATCGAGGAGGAAAGCTCCTCCGCGGCGGCGGCGACGGTGTGGACATTGGTCGAGGTTTCCTCGGAGGCGGCAGCCACGACCCCGACTTGCCGGCTCGTCTCCTCGGCCGTCGCGGCAAGCGTGCTCGAGGTCGCCAGCATGCGCTCCGCCGCCGCGTCGACCTCGCGCATCACGCCAGCGATCTCGTGCTCGAAACGGCGCGTCAGCTCCGCGAGGCGCTGCGTCCGGCTCTCTTGCGCGGCATGGCGGCGCTCCTTCTCGGCTTCCTCACGAGCGCGCCGCTCCTCCTCCGCGTGCCGGCGCCGGGTCGCCTCTTCCTCCTCGCGCGTCTTGTGCTCGGCCGCCTCGCGCTCCAGCTTCTCCTTCGCGATGGCATTGTCCTTGAAGATTTGCACGGCGCGCGCCATGTCGCCGATCTCGTCGGCCCGCGCGATCGCCGGAATCTCGATGCCGTGGTCGCCGGCAGCGAGCGCGTTCATGGCGCCGGTCAGCCGGAGAATCGGCTGCGCCAGCAGCCGCCGCGCGATCGAGGGCACGAGCGCCAGACCGATGATCACGCCCATCGCCGTGAAGGCGATCAGCATGATCAGCATGCGATGGTAATAGGCGTTGAGATCCGCCGTGAGCTCGGCAATCTCCTTATCGTTGGCCCGGGCGAGCTCGTCGATTTCCTTGTTCAGGTTCTGGCGATTGGTGCGATTGGCGTCATTGTCGCCCCATACGCGCGCCGCGGGCGCGCCCCCGGTATGACCGAGGCGGACGAGCTCGGTGCGGAACTTGATGTAGGTGTCGATATCGGCCGAGACTTGGTCGAGCTCGTGCCGCCGCGCCTCCGGCATGAGCGCGCGCCAGCGCGCCATCAGCCCCGGCAGCCGCCCCAGATTGGCGAGGAGCGGCTTGCCGAATTTCTCCACCTCCTTGTCGTCGCGGGCCATGTAGACCCCGCGGCTGTCCATCACCACCATCACCACCCAGTAGTTGACCTGCTGGCCGATGGTCGAGCGCTCGGAGGCGCGGGCAAGCTCATTGGACTTGGCATGATAGGTGCGCATCGCATCTACCGCGAGCGCCCCGACCGCAAGGGTGCAAAGGGCCACGGCCGCGACGACGGCATAGACCTTCGCTGTGATCTTCAGGCGACCGAGCATGCCTTTCCTCTCAATTTCCTTTCCGTCCCCGCCGGTTCCACGCGGATCGGCTTGGCGCGAAACCGCAAATGCCGCAGCTTCTCTCGCGCCGGCTTATGGACGGGCAGCTCACTACACCCGAGGCGCGTTAAAAATTTGTGAACCACAGCCGCTCCGGCGGCGCGGCGATCGGCATATCCGCCCTTAAGGCCCGCGCAGGCGCCGCCGTTCCTTCCACGCGGGGCTTGCACTATCCTCTTGCTCGGGATTGCACTCGCACGGAGGAGCGCGCCGATGAAGCTCTACGATTATCGCCCGGCCCCGAGTCCCCGCCGTCTTCGCATCTTCATGGCCGAGAAAAGGATCGAGATTCCGACGGTGCAGATCGACCTCCGCCGGGGGGAGCAGTTCTCGGAATCCTTCCGCGCCGTCAATCCCCAATGCACCGTGCCAGTGCTCGAGCTCGACGACGGCACCGTGATCAGCGAGATCACGGCCATTTGCCGCTATCTGGAGGAGACGCACCCCACGCCGCCGCTGCTTGGCAGGGACGCCAAGGAGCGCGCCCTGGTTGCCATGTGGGACCATCGCATGGAGCTCGAGGGCTTCTACGCGGTCGCCGAGGCCTTCCGCAATTCCACGCCCGGCTTCAAGGGCCATGCGCTCACCGGGCCCCAGGGCTATGAGCAGATTCCCGCCCTGGTCGAGCGCGGCAAGGCGCGGGTGAAGCAATTCTTCCAGGTGCTCGATCAACGCCTCGCCGAGTGTGAGTACGTTGCCGGCGCGCGCTTCAGCGTCGCCGATATCACGGCGATGACGTCTGTCGACTTCGCCGGCTGGGTGAAGCTCGGCATCCCCGACGACCACACAAACCTCAAGCGCTGGCACGCCGCGGTCTCGGCGCGGCCGAGCGCGAAGGCGTAAGCCGCACCCCCTTCCAGTAATCTCGGCCGCTTGACCGGCCGTCATTTGCCGTGCGAGCGACCCTCCCGCCGATGCCGGGCTGCTATGCGTGTCCAGTCTGGCTCGCGCCTTGACGAAGGCATGCTGCGGCGCAATATTTCATCTTGGTCTCTGGTATACCAGAGGCCAAGAAAATGTGTCCGATTTGCAAGGGCACCGCCTCAGTATCCAGGAGATCACGATGAGCGCCTTTACCGGTTACATCGCACCGCAGCAAGATTCGGCAATCCGCAAGCTCGAGCGCCTCGCCGACCTCGTCACCGAGCCCGGCGTCATCCTGCTCGGCGTGCTCGCAATCCTTTCCGCAACCGTGCTCCTGTCCATGCCGGATGCGGCAGCCCAGCTCGCCCAATTGTTCTAAGCCGCCCCGCTTGCCCGCCATTGGCTGGCGAGCAGTCGCTGGTGCAGCGCCGGCATCGCCTCCTCGTCGAGATTGGCAAAGGCGAGCCGAAGGTAGGAGTCCTGCCCGGGGCCGAACATGCTTCCGGGCAGGGCCAGGACGTTCTCCTCGTCGGCAAGGCGGCGCGCCACCTGCGCTGCCGGCACACCATCGAAGGGATGGCGCAGATAGGCGAAATAGGCGCCCGAGCTGACCAGGCGATAGCGCAGCCGGTTGTCCGTGAAGATGCGGCGCAGCGCCGCGAGCCGCCCCTCCATCAGCCGGCATTTCTCGCGCTGCCAGCGATCCAGATGATCGAGCCCGAAGATCGCCGCGGCCTGGCCGATATGGGGCGCGCAGATGGCGACGCAATCCATGATCTTGGCGAGTTGCTCCAGAAAGCGCGGGCTCGCGATCACCGAGCCGACACGGTAGCCGGTCAGGCTATAGACCTTCGAGAAGCTGTAGAGCTGCACCAGCACGTCCGTCCAATTCGCGCGGCGGAAGAGGTCGTGGGGCGGCGCTTCCTCGGCGCGAAAGTCGCGATAGGTCTCGTCGAGGACGAGGGCAATCTCCTTGCGTCGAGCGAGGTCGTGAAAGGCGCCGATCAGCGCCGGCGGATAGATGGCCCCGGTCGGGTTGTTGGGCGTCACCAGCACGATCGCGCGGGTGCGCGGGGTGATCAGCCGCGCCGCTGCGTCCGGGTCGGGCAACCCGCCCTGCGCCTCGTCGAAGGGCAGATGCACGGGGCGGAGTCCCTGCATCTCCATCCACATCTGATAATTGAAGTAATAGGGAACGGGCATCAGCACCTCGTCCCCGGCGCGCGCCAGCGCCGCGATCGCCAGGCAGAAGGCCTGGTTGCAGCCCGCGGTGATGCCGACGGCCTCGGCGGCGATGGCAGCCCCATAATTCTCGCTCATCCGCCGGGCGAGCTTCGTGCGCAGCGCGGGAAGGCCGAGGATGTCGGTATAAACAGAGGTCTCCGCCTGTCGCGCCAAAGTGGCGATATGAGCCTGAAGCTCCGCCGCCGGCGGATAGCTGGGCACCGCCTGGGATAGATCGAGGAGCGGCTTCTCGGCGGGAAAGCGCCGGCCGCGAATCCAGTCGCGCGCCTCGGCGATCGGCGGCGGCGCCACCGCACCCAAATCGGGGTTGGTCCGGTAGATCATGTCGGGCGCACCCGATGCGAGCGGCGCGCGCACCGCGCTCCGTCTCTCCTTCTTGCGATCATGACGGGGCGCTCTCGGCCTGAAGATCTTGGCGTTTCAGCAGACGCCCCGGCCGGGCGCCGGTGGAGGCGCCGTCTTGCCAGACGGGGCTGCCGTTGACCATGACGAGGGCGATGCCGGCGGCGGGAGTGGCCGGCTTCTCGAAGCTCGCCGTGTCGATCACCATCTCCGGATCGAAGATGGTGATATCGGCATAGGCCCCCGGCGCCAGTACCCCGCGCCCTTTGAGGCCGAAACGCCGGGCCGTGAGGCTCGTCATCTTGCGCACGGCCTCCTCGAGCGGGAAAAGCCCGACGTCGCGGGCGTAATGGCCGAGCACCCGCGGGAAGGTGCCCCAGAGCCGCGGATGGGGATGGCTGTCATGGGGGAGGCCGTCGGAGCCGATCATGGTATGGGGATAGGCGAGGACACGGCGCACATCGTCCTCGCTCATGGTGAAGTAGATGGCGCCCGCCGGCTGCAGTTGCGCCACGACGTCCTCGACCGACCCTCCGAGGGTCTCGACGATCGCCGCGAGCTCCTGCCCGGCGAGATCGGGGCGCGCTTTCGACCAGGTGATGAGCACTTTGGAGGCGAGCTTCACCGCCTCGAGCCGCAGCACCGTCGAAGAGGCGACATAAGGATAGCAATCGAGACCCAAGGACTGGACCTTCATCGCGGCATCGATACGCGCCAGAGTCTCTCGGGTCCGGCCGTGACAGCTCATGCCGATTACCTTGTGATGGGAGATGACTGCGGGAACCTTCGCCTCGCGCCCGATACGAAAAGTCTCGTCGAGCGAATCAAGCACATGCTCCGCCTCGTTGCGCATATGGGTGACGTAAAGGCCACCGCGCGGCTCGAGGGCTTCGGCGACCGCAATCACCTCTTCCGTCGGCGCTGCAATCGCCGGCGCGTAATAGAGCCCCGTCGAGAGCCCGATGGCGCCGGCATCGAGGCTCTCGGCCGCAAGCGCCTGCATGCGCGCGATTTCGGCGGGACGCGCCGGTCGGTCGAGGCGGTCCATGGTCGCCACCCGCAGCGTCGTATGGCCGACGAGGCAGGCGGCGTTGAGCGCGGCCGGCTTCGCAGAAACCTCCTCGACATAATCGGCGAAGCGGCTGAAGCGATACCAGCTCCCATCCCCGATGAGGTCGAGGGGCGGCGGCACCGACGACGATACGAGAGGTGCGAGGCTGACGCCGCAATTGCCCACGACGACGGTGGTCACGCCCTGGCTCGCCTTGGCCGCCATCTCCGGGCCCGACAGGAGCAGGCGGTCGTCATGGGTATGAGGATCGATGAAGCCGGGAGACGCGACCCGGCCGGCAGCGTCGATCTCCTCATCGGCCGTCCACCCGTCGAGCTGTCCGAGACCTGTGATGCTGGCGCCAAGGATGGCGATGTCGCCCGGACGGCGCGGGGCGCCGGTGCCGTCGATGATCACCGCATTGCGGATGATGCGATCCGCGTGTTGCCTTGAGGAACTGCCCCGAACTTCTGCCGGCTTTGCCATGCTCGCCTTCCCCTGCATTGCGTCCCGATCGCCCCGGCACCATACGGCCGGATACGAGTTCGCCGCCAGCCCGGCGGGTCCCGGGCCGGATATGGCCCGCCTTCGACGTGCAGGTCCAGAATTTTCGCGAGGGCGGGTCAGCCGTGCGGCGGCGCATCTCCCGGAGCCGGCGACAAGATCGCGAGCCGGCTCAGGCTGCGAGCGTCGGGAATGGGATGCCAGTTGTTCTCGACGGCCAGGGCCTGGCGCCGTTGACGGGGCGTCAGCATTGCTTCGGCGCGATCGCGCTCTCGCTCGATTGCGGTCTGTCGGGCGCCGACTTCATGCCGCGCCGCGCGATCGAGCCAGATATAGGCCTGCTCGTAATTCTGCGGAACACCGAGCCCCTCCTCGTACATCATGCCGAGGCGGAACTCGGCGGGAGCATAGCCCTGCGCGGCCGCGCGGCGGTACCATGCCGCGGCACGGGTCGCGTTCTGGGGGACGCCAGCCCCGTTGTCGTATATCTGTCCGACGTCATATTGCGCCGGCGCATAGCCGTCCCAGGCGAGCGGCTTGAGGGTCTTCAAGGCCGTCGCGAAATCGCCATGCGCATAGGCGGAAAAGCCGCGGCCCGGATCGTGGGGCGCGGCCGCCATGGCAGCGGGCGAAAGGAGGAGGGCCGAAACAAACATTGCTGAGAGAAGAGCCGATCTCGTCATTGTCGCCTCCACCGCGCGCTCTGCGCCGCAGGATACTGTCTTCGGGCCGTGCGCGAGACCACCGGTGGGGACGGCGCTGCGCCGCAGCCGAAGACTGACACGCGCCTGATAGGAATATGGGGATGTCGCGGCGAGCCGATGCGCCGCTGCGACACCCTGGCGCAATGAACGCCGCGATCGCCGCTACTCCTGATATCCGCTTTCCTCTCTCGCAACATCACTCAAGCCCAAAGCCGCCGGCGATCAACAGCGCCGCCGCGTCGAGGCAATTGTGGCTCACGCCTTTGCGCAGATGCTTGACGAAGATGGGCCGCACGCCACATTCACATTCGATCATCGAGGGGCAGAAGCATCCGGTCGCCGTCGTGCCGGCCGCCGGCATCGCGATTTCAAGGAGGAGCCATGTCCCCGCTGGTGATCCGCCTCTGCCCTCGCGTCCTCGCGCTCGTCATCCTGCTGGCAGCGCCGCTGGCCCGTGCCGATGCGCCGGCGATGCCGACCCTCGCCCCCATGCTCGCCCGGGTCTCGCCGGGGGTGGTCAATATCTCGGTGCAGGGCCGCATCCGGGTGCAGCAGAACCCGCTGTTTCAGGACCCGTTCTTCCGTCAGTTCTTCAATATTCCCGAGCAGCCCCAATTCGAGAAGATCCAGGCGGTGGGCTCGGGCGTCATCTTCGATGCGGCGCATGGCTATGTGCTCACCAACAATCACGTCATCGAGCATGCCAACCGCATCGTCGTGACTCTCAAGGACCGGCGTCAATTCACCGCGAAGCTGGTGGGGACCGACCCGCAGACGGATGTCGCGGTGCTCAAGATCGAGCCGGACAACCTCACCGCCGTGCCGCTCGGCGATTCCAGCAAGCTGCGCGTCGGCGACTACGTCGTCGCCATCGGCGATCCGTTCGGCGTCGGGCAGACGGCGACCTTCGGCATCGTGAGCGCCCTCGGCCGCAACGGACTGGGAATCGAAGGTTACGAGGATTTCATTCAGACCGACGCGTCGATCAATCCGGGCAATTCCGGCGGCGCCCTCGTCGACGTGAACGGGCAACTCGTCGGCATCAATACGGCGATCCTGAGCCGCAGCGGCGGCAATGTCGGCATCGGCTTTGCCATTCCCATCGACATGGCGAAGGAGGTCGCGGATCAGCTCATCGCCCATGGCAAGGTGCGCCGCGGGCGATTAGGCGTGATGATCCAGGACCTGACACCGGCGCTTGCCAGCGCCATGGGGATCAAGGCTGCGGGGGGCGCCATCGTCTCCCGCGTCTATCACGATTCGCCCGCGGCGAAGGCAGGCATCGAGGCCGGCGACGTGATCACCGCGCTCGACGGCAAGCCGCTGCGCGACTCAGCGGAGCTGAGGAACGAGCTCGGACT
Organism: Alphaproteobacteria bacterium; assembly: GCA_035294245.1. Classification (GTDB taxonomy): domain Bacteria; phylum Pseudomonadota; class Alphaproteobacteria; order JACZXZ01; family JACZXZ01; genus DATGLG01. The sequence goes on along the minus strand of DATGLG010000036.1, from coordinate 31,544 downwards.
GATGGAGCCGGGCACCAGCGTGACCCTGACCATCGAGCGCAAGGGGGAGACGCGAATGGTGACGGCACAGCTCGAGCCCGCGGCGAAGGCCAAGCAGGAGACCGAGGCGGAGCAGGCGCCCGGCGGGTCGCCCCTGGCTGGCGCCGAGCTCGGCCGCATCCCTGCCGACAATCCTCTCCACGGCAAGGTCAAGGGCGTCTATGTCGCCCAGGTGGCACCAGGCAGCCCGGCCGATGATGCGGGGCTCCAGCCGGGCGACATTATCGTGAGCGTCGATCAGGAGCGTGTCGCGACTGCCGAGCAGATCGCCCGGATCGTACGGAGCCATAAGGGCAAGCCGCTCCTGCTCAATATCCGGCGCGGCGACGAAGCCCTCTTCATCACGATCGGATAACGGCGGCTTACCAGGCTCATTCCGCCGCCGCGGCGCCGATGGCGCGATTGACGCGCGGCATCACCTGGGTCGCCATCAGCTCCATCGAGCGGCGCGCGAGACGCGGCTCCACCCAGTCCATCCCGGCATAGAGCAGGGTGCCGAAATCGCCGACGCTCTCCCGGAAGGCGAGGATCTGATCGACGACGCTGTCGACCGTCCCCGCGATGACGAGCTTGTCCAGGACATATTCGATGGTGATCGCGGAATCCGGCATCGCGCGATCCTCCTTGAAGAGTTCGGGCCGGCCATTGCCGATCAGCTTGCGCATCATCTGCTTGTAGTAGAAATGATAGGGGCCTTGGGGGCCCTTGCCGTAGCGCTGCGCCGTTGCCGCGTCGTCCGCCACGAAGATGCCGCGCGCGATACGCCAATCGCTGGGGCGCGCCGGCCGGCCGGCCTTGGCGCAGCCCTGCGCATACATCGGCCAATGAGAGGCGACCCATGGCATTTGCAGGAAATTGGCCGAGATCGGCGTCCAGCCGCGCTCGGCCGCCGCGATCACACCCTTCGAGAAGGGCGCCACCACGGTGACCACGATGGGCGGGTGGGGCTTTTGATAGGGCTTGACGATGAGCCCTTGCCCGATCTCGCGGTCCATGGTTCGCGCGGTCGAGATCTTCCAGAAGCGTCCGTCGAGATCATAAGGCGCATCGCCGCTCCAGATCGCGAGGATCTGGTCGATCGCCTCGACGAACATCGCCGTGCGGTCGGCCTCGAGATTGCCGAGCGCCTCCGCATCGGAGCGCAGGCCCCCCGGACTGATGCCGAAGAGGAAGCGCCCCTCGAGCATATGGTCGATCATCGCCACCTGGGCAGCGACCGCGGCGGGGTGATTGTTGGGCAGATTGACCGTGCCGCTGCCGAGCGTGATCTGCCGGGTCTCGTGGATCAGGCTCGCGATGAACATCAAGGAGGAGGTGATCGTCTCGGCGCGATCGGTGATGTGCTCGCCGACAAACGCCTCGTGATAGCCAAGGGCGTCGGCGAGCAGGATTCCCTCACGATCCTCCTTGAGGGTCTGGGTGTAGTCCCGCTCCGGCGGATGGAGCGGCATGGTGAAGTATCCGAGCCGCATTGCTCGGCCTATTCGACGCCGAGCGCGGCGCTGCGGCTGACCGCGACTCCGGCTTCGGCGAGGGCGGCACGCGCCGCGGCAAGGCTGCCGCTGGTGTCGATGGCGCGGCAGGCATCCTCGATGATCACGGTCTCGAAGCCGAGCCTGCGCGCGTCTTCGGCGGACCATCGCACGCAGAAATCGAGGGCGAGACCGGCGATGAAAATCCGCTCGAAGCCCCGCTCCTGCAAATAGCCGGCAAGGCCCGTGCGCGTGCGGCGATCGTTCTCGAAGAAGGCCGAATAGGAGTCGACCTCACGCCGGAAGCCTTTGCGGATGACGAGCTCGGCACGCGACGTGTCGAGGTCGCGATGAAAAGCGGCTCCCGGGGTGCCCTGGACGCAGTGATCGGGCCACAGCGTCTGCATGCCGTAGGCGAGCGATACGGTCTCGAAGGGCTGCCGGCCGGGATGGCTCGAGGCAAAGGAGCGATGTCCGCGCGGATGCCAATCCTGGGTCATCGCCACATGGGCAAAGCTCGCCATCAGGCGATTGACGAGCGGCACCACCTCGTCGCCGCCCGGCACGGCCAAAGCGCCGCCGGGGCAGAAATCGTTCTGCAGATCGACCACCAGCAGAATGTCGCCGGCTGTCACAGGGGTCTGTTGCGCCATAACTCGCCCAGGATATCGGTGCGCGCCGCGACGCGGAAGCTCGGCCGTAAGGATGTTGCCGCGGCAAGCGAGGGCGTCAGGCGACCCGCGGCTGAGCCGATGCGGCGCCGGAGGCGCGGATCGGCAGGAAGGAGCCGATGATCATGTCCACCATCTCGCCGTCGCGCGCCAGGGGCAGCCCCAGCCGCTTGATCTTGACGTAGTCCCGCGAGGGGACGGAGAGCGGCTCCACGAGATAGGCGGGCTCGCGCATCGTGGCGATCCGGCGCAGCGCGGTCAGAAATGCCGCCGTCTGCTCCGGTGCTGCGATCTCGTGATAGCAGAGCCCGGTGACTTCCCGGCCGACCAGCTCGGCGAAGGCCGTGCCCGCCAGGCGGAAGCGGAAGGCGAGGTCGTCCGGGCCCCGCACCACATCGAGGAGAAGCAAATGGGAGAGGATGCGCGGCGGGAGCTCGGCCGGGTCGACATGCTGCCGCCCCGGCAGCCGGCCCGAAGGCGCTATCCTTCTCCAATAGCCGTACAAATCGACGAACTCGGGCTCCGACGCCTCGGTCGGCAATTCGAACATGTCCAGCCCCCCTGGCGACCGGATGTGCCCGGTCTTTGCGGGCGCGCACTATACTGTCCCGAGAGTGCGCGGTAAACGGAAAGCATCGTCATGTTTACCATAAGCTTGCTACTCTGCAGCCGCCGCGGCGGTGATCAATTTGTGGCGCCATCCGAAAGCTCGGCCGCGGCGACATCTGAAGCATCGCCGCCGCAGGGGCGCACCCATACGTTCAGGGAACAGTGACGATGATCTTGCGCGACCGCATCCTGGCGCAACTCCGCCGCCGCCTCGCGGACGCCGAGTTGCCGCTGCGACTCCGCTTTTGGGACGGAGTGGAATTCGACTTCGCCAGGGCGCCGAGCGTCACCATTACTTTGAATAAGCCCGCGGTGCTCCGCCAATTCCTCCTCGGCGACATCGACCGCCTGGGACGAAGCTACGTCGAAGGCAATATCGAGGTCGACGGCCGCCTAAGCGACATCCTTGCCGTCGGCATAGCCCTCGCCGAGCGGGCCGGCCGCTCCTCTACTCTTTCCCGCCTGCCGCGGGCGCTGGCTTGGCTCGGCCGCGCCCGCAAGCACAGCCGAAGCTATGACGCCGCGGCCATCAGCTACCATTACGACGTCTCCAACGAGTTCTATCAGCTCTGGCTCGATCGCAGCATGACCTATTCCTGCGCCTATTTCCGCACCGGCGACGAGGATATCGATACGGCGCAGGAGCAGAAGCTCGATCATATCTGCGCCAAGCTCAGGCTGCGGGACGGCGAGCGGCTCCTTGATATTGGCTGCGGCTGGGGCGGGCTGCTCGTCCGGGCGGCGCGTCGCTACGGCATCTCCGGGGTGGGCGTCACCCTGAGCGAGCGGCAATACGCCTTCGCGCGGGAGCGCATCGCCGCCGAGGGCCTGGCGGATCGTCTCGAGATTCGCCTGCAGGATTATCGTGACATTCCCGGCGAGGCGGCCTTCGACAAGGTCGTCTCCGTCGGAATGTACGAGCATGTGGGGCGCCGCAACCTGCCGCTCTATTTCGCCGCCATCGCCCGGCTCCTCAAGCCGGGGGGCGTCCTGCTCAACCACGGCATCACCACGGGCAATCGCGATGGCGAGGGTCAGGGCGTTCGCAGCAGCTTCATCGAGCGCTACGTCTTCCCAGGAGGCGAGCTGCCCCACATCTCCAGGGTCCTCTACGAAATGGCGGGCGGAGGGCTCGAGCCCCTCGATGTCGAGAACCTGCGGCCCCATTACGCGCTCACGCTGTTGCATTGGGTACGCCGGCTCGAGAGCCGGAAGGCCCGGGCGATCGAGCTCGCCGGTCCCGAGCGCTACCGCATCTGGCGGATCTACATGGCAGGTTGCGCCTATGCCTTCGAGCGGGGCTGGCTCTCGATCCACCAGGTGCTCGCGGTAAAGCCGGGCCGCGCAGGCGATGCGCCGCGGCCTTGGACCCGCGCGCATCTCTATGTCCCCGACGATCCCGCCAAGCTGGCGGCGCCGCCGACATGGGAGGGGGTGTAGCTAGCCCGCCTCGTCGTCGTCCGCCCGCCGCAGCAGCGCTTCGAGCTGGTCCAAGAGAGGAAGCTGGCTCTTCAGCAGCTTCCGCCGCGCCGTCGGCAGATCGAACCAGCCGGCGCGGTCGACTTCGGGGAACTCCCGGAAGCGACCGGAGCGGGGCGGCCATTCAAGGACGAAGCGATTGCTCGTGATCGCGTCGACGCCCAGTTCGCCCTCGACCGCCCAGGCATGGACGCGCTTGCCGCCGGCTTGCCGGACTGGCGTCAGCGCCTGGAATTGCCCTTCCGCCGCGGCGCCCGTCTCCTCCTGGAATTCCAGTTTTGCGCGCGCCAGCAGGTCCTCCCCCGGTTCGGCTTCGCCTTTGGGAATCGACCAAGCGCCCTCGTCCTTCCGCGCCCAGAAAGGGCCACCCGGATGAACGAGTAGAACCTCAAGCCGGCCGCTTTTGAAACGATAAAGCAGCAGACCGGCACTCTCCTTCGCCATCCGTCGAAGATAGCAAGAAATGCGATCTGAGAGTGAAGGCTTATATAACAGTATAATTTAGTTATTTACTTCTTAAATTCATAATATTATGTGAAATAGCGTATATAGCGAATTTATAACGTGCTATGTCGAACGGGAAGCGGGAAAGCGCGCCGATGGATGCATATCCCATCTTCCTGAGGCTCAAGGGACGCCCTTGCCTCATCGTCGGCGGCGGCGATGTCGCGGCACGCAAGGCGGAATGGCTGCAGCGCGCGGGGGCCGCGCTCACCGTGAACGCACAGCATCTGGTCGCGGAGTTGGCGGCATCTGCCGCCGCGGGAACGCTGCGTCACGAGACGGCGCCCTTCTCGCCCGAGCTCGTCTGCGGCCAGACGCTGGTCATCGCGGCGACCGATGACGAGGCTCTTGCCCGCCGCGTCTCGGCGGTGGCGCAGCGGGCCGGCGTTCCCGTCAATGTGGTCGATCGGCTGGATCTCTCGACCTTTATTTCCGGTGCCCTGGTCGACCGCTCGCCGGTGCTCGTCGCCGTCTCCACCGGCGGAGCAGCACCTGTCCTAGCCCGCGAGATACGCCTCGCCATCGAGCGACTCCTGCCGCCCCGGCTCGGCGATCTCGCAAATCTGGCCGAGCGCTTTCGTAGCGCCGTGCGCGCCGCCATTCCCGATGGGCGCGAACGGCGGCGCTTCTGGCAGCGCGTCTTCACCGGGCCGGTCGGCCGCGCCGCCCTAGCCGGCGATGGTGCAGCGGCGCAACGGGCCATGCTCGCGCTCGTCAACCGCAAGCCAAAACGGCGAGTGGCCGCAGGATGCGTGCATATCGTCGAGATCGGCAGCGACGATCCCGACCTCCTCACGCTCCGGGCCCAGCGACTTCTCGGTGAGGCGGATGTCGTCATCCATGATCGCGTCGGCACTGCCATTCTCGACCATGCCCGTCGGGACGCCGAGCGCATCCTTGCCGAGGCAAGGGAGCCAGAGCTGATCGACGCGCAGCTTGCAACCCTCGCGCGCGCCGGCAATCGTGTGGTTCGTTTAAAGAGTCGCGATCCGCTCCTCGCCTTGCATCATGGCGAGCTCGGCTATCTGCGGGCGCGCGGGATTACGGTCGATGTCGTCCCGAGCGTCGTGACCGCTGCAACCTCCGAAACCACTGGCCTTGCGGGGAGCCTATGAGCACGCGGGCCTTGGTCGCGAATCGCCTCGCCGACGGTCGCGTCGTCTATCGCGCCGAGTCCGGCTGGACCAGCGATCTGCAAAACGCGCGGCTCGCTTGTGATGAGGCTGCCGCGTCAGTGTTGCTTGAGGAGGGTCGGCGCGCGGTTGCGGAGCGGATGGTGGTCGATCCCTATCTCATCGACGTCGTCGCCAAAGGCGGCGTGTGGCAGCCGGCGCGCCTGCGCGAGCGCATCCGCAGTCGCGGCCCGACGATCCGCGCCGATCTCGGCTACCAGGCAGGAGAGGTCGCTTAGCCATGTACAGGTACGATGAGTTCGACCACCGCCTCGTCGCCGAGCGGGTGGCGCAGTTCCGCGATCAAGTGCGCCGGCGGCTCGACGGCAAGCTCTCCGAAGAGGAGTTCAAGCCGCTCCGCCTGATGAACGGCGTCTATCTCCAGCTCCATTCCTACATGCTGCGCGTGGCCATCCCCTATGGGGTGCTGTCGGTCCGCCAGCTTCGCATGCTCGCCCATATCGCGCGGCGCTACGACAAGGGCTACGGCCATTTCACCACGCGCCAGAATATTCAATATCACTGGGTGAAGCTGGCGGAGGTGCCGGACATCCTGGCCGAGCTGGCGACGGTCGAGATGCACGCCATACAGACGAGCGGCAATTCCTTCCGCAACGTGACGGCGGACCAATATGCCGGCGTCGCCGCCGATGAGATCGAGGATCCGCGCATCTATGCAGAGATCATCCGCCAATGGGCGACGCTTCATCCGGAATTCTCGTTCCTTCCGCGCAAGTTCAAATTCGCGATCACAGGCGCGGCGCGCGACCGCGCCGCCGTCAAGACCCACGACATCGGGCTCTTCATCCGCCGGAACGAGGCAGGGGAGATCGGTTTCGAGGTCGTCGTCGGTGGCGGCCAGGGACGCACGCCCATGCTGGCCAAGACGGTGCGCCGCTTCCTTCCGGAGCGGCATCTGCTCTCCTATCTCGAGGCGATCCTGCGCATCTACAACGAGTTCGGCCGCCGCGACAACCTGTTCAAGGCGCGCATCAAGATTCTCGTGCATGAGTTGGGCATCGAAACCTTCACCGCACGGGTCGAAGAGGAATGGGCCCAGATCAAGGGCGGCGCGCTCACGCTGCCGGATGGGACTATTGCGCGGACTCGCACCTATTTTGCCCCGCCCGCCTATGAGCGGATCGCTATCCCCGTCGCCGCCTTAGAGGCAAAGCGCCGCGAGAGCGCGGCCTTCGCGCGCTGGATCCGCCATAATATCGCGGAACACCGCCAGCCCGGCTACGCCATCGTGAACGTCTCCCTCAAGGCAATTGGCCAGACTCCCGGGGATGCCAGCGCCGAGCAGATGGAAGCGGTGGCCGACCTCGCCGAAGCCTTCAGCCTGGGCGAGGTGCGTGTCACCCATGAGCAGAATCTCGTTCTTCCGCACGTGAAGCAGGCCGATCTTCCGGCACTCTGGGAGAAGCTCCGGCAACATGGGCTGGCAACGCCGAATCTCGGCCTGGCCACCGATATCATCGCCTGCCCGGGCCTCGATTATTGCAGCCTCGCCAATGCCCGCTCGATCCCGATCGCGCAAGCCATCAGCAAGCGCCTGGCAGCACTGGAATGCGAGGAGGAGATCGGCGAGCTGCGCATCAAGATTTCCGGCTGCATCAACGCCTGCGGCCATCATCATGTAGGCCATATCGGCATCCTCGGCGTCGACAAGCAGGGCGAGGAATTCTATCAGGTGACCCTCGGCGGGCATGCCGAGGAGGATGCGGCGCTTGGCACCATCGTCGGCCCCGCCTTCGCGGCCGGCGAGGTCGTCGATGCGGTCGAGCGAATCGTCGCCACCTATCTGGAGGCGCGCCGCGACGGCGAGCGCTTCATCGACACCTTCCGGCGGATCGGCCTGCACCCTTTTAAGGAGAAGCTCTATGCCGCTGCTTAAGCGGGGCAAGATCGTGGACGATCATTGGCGCTTCCTCGCCGATGATGCACCCGTGCCGGCCAATGACGCCGTCGCGGTGAGCCTCGAGCGCTGGCAGCGCGAGCACAATCTCCTCACCAGTCGCTCGGCGCCTCTCGGCCTTCGCCTCAAATCGGCGCAGCATCCCCAGGCGATCGCCAACGATGTTGGATACTTCGCGCTCATCGCCCTGGAATTTCCCAAATTCACCGACGGGCGCGCCTATAGCCATGCGCGCCTGCTGCGCGAGCGCTATGGCTACAGAGGTGAGCTGCGCGCCATCGGGCAGGTGCTGCGCGACCAGCTCCTCTTCATGCATCGCTGCGGCTTCGATGCCTACGAGATCGCGGATACCGACGCCGCCGAAGCCTGGGCGGCAGCGCTCGCCGAGATCACCGTCTGGTATCAGCCGACGGCGGATGGCCGCCCTACCGCCGGCGATTTGCGCCTCGGGCGTGGTGAGCCTGCGGGGCATTCTCCAGCACGTGTGAGAACTGCCCGATAGCGTGAGCGTCCCCGACGGGGCGTCGAAAGGAGCTTCATGTCCGAACGCCATCCGATCCGCAACCGGACGGCGATCGGGCCTCGTCAGGGCAATGACTGGCGCTGCGCCGGCGAGGAGCCGCGGCTCGATGACCTCCTCGCGGACCCCCTCGTCCACCTCGTCATGCGACGCGACGGCATCAGCTTGCCGCCCTGCGGTAGCCGGCGAGGCTATTCGGCGGGTGGAAGCTCCGTAAGCCCGATGCGGACCCGGCGATTATGGCGCCCCTTGTTGTCGATCTTGAGGATGCGGATGAGTGGTGAGCCGCCGGTCGAGAGAAGATGGGTGCCGCCGCAGGCCTGGCGATCAAGGCCGGCGATCTCCACGATGCGGATCTTGCCGTCCGGCGTGGGCGGCGGCGCTACCGATCGGCTCCGGATCAACCCATGCTGCGCTTGCGCCGCTTCGAGAGGGACATAGTCGAAACGGAGGCCGAGGTCCTGCCTAATGACGTCATTGATCGGCGCTTCGAGCGAGCGCAGGCGATCGTTGTCGGCGCCGGGCACGTCGAAATCCATGCGCGCGCTGCCGTCCTCATACATCTGTACGCCGGTCACCAGCGCCCCATCGAAGCTCTGATAGACGAAGGCATTGAGGATATGGGTATCGGTGTGGAGCTGCCGCATGATGCGGCGGAATCTCGCATCCACGACCGCCTCGACGGCGCCGCTGATCTCGCTTTGGGCGTCCAGAAGATGCCAGAGCCTGGCGCCCTCGTATTCGAACCCGATCACGCGGGCCTCGCCCTGCTGCCAGCGGAGCGTGCCGCGATCTGCAGGCTGCCCGCCGCCGCCCGGATAGAAAGGAGACTCCGCCAGGGCTACTCGCCCAGGCGAGGCACCGACGACGCGGGTCTCCAGAGTCAAGGTCTCGGGATGGTCATGGCAAAAAAGATGCGGCATCGCTTCACCGTCGATCGCGGCTGTCCATCATGCTACGAAAGGGCATTAAGCCGAGAGGGATGCTGCCGTATTGGCGAAAATTGACGGTGATCCCGCGCGCTCTTTCGCCGCTCGAGCGAATTGCGACGGCGTGATGCCGTAGCGCCGCTTGAAGTGCCTCGTGAGCGCGCTCTGATCGTAAAAGCCGGAAACGGCAGCTGCTTCCGCGATCGGCACGCCACGCCGGAGGTGGCGGCAGGCCATGCTCAAGCGGATTTGCGTGAGATAGGCATGGGGGGTCAGCCCGACCGCGCGCCGGAAGGCCCCGATCAACTGGAACGTCGTCAGGCCAACGAGATCGGCGAGCGCCTCGAGGCGAACCGCCTCAGCGTAGCGCGCCCGCATCTCGGCGATCGCCCTATCGACGACGGCGCGGTCGCGCACTGGCGGCTCGATGCGGCTCCCGCCGCTGCCGTGACGCCGGAACAGCCGGCCGAAGGTCCCGATCAGGAGCTCGCGCTCATGGAAGAGGTCATGCCCGTCCTGGAGCGAGCGATGGAGCGCCAGGAAGCCATCGATGAGGTCGCGATCGGGGAACATGTTCCGCGTGAAATACGGGACGCGCTCGATGCCCAGGCCCCGCGCGACCTCGTCCATCGCCGACTGAGTGAGATAGAGGGAGCGATATCGCCAGTGCCGGCTCCAGCCCATCCAGCCGGCATGGGGCTCGGCCGGGTTGAAGACGAAGAGCTCCGACGCATGCGCCTCCTCGATCACCCCGCGGCTTTTGATGATCGACCCGCCGACCTCGGTCACGGCGACTACGAAGGCCTCGTGGCTGTGGGGCGGGTACTCATGGGTGGTGAAATCCGCATGCATCAGGCTCAGGCCCGGCACATGCCGATCCCACCAGTAGCGGCTGACGTTCCTCAGATCCACCCGCGCCACGACTTCGCTTCCTCTACCCGCCCAGCAGCGAGACCATCTTAAGGTCCATCCAAGGCCCCTGATAGGGGCAATCGCGGCTGCAATTTTCGCCAATACCGGCCGCCATGCTCTCGTCATGATGGCGCTTGCACGCCATCACAGGTCTGACTGTCGAGACGACATGATCGCTCGCATCTGGCGCGGCCAAGCCACAAGCGCAAACGCCGACGCCTATTTCAAGCACGTCACGACGACCGTCTTCCCCGCTCTGGCCAGGATCGCCGGCCATCACGGCGCTTATCTGCTTCGTCGCGAGGTCACCGGCGGCGTCGAGTTCCTGGCCGTCACCCTGTGGGATTCGCGGGCGGCGATCGAAGCGTTCGCAGGCAGCGATATCGAGACCGCAATCGTCGAGCCCGAAGCCCGCACCGTCCTCTCATCTTTCGACACTTTCGCGCGGCATTACGAGGTCGCGCATGGCGGCGATTGTACCTCGCCGGGGCGCGGCGCCTGAACAGGGATCATCGCCGAGAGGTCGACAGAGCTTTCATAACATCCGCAAGAGGCCATCATGGATCTCGGCATTGCGGGCAGACGCGCCCTCGTCTGCGGCGCCTCCCGTGGATTGGGATTTGCCTGCGCAGCAGCACTCGCGCGCGAGGGCGTCGCCGTGACCCTGGTCTCGCGGAGCAAGGAGGCGCTGGCGGCGGCGGCTGCCAGGATCGCGGCAGAGACCGGAGCGGCGCCGCGGTTCGTTGTCGCCGATATCGCGGCGGCGGCGGGCAGGGAGGCAGCGCTCGCGGCCTCCCCGGAGATCGACATCCTGATCACCAATGCCGGCGGGCCGCCGAGCATGGATTTCCGCAAGCTGACGGCGGCGCATTGGTCGGCGGCCATCGAGACCAATTTCCTCTCGGCTGTCGAGATGATCCGCGCCAGCGTCGACGGCATGGCGCAACGGGGGTTCGGCCGCATCGTCAACGTTACTTCGATGACGGTGCGGTCGCCGGTGCCGCAGCTCGATCTTTCGAACGCTACGCGGCTCGCCTTGACCGGCTATGTGGCTGGGGTCGCCCGCCAGGTCGCACCGCAGAACGTCACCATCAACAACCTGCTGCCCGGAACCATCGCGACCGAGCGCATTCGCGAGCTGGGCGCCACCGCCGAGAAGCTGATCGCCAAGGTACCGATGGGCCGCGCCGGGCTTCCGGAGGAGTTCGGCGCCGTCTGCGCGTTCCTCTGCAGCCGTCATGCCGCCTACATCACCGGGCAGAATCTCCTGATTGACGGCGGGCTGTGCGCTTTCACGGTGTGATGACGAAGATGCGCCGCGGCAAACCGTGTCTCAACCCGAGGCGGGTTTCCTCGCCGCCGAATCGGCGCGCGAGACACCGAGCGACGATTGATCGCACCACGCCTCGGGCAGATCGTCGAGGGTGATTACGCGCATCGCCCGGCGCGGCTGCGGCGGCTCGCCGTCGAGCCAGGCGGGATATCGCACCTCGATAAGGGGCTCCGTGCCCTCCGTCGCTTGGATGAGGCGCCGAGCTTGAACCTGCGGATGCTGCGGCACGTCGCGAAGATCGGCGACGGGCTCGAAGCAGGTCTCCGCCGAAGCGAGGACGCCTTGCCAATGAGTCAGCGGCGCGCCGGCAAAGAGCGCCGCCACGGTTTCGATCAGATCGACCTGGGGCAGAGGCTCGTCGAAGCGCGCGATCAGATCGGAGCGTCCCACCGCCTCGCAGAAGTTGCTCCAGAACTTCCGCTCGCGAACGATGCCGAGCGACACGAAGCGGCCATCGGCCGTGACATAGACGTTGTAGGACGCCAGCCCGCCGTTGAGAAGGGCGCGGCCACGCTGCGGCGGCTGCGCGCGCGCCGCGAGGGTAAGCGAGATGCTTTGCCAGGCCAGCACCGTCTCCATCAGGCTGACATCGAGATGCGTGCGAGGCTCGCCGCGCTCGCGGGCGAAAAGCGCCGCCACGATCGTGAGAGCCGCGTGAAGCGCGCTCGCGTAATCGGAAACCGGAGGGAAGCCCATCACCGGCGCCGCCGTCGCTCCCGAGGCGATCAGGCCACCGCCGAGCGCCATGTAGTTGATGTCGTGTCCCGGCTTGTCTCGATAGGGGCCCGTTTGCCCCCATCCCGACAAGGCGCAATGCACCAGCCGCGGATTGATTAGCTTGAGGCGTTCCGGCGGGAATCCCAGTCGGGCCAGGACCCCCGGACGGTAGGATTCGACGAGGATATCCGCCGCGGGCAGCAAGGCCTCGAGGGCCTTCTTTCCCTCGAGGGATTTGAGGTCGAGCTCGAGCACCGACTTTCCGCCGTTGATCACCTTGTATTCGGGCGCCACACCGTCGCGATCCGCGACGCCGATCCGCCGCATCGGCTCGCCGCCCGGCGGCTCGATCTTCAGGACATCGGCGCCGAGATCGGCGAGCAGGCGCGTCGTATACGGTCCCGGGATGTATTGACTGAGATCGAGCACGCGGATTCCGCGCAGCAAAGCGAAGCCCATCGCTATGGTCCCCAATGACATCGTGCGCATATCGCTGCCTTCGCTTGCGACCTCGCGGCTCGAAGCGCGGCGATAAGCGGCGCGAAGGCATGATGCGCCAGAACAGGGGGTGGGGTATAGGCGATATCGACGACTGCGGCGAGGGCAAGAAGAGCGCTCGGACTACGTCGCGGCTCGATCCTCGAGAAGGGAGGCGTGGACGTACCAATCGTCGAACAACGAATAGCTCGCGAATATGCGCTCGAAGCCATTCTCGGTGAGCAGCTTTGCGATGTTCTCGCGATCGGGAGAGGCGTAATTGTGCTCGACGGTAATGAGGCTCACCGCATAGGCGGAGAAATCGAAATTGCTTAAAATCTCGTATTCCGATCCCTCGGTGTCAACCGAGAGATAATCGATTACGGGAGGCGCGCCGTGGTCCTTCAGAAGGTCGCACAGGGAAACCGTCTCGACGGAATAGGAATGTCCGAGCCTTCGCGCCTTTGAGTGATTGTCGCGCATCGAATATTGGTTGAGGGTCGAGAGCTCGGAGTTGTCGGTCTCGTTGAATTCGAGCGTCTCGCCGGAGCGGGACCAGACGCAGCGCCGATCGATGGCGCAGCCGCGGTTCTCGGCGAGGGCCTTGTGCCATATCCGTGCCGGCTCGGCGAGAATGCCACGCCAGCCGAACGATCTCTCGAGCAAGAAGGAGTTGCTCAGGCTTATCCCGTTGGCGGCGCCGAACTCGACGAAGAAGCCGCCTTCCTTTTCACCGAGGAGGAACAGGACGAGGAGATCTTGAAAAATCTGAGACTTGGAGCGCTGGTGATTGGCGATGCAATAATCGACGAATCGCGCATCCAGCTCGTTCCCGGCCGCCGCGGCATTGCTTCGCCACGCCGATTCGAGCAGATTCGAATAGTACATCCAATTGCTGAATTTCTCTTCCGTCGGCGCAATATATCTCTTTATTTCGATGCCATAATGCCGGGCCAGTCGTTTTGCGTGAATAATGAGGCGCTTGGTAATTTGGCTCTTATACAGCCTTTTCGTCAGGCCGATTGAGAACGGCTCCGTCGTTTCGGGTATCGACAAGATCGTTCCTCAATATATTGCGGGGCAGGAGATGGGGTAGTTTGGCTTTACTGGCTGGCAGCCAATAGCGTAGCCGCCGTGATCCCGCGCTTCTCGTGATCTTTTTGTGATTTCCCCGACGGGGAGGCGGAAGAGTCTGTCCGCTGCCCGGCATTCTGAGGAGCTGTTCCCTCCCCGGGGAAAATCCCCGTGCGCCGCCCCCGAATCATCACAACACCGGGCGAGGCTCATATGCGCAAATGCCGGCTCACGAGGGATCCGGCGATCCCGCGACGGGATGGTTTCGGCTAAAGATTTGGCGACGGCGAGGTGATCGGGGACATGCGACCTGCCCTATTCCGCTCCCATTCCATTACTCGCAGCGGAGGGCGACCCGATCACGGGCGGACGACGAAGGACCGGTGATGAGCCTCGTACGCAGCGATCGGCGGCAGGACCGGGCAAGCCGGCTGAAGATCTCGCTTATCGCCCGGGAATTTCCCGTGCCGTCGAAAGATCCGACCCGTCCGCGACTGCGGTGGGCCGATATGGCCCTGATCTGCATTTTCCTGATCGGCGTCTACACCCATTACACGATTCAGATCTCGGCGAGGGTCCCCTTTCCCTCGGCCCCCGCGGGGATCGCCGGAATGATCATGCTCTGGCGGCGGCGCGACCAGATTACGCCGGCCGCTCTTTCGGCCTTTCTTGCCGTCGTCTTTCTCTATCTCGTCTCCATCCTCTGCGCGACGAACATCTCCTTCCTTGGGCGCCGCTTCAATGGGCTGTTGCAGCTCACTTATTCGCTCGTCATCGGCTACGCCCTCTTTCTCACTGTGACGCAGGCGAGCCGCCGGCAGATGGCGAAGCTGTTTCTCAGCTTCTCCGTGGTGATCCTGATCGGCTGTCTGCTCGAGGATTATGCGGGGCTGCGGCCGATCAGCGACATGGTTCGGGAGCACCTCTACAGCCGCGGCATCTACGAGAACGACCTCAGGGACATGCTGCTCTATAATCGGGTGCGCCCGAAATTCTTCGCGTCCGAGCCGGCGTCGGTCACGTTCTGCTACTCGCTCTTCACCTTCCTGTGGCTGGTGCTCAGCCGCTGGCGCTGGAAGCTGCTCGGCTACGTGGCCCTCATGGGGCTCGGCGTCTTCGCGATGCCCGGCCCCACGCTTCTCCTCCTGCTGCTACTGGTGCTCCCCTACGAGCTCTTCCTCGTCGGCCGCAAGGGTGGACCGGGCCGGAACCAGCTCGACTTCGCGCACCTGCTGCGCGTCGGTTGCTTCGCCGGCGTGATGCTGTTCGCCTTCGTCATCATGGCCAATACGATCTTTGCGGCGCGCATGAAGGAGATCACCTCGGGCAATGACGCGAGCTTCTTCTACCGCGTGCTCGGGCCCGCCCTGGCGGCCGAGGATGTCATCAAGCATTACCCCGTTGCCGGCGCCGGCCTCACCGGCGAGCCGTTCATCGAAAACGAGGTTATCAATGTCTATGTGCGCTCGCCGGCTTATTCCACCGCCTGGGCCATCGTCAGCCCGGCTACGGAGCTGGTGATCAATTACTTCTGGCTGCACTGGATCTATCTCGGTCTGATCTGGGGCTCGATCACGCTCGCGGCCGTCACGGTCTGGCTCAGGATTCTCGGCGTGCCGAGCCCCGCCTTCTGTTGGCTGAGTTGGGCGATCCTCGGCCAAGCGTCGGGGGCTTATGTGGGGCCGCTCGCCTGGGCGGTGCTGTTCCTCGCCGCGGCCGGCGCCGTGCTTCATCAGCGCGCGCTTGCCCGGGAGGCGACCGGCGTCCAGCCGATCCCGCCCGCTCGCCTCGTCTTGGCGACGGCGGCCATGCGCCGCAGAGGCTTCGGCTAATGGGACCAGGCGTTCTCAGTCGCCGCGGCATGCTGGCGGCCGGATCCGGCCTGGCGCTCGGGATGACGCCGGTTGCAGGGCTCGCCGCAACGGCGGAGGTCGCAGAGCCGCCACGACGCATGGTATCGGCGAGCCAGCACGGCGTCGTCGGCGACGGTACGACGGACGATACGGCCGCCTTGCAGCGCGCTTTGGATGCCGCCTTCAGCGAAGCGGGCGGCTTCCTCGTCATCCCGCCGGGCGCCTATAAGATCACGCGAAGCCTGCGCGTCACGGTCAATACCAATGTCGGGCATCGGTGGGGCATCATGGCGCACGGGGCGCGCCTGCTCTCCGCGATCGAGGACAGGAGCAATGTTCTCGAAGTGGTCTGCCATGCCTATGCCCGCTTTCTGCTGCTCGAGGGACTCGACATCCTGGGCACCGGGCGCGAGGGGCACGGTATCTATCTCGAATGCGAGCACAAGGACAAGGCGCTCTACAATTTCTGCCTCAGGGACGTGGTGGTTCAGAGCTGCGGCGGTGATGGCTGTCGGCTCATCGGCAATGTCTTCGAAGGCCAGATCGTCAATGGCTATTTCCGCAAGAACAAAGGGAACGGCGCCACGTTCGGGCATGGCGTCCGGGCCGGAATATTATCGGCGATCCACGTCTTCGCCTGCATCTTCGGCGACAACGGCCATCACGGGGCCACCCTCGTCAATGGCTGCTACGACGTCAGCTTCCATGGCTGCTATCTCCTGCTGAACGGGCTGTTCGGACTCGCCGCCGAGAATGGCTGCACGCTGCTTTCCAATTGCGGCTTCGAGAACAATCACGAGCAGGCGAACGGCTTCGCGCGCGGAGACGCCGGAATCTGGCTGCAGAATTTCGGCGCGCTGATCGGCTGCACAGCCTATTCGGTCTTTAATCAGAAGGCCCTGATCCGCGCTTATGTCGTCTCCGACCTCGTCATGGTCGGCTGCACCGGATTCGGCGGCGGACGCGCGCAAGGCGCCGGGCTCGCCAAGCTGAGCGGAAAGCGCGGAGCGAGCGCAACCCTCGTCGGATGCAACGGCACCGTCGACTACCTTAACGGCTTCGACGGCATCGAGGTCGGTGGTGATGGCGGGGGCGTGCGCTTCGGCGCCGATTGGCAAAGCCCCAATCTGCCCCGGCTTGGTGAATATCGGCTTTGGGTGGATAAGAGCGGTCGCCTGCGGCTCAAGCAAGGTGCGCCCGCAGCCGACGACGACGGGACGCTCGTCGGCCATTGATCCTCCTTCGCGGCGCCGCCTGCTTTCCGCGGCTCGCGGAATGCGATATGACGCTTGCCCGGCCAGGTTGGTGGACCCATTCGGCAAAGGGGGGTGAGGCATGAGCGGAAGCGGCGTGCGTCTCGCGGGCATTCGCGCCTGCGTATTCGACGCTTACGGCACTCTCTTCGATTACGCGTCGGCGGCGGCGCGCTGCAAGGATGTCCTGGGCGACCAGCATGAGCGCTTGACCGCGCTCTGGCGCGAGAAGCAGCTCCAATATACCTGGCTTCGCGCCCTTCAAAGCAGGCATGCGAATTTTTGGCAAGTCACGGGCGATGCGCTGGATTTCGCCATGGAGACCGTTGGCATCGACGATCGCGCGCTGCGCGGGAGGCTGATGGAGCTCTACCTGACGCTCGAGACGTTCCCCGAGGTGCCGGAGATGCTGGCGCGGCTGAAGGCGAAGGGACTCGCAACCGCCATTCTCTCGAATGGCTCTCCCGACATGCTCAAGGCCGCCGTCGAGGACGCCAAGATCGGCGGCCTGCTCGATGCGATCCTCTCGGTCGAAGAGGTGGGCGTCTACAAGCCGCATCCGAAGGTCTATCAGCTCGCCGTCGACCGCCTCGGCGTCGAGCGCGGCGCGATCTCGTTCCAATCGTCGAATGCGTGGGACGCCTATGCCGCGTCCGCCTTCGGCCTGCGCGTCGTCTGGTGCAACCGTTACGGCCAGCGTGCCGAGCGATTACCGGGAAGGCCCGATCACGAGATCACGTCGCTCGCCGGACTGCCGGCGCTGGTCGGCGCGTAGGCCGGCTGCGCGACGTCGAGCTCTTCAAATGCCGAAGCGACGGATGCTGTAGGGAGTAGGATCGATCTCTGTCGCGACGCCCGTGATCAGTCGCGCCACGAGGCGCCCGCTCGGCGGCCCCCCTGTCATGCCGAAATGCCCATGGCCGAAGGCCAGATAGAGGCCGGGATGGCCCGGCGCTTCGCCAAGGACAGGCAGGCTGTCCGGCGTCGACGGGCGGTGACCCATCCATATCTGCGGCTCGCCGTGCTGCAGCTCGGGAAAGAGGCGGCGGGCGTGCTCGATGAGGATGGTGGCACGCCGCTCGTCGGGCGGCGCCTTGAGGCCGCCGATTTCCACCGTGCCGGCAATGCGCAACCCCTCCTCCATCGGCGTGATACCGAAGCCACGGCTCTTGAAGCTGATCGGCGCTGAGAGTCTCACATTCGACTCCGGCAGCATGACGTGATAGCCGCGCTCGGTCTCGAGCGGCAGCTTCAGCCCCAACGGGTCCAGGAGCTCCCGCGACCATGCGCCGGTGGCGACCACCACGCGCCGCCCCACCCGATTGGCGATATTGGTCATCACCATGTATCCCGTACCGCGCTCATAGGGGATCAGCTTCAGCGCCCGCTCCGCCACGAGCTCGCCGCCATCCTTGCGGAACAGCTCGCCGAGGGTGCGGACGAGGCGGCCGGGATTGATGGTGAACCCGTTTCCGGGCACGATGAGGCCGCGCGTGATGTTGCGCGAGATCCCGGGGAACATTTGACGCAGCTCGTCGGGACCGAGCATATCGGCGCGAATGCCGTGGCGTTCGCGCAATTGACGTTCGACCTTGGCGCTCGCGCTTTCCTCCTCGCCCTCCCAGATTTGCACCTGCCCGGTTTGGCGGATCATCGCATGGAATAGCGACGATCCCAGCAATTCCTGCCAGCACGCGAAGGAGTCGCGGTGGAGCGCGCGCATGGCGTCGGAGATCGCCATCACCCGGGAAAGGCGCCCGGCCTCGATCCAGCGCAGGAGCCAGGGCAGAGCGCGAGGAAAATAGCTCGGGCGCACGACGAGCGGGCCCGTCTTGTCCGTGAGCCATCGCGGCACCTGCCGCAGCATGCCCGGCATGGCGATCGGCGCAGCGGTATCGGCGCTGATCATGCCCGCATTGCCGAACGAGGTGCCCCCGGCGGGCGGCAAGGGATCGATGATGGTGACCTTGACGCCGGCGCGCTGCAAATAAAGCGCCGTCGCCAGGCCGGCGACGCCGGCGCCGAGGACGATGGTATCGTGTTGCGTGACGCTCATGATCGCCGCCTTCCCTCGTTATTCATTCATTGACAATGAGCGTCCGCGGCAATCGCGTGAGCCGCTCCGCGCCCATTTCGGTGACCAACACCGTCTCGCTGAACGAAGCTCCTGCCGCCGAGACATACATGTGAAAGACCATTCCCGGCTCGATGCGCCAGCGCGCCCGGGGGTGGAAAATCCGGGTGAAGTCGCTCGTGCGCGGAGTCGCGTGAGAATAGAACCCTAAAGTGTAACCGGTGATATTGTCGAAGCTCTCGCGCAAACCCGTCGCCAGCACGCCTTCCCGCAGGATGGCGTCGACCTCCTCGGCGATCACACCGGGCCGCATGGCCGCGATCTGGCGATCCTGCAAAACGACGAGCCTTTCGGCCGCGCGCGCGAGCTCCGGCGACGGTCGCCCGACTGTCACGCAGCGCATGAGGCGCGCGCCATAGCCGCCGATGCGCGGGACCAGCTCGAGATGGACGACGTCGCCCTTCGCCAGCGCGGCTTCGTCGGGATGCGCGTGAAGGAAATCCCAACCGCGGCCAGCGGAAATCGGACCCGGCCCGCCGGGATCGGCGCCGAGCTCGACGAAGGCCGCCATCGCCGCCTTGGCGGCGGCGCGCTGCGATCCGCCGGGAATACAGGCGGTTGCGGCGCGGCGCAGCGCCTCGTCCGCAATGCCTGCCGCCTTCCGCAGAAGCGCGACCTCCGCCGGTGATTTTATGAGACGCAGCTCGTTCACCAGGGGGCCGAGATCGACAAAGCGGGCACCGGGCAGCGCCGCCTGGACCGCCGCGAAGCGCGCCGCCGGCATGCTGTAGGAGCCGAGGTCGAGCCCGATGGCACCACGCGACAGGCCGCGGCGCGCCAAGATATCGGCCAGTTTTCGTACCGGATCCTCCCAGTCCTTGAAGGCGACAACGTCGTCGAACCAGATACGCTGCCGGCAGGGTCCCGCATCCAGCGCGCGGATAAGAAAAAAGGGCGCGCCCTCCAGGGGAATGCCGACGCAGCGCCAGCGGTTCTCCGAATTGCCGTAACCCGACAGCCAAGCCATCGCCTCGAACTCGTCGAGTAACGCGATGTCGACGCTCCGCTCGCGCATGGCCGTCCGCAGGCGGCCCACGCGATCGGAGAATTCTCGAACCGGGAAATGCGGATGCAAGCCCATCTCCTCTTTTCGACGCTAAAGACGCGCCGAGCGGCGTCGGCGCAGCACGCCATCAAGCAGCAGGATGGCAGCCGTGATGCCGATCAAGAAGGCGCTCACCGCCGCGATGACCGGCTCAATCTCGAGGTGAAGGCTGTTCCAGATCCGCACCGGCAAGGTCTGCGTGGCGACATTGGTGAGGAACAGCGAGATGATCAGCTCGTCGAACGAGGCGAGAAAGGCGAAGAGGGCCGCGGATACGATGCCGGGCATTGCGATCGGCGCCACGACGCGAAGCATCACGCGCGCCCGGCTGCCACCCAGGCTGAGCGCTGCGCGCTCGAGGTTCACGTCGACGCCCTGCAAGGTCGAGAGGAGGATGAGCAGGACCACCGGCAAGGCGATCACAGCATGGCAGCAGCCAACCCAGAGCACGTTCCCGACCAGTCCCAGGCGGGCGGAGAGGAAATACATGGCGATCGCTGTGATCACCGTGGGCACGATCATTGGCAACAGCATGATGGAAAGGATGATCTTCTTGCCCCCCATGCTGCCGCGCACGAGGGCGTAGGAGGCCAAGAACCCTACGATCGTGGCGACGACGCAGGCGATGACGGCGATCGCCACGCTCGACCATAGGGCGGCGCGCCAACGGGAATCGCCGAAAAAGACACCGAACCAGCGCAGCGACAGGGTGTCGGGCGGGAACTTCAGGAATTCCTGGCCGCTGAAGGCCAGGACGATGACGATGACAATCGGCAGAATCAGGACCAAGCAGATGAACGTCACGAAGAGCGGAAGGAATCGCTGCGTTCCGCGCGTCATCGCGCGCCTCCCATCAAGCGGCGGACATCCGTGGCTCGGCAATAGATCGCGTAGAGCGCCAGCGTGACCACGAGGAGGAAGAGCGACATGATCGCAGCGCTCCGCCAATCGAGCGTGATCTCGACGGAGCGCTCGATCAGCATGGCGACCATCACATCCGAAGGTCCCCCCATCAGCGACGGCGTTATGAAGAAGCCGATCGAGAGGATGAAGACGATCAGGGAACCCGAGATCACACCATGCAGGCTGAGCGGCAGATAGACGCGCCGGAACACATAGGATCCGCTGGCGCCCAGCGCGCGGGCGGCGCGCAGCAGGGTCGGGTCGATGGCCTTCATGGCGGCGTAGAGCGTCAGCACCATATAGGGGAGAAGCACGTAGGCCATGCCGACCACGATCGCAAATTTATTGTAGAGCATTGGCAAGGGGTGGTCGATCAGCCCCAGAGTGGTGAGCGCCTGGTTGAATATCCCGTTGCGGCCCAGCAGCACCATCCAGGAATAGGTGCGCACGATGATGCTGGTGAAATAGGGCACAACGACGCAGAACACAACCAGCGTGAAGCGCAAGCCGCTGCGGTTGGCAAGATAATAAGCGATAGGGTAGCCGAGCAGCAGGACGGTCACCGTCACCAGGAGCGAAATCCAGTTCGTCGTTACCGTCGCGATCAGCATGGGACGCGAGGTGGCGACGCTCGCGATCGCGGTAGGCAGCACCGCAGGGCTCCCGTCGATAAATAGGGTGCGGATGAAGAACCAGATCAAGGGCAGGACGAACACCAGCGCCAGCATGGCGTAGCTGGGCAGGAGCAGCAGCGCCGAGCGGTCACGAAGGCGGGCGGAGGTCACGCTCAAGCCTGCAGGATCAAGCTGTTGGCGACAGGCCAGGCGATGGCGACGCTGCTGCCGATCTCGGGGGGCCGGGCCGTCCCGAGATTCGGCATGTCGACCGTGACCTGAGCCTCCTGCCCGATCTCGACGACGCAACGGATCATATTGCCGAGAAAGGAGCGGCGCCGGATGCGGCCTTCGGCGCGGTTCATTCCTAGACCGCCGATATCCGGCGCCGCCGCCGTCAGCATCACCTTCTCCGGCCGAACGAAAAGGGTCGCAGGCGTCCCCTCCTGAATCCCCTCCCATGCCTCGGCGCGCCATTCCAGTCCGTTTGCGGCGCGGAAGATCGCCTGCCCGCCACGCACCGATCCCACGGTGCCGGCGAGCAGATTGGCTTCGCCGAGAAAGCGGCCCACGAAGCCGTTGGCCGGGCGCTCATAAACCTCGCGCGGCGGCCCGATCTGCTCGATCCGGCCGCGATTCATGATGGCGATGCGGTCGGACATGTTCATCGCCTCTTCCTGATCGTGGGTGACGTAGATCACCGTCATGCCGAGGCGCTGCTGGATGTCCTTGATCTCCACTTGCATGTCGTAGCGCAGGTTCTTGTCGAGGGCGCCGAGGGGCTCGTCCATCAGCACGATGCTGGGATGGAAGACGATGGCCCGGGCGATCGCCACGCGCTGCTGCTGGCCGCCCGAGAGCTGATGGGCGAAGCGGCGCGCGAAGGACTCCAGCCTGACGAGCTCCAGCGCCCAGGCGACGCGGCGCTCGACTTCGGCGTTTCGCATGCGCCGCGCTCGCAGCGGAAAGGCGACGTTCTCGAAGACATTGAGATGGGGGAAGACGGCGTAGTTTTGGAAAACGATGCCGAAGCCGCGCCGCTGCGGCGGCATGGCGGCGAGATCGGCGCCGTCCACGAGGAGGCGCCCCTCGTCGATTCCGGTGAAGCCCGCCACCATCATCAAGGTGGTGGTCTTTCCCGAGCCCGAGGGGCCGAGGAGCGAGAAGAACTCGCCCGGGCGGACGGCAATATCGACGCTATCGACAACCTTTTCCTCGCCATAGCGCTTGGTGACGCCGCGAAGCTCGACGGCGCCCTTGCCGGGCGAGACACCCTCGCCCGCCTCCCGGCACCCGGCCGTCAGCGTCCGAGCCATGCCTGAGCTTGGATTTCCACTTTCGTCTTGCCGCCGATCAGCTCCTTCACCACGACGGTCGCCCGCGTCGGATAGGGCTCGGCGAAGTATTCCGTATAGACGCGATTCATCGCGTCGAAATCCTTGGCGTCCGTAATGAAAATCAGAACCTGCGCTACGTCGCGCAAGCTGCCCCCGGCCGCTTCCATCGAGAGTTTCAGATTCTCGAGCGTGCGGCGCATCTGCACGGTGATGTCGCCCTCGACCACGGCACCCGTCTTCGGGTCCTTGGGTATCTGCGTCGTATAAACGCGATCGCCGGCACGGACGGTGCCGTTCACGGGAGCCTTTGAGCGCGCGATGCCGGTATCGATAACCGAGAACACGGGATACGACCTCCTTGCCTGCCTTGAATGATTGGGACGCCTATAGCCCGACACTACTCCGGCGGCTACAGAATCCAGTTCGACCAGGCCTGATTCACCTTGGCGCGATTTTGCGCCCACCACTTGATGTCAGTCATGAAGCCCTTGGATTTGGTCCAGGGGAGATTGGTGGCCGGGTCGATCAGCTGCCGAGCCGTGGACGGATAGGCCTTCTGGTTGGTCGGGATGGCCTTGTAGGCGCCGAGCCAGCGGGCCTGGACCTCCGGGCTCAAGCTGTAATCGATGAATTTCTCGCCGGCCTCCTTGTTCCGCGCGCCCTTCGCGAGGCCATAGGCCTGGACCAGGATCTGGTTCTGGTTCCATTGCGCCGCGAGCGGAGCGCCGCCGTCGGCCGCGACTTGCAACCGCGTGCTCCAGATGGCGCCCAAAACCGCCTCCTTGTCCGCCATCATCTGCGCCGAGAGCGCGCCCGTGTCCCAAAACTTGTGGATCGCCGGCTTCACCCGGGACATGGATTTGAAGGCGCGATCGATGTCCAAGGGATAGAGCTTGTCCATGGGGACGCCGTCGGCGATCAGCGCGAATTCCAGATTCGGCGCGCCCGAGGCCATATCGGCCAAGGTGCGCGGGCCGGGAAAGGCCTTGATGTCCCAGAACTCGACCCAGGATTTCGGCTCCTTCCCCACCGGGTAGGCCGTGGTGTTGAACCCAAGCACGAAGGCGTAGACGAACGAGCCCACCTGATAGGGCAGGCGCACCGCGGCGTCGATGTCCTCGGGGTTGGTGTATTTGAAGCTGCGATAATCGAGAGGCTGCAGGGCCCCCGCCTCCTCGAGTTGGAGCAGGGCGTCGTTTCCCGTATCGATGACGTCGACCTCGACCTGCCCGGCCTTGACCATGGCGAGGAGCTTCGCGACGGTGGCCGCCACCGGCACGATCTCGATGCCGGTTGCCTGGCGGAACGGCTCATAGACGGTCTTGCGCTTGACGTCGTCGAAAGCGCCACCCGGCGTACGGACCAGAAGCTGCTGTGCCGCCGCGGCGCGGCGACTCCAGACGTAGGGGGCCGCCAACAGCGCCGTTCCAGTCGCAAGAAATGCACGGCGCCCCAATGCCTTACGATCGGTCTGCGTCATCTCGCGGTCCCTCCCTTCTGCTGCCGCCCGAGTTTTTCCGCGGATCGCGCGACATTTGCGCGTCGCCGCGTTTCCTAAAGTAAAAGCGCGCGGACAGGTTTTTACAATACAGAATTTTCCAGCTAAGCTTTTCACAATATAAAATTTAACGATAGGAATAGGCCGCTGTCGCAGTCGCGAACCCGCTCTCGCCCTCCGCGGCGCAGCGCACGCCCGACGCCGGCGAGAGCCGCGCCGCGGGGCGCGCAGCTCCTCGACCGCGCCGTGGCCGTGCTCCGCCATCTCGCGGCCGTCGGTGACGGCGGCGAGCGCCTCACCGCGATCGCGGATGCCATCGGGCTCAATGTCTCCACGACCCATCGCATCCTGCGTGCGCTCGAGCGTCACGGCCTGGTGGAGCGCGAGGCGGCGACGCGGCGGCACCGGCTCGGCATCGCACTGTTCTCTCTCGGGATGCAGGCGGCCGACGGCACGGCCTTCCGCCGCATCTGCCGGCCGGCGCTGCTGCGGCTCTCGGCGGCGACGGGAGAGACCATCCTGTTGATGGCGCGCAGCGGCGCCGATACTGTCTGCATCGACCGTCAGGACGGCACCTATGTGATCGAGCCGCTGGCGCGGCAGATCGGCGGTGCCATTCCCCTCGGTGTCGGCTGCTCGAGCCTCTCCATCCTCGCCTTCCTGCCGCAGGAGGAGATCGAAGCCATCCTCGCCATGAACGCCGCGCGTTACGAGCAGTTCGGATTGACGAAGGAGCGCATACGGGTCTTCCTTCCCGGCGTGCGCAAGCAGGGTTACGCGGTGACGCGCAATTGGCTGATCGACGGCATCTCCGCCGTTGCCATGCCGATCCGTCCCCATGGCCGGGATGTCGTCGCGACCTTCACCATCGACATGACCACCGCGCGCTTGACCCCTGCGCGTCTCGAGGAGCTGCTCACGCTGCTGCGCCGAGAGGTGACCGAGATCGAAAAGGTCTTGGCGCGCGGCTGAGGCCGGCTCGATCTTCCCGCGTGCGGTCCACGGGAAGACGGGCTATGGAAGATTTGGAAGTGGGCACCAGAGGGATCCGAGATGCTGCCGAAGAGCATTGACGTGGTGGTGGTCGGGGCCGGCAATGCGGCCTTTTGCGCGGCGCTGGCGGCGGCAGAGCAGGGTGTCTCCGTCCTCGTCCTCGAGCGCGCGCCGGAAAGCGAGGCGGGTGGCAACAGCCGCTTCACCGCAGGGGCCATCCGCTGCGTCTATAACGGGATCGAGGATCTGCGCGAGCTCATGCCCGATCTCACCGAGGAGGAAATCCGCGTCACCGATTTCGGCCAATACACCGAGGCGAATTTCTTCGACGACATGGCGCGCGTGACGGAATATCGCACCGACCCCGACCTCTGCGAGCTTCTCGTCAAGCGGAGCCGGCCGACGCTGTTGTGGCTGCGGGGAAAGGGCATCCGCTTCGCTCCCATCTGGGGACGCCAGGCCTTCAAGGTGGACGGCCGGTTCAAATTCTGGGGCGGCCTCACGATCGAGGCCTGGGGCGGCGGGCCCGGCTTGGTCGCGGCGCTCACCGAGGCGGCGCGCCGAAACGGCATCGCAATCGCCTACAACGCACGGGCGATCGGCTTGCTTGTGGACGACGAGGGTATCAAGGGCGTGCGCGTCCGCCATGGCGGACGAACGGAGGCACTCAGCTGCAAGGCCATGGTGCTCGCCGCCGGCGGCTTTGAATCCAATACCGAATGGCGCACCCGCTATCTCGGCCCCGGCTGGGATCTCGCCAAGGTGCGCGGCACCCGCTTCAATATGGGCGATGGTATCCGTATGGCGATCGAGGCGGGCGCCATGCCCTGGGGCAATTGGTCGGGCTGCCACGCGGTCGGCTGGGATCGCAATGCGCCGGCCTTCGGCGACCTTGCGGTGGGCGACAATTTCCAGAAGCACAGCTATCCCTTCGGCATCATGATCAACGCCCTGGGCGAGCGCTTCGTCGACGAAGGGGCGGATTTCCGCAATTACACCTACGCGAAATACGGGCGCGTGATCCTTGCCC
Organism: Alphaproteobacteria bacterium; assembly: GCA_035294245.1. GTDB lineage: Bacteria > Pseudomonadota > Alphaproteobacteria > JACZXZ01 > JACZXZ01 > DATGLG01. The sequence goes on along the minus strand of DATGLG010000036.1, from coordinate 5,058 downwards.
AGCCCGGGCAGTTCGCCTGGCAGATCTTCGATCGCAAGGTGCTGCACCTGCTGCGCGACGAGTACCGCATCCGCCAGGTCACGAAAGTGCAGGCCCAGACCATCGAGGAGCTCGTCCGAAAGCTGGACGATGTGGACGCCACGAAGGCGCTTGCGACGATCCGCGCCTACAACGGGGCTGTCCGCCGCGAAATTCCCTTCAACCCCAATGTCAAGGACGGCCGCGGCACGGCGGGCCTCGTCATTCCCAAATCGAACTGGGCCAACACCATCGAGGAGCCGCCTTTCGAGGCCTATGCGGTCACCTGCGGCATCACCTTCACCTTCGGCGGCGTACGCGTGAATACCGACGCGCAGGTCATGGACACCGAGGGCGTTCCCATGCCCGGCCTCTATGCCGCAGGCGAGATGGTGGGCGGCCTTTTCTACTTTAATTATCCCGGCGGCACGGGGCTGATGTCCGGCGCGGTCTTCGGCCGGATCGCGGGAATGAATGCCGGGCGGCGGGCCGCCGGCGCTCGCTCCTGACGATCACGGCGGCAGCAGGCTCGACACGGCAGGCAGCAGTTCGGTGCGGAGCCTCGCCTTGCTCAGAGCCCGATCGGCGCCAAGGCTTTTCACCACCGAAAGCAGGTCGACGCCCTTATTGGCCCAACCGCCCGTGATGACCAGAACAGGCAGGTTCCGCGCGCTCGCCTTGATGTGCCGCAGCAGCTCCAACCCATCCATGTCCGGCATCATGACGTCGGTGATGACGAGGTCGTGGGGGCGGGACAGCGCCAGCAGCGCCTCGCGACCGTTGCGCGCCTCCGTGATGATGTGGCCGGCGTCCTCCAATATCGCCCTGACGAAGCCGCGAACCGAGCCTTGATCGTCGGTAATCAATATTCGCGCCATCACTGGCTCCTCACAGCCGAAGCGTCTCGCCATCGCCGGCGACCAACCTCATGGCACGCCCGTCCCAGCGGAGGCCCTTCAAGGCCCGCGGCGAGAATCCGATGCCATCATGTGATCCTCGATCGTCACATTGGTCGCGTCGAAGAGACGCTTAACCATCGCCCCCGCCGTCTTCCATTGCCAGAAAGCAAGGCCAGCCGAGACTACGGTTAGAGGCGTGTAAGAACCCTTAATTCATGTCCACAGGCGGGAGGCACCCACGAGAACATATAGGTGCGGGGAGGTGCGGGACGCCGGCGCCGTCTGCGGATGCGGCACGTTAGGGTTTGCGATCGGCGAGCCCGGCGGCGATCTGGAGGAAGACTTGCACAGCCGGCATGCGCCGGCGCTCGGCAAGGCACACGATATACTCGCGCAGAGCAGAGGCCTGCCCGCGCAGGGAGAGCAGCGCGAGGCGGGGATCCGAGGTGAATTCGCGCTGGAACACCACGCCAATGCCGAATCCCGCAGCGACGACCTCGCGCACCGCCTCGCGGCTTTGCACGTCCATCACATTGCCGAGCTCGATCCTGGCCGCTCGCCGCGCCCGCTCGAACTCCTCGCGGGTCACCGAGCCAGGCTCGCGCAGCACCATGTCGCGGCCCGCGAGCTCGGCGAGCGAGACCGCGGAGCGGTGTGCCCATTCGTGGTCGCGCGGCACGAACAGGGCCAGGCGATCGCGGAAATAGGAGATCGCATGAAACCTGGGCGCCTGCGGCCGTTTTGCGGTGACGCCGACATCCGCTTCATAATCGGCAATTTCCCGCAGCACCGCCTCGGAATTGCCGATGCGCAACGAGAAGCGGACGCCGGGCTGACGATGCCTGAGCTCCTTCATGATCGGCAAGACATGGAAGATGTTGTCGGCGCTGATCTTGAGATGCATCGCCGATTCCGCCTTCGCCCCGGCGAGGAGCATCCGTGTCGTGTTCTCGAGCGCGAACATGCGATCCGTGAGGGCGTAGAGCCGGCGGCCGAACTCGGTGAGCTGGGCGCCGCGGCCGTGGCGATCGAAGAGCCGGACGTTATAGGTCAGCTCCATGGCCCTCACCTGGCTCGACAGCGCAGGCTGCCCGATGCCCGCCGCACGGGCGGCGCGCGTGAAGCTGCCTTCGCGGGCGACCAGATGGAAGGCGCGGAGCTGGCTGTGATTCATATAAATTTTTTTGATAACTGACTTCGAGACTATGTATTAGCGTGATTTTCCGCCATTTGGTAGGAAAATCCGATCCTTCGAAGGAAGCACCGCCGATGGCAATGACAAAGGTCACCGTCAATGGCCGCTCCTATAGATCGCCGGCGCGGCCCGTCGTCGTCGTCTGCGTGGACGGTTCGGAGCCCGGCTATATCGAGCGCGCCGTCGAGGCGGGGCGCGCGCCCTTTCTCGGCCGGATTCTCAAGGAGGGCACGAACCGGCGCGCCGATTGCGTGATGCCGAGCTTCACGAATCCCAACAATCTTTCCATCGTCACCGGCGCGCCGCCGCGCGTGCATGGCATCTGCGGCAATTACTTCTACGATCCGGAGAGCAAGGCCGAGGTGATGATGAACGACCCGCGGTTCCTGCGGGCCCGCACCATCTTCGAGGCCTTCCAGCGGCAGGGTGCCAAGATCGCCATTGTCACTGCAAAGGACAAGCTGCGCCGGCTCCTCGGCCATGGGCTTGAGATCGGACCGGGCAAGGGAATCTGCTTCTCCTCCGAGCTCGCGAACAAGGCGACGCTCGCCGAGAACGGCATCGAGAACGTCCTCGATCTCGTCGGCCTGCCGCTGCCCGGCGTCTACAGCGCGGACTTGAGCGAGTTCGTGTTTGCGGCCGGCGTCAAGCTGATGCGCCGGGACCGGCCGGACCTCATGTATCTCTCGACGACCGACTATATTCAGCACAAGCATGCCCCCGGGACGCCGGTGGCCATCGATTTCTATGCGATGATGGACCGCTATCTTGCGGAGCTCGATGCCGAGGGTGCCGCAATCGCGATCACCGCCGATCATGGCATGAATGACAAGCATGATGCGGCGGGAGCCCCGGACGTCATCTATCTGCAGGATGTGACGGATGCTTGGCTCGGCAAGGACGCGGCACGGGTCATCCTGCCGATCACCGACCCCTATGTGGTCCACCACGGCGCGCTCGGCTCCTTTGCCACGATCTACCTACCGCCCGGATGCGACGTCCCGGCGCTGCTCGCTCGCCTGCGCGGGCTTTCGGGCGTCGAGCTGGCGCTGTCCCGCGCCGAGGCCTGCAAGCGCTTCGAGCTGCCCGAGGACCGCATGGGCGACATCGTCGTCATCGCGACGGCACACAAGGTGTTGGGAACGAGCAAGGCGCGGCACGATCTCTCGGGCCTCACCGAGCCTCTCCGCTCCCATGGCGGGCTCTCCGAGCAGAAGGTCCCGTTCATCCTCAACAGAGCCACCGACCTCGCGGCCGACACCAGGCTTCGCAACTATGACATCTTCGATGCGGTGCTGAACCATGCTCTCTAGATCGAATGCCCTCACCCGGGACCGCGCCATCCGCCGCGAGAAGCTGCGGATCGCCGGACGCAAGGTCGATGCCGGTCACGCCATCGAGGTGCTCAACCCCTATGACGGCACGACAGTGGGCACGGTACCGCGGGCAACCGCCGAGCTGGTACGGGAGGCGTTCCGCATCGCCCACGCCTATAAGCCGAAATTGAGCCGGTATGAGCGGCAGAAAATCCTGGTGACGACCGCGGAGCGTCTGGTCGCCCGCAAGGAGGAGATCTCGAATCTGATTACGGCCGAGAGCGGGCTTTGCAAGAAGGACTCGCTTTACGAGGTGGGGCGCGCTTACGACGTCTTTTCATTGGCCGGGCAGCTCTGCCTCCAGGATGACGGCCAGACCTTCTCCTGCGATCTGACGCCTCATGGCAAGCAGCGCAAAATCTTCACCCTGCGCCAGCCGCTGAACGCAATCAGCGCCATCACGCCGTTCAATCACCCCCTCAACATGGTAGCGCACAAGATCGCGCCGGCGATAGCGACCAACAATTGCGTGGTGTTGAAGCCGACGGAGCTCACGCCGCTTACCGCTCTTCTCTTGGCGGATGTTCTCTACGAAGCGGGTCTCCCGCCGGAGATGCTCTCCATCGTCACGGGCAGCCCCGCCGAGATCGGCGACGAGATGATCACCAACCCGCAGATCGACCTCATCACCTTTACCGGCAGCGTGCGCGTCGGCAAATATATTGCCGAGAAAGCCGGCTATAAGCGCATCGTCCTCGAGCTCGGCGGGAACGACCCGCTGATCGTGATGGAGGATGCCGACCTCGAGAAGGCGGCCGATCTCGCGGTGCTGGGAGCGACGAAGAATTCCGGCCAGCGGTGCACGGCAGTGAAGCGCATCCTCGTCGTCGATTCGGTCGCCGATGATTTCGTGCCGCTCGTCGTCGCCAAGGCGAAAAAGCTTGTCTGCGGCGATCCCATGGACCCCGAGACCGATATCGGCACGGTCATCAACGAGCGCTCGGCCATTCTCTTCCAGAACCGCGTCCTCGATGCGGTCGCGAAGGGCGCCGAGCTATTGCACGGGAACGATCGGCGAGGCGCCCTCTTCCCCGCGACCGTGGTCGACAAGGTGCCCTTCGATTGCGAGCTGGTGCGCGAGGAGACCTTCGGCCCGGTGATTCCGATCATTCGCGTGCGCGATATCAACGACGCCATCCGCGTCGCCAACTCGACCGTCTACGGCCTCTCCTCGGGAGTCTGCACCAATCGCCTCGAATACATCACCCGCTTCATTAACGAGCTGCAGGTGGGCACCGTGAATATCTGGGAGGTGCCGGGCTACCGCATCGAGATGTCGCCCTTTGGCGGCATCAAGGATTCCGGCCTCGGCTACAAGGAGGGTGTGATCGAGGCCATGAAGAGCTTCACCAATGTGAAGACCTATTCGCTGCCCTGGCCGGCTTGATCGGGACGAGCGCTCTTCAACCGAGCGGCGGGGGACCGCCATGGTCAGGTGACCTTGTCGCGCGCCCTGAACTTGGCGCTGTCCCAGGCGCGGGTCCGCAAGATATCGGCGAGGTGTCCGACGGCGTCGAAGATATCGGTGTAGCCGATATAGAGGGGCGTGATGCCGAAGCGCATCAGATCG
>DATGLG010000035.1:0-2206 GCA_035294245.1 Alphaproteobacteria bacterium | reverse complement strand
CAGCGCCTGGACGTTCTACGGTTGGCGCTCGCGGTTGCGTAAGGCTCGGTCGGGGCGCACGGAGAGTGCGCCGGTCCCCGTGAGGCAAGCGCCGGGGTTCATCGATCTCGGCGCGCTCGGTGCACCCGCCGCGCAGCGCTGGGAGGTCCGCCTCGATCTGGGCGGTGGGATCATCCTGCACCTGGTGCGGGGCTGATGTTCTTCCCCGAAGGACAGCTGCGGGTGCACCTGTACGGGCAGCCCTGCGACATGCGCCGCTCCTGCGATGGCCTGCAGGCGATGGTGCGGCACGAGCTTGGGGCCGATCCGCTCGATGGTGCGCTCTACTGCTTCATCAACCGGCGCGCGATGCAGATGCGGGTTCTGTATTTCGACCGTTGCGGATTTTGCATCTGGGCGAAGCGGCTCGAGGCGGGGCGTTTCCTCGCGGATTGGTCGCGGGTGCGCACGCGACAGATGGATTTCACGGCCTTGAAGATGTTGCTTGAGTGGATTGAGCCGGTGCGCGTGCGCAAGCGCTACCGACTGCCGGATACTCTGCAAGATTCTCATTCGAGCACTTCTTCAAACAGCCGCGCTCTGCTACAGTTGAGTGATGCAGCAGCCCGCGCCACCGAAGCTCCCGAACGAGGTTGAGCTGGTGGGACTTTCGCACTCCGAGCTCATCGGCATCGCGCGCTCTCAGGCACAGAGGATCGAGACTCTCACTGCCCAGCTCGCCTCTGTCATGCGTCGGCTCGAGTGGTTCGAGCGCAATCTCTTTGGGGTAAAGAGCGAGCGGCTGCGCGTGCTCGAGAACGACCGGCAGCTCGCCCTCGGGGAGGTGCTCGCACCCCCCCGATACGAGCACGCCGGCGAAGGAGCGCACCGTGGCGGCACACACACGGCGGGTTCCCCAGCGCGATGCCGCCGCGGCCGAGGAGACCGAGAGCGTCCCCTTCTTCGATGAGAGCCGTGTGCCGATGGAGACCATTGAGCTGCCCGTACCCCGGATCGAGGGGCTCGAGGCTGAGGAGTTCGAGGTCATCGGCCAGAAGGTCACCCATCGCCTGGCGCAGCGCCCCGGTGGCTACGTCATCCTCAAGTACGTGCGTCCGGTGGTGAAGCGGCGCGACACCGAGTCGATCCACTGTCCGCCTGCCCCGGCTGGGGTGATCGAGGCCAGTCGTGCCGATGTGAGCTTTCTCGCCGGTCTCCTCATCGATAAGTTCCTCTGGCATCTGCCGCTCTACCGCCAGCACCAACGTCTCGAGCAGGCCGGCATCCGCGTCAGCCGCCCCTGGCTTACGCAGCTGACGCAACAGACGATCGGCTTTCTCGAGCCCATCTACGACGCCCAGTTCGACTCGATCCGGGCAAGTCGCCTGAGGGCCATGGATGAGACCCCGATCAAGGCCGGCAGAACCGAGCGCGGCAAGATGCGCACGGCCTACTTCTGGGCGGTGTACGGTGAGCACAACGAAGTGTGCTTCCCGTACTGCCCCTCCCGCGAGGCGGCAAATGTGTACGCCGCCCTCGGTGCAGACCCCGCATCAGGCTCCGTGCGCCTGACCGCTGGCTATGCGGCCTACGCAAGCTATGCGAAGAAGGTCGGCATCACCCACGCCCAATGCTGGGCTCACGCACGCAGAGAGCTATTTGAAGCCGAGGCCTCCGACCCCGAGGGCGTGCGCGAGGGACTGCGCCGCATCGCCAAAATCTACGAAATCGAAGAGGATATCCGCGCCCAGAGGCTCACCGGGGAGGTCAAGCGGCTGCATCGACTCACGCACAGCAAGCCGCACGTGGAGGGGTTCTTCGCCTGGGTGGACCACAAGCTCGAGGAACACGGGCTGCGGCCGACAACCCCGTTCATCGCCGCCCTGAACCACGCTCGCGAGCGGCGCGCGGGTCTTGAGGTGTTCCTCACCGACCCCGAGGTGCCACCCGACACGAACCATCTCGAGCGCGCCCTGAGAGCCGTTCCGCTGGGTCGCAAAAATTGGAACTTCTGCTGGACCGAGCTCGGCGCCGAGCACCTCGGCATCGTCCAGAGTCTCATCGTCACCTGCCGTCTTCACGGCATCGACCCGTATACCTATCTCGTCGACGTCCTGCAGCGCGTCGGCCAACATCCCGCCTCGCGCGTCGCCGAGCTCACTCCGAGGTTGTGGAAGCAATACTTCGCCGCCGACCCGCTCCGATCAGCCTTGCATACTCTCGCTGC
>DATGLG010000034.1:0-85486 GCA_035294245.1 Alphaproteobacteria bacterium | reverse complement strand
CACCCCTGAGTGCGCCGCCTAAGCCGCTTCGCCGGCGCAACGGCTGTGGACAAGCCTCCGGCTTGCCCACAGCCCCAACCACAGCAGAAGCGGTCATTTGATGCGCTACAAAAACCGGTCAACTTGACGCGTCAGCTACATAAAATTCTCGCCCGCATTCCGGCGTTTGCCGCCACCATTTCGACGGGGGCGCGGCGCATCGAATCGGAGGCCATGGCCCGCGAGATGAGACAAATGGTGAATGCGACGGCGGACCCGGACGAGGAGCCGCCGCATCCTCGCGCCGGAAGGTGGTATATTGAAGGGGAGAGCCCAGCGATTTAATGCCGCGTGACAGACGGGCGCTGCACCGCTAAGAGTGGCGCCCTCCTGGTTTGCACGGAGTGCGGAACGCCTTTCACGGGAGTACTTGCCATGCCTGCCGAGCTCGCCGTCGCCGACAAGCCGTCCATCAAGCCGATGGCCAAGTTCCAATGGGACGATCCCCTCCTCTTCGAGGAGCAGCTCACGGAGGAGGAGCGTCTGGTGCGGGACAGCGCGCGCTCCTTCTGTCAGGGGAAACTCATGCCCCGTGTGCTCGAGGCCAATCGCCACGAGCGCTTCGACCGCGCCGTCTTCCGCGAGCTGGGAGAGCTCGGCCTCCTCGGCTCCACCATCAAGGGCTATGGCTGCCCCGGCGTGAACTATGTCTGCTACGGCCTCATCGCGCGCGAGGTCGAGCGCGTCGATTCCGGCTATCGCTCCTGCATGAGCGTGCAGTCGTCCTTGGTCATGTGGCCGATCTACGCCTATGGCAGCGAAGCCCAGCGGCAGAAATACCTGCCGAAGCTGGCGACAGGCGAGATCGTCGGCTGCTTCGGCCTGACGGAGCCGGACCACGGCTCCGACCCCGGCGGGATGAAGACCCGCGCCGTGGCGACGGAAGGCGGCTATCGCCTCAAGGGCAGCAAAATGTGGATCACCAATTCGCCCATCGCCGACGTGTTCGTGGTCTGGGCGAAAGACGACGATAGCGTCATTCGCGGCTTCATCCTGGAAAAGGGGATGAAGGGCCTCTCTGCGCCGAAGATCGAGGGCAAGTTCTCTCTCCGCGCTTCGCTCACCGGCGAGATCGTCATGGACGATGTCTTCGTGCCGGAGGAGAACCGGCTTCCGGGCGCCAAGGGCCTCGCCGGCCCGTTCGGCTGCCTCAACAACGCGCGCTACGGCATCGGCTGGGGGGCGATGGGAGCCGCCGAGTTCTGCTGGCATGCCGCGCGCACCTATGTCCTCGAGCGCAAGCAGTTCGGCCGCCCTCTCGCCGCCAATCAGCTCATCCAGAAGAAGCTCGCGGACATGCAGACCGAGATCACGCTCGGACTCCAGGCGGCGCTCCGGACGGGGCGCCTCATGGACGAGGGCAAATGCGCCCCTGAGACGATCTCGCTCCTCAAGCGCAACAACTGCGGCAAGGCCCTCGACATCGCCCGCATGGCGCGCGACATGCACGGCGGCAACGGGGTCGCCGACGAATACCACGTAATCCGCCACGTCATGAATCTCGAGGCCGTCAACACCTATGAGGGCACCCACGACATCCACGCCCTCATCCTCGGCCGGGCGCAGACGGGCATCCAGGCCTTTACCGCATAACGGCGCCGCAAGGCGGAGCTGACGAGGGCCGGGCCGGTGCGGCTCGGCCCTTTCGGCATCGGCGCGTCCTTGCCGCCTATTCCTTGATCGCCCCCGTCATGCTCGAGACGTAATGCTCGACGAAGAAGGAATAGAGGATCGCCACGGGCAGCGAGCCCACGAGCGCGCCCGCCATCAGCGACCCCCAATGATAGACGTCTCCCTCCACGAGCTCGGTGATGACGCCGACCGAGATCGTCTTGTTCTCCGAGGAGGAGATGAAGGTGAGCGCGTAGATGAACTCGTTCCATGAGAGGGTGAACGCGAAGATTCCCGCCGAGATGAGCCCCGGGACGGCGAGGGGCAGGATGATCTTCCACAGGATCTGGAAGCGCGACGCCCCGTCGATCAGCGCGCATTCCTCGATCTCATAGGGGATCGATTTGAAATACCCCATCAGGAGCCAGGTGCAGAACGGCACCAGGATGGTCGGATAGGTCAGGATGAGCGACCACAGGGAGTCGAAGGCGCCCAGCTTGAACACCATGAGCGCGAGGGGAATGAAGAGAATGGACGGCGGCACAAGATAGGCGAGGAAGATCGCCATGCCGACATAGCGCGAGCCGCTGAAGCGAAGCCGCTCGATCGCATAGGCGGCGAGCACGCTGGCGAACAGCGAAAGAAAGGTCGCGACCACGGAGACGAAGATGGTGTTCCACAGCCAGCCGCCGAAATCGGTCTCGAAGAAGAGCTTGTGGAAATTGGCGAGGGTCGGGTGCGTGAGCCAGAACGGATTGTAGTGCTTGAAGTCGTAAAGCTCCTCGTTCGTCTTGAACGACGTCAGCGTCATCCAATAGAAAGGGAACAGGAGCACGAAGAGGAAAATGGCGAGCGGGATATAGACCGTCACCACCTTGCGCGGCAGCGAGACGAGATACTCCATGCCGGACTTGTCGAGGGCACCGACCTTCGCCACCATTCGTCTAGTCTCCGCCGCCATGCTGCCAGCGCCGCCGCTGCAGCCCAAAATAACTGAAGAGAATCGCCGCCAGGAGGAATGGGATCATGGCAACGGCGATCGCCGCCCCCTCGCCGAGATGGCCTCCCGTGATCGCGCGCTGGAATGACAGCGTCGCCATGAGGTGCGTCGCGTTGAGCGGCCCGCCGCGGGTCAGGGTGTAGATGAGCTGAAAGTCCGTGAAGGTGAAGAGCACCGAGAAGGTCATTACCACCGCGATGATCGGCGTCAGCATCGGCAGAGTGACATGCCAGAAGCGCTGCCACGGCGTCGCCCCGTCGAGCGTCGCCGCCTCATAGAGCGTCGGCGGAATGGTTTGCAGCCCGGCCAGGAGCGTGATCGCGACGAACGGAATGCCGCGCCAGATATTGGCGATGATCACCGACATGCGCGCGAGATCGGGGCTGCCCAGGAAATCGATATACTGGGTGATGATGCCGAGCCTCACCAACGCCCAGGAGATGATCGAGAACTGGCTGTCATAGATCCACCAGAAGGCGACGGCAGAAAGCACCGTGGGCACGATGAAGGGAAGCAGTACGATGGCGCGGATGAAGGCCTTGAACGGGATGTGCTCGTTCAAGATGAGCGCCAGCCACAGCCCGAGCCCGAATTTGAAGACGCTCGCCACGACCGTGTAGAGAAGCGTGTTGAAGACGACGAGCCAGAACACGCTGTCATGGGCGAGCGAAATGTAGTTGTCGATGCCGATGAAGCGTCCCGTGTCCCCGATGGTCGCGTCGGTCATGCCGAGCCAGACGCCGAGCCCCAGCGGATAGGTGAGGAAGATGAGGAGCAGCGCCGACGCCGGGAGCATGAAAATCAGGCCCAGCAGATTGCGGCTGTGCATCAGCCGATCGAGCCAGCGATAAAACGCGGGCAACTCGATGGCGGCGGCGCGGCTCTCGACGGTCATGAATGCTCCGGGAGGCAAGAGGTGGCGCCCGAAGGCGCCACCGCTCACCGGCTCAAGCCTTGTAGTAGCGCTTGGCGCGCTCGGCGGCGCGTTGTGCTGCGGCCTTTGGAGTCTGCGCTCCCGAGGCCGCCTCGGCGAACATGTCGACGACGATGAAGTCGCCCATCACGGCGGCGGAGGCGTTGCCAAGGGGGCCCGCATAGCCGTTCTCCAGAACGAGCGCGGAAACCTCGCTGAATGGCTTGGCTTTGGGGTCCGACGTCCAGACCGGATTATTCTCATAGTATTTGAGCGGCTGGCTGACATAGCCGAGCGATGCGATCATCCACGGATCGTATTGCTCCTTCTCCCACATGAAGCGGAGGTATTCCTTCGCTGCGTTGGGATACTTCGTGTATTTGAACACGAAGGCGTCGAGGATGAGGTTCTGCTCCGTGGGCTTGCCGACCGGGCCGATCGGGTAATGGGCGTGGTTCATGTCCTTGGCGATCGCCTGCAGCTTCGGATCGCTCGAGGTCTTGGCCACATAGTAGATCGAGATGCCGTTGCCCGTCAGGCTGATGTCGCCGGCGAGGAAGGCCTTGTTGTTGCTCGGATCGAGCCAGCTCAGCGTCCCCTCGATGAAGGTGGCGTAGAGCTGCTTGACGTATTCGAGCGCGGCGACTGTCTCCGGCGAGTCGAGCACCACATTGCTGTTCTTGTCGACGACCATGCCGCCATGGGACCACAAGGCCCAATGGGTCCAATTGTTGGCGTCGCCCGTCGCATGGCCGAGAGCGAAGCCGGCCGGCATGCCGTTCTTCTTCAGGTTCTGGCACAGCTTGAGGAAATTGGGCAGGTCCTTGGGAATGCCGTCGAACCCCGCCTTCTGCACCGCGCTGATGCGATAATTGATGCAGGAGCCGTTGATGCCCTGGGGCAGGCAGATCCAGCGCTTGTCGCGCATGCCGTAGACGCGGCAAACGTCGTACCAGCCGCCATATTTCTGGCCGAGATATTCTGCGAGATCCGTCAAGTCGAGGAGCTTGTCCGGAAACTTGTGCGGGTCGTCATTGGTGCCGATGATGATGTCCGGCCCGGCGCCGATATTGGCCGCGACGGCGGCCTTGGGTCGCACATCCTCCCAGCTTTCGGTATCGAGATGGACATCCACGCCCGTCGTCTCGGTGAATTTCTTGGTGCTCGCCGTGAAGGATTCGATGTCGCCCTGGACGAACTGCTTCCAGCGCAGCACCTTGAGCTTAGCGCCCTTCTCGGGCGTGAACTTGAGATCGGCCGCCGCCGCCGGGCCGATCTTGGCGCCGGTGGCGCCGAGAATGGCGGCACCCGCACCGAGCTTGAACACGTCGCGCCGCGTGAATTTGGACATCGCATCCCTCCCAATCAGCTTCGGTCCATGACCGTGTCGAGCCGCTCCCTCTTGCCGCCCGCCGGCGCGGCCCCGTTCCGCCGGCGTGCATCGCCTCGATGACGCCCCCTCAATTGACCCGTCGCCCGCTTTCGGAATCGAAAAGATGCACGGTGTCGAGATCGGGCCTAAGCCAGATCCGCTCGCCCGGCTTGAAGCGGTGCCGTTCCTTGAACAGCGCCTGCACCCGCGCATTGCCGATCTGGCAAACGATCAGGGTTTCGGCCCCGGTCGGCTCCACGAGGACCACCTCGGCGCCGATCCCGCCGCTCGCATCGGCAAGCGAGAAGTGCTCGGGCCGCACGCCATAGATCACCTTTCGCCCGCCCTCGCCCTTCACCGGCGCCGGTAGGAGCGTGCCATCGCTCGCCATCACCGCGGCGCCGCCGTTGCCGCCGAACTCGCCCTCTATGAAGTTCATCGCCGGCGAGCCGATGAAGCCCGCGACGAAGGGGTTGACCGGCCTGTCATAGAGATCAAGGGGCGAGCCGATCTGCTCGACGACGCCGTCGCGCATGACGACGATCCTGTCGCCCATGGTCATGGCCTCGATCTGGTCATGGGTGACATAGATCGAGGTGGAGCGCAGGCGCTGGTGCAGCTCCTTGATCTCCGAGCGCATCTGCACCCGCAGCTTGGCGTCGAGATTCGAGAGCGGCTCGTCGAAGAGGAAGACCTGGGGATCGCGGACGATGGCCCGCCCCATGGCGACGCGCTGGCGCTGCCCGCCCGAAAGCTGGCGCGGGTAGCGATCGAGATAGGCGACGAGGCCGAGGATCTCCGCGGCGCGGCGCACCTTCGCCTCGATCTCCGCGCGCGGCATCTTGGCGAGCTTCAGGCTGAACGCCATGTTGTCGAAGACGCTCATATGGGGATAGAGCGCGTAGTTCTGGAACACCATCGCGATATCGCGGCTCTTGGGCGGCAGAGTGTTCACGACGCGGCCGCCGATCGCGATCTGGCCGCCCGTGATCTCCTCGAGCCCGGCGATCATGCGCAGAAGCGTCGACTTCCCGCAGCCGGACGGGCCGACAAGCACGACGAACTCGCCGTCGCCGATATCGATGGAGACGCCGTGGATGATCTCCGTGGCTCCGAAAGACTTGCGAACGCTGCGCAGCTCGACTGACGCCATCTCCTCCCTCGTGAGGCTTCTTCCCGCTCGCCGATGCCTGCGCGCGAGCGTTTTTTTGCCGTGAGTTTACGGTGCGACCGCCGACCCGTCCATAGTGGAATGCGTTTCCATTTTCGCCGTTCAATGGGATTCGCGCGGCACCGGCGCGCCGCTATGACCGACGAGGAAGTCGAGATCGGCACCACGGTCCGCGCCGAGCACGTGGTCGATATAGAGCTTGTAATAGCCGCGATCGTAGCTGGGTGCCGCGGACTTCCACGCCTGTCGCCGGCGCACGAGCTCGGCCTCGGGCACCTCCAGCGAGAGGCGTCGCGCCGGGACGTCGAGGCTGATCGGATCGCCCTCGCGCACAAGCGCGAGCGGCCCGCCTGCCGCGGCTTCGGGCGCGGTGTGGAGCACGACGGTGCCATAGGCCGTGCCCGACATCCGCGCATCCGAAATGCGCACCATATCGGTGACCCCCTTCTTGAGAACTTTTTTCGGCAGCGCGAAATTGCCGACCTCGGGGAAACCCGGATATCCCTTCGGCCCGCAATTCTTGAGCACGAGTACGGAGCTCTCGTCGACCTCGAGCTTGGGATCGTCGATTCGGGCGTGGTAGTGGTCGATGTCCTCGAAGACGACGGCGCGGCCGCGATGCTGCATGAGGGACGGCGTCGCGGCCGAGGGCTTGAGCACGGCGCCATTGGGCGCCAGATTGCCGCGCAGGACAGCGATGCCGCCCTCGGGCTTGAACGGCTCCTTCATCGTGAAAATGACCTCGCGGTTCCACACCGTCGCGTCCTTCACGTTCTCCCAGAGCTTGCGCCCGTTGGCCGTGAGCGCGTCCCTGTGGAGGAGCTCGCCGATCTCCTTCATCACCGCCGGCAATCCTCCCGCGTAATAGAAATCCTCCATGAGGAAGGTGCCGGAAGGCATCAGGTTGACGAGGCAAGGAACCTCGCGGCCGAGGCGATCCCAATCGTCGAGCGTGAGATCGACGCCGAGCCGGCCCGCGATCGCGATGAGATGCACGACGGCATTCGTCGAGCCGCCGATGGCGCCGTTGACGCGAATCGCATTCTCGAAAGCCTTCTTGGTCAGGATCTTCGAGATGCGCAGATCCTCGCGCACCATCTCGACGATGCGGCGGCCGGCAAGGCGAGCCAGGAGGTTGCGGCGCGAATCCGCGGCGGGAATCGCCGCATTCGTCGGCAGCCCGATACCGAGAGCCTCGACCATGGACGCCATGGTCGAGGCCGTGCCCATGGTCATGCAGTGCCCGACCGAGCGCGACATGCAGGCCTCGGCCTCGACCATGTCGGCCTCGGTCATCTCGCCCGTCTTGAGCATCTCGGTGAACTTCCAGACATGGGTCCCCGAGCCGATGCGCTCGCCGCGGAAATAGCCGTTGAGCATCGGTCCGCCCGAGACGGCGATCGTCGGCAGATCGCAGCTCGCCGCCCCCATGAGAAGCGCCGGCGTCGTCTTGTCGCAGCCCATCAAGAGCACAACGCCGTCAAGGGGATTGGCGCGAATCGATTCCTCGACATCCATGCTGCACAGGTTGCGGAACAGCATGGTGGTGGGCCGCATCAGCGTCTCGCCGAGGCTCATCACCGGGAACTCGAGCGGAAAGCCCCCCATCTCCAGGACGCCCTTCTTGACGTGCTCGGCGAGGAGCCGGAAATGGCCGTTACAGGGCGTGAGCTCCGACCAGGTGTTGCAGATGCCGATGACGGGCCGCCCGTCGAACTGGTCGTGGGGGTAGCCCTGGTTCTTCATCCAGCTGCGATGAACGAGGCCGTCCCGGTCCTTCCGCCCGAACCACTCCTGGCTGCGCAGCTTTTGCTTGGGGGCCGCCATGTGTCCTCCGTACCTGTCGCAAGAATCAAGAATAGCGCCGGCAGCTTACCCGCCGGCGAGCGCCTTGAAGCGATCATAGAGGCGGCGGGCCGTCTGCCTGAATGCATCGGCGCGCCGCGCCGCCTCCGCCGCGAAAAGCGAAAGCTCGCCGGGGCCGAGTCCGCGCTCAAGGGCGCGCTTATAGGCCGGAATCCCCGCCCAGTCCCGAACCGTGCTTTCGCCCGCCTCGACGTGAAACTGCAGCCCATAAGCGCGCGGGCCGTAACGCATGGCCTGGATTTTCGTGGCCGGCGACCGCGCCAGCGCCTCGGCGCCCTCGGGAAGGCTCGTGACTTCGGCGGCGTGCCACTGAAGGCACCACAAGCTGCGGCCGTTTCCGCCGAGAAGCGGATCGCGCTCGCCGGCCGGCAGCAGCTCGACCTCGCGCACGCCGATCTCGGCGTGTCCTGTCATCGGCGCCACAGCGCCACCCAAGGCCGCGGCGAGGAGCTGATGGCCGAGGCAAATGCCGAGATAGGGCAGCGCCAGCAGCACCACCGCCTCGCGGATGGCCGCCTTCTCCGCGGCGAGCCAGGGATACCGGTCCTCCTGCCAGACGTCTTGGGGACCTCCCATCACGATGAGGGCATCGTAGCCGGCGAGCGGCGGGATCGGCTCGCCGCTGTCGAGGCGCACCACATCCCAGCCGATGCCATCCTCGGCGAGAAAGTCACGCAAGGTGCCGGGGTGCTCGTGCGGGTGATGCTGAAAGACCAGGATGCGCTTCACGGCCTGATGAATATCAGCTAACCGCGGCGGCGGCCAGCCTCGCGGGGCCGGAAGCGCTCTGACGCGCCAGGGCGTCTTGCCGGCGTGTCAGCATTCGCAATCGGAAAAATTCGCGCAGAGAAGCTTGCGCTCATCGAGCGAAAGGGTATCGCCCGTGAGTCCGCATTGCGTGGTCTGCGACTCGCCGGCCGCGACCAGATGGCTGCAGCGCTCGCAGACACCGAACTGCCCTTGGCGGCAGCGGCTGCGGACCTTGGCGAGCACCTGGGCCAAGCCCTCCGCGAGATGCGCCGCACAGGGGGCCGCCAAGGCGGCGACGGCCTGCTCGATGTCCCGCATGGGATCGAGATCGAGAAGCGCCCGGCCCTCGGACGTGATCTCGAGGGTAACCCCTCGCCGATCGGCGCAGTCCTTGCACCGCCGCACATAACCTTTGTCCTCGAGGGCCCGGAGGGTCTGGGATGCCGTACCCTTGGTGGTGCCGAGATATTCGGCGAGAATTGTCGGCGATCGCGAATATCGGTTGGCACGACCGAGGAAGCGCAACGCTTCCCATTGTGCGGGGTTGAGTCCATGGACGAATTGAAGTGCGTGAGTGGCACGCCCCAGCCGATCCAGCAGCTCCGCAATGTGGCGGGCGGCTTCCAACTCGGTATGTGCTGGCTGCATAGGCGTCATGTATATGATTTCGACTCGAAAATACCCATTGCCCCGCAGTGACGGTGGCGGTAATGTATCGACTCGAAATCGAAAGTCAATGAACGGTCCGTCTGAGGATCGCAAAAAATACAGGTGAGTCATGGCGTTCGCCGACAATAAGCAGACGGAAAGGAGCGATCGGCGCTATATCGCGGCAGCGATGGACGCGCCTTTCCTGGAACGCGAATACGAGCAGGAGCTGGGCCGCCGGTGGCGCGACCAACGGGATCAGGCCGCCCTCAACGAGCTCATCGAGAGCCACGCGCGGCTTGTCGTCCGCATCGCCTCGCGCTACCGCTCGAGCTCGATCCCCCTGGGCGACCTCGTCCAGGAGGGGAATATTGGCCTGATGGAGGCGGCCAGCCGCTTCGATCCCGACCGCAATACCCGGTTCTCGACCTACGCGACCTGGTGGATCGTGCGGATGATCCGCAACTACATGATGCGCAACGCCTCGGTGGTGCGGGTCGCGACCACGCCCAGCCAGCGGCGGGTCTATTTCAACCTGTGGCGCTTGCGCGCGCGGGCGCAGATGACCGCCGACGGCACCATGACCGATGCGGAGCGGGCGCGGATCGCCGCCGAGCTCGACGTGCCGCTCGCCGACGTCGAGCGGATCGACATCCATTTCGCACGGCCCGACCAGTCGCTGAACACCACGATCGGCGAGGATGATTCGCTGGAGCTTCAGGATTTGGTCGCGGACATCCGGCCCTCCCCGGAGACCGTCGTCACCGGCCGGCGCGATCGCAAGGTGCAGCTCTCCTGGCTCAACGAGGCCATGGATACCCTGAGCGAGAGGGAGCGCCGGGTGATCGAGAGCCGCTTCCTCGGCGACGACAAGACGACGCTCGCGGAGATCGGCGAAACCTTCGGGGTCACCAAGGAGCGCATCCGCCAGATCGAGCGCCAGGCCCTCCACAAGCTGCGCGCCGCCATGAAGGCCCATGTGGGGAACGGGGCGGAGTTGTTCGAGAACTGATCCCTAACGGGTTTAGGGCGACAGAGTCTTAGGCAGCCCTTTCGTCACGGAGGAGGGAAGCGGGGCCGCTCGCGACCAGGAGCCCGCTCCAGAAGCGCTCGAGCGCGCGCATCGTGGCATTGAGGTCGTCGAGATTCTTCGCCGCGAGCTTGCCGGCGTCGAGAGCCGCGATGTGGCGGTCATAGGCGGCGTCGATGGCCTTGAAAAGAGCGAGCCCTTTATCCGTCAGCCGGATCCGCACCGACCGGCGATCATGGGCGGAGCGCGTCTGGGTCACGTAGCCGTATTCGACGAGCTTCTTCAGATTGTAGGTGACGTTGGTGCCGAGGTAATAGCCGCGCTGGGTGAGCTCGCCCACCGTGTATTCCTCGGAGCCGATGTTGAAAAGGATGAGCGCCTGGACGTTGTTGATATCCTGGACACCCATGCGATCGAGCTCGGCACGCACAACGTCGAGAAAGCGGCGATGGAGCCGCTCGATCAGCGCGATGCTCTCGAGATACGCGGGTTTCACGACATACCTGCCTAGCCGGTCGATGATGCCGGCAATGAAATTAAAAGTCGTTGCTTAAAGAAGGGTTAAGGCCCAATCGCCGCCAAGCCCCGCCGCTGGCGCGCCGCGCTAAAGCTCGCCCTTGATCATCCGGATGATGGCGGAGAAATCGCTCGTCCCCTGCCCCTTGTTGTGGAACAGGGCATAGAGCGCCGCCGCAGCAGCACCCAGGGGCGTCGCCGCGCCGGCCGCATTGGCGGCCTGCTGCGCCAGCCTGAGGTCCTTGAGCATCATCGCCGTGGTGAAGCCCGGTTGGAATGACCGGTTGGAGGGCGCTGTCGGGACGAGCCCCGGCTCCGGGCAGTAGCTGGTAAGGGACCAGCACTGACCCGAGGCCTTGGCGCTCACCTCGAAAAGCTTCGCGGCCGGAAGGCCAAGCTTCGCCGCCAAGGCGAAGGCCTCTGCCACCGAGATCATTTGGATGCCGAGCATCATGTTGTTGCAGATCTTGGCAGCCTGTCCGTTGCCGGAGGGACCGGCATGAACGATCGTCTTGCCCATTGCCTTGAGGAGCGGCTCCGCGCGCGCGAACCCCGCCTCGCTGCCCCCCACCATGAAGGTGAGGGTCGCCGCCGCAGCACCCGCCACGCCCCCGGAGACGGGGGCGTCGACCATCTCGAGGCCCTTCGCCGCGGCCGCCGAGGCTACAAATCGGGCGGTCTCGACATCGATGGTCGAGCAGTCGACGAGCAGGGCTCCGGCTGGCGCAGAGGCGATGATCCCGGCGTTGCCGAGATAGACCTCGCGGACCTGCGCGCCGGCGGGGAGCATCGTAACCACCACCTCGGCATCACGCGCAGCGTCGGGTGCGCTTGCGGCCGCCCTTGCACCGGCCTCGACGGCGGCTTCCAGCGCGCTCGGCACGACATCATAGACCCTCGCCTGATGGCCGGCCTTGAGCAGGTTGCGCAGCATCGGGCCGCCCATATTGCCGAGGCCGATAAAGCCCACTTTGCTCATCCCATGCTCCTCCCCGATCGTTATGTCCCGCGCCTCTCAATCGAATCGAAGGTCGTCATCGCGCGGCGCGAAAGCTCGGGCGATCTCCTCGTCGCGCACCTCCGCGAGCGACGGGGGACTCCAGCTCGGCATATTGTCCTTGTCGATGAGGACTGCGCGCACGCCCTCGAAGAAGTCGTGCCCGTCCATGCAGTACTGGCACAGGCGATATTCCATGATCATCACGGCCTCGAAATCGAGGCGCTTGCCTTCGCGAAGCTGACGGAAGGTCAATTTCAACGAGGTCGGCGATTTCGTCGCCAATGTCCGGCGCGTCTCTTGCGCCCAGGGTGTGCCTGCCGCATCGAGCGCGTTCAAGATGCCCTCGATGGAATCGGGAGCGAAGCAGCGGTCGATCTCGGCGCGATGCCCTGCGAGCGGCGCCGGACCGGGATCACTCGCGAAGCGGGCGAGTATGTCGCGGACGGCATTTGGCGCTTTCCCGAAATCGGCGGCTTCGAGCGCCGCGAGCAGCGCCGGGAGCCTGTCGCTTGCGGCATAATGAGTGGCGATCCCCGCATAGAGGCAGTCCGCTCCCTTTATGCGGTGGCCGGTGAGGCCAAGATACATCCCGAGCTGGCCCGGCAGGCGCGGCAGGAAATAGCCGCCCCCCACATCTGGAAAAAGCCCGATGCCGGTTTCCGGCATGGCAAAGAGCGTGTGCTCGGTCGCCACGCGATAGGTGCCGTGGACCGAGAGCCCCACACCGCCACCCATCGTGATGCCGTCGATGAGCGCGATATAGGGCTTCTTGAAGCGGAAGATGCGGCGGTTCTGGCTGTATTCCTCGCGATAGAAGGCGGCTCGATAGCACCGATCGCCCTTTGCGCGCGATTCATAAAGGGCGCGAATGTCGCCGCCTGCGCAAAAAGCGCGCTCCCCGGCGCCCTGGATCACGACGGCATGGATATCAGGATCGGCTTCCCACTCGTCGAGGCGAGGGTCGAGAGCGCTCATCATCGCGAGGGTGAGCGCGTTGAGCGCCTTGGGCCGGTTGAGCGTTATGAGGCCGAGCGGGCCGCGCCGCTCGAACAGAATGTCGCCCGCCGCCGTCTCGACTCCCATGTCGTTCATTCAATGTCGCCTTCAGTTGGCCTGCCCGAGCAGCCGGCGCGCCACGATAAGGCGCATGATCTCGTTGCTGCCCTCGAGGATCTGGTGCACGCGCAAGTCGCGCAGATAGCGCTCGATCGGATAGTCCTTGAGATAGCCGTAGCCGCCATGGAGCTGGAGCGCCTGGTTGCACACCTCGAAGCCCACATCGGTGGCGAAGCGCTTGGCCATCGCGCAATGGACCCGCGCCTGCGGATCACGCGCGTCGAGCAGGGTCGCGGCGCGATGGATCATGAGCCGTGCCGCCTCCAGCTCCGTCGCCATGTCGGCGAGGCGGAACTGGAGCGCCTGGAATTCCGAGAGCTTCCGCCCGAACTGCTCGCGTATTTGCATATGCTCCCGTGCCGCATCGAGTGCTGCCCGGGCGGCGCCGATCGAGCAAGCGCCGATATTGATGCGACCGCCATCGAGGCCCATCATGGCGATCTTGAAGCCGTCCCCCTCGGCGCCGAGGCGGTTTTCGACGGGCACGCGGCAATCCTCGAACATGACCATCGCCGTCGGCTGGCTGTTCCAGCCGAGCTTCCGCTCCTGCTTTCCGAAGGAAAGCCCGGGCGTGCCTTTTTCCACGACCAGGGTCGAGATCCCGCGTGGGCCGTCCTCGCCGGTGCGCACCATCACGACATAGACATCGCTGCGGCCGCCTCCCGAGATGAAGGCTTTGCTGCCGTTCACTACGTAATGATCGCGCCGCCGCTCGGCGCGCGTCCTGAGCGCTGCCGCATCCGAGCCGGCGCCGGGCTCCGTCAGGCAGTAGCTTGCGAAATGCCTCATGCTGGCGAGCGGGGGGAGCCGGCGGCGGCGCTGGGCGTCACTACCGAACTCGTCGATCATCCAGCACGCCATGTTGTGGATCGAGATATAGGCCGCCGTCGAGGGGCAAGCGGCCGCGAGCTCCTCGAAGATCACCGCCGCGTCGAGCCGGGAGAGATTGGCGCCCCCCACATCGTCGCGCACATAGATGCCGCCGAAGCCAAGGGTCGCGGCCTTGCGCAACGTCTCCTCGGGGAAAATCTTCTCCTCGTCCCATCGGGCCGCGTGTGGCGCCATCTCCTGGGTGGCGAATTGCCGCGCCGTCGCCTGGAACGCGAGCTGCTCCTCCGATAGGGTGAAATCCATGGCTGCTCCTGCACCGGCAGGACGACCGTCGTCGCGTCCGCGCAGGCGCGCGGCGGCGTCGATCATACCGGGGGGCGGACCCCTGTCAATGCGGGACGCCTGCGGCGTCCTGCGCTCTGGTTTCGCCGCTGGTTCTATGCGATTCTGCGCTCATGAACGAGCAGTCGAAGCCCAGATTTCGCCCCGCCATCGGCCGCGTGACCCCGGCGGATGCGAAGGAGCCGCCACCCGGCGCCTATCCGCGCGTAAGGATGCGCCGCAACCGTATCGATTCCTGGACACGGCGCCTCGTCGCCGAGCACAGGCTCTCGGCGGACGACCTCATCTGGCCTGTCTTTGTGCGCGAGGGCAAGGGCCTGCGCGAGGCGGTCCCCTCGATGCCGGGAGTCGACCGGCTATCCGTCGACGTGCTCGTCGAAGCCGTCGACGAGGCGAAGACGCTGGGTATCCCGGCCGTGGCGCTCTTTCCCCAGACCGACCCCCGGCGCAAGACCGAGGACGGCGAGGAGGCGATCAACCCCGAGAATCTCGTCTGCCGCGCCGTGCGCGCACTCAAGGCGGCGCATCCCGAGATCGGCATGATATGCGACGTCGCCCTCGATCCTTATACGAGCCACGGCCACGACGGCCTGTTGCGCGACGGCTACGTGGCGAACGACGAGACCGTCGAGATGTTGTGCCGGCAATCCCTGGTTCAGGCCGAGGCCGGCTGCGACATCATCGCCCCCTCCGACATGATGGATGGCCGCGTGGGCGCAATCCGCCAGGCCCTCGATCGGAGCGGCTTCGACCATGTGCGGATCATGTCCTACGCGGCGAAATACGCCTCGGCCTTCTACGGTCCGTTCCGCGACGCCATCGGCTCGATCAAGGCGCTCACGGGCGACAAGCGCACCTATCAGATGGACCCCGCGAATTCCGACGAGGCGCTGCGCGAGGTAGCCCTCGACCTCGCAGAAGGCGCCGACATGGTCATGGTCAAGCCGGGCATGCCCTATCTGGACATCGTGCGGCGGGTGAAGGAGACCTTCAAGGTGCCGACCTTCGCCTATCAGGTGAGCGGGGAATATGCGATGCTCAAGGGTGCCGCGCGCAACGGGTGGCTCGATAACGATCGTGTCGTGCTCGAAAGCCTGCTCGGCTTCAAGCGGGCAGGCGCCGACGGCATTCTCACCTATTTCGCCGTTGAGGCAGCGAAGCTGCTCAAGGCGGGCTGAGCAGAAACTCGCGAACGACAGCAATCTGCTCGGGCGCCATCAGAGCCGGCGCATGGCCGCAATCGGGAAATTCGACGCAGCGCGACTTGGGCCCGCGCCGGGCCATCTCCGCCGTGGTTTCCGGTAAGAGCAGATCGGAATTCCTTCCACGCAGGACCAGCACCGGGCAGGATATGCGATCCCATAAGGCCCATAGATCGACGTCCTTGATCTCGCTCTGCCGAAACGCATCGCCGATCGCCGGGTCATAGCGCAGGCGCCAGCCGCCATCGGCAACCTGCTTCACAGCGTGGATCGTGAGATGGTGCCATTGGCGATCACTGAGCCTGCCGAACGGCGCCGAGACCTCGCGCATGTAGGATTCCGCCGCCGCCAGATCGGGAAACTGCGGGTCCTTGCCGACGAAGAGGGCGATCCGCTCGAGCGCGGATTTGGGAATGAAAGGGCCAATGTCGTTCAAGATCAGCCGGCGGATCGGCGCGCCGGGCAGGGCCGCAAGCGCCATGCCGATGAGCCCGCCCATGGACGTCCCCAGCCAGTCGACCGAATCGCCGTCGAGCCGCGCCAGGAGCGCGTTCAGATCGGCGCAGTATTGGGGCATGTCGTAGCCGGTCTTGTCGGCGAGCCATTCGCTGCGACCGCGGCCAACCACATCGGGGCAGGCAACCCGGTACGCATCCGCCATCGCCGCCGCGAGGGTGTCGAAATCGCGGCCGTTTCGCGTCAAGCCATGCACGCAGACGAGGGTACGGCGGTTGGACGGCTCGCCCCATTCGACATAGGCGATGCGATGAAACCCGCTCCGGCTCAATCCGAGATAACTGCACTCTCTTGGCTTCGCATCCATGTCTCGCTCCTCGCCGCTTCGGCAGCACCCTATCCTGCCGGGCGCAAGCCGGAAAGAGCGACGGGAGCGGCGCCTCTCGGTTGATCCCGGGGCTCGGCTGTTGTAAGCAGCAAGCTCCCCGCCTGCGCAGAGCGTCTGTCGCAAGCCGCCTTGGTGCCAGCCGATGAACGAAAACTGCTACGCATTGTTCCGCAGCCGCTTCCCCAAGGACTTGTCGATGCCCTTCTTGGAGTTGGAGGAGGGTAAGCTTTATAGCTTTGCCGATCTCGAGGCGGGTTCCGGCCGCATATGCGCGCTTTTTCGGAAGCTCGGCGTCCGCCGAGGCGACCGTATCGCCGTGCAGGTCGAGAAGTCCCCCGAGGCGATCTTCCTCTACGTCGCCTGCCTGCGCTTCGGTGCCATCTTTCTGCCGATGAACACGGCCTATCAGCGCGGCGAAGTCGATTACATCGTCGGCGACGCCGAGCCGGTGCTCCTCGTCTGCCGGCCGGAGGCGGAGAGTCAGGCCCGCGAGATCGCGGCGGCCCGGAATGTCCCTCAACTGCTCACGCTTGGGCAGAACGGCGATGGCAGCCTTCTCGCGCAAGCGCGCGGGCTCGCGCCGGAGAGCGACATCGAAGCGACGGGCGCCGACGATATCGCCTGCATCCTCTACACCTCGGGGACGACGGGGCGCCCCAAGGGCGCCATGCTGAGCCACGGCAATCTGGCCTCGAACACCCTGGCTCTACACAAGGTCTGGCAGTTCCAGCCGGGGGACGTGTTGCTGCACGCTTTGCCGATTTTCCACGCCCACGGGCTCTTCGTCGCGACCAATCTCTCCCTCTACAACCCATGCCGGGTGATCTTCCTGCCGCGCTTCGACGCGGACGCGGTGATCCGCAACTTGCCCAAGGCGACGGTGTTCATGGGGGTTCCGACCTACTACATGCGACTGCTCTCGCACGCCGCCTTTTCCCGCGAGCTGTGCCGGGGCGTTCGCATCTTCATCTCGGGCTCGGCGCCGCTTCTGGAAGAAACCTTCCGGAGCTTTCAGGCGCGCATCGGCAAGGCCCTCGTCGAACGCTACGGCATGACCGAGACCGTGATGAACACTTCCAATCCCGTCGGCGCCGAGCGCCCGGGAAGCTGCGGCAAGGCGCTGTCCGGCGTGGAGGTCCGCGTCTGCGACGGCAATGGCAAAGTGCTGTCGCCGGGGGAGATCGGCATCATCGAGGTGCGCGGTCCGAACGTCTTCAAGGGCTATTGGCGCAACCCGGAGAAGACCAAGGAGGAGTTCCGGCCGGACGGCTTCTTCATCACCGGCGACATGGGCAAGATCGACGCTGAAGGCTATGTCTGGATCGTCGGCCGCGCCAAGGACCTGATCATCTCCGGCGGCTACAACGTCTATCCGAAGGAGGTCGAGAGCTATATCGACCGCATCGATGGGGTCGACGAATCTGCCGTCTTCGGCGTGCCCCATCCGGATTTCGGGGAAGGGGTCGCCGCCGCCATCAAGCGCAAGGCCGGCCGGGCCGACCTGACGGAAGACGCCATCATCGCCCGCCTGCGAAGCGAGCTTGCTCATTATAAGGTGCCAAAGAAGCTCTATTTCATCGACGAGCTTCCGCGAAACACAATGGGAAAGGTCCAGAAGAACCTGCTGCGCGATCGCTTCAGGGACGGCTTTACCGGCGCCCATTGAAGTGGCCGGGCGCGACGCCCTCGAGCGCCATCGCGCGGCGCTAAATGAAGGGAAGGGCATGCGGAATCGACGCCCAGTCGGTGCCGACGGCAGCACAGTCGTGACATGAGATCGCCCCGCCGCTTTCTCTTCCGCTGGCTGGTCCGACCGCTTCTGATCGTAAGCCTGCCGCTGGTTCTGATCCTTGCCGGCGCATGGTATTGGCTCTCGACCTCGCTACCCGAGACCGAAGGACAGATCGCCGTCGCGGGGCTCGCCCATCCCGTCGAGATCATCCGCGACAAGGACGGCATCCCGCACATCTTCGCACAATCGGAAACGGACGCCGCCTTCGCCCTCGGTTTCGTCCATGCCCAAGACCGCCTCTGGCAGATGGAGCAGATGCGCCGCGTTGGGGCCGGCCGGCTCGCGGAGATCGTCGGCATGGCGGCGCTTCCCCTCGATCGCATCGCCCGCACCTACGGCTTCGAGCGCCTGGCCGAGGCGGCGCTTGCCAATCTCCACCCCGATATACGCGCCAAGCTCGATGCCTATGCGGCGGGGGTCAACGCCTATCTTGACCACCATCATGGCGCTTGGCCGCCCGAATTCGTGCTCCTCAGCCTCGCCCCCGAGCATTGGCGGCCCGTCGATTCCCTGCTCTGGGGTGAGCTGATATCGGTGCAGCTTTCGGGGCATTGGCGCCGCGCGCTGCTTCGCGCGCACCTGCTCAAGATCCTGCCGGCCGCCGAAGTCGATCAGCTCTGGCCGCCCTATCCCGACAGCGCGCCGACCACGCTTGCCTTTAGCGACCGCGCCTTCGACGGCCTGCCCTTCCATCGGCTGGCCGAGGCGCTGTCCCCGTTCGATCACCGCGGCGCGTCGAACGCCTGGGCCGTCAGCGGCGCCCATAGCTCGACCGGCAAGCCCCTTCTCGCCAATGATCCTCACCTCCCCTTCAGCCTTCCGGGGCTCTGGTATCTGGTCAGCATCGACGCGCCGGGGCTGCATGTGGCCGGCGCGAGCGTCGCCGGAGTTCCTCTCGTCATCCTCGGGCACAACGACCATATCGCCTGGGGAATGACGACGACGGGCGGCAATGTCGAGGACCTCTTCATCGAGAAGCTCGACCCCCAGAATCCCGGCCGCTATCTGTCGCCGGAGGGCTCTCTCGCTTTCCGTACGCGCACCGAGCAGATCAATGTACGCGGCGCGGCACCGGTGACGCTTACCGTGCGCGAGACGCGGCATGGCCCGGTGATCTCGGACGTCGTCGAAGACCTCGCCAAGGCGACCGAGCGCGGCACCGTGGTGTCGCTCGCGGCCACCTGGATGCGTCCGGACAATCGGATCGCCGAATCCCTCTACCACATCGACAAGGCGAGGAACTGGGACGAGTTCGTCGCGGCTCTCCGGGATTTCGGGGCCCCGGAGCAGAACCTCACCTATGCGGATGTGGACGGCCACATCGGCTTCTACGCCGCCGGCTGGGTCCCCATCCGCAAGGCGGGCGACGGCAGGCTCCCCGTCCCCGGCTGGAGCGGCGCGTATGATTGGGCGGGCACGATCCCCTTCGAGGCGCTCCCCCACGAGCTCGACCCGCCCGTTGGACGCCTCGTCAACGCGAACAACAAGGTCACCCCGCCCGGCTATCCCTATGCCATCACCATCGACGGCTGGGACGTGCCGTATCGCGCCGAGCGCATCGACAAGCTTCTCGCGAGCTCGTCCAAGGCGAGCGTCGAGAGCTTCGCGGCCTTGCAGGCGGATGCCGTCTCGCTCGCCGCTCGCCAGCTCCTGCCTTTTCTCACCGACGTACCGGCAACGGATCCGCGAACCGCGGCCATTCTCGAGCGTCTGCGGGCATGGGACGGCACCATGGCGCGCGGCAGGCCGGAGCCCCTCATCTACGCGGCATGGCTCCGCGAGCTGGACCGCCTGCTCTTCGCCGACAAGCTCGGCGAGGCCGCACCTGATTTCGTGGGCACGCATGCGATGCTCGTCCATTCGGTTTTCACCCAGCATCCCGGATGGTGCGCCAAGCCCGGAGCACCGCCATCCCTATCCGATTGCCGGGCCCGGAGCGCCGAGGCGCTGCAGCGCGCGCTCGCCTGGATCACGGCGCGCTACGGCAAGGATTGGCAGTCCTGGCGCTGGGGCGAGGCCCACCGGGCCCAATTCCGCCACCGCGTCTTCGAGCGCGTCCCGGTGATCGGCCGCCTGATCGATGTGCAGATCCCGGCCGATGGCGGCGTCTATACCGTCAATCGCGGAGCCTACGATCCGGCTGATGATGCGGCACCCTTCGCGGATGTCCATGGCGCCGGCTACCGCGCGATTTATGATCTCGCCGATCTCTCCAATTCCCGCTTCATGATCGAGGCGGGCGAATCGGGAAACCCGTTCTCGCGCCACTTCACCGGCCTGGCCCGCCGCTGGCGCGACTTCGATTACGTCCGCCTCGCGGGAAGCCGCGACGATCTCGTGAAGGCGGGCGGCCAGGTCCTGACGCTCGTGCCGCGCTGAGCCCGAATGCCCACCTTTCGCGTCTCCCCGTTCAGCGCCTATTCTGTTGTGGGAGGCCGCCGCACAGCATGACCCTCACCATTGATCACATCCGCGCCGCCGCCGCGGCGCTGCGCGGCGCCATTCTCGAAACGCCGACGCTCCCGGCCCGCCGGCTCGGCGAGCTGATCGGCGCCGAGATCGTCCTCAAGCTTGAGAATCGCCAATATACCGGCTCCTTCAAGGATCGCGGTGCGCTCAACAAGCTGGTCGGTCTGGATGCACGCGAACGCGCGGCCGGTGTCATCGCGGTCTCGGCGGGCAACCATGCCCAGGGGGTCGCGCATCATGCCCATCGGCTCGGGATTCCCGCGACCATCGTCATGCCCAAGGCGACGCCCTTCATCAAGGCCGAGCAGACGCGGCGGCTCGGCGCGCGGGTCGTCCTCCACGGCGCCGATCTCAACGAGGCGGCAGATCACGCCGACGAGCTCTTGCGGCGGAAGGGCTATACCTTCATCCACCCCTATGACGATCTTGCGGTGATCGCCGGACAAGGCACGGTCGCCCTCGAGATGCTTGCGGCGGCCCCGCAGCTCGACTGTCTCGTGGTACCCATCGGCGGCGGGGGATTGATCGCCGGGGTCGCGACGGCCGCGAAGGCGATCGCGCCCGGGATCGAGATATTCGGCGTCGAGGCCGCGCTCTATCCCTCCATGCTCCAGGCGATCAAGGCGCTGCCGCCCACCGCCGCCGGCAGCACCATCGCCGAAGGCATCGCCGTCAAGCGGCCCGGCCGCCTCACCCGGCCTGTCATCGAAGCGCTCGTCGACGACATCCTCCTGGTGGGCGAGGAGGCGATCGAGCGGGCAATCCACATGATGGTGGAATGCGAGAAGATCGTCGCCGAAGGCGCCGGTGCCGCGGGGCTCGCAGCTCTCCTTGCCCACCCCGAGCGCTTCCGCGGGCGGCGAGTGGGGTTGATCGTCACAGGCGGGAATATCGACTCGCGCATGCTCGCCTCGATTCTCATGCGCGGCATTGCGCGCGACGGCCGGCTCGCGCGCCTCCGCATCGAGCTCAACGACGAGCCGGGCGTGCTCTCGCGGGTGACAGGGCTGATCGGCGCCACTGGCGGCAATATCATCGAGGTCTACCACCAGAGACTCTATTACGACGTTCCAGTGACGATGGCCGACATCGACGTGGTCGTCGAGACGCGCAACCGCCAGCACGTCGACGAGATCCTCGCGGCGCTGTCCACAGCGGGCTTCAAAAGCACCCTCCTCAGCAGCACCGCCAAGCGGAGCGAAGCGTGATCGGGTCGCGCCCAGCGTCTGCCCGGTACTGCAGCGCCTGCCGCTCCACTAGGCGCGCAGCGCGAGACTCATTATGTTGGCAGGCCGATGATCATCGAGAGGACGTCCATGCCGAGTGAGCAAGCGCCCCACCCCGACGTGCTCGCGATGATCGGCAACACGCCGATGGTGGAGATTACGCGACTCGATACGGGGCCCTGCCGGCTCTTCCTGAAGCTCGAGAATCAGAACCCCGGCGGCTCGATCAAGGATCGCATCGGCCGCTTCATGATCGAGGCGGCCGAGCGCGAGGGGAAGCTCAAGCCCGGCGGCGTCCTTGTCGAGGCGACCGCCGGAAATACGGGACTCGGCCTTGCTCTCGTCGCGGCGCAGAAGGGCTATCGGCTCGTCCTCGTCATCCCGGACAAGATGAGCCAGGAAAAGATTTTCCATCTGCGCGCGCTCGGCGCCGAGGTTATCCTCACCCGCTCCGATGTGGGCAAGGGACATCCGGATTATTACCAGGACATGGCCGAGCGGTTCGCGCGCGAAACGCCCGGCGCCTTCTACGTCAACCAGTTCGGCAACCCGGCCAACCCGCGCGCACATGAGGAGACGACCGGCCCGGAGATCTGGTCGCAGATGGATGGGCGTCTCGATGCGGTCGTCTGTGGCGTGGGATCGGGCGGCACGATGACCGGCCTCTCGCGCTATTTCGCCCGGATGGCGCCTCAAGTGGAGATGGTCCTTGCCGACCCGGAAGGCTCCGTGCTGGCAAACTACGTCGCCACGGGCGCGATCTCGGCCGAGGTCGGAAGCTGGCTCGTGGAAGGCATCGGCGAGGATTTCATCCCGCCCGTTTGCGACCTTTCGCGCGTGAGGGCGGCTTACACCATCCCCGATCGCGAAGCCTTTCTCACCTGCCGTGAGCTGCTCGGCCGGGAAGGCATTCTCGCCGGAACCTCGTCGGGGACTCTCGTGGCCGCGGCTCTGCGCTATTGCCGCGCGCAGGCGAGCCCCAAGCGCGTCGTCTCCTTCGTCTGCGACAGCGGCAACAAATATCTCTCCAAGGTCTACAACGATTATTGGATGACCGATCAGGGCTTCATCGAGCGCGAGCGGCGCGGCGATCTCACCGATCTCATCGCACGTCAGCACCGCCAGCACGCCATCGTCACCGTGAAGCCGCAAGATACGCTGCTTACGGCTTACGGGCGCATGAAGCTCTACGACGTGTCGCAGCTCCCCGTTCTCGACGACGAGCAGATCGTCGGCATCATCGACGAGGAGGATATTCTCATCCGCGTCTTCGATCACGAGAGCCGCTTCCGCGAGCCCGTCTCCAGCGCCATGACCCGCAAGCTCGAGACGGTGCCGCCATCGGCGCCGCTTTCGGCGGCGCTCGAGATCCTCCGCAAGGGCCATGTCGTCATCGTCAAGGACGACGAGCGGTTCCTGGGCCTTATCACGCGCATTGATCTGCTCAATTACCTGCGCCGCCGCATGAAGTAGTCGCGGCCTGGAGGAAGGAGAACATGCCTCGCACGCCGAATCGCCAAGGCTTCGCCACGCGCGCGATCCACGCCGGGCAGAGCCCGGATCCCGCGACGGGCGCCATCATGACGCCGATCTATGCTACCTCGACATACGTCCAGGAGAGTCCCGGGGTGCACAAGGGATACGAATATTCGCGCACTCAGAACCCGACCCGCATGGCCTATGAGCGCTGTGTTGCCGATCTCGAAAGCGGCCAAGCGGGCTTCGCTTTCGCCTCGGGCTTGGCGGCTGCGGCAACGGTGCTCGAGCTTCTCGACCATGGCGACCATATCGTGGCGGTCGACGATCTCTATGGCGGCACTTACCGCCTCCTGGAGCGGGTGCGAAAACGCTCGGCGGGGCTCGACGTAAGCTTCGTCGATCTTGCCGACCCGGCGGCGCTTGATAGGGCGCTGACTCCCGAGACGCGAATGATCTGGGTCGAATCGCCGACCAATCCCCTCCTCAAGCTCGTCGACCTCGGCCATATCGCCGCCATCGCACGACGCCGCGGCATCCTTACGGTTTGCGACAATACCTTTGCCTCGCCCTGGGTGCAGCGGCCGCTCGAGCTCGGCTTCGACCTCGTGCTGCATTCTGCAACCAAATATCTGAACGGCCATTCGGACATGGTGGGTGGCGTCGTCGTCGTGGGTGAGAACCGCGGCCTCGCCGAGCGCCTGGGCTTTCTCCAGAACGCAGTCGGCGCCATAAGCGGGCCCTTCGACAGCTTCCTGGCCCTGCGGGGCCTCAAGACCCTGGCGCTCCGCATGGAGCGCCACTGCGCAAATGCGGCGGCCATTGCCGCTTGGCTCGAGCGGCACCCCGGGATCGAGCGGGTCATCTATCCGGGTCTCTCAAGCCATCCCCAGCACGAGCTTGCGAAGCGCCAGATGTCCGGCGGCTTCGGCGGCATGGTGACGGCCATCCTCAAGGGCGGCTTGGAGGCCTCGCGGCGCTTCCTCGAGCGCTGCGAGCTCTTCGCCCTGGCCGAGAGCCTGGGCGGCGTGGAAAGCCTGATCGAGCATCCCGCCATCATGACTCATGCCTCCATCCCCGCGGAGCAGCGCGCGGCGATCGGGCTGACCGACGGGCTGGTGCGCCTTTCGGTCGGGGTCGAGGATGTGGACGATCTCATTGCGGATCTGGCCAGGGCCCTGAAATAGCCGTCTAAACCGGTTCTTAACGATGTTGGGCCACTCTCGGTGCCGCGCGCAAAAATCAGGCATCGGGGAACCGAATGCTCGTTCTGGTTGGCATCGTGGTCGTACTCGGCTCCGTGTTTGGCGGATTTCTGGTCGAGGGCGGCAATTTCAAAGTTCTGATACAGCCGGCCGAGCTCCTCATCATCGCAGGAGCCGCCGCGGGCGCATTTCTCATCAGCAATCCCAAACAGGTCATCGGCAAAGTCGGCAAAGCGATCTCCCACCTGCTCAAAGGACCGCGCTACGGCAAGGAGAGCTATCTCGAGCTCCTCAGCCTGCTCTACCAGATCTTCAAGATCGCCAAGACCAAGGGCATGCTGTCGCTCGAGCAGCATGTCGAGAACCCCGGCGACAGCACGCTCTTCCAGCAATTCCCCAAATTTTGCGCCGATAAGGCGGCGCTCACCTTCCTTTGCGATTATCTCCGCCTGCTGACGCTCGGCACCGATAAGGCGCATGAGATCGAGGCGCTGATCGACGAGGAAATCGAGACGCATCATCATGAGCATGCTCAGGTCGCGACGGCGCTGCAAACCTCCGCCGACGGCATGCCCGCGCTCGGCATCGTCGCCGCGGTCCTCGGCGTCATCAATACCATGGGCTCGATCAACCAGCCGCCGGCGATCCTGGGCCATCTCATCGCGGCCGCGCTCGTCGGCACCTTCCTCGGCGTGCTGCTCTCCTATGGCTTCGTTGGCCCCATCGGGCACGGCCTGGGCGCCATCTATGACGCCGAGCTCAAGTACTTCCATTGCATCAAGGCGGGGCTCCTCGCCCATATGCAAGGCTATGCGCCGGCGATCTCGGTCGAATTCGCTCGCAAGGCGCTCCTCTCCAATGTGCGGCCGACCTTCTATGAGGTCGAGGAAGCGACCGCCGCACTGCCGCCGGCCGCCTAGACCGCGCGGCGGCATCCGGAGCACCGGCGTCCATGGCGGAGAGCAACCAGCCCGATATCGTCATCCGCAAGGTCAAGAAGGGCGGCCATGGCGGTCATCACGGCGGCTCATGGAAAGTGGCCTATGCCGACTTCGTGACGGCAATGATGGCCTTTTTTCTCCTGCTGTGGCTGCTCAATGCGACCACCCAGGAGCAGCGCACCGGCATCTCGAATTATTTCGCGCCCGGCAGCGTCTCGAAGGAGACAAGCGGCACCGGCGGCATCCTCGGCGGCATGAGCCCCAATCCCAACGGCGCGATGAACTCCACGAGTCCCGTGCATGTGACGATCGCGCTGCCGCCGGTCCCGGGCCAGACCAATCCCACAGAGTCGAATCCGGATTCGGACGATACCGATGGCGGGCGCGATAAGGTCGACCAGGACAAGGACCATAGCGGCGGACAGCCCACCGCCCATACCGAGGCCGCCGGGGAGACCGCGCCGAAGACGGCGAGCCTCACAGAAGCGCAGAAGAAGGCGATCGCCGCGGAAGAGCAGGAGAAGGCCTTCAAGAAGGCCGAGCAGGAGCTGCGCCAGGCGATCCAGGCGGTTCCCGAATTGCGCGCCCTCAAGGACAGCCTCATCATCGATCGCACGCCCGACGGCATGCGCATCCAGATCGTGGACCAAGACAAGCTCTCGATGTTCCCCCTCGGCAGCGCGCAAATGTACGACTATACGCGCGAGCTCCTCGCCCAAGTCGCGAAGGCGGTCGAATTGACCAAGAACAAGATCGCGATCGAGGGGCATACCGACGCCCACCCCTATACGACCGGCGCGAATTACGGAAATTGGGAGCTCTCGAGCGATCGCGCCAATGCGAGCCGTCGCGCCCTGCTCGATGCCGGCTTGCCGGCGGACCGCATCGCCCGCGTCGTCGGCAAGGCCGACACCGATCCGCTCTTCCCCAAGAATCCGCTCGATCCGCGCAATCGTCGCATCAGCATCACGCTGCTCCAGAACACGCAAGGTTAACGGTCCGACCGCTGCATCGTGAGCCGGATTGCCTTTGACGCCGGCCGCGCTTACCTTTTGCTTGTCCTCTGCGCGGCGAGGTGAAAGCGGTTGGCGTTCCATCCCGGCCCCCACGAGAGTCCCGAGGTGTGGCAATCCGCCGCGCCCGACCCGCTCGATCATCCGGAATATTACGAAGGCGTCGTGCTGCGGCGGATCGCCGCCCATCTCCTCGACTTTTTCCTGATCATCCTGCTCGTGCTCATCTTCAATATTTTCTTCTTCGCCCTCCACGTCATCAGTCTCGGGCTCCTTTCGCTGCCCCTTCTCCTCGTCAGCGTGGTGATCCCCCTCGCCTACGATTCGCTGCAGGTTGCGGGACGGCGGTCGGCGACGCTTGGGATGCGCGCCTTCGGGATCGAGGTGCGCAGCTGGACCGGCGCGCGCCCCCCCTTCGCCCAGGCGCTTCTGCGTGCGGCTCTATTCTGGGGCATGTCCTATCTCACTGCCGCGCTTCTGATGTGGCTGCTGCTGGGATTCGCCCTCTTCAACCGGCGGCGTCGGTGCCTACATGACTATCTGTCGGGGACGGTAGTGATCCGTGCGGCCAAGGTGATGGTCTTGGGTCCCGACCGCGACAGGAGGCGCTGAGCTTGCGCGACGGGATGACGAGACCCGATAATCGGCGGCGCGACCGAATATCCCGAGGACAGATGGGATGTCGATGTCACACCCGCCGACGCGTTCGCGCTGAAGGATAAAGTGATGCCATCCGGTTCGTCCGAGGGCTTTGCGCGGCTATCGCGCCATTTCTATCTCTCCGGGCCCCGCCCCTGCCCTTATCTCTACGGCCGCGTCGAGCGCAGCATCTTCACCGAGCTGACGGGGAGCAATGCTCCCTCGCTTTACGAGATGCTGCTGCGTTGCGGCTTCCGACGCAGCCACCAAGTGGCCTTCCGCCCGTCCTGCTCCGACTGCTCGGCCTGCGTGCCGGTTCGCGTCGTCGCCAGCGCCTTCGAGGACAAAGCATGGATGCGGCGCATCCGCCGGGCGAACCGGGCGCTCGCCGCGGAGGAATGCGAAGCCCGCGCCACCCGCGAGCAATACGCCATTTTCCGCCGCTATATCGCGAAGCGTCATGGCGACGGCGAAATGGCGCTCATGGATTACGACGACTACCGCAACATGGTCGAGGACAGCCCGATCGACAGCGCCCTGGTGGAGTTCCGCGACCCCAAGGGCGAGCTCGTCGCAGTCTGTCTCACGGATCGCCTGTCCGACGGGTTCTCGGCCGTCTACAGCTTCTTCGAGCCGGCTCCGGCATGGCAAAGCCTGGGCAGCCATATGATCCTCTGGCTCATCGAGACGGCGCGCCAGCGCGGCCTCCCCTATGTGTATCTCGGCTATTGGGTATCCGGCAGCCCCAAAATGGCCTATAAGGCACGCTTCCGTCCCCTGGAGGCGCTGGGGAGCGCGGGTTGGCACAGGCTCGAGCCTGCAAATCCTTGAGGCGCTTGCCTCTTCCGGATTCCACCTGAGCTCGCGCGGCATGAGGAGGCCTGACCGCCGCCCGGCACGCCGGCAATCGGCGCCTTTGAGGAATTTCGCGATGAGCACACCCGTCCGCCCTCGAAGAGTCACGATCCCCGAGCTCCGCGCCCGCAAGGGCCAGCAGCCGATCGTCATGCTCACGGCCTACACGACGCCGATTGCCCGCCTCCTCGATCCCCATGTGGATCTCCTCCTCGTCGGCGATTCGCTCGGCATGGTCGTCTATGGGATGGAGACAACGATCGGGGTCACCCTCGAAATGATGGCGGCCCACGGCAAGGCGGTCATGCGCGGCTCGAGCACGGCCTGCGTCATCGTCGATCTCCCCTTCGGCACCTATCAGGAATCCCCGGAGATCGCCTTCCGGAATGCGGCGCGTCTCATGGCGGAGACGGGCTGCGCCGGTGTCAAGCTGGAGGGAGGCGAGGCGTTGGCCGACACGGTGCGATTCCTGACCCGACGCGGCGTCCCCGTCATGGGGCATGTCGGTCTCATGCCCCAATCGGTGCATTCCGTCGGCGGCTTCAAGGCCCAGGGACGCGACGATGAGGCCGCCACTCGGATTGGCGCGGATGCGCGGGCCATCGCCGATGCCGGCGCCTTTGCCGTCGTCATCGAAGGCACCATGGAGGACGTTGCGCGCCGGATCACGAGTTCGCTTCCGGTCCCGACGATCGGGATCGGCGCGTCGCCCGCGTGCGACGGGCAAGTTCTCGTCACCGAGGACATTCTGGGCCTGTTCGGCGACTTCACGCCGCGCTTCGTGAAGCGCTATGCGACTCTCGGCGAGGAGATTTCCGCGGCCGTAGCGCGCTATGCCGAGGAGGTGCGTGCGCGGCGCTTCCCCGGCCCCGAGCATTGCTTCGGCGCCGGCTCCCCGCGCGGCGCCTCCGCCTGAGAGCGCCCCCGGGGCTTCAGCTCCCGTCGAACTTGTAGGCGCGCGGGAAGCCGCTCGGCGGCAGCCGGCCGGCCTGAGCCCGCTTGCCGACCCAATCCTTGAGATCGTCCTTGGTAAAGGTTCGCGTCCGGTCACCCGTCCGACAGCTCAAGCCTTCGGACATCGTGAACGTCTTGACGTCGGAGAGCCCGCCCTCGTGGTATTTCTGGAAGATGACACCGCGGCCGCGGCTCATCTCGGGCACCTCTTCCAGGGGAAACACCAGGAGCTTGCGGTTCTCCCCGAGGACGGCAACCCAGTCACCCACCACAGGCGCGCAGGCGGCAGCCTCGACATCACCTTCGACGTTGAGCACCTGCTTGCCCGCCCGCGTTTGAGCAAGCACCTCGTCCGCCTTGACGACGAATCCACGGCCGTCGCTGGCGGCAAGCAGAAGCCTCTCCTCGGCGCGGAAGACGCGCATATGGACGATGTCCTGATCGTTACCAAGCTCCACCATCAGGCGCAGCGGCTCGCCAAAGCCGCGGCCTCCCGGCAGCTTGTCGCAGCCGAGCGTGTAGAAGCGGCCGTTGGTCGCGAAGACGAGGAGCTTGTCCGTGGTCTCGGCGTGGAGCGTGAACTTGCCGCGGTCACCCTCTTTGTATTTGAGATCGGAGGTGTCCGCGAGATGCCCTTTCACCGCGCGGATCCAGCCCTTCTCCGAGCAGATCACCGTAATCGGCTCGCGCTCGACATAGGCATCGACGGGAACCGCCTCGAGGGCGGGGGCAGCACCAATATCGGTGCGCCGGCGCCCGAGGGGCGTCTTGGGGCCGAACCGCGCCTTGAGCGCCCGAACCTCCTCGGCGATCGCTTTCCAGCGCCGTGCCTCGTCCTTGAGCAGCGCCCTGATCTCGGCGCGCTCGGCCGAAAGCTCCTTGTGCTCCTTCTTGATCTCGATTTCCTCGAGCCTGCGCAGGGCACGCAGCCGCATGTTCAGGATCGCCTCGACCTGCGCCTCGCTGAGTTTCCAGCGCCGCATCATGACGGCCTTGGGATCGTCATCCTCGCGGATGATGCGAATCACCTCGTCGATGTTGAGATAGGCGATGCGCAGGCCCTCGAGGATTTCGAGCCGCGCCTCGATCTTGCCGAGTCGATGCCGCGAGCGCCGAACCAGGACGTCGTGGCGATGGTCGAGATAGGCGCGCAGGGCCTCGCGAAGATTCATGACGCGGGGCACCGTTCCGCCGTCGAGCACGTTCATGTTGAGCCCGATGCGGGTCTCCAGCTCGGTTTGGCGGAACAGCGTCTCCATCAGGACCTCAGGATCGACGTTCCGGCTTTTGGGCTCGAGCACGAGGCGGACCTGGTCGGTGGATTCGTCCCGAACGTCCGCCAGCAGCGCCAGCTTCCTCTGCTGCAGCAGCTCGGCGATCTTCTCGACCAGTCGCGCTTTCTGCACCTGATAGGGCACCTCGGTGACCACGATCTGATAGGTGCCGCCCTTGAGCTTCTCGGCGGTCCAGCGCGCGCGCAGCCGAAAACTGCCGCGCCCGCTCGCATAAGCGGCAAGGATCGAGTCCCGCGGCTCGACGAGAATGCCGCCCGTCGGGAAATCGGGGCCGGGGATGAGACGCACGAGGGTCTCGATTCGCGCGTCCGGTCGCTCGATCAAATGGAGCAGGGCGTCGCACAGCTCCCCGACGTTATGGGGAGGAATGCTCGTCGCCATGCCGACCGCGATGCCCTGGGCGCCGTTGGCGAGAAGATTGGGGAAATTGGCCGGCAAAACCACCGGCTCGTCGCCTTCGCCGTCATAGGTGGGGCGGAAATCGACGGCGTCCTCGTCGATGCCCTCGAGCAGCAGCTCGGCGATGTGGGTGAGCCGCGCTTCGGTGTAGCGCATCGCCGCGGCGTTGTCGCCGTCGACATTGCCGAAATTCCCCTGTCCGTCGATGAGGGGATAGCGCGCCGCGAAATCTTGAGCGAGGCGGACCAGGGCGTCGTAGATCGCCATGTCCCCGTGGGGATGGTACTTGCCCATGACGTCGCCGACGATGCGCGCGCATTTCTTGAAGCCCTGATCGGGGTCGAGCTTGAGTTGACGCATGGCGTGAAGGAGACGCCGGTGGACGGGCTTGAGCCCATCGCGGACATCCGGCAAGGACCGCGCCATGATCGTCGAGAGCGCATAGGAAAGATAGCGCTCGCTGAGCGCGTCGGAGAACGGCGTCGGGCGGATTTCGTCGGCGATTGTCGTGTCGGCCATGGAATCTCCTTTCCGGAGTCTCGATGTAGCCGGAGCGGCGCCTGCGGTCAAATCCTCGGGCAATCCGTGTCTGTCGTCAGCTTGCCGGCACCGCGGAGCGCGCGCCGAAGCCGATTCAGCAGATGAATCCGCGCGGGCGGGATCGACCGATGCAACCCGGCAAAAACATGGCGCTCAAGAAAATGGCCCGTCAGGGCGAGGCCGGGAAGAATGTCGTCCTCACGCGCAGCGGCCCCGGCCTTTACGAGGAAGGCTGGCAGGGGGAGGAGGCGATCCTTGTACGGCTCGCCCGCGGAAAGCGAAACCGCCCGGCCCGTTCGCGGCGAGACATAGGCGAGCTCGTCATTACGGCCCGTGGCGGCGCAGCGGGCGAGGTCGAGGCCGAAGCCGAGCTCCGCAAGGAGTCCAAGCTCCCATTGCACCAGGGCGCGCCCCCATCCTGCGATGCGGTCGGTCGACTCCCACGCCGCGATGAGTGCCGCCAGGCCGGTGAACACGGCCGTGTGCGGTTCCCGCTCGGGCAGCGCCGCCTCGGCGACGGCACATGCGGCCGCAAGTGCGGCCAGCCTCAGCGCGTCATCGAGCAGCGCGGCGGCACCGCTGTGGAGGAGCTCGCAGCTATAGGTGCCGAGATGCTCCGCAAGCCGCGCCCGCCACGTCGCCTGCACGCGGTTTCCCGGCTGGAGCATGCCGCGCAGCCTCGCGCCCGCGCCCCCGTGAACGAGACCTGGATGCCGGCCGTGACCGCGAGTCAGGAGCTGCACGATCGCGGCGCTCTCGCCATGTCGTCTTGCCGAGAGGACGATGCCTTCGTCCGTCCATTCCATGAGAGCGGTTTAGCGCAAGGCAAAGGCCCTGACGAGCGGGATTTGCGGCGCCGCGACCGGCGCTTCTACACTTCGAAATCGAGGCCGAGCCCGCGATAAAGCTCCGGCCTTTCCTGCCAGTCTTCCTGCACCTTGACGCGAAGCATAAGGTGGACGCGCCTGCCGAGGAGAAGCTCAAGCTCCTTGCGCGCCGCGACGCCGATGGACTTGATGCGACTGCCGTTTCGGCCGAGCACGATCGGCCGCTGCCCCTCGCGCTGGACATAGATGACCGCCGTCACCTTGGCGCTGCCATCGGCAAACTCCTCCCAGCTCTCCACCTCGACGGCGCTGCCATACGGCAGCTCCTGATGCAGTTGCAGGAACACTTGCTCACGAACGAGTTCGGCAGCCAGGAGCCGCTGCGGCAGGTCCGAGAGCTGATCCTCGGGATAGAGCCAGGGCCCGGAAGGCATGCGGGCGGCGAGGAAGGCGCGCAAATCCGCGACACCGTCGCCCGTAAGGGCCGAGATCATGAAGGTATCGGTGAAGACCCCTTCGGCATTCATGCGGGCAGCGAGATCGAGGAGGAGCGGTTTTCTCACCTCGTCGATCTTGTTGAGAACAAGAACCGCCTTGGTCCCGCTCCCGCGGAGCCCCTCGACGATCCGCCGCGTATCGTCGTCGAGGCCCCGCTTCGAATCGACGATCAGGCAGACGACATCGGCGTCGCGCGCGCCCTTCCAGGCCGCTGCGACCATGGCCCGGTCAAGCCGACGCCGAGGCGCGAAGATCCCGGGCGTGTCCACCAGAACGAGCTGCGCCGAGCCGAGGACGGCGATGCCGACGATGCGCATCCGCGTCGTCTGCACCTTTGGCGTGACGATCGAGATCTTGGCGCCCACGAGGGCATTGGTGAGAGTGGACTTTCCCGCATTGGGCGCGCCGAGCAGGGCGACGAAGCCGCAGCGCTCGCCCGGCGAATTGCCCGTCGGCACGGAGGTTCCGGGCTGATCTTCAGCCACTGCGGCGATCCCGGACGCGCGCAAGGAGCATCTCTGCGGCAGCCTGCTCAGCGGCACGCTTGGAACGTCCGCGAGCTGCCAGAGGCTCCATTCCTTTGACGGCGACGGAGATGGTGAAGACCGGCTCGTGGGATGGGCCCTCGACCGCGACGGTGCTGTACACCGGAAGCGGCAGCTTCTCCCCTTGCGCCCATTCCTGAAGGGCCGTCTTGGCGTCCCGCGGCGGGATCGAGGCCGCAGCCATGAAAGGCGTCCAATAGCGCTCGATGAAAGGCCGCGCTGCATCGAGGCCGCCGTCGAGATAGAGCGCCGCGATGACCGCCTCGCAGGCATCGGCGAGAACCGTCGGGCTTTCGCGGCTCCCGGCTCCCGCTTCCCCCTTGGAAAGCCTGAGATGGCTTCCGAGGTCGACGGTGCGCGCCACCTCGACGAGCGTGTCCCGCCGAACCAGCGCCGTGTGGCGGCGTGTCAGCTCGCCTTCCTGCTCGTGCGTATATTTGTGGACCAGTAGCTCGGCCACGACCAGCCCGAGCACGCGGTCTCCGAGAAACTCGAGACGCTCGTAGCCTTCCGGCACTTTACCGTGGGCGCGCACGGCGCTGCGATGGGTCAGCGCCTGCTCGAGCAGCTCGATTCGCTTGAAGGAATAGCCGAGCGCCTCCTGGAGGACGGCGAGCCGCGACGATTTGCGCTCGCCCAACACGCTAGTGAATGGCCTGAAACAGCCGTCCGTAGCGGATCGCAAACGGCCATTTCCAGACCTCCCACCAGTGCGCGCTTCCGTTGGTGGAGAAGAACAGGAATTCGGCTCGCCCTACGAGATTTTCGGCGGGGATGTACCCGACGTTCGGAACGCGGCTGTCCAGCGAGTTGTCGCGATTGTCGCCCATCGCGAAGTAGTGGCCTGGCGGCACCACGTATTCTTGCGTGTTGTTGAGCGGCCCTTCGTCCGTCAGCTTAAGGATCGGATGACGGACGCCGTTCGGCAAGGTCTCGATATATTGCGGGATATGCACGCTGTAGCCGCCCGGCTCATCCATCACGTAATCCGTCGTCCGCTCCTCCTTGACCGGCTGACCATTGATGTAAAGGGCGCCGTGGATCACCTGGATATGATCGCCAGGCAACCCGATGATGCGCTTGATGTAATCGACCTTGTCGTCGCTCGGCAGCTTGAACACCATCACGTCGCCGCGTTGCGGCGGGGTAAAGAGGAGGCGGCCGGAGAAGAGCGGCAGGCTGAGAGGCAGCGAATATTTGCTGTAGCCATAAGAGAATTTGGAGACGAAAAGATAATCGCCGACAAGAAGCGTCGGAATCATCGAGCCGGAGGGAATATTGAACGGCTCATAGGCAAA
Organism: Alphaproteobacteria bacterium; assembly: GCA_035294245.1. GTDB lineage: Bacteria > Pseudomonadota > Alphaproteobacteria > JACZXZ01 > JACZXZ01 > DATGLG01. The sequence continues at coordinate 51,263 of DATGLG010000034.1, read as the reverse complement.
GGTGCGAATCACGAGGGCGATGAGAACGGCATAGATGACCGTCTTCACCGTCTCCCATAAGCCACCCGCTTTTTTCTTTGTCATGAGTTTTTGTTTATAACTATCTGACATTACTCAATTCTCGTTCGATTTCTCGGATAGGCGCAGGGATCAAGCCAGTCCGCGTCCGCGCTGTCAAGCCAGACAGCCTCAACGAGGGGGGTTTTCCGCGCGACCCTACTCGCGGGGTACCGCCGAGATGATGACGACCGCCTCGGCGAATGGCGGCTCATCGGTCAGCGTCACGTCGATGCGCGGCGCCATGTCCGGCGGCACGAGCGCAGCGAGGCGCTGGGCCGCGCCTCCCGTAAGCAGCATAGTCGGTCGCCCCGAGGCCAGGTTGATGACGCCGAGATCGCGCCAGAAGACGCCCTTGCGGAAGCCGGTGCCGAGGGCCTTCGAACATGCCTCCTTGGCGGCGAAGCGTCGCGCATAGCTGGCGGCCCGATTGTGCCGCCTTTCCGATCGCTCGCGCTCGAGGGCGGTGAAAACGCGATTGACGAAGCGATCGCCGAAGCGGGCAAGCGTTTGCTCGATGCGACGAATATCGATGAGGTCGCTGCCGATTCCGACGATCACGGCCGAACTCCAGGGACGCGCCCAAACCGACGTCAGGCGCTGCGCTCTCCGGCGGCTTCCGCCCTCGCCTTGTCCATCAGCGCGCGCATGCGCTTGATCGCCGAGTCGAGCCCACCAAAGATCGCCTCGCCCACGAGGAAATGCCCGATATTGAGCTCGACGATCGTCTGAATGGCGGCGACAGGCCCAACGCTGTCGAAAGTAAGGCCATGCCCAGCATGGCATTCGAGACCGATCGCCTCGGCATGCGCTGCCGCCCTGATCAGACGACCAAGCTCGGCCTCCAGCCGGTCACCGCTGGCTTCGCAATAGGCGCCGGTGTGGAGCTCGACGACGGGCGCACCCAGCTCCCTGGCGGCGTCGAGCTGCTCTGGCTCCGGATCGATAAAGAGGGAAACGCGAACGCCAGCCGCCCCGAGCTCGCGCACGAAGCGCGCGAGATGACCGCGACCGCGCACGGCGTCGAGCCCGCCCTCGGTCGTCAGCTCCGCACGCTTTTCCGGCACGATGCAGGCGGCATGGGGCTTATGGCGCAGGGCGATTCTCAGCATCTCGTCGGTCGCCGCCATTTCGAGATTGAGGGGCAAATCGATCTCTCGGCTCAGCCGGCTGATATCGTCGTCGGAAATGTGGCGGCGATCCTCGCGCAAATGCGCCGTAATCCCGTCGGCGCCCGCCTGCGCCGCCAGTCGCGCGGCGCGAACAGGGTCGGGGTGCGGCCCGCCCCGCGCGTTCCGGATGGTCGCCACGTGATCGATGTTCACGCCGAGACGCAGATATCGCCGCATTCCTTCCCCCTCAGCCGCGCGCCCGCTCGACCGAATTGATGGCGGGCGAGGCGCGGAGTGCTGCCATGATATTGGTCAGATGCTTCAGGTCCTGCACTTCGATGTCGACCAGCATTTCGAAGAAATCGGTGGAGCGATGGGTGATGCGCAGATTTGTGATATTGCCCTTCTGCTTGCCGATGAGCGTCGAGAGCTCTCCGAGGGTCCCGGGCTCGTTCGAGACGACGACATTGATGCGGCCGATATGGCCTTCATCATTGGCGACCGCCGCCTCCCATCCAACATCCAGCCAGCGCTCGGGCGCATCGCTGTAGCGCTCTAGGGTCTCGCAGTCGATGGTGTGGATGGTCACTCCCTTGCCCGTCGTCACCAGCCCGACGATGCGGTCACCGGGCAATGGATGGCAGCAGCCGGCGAAGTGCACCGCCATGCCGGGAATGAGGCCCTTGATCGGGATCGCCTGATCGGAGGTTTTAGCGCGCCGGCCGCGAGCCTTTGCGATCGGCACGACCTTGCCGTCCCTGCCCTCCTTCCCTTGCTGCTTAATGCCCGGATAGACCGCGTGCAGCACCTCGCGCCCGGTATGCTGCCCCTCTCCTACTGCTGCGATGAGGTTCGCGACGTCATCGCACTTGAAGATCTTGAGGACGCCTTCGATGCTCTTGTCGGTCAGATCATAGCCCGCTTGCCGGAACACCTTCTCCAGAATGCTGCGGCCGAGCGTGAGATACTCCTGGTGCTTCTGCACACGGATGAACCGCCTTATCCGCGCGCGCGCTTTGCCGGTGACGACGAAGCGCTCCCATTCTGGCGACGGCGTCTGCGTGCGCGAGGTAACGATCTCGACCTGATCGCCATTCTTAAGCTGGCTCCGCAACGGCATCATGCGCCCGTTGATCTTGCAGCCGACACAGGTGTCGCCGACCTCGGAATGGATCGCATAGGCGAAGTCGACGGGCGTCGCACCTTGCGGCAGCGCGATCAGGTCGCCCTTGGGCGTGAAGCAGAAAACTTGGTCCTGAAACATCTCGAGCTTGGTGTGCTCGAGGAACTCGTCGGGCCCGGATGCGTGCTCAAGAATTTCGAGGAGCTCGCGCAGCCAGCGGTATTGGCGGCCGTCCTTCGTGACACCCTGCTTGTATTGCCAATGCGCGGCGACGCCATACTCCGCCACCTCGTGCATATCCGTGGTGCGGATCTGGATCTCAATGCGCTGCTTCTCGGGGCCGTAGACGCCGGTGTGCAGCGAGCGATATCCGTTCGGTTTGGGAAGCGAGATGTAGTCCTTGAAGCGCCCCGGCACGACACGGTAACGGCTGTGGATGACGCCGAGCGCGCGGTAGCAGTCCTGCACCGTATCGACGACGATGCGGAAGGCCATGATATCCGACAACTGCTCGAACGCCACGTTGCGCCGCTGCATCTTGCGCCAGATCGAATAGGGCTGCTTCTCCCGTCCGGAAATCTGCGCCTCGATCCCCTCGTCGTGGAGGATGCGACGAAGCTCCGCCATGATGCGGCTGACGAGGTCGCCGCCCTGCTCGCGCAGGAATTTGAGGCGGGCGATAATGGACTCGCGCGCATCGGGATTGAGCTCGGAGAACGCCAAGTCCTCGAGCTCGTCCTTGATGTCATGCATGCCGATGCGCTCGGCAAGCGGCGCGTAAATCTCCATCGTCTCCCGCGCGATGCGGCGACGCCGCTCGGGATCGTTGATGTATCGCAGCGTGCGCATGTTGTGCAGCCGGTCGGCAAGTTTGACCAGCAGCACCCGGATATCCTCCGACATGGCGAGGAGCAGTTTCCGGAAATTCTCCGCCTGCCGACTCGCCTCCGACTGGAGCTCGATGCGCGAGAGCTTGGTGACCCCGTCGACCAGCCTCGCCACCTCGTGCCCGAAGCGCCGCTCGATGTCCTCGAGCGTCGCCAGCGTGTCCTCGACCGTGTCGTGGAGAAGAGCCGTTACGATCGTATCGCTGTCGAGCTTGTAGCGCGTGAGAATGCCGGCGACTTCGAGCGGATGGGAGAAATAGGGATCCCCCGACTCGCGCTTCTGGCTCCCATGCGCCTTCATCGAGAAGACGTAAGCGCGATTGAGCTTGTCCTCGTCGGCGTCGGGATCGTAGGCACGAACCCGCTCGACCAGCTCGTATTGGCGAATCACGTCGCCCTACCTTCCCGGACGGGCGCCGCGTCGGCTTTGCTCAAGGAAAGCGGCTTGGGGGCGACGCCGCGGTCGTTCGTTTCGGCCATCGCCCTCCCCGAGATCACCCCGCGTCCTGCTCGGACTCTCCGCCGGCGTCCGCTTCGGAATCCATGTCGAGCTCTTCGTCCTCGCCGATCAGCTCGTCGTCCTCTTCGATCTCGTCGGCGGTCGCCTCGACGCCCGCAAGCTCGCCGCCGGCCGCCGCAAGCTGCTGCGCGGCGACGGCGTCCATCTCCTCCTCCTCGGGCTCGTCGACCTCGACCAGTTTCTGCATTCCCTTGATGATGCCCTCGCGAAGCGACTCGATCGGAACGGTCTCCTCGGCGATTTCGCGCAAGGCTACGACCGGGTTCTTGTCGTTGTCGCGCTCGAGGGTGAGCGAAGCGCCGGCCGCGATGTCGCGCGCCCGATTGGCCGCCAGCATGACCAGCTCGAAGCGGTTGGGAACCTTGAGAACGCAGTCTTCTACGGTAACGCGAGCCATTTAGAGCTACTCCAAAACCCGACGGAATGAACTGATGAATATATGGGTGAGATTCGGGCAAGGCAAGGCCCAAGCCTCGGGAGTTCGGCCAATTCCGCGGGTTTGCGGGCGGCGGCTCAATCGAGGGGCTCGATCTCCTGATGCGACGGAAGTGCGGCGATGAGCTCGGCGAGAGCCTCGCCCGTCACAGGGTGCCGCCAGTCGGGGGCCACGTCCCGGAGCGGCAGCAACACGAAGGCGCGCCCCAACATGCGCGGATGCGGGAGGATCGGGCCGCCCCTGGTACCGTCGTTCACACGGTCATGGTAAACGAGGAGATCGAGATCGAGCAGGCGGGCGGCGTTGGGCGCGCCGCGACGCCGGCCGAATTCGGCCTCGATCTCATGGAGCCGCGCAAGCAGCGTCGCGGGGTCGAGCTTGGTCTCGACCGCGACCACGCCATTGACGAAATCGGGCTGATCGGAGGGCGGCAGAGGCGCCGAGCGATACCAGCGCGACCGGCGCAGCACACGCACGCCCCTTTCCGCGAGCGCGGCAAGCGCCGCCTCACAAGTCGCCCGCGGCGGTCCGAAGCGCGGGCTCGGCAGATTGGCGCCCAGCGCAACAGCGATCATCGGACCTCGAATTTGCTCGGCATGAATTCGCTCGGCCCTTGCCAGGATCGAATTCGGCAATTACTTGAATGATATCGCCATGGCAAGATATGCTGCCGTCCACGTCCAGCAACGTTCGTCGAAAATTTATTTGAGGATATTATCGGATGTTTTTCTATCCCCATGAGCGGATTGCGCTCTTCATCGACGGCTCCAATTTGTATGCGGCCGCGCGCGCCCTTGGCTTCGATATTGATTACAAGCGCCTCCTCGACCTCTTCCAGAGCAAGGGACATCTGGTGCGGGCCTTCTACTACACGGCGCTGATCGAGGATCAGGAATACTCGCCCATCCGCCCCCTCGTCGACTGGCTGGATTACAACGGCTACACCATGGTGACCAAGCCAACCAAGGAGTTCACCGATGCCATGGGGCGCCGCAAGATCAAAGGCAATATGGATATCGAGCTCGCAATCGACGTGATGGAAATGGCCGATCGCTTGGACCATATCGTGTTGTTCTCGGGCGATGGGGATTTCCGGCGCCTCGTCGAAGCGGTGCAGCGAAAAGGCGTTCGGGTCTCGGTCGTAAGCACGACGCGCTCGCAACCCCCGATGGTCGCCGACGAGCTGCGCCGCCAAGCAGACACCTTCGTCGAGTTGCAAGATCTAGCGCCTCTCATCGAGCGCAATCACCACCGCGAGGCCGGGGATACCCGCCGCAGCGAAGATATCTACGGCGTGGCCTGAGCGCGCGCCCTTGCAGGGCCCGGGCATGGCCGAGCCAGAGAAGGATTGCGCACTCTGCCCGCGGCTAGCGCATTTCCGGGACGCGAACCGCGCGGCCTTTCCGAGCTTCTTCAACCGCCCGGTGCCGTCCTTCGGGCCGGCCGACGCCCGCCTCCTGGTGGTAGGGCTCGCGCCGGGATTGAAGGGCGCCAACCGCACCGGCCGCCCCTTTACCGGCGATTACGCCGGTGAGCTCCTCTATACGACCTTGATCAAATTCGGTTTTGCTCGCGGCACTTATGCGGCGCGGCCGGATGACGGCTTGATCCTCGTCGGTGCCAGGATCACCAATGCGGTGCGCTGCGTGCCGCCGGAAAACAAGCCGGTTCCGGCGGAAGTCGCCACCTGCCGCAATTTCCTCTCGGCCGAGATCGACGCGCTTTCGCACCTCCGCGCGATTCTTTGCCTCGGCAATATCTCACATGCCTCGGTACTTGCGTGCTTCGGCCTCAAGCCGGGCAAGGCGCCCTTTGCCCACGGCGCCGAATACCAGCTTGCGCGCGGGATCCGCCTCTTCGACAGCTACCACTGCTCTCGCCTCAACACCAACACGGGGCGACTGACGGCGGAGATGTTCGAAGAGGTCATGGCAAGGATCAGGCGGCATGTCGATGATGCCTGATCGATTCATCCCCGTGCTCGCAGGATGCGCGCCTTGCTGCGCTGCCATTCGCGCTCCCGCTCGGCCGCGCGCTTATCGGCCTTTCTCTTGCCGCGGGCCAAGCCGAGCTCGACCTTCGCGATGCCGCGCTCGTTGAAATAAACCGCCAGCGGAACCAAGGTCGCCCCCTCGCGCTGGACGAGGCCCGAGAGGCGGTCGGCCTGTCGCTTGTGAAGCAGGAGCTTTCGCGGGCGGCGCGTCTCGTGATTGAAGCGGTTGGCGGCGCGATATTCGGGGATATAGGCGTTGAACAACCACAACGCGCCCTCGCTCGGCCCTGCATAGGCGTCATTGAGGTTCCCGCGCCCTTCGCGCAGCGCCTTGACCTCGCTGCCGGCGAGCACAATGCCGGCCTCGACCGTTTCCTCGATGAAATAATCGTGGCGCGCGCGGCGATTCTGGGCGGCGATTCGGGTGGGCGTCACTCGGCGGTGCGGCGCGTCCCGCCCCCGAGGAGGCCGAGTAGCGCCATTGCCTCGCGGATGCGCGCCTTGGTCGTCTCCTGGACCTCGCAGAGCGGCAGCCGCACCTCGTCCGATCCCAGGCCGAGGAGGCTCGCTGCGTATTTCACCGGGGCCGGGCTCGTCTCGGCGAAGAGAGCGAGGTGAAGCGGCATGAGACGTTCGTTGAGCGACTGGACCGCAGCGATGTCGCCTCGCTGCCAGGCACCATGCATCTCGGCGCAGAGCTTGGGGGCGACATTCGCCGTGACGGAGATGCAGCCGTGGCCCCCCTGGGCCAGGAAGGCAACCGCCGTCGCGTCTTCGCCGGACATCTGGCAGAACTTGGCGCCGATTGCGAGCCGCGTCCGCAGCGGACGGGTCAGATCGTTGGTCGCATCCTTTACCCCGATGATCCGCGGCAGCTCGGCGAGTCTCGCCATGGTCTCGACCGACATGTCGACCACGCTTCGGGGTGGAATATTGTAGATGAGGATGGGCAGCCCGCAGGCGTCGTGGATCGCTTTGAAATGGCGATAAAGGCCCTCCTGGGTCGGCTTATTGTAATAGGGGGTTACCACGAGCTGCGCATCGGCGCCGGCTTTCTCCGCGTGGCGAGCGAGCGCGATGGCCTCCTCGGTCGAGTTCGAGCCGGTGCCGGCGATGACCGGAACGCGGCCCTTGGCCACCTCGATGCAGAGGGCGGTCACCCGGTTATGCTCCTCATGGCTCAAGGTCGGCGATTCGCCGGTCGTCCCGCAGGGGACGAGCCCATGGCTCCCCTCCTTGATCTGCCAATCGACGAAGTCCTGAAAGGCACGCTCATCGACCTTGCCGTGGCTGAACGGCGTGATCAGGGCGGTAAACGATCCCTTAAACATGGCGATTTATCCTTTCTCGGGGGCTCCCGTCCGGGCGACGATACTGCCCGGAGCCGCGGCGAGCAAGTATCGCGAGGGATCGATTTTGGTCGGAAACGTCGTCAAAATCTTGGCGCGCGGCGCATTCGCGCTTAGAATCCGCGCGTCTCAACACGAAACACGGGTTGCGGCTTGCGACGGCCGTGTGGGGGCGGCAGTGAGGATCGTTACGCTCGCAATCGCGGCACTGGTGGGGCTATCGGGGGCGGCCGCGAACGCTGCGCCGCCACCCGCCCTGACGGCGCAGGATCTCCAGACCTATCGGGCCGCGTTCCGGGCTGCCCATCAGGACCATTGGTCGGAGGCATTGGCACTGGCGAGCAAGGCAAGCGACAAGACTCTCGCCAAGGTGCTGCAATGGGAAGCGCTCGTCCGGCCGGGCAGCGACCCGAGCTTCGACGAGATCGCGACCTTCATCACGAACAATCCGGACTGGCCATCGCAGAACGCCCTTCGCCAGCGCGCCGAAGATGCGATCACCGACGCAACGCCGCCGACGCGCGTCAGAAGCTGGTTCGAGACGCACCCGCCGCTCTCGACCACAGGCAAGATCCGCGACGCCGAGGCGCTCTTGGCCCTTGGCCAGCGCGAGAAGGGGCTCGAGCTTCTCCGCCAGACCTGGATCGAAGGCAATTTCGGCGAGCGTCAGGAGCTCATTTTCCTGTTCAAGCACCATCAGGACCTGCGGCCGCAGGACAATGTCGCGCGCCTCGATCGTCTGTTGTGGGACGGCCAGATCGCAGCTGCCCACGCGATGGAGCGCCGCGTCGATGCCGGCCATGCGGCGCTCGCCGAGGCACGCATCAAGCTGATGGGCATGACGCCCGGCGTCGAGTGGGCGCTGCGCCGTGTTCCGGCCAGTCTCGCCGCCGACCCCGGTCTTCTTTTCGATCGGCTGCGTTGGCGTCGGCGCAAGGGGATGGACGAGGAGGCGCGCGCCATCCTCATGCATCCTCCGGCCAATCTGGTTCGACCTGAGCTGTGGTGGGAGGAGCGGGCGATCGAGGTCCATCGCGCCCTCGCACAAGGCTACATCACCGAGGCGCTCCGCCTCGCCGAGCACCATGATCAAAATCTCGGGACGGCAAGCTATGCCGATGCCGAATGGCTGTCGGGCTGGATCGCGCTGCGCCTCCTGCGCGAGCCGGAACGGGCGCTCAAGCATTTCCGCAACATGGCCGAGGTCGTCCGTTACCCGATCAGCCGCTCCCGCGCACAGTATTGGGAAGCCCGCGCCCTGGCCGCCATGGGCAAGACCCAGGAAGCCCACGACGCCTACGCCGCGGCCGCGCAATACGGGACGACATATTACGGCCAGCTCTCGGCACTACGGCTCGATCCCGCATCGCAGCCGACCCTGCCGCCGGCGCCGCATGTGGCCGTCTATATGCGCGAGGCCTTCAACGACAAGGAGCTCGTGCGCGCCGTCCACGAGCTGGGGCAGATCGGCGAACGCGATCTCGAGGAGCATTTCATCAAGCGCCTCGCCGTCCTGGCGAAAACGCCCGAGGAGGCAGAGCTCGTCGCCGACCTCGCCGTGGCGGAGATGCGGCCCGATCTTGCGGTGCGTCTCGCTCGCCAAACCTGGCATGGCGAGATGCCCCTCACCGCGCACGGCTATCCGGTGCGCCCCATTCCCGCGACGGTCTCGGCGGAAGGCGCCCTCGTGCTGTCGGTCATCCGCCAGGAAAGCGCTTTCGACGTCAAGGCGGTCAGCCGCGCCGGCGCACTCGGCCTCATGCAACTCATGCCGGCGACGGCGCGGAGGACGGCAAGCGAGCTCGGCGTGCGTTTTGCCAATGACCGGCTCCTCGACGACCCCGGCTACAATATCGAGCTCGGGAGCGCCTATCTCGGCCATCTGCTCGATGCTTTCGGCGGCAATTACGTGCTGGCGCTCGCCGCCTATAACGCCGGTCCCGCCAATGTCCATCAATGGATGCACGATAATGGCGATCCCCGCTCTGTAGAGGTCGATCCGATCGACTGGATCGAAATGATCCCATTCAGCGAGACGCGCAATTACGTCCAGCGCGTTCTCGAGGCCCTGCAAGTCTATCGCGAGCAGCTGGCCGGCAGCCGAAGCCGCGCCCTTGCCAGGGCCGGGTTCAACCTGGACCGGGACCTCACGGGTCGAAACGACGGCGTGGTTTCCAAGAGCGACACCCTGGCCGATAAGGGCGAGAGCATCGGCGCGAGACTCCCCCGCTGAGCCTCAATCCTCCGCCTCTCTGCTTTGCTCCGGTGGGCGGCGCGGCTATGGTAGCGTCGGTATTGCATCCAGCCTCCTGAACATGGATAGCGCCACGTCTTCCGCCTATCGCGACGGCTATTATCACGCGCAGGACGATCTCCGGCTTTATTACCGTGACTACGGGGATCCTGCTTCGCCTCGCACCCCCCTCCTCTGTCTCAGCGGGTTAACGCGTAACGCCGCAGATTTCGACGGATTTGCGCGGCGCTGGGCGGCCGAGCGCCGCATCATCTGCCTCGACTATCGCGGACGCGGCCGCTCCGCCTATGATCCCGATTGGCGCAACTACCGCGCCGAGACCTATCTGAACGACATTCGTCATCTCCTCGCGCTGCTCGATCTCGACAAGGTCGTGGTCGTGGGCACGTCGCTGGGCGGGATTCTGGGCATGGTTCTCGGCGTGCTCCAGCCCAAGGGGATCGCGGGGGTGGTGCTCAACGACGTCGGCCCCGAACTCGCCCCCCAAGGAATCGAGCGCATTCTCGATTTCATCGGCACCGACCGGCCGCAGCGTGATTGGCCAAGCGCGATCGCCTATCTTAAATCGACCTTTCCCATGCTCTCGCTCCAAACCGAGGGGGAGTGGCAGCGCATGGCAAGGGGGACCTTCGCGTTGCGAGAGGATGGGCTCCTCCACTTCGATTGGGACGTGGCTCTTGTCAAGCCGCTTCGCGCCAATGGCGCCAAGCTGCCGGAGCTCTGGCCTTATTTCCGCTCGCTCCGCAGGATGCCCGTGCTGGCGATACGGGGTGGCGTTTCGGATGTGCTGAGCGAGGTCACCTTCGATCGCATGGCCGCGGAGAAGCCGGATCTTCTGCGCGTGACGGTCCCGGCGGTGGGACACGCGCCGTCTCTCGACGAGCCTGCAGCACGATCCGCGCTCGAGGACTTTCTCGGAAGCCTTTGATAATGAGCGTCATTGACGTTGCGAACCGGCCATACTACGGTCCGCGCCGGCGGTCGGGGCGAGATGGCGATACCGATCGCGAAGAGCTCTCGAGCGGCCTTGGCGTCACCCCAATCATGATGACATTCTCGCCGATACGGGTGATGTTCGGCATCGATATGCGCCTCTTCTCGCCGGGAACTGTTATCGGCGCGGCGGTTGGACGATGAGCCGTTGGGCCGCGGCTTTGGCCGCCTTCGTTCTTGCCGCGCTGCTCAATCTCGCTTATTGGGCGGAGAAGGGTCGGCCTGTCGATCTGCCCGAAGCCGGCGCCGATAGCATCGCCAGCGTCTCCTTCAGCCCCTACCGGAGCGACGAGAATCCGCTGACACATATTACGCCGAGCCTCGACGAGATCTCATCCGACCTCGCCACTCTGGCCGGCCATGTCGACGCCGTGCGCACCTATACGAGCCTCGAAGGGCTCGACTCGGTGGCACCGTTCGCCCGCCCCCTCGGCATAAAGGTGATGCAGAGCGCCTGGCTTGGCCGCGACCCTGACATCAATGAGCGCGAAATCCGCAGGGTCATCGCGCTGGCCAACCGCTATCCCGACGTGATCGACCGGGTAATCGTCGGGAACGAGGTCATTCTGCGACGGGACCTCACCCCCGATCAGCTCGCCGGCTATATCCGGCGAGTCAAAGCGGCGATCAAGCAACCGGTGAGCTATGCCGATGTGTGGGAATTCTGGCTCAAGAACCCGCAGCTTGCGGCGGCCGTCGATTTCGTCACCGTGCATATCCTTCCGTATTGGGAGGACGATCCGGTGCCGATCGAGCATGCGATCGATCACGTTGCGGCCGTCTACCACAAGGTGCAAGCGGCCTTTCCCGGCAAGCCCATCATGATCGGCGAGACGGGATGGCCGAGCACCGGCCGCATGCGGCGCGGCGCTTTGCCCAGCCTGGTGAACGAAGCCCGCTTCGTCCGGGAGTTCATCCGCTTTGCCCGGACCGAGAAGCTGGACTACAACGTCGTCGAGGCCTTCGACCAGCCCTGGAAGCGCGCGCTGGAGGGCACCGTCGGAGGCCATTGGGGCATCTTCGATGCCGAGCGGCATGCCAAATTCTCCTTGTCGGGCCCTGTCTCCAACGATCCCGATTGGCGTTGGCACTGGGCTCTCTCAACGGCGCTTGCCGCGCTCGCGGGAATCGCTGCTGCGCGGTGGCGGCGGCCCCTCGCCGTGCTCGAGCGACTCGTCTTCGCCGGGGCCGCCCAGCTTTTCGGCACGCTCCTCGTTCTCGACGGCATTCTGACCACGACGATCTGCTGGACGCCGTTCGGTGTGATTGCGGGTGGCCTCGGCCTTGTCGCGAGCCTCATCCTTGTTGCCCTCCTCCTCGATGCGCTCGCCCGAGGACCGGACTGGCCGGGTGGCGCGCTTCCGACCGCGGAGGAAGCCCTCAACCTCATGCGCGGGCAGCCGACACCCGGGCCCAACCTGCGCGCGCGCATTTTGGGCCTGCTCCAGTTCGGCTTTGCGGTAGGTGCTGCGGTGGTCACGATTGCGTTGGTGATCGATCCACGCTATCGCGATTTTCCGAGCGAGGCCTTCCTCGTGGCGGCCGTGGGGCTCAGCGGCTTTGCCTTATGGCGGGAGCGTCGGCCAGCCGTTTGGGCGCCGCTACGGGAGGAAGCGCTCCTCGTCGCGCTCCTTCTCTTCGGGGCGGCCGGGATCATGATCCGCGAAGGCTTTGAAAATTCCCAGGCGATCGGCTGGAGCGCAACAGCCCTGCTCCTGGCCCTGCCCTGGAGCATCAAGCTCGTGGTGCGCCGTCGAGCAGCTCCCGCTCCGGCCGCGGCATCCTGACCCCGGCGATCAGGCCGAAGACCAGCGCCAGCACGCCCATCTCCACATTGAAGTTCACGATCGCCGGCATGCTGAGCGCCGCAGCGGCGATGGCAAGGACACGGCCGCCGCGCAAAAGCGCGAGGATGCCGGTCACCAGCGCAATCACGCCGAAGAGGGCGCTATGCTGGCCGGCGAGAATGGCGAAGCGCAGGATGCACCACGTCGGATACGGTCGCGCCGCACAGGCCATTGCCGCCGCACTCGGCTCGACGACGGCCTGGCGAAGCTCGAAGCTCACGCCATAGGCCGCTCCGACGATCAGGATGCCGAGCCAAAATGCCGGGGCCTTAAAGAGCCTCATCGGTGAAGCTGGGCGTCCGCCCGCTCCGAAGACACGGGACCCTCCTCGGCTTTATGGGGATCGAGGCCATAGGCGGCGCGGACGATGTAGAGCGGCCGTCCCTTTACCTCGTCGAAAACGCGCCCAAGATAGTCGCCGATAATGCCCAAGGTCAGGAGCTGCATGCCGCCGAGGAAGAGGATCGCCACGATGATCGATTCATATCCCGGAACATCGATCCCATAGAGGAACGTCCGCAACAGTCGGATCACGATATAGATGAAGGCCAAAAGCGAGATGCAGGCGCCGATCAGCCCCCACACCTTGAGCGGGAAATTCGAGAAGGCCGTCAAGCCGTCGAAGGCAAAGCGCACGAGCTTGATGAAATCCCATTTGCTCCCGCCGCTTCGGCGTTGAGCGGGGGTGAATAGGACGCCCGTCTGGCGAAAGCCCACCCAGGCGAAAATGCCCTTCATGAAGCGAGTGCGCTCCGGCATGCGGTTGATGACGTCGACGACGCGGCGGTCCATGAGCCGGAAGTCGCCGGCGCCGGCCGGAAGCGGGACGTCGGAAAGACGGTCGAATATCCAATAGAAGAACCGCGTGAAGTTGCGCGTCGCCCGACTTTGATACTCTCGTGAGGAGCGCACCGCATAGACGACCTCATAGCCCTCCCGCCATTTCGCCACCATTTCCGCGATGAGCTCCGGCGGGTGCTGCAGATCGGCGTCGATCGGCACGATGAGATCTCCGCGCGCATGGGCGAGCCCGGCGGACAGCGCCGGCTCCTTGCCGAAATTTCGCGAGAAGTCGATGACCTTGATCTCGGGATGCCGCTCTCGCGCGGCGATCAGCCGCTTCAACGTATCGTCGTGGCTGCCATCATTGACGGCGATGACCTCCCATTCGAGGCCGATATCCTCGAGCGCCGGGATCAGGCGCAAGAAGAAGGCTTCGACATTCGGCCCCTCGTTGTAGAAGGGAACGACGACGGAGAGCAGTGCAGAGGCTCTCTCGCCCAGGGAGGAGCCGATTTCCGCGGAACCCGCGCGCATCGACGATATCACCGCGTCCATCCTGAGCCGGCCTTGCTTCGCCCCGGCGGCCAAAGGGCTTCCGTCGCGATGTTCTCTAAGTCCTCGAAACCGGCATCGGTCCCCTTTATATAGGAGCCGGTTCCGCCTGCAAAAGGGACATTCGCGTGCCCCAATCCAAGGCCAAATCCACCTCTCCCGCCACCGCCGACGGGCGCATTCCAATTGTCCTCTGCGCCGACGATTACGGCCTTGCGCCAGGCGTCGGCAGGGCCATCCGCGACCTTCTTGCGCGCGGCCGCCTGAGCGCGACAAGCTGCATGACGGTCAGCGCCTTCTGGCCGGACGAAGGGGCGGCACTTCGCCCCTTCGCGCAGCGGGCCGATATCGGGCTGCACCTGACCCTGACCGACCAACGCCCCCTCGGCCCGATGCCGCGTCTCGCACCTTCGGGGCGCCTTCCCAGTATTGCGAGACTCATCGTCTTGGCCTATACGCGCCAGCTGCCGCGCGAGGAGGTGGCAGCGGAGTTGACGCGGCAGATCGATCGCTTCGAGGCCGTCTTCGGGCATCCGCCCGCCTATCTCGACGGACATCAGCATGCGCATCAGCTCCCTGTCATCCGCGACGTCGTGATCGAGCTTTTCCAGCACCGGCTCGCGTCTCATGGCGGCTATCTGCGCTACTGCGTCGAGCCTCTCGGCTCGATCCTCACCCGCCGGCTATTCATCGGCGAATCTCTCATCATCAGCCTGCTCGGACGCCGGCTTGCCCAGCGCGGGCGCAGGGCGGGCATTCCGGGGAATAGACGATTCCGCGGCGTGCACGATTTCTCCGGCCGGCGCCCATATGCGCAGCTCTTCGCCGCCTTTCTCGAGAACGCCGAGCCCGGCACGCTGATCATGTGCCACCCCGGCCTCAGCGATGCGGCGCTCGCCGCGGCCGATCCCGTTACGTCGGCACGGGAAGAAGAATATCGCTATTTTCTCAGCGATGAATTCGCCGCCACCATAGACAAGACGGCAGTTCTCTCGCGCTTCCCAGCGGCCGCGCATCTTCAGCGCCAATAACCTGCCCTGCTCGTCCAATTCCGGCGCTCGCTCAAAACCGGCGCTGCGCACATGGCTTGTTCAGAGTCCATTCATCTTTCAGTCGTTAAAACCGCGGTTGAGACGACAGCGTATTGAGAATACGTCAGATTTCATGTATCTGACGCTGTCATCGACTGGTAAGGAGTTGCGGGCCCGTTTTTTCGCGCGGCGCGAATTTAAGTCATGGCTAGCTACCAGAGCACCCTTACCCGTCCGGCCTCCGATATCGTGCCCTGGCCATTATTGGCCATCGCAACGGTCGCGGTCATGCTCGCATTGCCGGCTCTGTGGAACGGCTATCCCCTCGTCTATTACGACAGCGTCGATTACGTGGTGATGCCGTTCACCTGGAATATGCCGATCTACCGGACGGCGGCCTACGGCGTATTTGCCCTGCTCGGCCGGGCGAGCCACAGCCTATGGGCGCTCGTCTTCGCGCAAAGCGCGATGATCTCCTACGTTCTTTACGAAAGCCTCCGTCTCTTTGCGCCTTCGAGCGCGGCACGGCTGTTGGTGATCGTCAGCGCCGTTCTCTGCGTCTTCACGGGGCTGCCGTGGTTCACCAGCGAGATCATGCCAGACGCCTTCACCGGCGCCGTGGTATTGGGGACGCTCACCCTGGCATTCGAAGATGGCGCGCTGGAGGCGTGGCGCCGCTGGGCTCTGGCGGGCGTTCTCTCCGTGGGGATTGCCGTCCATACCACGCATTTCGCCCTCTCCGGCGGCCTCATCTTGTGCCTTGCCGCTTCGCGATACCTGGCGGCGCGTGGTTGGCCTCTCTTGCGCCCCCGCCTTCATACGATCGTGGTGGCGTTTGTTGTCGCACTCGGCCTTGCGGTCGGCTCGAACTGGCTGATGACCGGTCGCGCCTTCCTGATGCAGCCAAGCGCCGTGCTGACCCTCGGCCTCTTGGTTCAAGACGGGCTCGCCAAGAGCTATCTCGATGAGGTCTGCAAGAAATCCGGGCTGGACAAGCCGACCCTGTGCATGGCGCGCAACCGGCTCCCGTCGACCGCCAACGAATTCCTGTGGCATGACGACGATTTCTGGCGTCTTGGCGGCTGGACCGGCATGCAGAAGGAGGCCTCCCGCATCGTCCAGGGCTGCCTCCGCGATTATCCCTTCACCTACGCGCTGAAATCGCTGGAGCTCATGCTCCAGCAATTGGTCATGATTGCTACCGGGGATGGTGTCACGCCGATGCAATTCTTCATCGGTCACGCCATTGAGAAATACTACCCTCGGGAGATGCCGGCCTTCTCCAATGCCCGGCAGCAGCAAGGCATTGATTTCGACGATATCAACGCATTGCAAATCCCCCTTCTCCTCGCCGCCGCGGGTGCTCTCATCCCCTTGCTGTGGCTGGGCTGGCGACGGCGCGATCGGGTCATCGTGACATTGGTGGCCTTGACCCTATTGGCGATTCTGGGGAATGCTTTTGTTTGCGGCGCCCTTTCAAACCCAAACGACCGTTATCAGAGCCGCATCATCTGGGTGCCTATCGTCGTACTCGCTATCGGGGGAGCGAGGCTTTTGGGAATCCGAAGATTTGCTTTTCAGGGCGAGAGCCAGGAGCCCGCGGCGTGAGCGCGCGCCTCGCCGCATCCATCCTCCGCAATGCGGTCCTGGCGATAAGCCTTTCCCTTGCCGTACCGGCGCTCGCGCAGGATCTTCCGGATATTTGCAGTGCTCCCCGCTCGGCATTGACGCTCGGTGCGCCTCTCACCCGTGCGGGCAGCCTGCTTTTGCACGGCCTTCCCCTGCGAATCGTCGCATTGGGCTCGTCCTCGACGGCGGGGGTGGGCGCCAGCGACGCCGCGCATAGTTACCCTGCCCAGCTTGCGCTAGAGCTGAAGCGACGTTTTCCTCGCAGTGCGATCACCGTGCTCAACAAAGGCGTCTCGGGCGAAGAGACGCAGGACATGCTGGCGCGCTTCGATCGCGACGTCCTCGCGCAGTCACCCGATCTCGTGATCTGGCAGGTCGGAAGCAACGAGATCCTGCACAAGGACGGGAACCTTGCGCGCTTCAAGCGGGAGGTCTTGAACGGCCTTGCGCGCCTCAAGGCGGCGAAGATCGAAACCGTCCTGATGGACGCGCAATATGCCCCGGCCATCCTCAAGAACTCTGAATATCCCGCATTCAACGACGCGTTGCGCCAGATCGCCCACACGGCGAATATCGCGCTCTTCGACCGTTTCGAGGCGATGCGGTTCTGGCTCGCATCGGGCCACCAGAAGCTTTCCCAGATGGTCTCGCCGGACGATGTGCATATGACCGACGCAGGCTACCATTGCGTCGGCCGTCTATTGGCCTCGCTCATCGCCTCCGATCTGCCGACCTTGGCCTCGCGATAGGACAAGTGGCGGCGGGCGTTCAGATCGCCCCTTGTGCGCGCGCCTCCGCGATCTTGCTGTCGTCGAACCCGACGACCTCCCTCAGAATTTCATCGGTATGCTCGCCAAGCAGCGGCGAAGATTTCACCTCGACCTGCGAGCCCGACAGCTTGATCGGGCAGCCGACGGTCAGGAATCTTCCGCGCTTCGGATGATCGACCTCGACCACCGTGTCGCGCGCACGCAGCGATGCGTCGGCCGCGAGCTCTCGCATGTCGAGCACCGGCCCGCACGGAATGTCGAACTCGTTGAGCTTTGCCATGACCTCGAACTTCGTATGCTTCTTGGTCCATTCCTCGATAATGGCGAAGCATTCGTCGAGATGTGGAAGCCGCGCCTCCGGCGTGGCGAATTTGGGATCGGCGATGAGCTCTTCCCGTCCGCACAGCTTCATGAGCGGCTCCCAGCCGGGTGGCTGGATGATGACATAGATGTAGTCGTTGGGGCCGCCCGGCTTGCATTTGAGCGCCTCGCCGGGCTGACCGCCGCCCGAGGCGTTGCCCGAGCGCGGCGTGGCGTCGGGAAACGCCTTGTTTGGATACTGCGGATATTCCTTGAGGGGCCCATGCGCGAGCCGCTGCTGATCGCGCAACTTGACGCGGCAGAGATTGAGCACCGAATCCTGCATGGCGACTTCGACGCGCTGTCCCTTTCCCGTCTTTTCGCGCTGAAACAGCGCGGCGAGAATGCCGGCAACGCAGTGGATGCCGGTTCCCGAATCGCCAATCTGCGCGCCGGTGACGAGAGGCGGTCCGTCATCGAATCCCGTCGTGCTGGCAGCCCCGCCCATGCATTGGGCGACGTTCTCGTAGGCCTTGCAATCGGCATAAGGCCCCGGCCCAAAGCCTTTGATCGAGGCGTAGATCATACGCGGATTGATGGCCTGGATGACGTCCCAGGTGAAGCCTTGGCGGTCGAGGGCACCCGGTCCGAAATTCTCGACCATCACGTCGCAGGACGCGATCAGCTTCCGGAAGATCTCCTTGCCGATCGCGTTCTTTGTGTTGAGGGTGATGCTCCTCTTGTTGCAATTGAGCATCGTGAAATAAAGGCTGTCGACATCCGGGATGTCGCGCAGCTGTTGGCGGGTGATGTCGCCGCGGCCGGGCAATTCAACCTTGATCACGTCCGCGCCGAACCAGGCCAGGATCTGGGTCGCGGACGGGCCCGACTGGACATGGGTCATGTCCAGAATGCGGATGCCATCGAGAGCTTTTCCCATGCTTCGCCTCGTCGTCATTCGATTGGATCTACGGAGAACGGGCAGCGATTAAGCCGCCCGCAGTTCCGCGTCACTTGTACATCGTTTGATTCATCGTCCCCGGCGCATAAACCCCGGGATCGACCCAGATATTGATGAGCGCGGGCACGCCGGACTTCACGGCCTCACGCCCCCGCTCGAGCGCCGGCCTGATCTGCCTCGGATCGCGCACCTCCTCGCCGTAGCCGCCCAGCATCTCGGCGAACTTGGAGAAGGGCACGTCGCCCAGCTTGTTTCCCACATTGCCGCGATTGGCCCCGTATTTGGCGATCTGCCCGTAGCGAATCTGATTCATCGCGGAGTTATTGCCGATGACGCCGAGGAAGGGCAGCTTGAAGCGTACGCAGGTCTCAAGATCGAAGCCCGTCATCGCGAAGGCGCCGTCGCCGAAATAGCAAAGCACCTCCTTCTCGGGGTGGACGAATTTGGCGGCCATGGCGAAGGGCACGCCAACCCCGAGGGTTCCAAGGGGGCCCGGATCCATCCAGTGCCCCGGCCGGCGCGGCTGCACCGCTTGAGCCGTGATGGTCACCACGTCGCCGCCATCGCCGATATAGATCGTATCCTCGGTCAGGAACTCGTTGAGCTCCCAGGCGACACGATAAGGATTGATCGGCGTCGAGTCCGACTTGAACTGGGTCATGAGCTTCTCGACACCGGCAGCCTCGCCCTTGCGCAGCTCGTCGAGCCAGGCCTGGCGACGCTTGGCGCCGTTATCGGCGCGGCCGGTGGCGGCGTCGGTGACGGCCTTGAGGATGACGCCGCAATCGCCGACCAGCCCAAGATCGATGTCGCGGTTCTTGCCAACGGTGCGATAGTCGAGGTCGATCTGCACGACCGTCGCCGCGGCGTTGAGGCGGCGCCCATAGCCCATGCGGAAGTCGAACGGCGTGCCGACGATGATGATCAAATCCGCTTTGTCGAAGGCCATCGAGCGCGTCTTCGAGAAATGATGCGGATCGCCGGGCGGAAGCGTGCCGCGTCCGGCGCCGTTCATATAGGCGGGCACGTTGAGCTTGCGCACGAACTCGATCGCCTCCTTGGCGGCTCGGCAGGTCCACACCTGCGTGCCGAGTAGGATGCAAGGCCGCTCCGACTTGACGACGAGATCGGCCAGTTTCTCCACATCTGCCGAATCGGCCATCAGCCGCGTCGATGCGCGATACTTGCCCTTGGCGGGAATGCGCGCCTTGGAGAGCTCGATCTGGGCATCGAGAACGTCCCGCGGAATCTCGAGGAAAGCGGGGCCGGGCGCGCCGTTGACCGTCTCGCGGAAGGCCATGCTCACCATGTCGGCGATGCGGTGGGTCGACTGCACCGACGACGAGAACTTGGTGATCGGCTGCATGATATCGACATGCGGGAGATCTTGTAGTCCACCCATCTTGTGCTGGCTGAGCGCACTCTGGCCCCCGATGAGAAGGAATGGGCTCTCGGCGCGGAAGGCGTTGGCGACGCCGGTAACGGCATCCGTCGTGCCGGGGCCGGCGGTCACGACGGCACAACCCGGCCTTCCGGTCATGCGCGCATAGCCGTCGGCGGCATGGGCCGCCACCTGCTCGTGGCGGACGTCGATGATCTGGATGCCCTCGTCAAGGCAGCCGTCATAGATATCGATGATGTGTCCGCCGCAGAGCGTGAAGATCACCTCGACGCCTTCGTTCTTGAGGGCCTTGGCGACAAGATGGCCACCCGAGATCTTGTCGGCCGGCGCTGCCGACGGTTCGATTTTCTTTGCCGCTTCAGCCATTGGCATCCCTCCGCTTGCCTTGCCCCGCCTGCAGACCAGGGTCGTTAATCGAGATAATGGACGTTCTTTTCCACATGCGCCGCGAGATCGAGCGTGTGCTGGCGGACAAGCCGCTCGGCGAGCTCGGTATCGCGCCGCTCGAGGGCTTGGATAATGTTCAGGTGATCGATGATCGAGCGCTCTGCACGGTGATTCTCGTGAATCGTCTTGTGCCGAATCGCCCGCATATGGATGAACAAGTTCTCCGCCGTCTGCCAGAGAAGGTCGCAGCGGCTCATGCGCAGAATGGCGGTATGGAACTTGATGTTGGTCTCGGAATATTCGTCGATATGGGCGCCGAGCTGGTCGCCTTCGAAGGTTGCGAACATCTCGCGAAGCTTCGCGATCTCCGTATCGCTCGCGCGCTGCGTGATGAGGCGCGCCGCCATGCTTTCCAGCGCGGCCCATACGGTGATCATCTCCAGGATTTCCCGCTTGCTCTTGCGGACGACGAATACCCCCTTGCGCGGCACGGTCCGAACCAGCCCCTCCTGCTCGAGGCGCGCGATGGCCTCGCGAATGGGCGTCCGGCTCACGCCGAGCTCGAGGGAGAGCTGGCGCTCATCGAGGCGCGGCTCGCCCGGCTCGGCGTAGATGTTCATCGCCGTGATGGCCTGCTTGAGCGAATCGTAGATCTTGTCCTTGAGAACGAAATTGACGTCGATGGGCTGAACGTTCAGCTTCGTGCCGGACATTGAACTTTCCTCACCTGCCGAGATCGCCGCGCGTAGCCTGCCACCGCAATCGGCGGCATCGGCGTCTGGAATACATTATGCCAAGCTTCCTGCCGGTGCAAGCCGAGCGTCCCATTTCGCGGTGCATCGATTGGGAGCAAGTGCTTCCGGCGTTCGGCGCGGCCAGGACTAATGCCTGGACGTTATCGGCCTCCCCGCGCTCAGGCGGCTGCCTGCGGCGGCAATGCCGATGCCGAGGAGCGGAATGGCATAATGCAGCCACGGCGCCTGCTCGGCGATTTGTTGCACAATTGGCTCCGCTGCGATCATATCGCCCGCGATCCAGCCGACCAAGCCCGCTCCCAAAACGACGATGACGGGGAAGCGGTCGATCAGCCGGAGCGTCAGCGAGCTACCCGAGATCACGAGGGGGACGCTCATGACCAGGCCGAGACCGAGGAGCAACGGGCTGCCCTTCGCAGCGCCGGCGATGGCGACGACGTTATCGAGACTCATGATCGCATCCGCGGCGGCAATCATCCCAATCGTCCGCCATATGGACGCTTGTTCGGCCGACCCGGGATTTTCCCCATCATCCCCCTCCCCCTTATCTCCCTGAGGACGGCCAAGACGGATGCCGACCCATAGAAGCAGGAGGCCGCCCGCGAGCCTCAAATAGGGGATGGACAGCAACTCGAAAATGACGAAGGCGAAAGCGACGCGCAGGGCGACCGCAGCACCTGATCCGGCAATCATCGCGCGGCGTCGTTGCGTCGACGGAAGATTACGACAAGCCAGGGCGATTACGACAGCGTTATCGCCGCTGAGGAGAAGATCGATCCCGATGATTTGCAGAAAGCCGATCCAGAAGGCGCTATCGGTCACCGGCGCGACCCCTCGTGCCACCAGGCTGCCGCGCAGGTGCGAAGGTGCGGCAGACGGCGGCTAAATCTTACAATTTTCTAACAAGGCTAATCGTCGTCATATATGCGCCGTTGTCTTGAGATCAATATTGGTATACATTATTCCAAGATAAACGAGCCGCCGGGATACCGATTTTGCAACAAGCGAGCTGCGGCCGGATGATCCGGAACGGATGGGAGGATACCGTGAGGATCCATGAATATCAGGCGAAGCGTCTCCTCAAATCCTACGGCATCCCCGTGCCGCGCGGGGCTGTCGCCTTCAGCGCGGCCGAAGCCGAAGCCGCGGCCCGCTTCCTTGGCGGCGAGAGATGGGTCATCAAGGCGCAAATCCATGCCGGCGGGCGGGGCGAGGCCGGCGGAATCGCCTTCGCCAATGATCTTGACGAGGTCAAGATCGCGGCGGAACGTCTCTTAGCCAAACCGCTGGTCACCGCGGAGACCGGCCCCACAGGGCTTAGGGTCAAGCGCCTTTACGTCGAGGAAGCGGTGCAGCCGGCCAGAGAGCTCTATCTTGCTCTCTACGTCGATCGCAGCACGGGTCAGGTGACCTTTCTTGGAAGCAGGCGAGGTGGCGTTTCGATCACGAGCGGCGCCGTCCCGCGCCCGGAAGAGATCGTCAAGATTGGGAGCGATCCCGATGAGCCGGCGAGCGGTCGTGCCGCCGATGAGTTGGCCGCGCGAATGACGGATGATGAGGCGGCCGTGCCGCAAGTGGGCGATGTCGCCAAACGGCTGTATCGGGCATTCTGGGAACTCGATGCCTCGCTGATCGAGCTCAACCCCCTCGCCTTGCTTACAAATGGCCGCGCCGTCGCTCTCGACACGCGCGTCATCTTGGACGACAACGCGCTCTTTCGGCATCCGGCTCTCGAAGCCCTGCGCGACGACGAGGACACGCCGCCCGAAGAGCTGGAGGCCGCGCGTCATGAGATCAATTACGTTGCCATGGCGGGCACGGTTGGCTGCGTGGCGAATGGCGCCGGCCTCGGCATGGCGACCGTCGACCTGCTCAAGCTGCGCGGCGTCGAGCCGGCCAACTTCATGGACATCCGGCCGGTCGCAACCCGCGAGCAGATCGCCACAGGGTTCCGTATGATGCTGCGGAACTCCAGCCTCACCTGCATCCTCGTGAACATCTTCGGCGGCGGCATCATCCGTTGCGATTTGGTCGCGGAAGCCATGGTGCTCGCCACGCGAGAGATCCCGATCCGCATTCCCGTCGTCGTACGCTTCGCCGGCACGAACGCCGAGCTCGGACAAAAGCTGCTCGCCAATTCGGCCCTGCCCGCCGAGTTCGCGCGCGATTTGCCCGATGCCGTCGACCGCATCGAGCGACATTACGGGAAACACCCCGGCGGAAGCACGGCCTCCCGCGCCGTTGCGGCATGGGTCTGAATCGGGAGTGGAAATGGCAATCCTCATCGACGGACACACAAAGATCATCTGCCAGGGCTTCACCGGCCGGGTTGCAACTTTCCATATGGGCCGGGCGATCGAATATGGCAGCCGGATCGTTGGCGGCGTCAGTCCAGGGCGCACCGGCGAGCATCTCGGCCTTCCTGTCTTCGAGACCGTGAAAGAGGCCCTGGCCGCGACTGGCGCTACGGCGAGCGCCATATTCGTTCCGCCCGCGCAGGCGGCGGCAGCCGTCATCGAGGCGATCGAGGCAGAGGTGCCGCTCGCCGTCTGCATCACCGAGCGGATTCCGATCCTGGATATGGTGCGCGTGAAGGCGGCGCTGCGTGGATCACGAACGCGCCTGATCGGCCCCAATACCCACGGAATCATCACGCCCGACGCCTGCATGATCGGAATCATGCCTGGGCACATCCATAAACCTGGCAGGATCGGCATCGTCTCGCGCTCGGCCACCCTGGCCTATGAGGCGGTTGACCAGACCAGCGCCAGCGGTCTGGGCCAATCGACTTGCCTCGGCATCGGCGCCGATCCCATTCATGGCGCCGGCTTCGTTGA
This sequence comes from Alphaproteobacteria bacterium, assembly GCA_035294245.1. Classification (GTDB taxonomy): domain Bacteria; phylum Pseudomonadota; class Alphaproteobacteria; order JACZXZ01; family JACZXZ01; genus DATGLG01. Next base: position 27,285 of record DATGLG010000034.1, on the reverse strand, counting down.
GTGCCTCGAGCTCTTCATTGCCGATCCGGATACCGATGGGATCATCCTCATTGGCGAGATCGGCGGACGCGCCGAAGAGGAGGCCGCAGCATACCTGATGGACGTCAAGCCCTCGAAGCCAATCGTGGCTTATTTCGCTGGCCGTTTTGCCCCTCAGGGACGACGGATGGGCCATGCCGGTACGATCGACGCCGACAGCACCAGTGACGTTGCAGCAAAGAACAAGGCGCTTGCTGCCGCCGGGGCGCATATTGCGGCGACGGCGGCCGAGATCGGCGCCACCATGCGGCTGGCCTTGGCGGCATGAGGATGCGGCTTGCCGCCGATGCGGCGGAAATGACGCATGCTCGGCATGGATTGAGGTATGGCGTTTCCCGCAGGACTAGGCTTTATTGGAAGCAAATAGAAAGAACATAGGGTTGGAGACGATGCCCGAAGGCGAAAAGCAGTTCCGAAAATTCCGCCACCCCGGAAGCGGGCGCCGCTCGACGACCCCCTTCCCGAAAGGGCGCCAAGTCGACCCCCAAGCGCTGAGCGAAATTCGCGCGCTGCTCGGCAATCGCCCGCGCCGCCGCGACCTCCTGATCGAGCATCTTCATCTCATCCAGGACAAATACCATTGCCTCAGCGCGGCGCACCTTGCGGCTCTCGCTGAGGAAATGCGGATGGCCCAGGCGGAGGTCTACGAGGTCGCCACTTTCTACGCCCATTTCGACGTGGTGCTCGAGGACGAGACTCCGCCGCCGCCGTTGACCGTTCGAGTTTGCGACAGCCTGACCTGCGAGCTCATGGGCGCCAAGCAGCTCCTCGCCGCCTTGCCCGATATCGTTGGGCGCGAAGTGCGGGTCATCCGTGCACCATGCGTCGGCCGCTGCGATACGGCGCCGGTGGCGGAGGTCGGCCATCACTTCGTGGACCATGCGACGGTCGCGAATGTCGCCGCCGCCGTCAAGGCCAAGACGACCGCACCCCTGGTCCCGCAATATGCCGGCCTCGACGCCTATCGCGATGATGGCGGCTACCGGCTCCTCGCCGCATGCCACGCCGGGGAGCGGAGCGTGGATGACATCGTCAAGCTGCTCGACCAAGCGGGATTGCGGGGGCTCGGCGGCGCGGGCTTTCCGGCCGGCCGCAAATGGAGTTTCGTCCGCGCCAACCCCGCACCGCGATTCCTTGCGGTCAACGCCGATGAAGGCGAGCCGGGCACCTTCAAGGACCGCTGGTATCTCGAACGCGATCCGCACCGCTTCCTCGAAGGCGCGCTGATCGCCGCCTGGGGGATCGAAGCTACCGAGATCTATATCTATCTCCGTGACGAATATCCGGCGATCCGCGAGATTCTGCGGAAGGAAATCGCCGCCCTCGAATCGTCGGGCATTGCGAACGGCGTGAAGCTCCATCTCCGCCGCGGTGCGGGCGCTTATATCTGCGGCGAGGAATCCGCGATGCTCGAAAGCCTGGAAGGCAAGCGCGGCCTGCCCCGGCACAAGCCCCCCTTCCCCGCGCAGGTCGGCCTCTTCGGCCGTCCGACGCTCGCGCATAATGTCGAGACGCTCTACTGGATACGCGACATTGTCGAGAAGGGGCCCGCATGGTTCGCCGATCAGGGGCGCAACGGGCGCAAGGGGCTGCGCTCCTTCTCCGTCTCAGGGCATGTGAAGGAGCCGGGCATGAAGCTCGCGCCCGCGGGCATTACCGCGCGCGAGCTCATCGAAGAGCACTGCGGCGGCATGGCGGAGGGGCATGTCTTCAAGGGCTATCTTCCGGGGGGCGCCTCGGGGGGCATTCTTCCAGCCTCGATGGCCGATATTCCTCTCGATTTCGGCACCCTCGAGCAATATGGCTGCTTCATCGGCTCCGCGGCGATCGTCGTCCTCTCGGACAAGGACGACATAAAGGCCGTGGCGCTCAATCTGATGAAGTTCTTCGAGGATGAGAGCTGCGGGCAGTGCACCCCGTGCCGTGTCGGCACCGAGAAAGCCGTGAAGCTGATGGAGCGGCCGAGATGGGACGAGGCCCTGTTGGCGGAGCTGTCGCAGGCCATGCGCGACGCCTCCATCTGCGGCCTTGGCCAGGCCGCCCCCAATCCTCTGATGAGCGTCTTCAAGTATTTCCGTGAGGATCTGCAATGAGCGAGCCGATCAAGTTCATTCTCGACGGGCGGGAGGTCGAGGCCGCGCCGGACGAGACGATCTGGCAGGTGGCCAACCGGCTCGGCAACGAGATTCCCCATCTCTGCTGGCAGCCTTATCCCGACTATCGCGCCGACGGCAATTGTCGGGCCTGCATGGTCGAGATCAAGGGCGAGCGCGTCCTGGCCGCCTCCTGCATCCGCAAGCCGACGGCAGGCATGGAAGTCACGACGGCCTCGGAGCGCGCCAAGTCCGCACGCCGGATGGTGATGGAGATGCTCGTCGCCGATCAGCCAGCGCGCGAGGTCTCGCACGATCCTCGCTCGGAGTTCTGGCGCTGGGCTGACGCCTTCGGGATCGAGACGAGCCGCTTTCCCCGCCGTGCGACGCCGGCGCCCGATTCGAGCCATCCCGCCATGCGGGTCAACCTCGACGCCTGCATTCACTGCAACCTTTGTGTGCGAGCCTGCCGGGAAGTCCAAGTCAATGACGTCATCGGCATGGCCGGTCGCGGTCATCACGCCAAGATTGTCTTCGATTTCGACGATCCCATGGGTCGTAGCACCTGTGTTGGATGCGGCGAATGCGTGCAAGCCTGCCCGACCGGCGCGCTCATGCCGGCGACTCTGCTCGACGAGGCGCAGCACTTCAAGGCGGCTGCGGATCGCGAGGTCGACAGCGTCTGCCCCTATTGCGGCGTCGGCTGTCAACTCACCTTCAAGATCAAGGACGACAGGATCCTTTACGCCGAGGGCAAGCCGGGACCGTCGAATCATGGACGGCTTTGCGTCAAGGGTCGCTTCGGCTTCGACTACGTGCATCATCCCCATCGCCTGACCAAGCCGCTGATCCGTAAGCCTGGAGTTCCCAAGCGTGCCGACGATCAGGTCGATCCCGCCAATCCTTGGACGCATTTCCGCGAGGCGAGCTGGGAGGAGGCCCTTGCTGCGGCCGCTTCCGGACTGAAGCGCATCCGCGACCGCGATGGCGCCCACGCCCTCGCCGGCTTCGGCTCGGCCAAGGGCTCGAACGAGGAGGCCTACCTCTTCCAGAAGCTCGTGCGCACGGGCTTCGGCTCGAATAATGTCGATCACTGCACCCGGCTCTGCCACGCCTCCTCCGTAGCCGCCCTCATGGAGGGCATCGGCTCGGGCGCGGTCACCGCCACCTTCAACGAGTGCGAGAACTCGGATGTCATCATCGTGATCGGCGCCAATCCGACCGAGAACCATCCGGTGGCGGCGACCTTCTTCAAGCAGGCGAGGAAGCGCGGTGCCAAGCTCATCGTCATGGATCCGCGCGGCCAGGCCCTGCGTCGCCACGCCACCCATATGCTGCAGTTCAAGCCCGGTTCGGATGTGGCGATGCTGAACGCCATCCTGCACACCATCGTCAAGGAGGATCTCTACGACCGGCAATACGTCGCCGCCCATACTGAGAACTTCGAGGCGCTCAAGGAGCATCTCGAAGACTACGCGCCGGAAAAGATGTCGGCGATCTGCGGCATCGACCCCGAGACTTTGCGGACAGTCGCGCGCCTGTTCGCGCGCGCCGAGGCGGGGATCATCTTCTGGGGAATGGGCATCTCGCAGCACATTCATGGCACCGATAACGCACGCTGCCTGATCGCCCTCGCCATGATCTCCGGGCAGGTCGGGCGTCCCGGTACCGGGCTGCACCCGCTGCGCGGGCAGAACAACGTGCAAGGCGCCTCCGATGCGGGGCTCATTCCCATGGTCTATCCGGATTATCAGCCAGTCGGGGACGAGGCGACGCGCAAGAAATATGAGAGCTTTTGGGGCGCCAAGCTCGATCCGAAGCCGGGTCTGACCGTGGTCGAGATCGTGCATGCCATCCTCGATGGCGAGATCAAGGGCATGTACATCATGGGCGAAAATCCGGCCATGTCGGATCCCGACGCCCAGCATGCCCGCGAAGCGCTCGCCAAGCTCGAGCACCTCGTGGTGCAGGACATCTTCCTGACCGAGACCGCGTATCACGCCGACGTCATCCTCCCCGCCTCGGCTTGGCCCGAGAAGGATGGCACGGTCACCAATACCAATCGCCAGGTGCAGATCGGCCGCGCAGCCCTGCCGATGCCGGGCGAGGCGCGGGCGGACTGGTGGATTATCCAGGAGATCGCGCGGCGGATCGGGCTCGATTGGAAATATGCCCATCCGCGCGATGTCTTCGCCGAGATGACCGAGGTGATGCCGTCCCTCAAGAACATCACCTGGGATCGGCTCGAGCGGCAGAATTCGGTCACCTATCCTTCGGATGGCCCCGATCATCCGGGACACAGCGTGGTCTTCGGCGACGGTTTTCCGACGCCCTCGGGACGCGCGAAGCTGGTGCCGGCTGCCGTCATCCCGCCGGCGGAGCGGCCCGACGAGACCTATCCCCTGGTCCTCACCACGGGACGCCAGCTCGAGCATTGGCATACGGGCGCCATGACACGGCGGGCCAGCGTGCTCGACGCGCTCGAGCCCGAAGCTGTGGCGTCGCTATCGCCGGCTTGGCTGCACAAGAACGGCGTGCACCCCGGCGACAAGGTACGGGTATCGACGCGGCGCGGCGCGATCGAGCTCGTCGCACGCGCCGACGGCGCCGTGCCCGACGGCATGGTCTTCATCCCCTTCTGCTATGCCGAAGCTGCCGCGAATATCCTGACCAACCCGCAGCTCGATCCCTACGGGAAAATCCCGGAGTTCAAGTATTGCGCAGCACGGGTGGAGAAGGTCGCGGAGGCCGCGGCCGCCGAATGACCGCGGCGCCGTAGCCTCGCGTCCTCAGCTGAGCTGTTCGGGCTCGGCTAAAGCGGCCGTTTCAGGAGCCGGCCCAGCTCTCCGATGAGGCCGCGTCGGAACGCGAGCACGCAGACGACGAAGATCACGCCCTGCACGACGAGAACCCAGGAGCCGAGATCGGCGAGGTAATTTTGCATCGCCACGATCAGGAAGGCGCCGACGACCGGACCGAAGACGGTTCCGAGCCCACCGAGCAGGGTCATCAGAACAACCTCGCCCGAGGTTCCCCAATGCACGTCGGTAAGGGACGCGAGTTGGAAGACGATGGCCTTGGTGGCCCCGGCGAGACCGGAGAGGCCCGCTGAAAGCACAAAGGCGATCAGCTTATAGTGATCGACCTTGTAGCCGAGCGAGAGGGCCCGCGGCTCGTTCTCGCGGATCGCCTTGAGCACCTGCCCAAAGGGTGAGTGGATCGTGCGGTAGATGAGAAGGAATCCGGCGAGAAAGACGACCAGCACGAAGAAATAGACCACCATCATGTGGCTGAGATCGATGAGGCCGAAGATCCGGCCGCGCGGGATCGCCTGGATGCCATCTTCCCCGCCGGTGAATTTCACCTCGATGCAGAAGAAATAGACCATCTGCGCCAGGGCCAGCGTGATCATCGCAAAATAGATTCCCTGGCGGCGGATGGCGAGCACACCGAATATCAGCCCGAGAAGCGTCGATACCGCGGTTCCGGCGAGGATCGCGCCGAGGGGTGGCCATCCCCACGTCTTCGCGACATAGCCGCAAATATAGGCGGCCATCCCAAGAAAGGCCGCGTGGCCGAAGGAGAGCAGCCCGACATATCCTACCAGCAGATTGAAGGCGCAGGCGAAGAGGGCGAAGCACAGCACCTTCATCAGGAAGACGGGATAGATGACGAAGGGAGCCACGAGAAAGAACGCGACCATGATGCCGAAGGCCGCGAATTGCCCATTGATCGCAGCAGGGCGCGAGATCAGCGTCAGCTCGTCCTTCACGGCGGCCATATCACCCCGCCCGCCCGAAGAGCCCCGCCGGCTTGATCAGCAGGACGATGACCATGATGACAAATATGACCGTATTCGACGCTTCGGGATAGAAGACCTTGGTCAAGCCCTCGATCACGCCAAGCGCGAAGCCGGTGACGATCGAGCCCATGATGGAGCCCATGCCGCCGATCACCACCACCGCGAAAACCACGATGATGAGATCGGCGCCCATGAGAGGGCTGACCTGGTAGATGGGGGCGGCCATCACGCCGGCAAGCGCGGCGAGGGCTACGCCGAAACCATAGGTCAGGGTGATCATGCGCGGCACATTGATGCCGAAGGCCTGCACGAGACTGGGATTTTCCGTCGCCGCCCGAAGATAGGAGCCGAGCTTCGTCCGCTCGATGATAAACCAGGTGCCGAAGCACAGCACCAGCGAGACGATCACGACCCAGCCACGGTAGATCGGCAGGAACATGAAGCCGAGATTGAAGCCGCCGACGAGCGAGGCCGGGATGTTATAGGGCTGCCCGGCGGAGCCGTATTTGTTCTGAAACAGGCCTTGGATGATGAGCGCCAGACCGAAGGTGAGGAGCAGGCCGTAAAGGTGATCGAGCTTGTAGAGCCAGCGCAACATGCTCCGCTCGAGCACGACCCCGACAGCGCCGATGACGACCGGCGATATGAGCAAAGCCCACCAGTAATTGATGCCGAACTGGGTAAGCAGGAACCACGCGCAAAACGCTCCCATCATGTAGAGCGCGCCGTGGGCGAAATTGATGATGTTGAGAAGTCCGAAGATCACCGCGAGGCCGAGGCTCAGCAAGGCGTAGAACGAGCCGTTGATCAATCCGATCAGCAGCTGTCCGAACAGTGCTTGGGGCGGCACGCCGAGCAGATGGAACATCAACCGGCCTTTGACTCGGGCAACGGCAGGGGCGCCACCCCGCCCCCGCCGCTTTCGCGAACTGCCATGACGAGCGAAGCCGTCGGTTTCACTTCACCAACGGGCATTCGCCTTTTTCCGCGGCCAGCGACCGGAAGGCCTGGTCGCCTGGAATGGTCGCGAGGACCTTGTAGTAGTCGTATGGCCCCTTGGATTCGGACGGCTTCTTCACCTCAACGAGATACATGTCGTGAAGCGCCGTGCCGTCGACGCGAATCTTGGTCATGCCGAACAGCGGATCGTTGAATTCCGACGCTTTCATCGCGTTGACGATCTTGACGCCGTCTTCCGGCGATCCGACCTGCTTGACCGTCTCGAGATACTTCAGGACCGAGGAATAGACGCCCGCATGGACCATGGTCGGATACTTGCCCCCGTCGAGCGCTGCGAAGCGCTTGGCAAAGGCGCGCGTCTTGTCGTTGAGGTCCCAATAGAAGCCCGTCGTGACGGTCAAGCCTTGCGCCGTCTGCAGCCCGAGGGAGTGGACGTCGGAGATGAAGACGAGGAGGCCCGCCAAGCGCTGGCCGCCCTGGACGATCCCGAATTCCGCTGCCTGCTTGATCGAGTTGATGGTGTCGCCGCCGGCATTCGCGAGGCCGATCACCTGGGCCTTCGATGACTGCGCCTGCAAGAGGAACGAGGAGAAGTCGGGCGTGTTGAGCGGCACGCGGACTTCGCCCAAGACCTTGCCGCCCTCCGCCTTCACGACGTCCGCCGTGTCGCGCTCGAGAGCATGGCCGAAGGCGTAATCCGCGGTGATGAAGAACCATGTCTTGCCGCCTTGCTTCACGATCGCGCCGCCAGTGCCGTGGGCCAGCGCATAGGTATCATAGACCCAGTGGATGTTGTTGGGTGTGCATTGCTTGCCCGTCAGGTCCGAGCTGCCGGCGCCGGAGATCAGGAACACCTTGTTCTTCTCCTTGACCACCTGCGCTACGGCGAGGGCCACGCTCGAGGTCGGCACGTCGACGATGGCATCAACATGGTCGACGTCGATCCATTGGCGCACGATGTTCGATCCGACATCCGGCTTGTTCTGGTGATCGGCCGAAAGGACCTCCACCTTCATGCCGTTCTTCGCAGGGTTGAAATCCTCGACGGCCATCTTGGCCGCAACGACCGAGCCGGGTCCGCCGATATCGGCGTAAAGGCTCGACATGTCGCTCAGCACACCCAGCTTTACCGTCGTTTCAGCATGTGCCGAGCCGGTACCGAGGCCGAGCGCGAGCAGGGAGGCGAGTATCCAATGCGTTCTCATGGCAATTCCCCTCGTGAAGTCTTCGCGGTTGATAGCAGACATCTAGACGCCCAGATATTCGTGCAGCTTCTCCATATTCTCCTCAAGTCGGTCGTTGGGAATCATGTCGACGACACGGCCATGCTCGATGAGGTAGTGGCGATCGGCCACCGTGGCGCCGAAGCGGAAGTTCTGCTCGACGAGCACGATGGTGAAGCCAAGCTCCTTGAGCTGCCTGACGGTATGTCCGATCTGCTGAACGATGACCGGCGCCAAGCCCTCGGTCGGCTCGTCGAGCAGGAGCAGGCGCGCGCCCGTGCGCAGAATGCGCGCGATCGCGAGCATCTGCTGCTCGCCGCCGGAGAGTTTCGTGCCCTGGCTCTTGAGCCGCTCCTTGAGATTGGGGAAGAGCTCGAAGATGCGGGCGAGCGGCAATCCGCCTTCACGCACCTCGGGGGGCAAGAGCAGATTTTCCTCGACATTCAGAGCCGCGAAGATGCCGCGCTCCTCGGGACAGAAGGCGATCCCGAGCCGGGCGATGCGGTTGGAGGGCAAGGCGATCGTCTCGCGCCCCGCGAAGGTGACCGAGCCGGTGCGGCGGGCGACAATGCCCATGATTGATTTCATCGTCGTCGTCTTCCCCGCGCCATTGCGGCCGAGGAGCGTTACCACCTCGCCCGGCATCACGTCGAAATCGACGCCGTGGAGGATGTGCGATTCGCCGTACCAGGCGTTGAGGCCTCTGACGGCCAGGAGCGGGGCGGTCGTCGGCATCGCCTCGGGACGGTTCAGAGCGGCGGCGCTGCTCTCACGCATGGCCCGCGCCCATATAGGCCTGGATCACATCCGGGTTGCGCGAGACCTCCTCGTAGTCGCCTTCGGCGAGGACCTCGCCGCGCGACAGCACCGTGATGATATGGGAGAGGTTGGCGACGACGCTGAGATTGTGCTCGACCATCAGCACCGTGCGATTGGCGGCGGCCTTCTTGATGAGTGCGGCGATGCGATCGATATCCTCGTGCCCCATCCCCGCGGTGGGCTCGTCGAGCAGCATCATCTCCGGATCAAGGGCCAGAGTCGTAGCGATTTCGAGGGCGCGCTTGCGCCCATAGGACAGCTCGACCGCCGGCACATGGGCGAAGTCCGATAGGCCGACGGCGCCGATCAGCTCGAGCGCCTGATCATTATAGGCGGAGAGCACCCGCTCCGAGCGCCAGAAATCGAAGGAGCGGCCGCGCTTGCGCTGGAGCGCGATGCGCACGTTCTCGAGCACGGTGAGGTGAAGGAACACGGCCGAGATCTGGAACGACCGCACGAGCCCGAGCCTGGCGATCTCCGCGGGCTGGACGTGAGTAATCTCGCGGCCTTTGTAGACGATACGGCCGCGGCTCGGCGTAAGAAACTTGGTTAGAAGATTGAAGCAGGTCGTCTTGCCGGCACCGTTCGGGCCGATCAACGCATGGATCGTCCCGCGCCGGATGCGCAGATTGACCCCGTTGACCGCGACGAAACCGCGGAACTCCTTGGTGAGTCCCTCCGTCTCGAGGATGATCTCCCCGGTCACCGTCTCGTCCTCGCCTGCTCTCGACTTTTTTGTGCCCTGGCAGCACTTCGTTGGTTTGCCGGACCCTAGCATAATCCCGGCTTCATTTTCTAAATAAAATTAGCGGCTTGACGCATATCATGGTGTCGGCGGCGCCCTCGCGCGAGCGCATCAGAACCTCGCGCTGCGACGACCCAGATCGAGTCCGAGGCCGTGGCGTCGGCCGACTGAAACAAGGCAGACGTCTTACAAAATCCGTTATGATTTTCCCCGCGAGACGCCATCAAGAGCCCAATTTGACTAGTTTACGATGAGGGAGAACTGGCTTAGACTTGGTCGCGTTAACAGGAAGACGTCACACAAATCCGCAAAGGAAAGTGGCGATCAGCGGAGGCGAGCTTCCACGAGAATCACCGACCGCGGTGATGCGCCTGTTGGTTTACGTCGATGTGAAAGTGGCTTAAGGTCTCGGCCCCAGAAAATAGAGCCGCGCGAGTCCCGAGCGGACGATGCCTTCCGATAAAATCGCGAGCGGGGCTGCCGATCGGACAGGGCCAAGACGAGTCAGGTGGGATTTAAACGAATGGGAGAGAGAAGATGAATTGGAGAGCACTAACTCTTTGCGCGACGGCGCTCGTTTTCGCCGGCGTGACAGCTCAGGCAGCCGATCAATCCCCCGTCGTCATCGGACTTGAGATTCCGCTCTCGCCCCCGGGCGATCCCGCCGCCGGTCAGTTGATTCGGCGCGGCGCCGAGCTTGGCATCGATTACGTGAATACCGAGATGGGCGGCGTGCTCGGCGGCCGGAAGGTCAAGCTTGCCGTCCAGGATTCCCAGGGCCGCACCGAAGCCGGGGTCGCCGGTTATCGTCGGCTCGTCACCGAGGACCATGCGGTGGGCGTGACCGGCTTCTATCACAGCTCGGTCAATATTGCGGTCAACGAGGTCGCCAAGGAATTGGGTGTTCCCACCATCGGAACCCAGACGGGCGCCGCCGACGTCACCGCCAAGCATTACGAGATTGCCTTCCGCACCCATGCGATCGATCCGCTGCGCGCCGCGACTTGGCTCGGCTGGATCAAGAAGATGGGCTACAAGCGCGTCTCCGTGGTCGCCGAGACCACCGATTTCGGCATCGGGCTGACGGAAGCCACCGAGGAGCAGAACAAGGCGAAGAAGCTGGGCCTTGAGATCCAGTCGATCACCTTTGATCACGCCACCACCGATCTCACCCCGCAACTCCTCCAGGTCAAGGCGTTCAAGCCCGACGTCATCATCAATATCGGCGTCGGCCAGCCGCTCGACCTGATGATCGACCAGGCGACCACGATCGGCCTCCTCCCCAAGACGCCTATGCTGATCTCGTATGACGCCCCGGTCCGGCCGGACTATTGGAAGCTCCATCCGAAGGATGGCAGCGGAATCTATTTCATCGCCTATTACTCGCCAAAGCAGAAGCTGTCCCAGGTCGGCCAATGGTTGGCCAAGAAATACGAGGAGAAGTATAAGGAGTCGCCGGTCTACTCCAATCTGAACGGCTTTGCCGACGTACTCATCCTCGCCCAGGCGGTCGATATGGCGAAGAGCACCGATCCCAAGGCCATCGTTCACGCTCTTGAGATCGGCAAGTTCAAGGGTTGGGCGCCCGGTGACGTGACCTTCCCGCGGGCTGAGGGCGTCTATTGGCACACCTGGTCGCCGCCCATGATCATCCTCCATTATACGACGCCGAATGAGGATTGGCGCCAAGCCGAGCTGGCCTTCTCCGAAACCGCTGTCAAGTGAGGCCGGTTTCGGCCATGCATTACGGAGATACGGCGAGGCATGGCGATCGTCGCGCCTCACCGTTTTCTCCGTTTTGACCGCCCTCGCATAGTTTCGACGGGCTCATGTTCTCGACGGATCTTTTTATCCAGACTCTCATCGCCGGCGTGATGATCGGCGTGCTCTATGCCCTCATGGCACTGGGCATCACCTTCATCTACAGCATCGTCAAGATGATCAACTGGGCGATGGGCGAGTTCTACATGATCGGCAGCTATCTCCAGTATCTGCTGGTCGTCTATCTTCTCGGCCCCGATCTCTGGTGGGTCGCCGTCCCGCTCTCGGCGCTCGGCGTATTCCTCCTCGGCGTCGTTCTCGAGCCCGTGCTGATCAAGCCGATGTTCACCAAGGCCCTCGAGCGCAAGGACGATTATGCGACGGTGGTCACCATCGCGCTCCTTCTCCTTCTGCGCAATCTCGCAACGGCCTTGAGCGGCCCTTATCAGCGCACGCCGGGCTCGGATCTTCCCACCATCATGATCGGCCCCCTTCCCCAGAGCGGCGCACGCGTCGCGGCGTTCGTCTGCGCCTTGATCGCCGTCGTGATTTTTCATTTCCTCATCAAAAAGACCTGGCTCGGCTTGGCCCTGCGCGCCGCCGCCCAAAGCCGTGTGGGCGTGCAGACCTCCGGCGTCAATATTCTCAGGCTCGACCAGATCGCCTTCGGTATCGGCGTGGCGCTGGCCGGGATCGCCGGCGCTTTGCTAGCGCCGGTCTTCCTCGTCTTCCCCACGAACGGTGTCGTCACCACGGTGAAGGGCTTCGAGATCATCGTCATCGGCGGGCTGGGCTCGATTCCGGGCGCGCTCATCGGCGGCCTCCTCCTCGGCATCGTCGAATCCCTCGGCTCGGCCTTCATCGCCTCCCCCTACCAGAACGCCTATGGCTTTTTGCTCGTGCTCCTCATTTTGCTCATCCGCCCGACCGGCCTCTTCGGCGAGCGGGCGCGGCAAGCGTGAAAGGCGTCCCGATGGTTGCCCTCCTCGAGACTCGGAACCTCGTCAAGCGCTTCGGCGGATTCGTTGCGACGAACAACGTCTCGATCACGATCGAGCGCGGTGAGATTCGCGGGCTCATCGGTCCCAATGGCGCCGGCAAGACGACGCTCGCCAATCTCATCACCGGCGTGCAAATGCCGAGCGCCGGGGAGATCCGGCTGGAGGGGCAGAGCCTGGCGAGCCTTGAGCCTCACGAGATCGCACGCAAGGGCCTCCTGCGCACGTTCCAGGTCTGCCGGCTATTCGGCAACCTGACCCTGCTCGACAACCTGCTGCTGCCCTATCTCGCCTGCGCCGACAAAGCCGGACGCCATGGCAATGCCGAGGGCCTCGAGCGCGCGCAGGCCTTCCTCGCCCTCACCAAGCTCACCCGCTTGGCCGACGCACCGGCCAAGAGCCTGTCCGGCGGGCAGCGCGCGCTGCTCCAGGTCTGCTGCGGGTTCATGATCCCCGGCTTGAAATGCTATGTTCTCGACGAGCCGTTCGCCGGCATCAATCCCGTGATCAAGGATTCCATCATCGACCTCATCCTCCACGAGAATCGCACCCGCGGGATCACTTTTCTCATCGTCAGTCACGAGATGTCGGTGATGCGGCGGCTATGCCAGAAGATCACCGTGATGATCGAGGGCCGTGTCGTCGCCGAAGGGCCGCTCGAGGAGGTCGCCGCGCGGGATGATGTGATAACCGCCTATCTCGGCAAGGCCATGGCATGAGCGACGCAGCACTCCTTGCCGTTGACGGAGTCCACGCGGCTTATCAGAGCGGCGTCGATATCCTTCAGGGTCTGAGCCTGGCGGTGCGGCCGAAGGGCGTGACGCTCGTCATCGGGCCAAACGGCGCTGGAAAATCCACGTTGCTGCGCACCGTTTTCGGCTTTCTCAAGCCCCATCGCGGCACCGTCCGCTTTCGCGGCGATTCGATCGAGGGACTGCAACCCTATGAGATTAAGACCCGCGGCATCAGCTACGTGCCGCAGGAAATCAATACCTTCCCTCATCTGACGATCGAGGAGAACCTGCGCATGGGCGGCTGGACCTTCCGCAAGGACAAAGGAATGCTGCGGCGCCAGCTCGATAAATTATACGAGATCTTTCCCGTGCTGGCGGAGCGGCGGAAGAGCCGCGCCGGCGATCTCTCTGGCGGCCAGGGGCGCATGCTGTCGGTCGCGCGGGAGATGATGACCGATCCCCAGCTCATGCTGGTCGACGAGCCGACGGTCGGATTGTCGCCGAATCTCGTCGATCAGGTCTACGAGCTCCTGATGACGGCGCGCAAATCGATCGGCACCACCATTCTTCTCGTCGACCAGAACATCGAGGACGCGATCCGCTATGCCGATCACGTCTATATGGTCAATCTCGGCCGCATCAAGGCGGAGGGCCCGGCAGGCGAGTTCGGGGCGGAGCGGATCCGCGATCTCATTCAAGAATGCCTGCTCGGGTGAGAAGTCGCATGCTGGGCCTCGTCAATTGGAAGCGGCTCGGGATTGCGGCGGTTGTCGCCGCGATCGTGCTTGCCGTCCTGCCGCGGCTCCTCACACCCTATGGGATCTACGTCCTCACCGTCAGCCTCTACTATACGATTCTAGCCTCGAGCTGGAACCTGTTGGCGGGCTTCACAGGCCAGTTCTCGCTAGCCCAGCAAGGCTTCGCCGCGATTGGCGCCTATACGACCGGGCTCCTCATCTACCACTATAAGGTCCCGATGTGGCTGAGCATGCCAAGCGGGGTCGCCGCGGCGGCTTTTCTCGGCTTCGTGCTGGGGCGGCTGGTGCTCAAGATGCGCGCCATCTATCTCGCGATCGCCACCTGGGCCTTCGCGGAGACCATCCACATATTGCTCGCCGCAGCCTATAAATATACGCGCGGTGAGCTCGGCCTTACCGTGCCGCCTCTCTATCACGACGGGCAGCCAATCACCTATTATTATACCTTCGCCGCCGTCACGCTCGTTTGCGTCGTGCTGATGTATCTCCTCGTGCATTCGCCGCTTGGCTATTTCATGCGCGCGATCAAGGACGATGAGTTGCGCGCCCAGAGCCTTGGGGTCGACGCCACCCGGGTCAAAATCTTCGTCTTCACCATATCCAGCGCCTTTGCCGGTCTTGCTGGCGTGCTCTATGCCCATTACGTGCTGGTGCTCAGTCCGCAATTGGCGGATTTCAACGAGATGGCCAAGCTCATTATCATGGTGGTGGTCGGGGGGATGGGCACCTTTGCAGGCCCTCTGATCGCTGCCGCACCCATTCAGATCCTGACGACCTATCTGGCGAAATATGGGGAGTGGGATATGGTCATCTATGCCGTCGTCGTTATCGCCTTGATGCGAAGCCATATGGGCGGCCTTGTCGCGCTCGCGAAATTGATCCGCGATCGCTTCATGACGAGGAACGTCAGAAGCAGCGAAGTCCAGCCGTGACCGAGGCTCATTTCCGCAATCGCGAAAGCGCCGTCGCCCATGGCGGCAAGGCGATCTATGGCGCGCGGCTCGGCATCCTGATGCTGGAAGCCCGCTTTCCGCGCATTCCCGGCGATATGGGCAATGCCGAGACCTGGCCCTTCCCGGTGCTTTACAAGGTGATCCCCGGCGCCTCGCCCGACCGCGTCGTGCGTCACCGTGCCGAGGGTCTGCTCGAGGCCTTTCTTGAAGGTGCCGAGGAGCTGGTGCGCCTGGGAGTCGATGGCATCACCAGCAATTGCGGCTTCCTCTCCCTATATCAGGAGGCGGTCGCGCGCCGCGCTCGCGTTCCCGTCGCCATTTCCAGCCTGATGCAGGTGCCATGGGTGGCGAGCCTGCTCCCATCCGGCAAGCGCGTCGGCATCCTGACCGTCAGCGCCAAGACCCTCACGGCCGATCATCTGCGCGCCGCGGGAGCCGACCCCTCTACGCCGGTGGTCGGAACCGATGATGGCCGCGAGTTCACTCGGGCCATTCTCGGCGATGAGTTGCGTCTCGACGTTGCGGCCGCCGAGCAAGATATCCTTGATGCGGGAGACGCTTTGCTGGCGCGACATCCGGATATCGGAGCCATTGTGCTCGAATGCACGAATATGGCGCCCTACGCTCGCGCCCTTCGTGAGCATGCCGGCGTGCCGGTCTACGACATCTACAGCTTTGTCAGCTGGTTCCATCTCGGCTTACGGCCGCGAGATTTCGGCCCTCCATCGCGCCAGCCATTCGAGTGGCGTGAGCGCCGCTGAAAGGGCACCGGCTGTCATCGAAAACCGTTGCGCCGAGGCCGGCGCTCTTCCAAAGTGAGCCGGAATGGCGCCGCCAAGGCGCCCGCCCTGGAGGAGCATTATGGCCAAGGAACTCACGCATTTCATCGGCGGGAAAGCCGTTTCCGGTAAGAGCGGCCGCTTTTCCGACGTCTACAACCCCGCGACCGGCGAGGTGACCGGCCGTCTACCCCTCGCCAATGCCGCGGAGGTCGATGCCGCCGTCCAGAGCGCCAAGAAGGCCTTCCCGAGCTGGGCCAAGACGCCGCCTCTCACCCGCGCACGGGTGATGTTCAAATACAAGGAGCTGCTTGAGAAGAACCGCGACAAGCTCGCTCGCATGATCGGCGCCGAGCACGGAAAGGTGCTGGGCGATGCCACCGGCGAGGTGACCCGTGGCATCGAGGTGGTGGAGTTCGCCTGCGGCATTCCCCATTTGCTCAAGGGCGAATTCACCGAGAACGTCGGGACCAACGTGGACGCCTATTCGGTGCGGCAGCCCCTCGGCGTCTGCGCGGGGATAACCCCCTTCAATTTTCCCGCCATGGTGCCAATGTGGATGTTCCCCATCGCGATCGCTTGCGGCAATACCTTCGTTCTCAAGCCGAGCGAGCGGGATCCCTCGGCACCTCTCTTCATTGCCGAGCTGCTGCTCGAGGCCGGAGCACCCGCTGGTGTGCTCAACGTCGTCAACGGCGACAAGGAAGCGGTGGATGCCATCCTCGCGCACCCGGATATCGAAGCCGTAAGCTTCGTGGGCTCGACGCCGATCGCCGAATACGTCTATCACACAGGCGCGGCCCACAATAAGCGCGTGCAGGCGCTGGGGGGCGCCAAGAATCACATGGTCGTCCTCCCCGACGCCGACATGGACCAGGCGACGGATGCGCTTATGGGTGCTGCCTACGGCTCGGCCGGCGAGCGCTGCATGGCGATCTCGGTGGCCGTCGCCGTCGGCAAGGCGGGGGACGTCCTGATGGAGAAGCTGATCCCGCGCGTGCGCGGCCTCAAGATCGGGCCCTATACCGACCCGGACGCCGAGATGGGCCCCCTCGTCACCAAGCAGGCCTATGAGCGGGTCAAGGGCTATGTCGATCTCGGCGTCAAGGAAGGCGCCAAGCTCGCCGTGGACGGCCGCGGCCTCAAGCTCCAGGGCTATGAGAGCGGCTATTTCATCGGCGGCTGCCTCTTCGACGGGGTGACGCCGGAGATGCGCATCTACAAGGAGGAGATCTTCGGCCCCGTGCTCTCGGTCGTGCGCACGAAGGACTATGAGCAGGCCCTCGGGCTCGTGAACGCCCATGAGTACGGCAACGGCACGGCGATCTTCACCCGCGACGGCGACGCCGCCCGCGATTTCGCGACGCGCGCGCGGATCGGCATGGTCGGCGTCAACATCCCCATCCCGGTGCCCGTCGCCTTCCACACCTTCGGGGGCTGGAAGCGCTCGCTCTTCGGCGACCACAACACCCACGGCTCCGAGGGAGTGCGCTTCTACACGCGCGTCAAAACCGTGACCTCGCGCTGGCCCACCGGCATCCGCGCCGGCGCCGAATTCGTCATGCCGACAATGCAATAAGGGCGGATTCTACACGCGGATGCGCGTCGATTTCGGATCGTACATGGGCTCCAGGCTGGCGCGGGCGGCGAAGCGCGCGCCGGCCACCTCGATCTCGAAGCGCCCTTCGGCCACATAGGCCCGGTCGACCCCGCTCGGCTCATGGACATAGCCGAGGGCGACCGCGCGCCCGAGGGAATGCCCATAATTCCCCGAGGTGGTGCGCCCGACGATCATCCCGTCCCGGTAGATCGGCTCGTTGTGGTAGAGGAGCGGCTCGGGATCGTCGAGGGCAAACTGGAGGAGACGCTTCGCCGGCGCGCCGCGCTCGCGTTGACGCAACAACGCGTCCTTGCCGAGAAAATCGATATTCTTGTCGAGCTTACAGGCGAACACGAGACCCGCCTCGAGCGGCGTGTCCTCGTCCGAGATGTCGTGCCCCCAGCTGCGATAGGCCTTCTCGATGCGGCAGGAGTCCATGGCATGCATGCCGGCGAGGCGAAGACCCAGGGGCTCGCCCGTGGCCATGACGGCGTCGAAGACGCCGCGCGCGAATTCGGTCGGTATGTAAAGCTCCCAGCCGAGCTCGCCCACATAGGTGATGCGCGAGGCGCGCAATCGCGCATGGCCGATCTCGATCTCGCGGGACTGGCCAAAGGGAAAATCCCCGTTCTCGCAGGCCTCGCCGCTGAGCCTCGCGAGGAGGGCGCGGCTCCGCGGCCCCATCAGGCCGAGCACTGCATAGCCGGAGGTCACATCCGTGGCCGCCACCTGAGCGTCCGGTGGAATATGGCGGCATAACCAATTGAAATCCCTCACGGCGCAGGCGCCACTGGTCACGATCATATAGACGGTCTCGGCAAGGCGCGTCACCGTGAGGTCCGCCTCGATGCCGCCGCGCTCGTTGAGCCACTGGGTATAGACGATGCGCCCCGGCGGAACCGCGACGTCATTGGCGCAGATCCGCTGCAGCACGGCCTCCGCGTCTCGCCCCTGCAGCAGGAACTTGGCGAAGGAGCTCTGGTCGAAGAGGGCCACGCCCTCGCGCGCCGCGCGGTGCTCGGCGGCGGCGTAGGGAAACCAGTTTTGCCGCCCATAGCTATAGCGATAAGCGGGCGCCTCCCCGTTGGAGGCATACCAGTTGGGGCGCTCCCACCCGGCCGCCTCGCCGAAGCAGGCGCCGCGCGCCTTGAGCTGCTCGTAGAAGGGCGAGGTGCGCACCCCCCGCGCGCTCTCGTATTGGCGATAGGGCCAGTGCATCGCATAGAGGAGGCCCAGGGACTCGGAGACACGCGCGGTCAGATAGCGCCGGTTGCCCTGGAAGGGCTGCATGCGGCGGATATCCACGTCCCAGAGATCCATGGGCGGATGCCCGGCGACGATCCATTCGGCCAGCACCTTGCCCGCCCCTCCCGCCGACTGGATGCCGGTGGAGTTGAAGCCGGCGGCGACGAAGAGATGGCGGAGCTCCGGCGCCTCGCCCAGCATGTAGCGCACATCCGGGGTGAAGCTCTCGGGCCCGTTGAAGAACTTGCGGATTCCGACGCGCTCGAGGGCCGGGATGCGGCGCATCGCGGCTTCGAGGATGGGGGTGAAGTGATCGAAATCCTCGGGCAGCTCGCCGAACTCGAAATCCTCGGGAATCCCGTCCACCCCCCAGGGCTTGGCATTGGGCTCGAAAGCACCCAGTAAAAGTTTCCCCGCATCCTCCTTGAAATAGGCGCAATTGTCGGGGTCGCGCAGCACCGGCAGGTCGGGCGAGAGGGCGGGAAAGTCCTCGGTCACGATATAGAAATGCTCGCAGGCCTGAAGCGGGATGTTGACCCCGCACAGGGCGCCCAATTCGCGCGACCACATCCCCCCGGCGATGACCACGTAGTCCGCGGCGATCTCCGCGCCGGCCGATGTCACAACCCCGCTCGCGCGCCCCTTGGCCTGGCGGATCGCGGTGACCTTGGTCTCCTCGAAAATCCGCGCCCCGCCCATGGTGGCCCCCTTGGCAAGGGCCATGGTGGTATCGACGGGATTGGTCTGGCCGTCCTTGGGCAGGAAGACACCGCCGACCACGTCCTCCACATTCAAAAGCGGCCATAGCTTCTTGATATCGCTGGGCCCGATGGCCTCTACTTCGAGCCCAAAGGTCTTGGCCATGGAAGCGCCTCGCATGAGCTCCTCGAAGCGCTCCTTGGTGGTGGCGATGGAGATGCTGCCGCGCTGCTTGAAGCCCGTCGCCTGCCCCGTCTCCTTCTCGAGGGTGGTGTAGAGCTCGGCCGTGTATTGGGCGAGGCGCGTCATGTTGAGGGTGGCGCGGAGCTGCCCCACCAGCCCGGCCGCATGCCAGGTGGTGCCGCTGGTGAGCTTCTTGCGCTCCAGCAGCACGACCTCCTTCCAGCCGAGCTTGGTCAGGTGATAGGCGATCGAGCAGCCCACCACCCCGCCGCCGATGATCACCACCTGAGCCTGGCTGGGAATTTTCTTTGTCACGCCGCACCTTCCAGTAATTCCTCAAGTTCTAGTGTTGCGACCCCAACGGTTCGTTCTGTTTGGCCGTCATGCCCGCGAAAGCGGGGGCATGCACACAAGTCTGGATGGGCGCCGCTTCCAAAGGAATAGCCGTCATTCCGGCCGGAGCGCAGCGGAGAGCCGGAATCCAGGTTTTCCGCGGAAATACTGGATTCCCGCCTTCGCGGGAATGACGAGGGGGAGAGTGCAGACTGAGATATGTGCATGCCGTAGCGCGAAAGCGGACATCCAGGCATGCGGCCCTGGATTCCGGCTCGGCGCGGAGCCTGTCCTCGGGCCCGCCTTCGGCGGGACCCGGGGGCTCCGGCCGGAATGACGACCTTTGAATGCGATTCGAATGTCAAAATCACAACACTAGGTTAGCCCTTGGCCTTGGCCATGGCCTCGACCTCGGTCAGGCAGGCCTCGATGATGTCGAGGGCCTTGTCCATCTCCGCGGCGGTGATCGTCAAGGGGGGTGTGAGGGTCAGGACATTGCCCATGGTGGTCTTGAAGCTGAGGCCCCGCTCGAGGGCGCCATAGAGTACCGCCTCCGCAGCGTCGCTCGCCGGCGTCTTGGTGGCGCGGTCCCGCACCAGCTCGATCCCCAGCAGGAGGCCGCGGCCGCGCACATCGCCGATCAAGGGATGGCGGTCCATCATCGCTGCGAGGCGCGCGAGCGCCTGCGCGCCCACCTTGGCCGCATTCTCGACCAGCCCCTCATCCTCGATGATCTCGAGGGTGGCAAGCGCCGCTCGGGCGAGGACGGGGTTCTTCTCATGGGTATAATGCCCGAAGGCATAGTCACCGCCCACATCGAGCTCCGGCCGGCAGATTGTTGCGGCAACGGGGAGGATGCCGCCGCCGAGCGCCTTGCCGATGACGAGGATGTCCGGCGCGACCCCATCATGCTCGCAGGCGAAGAGGCGGCCGGTCTTGCCGAGCCCCGTCGGGATCTCGTCGAAGATGAGGAGGGCGCCGTGGCGGTCGCAGGCCGCGCGCACGGCGCGCCAGAAGCCCGGCGGCGACAGATACGGCACGGCGCGCAGGGGCTCGGCGATGACGGCGCCGATATCGCCCTCCTTCTCAAGGGCATAGCTCACGAGGCTGGCGAAGATGTTGCAGCGCTCGTCGTGAGGCTCGCGGCTCGAATGGCCGGGGCCGAGGGGGTTGCGGTAGCAGGCGAAGGGCGGCACATGCACGCTCCCCGGCAGGAGCGGGCCGATGGCGCCCGAGCGGAAGAGCGCCTCGCCCCCCACCGAGGCGGCGCCGAAGCCGGCCCCGTGGAAGGCGTCCCAGAAGGAGAGCGTCTTGTGCCGCCCGGTCGCGGCGCGGGCGATCTTGAGGGCGATCTCGATGGCTTCCGAGCCGCCGGGGGCGAGCAGCATCTTCGTGAGCCCGCCCGGCGCCAGGCTTGCGAGCTTGCGCGCCAGCGCCACCGCAGGCCCGCAGGCGAAGCGCCGAGGTGCAAAGGGAAGCGCGTCCATCTGCTGCCGGATCGCCTCCTTGAGGCGGGGATGGCCGTAGCCGATGTGGTGGACGTTGTTGCCGTGGAAGTCCATGTAGCGCCGGCCGGCCAGGTCCTCGATCCAGATGCCCTCGGCCTTGCGGATGGCATTCAGGCACGGCGTCGAGACCGACTGGCGCAGGAAATAGCGGGAATCCTCGTCGAGGAGGGCCTTGGTGGCGGCGTCGAGATGGCGCGCGGCCCAGGCTCGGCGCCGCGGCGAGCAGTTGACGTCGCTTTCCGAGGGGGCGGGCTTGTGACTCGTCTCCACCGTCATGCCTGCGTCCCCGCCCGTTTCGTCAAATCCGCCGACAGGCGACTGTCAAGCGCGCCGACGGGCGACGTTGGCATCCCCTTGCATCCCCCCAACCGCGGAAACGCCCATCTCTCCAAGGGCTTGCTTGATGACTCCGAGCACGCCGCGCATCTCTGTCACGCTAACCCGCCCGATGCAGCCGATTCTGAAGCTCTCGGCGACCGTGAGCTTGCCCGGATAGATGACGTAGCCCGCGCGCGCCAGGCGATCATAGAAGCGCTGGAAGTCGAACTTCGGATCGGCGGGCATCTTGACCGTGACGATGATGGGCGCTTGGATTGCATCGGGCAGCAGGGTCTCGAAGCCGAGGGCGCGCAGCCCCTCGACAAGCACGCGGCAATTCTCGCGGTAGCGCCCGCCGCGCCCGGCGACCCCGCCCTCCGCCTCGAACTCGTCGAGGGCGCGGTCGAGGGCAAGGAGCGTGTGCACCGGCGGGGTGAAGCGCCACTGACCGTTCTTCTCCATCGCCACCCATTGGTCGTAGAGATCGAGGCTGAGGGAGGGCGCGTTGCCCTCGCATTTTTCCAGGGCGTCGCGGCGCGCCAGGCAGAAGCCCATGCCGGGCACGCCTTCGAGGCATTTGTTGCTGGAGGCGACGAGGGCGTCGAATGGCGTCCTGCGCGCATCGAGGGGGATAGCGCCGAAGGCGCTCATGGCGTCGACGAGGAGGCGGCGCCCGTGGCGCGCGACAACCTCGGCCACGGCCTCGACCGGATTGAGCACCCCCGAGGTGGTCTCGCACTGGATGACGGCGACGTGGGTGATGTCGCGATCGGCGGCGAGACGGCGATCGAGGGCGGCGGGATCGACGGGGGTGTCCTCGGGCGTCTCCTCGATGGCGTGGCTGAAGCCGTAATAGGCGCAGATGCGCGCCATGCGCTTGCCATAGGCGCCGTTGACGAGGATGAGGAGCTTGCCGTCGGCGGGCATGAAGGTGCCGATCATCGCCTCGACGACGAAGGTGCCGCTGCCCTGGAGCGGCACGCAGACATGAGTCCCCTCGCCGCCGATGATGGCCACGAGGCGCTCGCGCAAGCGGCGGTTGATCGCGATGAAGCGCTGATCCCGCGAGCCGAGATCGTGCAGCATCGCCGCCTTGACCGTGGGCGAGGTGGTGAGCGGCCCCGGCGTCAGCAGCCAGGGATCCCCGCTCGCCGAGGCGGCGGTCTCGCTCGGGCGGTGCGGCACATCTGCTGCGGTCATGACGTTCTCCTCGTCGGTGCGCTCGAACCAGGAACACGATGCATCGGTCGTCATCGCGAGACCGCCCACGGGTCCGGCCGAAGGCCGGCCCGAGGACAGGCTCTGCGGTCGTGGCGATCCAGAAATCCCGCGACGCTGGATTGCTTCGCCCCTTTGGGGGCTCGCAATGACGTCGCATCGCCACCCCATCATGGCGAGGACCGCGCGCAGCGCGGGACGACGCGGCCCCGCGACCTATATGCCGCGCCGCTCTGACATAAGGCAAATCGATAAAAACTATGCTATGGATAGGCCATGGCAATAAACCACTCCCAGCTCCGCTCCTTCCACGCCGTCGCCTCCGAGGGCAGCTTCACCCGCGCCGCGGCGGCGCTCCACGTGACCCAGCCGACCATCTCGGCCCAGGTGAAGGAGCTCGAGGACGGCTTCGGCGTGAAGCTCTTCGAGCGCATGGGGCGCGGCGTGAGGATCACCGAGCTCGGCCGGGCGCTGCTCGAGATCACCCGCCGGCAATTCGGCCTCGAGCAGGAGGCGGAGCAGCTTCTCGCCGCGGCGCGCGGGCTTCTGCGCGGCGAGCTGCGCGTGGGCGCCGACGGGCCCTATCACATCATCCCGCTCATCAGCAGCTTCACCCGCCGCTATCCGGGCATCCGCATCTCCTTCGCCTTCGGCAATTCGCGGGTGGTGCTCGAGTCCTTGCGCGACCGCCTCGTCGACATCGCCGTGCTCGCCGACCTCAAGCCCGACGAGCGGCTCCACGCCGTGCCCCTGCGCCGCGACCGCCTCGTGCTCTTCGTCGAGCGCAGCCATCCCTGGTGCGCGCGGCGTGGCGGCGTCAGGCTCCGCGAGCTCGCGGGGCAGCGCATCGTGCTGCGCGAGGTGGGCTCGACGACGCGCGCGCGCTTCGAGCAGGCGGTGGCCGAGGCCGGCGTCGCCCTCGGCGAGACCATCGAGATCGGCAGCCGCGAGGCCGTGCGCGAGGCGGTGGCGGCGGGCCTCGGCATCGGCATCGTGTTCGAGAGCGAGTTCGGCCATGACGACCGGCTCCGCCGCGTCGCCATCCGCGACGCCAGGATCGAGAGCACCGAATACGCCGCCTGCCTCAAGGAGCGCCTGCCCGTGCGCGTGGTGGGCGCCTTCTTCGATCTGTTAGCGAAGGGAGATGGGGGGTAGAGGGCGACGCTTCCGCCGAGAGCAACGATTCACCCTCTCCTCACCCGCGCGCTGCGCACGCCACCCTCTCCCCCAATGGGCGGAGAGGGTTGAGATCGCGATGCGCACGCCGCCTCATCACCCTGCCCTCGTCTCTTGACCCCGCCTCACCCTCGTCGCACCTGCGGCGCTCCTCACCCTCTCCGCCCCCAGGGGCGGAGAGGGAAGCGAACCCCCGGACAGCGATCCGGGGGGAGCGGGTGAGGTGGGGCGCTCACCCATTGAGCACGCGCACGGGCTTGCCGGCGAGGAAGGCGGCGATGTCCTCGACGGCCTGGCCATAGGCCTGGCGGTAGTTCTCGGCGGTGACGTAGCCGAGATGCGGCGTGAGCACGACGTTGTCGAGGCGGCGCAGCGGGTGGTCCGCCGGCAGGGGCTCGGCGTCGTAGACATCGAGGGCGGCGCCTGCGATGCGGCGCGTGCGCAAGGCCTCGATCAGTGCCGCGGTATCGACGATGGGCCCGCGCGAGGTGTTGACGAGGAACGCCGTCCGTTTCATCGCCGCAAGCTCGGCCGCCCCGATCAGCCCGCGCGTGCGCTCGCTCAGCACGAGATGGATCGTCACCACATCGGCGCGGGCGAGGAGTGCCGCCTTCTCGACGCGCGCGGCTCCTGCTGAGGTGGCGCGCTCGTCGGTCAGGTTCCGGCTCCACGCCACCACCTCCATGCCGAAGGCGCGGCCGATGCGCGCGACCTCGGCGCCGAGGCGGCCGAGGCCGATCACCCCCAGGGTCTTGCCGCGCAGATCGACACCGAGGGTCGTCTGCCAGCCGCCCGCGCGCATGGCGCGATCCTCGACGGGGATATTGCGCGAGAGCGAGAGGATGAGGCCCCAGGTCAGCTCCGCCGTCGGATAGGGCAGCATCTCGGTGCCGCAGACGAGAACGCCGCGCGATGATGCGGCGGCCATGTCGATGGCGGCGTTGCGCATCCCCGTGGTGACGAGGAGCCTGAGCCGCGGCAGCCGCTCGATGAGCGCGCGCGGAAAGGGCGTGCGCTCGCGCATCGCTACGATCACCTCGAACGCGGCGAGCCGCGTTGCCGCCTCGTCGCCATCGGCGAAGGGCCGGTCGAAGGCCTCGACCTTGACCTCGGCGCCGAGGCGGGCCCAGTCGGCGAGGCCGAGGCTCGCCTTCTGGTAATCGTCGAGGATGGCGACGCGCGTCATCGCCGCGTCGCCTTGCGCCTGCCGCGCCGACCCTTGTTGTTGTTGTTGCTCGCAGCAGCCTTGGCGCGCGCGGGGGCAGCGGCGGCGTCCAGCTCGCGGAAGAATTCGTGGGCGGTGCGGAAGCCGTCGAGGGCGGCGGGGAAGCCCGCATAGATGGCGACCTGGAGCAGCACCTCCTGGATCTCTTGGCGCGTGCAGCCGTTGTTGACCGCACCCCGCAGATGGAGCTTGAGCTCGTGGGGCCGGTTCAAGGCGCTGAGCATGGCAACGTTCACGAGGCTGCGCGTCTTGCGCGGCAGGCCTGGGCGCGACCACACCTTGCCCCAGGCGCATTCGGTGACGAGCTCCTGGAACGGCATGGTGAAGGCGTCGGCGGCGGCGAGGCTCTTCTTGACATAGCCTGCGCCCAGCACCGCGCGGCGCGTCGCGAGCCCCTTGGCGAACAGATCCCGTGGCATCCCCTTCCCTCCTGTTGTTGTGCGTTCGGTCGACCTAATGCCGTCATGCGCGGACGTGTTCCGCGCAAGCGCTGCCTCCATTCGTCGTTCCCGCGAAGGCGGGAACCTAGAGACTCGAATAACGTCTGGATTCCGGCTCTCCGCGGAGCCTGTCCTCGGGCCGGCCTTCGGCCGGACCCGCGGGCTTCGGCCGGAACGACGGCTTGAGATCAGGCGATTTCTCTCCGACCAGTCGGATGCACCCTCGCCGATCCGCAAGGCGGGATCAAGCCCTGGTCATACCATGCCCCGACGGGGCCTTGCGCGCGGTGATGCGCGCGCGGCAAGCTGTGCCCCCTTTCTCCTGCCCTCACGAGGACGCGATGAAGATACGCAAGATCCAGGCCTTCCAGATCGACCTGCCGCTCCACGAGGGCAGCTATAAATGGGCGGGCGGCAAATCCGTCGAGGTGTTCGATTCGACGGTGGTGCGCATCGAGACCGACGCGGGGATCACCGGCCATGGCGAGGTCTGCCCCCTCGGCTCCGCCTATCTCCCCGCTTATGCGAGCGGCGTGCGCGCCGGGCTCGCCGAATTGGCACCCCATCTCATCGGCCAGGACCCGACCCAGCTCACGCCCCTCTATCGCTACATGGAGCGCCATCTCAAGGGGCACCCTTACGTCAAGTCCGCCGTCGACGTGGCGTGCTGGGACATCCTCGGCCAGGCTGCGGGGCAGCCGATCTCGACGCTGCTCGGCGGCCGCCACGGCGAGGCGATCGATCTCTACCGCGCCATCTCCCAGGAGGAGCCCGCGCGCATGGCCGAGAAAGTCGCGGGCTATCGCGCCGAGGGCTATCACAAGTTCCAGCTCAAGGTCGGCGGCGATCCCGATGTGGACATCGCGCGCATCCAGGCGGTCGCGAAGAAGCTCGAGCCCGGCGACGTGCTGGTCGCCGACGCCAATACCGGCTGGCTGCCCCACCAGGCGATGCGCGTGGTGCGCGCGGTGCGTGAGCTCGACGTCTATATCGAGCAGCCCTGCCTGAGCTATGACGAGTGCCTGAGCATCCGCCGCCACACCGACCATCCCTTCGTGCTCGACGAATCCGTCGACAGCCTCGAGATGCTGCTGCGCGCCCGCGCCGACCAGGCGATGGACGTCGTCAACATCAAGATCAGCAAGCTCGGCGGGCTCACGCCGGCGCGGCAGGTGCGCGATCTCTGCGTCGCCATGGGGGTGGCGATGACCATCGAGGATAGCTGGGGCGGCGATATCGTCACCGCCGCCATCGCCCATCTCGCCCACAGCACGCCCGAGGCCTTCCGCTTCACCGCGACCGACTTCAACAGCTACGTCACCAAGGCTCTCGCCGAGGGCGCCCCCAAGCGCGAGGCCGGACGCATGGCGGCCTCGACCAGGCCCGGGCTCGGCGTCACGCCGCTCGCGGAGGCGCTCGGCCGGCCGGTGCTGACGGTGGGGTGAAGCCGGAGCATGGCTCTTAGGTCATTCCATAATCGTCACCCCCGCGCAAAGCGGGGGTCCAGCGCTTCTGGATTCCCGCTTTCGCGCTACGGCATGCACACATCTCAGTCTGCACTCTCCCCCTCGTCATTCCCGCGAAAGCGGGAATCCAGTATTTCCGCGGAAAACCTGGATTCCGGCTCTCCGCTGCGCTCCGGCCGGAATGACGGCTATTCCTTTGGAAGCGGCGCC
>DATGLG010000033.1:0-171036 GCA_035294245.1 Alphaproteobacteria bacterium | reverse complement strand
CGTCGACGCCTCGATCATGCCGACGATCACCTCGGGCAACACCAACTCGCCCACCATCATGATCGCGGAGAAGGGGGCGGCGATGATCCGCGCCGACCGCAAGGCGGCCGCATCAGGAGCCAAGGCCGCGGCGGCGTAGGCTCCGCGTTGGACAGAAGCCACCTGCACCTTATGCAAAGAGCTTCGCGATCTCGGCCATGGGGAGGAAGTGACGGCGGCCCTCTCGGGTGAGTGGCATGAAGCGATAGCGGGCATAGAATGCGGCTGCCTTCTCGTCCTTCGCATCGACGACGAAGGCATAAGCCGCGATCTCGCTGCGCAGCGCACGGCTGAGCGCGTCGAAGAGAAGCAGCTCGCCGAGGCGCTGCTTCCGGTGCCGCGCATCGACGGCGAGGCGCCCCATCAGAACGGCGGGCACGGCCGGGTAGCGAGGCAATCGCTTTGCGAGCGCTTCCGGAATCTCGGCGAGGGCGATGCTCGTGGCGGCGAGGGTGTAATAGCCGAGAGGTCGCGCGTCGCCGTCGGCGACGAGGACAAAGCACGACGCGACCCGACGGCGCATATCTTGCCCCGCCTGCGTGCCGAGGTATCGGTCGAGAGGCTCGACGCCGCTCGTGAAGCCGGCGCGATCATGCCGGTCCGATAGCGGCTCGATTCGAAGCGACGGCGCCTCGGCCGCCACTCAACGCCCGAGAGTCTTGAGGTAGCGGCGGGCGGCCGCCTTGAGGCGCGGCGTCGGCGCGCGCGGATTGAGGAGGGCTTCCGCGAAGGTGCTGCTTTCCGCGGCGTTCAGCGTGATCCTCTGCATGTCCTCGATGACGCGCACAGCCGCGTCATGCGCGCTCCCGATCACGAAGTCCGTCAAGGTGCGTCCTTGCAGCTCGGCAGCGCGCTGGAACAGAGCCTTCTGGTCGCGCGAGATCCGCGCCTCCAGGCGCTCTTCCCGCGTCTGTCGCGAGCGTCTTGCCGATGTCATGTGACGACCTTCGCTTTTGGCCATACGTGTCTGGAATGTACGGCTAAAAGCCTCACATTTCAAGATCTGCCACGGCGGGGGCCCACAACCGCGATGCGGCGGACTTTTAGCCCGGCCCAACAAGCTCCTCGCAGGCGCCCGCTCGTGGTATCATGCACCGATCCGAACCGCGAAATGCCGGTCCGCGACTCGATCTATTCGGTCGCGTTGGTGAGCGGTCGTTGGCGCGACCGCTTCGGATGCCGAGCCGTCCTTCACCGCAGGGAGGCCATCATGGCAAGCTGGAAACCCGATCCGACCTTCTATCCCTCGCCGCGCATGGCGACCCGCGCCCCTGCCGAGAAGCTCGCCTATGTCGCGAGCTTCGACCCCGAGCGCAAACGCAAGGACGTCATGGCGGTGGTCGACGTCGACCCCGGCTCCTCGAGCTATGCGCAGATCGTCGGCCGTGTGGAAATGCCGGGGCGCGGCGACGAGCTGCATCATTTCGGCTGGAATGCCTGCAGCTCATGCTTGTGCCCGAACGCGCCGCATCCGCATAGCGAGCGGCGCTATCTCGTCGTGCCGGGCCTGCGCTCCTCGCGCATCCACATCCTCGACACCAAGCCCAATCCGAAGAAGCCCAAGGTCGTGAAGGTGATCGAGGCCGAGGCGCTTGCCGATGGCGCCGGCTACTCCCGTCCCCATACCGTGCATTGCGGGCCGGAGGGCATCTATGTGAGCGCGCTCGGTAATGCCGATGGCAAGGGGCCCGGCGGCGTCCTCCTTATCGATCACGAGAGCTTCGAGGTGCGCGGGCGATGGGAGGTCGAGCGCGGACCGCAGGAATTCGCCTATGACATGTGGTGGCATCTCGGCTACGACACTGTGGTGACCAGCGAGTGGGGCACGCCCGACATGTTCGAGGACGGCCTCGTGCCCGAGCTTCTGCTCGCCGGCAAATACGGCAACAAGCTGCACTTCTGGGATCTCCACAAGCGCCGCCACCTCCAGACGATCGATTTCGGCGCCGAGCATCAGCTCGTCTTCGAGCTCCGGCCCGCCCATGATCCGACCAAGGCCTATGGCTTCGTGAACTGCGTCATCAGCCTCAAGGACCTGTCCTCGTCGATCTGGACCTGGTACCGAGACGGCGATAAATGGGCCGCGACGAAGATCATCGACATTCCCGCCGAGCCTGCCGATGCCGATCGCCTGCCGCCCGCACTCAAGGACTTCAAGGCCTGCCCGCCGCTCGTCACCGATATCGACCTCTCGATCGACGACAAGTATCTCTACGTCTCCTGCTGGGGAACCGGCGACCTCCAGCAATACGACGTCTCCGACCCCTTCAAGCCGAAGCTTACCGGCACGGTGCGGATCGGCGGTATCGTTGCGCGCGCGGCGCACCCCAAGGGAAACGGGGCCCTCAATGGCGGCCCGCAGATGGTGGAGATCAGCCGCGACGGACGGCGGATCTATTTCACGAACTCGCTCTACGGCGCCATCGACCCGCAATTCTATCCGGACGGGCTGAAGGGCTGGATGGTCAAGGTCGATGCCAAGCCGGAGGGCGGCATCGCGCTCGATCGAGATTTCTTCCTCGATTGGCCGGCGGGTCACTTGCCCCATCAGGTGCGCCTCCAGGGCGGCGATGCCTCTTCGGATTCGTACTGCTATCCCTGAGCGATGGCAGCGCCGCGCCTATTCGGGTCGCGTCCCGGCGGCCGCCCGGAATGACGGCGTTGTGGCCGTGGCTGGTCATTGGCGGACTCGGCATGTATCACGGGCTGAACCCGGCGATGGGCTGGCTGTTCGCGGTTGCGCTCGGCCTCCATCGCCGCAGCCGAGCGGTGGTTCTCCTATCGCTGATTCCGATCGCGCTCGGCCACGCCCTGGCGATCGCGCTCGTGGCGGCGGCGGTCGCGGCGGCCGATATGGTGGTCGAGGCGACGTGGGTCAGGGCGGCGGCCGGGATCGCGCTTATCGGCTGGGCTGCCTATCACCTTCTCTATAGCTCCCGCCATCGGGTGCGCGTCGGGATGCAGGCCGGATTTGCCGGGCTCGTGCTATGGTCGTTCCTGATGGCGGGGGCGCATGGCGCGGGCCTCATGCTGGCACCGGCCCTGATCCCGCTCTGCGCCGCGGTCGCTCCGATAGCGAGTCCCACCGCCTCCGGCGCGCTGCTAATCCCGCTTGCCGCCGTGGGCCTCCACACCGCCGCGATGCTGGCCGTGACCGGCGCCATCGCGATTACGGTTTACGAGTGGATCGGCCTCGATTTCCTGCGGCGCGGATGGATCAATCTCGATCGGCTGTGGACGGGGGCGCTTTTTTCGACGGGCCTCGTTTTGCTGGCGCTTTGAAGCGCTCGCGCGGCGGTCGGCTCGCGCGCATGCACGCCGCCCCGGCGACGGCGCGATGGCTGGCCGCGGCGGTGACCCGCGGCGATGGCAACCCGAAGCAGGAATGGCTGCGGCCGCAGCGCTTTCTGGGATGGGGATGAGGGAGCCGTGACGCAAGAGATGTCGTGGGTTTATCAATTAGATAGTTAGCCATGTTTTTGGCGTCATCGCGAGGACCGCGACGCCGAGCGGAAGCGAGGTGGCGCGGCGGGACGAAGCGATCCAGCCTTTCGCAAATAAACTGGATGGCATCGACGCCTCCTTAACGGGGCGTCGATCGCTCCGCTCCTCGCCATGACAACGAGGAGAGTGCACCCGCTCGGCGCCGCGCTCCTCGCCACGCTCGTGATTAACGTCTCTCATTTCGATTCCCCCATGTCACCCCGGCCGACCCCGGACGTGATCCGGGGGAGAGCCGGGCCCATGGCGCAATGGCATCATATGGGCCCCGGATCGCGCCGTGCTCCCGCACGGCTTGTCCGGGGTGACGAATAAAACGGATGCAACTGTCGGATTCGCTCCATTAGATAAGAGAGCGCACCCGCTCGGCGCCGCGCTCCTCGCCGTGACCGCATGAGATTACGGCGCCGTCTTACCCCTCACATCCTCTTGACGAGTGCCGCGAGCTGGTCGGCACATTGGCCCCAGCCCTGGTGGAAGCCCATCTTCTCGTGCGCCTCGCGGTCGGCGGCGGTCCAGTGGCGCACGCGCGCCGTGTAGCGCGTCTTCCCGTCCTCGTCCGCGAAGGTGATGATCGCCGTCATGAAGGGCTTCTCCGAGGGCTCCCACGCCGCGACATAGGCGTCGGTGAAGACGAGGCGCTCGTTCTCGACGACCTCGAGATAGACGCCGCGATTGGGAAACTCCTTGCCGTCGGGGCCGCGCATCACGAAGAGGTTGGCGCCGCCCGGCCGCAGGTCGATCTCCACGACCGGCGTCGTCCAGGGCAGGGGCGCGAACCACTGCTTGAGGAGCGCGGGCTCGGTCCAGGCGCGGAACAGCTTCTCGCGCGGCGCGTCGATGAGGCGGGTCAGCACGAGCTCGCGGTCGGAGGCGGGTGTCGCGGTGGAAGCGGCGGTGGGGGCGGCGGTCATGGGTCTCTCCTTTGCCTTGCTGGGTTGTCGCTTGCCGATCGGCCTTGCGCCGTTCGGTCGTCCTGAGGACGAGCGGGGAGCAGACAATCCGACAGTCTCTTTGCGATATTTCCGCGTTAGCCGCCGGTGCTCGCGCCCTCGCTCTCGGCGATGAGGCGGTCGAGGTGGCGGCGGATATGGGCGGCCTCGGCCGGGCTCTGGGCGAGGGCGATGGCGCGGTCGAAGGCGGCGCGCGCCTCGGCCTTGCGGCCGAGCTTAAGGAGGAAGGCGCCCTTGACCCCGAAGAAGTGGAAATAGTCGTTAAGCGGAGCCGCCAAAGGCTCGATCAGTGCCAGGGCCTCGGCGGGGCCGGCGAGCTTGGCCAAGGCGACGGCGCGATTGAGGGTCACCACGGGGGAGGGCTGCATGCGCTCGAGGGCGGCATAGAGGGCCGCGATCTGCGCCCAGTCGGTCTCGGCCGCGCGCGCGGCGCGGGCGTGGAGGGCGGCGATCGCCGCCTGTACTTGATAGGGCCCCGGGCGGTTCCGTCGCATCGCCTTGTCGATGAGCGCCAGGCCCTCGGCGATGAGCTTGCCGTCCCACAGGCTGCGATCCTGGTCCTCGAGGAGGACGATCTCCCCCGTGGCGTCGAGGCGCGCCGCGGCGCGCGCGTGCTGGAGCAGCATGAGGGCGAGGAGCCCCATGATCTCGGGCTCGGTCTTGAAGAGGCGCAAGAGGAGCCGCGCGAGCCGGATCGCCTCGCCGCAAAGCTCGCCGCGCGCGGCGCCGTCGCCCGCGGAATAGCCGGCGTTGAAGACGAGATAGATCATGGCGGCGACGGCGGCGAGACGCTCGGCGCGCTCGGCGGCGCTGGGCGCGGCGAAGGGAATGTCGGCGCGGGCGATGCGTGTCTTGGCGCGGGTGATGCGCTGCTCCATCGCCGCCTCGCCGACGAGGAAGGCGCGGGCGATCTGCCTGACCGAGAGGCCGGAGACGACGCGCAAGGCCAGTGCGATCTGCTGGGTCGCCGGCAGCTCGGGATGGCAGCAGATGAAGAGGAGGCGCAGCACGTCGTCGCGGTAATGGGACTCGTCGAGCCGCTCCGCCAGCGCCGCCTCGGCGTCCTCGACGTCCGACAAGGCCTCCTCGGGCGGCAGCTCCACGTCCTTTCCGCGCCGGCGCACGCCGTCGAGGGCGGCGTTGCGCCCGACCAGGATCAGCCATGCCTTGGGGTCGCGCGGCGGCCCGTTCTTGGGCCAGGCCTTGAGCGCGCGCAGGCACGCCTCCTGGAAGGCCTCCTCGGCGGTGTCGAGGTCGCGGAAATAGCGCAGGAGGGCACCCAGGGCCTGGGGCCGGGCGGCGGTCAGCGCCGCGTGGATCCAGGCGGGATCGCTCATGCTTCGGCGCCGGCACTTGTCTTGCGCCGCGCGTCGGGATTGTAGAGGGCGACGGGGCGAAGCTCGTAGGCGCCGCCGGGATTGGCCGCGGCGAGCTCGCGGGCGATGGCGAGGGCCTCGTCGAGATCGGCCACGTCGATGACATAGAAGCCGAGAAGCTGCTCCTTGGTCTCGGCGAAGGGGCCGTCGATGACAAGCGGCGGCTCCTGGCTCTTGCGCAGGGTCGTGGCCGCCGTCGTCGGCAGGAGGCGCAGGGAGGGCCCCATCTTGCCCGCCTTGGTCAGCTTCTCGCGCACGGCGTGGAGGCGGGCCATGACCGCGTGCTCCTCCTCCCGGCTCCAGGACCACACCACGTCCTCGTCGTGATAGCAAAGGATGGCGTAGAGCATGGGCGCGCTCCTCCTCTTTTCATCGTCCAACGGATCACACACACCCCAAGGACGCCGGATGATGCCTCGAGCCGACAGGGCGGCGCAAAAAATTCTGCGGCGAGTCCCCCACCTCGCCCGCCCGCGCCGCTTCGTTTCCCTCTCCGCCCCCGATAAGGGGGCGTCGATGGCGCGACGAAGGTGAGGTGGGGCGGCGCGTGGGGAAAAGACGAGGACGGGGCGGTGATAAACGGCGCTCTCGTGTCTCACCCCTCGTCGTCGAGGGCGGCGCGCACCTTCTCGGCGAGCTCCTGCTTGCGATAGGGCTTGCGGATCATATGCGCGGGGTCGGGATGGCCGTTGCCGTTGCGCGACTGCACGCGCTCATAGCCCGTGGTGAAGAGGACCTTGAGGCGCGGATGGATCTGCCGCGCCGCCTCGGCGAGCTCGTAGCCGGTCATCCCCTCGGGCATCACCACGTCGGTGAAGAGGAGATCGATGGGCTCGTCGGATTCCAGCACCGCGAGGGCCGCGGGACCGCTTTCCGCCGTCCGCACCTTGTAGCCGAGATCGACGAGCTGCCGCTTCGCCACCTCGCGCACATGGGGATTGTCCTCGACGAGCAGGATCGTCTCGTCGCCGCCGGGAAGCGGCGGCGCCGTGCGCGCCGCCGCCTCGCCGCCGCGCGCCTCGCCCTCCACCCGCGGCAGATAGAGCTTCACCGTGGTGCCGTAGCCGGGCTCGCTGTAGATCTTGAGATGCCCGCCCGATTGCTTGGCGAAGCCGTAGATCATGCTGAGGCCGAGGCCGGTGCCCTTGCCGGACTCCTTGGTGGTGAAGAAGGGCTCCGTCGCGCGCTCGACGATCTCGGGCGCCATGCCGATGCCGGTATCGGTCACCGAGAGCATGACGTAGTCGCCGGGCTTCACCTCGACATGCTGGGCGGCGTAATGCTCGTCGAGATGGGCGTTCGCGGTCGCGATGGTAAGATCGCCGCCCTTGGGCATGGCGTCGCGCGCATTGATGGCAAGGTTGACCAGCGCGTCCTCGACCTGCGAGGGATCGGCGCGGGTGCGCCACAGCCCCTCGCCCGGGGTCGCGGTGACGTGGATGGTCTCGCCCAGGGTCCGCCGCAGCATCTCGACGATGCCCGGCAGGCGCTCGTTGAGGTCGATCACCTGGGGCTGCAGCACCTGCTTGCGCGCGAAGGCGAGGAGGCGGCGCGTGAGTTCGGCCCCGCGCAGCGCCCCGTTCATCACCACATTCGCGAGCTCGGCCGCCTCGGGCCGGTCGCCCACGAGGTCGAGCAAAAGCTCGGCGTTGCCGAGGATGACCGCGAGAATATTGTTGAAGTCGTGGGCGACGCCGCCGGTGAGCTGGCCGATCGCCTCCATCTTCTGCGCCTGGCGCAGCTGCTGCTCGGTCGCGAGGCGGTCGGTGATGTCCTCGGAGAAGCCGAGGATATATTGCGGCCGGCCCTCCTCGTCGAGGACCGGCAGCTTCTTGGTCTCGAGGATGCGCACGCCCTTGCGGCGGGTCGCGGTCTCCTCGACCGTCACGATCATCGCCCCGGCGGCGAGTGCCGCGCGGTCGCGCTCGACGAAATGGTCGGCCTGCGCCCTGGGAAAGATCTCGTGATCGCTCTTGCCCACGAGCTCGCCGCGCTCGTGGCCGAGGAGCTCCTCGCCGCCGCGGTTGAAGAGCAGATAGCGATGGTCGCGCGCATCCTTCACGAAGACCATGCCGGGAATGTTCTCGATCACCGTGTCGAGGAAGGCGCGCGTCCGCCGGAGCTCGCTCTCGGCCTTGGCGCGGCTGGCGATCTCGCCGCGCAGCGACGCGTTGGCGCCGGCGAGCTCGGCCGTGCGCTCGCGCACCAGCGCCTCGCTGCGCCGCGCCTCGCCCTGGATCAGGCGGAAGATGAGGGCGATGAGGAGGAGGCTGCCGAGGGTGCCGAAGATGAGCGAGTAGCGCGCCTCCGCCGCGCGCGCATTGGCCTCGGCGCTGCGCTGCCGATAGAGCTGCGCCTCCGCGTCCTCCATCTCGGCGGTGAGCGCGCGGATGCGGTCCATGCGCGCCTTATTCGCGGTCAGCTCCGCCGCGGCGATGCCGGTCTCGCCGCGCTCGCGCCGCGCGATGCCGTCAGCCAGGCGGTCGAGAACGTCGTTGGCGGCCGTCTCCAGCGCGGCGATGCGCTGCTGCTGGTCGGGATTGTCGGCGGTCAGGGCGCGCGTCGTCTCGATCGCCCGCGCTACCTGCTGGTGCGCGGCGCGATAGGCGGCGAGGAAGCGCTCGTCCCCGGTCAGGAGATAGCCGCGCTGCCCGCCCGTCGCGTCCTGAACCAGGGAGAGGACGTCGTCGAGCTGGAGCTGCACCTCCTGGGAGTGGCTGACCCAGCCATTGGCGCGCTGCAGCGCGCGCAGGGCGACGAGGGAGTAGATGCTGTTGACGACGATGAGGAGGCAGGCGATGACGATTCCCGCCACCCGGCCCGCCGGCAGGAGCCGCCGCGGCCGGCGCCCGGCCTGCTCCGTCGCCACCGAGGCCATGCGCTACCGTCCCCTCACAGCGCCCAGCGTCTGACACGGCCCGCTCGAATCGAGATCACGCAAATCGATTCAATTTTTGGCGAATCGGGCTTCTCTCATGCCATCGAAGGTAGCAAGTCTTGCGGAACCCGGCAACGCCTCGCTGCGGTAACATTGCGTTTACCGGCGCTCAGGCGAGCTCGTTCTTGTAGGCGCGCCCGTCCTTGAGGATGAGGCGCAGGTGGCGCTCCGGCGCCTGCAGCACGCCGAGATCCTCGAGGGGGTTGCCGTCGAGGACAAGCAGGTCCGCCCGCGCTCCCGGCGCGATGACGCCGATCTCGCCGCGCATCCGGAAGAGGTCGGCGGCGTTCACCGTGGCGGCGCGGATGATGTCGGCGGGGCGCTGCACCTCGGCGCGGATCGCGAACTCGCGGAGCTGATGGCGGTGCATGGCGCCGAGGAGATCGGTGCCGTAGGCCATCCTGACGCCGTGGCGATGGGCGAGCTCGAGGGCGCGCATCCCGGCGTCGAGCACGTCATGGACCTTGTCGACGAGCCGCGCCGGCATGCCGGCGGCGACCCCCTCCTCGGCCAGCGCGCGATAGGTCGAGAGGGTCGGCACCAGGAAGGCGTCCTTGGCGCGGAAGAGGGCGATGCTCGATTCGTCGAGGAGATTGCCGTGCTCGATCGAGCGCACGCCGCATTCGAGGGCGCGGTTGATCGCGCGCGCGGTATAGGCGTGGGCCATGACGTAGATATCGGCGGCCTCCGCCTCCTCGACCGCCGCCGTGATCTCCTCGGCGGCGAATTGGGTGCTGGTGATGCGGTCGGTGGGCGAGGAGACGCCGCCCGAGACCATGAGCTTGATCTGGTGCGCGCCTTTGCGGATCTCGTCGCGGCAGGCGCGCCGCATCTCGGCGACGCCGTCGCAGATGCGCCCGAGGCCGGCGCAGCACAGGCACTCGTCGAGGGCGTGCTCGCCGCGCTGGCGCATGTCCCCGTGCCCGCCCGTCTGGCTCAGCGCATGGCCGCAGAAGCGCAGCCGCGGGCCGCTGATCACGCCCTCCTCGATCGCGTCGGCGAGGCCGAAATCGGCGCCGCCGGCGTCGCGCACGGTGGTGAAGCCGCGCATCAGCATGGCGTGCAGGATCTCGCCGGCGCGCACCGCCACGTAGCTCGGCGACCAGCGCGTCAGGAGGGCGAAATCCGGCGTCGCGGCGGTGACGTGGACATGGGCGTCGCAGAGGCCCGGCATCAGCACCCGGCCCTTGAGGTCGAGGACATCCGCGTCGGCGGCCTTGGGGACGGCCGTGTCGACGGCGCGGATGCGTCCGTCCTCGATCAGGACGTGGCGATCGGGGATGAGCTCGCCGGCTTCGGCGTCGAGGAGGAGCGCGTTCTTGAGGAGGAGCTTGGTCATGGCGGTTCCATCGCGTGAGGAGGGAGACGGGAACGGCGGCTCAGCGCACCCGCTCGAGACGGCCGAAGAGGCCCTGCGGCCGCACCAGGAGCACGAAGAGAAGGACGACGAAGGCGAGCACGATCTTGTAGGTCGAGCCGAGGAAGGGGGTCGCAACCTCCTGGACGATGCCGAGGAGAAGCCCGGCGACGACGGCGCCCGCGGGGCTGCCGACCCCGCCCAGGATCGCCGCGGCGAAGGTGGGGAGCAGGAGATTCCAGCCCATCTCGGGGGTCACCACCGTCTTGATGCCGAGCAGCACGCCGGCCACGGCGCAGATGGCGCCCGTCGTGACCCAGAGCGTCCCCATCGCCTGCCAGGCGCGAATGCCGCTCGCCCTGGCGAGGGCCGGGTTGTCGGCGACGGCGCGCATGCGCCGCCCGATCGGCGTCAGGTGAAGAAGCGCCAGCACGAAGGCGAGGGCGATGGCCGCGGCGAGGGCGAGGTCGATGTCGGTCGGGAGGATGCGCACACCGCCGAAGAGATGGGGCCGCACCAGGGGCACCTGGTAGATCCGCTGCGCGCTGCCGAAGGCGAGCGTGATGAGCGCGCGCAGCAGGAAGGCGACGCCGATCGAGGCGAGCAGCGGCGCCACGATCGAGCGGCCCGTCAGCTTGCGGAATACCGCCCAATGGAAGAAGAGCGCCACGGCCGCCGTGACCAGGATGGCGAGGAGGCCGTTGAGCGCCAAGCTCGCGCTGCCATGCTGCTGGGCGATGACGGCGGCATAGGCGCCGAGGGTCATGTAGTCGCCCGTTGCGGCGTTGGGAAAGCGCGCCACCCCCATGACCAGGGTCATGGCGAGCGCCGCCAGCGCCGTGATGAGGCCGAGCACCACGCCCGAGACGGCCGCGTTCAGGAGCTCGATCATGCGGGGGCTAGGTACAACGCGACCTCGTCGAGCAGGTCGCAAAGGTCGTCAGACGAGACTCGCTGCCATGGTATTTAAGCGGCCCGACGGCTATGTCCTCTCGTCGTCCCCGCGAAAGCGGGGACCCAGCCGCGACGGTGACTAGAGGTGGCGGCGCGCCTGGAAGCCTGCGCCCATCGAGCGCGACAACCCGCGATGGCGCGATCCCTATGAGGAGCTGTTGCCTTCGTCTAACTCTTGGGCCCCCGCTTTCGCGGGGGCGACGGAGAAGAGGAGCCGCGACAGGCCTCACGCGTGGGCCCGTGTTGCTCGCAACGCTTGCCACGCCGCCCGCCGCTACAGCGAGACGACGTCGCGGCGGACGAACTTGCCGCCCTCGATGACCGAGACGCCGAAGGTGGGCGTGGGATCGCCCTCCGGGGTGAAGTCGAGCTTGCTGGAGGCGCCCTCGTATTTGATCTTGCCCTGCTTGAGGGCCGCCTTGCCCTCGGCGAAGGTGGCGACCGTCTTCCCCGGCGGATTGGCGATGGTCCACACCTTGGCGGCGATCTCGGGGGGCGTCGCCGTCGGCCCCGCGACCTCCATGGCGAGGGCCAGCACGATCACCATGTCGTAGGCCATCGCCGCGTAGAGGTTGGCGGAGCCGGGACCCCCCATCGTCTTGCGATAGAGCGCGTCGAAATGCTTGAAGGCGGCGCTGTCCTCGTTGGGGATGGTGTCGACGGAGATGAGGCCCTCGGTCACCTCGTTCCCCAGGGCCTTGACGAGATCGGGATTGGCCGCCCAGCCGGGGAGGATCCAGGCGTTCTTGGCCCCGGTCTGCCACCATTCGCGCAGAATGATGGTGGTGTCGGGGAGATAGGAGCCGGTGACGATGACGTCGGGCTTCGCCGCCAGCACCTTGTCGACCTCGGCGCGGTAGGAGGCCTGGTTCGGCTCGTAGACGACGGAGGCGTAGACCTTCCCGCCCATCGCCTGCCACGCCTTGGCGAAACCCTCGGCATTGCCGATCCCCGAGGCGTTGTTGAAGGCCATGGTGGCCGGGCGCTTGTAGCCGCGCTTCTGGCAGATCTTGGCGAAGGCGGCGCCGAACTGGTTGTTGGTCGCCTGGTAGCGGAACTCGAGCTTCTTCTTGTTGAGCTGGGTGATCGCGGGGGCGCCCGAGGTGTTCATCTCGATCAGGTTGGCCGCGTCGGTCAAGGGCATGACCGCGAGCGTCACCCCCGAGGCCCAGGTGCCGAGAATGGCCTGCACCTTGTTGACCTCGATGAGCTTCTTGGCGGCGAGCACGGCCGCCTCGGGCGAGGTCTGCCCGTCCTCGGCGAAGACCTCGATCTTGCGGCCGCCGGCACCCCCGGCCTGGTTCACCTCGTCGGCGGCGGCGAGGATGATCTTCTGCATGCCGGGGCCGTAGGGCGAGCCGGCGCCGGTCACCGGGTTGAGCGCGCCGACGCGGAAGGTGGCCTCGGCGGCGAAGGCGCCGCGTCCGGCGCCGAGGCCGAGCGCCAGGGCGGCGGCCCCGCTCGCCACCAGGAAGTCGCGGCGCTTGAGGAGGATATCGTCAGACATGAGCAGCTCCCGTCCCTATCGTTGATCCGTTTTGTCGCCGTCCCGCCTCGCAATATGCGTCAGGGCGCGCCGCCGAGATAGAGCTCGGCCATGCGCTCGTCGGCGAGAAGGGCCGCGGCGTCTCCATGCAGCACGATCGCGCCGCTGTCCAGAATATACCCGCGGTCGCTGATTTCCAGGCTCTGCCGCGCGCGCTGCTCGACGACGAGGGCGGCGACGCCCAGGGCCGGCAGGCCCTTGATCAGCCCGAACACCTGCGCGACGAGCGCGGGCGAGAGTGCTGCCGTCGGCTCGTCGAGCAGCATCATCTTCGGGCGCGGCATCAGCGCCCGGGCGAAGGCGAGCTGCTGGCGCTCCCCGCCCGAGAGGGCGCCCGCGACGGTCCGCCGCCGCGCGGCAAGGGCCGGGAAGAGGGCCAGCATCTCGGCGATGCGCGCCCGCCGGTCGGCGACCCGCTCGACGACCTGGAGGTTCTCGACCACCGTCAGCGCCGCGAAGACGTTGGCGACCTGGGGAACGTAGCTGATGCCGATATCGATGCGCGCCTCGGCGTCGAGCCGCAGCAGGTCGGCGCCGTCGAAGGCGATGCGGCCCGAGACCTTGGGTGCGAGGCCCATGATCGCCTTGACCAGGGTCGACTTGCCGGCGCCGTTGGTGCCGGCGATGGTGACGATCTCGCCCGCCTCGACGGCGAGGTCGATGCCGCGCACGATGTCGACCTCGCCATAGCCGGCGGCCACACCCGCGAGGCCGAGGAGGCTCATGTCGCGGCCCCGCCGACATAGGCCTCGCGCACCGCTGGGTCGCGCAGCACCGCCGCCGGCGCGCCGTCGGCAAGGATGCGGCCGCGATCCATCACCACCAGGCGCTCGACGAGGCGGGTCAGCGCCGCGAGATTGTGCTCGACGATAAGGAAGCCGATGCCGCGGCGGAAGAGCGCGCGGATATGCGCGGCGAGCTCCTCGATCAGTACCGGATTGACGCCGGCGAAAGGCTCGTCGAGGAGAACGAGGCGCGGCCGCGTCATGAGCGCGCG
The DNA here is from genome assembly GCA_035294245.1 of Alphaproteobacteria bacterium. Taxonomy (GTDB): domain Bacteria; phylum Pseudomonadota; class Alphaproteobacteria; order JACZXZ01; family JACZXZ01; genus DATGLG01. Next base: position 157,375 of record DATGLG010000033.1, on the reverse strand, counting down.
CCCGAGCTCGACAAGCTTGCGCTGGCCCCCCGAGAGCTGGCCGGCCGCCGTCTCGGCCACCGGGCGCAGCCTGAGGAAGTCGACGATCTCGTCGACGCGCGCCATCACCTCGCGGTCCCTGGCGCGCATGCGCCCGCCGCGGAAGAACACCTCGACGAGCCGCTCGCCCTCCTGGTCGGGGGCCGCGACCGCCAGGTTCTCGCGCACGCTCAGATGGGCGAAGAGGCGCGGCACCTGGAAGGTGCGGGCGATGCCGAGGCGCGCCCGCGCCTCGGGCGGCAGCCCGTCGAGGCGGCGCCCCTCGAAGCGGACGCCACCACGGCTCGCCCGCTCGAAGCCGCTCACGATGCTGAAGAGCGTGCTTTTCCCGGCGCCGTTGGGCCCGATCAGCCCGACCAGTCCCTCGGCCGGCACCGTGAGGGTGACCCCGTCGAGGACCTGCAAGCCGTCGAACAGCTTGCTCACATCGTCGATCTCGAGGCTCATCGCCGGGTGAAATCCCCCATCAGCCCTTGCGGCCGGTAGAGCGTGAAGAGGATCAGGGCGAGCCCGACGATGGCGAGGCGGATACTCGCCATGTCGACGGCCGAGATCCAGGGCAGGAAATCGCGCGCGAAGCGCGAGCCCTCGAGGATGATCATGAGGATGAGCGTGCCGGCCACGGCCCCCGAGATGCGCCCGGTGCCGCCGATGATCATCGCCATCCAGACATAGAAGGTGACGAGGGGCACGAACTGCTCGGGGCTGATGAAGTTGAGGTAATGGGCGTAGAGCCCGCCCGCGAGCCCGGCGAAGGCGGCGCCCACCATGAAGACGCGCACCTTGAAGCCGGCGGGGTCCTTGCCGAGGGCGCGCACGGCCTGCTCGTCGTCGCGGATGGCCTGGATGAGGCGGCCGAAGGGGCTCCGCGTCAGGCGCAGGATGACGAGCACGGCGACGATATTCGCCGCGACGACGAGGAGGAGATAGGCGCGGTCGGCGCCGCCGCCGATGCCGAGCGAGGCGAAGGGACGGGGAATTCCCGGCAGGCCGCGCACGCCGTTGGTGAGCCACTCCTCGCTGGTGAGGACGAGGCGCACGCATTCGGAGAAGCCGAGAGTCACGATGGCGAGATACTCGTCGCGCAGGCGCAGGCTGAGGAGGCCAACGGGATAGGCGGCAATCGTGGCGAGCGCCGTGCCGACGGCGAAAGCCGCGGGGAAGGACCAGCCGCGGAGCGTGCAGAGGGCGGCGCCATAGGCGCCGATCGCGAAGAAGCCGACATGGCCGAAATTGATGAGCCCGGTGAAGCCGTAATGGAGGTTGAGCCCCAGCGTGAGCAGCATGTAGATGCCGGCGACGATGCCGACGGCGACGAGATAGCCTTCCATTCCGGAGCACCCTTCCCCTGGCTCCGCGGCACTCCACCACAGACGCGGCGCCTTGACCAGGGCTCGCATTCGCAACCGTGCGCGGGTCGTCGGGCACCTTTCGACATTCGGCGAAGCGTATGGTCCGCAGCTGGGGGATGGTAGACTGAAAAAGGCACGATCGATTCAACCAATCCGAGAGAGAGGATCAGATGCGCAGGAAGAGATGGCTCGTGAGTGTCGTGGCGGGCGGCCTCTTGACGGCGATGGCGGCCGGTATCGGCTGGGCCGCGGCATCCGATCATGGGCCGCCCAACAGGGCCGAGGCCGCGCGGATGATCGCCGAGGCCAAGCCTGCGATCGAGGCCGCCAACAAGGATTGGCTCCCGGCCATGCAGCAGCAGGACGCGAAGCGGCTCGCGGCACCCTATGCGGAGGACGGCATCTTCCTCGCCGCGAGCGGCGCCATCGCGCGCGGGCGCGCCGCGATCGAGCAGATGTATCTCGACCGCTTCGCCAAGGGCGGGCGCGTGGTGAGCGGCAAGATCATCGAGGACGGCCTCAAGGCCGAGGCCGGCTTCATCATCGAATGGGGGCACGCGGTGTTCACCCTGGAGCAGAACGGTGCGCGCCGGACGCTCGGCGGCAACTACCTCACCGTGTGGCGCCGCAGCGCCGCGGGATCGTGGGAGATCACGCGGAACCTGACGCTTTGATAGGTCTCACGGCTGCGGCCGCGAGAGCACAGCCGCCAGCCTCGTTCCTGCCGTCATGCCCGCGCTTCGTCGCGGGCATCCACGTCTTGAATCTAGGCGAAACCGTGGGTGGCCGGCCCCGGGGGTCCGGCCACGACGGCCTTGTACTTGCCGCGCCGAGGGCGACGCCCAGGCGGGCGCCGGTCATCGCACGAGCACCCAGCCCGGCTGCAGGAGCGGGAAGGCCGCGAGGCCGATCGCCGCCGCCCCGGCGATGAGCGCCGGGTTGCTCACCTTCCAGCGGAAGAGGACGAGCAGGCTTGCGAGCCCGATCAGCGCCGTGAGCCAATCGCCGATCGCCACGCGCCCGAGCAGCACCGCGGCGCCGAGGATCGTTCCGATCGCCGCCGCATAAGCGCCCTTGATGAAGCCCTTCACATTCGCGTTCTCGCGGTGGCGGCGCAGCAGCGGCGCCGCCACGAGCACCAGGAGGAAGGAGGGCAGGAAGATGCCGATGGTCGCGACGAGCGCGCCCCAGAAGCCGGCGACGAGATAGCCGACGAAGGTCGCGGTGATCACCACCGGGCCGGGGCTGATCATGCCGATGGCGACGGCGACGAGGAATTGCTGCTCGTCGAGCCAGCCGGTCTCGCGCACGATGCCGTTCTCGAGGAAGGGCACGATGACGAGGCCGCTGCCGAAGGTGAGCGCCCCGGCCTTGAGGAAGAAGAGGAGGAGCTTCACGAGCGCGGTGCCAAGTGTCGTGGACGCCGTTCCTGCCGCAGCACCCGTCGCCGCGGGTGCGGCACTCGCCGCCAGGAGGGGCAGCAGCGGGCCGCGGCGGCGGAACAAGGTGCCGTAGCAGAGCACGCCGACGAGCCCGGCGCCGATGAAGAGAAGCGCCACCTCCGCCTGGACGATGACGGTGATGAGAAAGCAGGGCACGGCGATCGCCCATTGCAGTCGATCCTCCATGCCGAGCCGGGCGAGGCGCCAGCAGGAATGGAGGATGAGCGCGATCACCGCCGGGCTCACGCCATAGAAGATCGCCGTCACCAGCGAGAGCCCGCCATAGGCCACATAGAGCGCCGCCGCCGTGGCGACGATGAGGAAATTGGGCAGAATGAAGGCCCAGCCGCCGGCCCAGGCGCCCCAGAAGCCGCCGCGCAGATAGGCGATGAAGATGCCGACCTGGATGGCGAGCGGCCCCGGCAGGGATTGGCAGAGGGCGACGGCCTCGCGCATCTCGGCCTTGCCGAGCCAGCCCCGCTCGGCCACGAGCTCGCGCTCCATCTGCGCCACCAGCGCCACCGGCCCGCCGAAGCCGAGGGCGCCCAGGCGGAGGAAATAGGCGACGAGGGCGCCGATGCGGCGGCCCGGCGGCGCCGCATCCGGGGTCGGTGCCGGTCCGGCGCTCATCGCGCGGCCTCCGCAGCGGCGGGCATCGCCGGCGGCCAGCTATGGGTCTCCCCTTGCAGCGACCGGCACCAGGCATAGAGCGCGTCATAGACGATGAGGCCGTGGCGCAGCATGCGCTGGTCGTCGGCGAAGACCGCGGAGAGGCCGAGCGAGATCGCGAAGAGCCCGGCGGATTGCGCGGTGAGCGACAAGTGCGAAGTGTCGGCGCCGCGCACGATCTCGGCCACCCGGCCGAGAGCGGGATCGCCGAGCCCGTAGCGCCGGATGAAGGCGTCGAAGCTGCAAGATTCGCCCACATGGCTGAGCTCGACGCCGGGAATGTCGTAGGGCACGGCACCGGTGGCCCCGGCGACCGACAGCACCTCGCCCGGCGGCACGTAGAGGAATTGCGCGTCCGCGTCGATGAAGCGGCGGATCAGCCAGGGACAGGCGATGCGGTCGATCTTGGGTCGCTCCCGCGTGACCCACAGGCTCGGCTTGACGGGCGGCTTGGGGGCAAGGGGCAGGCCGCGCGCCGCCCACGCCTCGATGCCGCCCTCGAGATACCCGGCGACGAAGCCGCGCTCACGCAAGGCCGCCGCGGCCTCCTGGCTGACCTCGTGGCCGCGCACGCAATAGACGACGATGGCGCGCCCGAGCTCGAGCGCCGGCGCCCAGGTGGCGAGCCGCTCGGGATCGCGGTAGATGGCGCCGGGAATGACTGCGCTGGCCTCGTCGTAAGCCGCGCGGCGGCGCAGATCGATGACGAGGGGCGGCGGAAAGACGCCGCGCCACGTGTTCAGCTTGTCGAGAGAGATCGAGATTCCGTCGTCCATGGCTCCTCCCTTCCCGCGGTCGCGGGGGTCGAAGCAGAGCTTGGACGGGAATCGTCTGACGGGGAGCCTGCACCCCCGATGTCATCGAGTGTAGCGCCGGGGCGGCGCTGCGGCAATCGGCGGATTCTCACATCGCCGTGACTGCGGCGCGCTTGGCCCGCTGCAGGCGGTGCTCGCGGAAGGTGATGTAGAGGCCGCTGCCGACGATGACGGCCGCCCCGGTCCAGGTCCAGAGATCGGGGAAATCGCCGAAGATGACGTAGCCGAGGATGGTGGTGCCGACGAGTTCGCCATAGCCGACGGGGGCTACGATCGAGGCCGAGCCCCATTGATAGGCCTTGGTCACGAAGAAATGGCCGAGCAGCCCCCACAGGCCGACGGTCGCGAAGATCAGGGCGTCGACGAGGCTTATGGGCGCGCGGAACTCGGAAAAGGGCATGATCGCCGTCGAGATGAGGAAGCCGCCGATCCCCGCGAGGGTGATCGACACCTCGGCGGGATCGATATTGCCGATCTTGCGCGACAGCACCTGGTAGATGGCGTAGCTGAGGGCGTCCAGCATGATGAGGATGGCGCCCCATTGCACCACGTCCGCCCCCGGGCGCACGATGATGAGGGCGCCGCTGAAGCCGATGATGACCGCGGTCCAGCGCCGGATGCCCACCTTCTCGCCCAGCATCGGCACCGAGAGGGCGGTGACGATGATCGGCCCGATGAAAGAGATGGCGCTCGCCGTCGCGAGGGGCACCGTCTCGAGGCCGAGGAAATAGAAGGCCGAGGCGGCGAAGAGCAGGAGCGCGCGCCATGCCTGCACGCCCGGGCGGCGGCTGCGGAAGAGGGCGAGGCCGTGGCGCGGCATGAGGGCGGCGACGCAGAACACCACATGGCCGGTATAGCGCGCCCAGAAGATCTCGGGCATGGGATAGAAGCGGGCGAGATACTTGACCGAGGCGTTGAGGAGGGGGAAGAGGGCCACCGCGAGCGCCATATATAAGACGGCGCGCAGCACGGAATCGCCGCCGAGCGATGCCGGCCGGCTGGCGGGAGAGACGGATGCGGGCATGGCGGCGGCGGGACGGCTGGTCGTGGGCGGAGCGGCGCGGCAGACTCTCACCGCCCCGGCATCGCGGTCAAATGCGAAATGCGCGGAGCAGGGCCGCAGGCGGGGCGCACCGCCGCGGCGCCCGACGCGTCGAAAGGAGGCGGCGACATGGCGGGCTGGAAGCTGCCCTTCGAGGCCCTGGTGTTTGATCTCGGCGGCGTCATTGTCCTCCACGACAACGAGGCGCTCTATCGCCGCCTCGGCGCGCGCTGTGCGGCCCCCGATGCCGCAGTGCGAATCAAGCGCGAGGCGGAGGATCCGCGCTACGCCATCGGCGCGCTGACGATCCCGACGCTCCACGAGGCGCTGCGGCACGAGCTCGGCTATCGCGACGACTGGGCCGGCTTCCTCGCCGACTGGTGCAGCCACTTCACCATCGACGGCGCCATGCTCGCCCTCGTCGAGACGCTCGCCGCCGAGCATCGGGTGCTGCTCTTCTCGAACACCAACCGGGAGCACTGGGAGTTCCTGTGCGCGGCGACGCAAGGGGTCCTCGGCCGCCTCGAGGCCCATCTCAGCTACGAGCTTGGCGCGATGAAGCCGTTCCCCGAGGCCTTCCGCCGCATGGCCGCGCGCGCCGGGATCGCGCCGGCGCGCTCGCTCTTCATCGACGATCTCGCCGTCAATGTCGAAGGGGCGCGCCGCGCCGGCTTCCAGGCCGAGCTCTTCACGGGCCGACGCGCCCTCAAGCAATTCCTCGCCGCCGCGCAGCCGTAGCTCCGCGGGCGGCGCGCGCCCCGCCTTCGCTCTCGGCATGCACACAAGTCTGGATGGGCGCCGCTTCCAAAGGAATAGCCGTCATTCCGGCCGGAGTGCAGCGGAGAGCCGGAATCCAGGTTTTCCGCGGAAATACTGGATTCCCGCTTTCGCGGGAATGACGAGGGGGAGAGTGCAGGCTCAGATGTGTGCATGCCGTAGCGCCTTCGCTGTTGCCCTCGACGCGAAGCCTCGCGATAGTAGGACCGCGCGGCGACGCAAGGGCCGCGTGGGGAGGCGTCATGACGGAGCCGGCCGGCGATGTCATCGCCGTCAGGGGGCTCGGCAAGGACTATGCGACATCCCGGGGGCCGGTCGTGGCGCTCGAGGAGATCGGCTTCACCGTGGCCGAGGGCGAGCTCGTCGCCATCGTCGGCCCCTCCGGCTGCGGCAAGTCGACCCTGCTCAAGATCCTCGCCGGGCTGCTGCCCACCACGCGGGGCGAGGCGCGCCTGCGCGGCACGCCGATCACGGGGCCGCGGCGCGACATCGGCATGGTGTTCCAGTCGCCGGTGCTCTTTCCCTGGCGCACGGTGATCGACAACGTGCTGCTGCCCGTCGACGTGCAGCGCCTGGGCCGCGAGCGGAACCGTGCCCGCGCCCTCGATCTCCTCGCCCTCGTCGGGCTCGACGGCTTCGAGGACCGCTATCCCTGGGAGCTCTCCGGCGGCATGCAGCAGCGCGTCGCCATCACCCGCGGCCTCATCCACGATCCCGCCATGCTGCTCATGGACGAGCCCTTCGGCGCCCTCGACGCGATGACGCGCGAGAGCATGAATCTCGAGCTGCAGCGCATCTGGCTCGAGAAGCGCAAGACCGTGCTCTTCATCACCCACTCGATCGCCGAGGCGGTCTTCCTCGCCGACCGGGTGCTGGTGATGACACCGCGGCCGGGCCGCATCGGCGAGGCGATCACGGTGGCGCTGCCGCGCCCGCGCGCCCTCGACGTCATGGCGGCCCCCGAGTTCGGCGCCTATGTCACGCGCATCCGCGCCCATTTCAACGCCAAGGGAGCGGTCGACGGATGAGAGGTCCGCGGAACACGCTGCTGCGCATCCTGCTCTTCCTCGTCTCCTTGGGCGTGTGGGAGGCGGCGGTGCGGCTCTTCGACATCCCCGCCTTCATCCTGCCTGCACCCTCGCGGGCCATCCTCGCGCTGTATCGGGGTGCCGTGAGCGGCGTCTATCTCCACAATCTCTGGGTGACCCTCGCCGAGACCCTGCTCGGCTTCCTAGTCGGCTCGGTCGCCGCCTTCATCCTCGGCACCGCCGTCGCCGTCAGCCGCTCGGTCGAGTATTTCCTCTATCCCTATATCGTCATGTTCCAGTCGATGCCGAAGGTCGCGCTCGCACCCCTCATCATCGTCTGGTTCGGCCTCGGCCTCGCCTCGAAGGTGGTGAGCGCCGCCCTCGTCGCCTTCTTTCCCCTTCTCGTCAACACCATCGCCGGGCTGCGCTCGGCGGACGAGGATCGCGTCAGCCTGATGCGCTCCTTGGCCGCGAGCGAAGGCCAGATCTTCTGGATGCTGCGCCTGCCCTCGGCCCTTCCCTTCATCATGGCCGGGCTCGAGGTGGCGATGGTGCTGTCACTGATCGGCGCCATCGTCGCCGAGTTCGTCGGCGCCGAATCCGGCCTCGGCATGCTGATCCAGAGCATGAATTTCACCATGGACGTGGCGGGGCAGTTCGCCGTGCTCTTCATCCTCGCGGTGATGGGGCTGGCGCTCAACGGCATCGTCGTATGGATTCGCCGGCGCGTGCTGTTCTGGGATGCGTCGGAGAAGGCAATGTCCGGCCCGGTGCCGGAAAGGGGAGGACGCGCATGAGAAGGCTCGCTCTATCGGTCATCGGCTTCGTGCTCGCCGTCGCGGCATCCGGCGTGAGCGCCCAGGCGGCGGAGCTCACCAAGCTCCGGGTCGGCTGGTGCGCCCGCACCGTGAGCTCGGCGGCCTCGCCCTTCGCCATCGCGACCAAGCTCGGCTGGTATGCGAGGGCCGGCATCAAGGTCGAGCTGGTGCCGATGCCGGGCTCGACCGATTGCGTGAAGACGGTCGCGACCGGCGATCTGCCCTTCTCGCTCCCCTCCGTCGAGCCGCTTGCGACCATCCGCAGCCAGGGCGTCAAGGCCCGCATCTTCTACACGGCCTATGAGGGCAATATCTATGGCATCGCCGTGCCCAAGGACAGCCCGATCAAGGGCGTGCAGGACCTCAGAGGCAAGCGCATCGGCGTGCAGTCGATGGCCTCGGGCGGCGTGCAGGTGGCGCGCGCCCTCCTCGCCATGGGCGGCATGGACCCCGACAAGGACGCGCAGATCGTCGTCATCGGCGAGGCGGCGCAGGCGGCGGCCCTCGTGCGCAGCAAGCAGGCCGACGCGCTCTCCCTCTACGACACCCAATACGCGCTCATCGAGAATGCCGGCGTGCCGCTCCGCATGCTCGATACGGGGCCTATCGCCAAGTATCCCTCGAACGGCTTCCTCGCCCTCGAGGAGACGCTGCAGAAGCATCGCAAATGGACGGTGGCCCTCGCCAAGGGCTATGCCATGGGCACGGTCTTCGCCATGGCCAATCCCGAGGCCGCCGTCCGGATCATGTACGAGATGTATCCCCAGACCAGGCCGACCGGCAAAAGCGAGGCCGAGGCGGTCAGGGACGACGTCAAGGCCCTCGAGGCGCGCGAGCATGCCTGGCGCCTCGAATCGGGCGGCGTTAAGCGCTGGGGCGAGAGCTCGCCCGCCAATTACGCCGCCTATATCGACTTCCTGCTCAAATGGAAGGTGATCAAGCAGAAGGTCGCGGCCGACGACCTCATCACCAACGACCTCATCGCCGACATCAACACCTTCGACCCGGCGAAGATCGCGGCGGAGGCGAAGGCGTACAAGGCGAAGTGAGGCCTCCGCCCGGGCGCGCGGCGCAGGATGCGCGCGCCGAGGCTCAGCGCCAGCGCAGCAGCCAGCGCTCGAGGCGCGAGAGAATGAGGCCGATGAGAAGCCCGAGGAGCGAGAGCATGGCGACTCCGGCGAGGAGCTGGTCGACGCGCATGAGATTGCCCGCCTGGAGGAGGAAGGCGCCGATGCCGTATTGGGTCGCGATCATCTCCGCGGCGACGACGAGGATGAGCGCGATCGAGGCGGTGATGCGGAAGCCGGCGAGAATGCCGGGAAGCGCGCCGGGCAGGATCACCTTGAGCACGATGGCGCGCCACGGCAGGTCGAAGCTCTGCGCCATGCGGATGAGATTGCGCGGCACCGCATCGACGGCGGAGAAGCCGGTGATCACCGTCGGGAAGAAGACGCCCAAGGCGATGGTCGCGATCTTCGAGGGCTCGCCGATCCCGAACCAGAGGATGAGGAGCGGCAGGAGCGCGATCTTGGGAATGGGGAAGAGGGCGGAGACGATCGGCATTCCCGCCGAACGCGCGATGCTGAAGATGCCCATGGCGAGGCCGATAACGAGCCCGGCGGCGGTGCCGAGAGCCCAACCGCCCAAGATGCGGACGAGGGAGGCCGAGATGTGGACCCAGAGGGTGCCGTCGGCCCAGAGCTCGTAGATTGCGGCGCAGACCTGCACCGGGCTCGGCAGGAAGATGTCGCTCACCAGGCCGAAGCGGCTCGCCGCCTCCCAGAGGAGCAGCAGCGCCGCCATGCTGGCAAGGGCCGCGCGCGGGCGGGGGGCGATCTCGAAGCCGCCGCCGCGGAAGCGAAGCGCCGGCAGCCCGGCCGTCGAGGGTGTCGTCGTCGAGGTCGCGTCAGTCATCGATGCGCTCGCGCTCGGCTTCGAGCGCCTCCGTCTTGATGAGCTGCCAGAGCCGGTCGTGAAGCTCGACGAGGGTCGCCGCCGCGGCGCGCCCGCCCCGCTCGGCGCGTGGTACGTCGACGCGGACGATCTCGCGCAGGCGGCCCGGCCGGCGCGACAGCACCGCCACACGGTCGGCGAGGCGGATCGCCTCGTTGAGGTTGTGGGTGACGTAGACGGCGGTGATCGCCTGGCTCTCCCACAGCTTGAGAAAATCCTCCATCAGAAGATCGCGGGTCTGCGCGTCGAGGGCCGAGAGGGGCTCGTCCATTAGCAGCACCTCGGGCTCGACCACAAGCGCGCGGGCGATGCCGACGCGCTGGCGCATGCCGCCCGAGAGCTGGCGCGGGAAGGCGTCGGCGAAATCGGCGAGGCCGGTGCGCGCCAGGACCGCGGCGACGCGGGCGTCGCGGTCGGCGCGCGCGAGGCCGTGATGCTCGAGGACGAAGGCGACGTTGCCGGCGACGCTGCGCCAGGGCAGAAGCGCGAAATCCTGGAAGACATAGGTGAAGGGGTTGAGCGAGCCGCGCGCTGGCGCGCCGCGCAGGGCGATGCGGCCGGCGCTCGGCTTGAGGATGCCGCCCATGATGCCGAGGAGGGTCGACTTGCCGCAGCCCGAGGGGCCGATGAGGGCCAGGATCTCCCCCGCCTCGACGGTCAGGTCGATGCCGTCCAAGGCCTGGACCTTGCCATAGGCGTGGCTCACCCCCTCAACGACGAGGTCCATGATTCCGAGGCACGTCGAAGGTCAAATGCCCGACATGAGGGTCGCGGCTATTGGGCCGCATCCTGCTGCCCCTTGATGAAGCTGAGGTCGAGGAAGCTCTTGGCGCTCACCGACTTGTCGAGGAGGCCCTGCGCCTGGTACCAGGCGACCTGGTGATAGACGTCGCCGACGAGAAGGCGTCCTTGCGGATCGATGTAAGGGATGCCAAGCGCCACCTGCGCGGGGGTCTCGTTCACGTATTTGGCGATGAGCGCCAGGGTCGCCGCGCGCCGGGGCCCGCCCACCACCTTGCCGCTCGCGTCCTTGGCGAGGAGCTGGTCGTAGAACTCCCTGGCGCCCTTCTGATAGGCGCGCACGAATTTCTCGACGACGGCGCGATGGGCGGCAATCTCGCGGGGCGAGGTGAAGAGCGCGCCGACTTGCCACGGCGTCTCGTTGCCGACCCAGCCGAGGAGATGGACCTTGCCCTTCTGGACCAGGGGGATCGCGACGCTCGCCGGCAGCAGCGCGCCGTCGACCTGGTTGCCTTCCAAGGCGGAGGCCATGTTGGACATGGATTGGAGTGCCGCGAGCTGCACCGAGGCGAGGGAGAAGCGCAGCTTCTCGGCGAGCAGGCCGAGGGAGTAGTGGAAGCTCGATCCCGTCTGGGTGATGGCGATCTTCTTGCCGGGGAATTGGTCGAGGCTGCGGAAGCCGGCGTCATAGGCCTTGTTCGCCGCGACATAGGCGATGAGGTGATAGCCGGGCTCCTCGCGGCTCTGCGCGCCGATCACCGTGAGCCCGCCCTTCCCGGCCAAGTTGAAGAATCCGGCGGTGAAGGCGGTGACGCCGAAATCCACGTCGCCGGAGACGACGGCGACGGCAACGGGCTGGGCCGCCTGGAAGTAGACGAGCTTCGCGTCGAGACCCTCGTCCTTGAAGTAGCCCTTCTCGGCGGCGATGAAGATGGGCCCGCTCGAGGCGAGCTTGAGCACGCCAATCCGGATCGCCTCGGCGCGCGCCGGCGGGGGCGGCAGGAGAGCGGCAAAAGCAAGCGCGAGCACGAAAGCGAAGCCGGCACCCGGGCGGCGCTTCGAGAAACGACGGCGCATCGATCCTCCCTCTGCCCGCGGATCCGCGCGGGTCACGCGACGCTAGCCCAATCGCCGCAATCGCGCAAACCGCCGAAGGGCGAGGCTCGGGCGCGCGCTCAAGCGAGCTGGACGACGCCCGGCTCCTCGACCGGCCCGCGCCATTCGACGAGGAAACTCTCCGGCGCCGGCCGGCTCCCCGCCATCACCTCGCCCACAGGCGTGCCGAGATAGAGGAAGCCAATGATCGCGTCCGCGGCGTCGAGGCCGAGGGCGCGCTTGACCCGCGCGTCATAGGCGGGTGCGCCTGTCTTCCACATGGTGCCCCAGCCGAGGGCATGGGCGGCGACGATGAGGTTCTGAACGGCCGCACCCACGGCGATGGTCTGCTCGATGACGGGGATCTTGTGGTTGGGCAGGATCTTCGCAGCGGCGACGAGGACGAGGGGGGCGCGGAGCGGCTTCTCCCGCTCCTTGGCGAGAAGGGCCTCGGGGGCGCCTGGCTCCCGCGCCTTGAGCGCCGCCGCCATCACCTCGCCAAGCCGCCGCAAGGCCTCGCCGCGCACGGCGATGAAGCGCCAGGGCCGCAGGCGCCCGTGATCGGGGGCCGCGACGGCGGCGGCCAGCATCTTGGCGAGGGCCGCGTCGTCGGGCGCCGGCGCCGTCAACTCGCGGGCGCTGGCGCGCGTCGTCAGAGCGGCGAGGGCATCCATGGCTTGGGGCATCGTTGCCATTCCTCTGATCCTCTGAGATCGATATTGCGGCGCACATCTGGAACAGCGCCGCCGGGATGTCAAACCCTCCGGCCGGCTGGGTTGTGGCGGTCGCAGGAGGGGCCACATTTTTCGCTGGTCATTATCGCAGCCTTGATGTATTCTGTATACAAGATTATAGAGCCTAGGGCTGTTCCGGCCACCACCGGACGCCAAGCGGAGGCCAGGCATGCGCGAGCGGGCTGCAAGCGAGATCGAGACGGGTCGTCCTCCGGCGGATTTGGCCTTGGGCGACCTCCATTCGCCGCTTCGGGACCTCGTCACCGAGCAGATCCGCGACGCCATCCTCTCCGGGCGCTACCGCCCCGGCGCACGCCTGATCGAGGAGCGCCTGGCCGAGGATTTCCGCGTTTCCCGCAACCCCGTCCGCGAGGCGCTGCGGGCGCTCGCCTCCCAAGGCCTCGTCCAGGTGACGCCGCGGCGGGGCGCTACCGTCGCCGGCTTCAGCCCCGAGGAGGTGCAGGAGATGATCGAGGTGCGCGCGACCCTCGAAGGCATGAACGCCAAGCTCGCCGCCCGGCGCCGCGATCCCGGCATGATCGAGGCGCTGCGCCGGGTCCTGGCCGAGGGCCGCGCCCGCGCTCCGGCGGGAATTGCCGCCGAGCTCGTGCGCCTCAACGGCCGCTTCCACGACCTCCTCGCCGCGGCAGGGCATAACCGCATTCTCGCCGATCTCATGCGCTCGCTGCGGGAGCGCACCAATCTCGTCTTCGCGCCGATGAGCGCCAGGCTCGCCGCGCAGAACTGGGAGGAGCATGCGGCGATCCTGGAAGCGGTCATCGCCGGTGATGCCGAGCTGGCAGCCGCGCGCGCCGAGCAGCACGTGCTTCGCGCCGGCACGCGGCACCTCGCCGACGAGCACCCCGAGGCGTTGCGCGGCGCGGGCGATGGGATGGGCAAGGACGCCGCAGGCGGGGGCGGCGCGCCCTGAGACTTGCGGAGCCGCGGCTCGCCCCGGCTTTGAATTGACGTGGATAGGAAAGAGAGGAGAAGGACGATGGCGAAGAGCAAATTCCGTCAGGAGCTGGAGGACGCGATCACCGCGCGTCACTCGAGCGTGCATCCCTGGAGCGAGGCCTGGGTGAGCGGCAAGCTCAACAAGCACCTCCTCGGCGAATGGGTGAAGCAGCACTACCACTATGTCAGCCATTTCTCCGAATGGCTGGCGACCGTCTACGGCAATTGCGAGCCCGAGGACGTGCGCGACTTCCTCCTCGAGAACATCACCGAGGAGGAGGGCGTCACCGGCCAGGCGGGCTTCCCCGCCGTGCGGCACACCAAGCTGCTGCTCGACTTCGCCGAGGCCTGCGGCAAGAGCCGCGAGGAGATCACCAATGCCCAGCTCAAGGGCGAGCTTCTGCCCGAGACCCTCGGCCTGCAGTCCTGGTGCGCCATCCAGGCCCACAAGCCCTTCGTCGAGGCGCTCTCGGGCCTGCTCGTCGGCCTCGAGTCCCAGGTGCCGAAGATCTACAGCAAGACGACGCCCCCGCTCCTCGAGAAATACGGCTTCACCGAGGAGGAGGTCGTGTTCTTCCGCCTCCACATCGTCGCCGACGAGGAGCATGGCGAGCGCGGCTTCGAGATCGTCGAGAAATACGCGACGACGCCCGCGGTCCAGGCCAATTGCGTGCGCCTCGTCAAGGAGGCGACCCTGATGCGCCGCCTCTATCTCGACGGGCTCTACAACAAGTACCTGGCCCAGCCGCAAGCCAAGGCGGCCGCGGAGTAGCCGTCTGAATGCGACGAGGATCGGCTGGAACCGATTCCGCTCCGCTCGAACGGCTTGCGCGTGGATTGAGGGCATAGCCCCGTCGTCATTCCCGCGAAAGCGGGAATCCAGTAACCTGGACTCCCGCTTGCGCGGGGGTGACGGCGAAGGGTGCCGCAATCCGGCGTATCTCGCTCGAGCCGCGTCCAGCCACGGCGCTTGCCCTCATCGAGGGCCAGGCGCCTCAGCCTGCCCACCACGGCTGATCCATCACCCCTTGCCACGGAGAGATCGTCCCGTGATCACCTACAAGACCTTTTCGCTCGCCGAAGCCAATCTCATGCTCGACGCCGCCCAGAGGAAGGCCGAGGAGATCGGCTGCCCCGAGGTGCTCTGCGTCGCCGACGCCGCCGGCTATCCGATCGCCCTTCGCCGCCTCGACGGCGGCAAGGTGACGAGCGTGCAGATCGCCATGAACAAGGCCTTCACCGCCGCCGGCCATCGCAAGCCGACCCACAGCTACAAGAACGCCTATCCCGGCGAGGAGGCCTTCGGTATCTTCACCCAGCATGACGGGCGCTTCACCGTCTTCGTCGGCGGCTTTCCCGTCGTCGTCGACGGTCAGGTGGTGGGCTCGATCGCGGCGTCGGGGGGCAATGGCGAGCAGGACACCATCGTCTGCCAGGCCGGCATCGACGCCTTCATGGCCCATATCGGCAAGAAGAAGTGAGCGACGAGACCATTAGCCTGACATCTTTCCGATCGACGATGCCGACGACAGACGCGGCGCCGCCGCCGGCCGCCTGGTACACCGATCCCGACGCCTTCATGCGCGAGCGGCGCCACCTCTTTGCCGATGCCTGGCAGATGCTCGCGCGCGCCGACGCCCTCAAGGCGCCGGGCGACTATGTGTGCAACAACCTCGCCGGGCTCGCGGTCTTCGTGATGCGCGACGAGCGTGGCGGCCTCGGCGCCTTCAGCAATGTGTGCCGCCATCAGAAGCTGCCGGTGCTCGACGCGGGCGCCGGCCATTGCGCGCTGCTGCGCTGCCGCTATCACGGCTGGACCTATCATTTCGACGGGAGCTTCAAGGAGGCGCCGCCCAAATACGCTCCCGCCGATCCCGCCAACGCCGAGAACAATCTCCAGCCCGTGCGCCTCGCCGAGTGGCGCGGCTTCCTCTTTGTCACCGCCGGTGCTGCGGCGCCCGACCTCGCCACGGAGACGGCGCCCCTCGAAGCGGCGTTGGCGGCGCGGCTCGCCGCGCCTCTGGCCGCCGCCGGCGAGATCGTCACCGATCTCCAATGCAATTGGAAGATCGCGGTCGAGCGCTTCCTCGCCCCTGGCGGCACCGGGGAAGGCGATGGCGAGGGCGCCGTGCGGCTCTGGCATTTCCCCAGCCTGATGCTCGAGCTGCATCCCTCCGCGCTCCTCGCCCACCAGCTCGTCGCGCGCACCCATGAGCGCAGCCGCATCGTAACCCATGTCCTCGTCGCCGATCCCGCTGCCGGCGCCGCGCTCATGGAGACGGCCAGGACGGCGCGCATCGCCGACAAGGCCGCCTGCGAGGTGCTTCAGGCCAAGGCCGCCGCCGGCGGGCCGACGGACACCGAGGCGGCGGCTCCCGGCAGCGCCCTCGCTGCGTTCCATGCGCGCGTCCGCGCGGCGCATGCCAAGGCCGAGAGCGCGTGATGCCGCTCCAACTCCTCCGCGACGCCGAGGTGCGGCGGCTTCTCTCCCTCGATCTCGCCATCGCCGCCGTCGACGGCGCTCTCCGCCGCTTCGCCGCCGGCGAGGCCGCCGTGCAGCCGCGCCTGCGCACCGCCGTCGGCGACGTCAAGCTCTCGACCATGGGCGCCGTCATCCCCGCCGACGACATGCTGGGGGCCAAGGTTTATTCGACCATCGGCGGCCGCTTCCGCTTCATCGTCCTGCTCTTCTCGGCGCGGACGGGCGACGCGCTCGCGGCCCTCGAGGCCGACGCCCTCACCGAGATCCGCACCGGCGCTGTCAGCGCCGTCGCCGCCAAGGCGCTTGCGCGTCCGCAGGCGAGCACGCTCGCCGTCTTCGGCACCGGCGTCCAGGCGCGCGGCCATATCGCCGCCCTCTCCCGCGTGCTGCCAATCAAGGCCGTGCGCGTGGTGAGCCGCGGCGATGCGAGCGAGTTCTGCCGCGCCATGGGACGGGCGCATGGCGTCGAGGTGGTCCCCGTCCGCGACCCCGCGGCGGCGCTCGCCGGCGCCGATCTCGTCGTCACCGCCACGCGTTCGCGCACGCCGCTCTTTTCCGGCAAGCTGATCGCCCCCGGCGCCTTCGTCGCCGCCATCGGCGCCACGCTGCCCACCACCCGCGAGCTCGACGACGAGGCGATCCGCCGCGCGGCGGCCGTCATCGTCGAGTGGCTGCCCCAGGCGAAGGAGGAGGCCGGCGAGCTCATCCTCCCGGCGCAAGCGGGCGTCCTCGACTGGGCGCAGCTCCGCGAGCTCGGCCCCGTGCTGGCAGGCGCGTCGCCCGGCCGCCGCGGCGCCGAGGACATCATCCTCTACAAGTCCCTCGGCATCGGCCTCGAGGACGTCGCCGTGGGGGCCGCGATCTATCGCCGCGCCGTGGCCGAGGGGCTGCTCGCGGCGGCGGATTAGTGGCAGGAACCGCTGATGGTGATGGATATCTCGTCGTCACCGCGAGACCGCCCACGGGTCCGGCCGAAGGCCGGCCCGAGGACAGGCTCCGCGGTCGTGGCGGTCCAGGGAAACTTCAAATTTCTGGATTGCTTCCCCCTCGCGTCGCTCGGGGTCGCAATGACGTTCCGTACGGCTCGCGTATTTATAGTTGCAGGTACCAGGCGGCGCCTTCCGCCAGATCGGGGTTGACCGGCCAGAAAGCCTGCCCCTATATCGCGCTCTGCCCCCGCCGCCGCGGCGCAGGGCCGCTCGAGAAAGCCGCTTGCGATGAACGAGAAAGCCCCAGCCCCTGTCAGCGAGCAGGACCTGCACAAGATGCGGCACTCCTGCTCGCACCTCATGGCCGCCGCCATCCGCCAGCTCTGGCCGACGGCGAAGTTCGGCGTGGGGCCGGCGATCGAGAACGGCTTCTTCTACGATGTCGAGCTGCCCGAGACGCTCAAGCTCGAGGACCTCGAGAAGATCGAGCTTGCCATGCGCCAGCTCAAGAACAAGAAGCTGCCTTTCGAGCGCATCGAAGTGCCCGTCGACGAGGCGATCGACCTCATGGAGAGGCTCGGCCAGAGCTACAAGGTGGAGCTCCTTCATCTCCTCAAGGAGAAGGGCTCGACCGCCGTCGCCAAGGACACCGGCGATGATGACGCCGTTGGTATCGGCGAGGGGCAGGGCGGGGTCGCGACGATCTCCCTCTACAAGACCGGCGACTTCGTCGATCTCTGCCGCGGGCCCCATGTGCGCAGCACCGCCGAGATCGGCCAGTTCAAGCTGACCAAGCTCGCCGGCGCCTATTGGCGCGGCGATGCGCGCAACCCCCAGCTCCAGCGCATCTACGGCATCTGCTTTCCGACCAAGGCGGAGGTCGACCACGCGCTCTGGCAGATCGAGGAGGCGAAGAAGCGCGACCACCGCAAGATCGGCCATGAGCTCGAGCTCTTCGCCTTCTCGGCGGATGTCGGCGCCGGGCTGCCTCTCTGGCTGCCCAAGGGCATGGTGATGCGCCAGGAGCTGGAGTTCTTAGCACTCCAGGAGGAGCGGCGCGACGGCTATGTCCGCGTCGCCACGCCGCAGATCACCAAGGAGGCCCTCTACTACCGCTCGCGGCATCTTCCCTATTACAAGGACGACATGTACCCGCCCATCGATATCGAGGGCGAGAACTACTACCTGCGTCCCATGAACTGCCCGCATCATCACCAGGTCTATCTCGCGGGCAAGCATTCCTATCGCGAGCTACCGCTTCGCATTGCCGAATACGGCCAGGTCTATCGCTACGAGCCCTCGGGCGGGCTCTCGGGCCTCATGCGCGTGCGCGGCTTCGCCCAGAACGACGCCCATATCTATTGCCGCTACGACCAGGCGAAGGACGAGTTCCTCAAGGTCATGCACCTTCATGCCCGCTATTACGACCTCATGGGCATCAAGGAATACCACATGCGGCTCTCGCTGCCGGACCTCAATAAGCTCGACAAGTATGTGAACGAGCCGGAGCGCTGGCTGGCGGCCTTGGAGATCATCCGCGCGGCGATGAAGGAATCGGGCTATCCCTTCAAGGAGGCGGAAGGCGAGGCGGCGTTCTACGGGCCCAAGGTCGACTTCATGATCAAGAGCGCGATCGGCACCGAATACGCCATCTCGACCAACCAGCTCGACTTCCTCGCCACCGAGACCTTCGATCTCAAATATGTGGGCGAGGACGGGCAGGAGCATCCGGTCTACGTCATCCACCGCGCCCCCCTCGGCTCCCACGAGCGCTTCGTCGCCTTCTTGATCGAGCATTACGCCGGCGCCTTCCCGACCTGGCTGGCGCCCGTGCAGGTGCGCATCGTCCCCATCACCGATCGCCAGAACGACTATGCGGTGAGCCTGCGCGACCGCCTCTTCGCCGCTCCCGTCACGAACGGCACCGGCGGCCTGCGCGTCGACGTCGATTTCTCGAACGAGCGCATGCAGAAGAAGATCCGCACCGCCCAGACCCAGAAGATCCCCTATATGCTGGTGGTGGGCGATCGCGAGGCGGAATCTGGAACCGTCGCCGTGCGCCTGCGCAGCGGCAAGGATCTCGGCGCCATGCCGCTCGATGCCTTCATCGCGCGGGTCAAAGAGGAAGCCGAGACGCGGCAGGACCTGCCCGCCTGAGCCGCGGCCCGGGCGCGCTTCCCGCCGTCGGGTTAACCATCGGCGCCCTGCGCCTCGGGGGCGCTTTTCCCCGCTCGCAGAAGGGCTTGCGCCATGGCGCGCGCGGTGCGGCCGCGCCGAATTTAACCGCGGTTTAAGAGATCGCGGCGATGATGGCGGGATCGATCACAGTCGAGCGAAGCCAGCGGACCTGCGCGATGAGCGCATTATCCAGCCAGGCGGGCGGCCGGACCCCCGTGCCGAGCGCGCCGCAGAAACCCCCCTTCATGGAGCGCTTCAAGGCGTGGTGGGAGGGCTACGAATACATCGTGCCCACGCCGCCCGAGGACAAGCCGGCGAAGACGGCCGAGGCCAAGCCCGAGCCCACGCTCGACACCCCCGCCGAGGCGAAGCTCGACCGCGCGCTCTGGACGCCGGAGCGCGCCGAGGCCGCCGAGCTCATCTGGGGCAAGGGCTTCATCTGGCCCGGCGGGGAGGCCTATTTCCTCGAGCTCATCAAGCCCTTCGCGCTCAATCCGGCCATGTCGCTCCTGGAGCTGAGCGCCGGGCTGGGCGGGGGCACCCGCGCCGTCCATGCCGCCCTCGGCCTCTGGGTCACCGGGCTCGAGCCCTTCCCCAAGCTCGCCGAGCTCGGCATGGAGCGCTCCCACATGGCGGGCTCACCAAGAAGGCGCCGATCACCGCCTATGACCCGGAGAAGCCCGATTTCCCCAAGGGCAAGTTCGACTGCGTGTTCGCGCGCGAGGCGTTCTACACGGTGATGGGCAAGGAGAATCTGCTCAAGGCGATCGAGCGAGCACTCAAGGACAAGGGCCAGATCATCTTCACCGATTTCGTCGTCAAGCAGGCGAAGCAGGAGCCCGAGGCCGTCACCCGCTGGCGCGCCGCCGAGCCCATGCGCACCGCCCCGTGGTTCGTCGAGAACTACACCGATCTGGCGACCCAGCTCGGCCTGGAGATGCGCATCTGCGAGGACATGACGAAGAAGTATCGCGGCCTCGTCATGGAGGGCTGGAGCCGCTTCATGGACATCCTCAAGACCCAGCAGCTCGAGCCCCGCCTGATGCTCGCCGTGGTCCAGGAGGCCGAGCTCTGGCACAGCCGCATCAAGGCCCTCGACAGCGGCGAGGTGCGGCTCTACCGCTTCCACATGCTGAAGAAGAAGCCCGGCACCATGTCGGATTGGTAGGCGGCGCGGCGGCAGCGCGGCGGCGGTTGACAGGCGGAAACGCTGCCCCTATGTTCCGCGCTCGCCAAGGAGAGGGCCGCAAGATGAAGGTCGTGAACTCGCTCAAATCCGCCAAGACGCGCGACAAGAATTGCCGGGTCGTCCGCCGCCGCGGCCGCGTCTACGTCATCAACAAGAAGAACCCGCGCATGAAGGCGCGCCAGGGCTAGGCGCCCGCGACGCTTGCGACCCCGAACCGCGCTTCGGCGCGGTTTTTTGTTGCGCCGCTGCCTTGCGTGAAACGGCCGGCGGAAAGTGGTAATACCAATTGACCGGGACGCCGCCCTTGCCCATAGTCGGGCTGCGGCGCGCCCCAAGGATGTCCCGCGGGCCGTCGCAGGAGGGGCCGATGTCAGGACTGGTGATGCCCGCGCTCGACGAGGGCGTGCTGGCGCGCCGCGCGACGATTGCGGCGGCCCTCTCCCGCATCGTGCCCGGCGAGGGCGTGATCGCCGACGCCGACGAGCTGCGCGCCTATGAGAGCGACGGCCTCACCGCCTATCGCCAGCCGCCCATGCTCGTCGTCCTTCCCGAGGACACGGCGCAGGTCGCGGCGGTGCTGCGCTATTGCCATGCCGAGGGCATCAAGGTGGTGCCGCGCGGCGCCGGCACCTCGCTCTCCGGCGGCGCGCTCCCCTTGGGCGACGGGGTGCTGCTCGGCCTCGGCAAGTTCAAGCGCATCCTCGAGATCGACTACGAGAATCGCTGCGCCGTGGTGCAGCCGGGGGTGACCAACCTCGCCATCACCCAGGCCGTCGAGCCCCAGGGCTTCTACTACGCGCCGGACCCCTCCAGCCAGATCGCCTGCACCATCGGCGGCAATGTCGCCGAGAACTCGGGCGGCGTGCATTGCCTCAAATACGGCGTCACCACCAACAATCTCCTCGGCGTCGAGATGGTGCTGATGGATGGCGAGGTGATCCGCCTCGGCGGCAAGCATCTCGATGCGCCGGGCTACGACCTGCTCGGCGCGGTGACGGGCTCCGAGGGCCTGCTCGGCGTCATCACCGAGGTCACCGTGCGCATCCTGCGCAAGCCCGCCACGGCGCGCGCGCTCCTCATGGGCTTTCCCACCAACGAGCAGGCGGGCGAGACCGTCGCCGGCATCATCTCGAGCGGCATCATCCCGGGCGGGCTCGAGATGATGGACAAGCCGGCGATCCACGCCGTCGAGGATTTCGTGCACGCGGATTATCCCCTCGACGTCGAATCCCTTCTCATCTGCGAGCTCGATGGACCGCCGGCGGAGGTCGACGAGCTCATCGCGCGCGTCGAGGCGATCGCCAAGGCCAATGGCGCGGTCTCCTTGCGCGTCAGCACGAGCGAGGAGGAGCGCCTGCGCTTCTGGGCCGGGCGCAAGGCGGCCTTTCCGGCCATCGGCCGCATCACCCCCGACTACTACTGCATGGACGGCACCATCCCACGCAAGCGCCTCTCGGAGGTGCTGACGCGCATGCGGGCACTCTCCGAGCAATACGGCCTCGCCGTTGCCAATGTCTTCCACGCCGGCGACGGCAATTTGCATCCCCTCATCATGTACGACGCCAACAAGCCCGGCGAGCTCGAGAAGGCCGAGGCCTTCGGTGCCGACATCCTGCGCCTCTGCGTCGAGGTCGGCGGGGTGCTTACCGGCGAGCACGGCGTCGGCGTGGAGAAGCGCGATCTCATGGGCGCGATGTTCAGCGAGACCGATCTCGCCCAGCAGGAGCGCTTGAAATGCGCCTTCGATCCGGGCTCGCTCCTCAATCCGGGGAAGGTGTTCCCGACCCTCCACCGCTGCGCCGAACTCGGCCGCGTGCATGTGCATCGCGGGCAGCAGCGCTTCCCGGACATTCCCCGATTCTGAGCCGCGCGATGCCCGAGACGGCCCTCACGCCCCGCGATGCCGAGGAGGTCGCCGCCGCCATCGCCGAGGCCGCCGCTGCGATGCAGCCCCTCGAGCTCAAGGGCGCCGGAAGCAAGCGCGGTCTCGGGCGGCCGGTGCAGGCGGGCCGCAGCCTCGATCTCTCGGGCCTTGCCGGCGTCACCCTCTACGAGCCCGACGAGCTCGTCCTCTCGGCGCGCGCCGGGACCAGGCTCCACGAGATCGAGGCGCTGCTTGCGCAAAATCGGCAACAGCTCGCCTTCGAGCCGGGCGATCTCGGCCCGCTTTACGGCGGCCCCGCCGGTGCCGGGACGATCGGCGGCGCGCTCGCCTGCAACCTCGCCGGCCCGCGCCGGATCAAGGCGGGGGCCGCGCGCGATCACTTCCTCGGCGTCGTCGCGGTCAATGGCCGCGGCGAGCTCTTCAAGGCCGGCGGCCGCGTCGTCAAGAACGTCACCGGCTACGATCTCTGCAAGCTTCTTGCCGGCTCCCACGGCACCCTCGCGGCGATGACCGACGTCACCGTGAAGGTGCTGCCGGCGCCCGAGAAGACGCGCACCCTGCTCGCCTTCGGCCTCGACGACGCGGCGGCGATCCGCGCCCTCACCGCGGCGCTCAAGAGCGCGCACGAGGTCTCCGGCGCCGCCCATCTGCCGGCGTCCCTTGCAGCCCTCTCCGCCGTCGATGATGTGCGCCATGCGGGGCACGCCGTGACGGCGGTGCGCGTCGAGGGCTTCCCCGCCTCGGTCGCCCATCGCGCCGCCGCCATCAAGACGATGCTTGCAGGATTTGCTCCCGTCGAGGAGCTGCACAGCGCGAATTCGCGAGCCTTCTGGCGCGAGCTGCGCGACGCGGCACCCTTCGTGCGCCACGCCGCGCGCGACCTCTGGCGCCTCTCGCTCCCGCCCAGCCGCGGCGCCGAGGTGGTGGCGCGGCTCGCCGCCCGGCTCGAGGTGCTCGCCTATTACGACTGGGGCGGCGGCCTCGTCTGGCTCGGCCTGCCGCCGAGCGGCGACGCCCATGCCGCGGCGGTGCGCGCGGCTCTCGCCGATACGGGCGGCCACGCGACGCTCATGCGCGCGCCCGACGGCGTGCGCGCGGCGGTGGACGTCTTCGAGCCCCTTGCCGGCGGGCTCGCCCGGCTGAGCGCGCGGATCAAGGAGGGCTTCGATCCCTGCGGCGTTCTCAACCCCGGCCGCCTCTATGCCGGCGCACCCCAGCCGGCCGCGTCCGGCGCCTGAGCGATTCCCATGCAGACGAACTTCACCCTCGCCCAGCTCGCCGATTCCGACATCAGGGAAGCCGACAAGATTCTGCGCGCCTGCGTGCATTGCGGCTTCTGCACCGCGACCTGTCCCACCTACGTGCTGCTCGGCGACGAGCTCGACAGCCCGCGCGGCCGCATCTACCTGATCAAGGACATGCTCGAGGGCGGCAAGGCGGCGACGGCTAAGGTGACGAAGCATATCGACCGCTGCCTCTCCTGCCTCTCCTGCATGACGACCTGCCCCTCCGGCGTGCATTACATGCACCTCGTCGACCATGCGCGCCGCCATGTGGAGGAAAGCTATCGCCGCCCCCTCGGCGAGCGCGTCCTGCGCGCCCTGCTCGCGCGCGTGCTGCCGTCGCTGCCGCTCTTCCGCCTCGCACTTGTCGGGGCCAAGCTGGCGCGGCCGCTCGCGCCCCTCCTGCCGCGGCGCCTCGCCGCCATGCTCGCCTTGGCGCCGGCCCGGCTGTCAAGCCCCTCGGCCGTCGAGACCCCACAGGTCTTCCCCGCCGAGGGCGCGCGCCGCCGGCGCGTGGCACTTCTGACCGGCTGCGTGCAGCAGGCCATAGCGCCCGCCATCAACGAGGCCACGGTGCGGCTCCTGACGCGGCACGGCTGCGAGGTGGTGGTGGCGCGCGGCGCGGGCTGCTGCGGCGCCTTGACCCATCACATGGGGCGCGCGGCCTCGGCGCTCGACTCGGCGCGCGCCAATATCGCCGCCTGGATGCGCGAGATCGAGAGCGAGGGGCTCGATGCGATCGTCGCCAATGCCTCGGGCTGCGGCACCATGCTCAAGGATTACGGCTTTCTCCTGCGCGACGATCCCGCCTGGGCTCAGCGCGCCGAGCGCGTGGCAGCACTCGCCAGGGACGTGAGCGAGGTGATGGCCGAGCTCGGCTTGAAGCCGTCCGGCGCCGTCGCCGGGCTCCGCGTCGCCTATCACTCGGCCTGCTCGCTGCAGCACGGCCAGAAGCTCGACAGGCCGCCGCGGGCGCTCCTCGCCGCCGCCGGATTCCAGCTTTGCGAGATCCCCGAAGGCCATCTCTGCTGCGGCTCGGCGGGGACCTATAATCTCCTCCAGCCGGAGCTCGCGGCACGCCTCCTCTCGCGCAAGGTCGGGCATATCGAGGGCGTCGCCCCCGATGTCGTCGCCGCCGGCAATATCGGCTGCCTGACCCAGATCGCCTCGGGCACGCGCATTCCCGCGGTCCATACCGTGGAGCTCCTCGACTGGGCGACCGGAGGGCCGCGCCCGGCGGCGCTGGCAAATGTTGCGCCGGGAGCCGCGAAGGTCATTGCCGCGGAGTGAGATTCGCCGCTGGCCTGCGCGCTTGATCGGCGGGCGCTTGACGAGAGGCAAGCGGCGATTCTCTCACTCAGAGTTGATTGTGTCGTGAGGCCGTCCGGACCTAAGTTAGCCATGGGGACGCGAGCGAAAGCGACGGCCGAGGCGCTTTGACCGATGCGGTAATTCTCGGCGCGGAGAACTCTCATGCTGATCAAGCGCAGGCCTGGCTGGGCCATGAAGGAGCAGGACGCGACCCCCGAGGCCGTCTTCGCCGAGCGGCGTCGCCTGGTGAAGGCGATTGCGGCTGGGCCCATCCTCGCGCCGGCGATTCTCGCCGCACTCGCAGGGCGCGCCGACGCGTTCACGCCCGAGCCCGATCCCTCCGCCGGCCTCTATCCCTTCAAGCGCAACCCTCGCTATACCCTCGACCGCGCGATCACGCCGGAGGAGGACGTCGAGACCTACAACAACTATTACGAATTCGGCTCCCAGAAGGACATCTGGCGCGCCGCCCAGGCGGTCAAGCTGCGGCCCTGGACGATCAAGATCGACGGCATGGTCGCGAAGCCGAAGACCGTCGACATCGATACGCTGCTCAAGCAGATGCCCCTCGAGGAGCGGCTCTACCGCCATCGCTGCGTCGAGGCCTGGTCGATCGCGGTGCCGTGGAGCGGCTTCGCGCTCAAGTCCTTCGTCGATTTCGCCGAGCCGCTCTCCTCGGCGCAGTACATCGTCTTCCAGACCTTCCAGGATCCCGGGATCGCCCCGGGCCAGCGCGAGTTCTGGTATCCCTGGCCCTATATCGAGGGCCTCACCATGGCGGAGGCGACCAACGAGCTCGCCTTCATCGCGACCGGCCTCTATGGCAAGCCGATGCTCAAGCAGAACGGCGCCCCCCTGCGCCTGGTGGTGCCGTGGAAATACGGCTTCAAATCGGCCAAGGCCTTCATCCGCGTCAGCTTCACCGACAAGCGCCCGAAGACCTTCTGGGAGACGATCGATTCCCACGAATACGGCTTCTGGGCCAATGTCAATCCACAGGTGCCCCATCCGCGCTGGAGCCAGGCGATGGAGCGGGTGATCGGAACGAATGAGCGCGTGCCGACGCAGATCTTCAACGGCTACGGCGCCTATGTCGCGGATATCTACAAGGATCTAAAGAACGAGCGGCTCTTCGCCTGAGCGTCCCGGAAAGAGAAGCGGCGGCTCCCGCGGAACCGCCGCGAGTTTCTCCCAGAGAGAGCCTATGCGTGCCGGCGGCGGCGCGCCATGAAGCCGAAGCCGGCAAGGGCCGCGCCGAAGAGCGCGAGCGAGGACGGCTCGGGAACCGTCCCCGGCGTACCGAGATCGGTGACCGAGACGTCGTCCAGCCCCTGATAGCTCGGATCGTTGCGGAAGGCGAATTGCAGCGTGCTCGAGGCCAGGCTCGCGATCACGTCGAAGGTGTATTGCGTCCAGGTGAGCGGCGAGGGCGGGTTGACGTTTGCCTCGGAGAACAAGGTCGTCCCGTTGAACGTCACCGAGAAGTCGCTGGGCGGCGTGGCGGCCGCATTATAGATGTGCCAATACGAGACCTGATACGTGTCGCCGATGATGGTGGCGAAGGTCTGCGCCAGCGTGCCGTCGGAGCCGACGGGGCCGAGCTCCGCGGCAAAGTTGCCGGAATGGGGCGCGTTCGGCGAATTGCCGACGAAGGTGGCGCCGAGGTTTCCGCCGCGAGTCCAGCCGGTGAAGTCGCCCGTCTCGAACCCGCCATTGGTGATGAGATCGGCATGGGCTGCGGCTGCCGTCCCGCCGATCAAGACCGCGCTCAGGGCTGCGGCCTTCACAAGATTTTTCATGGGAGATCCCCCGATGATGTCCTCATGGGGACTCTAAGCAAATTTCGGACCAGTCCGGCAACTACCTGATCTGCCACGATTAACTAACATTTATCAGCTCAATCCTGTAAAAACCTCCGACAGCAGGCGCCGAGACTGGCAAGCCCGGCGACAATCCTTCCCATCCGACACTGGCGGAGGTCCTCCGCATGCGGCGGGGATGAGGCGCGGGCGCAGGCTCAGGCTCAGGGCGCGAGCTTCTGGCTGCGCGAGAGCTCGAGGGCGACCTGGCGGACGACGCGCACGGTGGTGCCGCCATCCTCGAGGGCAAAGAGGAGAAGGGAGCGGCCGGTGACCTCGTATTGGTCCCGTGTGCGGAGGATCGGCAGCTCGTCGCGCTCCGGATCGTTGGTGTCGACGAGGCAGCGCCAGCGATCGCCGCCGGTGACCGCGGGGAGCGTGAACTTGACCACGTCGTGATGGGCGTTGACGACGAGGAGGAGCGTCGCATCCGCCGCGGGGCGCTTGATCCCCGTCGCCTGGGCGCGGCCGTCGATCAGCATGCCGAAGCAGCGCATATGGGCATCGCCCCATTCCTCGCCCTGCATCTCCGCGCCCGCGGCGTTGATCCAGGTGACGTCCTTGACCTTGAGCGCCTCGTTCCATTCCGCCGTAAGGAAGCGGCCGCGCCGCAGGATCGGGAAGGCGTGGCGGAGGGTGGTGAGCTTGCGCACGAAGCCGGTGAGGGCGCGCCCGTCGTCGCCGATGCCCTCCCAGTCGAGCCAGCTGATCTCGTTGTCCTGGCAATAGGCGTTGTTGTTGCCGCCCTGGCTGCGGCCGAACTCGTCGCCGGCGAGAAGGAGCGGCGTGCCCTGGGCGAGCAGCAGGGTCGCGAGCAGGTTGCGCTTCTGCCGCTCGCGCAGCTTGACGATCTCCGGATCGTCGGTCGGGCCTTCGGCGCCGCAGTTCCAGGAGTAGTTGTTGGCGTGGCCGTCGCGGTTCTCCTCGCCATTCGCCTCGTTGTGCTTGTCGTTGTAGGAAACGAGGTCGCTCAAGGTGAAGCCGTCATGGGCGGTGATGAAGTTCACGCTGGCCCAGGGCTTGCGCCCGCGGCGATTGAAGAAGTCGCCGGAGGCGGTCAGGCGTGTCGCGAGATCCGCCGCCTTGCCGTCGTCGCCCTTCCAGAAGCTCCGCACGGTGTCGCGAAAGCGGTCGTTCCACTCCGCCCAGCCGGGCGGGAAGCCGCCCACCTGATAGCCGCCCGGCCCGCAATCCCACGGCTCGGCGATGAGCTTGACCGTGGCGAGCACGGGATCCTGGCGGCAGCTGTCGAGAAAGCCTCCGCCCTCGTCGAAGCCGTAAGGCTCGCGCCCGAGGATCGTCGCCAGGTCGAAGCGGAAGCCGTCGACATGCATCTCCGTCGCCCAATAGCGCAGGCTGTCGGTCACCATCTGGAGCACGCGCGGATGGCTGAGATTCACCGTGTTCCCGGTGCCGGTGTCGTTGATGTAGTAGCGGCGGTTGTCGGGCAGCAGCCGGTAATAGGAGGCGTTGTCGATGCCGCGGAAGCACAGGGTTGGGCCGCGCTCGTTCCCTTCCGCCGTGTGGTTGTAGACGACGTCGAGGATGACCTCGAGCCCGGCATCGTGCAGATGGGCGACCATCTGCTTGAACTCGGTGATGGTTGCCGTCGCGGAATAGCGCGGGTCGGGCGCGAAGAAGCCGATCGTGTTGTAGCCCCAGTAGTTCGTGAGGCCCTTGTCGAGCAGGTGGCTGTCGTTGACGAAGACGTGGATGGGCAGGAGCTCGACGGCGGTGACGCCGAGGCTCCTGATGTAGTCGATGAGCTCCTGGCGCGCGAGCCCGGCGAAGGTGCCGCGCAGCTCCTCGGGCACGGCGGGATGGCGCTTGCTGAAGCCCCGCACGTGAAGCTCATAGAAGATGGTGCGCTCCCACGGCACGCGCGGCGAGCGGTCGCGCGCCCAGGTGAAGGCCGGATCGACGACGCGGCATTTGAGCATATGCGGGGCGCTGTCGCGCTTGTCGAAGCTGAGATCCTCGCCCTTGGCGCCGATGGTGTAGCCGAACAGCTCGGGGCGCCACCGGAGCTCGCCCACATGGGCCTTGGCATAGGGATCGAGCAAAAGCTTGTTGGGATTGAAGCGGTGCCCCGCCGAGGGCTCATAGGGCCCGTACACGCGATAGCCATAGACGGTGCCCGGCCGCGCCTCCGGCAGATAGCCGTGCCAGACCTCATCCGTGTATTCGGGGAGCTCGATGCGCTCGATCTCGCGCCGGCCGAGGGGGTCGAAGAGACAGAGCTCCACCTTCGTCGCGTGGGCCGAGAAGAGGGCGAAATTCACGCCCAGCCCGTCCCAGGTGGCGCCGAGCGGGGCCGGCTGGCCTTCGGTGATGCGGGAGCTGCGGCGCGGCCGCGTCGGCGCGCGGCGCGGCGCGGCCTCGCGCGGGCGCTCGGCCAGCTCTCTCACCGCCATCGCGACGGCCGCCCCCTTGCGGAGTCCGGCGGGCGGGCGGAATGGTCGATCTTGGCGGCGGCTGGCATCAAGGCGGGATCGCGCTCCCCCAAATCGCGTCGAAAGCTATAAACGCGATACCACCCCGGGGAGTTCCCGGCCGCGCGGCGCCGAGCGGACGAAAAAAAACCGGGACCTTTCGGTCCCGGTGAGTTGAACAGGGAGGCTTCACGTCTGGGAGACGTAGGGTCCCGAAGGACCCCTTCCAGGCCTTGCGCCTGGAACCCGGTCGAGGCGAAACCGCCTCGGAAATCGCTTAACAAATCGCTCGGTCGCAATCCGATGCTGCAACGCAGCATCCATATGTTCACTAAATAGGCTTTCTGCTCCGAAAAACCACACCAAAATAATCAAAGGAGCCATGCCGGTTCTGCATAACGACCCAGGCAAACACGACGATATGCACAGGGCCGCCTCTAGAACTGGGACTCGGCAATCCGCTTGACAAGAAAATCGCGGAACACCGCAATCCGCTTGGAGTGCCTGAGCACCTCAGGATAGACGAAGTAGGCATCGATGCTCGGCCCGTCAAGGTCGGGCAGGACGCGGATGAGGCGACGATCCTCGCGGGCGAGGTAATCGGGCAGGGAGGCGATGCCGAGCCCGCTGCGCACGGCGCGGTAGATGCCGTA
Source organism: Alphaproteobacteria bacterium (assembly GCA_035294245.1). Lineage (GTDB taxonomy): Bacteria > Pseudomonadota > Alphaproteobacteria > JACZXZ01 > JACZXZ01 > DATGLG01. Next base: position 127,712 of record DATGLG010000033.1, on the reverse strand, counting down.
GATATTGTTCACCCGCAGCACCGATTTCGGCATGCGGTTGAGGCGCTTGCAAAGGTCGAGCAGCCAGTTGACGCTGGGCGCCGGCAGCCGCGCCTCCTCGCCGAAGGTGACGATCTTGTGCTTCTCGAGCTCCTCGGTGGTCTTGGGCGTGCCGAAGGCGTCGAGATATTCCTGGGTGCTGAAGAGGTGGGCATGCACCTGCATGAGCTGGCGCTGGATCAGGTCCGGCTGCCGCGGCGGCGCCATGCGGATGGCGATGTCGGCCTGGCGCATGGAGAGGTCGAGCTCGCCGTCGTCGAGCACGAGGGTGAGCTCGATCTCGGGATAGAGCTCGAGGAACTCCTTGATGCGCGGCGTGAGCCAGGTCGAGCCGAGAGCCACGGTGGTCGTGACCTTGAGCGGCCCCTTGGGACGCTCCTTGCTCTCGGTCAGCATCGCCTCGGTCATGGCGAGCTTGCCGAAGACGTCCTTGACCGTCTGGTTGAGGAGCTCGCCCTGCTCGGTCAGGATGAGGCCGCGCGCATGGCGGTGGAAGAGCGTGGTGTGCAGGCTCTCCTCGAGCGCGCTGATCTGCCGGCTCACCGCCGACTGGCTGAGCTTCAGCGATTCGCCGGCATGCGTGAAGCTGCCCGCTTCGGCGACGGCGTGAAAAACCCTCAGCTTGTCCCAGTCCATTCCCCTGCCTCGATGCCCCGGTGATCCGACCGGTCGGGGCTCTTGCCTCTGCGTGCTGATCTATTCCGCGGCGCTCAGCTCGGCCGCGGCCTCGTGCTCGGCGAGGAAGCGCTCCGCCTCGAGAGCCGCCATGCAGCCCATGCCCGCCGCCGTCACGGCCTGGCGGAACACCTTGTCCTTGACGTCCCCGGCGGCGAAGACGCCGGGGATATTGGTGGCCGTGCTGTCGGGCGCCGTGAGGATGTAGCCCTCGGCATCCATGGCGAGCTTGCCCTTGAAGACCGCGGTCGCCGGCTCGTGGCCGATGGCGATGAAGACGCCGTCCACCGGGAGTGTCGTCGCCGCGCTCGTCTTGGCGTGGCGCAGGCGCACGCCGGTCACGGCCTTAGGCTCGCCGGCGCCGAGAATCTCGTCGACGACGTGGTCCCAGATCACGGTGATCTTGGGATTCTTGAACAGGCGATCCTGCAGGATCTTCTCGGCGCGCAGCTTGTCGCGCCGGTGCACGAGCGTCACCTGGCGGGCGAAATTGGTGAGGAAGAGCGCCTCCTCGACGGCCGTGTTGCCGCCGCCGATGACGGCGACCGCCTTGTCCCGGTAGAAGAAGCCGTCGCAGGTGGCGCAGGCGGAGACGCCGTGCCCGCGCAGAAGCGACTCGCTCGGGATGCCGAGCCAGCGCGCGCTGGCGCCGGTGGCGATGACGATGGTCTCGCCAAGATAGACATCGCCGCTGTCGCCGGTGAGTCGGAAAGGCCGCCGGCTGAAATCCGCCTCGACGACGAGGTCGCCGATGATGCGGGTCCCCACATGCTCGGCCTGGGCCTTCATCTGCTCCATCAGCCAGGGGCCCTGGATGACCTCGGCGAAGCCCGGATAGTTCTCGACATCGGTGGTGATGGTGAGCTGCCCGCCGGGCTCGATCCCGGCGATGAGAAGCGGCTTCAGGTTGGCCCGCGCGGCATAGATGGCCGCCGTGTAGCCGGCCGGGCCGGACCCGATGATGACGGCCTTGCTGCGATGTGTCTGGCTCATGGGCGAATCCGGAGCTGCGCGAAATGGGAAGGGAAGCTTTGCCGAACGGGCATAGAAGATAGGAGGCCCATGCGGGCTAGGCAAGCCGTGGGGCCCAAACACTAGAATCCAAACATGTGATCGAGGCTGAAGGCGCCGTCGCGGCCCAGAAGGCCGTGATACCCGAAGAGGCGGCAGGTCGCGTCGCGCACGATGACATAGGCGCCCGCGCCGGCGCGGCGCCGCTCGGCCTCGTCGAAGGTCTCGCGATAGCGCCACAGCCGCGAGCCGCTGCAGGGGATTTCGATATGGCGACGGGCGATCTCGGCGCCGCTCCCGTCGTGGAGGACGAGATCGGTCGACGAGCGGGGATGCCAGACGGTCGAGGCGGGATAGATCAGGTGACAGAGGGTGTCGAGAGGGGCCGGCCCCAGGCGGAGGAAGAGCCGCGTCGAAAGCCCTGGCGCCGGTCCGGCATAGGATTGCGGCTCGCTCTTATAGGTGAGCACCGTGTTGAAGACATGGGCGCCGAAGCTGGTCTCGGCGGCGTGCCCGCTCGCCTTGTCCTCATAGCGGAAGAGCCCGTGCAGCCAGCCATCCGCCTCGCCTCCGGCGGCGAAGTCGTAGACGAGTTCGAGATGGCCATAGCCGCCCGCAAGCGCCGCCCCGCCATTCACCAGCTCGGCGAGATCGACCGCCACGCTCTCCCGCCTTGCGAGGCAGCCGAGCGGCCGGCGCGCCCGCTCGCGGCCCTCGGAATCGTAGACGAGGAGCGCGATCGGCAGATTGGCCTGGGCCGTCGCCATCGGCGTCGGCTGCACGATGGTGCGGAAGCGCTCGGGGGGCAGCACCGGCGCGGGAAGCAGGAAGCCCTTGCCCATGAGATTGCCGAGCTCGGGGATGCGCGGGTCGGGCTTGAGGTCGGTGCGCTCGACATTGGGATGGGCGATGCGTCGCCGGCCGTCCCGCGCGATGACCTCGTAGCGCGGGCGCACGAAATGCTTGCCGGCGCGGATTTCGATCTGCCCGGGCCAGCCGCAATCGGGCAGGAGCTCCCGCGTGTCGAGGGCATAGGTGGCGAATGGCGGGATCTCGCGCTCGAGCCAGGCGGTCTCCGCGGCACCCATGGGGTTGAGGCCGACGCCGCGCCGGGGGATCGGTGTCGGATGGCTGTTCTGGACCCAAAGGACCACGCGCTCGCCCTCGCGCGGAGCCGGCAGCCCCGCATAGAGATCCGCCGGCCAGGCATTGGCGTCATGGGTGCAGGAGAGCATGGCCGCATCGTCGCCATAGGTGTCGAGGGCGTATTTCACCACGTCATGCCCCGCCGCGCCGACGACATGGAGGAAGAGCTGTCCCGTGAAGGGCGGCAGAGAGAAGCGCGCGCGCAGCGCGCGGCTGTCGATGACGACGGCGCCGACACCCTCGGGCAGCGGCTCGTCCCAGGCGGCGATCTCGGCGCCGCTCTCGTCGAAGAGGCAGCACCAGAGCCGCGTCCGCGCGGCCCCATAGCCGGCCCAGTAATTCGCCGTGACGAGGCGCGTGTGATGGCCGTCGGCGTCGCGGAAGAAGGCGAAATTGGTGGCGAAGTTGAGGGGGTCGAGATAACGGCCGGCATTGCTCAGCATCGCCGCCGGCAGCTTCATCTCGTCGAGGCTGGCGACCTCCATACCTTCGGGGACCAGGGCGCGAATATGCGCGATGGCGCGGGCGGCGTCGAAGGCGAGGACGAGGAGCGAGCGGGCCGAGGACGACGGAAGCTCGGTCACCGGCTGAGCCGCGCAGCCGAGCATGCTGCGCCCGACCTCCTCGATCTTCTGCACGAAGACCCCGGCGAGGGGCAGGCTGGCGAGGGGATGCAGCGCGGCGAAGCCCTCGGCGAAGCCCTGGGGATCGTAGAGCGCCACCGGGCCGCGCGCGGCTAGGCGCGCGAGCAGCGCCTTGGCCTTCGGCAGGACGAGAGGATGGCCCACCGCCTTGAAGAAGGCGTTGCCGCCGGAGCTGTTGCTGAAGGTGTCGATCGCGAGCGCCATCGAGGAGGGCTTATAGCCGATTTTACGCGCCGCTCGCCGCAACTTTCGCGGCCTCCCGCTGCGCCAGGCGGCGCCGCACCTCCGCCGCGACGCGCTCGGCCTCGAAGCACGGCTCATAGCTCGCCGATTCGAGCCGTCCCGCGAAGGGGCGCGTCATGCCCGCGGCGCGCATCTCGTCGTGAAACAGGCGGAAGCGACGGGAGCCGCCGGCAAGCTCGATGATATAGACGGGCTTCCCGGTCGCGCAGGCCTCGGTCACCATCGACACCGAATCCGCCGTGACCAGGACATGGTCGGCGAGGGCGAGCATGCCGAGATAGGGGTTCTCGCCCTCACCGGTCCAGATGACCGCCGGCACGCCCGCCAGCCTCTCGCGCAGCACGCGCTCGTTCTCCCGTCCCGTCCGGCGCGAGGTGGTGACGCAGAGCCCGGCGCCGGTGCCGCGCGCCAGGGCCGCGAGGCGCTCTGCGATCGCGGTCATGTCGGCGGGCTCCAGGCGATAGCGCCCGTTGGGGCCGCCGATCAGCACGGCCACGAGCGGCCGCGGCAAGGCGGCGAAAGCGGGGCGGAAATGCGCCGCCGCCGCGGCGAGCTTGGCCGGCGTCACCGGATGGATGGCGCCGCGGGTGACGATCACGTTCGGGCCGCGGATGCGGTCATGGCTCGGCACCGCGACAAGGTCGAGCTTCGCGGGATCGATGAGGGGGTCCTGGATATGGATGGCGAAGGTCCGGCCGCCGCTCGCCCGCTTGATGGCGAGGGCGAAGGGCACGCCCTTGCGTCCGCAGGTGATGAGGATGTCGGGCCAGGGGGGCCTCAGCCGGTCGCTGCCGCGGCCAAGGGAGAGGAACGGCCAGGGCCAGCAATCCGCGGGCAGCAGCAGCCAGGGCAGGCGGGGATCGACACGCTTCATCGCGGGCCGCAGTGCGAGGGCCTCGGCGAGACCGCGGCATTGGTTCTCCATGCCGATGGAGCCTTCGGTGACAATCCAGCAGGTCGTTTCCCTCATGGGCACTCGGCGCGTTGTGGCGGCTCGATCCGTGGCGAGCCGATCATCGGTGGGCAGGTGGCGGCGGACTATGCCTTCCGCTCTCGCCGCGCCGCAAGCGCCAGTCGCGCCGGTAACAGTAGATTTCGCCAGCTCGCGCTTGAAAGATTATTTCAAAAGGTATTAGGTACGACTCCGCAATTTTGTTGCGCGTTGCCGGGAACGGATCGCGATCATCGAGGTTTGGCATGCGGCGCGTGAAGCTCGACCGAATCGACCGGCGCATCCTGCGCGACCTCCAGGAGGACGGCCGGATCACCAATGTGGAGCTCGCCAGGCGGGCGGGCATCTCGGCGCCGCCTTGCCTGCGCCGGGTGCGAGCGCTCGAGACGGCCGGCTATATCCGCGGCTATCACGCCGAGCTCGACCCCGAGCCGCTGGGCTTCGAGGTGAGCTTCTTCGCCCTGGTCGGGCTCGACAGCCAGTCGGAGGCGGTTCTGACCGCGTTCGAGGAGCTGGTGGGCAGCTGGCCCGAGGTGCGCGAATGCCACATGGCGCGCGGCCCCGACGATTTCGTCCTCAGGCTGGTCGCGCGCAACACCGCCCATGAGAACGAGCTCACCACCAAGCTCACCTCGGCCCCCCACGTCGCCAATGTGCGCACCATCCAGGTGATCCGCACGACGAAGCGACTCCCCGGCGTGCCCGTCGACGAGGATGACGGCGCCGCACCGGGCGAGATGTAAGGCCAAACCGATCGTCATTCCGGAAGCGTAGGTGAGCCCAGAAAAGCGTGCTTTTCTGGACTTGCGAGCCTCGCTATCCGGAACCCATGCGGCGCATCCGCTGGATCCCGGATCGCGCGGAATCCTTGCTCGACAAGGATTCCGCTTGTCCGGGACGATGAGATGACGGGGCTGGAATCGAGCCGGGGAAGCCCGGCTTCAATCTCATGCGCCGCGCCGCTATTCGAATCGCACTTCGAGGATCTCGTAGACCTTGGAGCCGCGCGGGGTGGCGACCTCGACGGTGTCGCCGACCTCCTTGTTGATCAGGGCGCGGGCCAAAGGCGAGACGATGGAGAGCTTCCCCGCATTGATGTCGGACTCTTCCGCGCCGACGATCTGGTAGGTCACCTCGTCGTCGGTGTCGACATCGACGAGGTCGACCGTCGCGCCGAACTTCACGGCATTCCCTGACAGCTTGCTGACGTCGATGACCTCGGCGCGCCGGATCTTGTCCTCGAGCTCGGCGACGCGGCCCTCAATGAAGCTCTGGCGCTCGCGCGCCGCGTGATATTCGGCGTTCTCCGAGAGATCCCCGTGGGTGCGCGCCTCTTCGAGGGCGCGAATGACCGCCGGGCGCTCGATGCTCTTGAGGCGCCGCAACTCCTCCTGGAGGCGGGACAACCCGTCGGCGGTGATGGGCATCTTTTCCATGGCGGCAACGACCCTGAACAGACAATACCCCGCATACCCAGGCGAGTTGATAAGCGCCCGGGCTAACGGGGGTGGACGGCTAGAACGACCCCTCAAGATAGGACTGGAGCGGGGCGACTTCAAGCTTGCCGGCCTTGAGGGCGGCGATCGCCGCCACCGCGGCGCGGGCGCCGGCAACGGTGGTGTAATAGGGAATCTTGTTCATGAGCGCCGTGCGCCGGATGCTGAAGCTGTCGGCGATCGCCTGGGCGCCGTCGGTCGTGTTGAAGACGAGCTGCACGCTGCCGTCCTTCATGGCGTCGACGATATGGGGCCGTCCCTCCATGACCTTCCTGACCTCCTCGACCTTGAGGCCGTGCTCGCGCAGGAAGGCCGCGGTGCCGCGCGTGGCGATCAGGCTGAAGCCGAGCTCGATGAGGCGGCCGCCCACCGCCACCATGGCGGGCTTGTCCTTGTCCCGCACCGAGACGAAGACGGTGCCCTCGAGCGGCAGCTCGATGCCGCCGCCGAGCTGGGACTTGGCGAAGGCGCGGCCGAAATCGGCGTCGAGGCCCATCACCTCGCCCGTCGATTTCATCTCGGGCCCGAGGATGGTGTCCACATTGGGGAAGCGGGCGAAGGGGAAGACCGCCTCCTTGACCGCGACGTGGCGCCCTTTGGCGCCGTCGAGCTGGAACTGGGAGAGCGGCTCGCCCGCCATCAGCCGGGCCGCGATCTTGGCGATGGGCACGCCCGTCGCCTTGGCGACGAAGGGGACCGTGCGCGAGGCCCGCGGGTTGACCTCGAGGATGTAGACGTCCTGCCCCTTCACCGCATATTGCACGTTCATGAGCCCGATCACGCCGAGGGCGAGTCCGAGCTTCTTGGTCTGGGCGCGAATGTCCTCGATGACCGCGGGAGCCAGGGAATAGGGCGGGAGCGAGCAGGCCGAATCCCCCGAATGGATGCCCGCCTCCTCGATATGCTCCATGATCCCGGCGACATGCACGTCCTTGCCGTCGGAGACGGCGTCCACATCCACCTCGATCGCATCCTGGAGATAGCTGTCGATGAGCACGGGGTCGCTGCCCGAGACCTTGACCGCCTCGGTCATGTAGCGCAGCAGCCCGGCGCGGTCGTGGACGATCTCCATCGCCCGCCCGCCGAGGACGTAGGACGGCCGGATCACCACCGGATAGCCGATCGTCTCGGTGACCCGCTCCGCCTCGTCGACGGAATGGGCGATGCCATTCGTCGGCTGGCGCAAGCCGAGCTTGGCGAGAAGCTTCTGGAAGCGCTCGCGGTCCTCGGCCAGATCGATGGCGTCGGGCGGCGTGCCGAGGATCGGGATCCTCGCCGCCTCGAGCGCGGCGGCAAGCTTGAGGGGCGTCTGACCGCCGAACTGCACGATGACCCCGGCAAGCGTGCCGCGCCGCTCCTCCGTCCGCACCAGTTCGATCACGTCCTCGGCGGTGAGCGGCTCGAAATAGAGCCGGTCGGCGGTGTCGTAGTCGGTCGAGACCGTCTCGGGATTGCAGTTGACCATGATGGTCTCGAAGCCCGCCTCGCGGAGGGCGTAGACGGCGTGCACGCAGCAATAATCGAACTCGATGCCCTGGCCGATGCGGTTGGGCCCGCCGCCGAGGATGACGATCTTGCGGCGGTCGGTCGGGTCGGACTCGCATTCGGCAGGCGACAGCCCGTCGCCCTCATAGGCCGAATACATGTAGGGCGTGAGCGAGGCGAATTCCGCGGCGCAGGTGTCGATGCGCTTGTAGACGGGGCGCACCTGGAGCGCGCGCCGGCGGGCGGCGACCTCGGCCTCCTTGCAGCCGGCGAGCTCGGCGAGCCGCGCGTCCGAGAAGCCGAGCTTCTTGAGACGGAGCAGGGCCGGGCGATCGGCGGGAAGCCCCTCCTTGCGCACCCGCGCCTCCGTCCGCACCAGGCGCTCGATCTCGCGCAGGAACCAGGGATCGAAATGACAGGCGCGGTGCACCTCCTCGACGCTCAGGCCGAAGCGGAAGGCCTGGGCGACGACGAGGAGGCGGTTGGCGCTGGGGATCGCGAGCGCCGCGCGCACCACGTCCTTGTTGACGCCGTCGGCCGCATCCGGGATCTCGACTTCGTTGAGGCCGGTCAGGCCCGTCTCCATCGAGCGCAAAGCCTTCTGCAGGGATTCGCAGAAATTCCGCCCGATCGCCATGGCCTCGCCCACCGACTTCATCGAGGTGGTGAGAACGGGATCGGCGCCGGGGAACTTCTCGAAGGTGAAGCGCGGCATCTTGGTGACGACGTAGTCGATGGTCGGCTCGAAGGAGGCCGGCGTCACCCGGGTGATGTCGTTGGCGAGCTCATCGAGGGTGTAGCCGACCGCGAGCTTGGCCGCGACCTTGGCGATGGGAAAGCCGGTCGCCTTGGAGGCGAGGGCCGAGGAGCGCGAGACGCGCGGGTTCATCTCGATGACGACGAGGCGGCCGCTCCGCGGGTTGACGGCGAACTGCACGTTCGAGCCGCCGGTGTCGACGCCGATCTCGCGCAACACCGCGATCGAGGCGTCGCGCATGATCTGGTATTCCTTGTCGGTGAGGGTCAGCGCCGGCGCCACCGTGATGCTGTCGCCGGTGTGGATGCCCATCGGATCGACATTCTCGATCGAGCAGACGATGATGCAGTTGTCGGCGCGGTCGCGCACGACCTCCATCTCGAACTCCTTCCAGCCGAGCACCGACTCCTCGACCAGCACCTCGCTCACCGGCGAGGCCTTGAGGCCGCCGGTGACGATCTGCTCGAACTCGTCCTGGTTATAGGCGATGCCGCCGCCGGTGCCGGCCAAGGTGAAGGAGGGCCGGATGATGGCGGGGAGCCCCACCTCGGCGAGGACCGCCTTCGCCTCGTCGAGGGTGTGGGCGATGGCGCTCTTCGGCGATTCGAGGCCGATCTTGCTCATCGCCTCGCGGAAGAGGAGGCGATCCTCGGCCTTCTCGATCGCCTCGGACCTGGCGCCGATCATCTCGACGCCGAATTGCTGGAGCACGCCGCGCTTCCACAGCGCCATTGCCGTGTTCAGCGCCGTCTGCCCGCCCATGGTCGGCAAGAGCGCGTCCGGGCGCTCCTTCTCGATAATGCGCGTCACCACCTCGGGCGTGATCGGCTCGATATAGGTGGCGTCGGCCAGCCCCGGATCGGTCATGATCGTGGCGGGATTGGAATTGACGAGGACGACGCGGTAGCCCTCCTCCTTGAGGGCCTTGCAGGCCTGGGTGCCGGAATAATCGAACTCGCAGGCCTGGCCGATGACGATGGGCCCGGCGCCGATGATGAGGATCGACTTGATGTCGGTGCGCTTAGGCATGCTCGCCCATCATCTTGACGAAGCGCTCGAAGAGATAATGGCTGTCGCGCGGGCCGGGCGAGGCCTCGGGATGGTACTGCACGGCGAAGATGGGCTTGTCCGTCACCTTGAAGCCCTCGAGGGAGCCGTCGAAGAGGGAGCGGTGCGTCGCCGCGGTCCCCGGGGGAAGCGACTCCTCGACCACCACGAAGCCGTGGTTCTGGCTGGTAATCTCGACCTTGCCCGTCTCCAGGTCCTTGACCGGGTGGTTGGCGCCGCGATGGCCGTGATGCATCTTCTCGGTGCGGGCGCCGAGGGCGAGCGCCATCAGCTGATGGCCGAGGCAGATGCCGAAGACGGGAATGCCCGCGGCGAAGAGCTGCTTGATGGCCGGCACCGCGTATTCGGCGGTGGCGGCGGGATCGCCCGGGCCGTTGGAGAGGAAGACGCCGTCGGGCTTGAGACGGAGGATGGCCTCGGCACTCGTGGTCGCCGGCACCACGGTGACGCGGCAGCCGGCCGAGGCGAGGCAGCGCAGGATGTTGCGCTTGGCGCCGTAATCGACGGCGACGACATTGTGGACGGGCGCCAGTTGCCGTCCATAGCCGGTGCCGAGCGACCAGCGCGTCTCGTCCCAGTGATAAGTCTGGCGGCAGGTCACCTCCTTGGCGAGGTCCATGCCCTCGAGCCCCGGCCAGGCGGCGGCCTCGGCGATGAGGGCCTCGGCCTCGAACTTGCCGTCGGCGGCGTGGCAGAGCACGCCATTGGCGGCCCCGCTCTCGCGGAGGCGGCGGGTCAATTCCCGCGTGTCGATGCCGGCGAGGCCCACGAGCCCATGGGAGCGCAGCCAGCCGTCGAGGTGCTGCGTGGCGCGCCAATTGCTCGGCTCGGTGATGTCGTCGCGGATGATGAGGCCGCGCGCCGCCGGCGTCGTCGTCTCCACATCCTCGGGGTTGGCCCCGACATTGCCGATATGGGGGAAGGTGAAGGTGATGATCTGGCCGGCATAGGAGGGATCGGTCAGGATCTCCTCATAGCCGGTGATCGAGGTGTTGAAGCAGATCTCGCCGGCGACGCGGCCGCGCGCGCCGATGCCGCTGCCCCAGAGAAGCGTGCCGTCCGCGAGCGCCAGCACGGCGGTGGCGCCTGGCGGCGCAGGCCGCCGCGGCGCGACGGCGCCTTCGTGCGCGGGCGGGCCGGCAGGCAGGCGCGAGGCTGCGGGCGTCGGCCGTTCGTTCGACATGGCGATGATCCTTAAGCCTGGGCGTCAAGCGGCGCGGCGGCGGTCGTGTCTCTGCCGCGCATGATCCCCGCGGGTCGCGGCTTACATAAGCAAAGCGCATGCCGCCGTCAAGCCGCGCGTTGAGAAAAATTGACTGAAAATTCAACCCCTTATCGCCATATTCCCGATTGCGCTTCGGCGCGTTTTCGAGTAGGTTGAAACTTTCCGGCCGCGCGACTGCCCCATCATGCTCCGCTCACGCCTCACCGACGCGCTCAAGACAGCGATGAAGGCCAGGGACGACCGCACCGTCTCCGCGGTGCGCCTCATCATCGCCAAGCTCAAGGAGCGCGACATCGAGGCGCGCGCCAAGGGCAATATGAGCGGGATCGGCGATGACGAGATGCTGCAGATGATGCAGGGCATGATCAAGCAGCGCCGCGAGAGCATCGAGCTCTACGAGAAGGGCGGGCGGCACGAGCTCGCGCAGAAGGAGAAGGACGAGATCGCGGTGATCGAATCCTTCATGCCGCGCCAGCTTTCCGGGGCCGAGCTGGAGGCGGCGGTCAAGGCGGCGATCGGCGAGGTCGGCGCGAGCAGCGTCAAGGACATGGGCAAGGTCATGGCCAGGCTCAAGGAGCGCCACGCCGGGACCATGGACTTCGCCAAGGCGAGCGGCATCGTCAAGGCGCAGCTGGGCTGAGCCGGGCGGCGGCGCGGGCGGCGCCCGCGCGCGTGGACGCCATCCGGCATGAGGGGGACGTCGGTTTGCGGGCGGGTTCGGCCTGATGGCCTTGTCACCACAATTCCTTGACGAGCTGCGGGGCCGGCTTGGCCTCGTCGAGGTGATCTCGCGGCGCGTCAAGCTTCAGCGCAAGGGGCGCGAGCACGCGGGGCTTTGCCCCTTCCACAGCGAGAAGACGCCCTCCTTCTGGGTCAACGAGGAGAAGGGCTTCTTCCATTGCTTCGGTTGCGGCGCCCATGGCGACGTGATCGGCTTCGTGATGCGGAGCGAGAGCCTGAGCTTTCCCGAGGCGGTCGAGCGCCTGGCTGCCGAGGCCGGGCTCGCGGTCCCCCAATCCTCGCCCCAGGAGCGCGCCCGCGCCGAGAAGGCGAAGACCCTGGCGACGGCCCTCGAGAGCGCCTGCGCCTTCTACGAGACGCAGCTTCAAGGCGGCGCCGGGCGCGAGGCCCTCGACTATCTCCGCCGCCGGGGCCTCGACGACGTCACCATCGCGCGCTTCCGCCTGGGCTTCGCGTCCCAGGGCAACGCTCTCAAGGCGCATCTCTTGCGCGAGGGCTATGACGAGGCGCTGCTGCTCGAGGCGGGACTCCTCGGCCGCAACGCCGAGCGCCAGGAGACCTATGATTATTTCCGCGGCCGCGTCATCTTCCCGATCGCCGACGGGCGCGGCCGCATCGTCGCCTTCGGGGGCCGCGTGCTCGGCGAGGGCACGCCCAAATACCTCAACTCCCGCGAGGGCGAGCTCTTCCATAAGGGCCGCATGCTCTATGGCCTGGCCCATGCCCGCCGGGGTGCCGCCGAGGAGGGCCGGCTCGTCGTCGTCGAAGGCTATATGGACGTGATCGCCCTGCATCAGGCGGGCTTCGGCATCGCGGTCGCCCCCCTCGGCACCGCCTTGACCGAGGCGCAGCTCGGCGAATTGTGGCGGCTTGTCGACGAGCCCATCCTCTGCTTCGACGGCGACGCCGCCGGACAGCGTGCCGCGGCGCGCGCGGCCGAGCGGGCGCTGCCGCTCCTCAAGCCGGGCAAGTCCCTGCGCTTCGTCACCCTTCCCGCCGGCGAGGACCCCGACACCCTGATCCAGCGCCAGGGGGTTGCCGCGATGCGGGAGATCCTCGAGGGCGCGCGCCCGCTCATCGACCTCGTCTGGGAGCTGGAGGTGGCGGCGCATCCGGCGGACACCCCCGAGCGGCGCGCCCGCTTCGAGGAGCGCATCGCGGCGGTCGCCAAGCGCATCCAGGACCCCAAGATCCGCGACAGCTATGCCTGGGACCTCCGGCAGCGCTATTGGCAGCGGTTTCGCAGAGGCGCCAAGGCGAAGGGGCGCGCGGCGGCGCCCCCGGGTCCTCCGGCCGGGCTTCTCGGGCCGCGGGACGTGGAGATCCTCGAGCTGCGCTGCTACCAGGGGCTGCTGGCGGCGCTGATCAACCATCCCGCCCTCCTGGACGGCCTCGAGGAGGCCGTCGCCAGCCTGGTGCCGCCGCTGGTGCCGGCGAATCGCGACCTTGACAATCTGCGGCAGGCAATTTTAAAGACCTGGGCCGCTCAGCCGGATATTGACTCCGGTGCTTTGGAAAACCACTTAAAGGGCCTTGGATTCCGGGGTGTTCTCGACCGCATCTTGGTGAAGGAGGTCTATGTCGCAGCACCCTTCGCCCACCCCGCCCGAGCGATCGAGGCGGCGGCCGAGGAGTGGCGGCACAGCTACGCGCTTCTGCTTCAGCGGGGCGCCAGGCTCGACCAGGATGAAGCGGAACGCGAGCTCGCCGAGGACGTGACCGAAGAGAGCTTGACCCGGTTCGATGCGCGGCGGCGCCAGAGAGCTTCCGATCTGGAGCGCGCCAGGATCATCGACCGGGAGGAAACGCCAGATTCAAAGCTTGGATGAGGGGCAGCGTTCCCCTGGGACGGGGAACGTCGCCGCTCGCATCGTGTTTATGCGATCAGGGGGCGAGGGCGCATGGCGACGAAGGCGATGAAGACGACCAAGACGACCAAAACCAAGGAAAGCAAAGGCACCAAGGCCAAGGACAAGGCCAAGGATGCCCGCGAGACTCGAAACGACGTGAGCGACGGGCCCCTGATGGACGGCATGGCTGCTGCGGTAAAGAAGATGGTCGCGCGGGCGAAGGAGCGCGGCTACGTGACCTATGACGAGCTCAACTCGGTGCTCCCCCCGGACCAGGTCTCCTCCGAGCAGATCGAGGACACCATGGCGATGCTCAACGAGATGGGCATCAACATCATCGAGAGCGAGGAGACCGAGGACGCCGCCGCCGGATCGCCCCCCGCCGCCGAAGCGCCCGCCGAGGCGGAAGGCGAGGGCGAGTTCGACGCCGACGGCGAGCCCCGGGTGGCGGGCAATATTGACGACGACGAGCTCGGCCGCACCGACGATCCGGTGCGCATGTATCTGCGCGAGATGGGGAGCGTTGAGCTCCTCTCGCGCGAGGGCGAGATCGCCATCGCCAAGCGGATCGAGGCCGGCCGCGAGAAGATGATCGGGGCCATTTGCGAGAGCCCGCTCACCATCCGCGCCATCGTGCTGTGGCACGACGCGCTCACGGAGGGGAAGCTCCTGCTGCGCGACATCATCGATCTCGATGCCACCTATGGCGCCGGTCCGGAGGCGGCGCTCGTCGCCGCCGGCAACGGCGCCGCGGAAGCGGAGACGGAAGCCGAGGCCGAGGAGGAGGCGGTCCTCGACGAGCTCGCCGAGGGCGAGGGGGAGGGCGAGGGCGAGGAGAACAATATGTCCCTCGCGGCGATGGAGCAGCTCCTGATGCCGCAAGTGCTCGAGACCTTCGAGCAGATCGCCGCGACCTGGAAGAAGATGTCGAAGCTGCAGGATCAGCGCATCGGCGCCCTGCAGAAGGGCGAGGCGTTCCCCGCCGCCTCCGAGAAGCGCTACAAGAAGCTGCGCGGCGAGCTCGTCGAGCTCATGCAGAACGTGCGCCTCAACAATAGCCGCATCGAGCAGCTCGTCGATCAGCTCTACGGCCTGAGCCGGCGCCTCTTGAAGCTCGACGGCGAGCTTCTACGCCTTGCCGAGAGCGCCAATGTGAAGCGCGAGGCCTTCATCCAGGCATATCAGGGCCACGAGCTCGACCCCAACTGGCTCGATCATCTCCATCAGCTTCCGGGTGCGGGATGGAAGCGCTTCACGGCGAAGAAATACGCCGACCAGATCGAGGAGGTGCGCGCCGGCCTGCGCCGGCTTTCCGACGAGTCGGGCCTCCCGATCAGCGAGTTCCGCCGCATCGTCCAGGCCGTGCAGCAGGGCGAGCGCGAGGCCGGCCGTGCCAAGAAGGAGATGGTCGAGGCCAATCTCCGCCTCGTCATCTCGATCGCCAAGAAATACACCAATCGCGGCCTGCAATTCCTCGATCTCATCCAGGAGGGCAATATCAGCCTGATGAAGGCCGTCGATAAGTTCGAGTATCGGCGCGGCTACAAGTTCTCGACCTACGCCACCTGGTGGATTCGGCAGGCGATCACCCGCTCGATCGCCGATCAGGCGCGCACCATCCGCATTCCCGTGCACATGATCGAGACGATCAACAAGCTGATGCGCACCTCGCGCCAGATGCTGCACGAGATCGGGCGCGAGCCCACCCCCGAGGAGCTCGCGGTCAAGCTCGCCATGCCGCTCGAGAAGGTGCGCAAGGTGCTCAAGATCGCCAAGGAGCCGATCAGCCTCGAGACGCCGATCGGCGACGAGGAGGACAGCCATCTCGGCGACTTCATCGAGGACAAGAACGCGGTGCTGCCCCTCGATGCGGCGATCCAGGCCAATCTGCGCGAGACCACGACGCGCGTGCTCGCCACGCTCACGGCGCGCGAGGAGCGCGTGCTGCGCATGCGCTTCGGCATCGGTATGAACACCGACCACACCCTCGAGGAGGTCGGCCAGCAATTCTCCGTGACGCGCGAGCGCATACGCCAGATCGAGGCGAAGGCGCTCCGCAAGCTCAAGCATCCCAGCCGCTCGCGCAAGCTCCGCAGCTTCCTCGATACGTGACGGATGTCGGATTACGGATGACAGATGTCAGTGGACGCGTGCGTCTTTCTGGCCTCTGATATCCGACCTCTGGCATCCGAGTCCGGGCCCGTAGTTCAGCTGGTCAGAACGCGCCGCTCATAACGGTGTTGTCGCAGGTTCGAGTCCTGCCGGGCCCACCATTCGAAACAAGGGCTTACAGAGCTCGTCCAAAATTCGTTTCCAATTTTCGGCGGAACATGGCGAGAAACCGTTTCCAATTTTAGCCGATTTGAGGGGCGCGCGTTCGATCCGTGTAGACGAATGGCATGCGACCGATCCGCGCGATCGGCGATCAAGCTTCTCTGCGCGACAACGAGGATCAGTACCAGCCGCGCCGGGCGTCGGCGCCGAGCATCTCCGCATAGAGATCGGTCCGGCGGTCGCGCAGAACATGATTGAAATCGGTCCAGTGCCGCCGGCGGCGCGCATCCGACAGGTTGACCTCGGCGATGAGGATCTCCTCGCGATCGGCGCTCGCCGGCCCCGCGACGGGCCAGCCGGTGTGGCCCACGATGAGGCTCCGGCCGATGAAGCGCTGGCCGCGCTCCTCGCCGATGCGATCCGCCGCCGCGACGAACATGGCGTTCGAATGAGCCCCGCTCATCGCCAGGATATTGGCCATCACGAGTTGCGTTGCGGGCTGCTCCGGCATCGGCACCCAGTTGGTGGGGACGCAGAGGATGTCGGCACCCTGGAGCGCCGCGAGCCGGAAAATCTCGGGAAACCAGATATCGTAGCAGATCGCCGCTGCGATCCGGCCGATGGCGGTGTGGAACACGGGGACTCCCAGATCGCCCGGCTCGAAGAACAGGTTCTCGGCTCCCCACAGATGATTCTTGCGATAGGTGCCGATGAAGCCCTGCGGCCCCACCACGACGGCGCTGTTGAAGAGCGCGGCGCCGCAGCGCTCGGCGATCCCCGCGACGATATGAAGACCGTGGCGCGCCGCCGCATCCATCCAGGCCCGGGTCGCTTCGCCGTCAGGGACAGGCTCGGCCAGCTCGAAGGCCTCGTTCCGGGTCGCGAAGACATAGCCGCTGCTGCATAGCTCGGGCAGGACGACGAGGTTGGCGCCGGCCGCGGCGGCCTCGTCGATCATCGCCAGGCTGTGCGCGATGTTGTCGCGCTTCTCGCCGATCCGCGGCTCCATCTGAAGGCAGGCGACGCGGATCTTGCTCTCCATGGCTTGCGGGGCTGTCGACATCAAGCGGCCTCAAATGGCGAAGGGTGGGATGAAGGGCGCGGTGCCGCGACGCGCCTCTCGAAGCGTCACACGCACGGCAGCCGCTCCTTCCATTCATGCGCCTGCTCGTAGGCATGGGCGACGCGCAGGACCGTCATCTCGTCGAAGGGCCGTCCCGCGATCTGCAGACCAATGGGAAGGCCGTCGCGATCGAAGCCGCAAGGCAGCGAGATCGCCGGCATGCCCGTCAGATTATAGGGATAGGTCAGGCGCCAGGATGCGGCCAGCACGCTCTCCGGGCCGCCTGCGACCTCGACCGTCCAGTCGCCGACCTTCCAGGCGGTCAGCGGAGTCGTGGGACCAATGATCGCATCGACATCCCGGAAGAGCTTGCGAAAATCCCTGATCAGGACGCGACGGAACTGCTCCGCCTTCAGGTAGTCCGGCCCGGTGACGAAGCGGCCGAGCTCCACGAGCTTGCGGACGTCCGGCTGGAAGTGTCGCGCGCGGCCGGCGCGGAGCGAGGCGTCATGATAGGCCGTCGAGGACGACAGCTCGATGGCGAAAATCGCGCCAAGGCCGTATTCGAGGTTTGGGATCTCGATATCGCGAATGTGCGCGCCCGCATCGGCAAGGTCGGCGATCGCCTGCTCGACCGCTCGCTCGACATCCGCCTGGTTGCGCCCGAAGAAGTGGTTCCGGCAGACCCCGATGCGGAGCCCGCGGATGGGCTGTCCCAAGGCTGCTGTATAGTCGGGCACCGGGCGGTCCTGGCAGGCTGGATCGACGGGATCGAAGCCGGCCAGGACATTGAGCATGATGGCGGCGTCGGCGACCGTGCGGGTGAGCGGCCCGGCATGGTCGAGCGACCAGCTATGGGGCACCACGCCCGCCCTGCTGATGCGGCCGAACGTCGCCTTGAGGCCCACGATGCCGCAGAGGCTGGCGGGTATGCGGATCGATCCGCCGGTATCGGAGCCGAGTCCCGCTACGCCAAGGCCGGCGGCGACCGCGGCCGCCGAGCCGCCGCTCGAGCCGCCTGGCACGCGGCTCACATCCCAGGGGTTGCGGGTCGGCGGCGTCACCGTCCCCCAGGCGAACTCATGGGTCCGCGTCTTGCCGATAAGGATCGCGCCCGCCTGGCGCAGCCGGGCCGCCGCCACAGAATCGACCCGCGGAAACGAGATGCCGGGCGCCGTCGTCCCCGCCGTCGTCGGCATATCGCGCGTGAGATAGTTGTCCTTGACGGCGACGGGAATGCCGTGAAGAGGCCCGCGCCAGCTCCCGTCGCGAATCTCCCGCTCGGCCTCCCGTGCTGCGGCGATGGCATCGGCCGCGACATGCACGTAGCTCTGCAGGGTTGCGTCGTGGCGCTCGATCCGGCTCAGCACCGACTCCGTCAGCGCGACCGGAGAAACTCGGCCGGTGCGCAGCTCGAGGGCGAGCGCCTCGATGGGCCGGAATGGAAGCTCGGCGCTCATGCCTCGGACGAGCCGCGATCGCCGCAAAGCGGATCGAAGACGACCGCGGGATGCACCTCGGTCAGATCGAGCGCCCGCAATTTCCGCAGCGCCCGAAGGATGTCACCGAACGACCGAAGATTCTCGGCGAGTCGCTCGGGTGGAAGGTCGATCCCCAGGATATCCGTGTAGGGATCGAGAGGGGTCTCGGAATTCGGCGTCCTCATCGCCTCATCTCCTGGCTTGGCGGACGGCGGATGATTCATCTTCCGCTCCGTACCTTGCGCTCACGGCGCCGATCCGCCGCCGCCCGGGCGGAACGGCGGCGGAGTCAGCAGCATGTCCTCGACGGGCCCGGGGAGCGCTCCGGCCGCAGCGCCCCGCTTGGGCATGCCTTCGACGAAGGGCAGCAATTGCAGCCGAGCGATCGTGTAGACGCGGCGGAGCTCGGCGACGGGGTAGCGATGCTCGTCGACGCGAAGGTCGAGCCATGGATAGTCCTCCGTATGGTGGACCCGCAAGGCAGCGGATTGCTTGCCGCGCTTGTCGCCGCCGGCGGCCTGCCCGGCCTCGAGCGCGAGCAGGAGCCGCTCGGCGAGGTCGAGGGACTCGCTGCGCCGGAAGGCTTCGGCCATGGCGGAGAGGGTCGCCTCCCCCACCAGCATGTTTCCCTGTATCGCGACGTCGCGCTCGGTGATGTGACCATGCCAAGGCGTGCAGCCGCCACCCGTCCAGGCGACGCTCCGGCCGGCCGCATCGACGACGCCGATCTGGCGCAAGCCCTTCGCATCGTCGTCGGCGAGCACGCGATCGAGCGCCGCGGAAGCCTCGAGCCCCGCCTCCATCAGGCGCAGCGCATCGATCGCAAGGTAGGGGTTGACCCAAGATTGCGTGGAGACGGCGCCGACTCCGGTCTTGACGTAGGGGCAAAGGGCGCCGACGGCCGGCACGGCGGTGCTCACGGCGACTCCGAGCATGCCGCTTCGCGGACAACGGGCGACGATCGAGAAGGTGTTGAGCTGCATTCGTTGAAAACCCACCGGTCCGGCTACATGCTCAGATGCTCGTCGATCCGCGCTTCGGCATCGGGGTCGCCGATGCGCCCGCTGTCAACGATCTCGCCGCGCTTGAGCACGGCATAGCGATCGGCGACGGCAAGCGCGAAGCGAACGTTCTGCTCGATCAAGAGGACGGCGACATTCGATGCGGTGCGCTCGGCGCGCAGCACGTCGGCAACCTTCTGTATGACCGACGGCTGCAGCCCTTCGGTGATCTCGTCCACCAGCATCAGCCGCGGCCGAGACATCAGGGCGCGCGCGACGAGCAGCATCTTCTGCTCACCGCCGCTCAGCGTCCCCGCCCGCTGGCGACGGCGCTCCAGTAGAAAGGGGAAGAAGCGGCCGACCCGCTCCAGGCCGTCCTCGAGCAGCCGCTCGTCCGCCAATCCCAGGCGTAAATTGTCGACGACCGAGAGATCCTGGAACAGCGCCTGCTCCTGGGGGCTATAGGCGATCGCCTTGCGCGCGATGCGATAGGGCGGCAGTCCGGTTATCTCCTCGCCGAAGACGCGAATCGCGCCGCCCCGCGCCGCTAGGAAGCCCATGATGGTCTTGAGGAGCGTCGTCTTTCCCATCCCGTTCTTGCCGAGGATGGCGAAGATCTCGCCGGGCTCAAGCGCGAGCTCGATGTCGCGGATGACGAGCGCCTCGCCATAGCCGCTGCTGACCCGCGCGACCTCGAGCGCCGGAGGCGGCCGGCTCATGGTCGCCCCTCCAGGCCTGTGTGCGCAGCGCCCGTGTAGATCGTCCTGACCAGCTCGGACTCGACGACCTCCCGGACGGTTCCGTCGAGCGCGATGCGCCCCTGATGCAGAACGATGACTCGCGAGCTGATGTCGCGGACAAAATCGAGATCGTGCTCGATCAGCAGGATGCACAAGCCGTGACGGGCGGCGAGCTCGACGAGGATGTCGCCGATCAACTTCCGCTCGGGCTTGGTCAGGCCCGCCGTCGGCTCGTCCAGCAGAAGCACGCTCGGCTCCAACGCCAGCACCATGGCAAGCTCGAGCGCCTGCTTCATGCCGTGGGAGAGAAACCTGACCTCGGATGCGAGCTGGTCGCCGAGGCCGGTCGACGCGACAACCTGGAAGGCCGCCTCGGGAACGTCGAGAGCGGTCGTGCAGCGCCAGAGGGACGGCGGCTCCAGCCGCATGCGCGCGATTCGCAGGCATTCCGAGACCGTCAGGCTCTCGAACACGTTGGCTGTCTGGAACTTGCGCCCGATGCCGAAGCGGACGCATCGCTGCGGCGGCAGCCGGCCGATATCGTGGCCGTTGATCACGACCTTGCCGGCAGTGCGCTCATTGCCGTCGCTGATACAGCGGATGAGCGTCGTCTTCCCCGCCCCGTTCGGCCCGACCAGGCTCAGGAGCTCGCCCGGGTTGGCGCGGACATCGATATTCTCGAGGACGCGCAGGCTGCCGTAGCGGCGGATGAGGCCGTGAAGCTCGATCGCGGCGTCCGGCGCGCCGCCGGCGGCCGCCTCCCGGCGAGCCGCGCGCGCGGGCGCCGGCCGCAGGAAGGCGCTTTGACGCTGCTCCCGCTTCCCCGCCGCGGCCCTGCGCGGGACGAGACGGCGCCAGCCGGCGACGATCACGGGCGTCACACCCCGAGGCAGCGCCACGATGACGACGACGAAGGCGAGGCCGATCACGAGCTTCCAGATGAACGGCAGGCTGCCGCTCAGATAGGCGCTGATGAAATCGATCAGGACGGCGCCGACGACGGGGCCGATCAGCGTCCCTCGCCCGCCGAGGGCGACCCAGAGACGAGCTCGGTCGCGAATACGAAGCCCGCGAGCTCTGGCGCGATCACGTCGGTGTAGCCGGCATAGGCATAGCCGGCGAGTGCCGTGATGACCGCCGCGGCGACGAGCAGGAGCGTCTTGATGAGCGCCGTGTTGATGCCGAGATACTCGCAGCGCTGCTCGTTCTCGCGGATCGCGACGAGCAGGCGGCCGGCGTCGCTGCGGACGAAGACCCAGCCGATCGCGGTCAGCACCACTGTGGCTCCGCCGGCGATCCAGAACCAGCCCTCCGTCGAGAGATCGAAGGTCGGGAAGCCGGAGAGGCCGCTGCTCGAGCCCGTGAAAGTGCCGCCGGAGAACAGGATCTGCGTCACCACGATGGGCAGCGCGAGGGTGACGACGGAGACGTAGATCGGCGAGACGCCGTATCCGAACGCCAGCCACCCGACGAGGGCAGCGACGAGTCCGGCGACCACGACCCCGAGAACGAGCGCGATCACGGCGTTTGCGGCGCTAAAGCCCAGATGGGTGAAGACGAGCCCGCAGGCGTAGGCGCCGATGCCGAAGAAGGCCGATTGTCCGAAGGTGAGAATCCCGGTGTAGCCCCAGAGGACATCCACCGTGAGCGCCGCGCAGGCGTAGAGGAACGAGCGAATGAGGATGTTGACGGAATAGATGTCCAGCACATAGGGGGCGATGCCGATCGCGATCAGCCCGATGACCGCGACCCGCGCGACCGATCGGGTCCGCGAGCGCACGGCACCCGGAGACGCCAGGATCGCACCCTCGGTATGCCCGCTATTCACGACCATCCCTAATCACGGGCGAACCCTTGGGGCCGGATGCGCAGGATCACGGCGGCGAGGACGACGATCGTGAGCCCGCCCAGGATGGGGCTGCCATAGGCGCTGATCAGAACCTGCGCGCCGCCGAGGAGGACGGTCGTCACCATCAGGCTGACCAGGGAGGCGCCCGACACGATGACGAGCATGAAGGCGTTGACCAGCCAGGGAACGCCCATATTGGGATCCACGCTCGAAAGCGGCGTGATGAGCGCCCCCGCCAGGCTCGCCAGTGCTGTGCCCAGGCTGAAGGTGATGAAGCGGACGAGGCCGCTATTGATCCCCAGGGCGCGCGCGAGATCCTCATTGAGGATGACGGCGCGCGTGACGAGGCCGAGCCGGGTCCGGCGCAGGAGCAGGGCCAGCAATACGCCGAGCAGGACGGCGCCGAGCACCAGGAGAAGCCGATATTGCGAGTAATCCTCGCCCAACACCTTGATGGTGCCGTGCATCGGGCTCCGCGCGAACTGCACCTCGCGTCCGAAGGCGATGGTGATGAGCTGCCCGATGATGATGCCAAGGCCCCAGGTGGCGAGGATGGCGTCGAGCGGCCGGCCGTAGAGCGGGCGCACAACGAGGCGCTCCACGACCATGCCGACGACGAGGCCCACGAATGCCGCGAGCGGCATCGAGAGCCACGGATTCAAGCCGATCTGGGTGGCGACGAGGGCCGAATATCCGCCGATGGTGAGGAATCCGCCATGGGCGAAATTGATGATCTTCATGACGCCGAAGACGATCAGCAGGCCCGTCGCCACGATATAGAGAATCGCGGCGGTGGTGATGATGTCTAGAAGCTGGGCGGACATGTCGCGATCGATTGCGGCGGCTCTCTCGCCCCGAACGAGGCGGCGAAGCAAGCCCTTCGCCACCCCACCCGAGACGACGCCGTCGCTACTTCAGATTCGGGCATTGATTGCCGGGATTGACGTTCTTGAAGCTCTCGAGAACCTTGACGCTGCCGTCCGCCTGGACCTGGCCGAGATACATGGTGAGCGGAGCATGGTGCTCCTTCGACATCTGCACCACCCCCCGCGGCCCGTCGAATGAGACCTCGGGGAGCGCCTTCAGGACGGCCTCGGGCTTCGTCGTGCCGGCCTTCTCGACGGCAGCCTTGTAGAGATAGATGCCCTCGTATTCCGGCACGGAGAGGTCGTTCGGGGTCTTGAGATTCGCGCCGAACTTCTTCTTCATGGCGGCGAGGAACTCCTTGTTCTTGGGGTTGTCGAGATTGGTGAAGTAGGACGCGGAGATGTAGATGCCCTCGGCGTCGGGGCCCATGCTCTTCGCCGTGCCTTCGTCGACCGCCAGGTTACCATAGAGCGCCTTGATGCCTGCCGCCCGAAGCTGCTTGGTCAAGGTGACGTTGGGCGCGCCGCCGGCCGTCGAGGTGATGAGGGCGTCGGGATTGGCCGCGCGTATCTTGCTGATCACCGCCGTCCAATCGGTTGCATCCATCGGCTCGTATTCCTCGCCGAGGATTTTCCCGCCCCGCTTCTGGATATATTCGCGGGTGAATTTGAGCATGCCGCGGCCGAAGGCGTAGTCGCTGCCGACGAGGAAGAAGGTCTTGGCGCCCTTCTTGTCCATGAAATAGTCGACGATCGGCGCTACTTGCTGATCCGGCACCCAGGCATTCACGTAGAGATAGGGGCTGCAGGAGTGGCCCTCATAGAACGAGGTATAGATGAAGGGCACCTTGCCGCGCGCGACGATCGGCAGGCCGGCATTCCGCGCGGCACTCGTCTCCATCGAGATGAGGGCGTTGACCTTCTTCTGGAAAACCAGGGAATCGAAGGCCTTTTGGGCGCCGGCGGCGCCGCTGCCGTCATCCGCGACATCAAGGACCAATTTGCGGCCAAGAACCCCGCCTTTGGCATTGATCTCGTCGACGGCGAGCTCGGCCGACTGCACGACCGAGGGCGCCACCACGCTGTTGGCGCCGCTCAGCCCGACGGGCACGCCGATCCTGATCGGCTCGGCGGCCAGCGCGCCGGAGGCGATCGCCAGTCCGGCCGCGACGAGCAGCGCGCCGGCCCATCCTTTGAAGTTCATGACCTTGCAGGTCGTTGCGTATCCCCCATCCCGACTTGCCATCGAATTGCCTCCCGTTCGATCGCAGACACAAAAAAACCCCTGCACCCGTGGCCACGCCACGCGACGCAAGGGCAACCCTGCCTAGCTGTTCGACGGCTTCCCCGCCGTCTCGCCCCTTAGGGCCAGTGAATTCTGGGAATGCGGGGGCGGATTGTCAATGGCGTAAACGGGCCTATCGGTGTCGACTCTTCGCAAGAGCCGGCGCGTTTGGATCTGCCGTCCCTACCCCTCGGTGGCACCCAGCCCCTCGAATAAGCTGTGCGCGTGGATGATCGAGGATGCCACGGCTGCCATCGATTGCCGCCTATCCATCGCCTGCCGGCGGATGAGCTGATAGGCGTCGTCCTCCGACAGCCCGCGCATCATCATCAGGATTCGCACAGACTTCTCGATCTCCCGACGCGAGCGGAGAGTCTCCTCGAGCTTATGCACCTTCTGGAGCAGGCGCCCTTCATAGCGATGGGCCGCGCGGGCCATCACCAAGGTGCTCAGAACGCCGAAAGGTCGAACCGGCTTGGTCACGACGCCGCGCACATTCGCGTCGATCAGCGCGTTGAGGACGAGGGGGTCCTCGTAATCGACGATGGCGACGAGCGCGAAGGGCGCGGGGCCGGTTGGCTGGCCGAGCGACGCCGGACATTGCCGATCGATGAGCCGGAATACAACATCCACCTGATCCGGAATGGTCTCGGGTTGCGGCCACAGGCTGCGCACCTGGCAGCCGATCCGGCGCAGGTGCCGGACGAGCTCCTCTCCATCCCGGTCCGGGGGATGGACGACGAGGACCCGGGTCTCCCGCAGTGTCCGCAGCAAGGCCTCGCCGCTCATATCAGCCTCTCCTCCCATGAGCCGCACCGGGAAGCGCAGCTTCGGCGACTACGCGCTGACATAGCGATAGCTCACCAGATACGGGTCGGGCTTCACCGGCACCTCGCTCTCCTCGACGATCTCGAACAGCCCGTCTTCATTGATTCGTCCAATGCGCGGCCAGACATAGGTGTGGTTGTTGTCCGGATCGACGGTGATGCGACCCTGCGGAGCGTCATATTGCAGGCCGAGCACCGCCGGCCCCAGCACGTCGGGATCGGTGGTCCCGGCTTCCTCGAGGGCTCTTGCGAAGAGATGAATCTGAAAATAGGCGGCTTCCGCGCTCATATTCGTGGCCGCCATGGAGCCGAAGCGCCGCTTGTAATTGGCGACGAAGCGCGCATTTGCGGGCGTATCGACCGTCTGGAAATACGGTGCGGCGGTGACGTGGCCGACGGCGGCGGGCCGCGCCATGATGGCGACCTCTGCCTCGCTCGTCGTCAGGCTGGCGATCACCGTGTTGCGCGTATCGAGTCCGGCGTCCGCGCAAGCCTCGTAGAAATAGGCGGTGCAGACTCCGACCACGGTCGAGAAGATGACGTCCGGCCGGAAGCCCATCACACGCGCGGCAACAGGCCCGAAATGCGAGCGGTCGGCATGAATGTCGATATAGATGTCGTCGAGCACCTGTCCGCCATGCTCCTCGACAAGCTCGCGCATGACCCGATTGGATTCTCGAGGATAGACATAGTCGGAGCCGACGAAGCAGAAGCGCCGACCATAAGTCTCGATCAGGAAGCGGGCGAGCTGAACGCTGCTCTGATTCGGCGCGGCGCCCGTATAGATCACGTTGGGCGAATACTCGAAGCCCTCATAGATGGCCGAGTAGAAAAGCAAGCCGTTGCGCCGCTCGATTACAGGAAGCACCGCCTTCCGGCAGCGCGAGGTACAGCAGCCGAAGATCGTGCCGACGCCGTCATCGGCCAGCAGCTTGGTTGCCAGCCGGTGATAGCCCTCGGGCTCGGATTCGGGATCGTAGATGATCGGCTGGATCGGGCGCCCGAGCACGCCGCCCGCGGCGTTGACCTCCTCGATGGCGAGGAGCGTGCCTTGCAATTGCGTCTGCTCGACATAGCCGGTGACGCCGGTTCGGGAAAATAGAACCCCAACATTCCACGGCGCAGGCACCTCTCGCCTCCTTTCGATGCTGAACCGAATGGCGCGTCCCGACCTCAATCTATGCCATTCCAGCATTGCTGGCGAGCGGCTCAATACGTACCGGGTAGGCCGTCACCGGGGCCGTCACGCAGAACCAATCGAAACGGCCGCTTGATAAGCTGTCGTCGCGCATTCTTCAAATGCCGCTCCAACAGGGTGGCGGCCCTTGGCCGCTCTCCTTCCAGCAAGGCATCAATGATAGATAAATGCTCTTGGCACCAGGCCCGCAGCCGCGTGCCATCGCGATAGCCCCAGTACTCGATAAGCCGCCGCAAGCGATTCTGCTGTTCGATCGCCGACAGAAAGAAGGAATTCCGCGACATTCGCGCCAGCATCGCGTGGAACGTTGCGTCGAGCTCAAAGAGCTTCGCGCTTGATAGCTTGATCGACTCTGCGTTCGCGACGTCAAGATGCCGCTTGCGTGCCTCGACAAGCGCCGCCCGATCCACTCGAAAGGACGCAAGCCGCAGCGCCGTTGGCTCAAGTGTCAGCCGGAAATCATAACTTGCGCGTTGCTCCTCCCGCGAATCGAGGAAAGGCATCGGCACCCACTCGCGGCCCTTGCCCCGCCGCACCAGTCCCTCTTCGGACATCCGCGCCAACACCGTAATGACCAGACCGCGGCTCACGGCGTAGCGGCGCATCATCTCGGTCTCCGTGAAGGCGTCCGGCAGCCGCTTGCGAACAAGGTCTCGTGCAACTTGCATATAAAGCTCGTCATCCGCACTGATAGGCAGACTCGCGGATCCGTATGTCGGGTCACTGTCTGGTGCGACAACGTATCCTTGGCGAGGTCGGGCGATCAGAACGCCGCTTCGCGCCAATATTTGAAGCGCTGCGCGGATCGGCGTGCGTGACACACCGAGTCGCGACACGAGCCGCTCTTCGGTCAGATGATGCCCGGCGGGGAACTCTTCCGCGCGCAAGATCTCGAGGATCTGTCGTGCGGTCTGCACCTGGAGACGGCTGGGACGTGTTCCCTGCATCCTCGTTCTCTTGATCCAAAGCGCGCCAGGCACATTCCCTGCCGAAGCTGGCTCAGGAAAATCGACCGGGCGATTCTTCTCTTGTATCTTATCTCACTTTCAATACAATTGGGCAAGGCATAGGCAATAACACGGTTGAACGCTGACGACCGGCAGCCTGCAAAAGAGCATCAGCATGGCGGTAAAACAGGAGGCGATCATGAACAGGCGGGGGTTTCTTGCAATCGCGGTCCTTGGCGCGCTGACTGCTGGAGCGGCGCAGGCATTCGCCCAGCAGATTCCGGCGCCCGCCGACCTCGTCGCAAAGGGCAAGCTCACCTACGGTACCGCGGCGACGTTCGCACCCTTCGAATATACCAAGGACGGCACACCGACGGGCTTCGACATCGATTTCGGCAATGCCATAGCGGCGAAGATGGGCCTTCAACCCAGCATCATGAATATGGAATTCAAGGGCTTGATCCCCGCGCTCCAAGGCAAGCGCATCGATATCATCAATTCGGCGATGTACATCAATCCTCAGCGGGCAGAGCAGGTCGATTTCATTCCATACATGAGGATCGGCAACGAGATCTTGGTGCAGAAGGGTAATCCGCACAAGATCAATGGTCGCGAGGATCTCTGCGGGCTCCGAGTCAGCGTGACCTTGGGTGCGATCGAGGAGACTTATGCCCGCGAAGTCGCAAAAAACTGTGCGGCGGCCCACAAGCCCGAGCCACAGATACTGACGCTCCCGACGGCGCAGGACGCCGCCCTCGCGCTACGCCAGGGGCGCGCGGATGCCATGTTCGATTCGACCCCCGGCGCGGTCAAGTTCGTCAGCGAGCTCCCCGATGTCTATCAGATCACGGGGAAGACCTTCGAGGCCAATACGCAGATCGGCATCGCCGTGCGCAAGGGCGACTCGGAGATGAAACAGGCTGTCGAGAAGGCCGTTGCGGCGGTTGTGAAGGACGGAACCTATGCGAGCCTGCTGAAGAAGTACAACCTGCCGATGAGCGGAAGCATCTTCTAACTCATCGGGTGGATGTCGCGCGGCGCTGTTAGCCACCATGCCGCATCGGAGCGCGAAAATTGGATTCGCCGCACCTCATTCTGGATTATCTCGTTTCTGCGATCTTCATCCGCGGCGCGGCGATGACGCTGCTTATCACGGTCGTCTCGCTGCTTATCGGCATGGCCGTCGGCTTGATTCTCGCCCTAATGGAAGAGGCTCGCCTGCCGCCGCTACGTACCATCGCGGTTTGCTATCTCTGGCTTTTCCGCGGAACACCCGTCCTATTCCAGCTCATCTTCGTCTTCAACGTGCTGCCGAGCTTCGGGATTCTGTTCTCGGGCTTCACCAGCGCTGTGCTCGCTCTTGGCCTCAATGAAGGGGCATACATGGCGGAGATCATGCGCTCCGGCATACAAGCCGTCGGGCGCGGGCAGCGCACGGCCGGCCGCGCTCTCGGCATGCGCGACTGGCAGGTCATGCGTTACGTCGTGCTGCCGCAAGCGGCGCGAATCATCATTCCGCCGATCGGCAACCAATTCATCGGCATGCTGAAGCTCAGCGCCCTGGTCTCCGTTATTGCCGTGCAGGAGCTTCTTCTCGTTGCAAACCAGACCGCGAGCGCCAGCTTCCACTATTTGGAAGCGCTGACCGCCGCGGGCATCTATTATCTCGCCTTCACGACCTTCTTCATGATCGCACAATCGTGGATCGAGCGATGGGCGAGCCGCCGTAGCCGGCGTCGCATGAGGCGGCCGCTATCGCTGACGCAACGCCTGCTCGGCATGACGGGTGGTGAGGCGCGCATCCGATGAGCGACAGAATCGAGCGGCGCGAACCACCTCTCCTTCGCGTGCGTGGGCTGCAAAAATCCTATGGTCCGGTGCTCGTCCTCAAGGACATTTCCTTCGAGGTCCAGAAGGGACGTTCGATCGTGATGATCGGCCCCTCTGGCTCGGGCAAATCCACCCTCCTGCGCTGCATAAACCTGCTCGAGACGGTTGACCAGGGCGTGATTGAGTTCGACGGGCGTGAAATCGCCGGTGCGCGCGGCGGCGCTCATATCATCCGTCGCGACATCGGGATGGTGTTCCAGAATTTCGAGCTGTTCGCCCATCTGACCGCGCTCGAAAATATCGCCCTCGCGCCGATGAAGGTGCGGGGCATCCCGGCGACCGAGGCGAAGGAGCGTGGCCGCGCGCTCCTGGCGAAAGTCCATATTCCCGACAAGGCGGACGCCTTCCCGGACGAGCTTTCCGGCGGCCAGCAGCAGCGCGTCGCAATTGCGCGCGCGCTTGCCATGGATCCGAAGCTCATGCTCTACGACGAGCCGACATCGGCCCTGGATCCGGAAATGATCAAGGAGGTGCTCGACGTCATGCTCGAGCTCAGCGACGAGGGCATGACCAGCATCGTCGTGACCCACGAAATGAGCTTCGCGCGCCGCGCCGCCGATCACATTCTCTTCATGGATAACGGCGAGATCGTCGAAGACGCGCCCGTCGATCGCTTTTTCACGAATTCCGTCCATCCGCGGACCCGTCGGTTCTTGGAGCAAATTTTGCACTAGGCCTCTTGGCTTCGCACCCACCACCATATCGAGACGGCACAATGGAATTGGCCCCCGATCCTACGCGCATGCAACGGCGCCTCGAGCAGCTGGTCGCTCTCAATACCGAAAATCCGCCGGGCCGAGAGGCGGAGGCCGCCGGTTACCTGGCCGAGATTCTTCGGGAAATCGGGCTTGCGACGGAAGTCCATGAAGTCGAACCCGGCCGCTCCAACGTGATTGGGCGTTTGGAAAACGGTGTTGGCCCCGTCTTCGCATTCAATTCGCATATCGATGTCGTCCCGGCGGGTGATGGCTGGTCTTCGCCTCCCTTCACTCTGTCGGAACGGAGCGGGCGTCTCTACGGACGAGGCTCGTGTGATGCCAAGGGCCCCATCGTGGCCATGATCGAAGCAATCGAGATGTTGATGCATGATCGGCGGCATTGGACCGGCACTCTCATCGCCGCCTTCGTTGCCGACGAGGAAGTCGAGAGCCGTGGCGCCAAGGCCTATGTGAAAGGCCGCCCCCACATCGATTATGCCGTCATCGGCGAGCCCACCTCCAACATCCCGGTCACGGCCCATAAGGGCAGTCTGCGGCCCATCGTGCGCGTCTCGGGCCAGACCGCACATTCCGGCACTCCCGATCTGGGCGTGAACGCCATTCTCAAGGCGGCGCGCCTGCTGACGACGATCGAGGCGCACCATCGCATTGTGGCCGAACGCCGGCATCCTCTCGTCGGCTCAGCCAGTATGACCGTCACGCGCATTTCCGGCGGTCATGCCGATAATGTCGTGCCGGATCGCTGCGAATTCATGATCGATCGGCGAATGGTTCCCGGCGAAGATGAAGCGGCGGTTATTGCCGAGATCGAGGAGCTGCTTACGCGCGCCAAAATCGAACACAGGGTCGACGCGACGATAACGTCATTCAAGCCGACGACTGGAGGCGCCACCGAAACCGCCACTGACCACCCCGTCGTCCGGGCGGCTCTCAAGGCAAGCGCGACCCATGGCGTGGCTGACCCGCGGCCTGCCGGATTTCAGGGTGGATGCGACCTGGTGCATTTTCGGTCGGTCGGAGCCCAAGGCGTTGTCCTCGGGCCTGGCTCACTTGCGGTCGCACACAAGCCGGATGAATTCGTTCCACGCGACGAATTCATCAATGCCAGCCTCATCTATCGCGACATAGCGCGCAGCATGCTGCATGAGCATGGAGCCACGCGCTGATGCCACGGCGGGTATGGCTCGCAGCCGCGGAACTGCACTACCGGCCCGGCATACGTCTTCACACGGCGAGCTCCGGTGCAATCGATGCCTTGAGCGAGGTGTATCTCCTCGTCGAGGACGGGGGCGATATCGTCGCCGGCGCGAGTGTTCGGACGAACATCGAATATCTGACGGGCATGCCCGAAGCAGAATTGCGAAAGGCCATCGTCGAACTCGTCGCAGCGCTCGACTGGAAGAGCGATTTTGGCCGCCTTCGTCGACATCTCGACCATGTCGGAATTCGTCCGCCGGCAGCGGCCCGAGACCTCGTCGATTGCCTGCTTCTCGATGGCCTGGCCCGGTCAAGGGGGCAACCGCTGGCAACATATCTGGGCGGAGATTTCACAGCAAGAATCGCGACCAACCAGACACTGTTTTGGGGCGACGACGCCGCGCTCGAGGTCAATCTCCGACACTATGTCGCCGAAGGCTTCACCGACCTCAAGCTTCGAGTCGGGATCGCCTCGTTCGCGGACGATCTCCGGCGCGTCGGTGTCGTTCGCGACATTGCCGGCCCGAAGGCTACGATTGCCGTGGATGCCAATGGAACCTGGCCCGCGGAGATGGCTTTGTCCTATCTCGAGGCCTTTGCGTCGGCCGGTGTCGCCTATGTCGAGCAGCCGATCCCACCGGGAGATTGGCATGCGATCGGGCAGTTAGCGGCTGCCAGCCCCGTTCCCATCATGCTGGACGAGAGCATCGCGTCGCCGAGTGATGTCGAAGAGCTCGCCCGGCATCGTGCGGCACCGCTGGCCCATCTCAAGCTCGTCAAGCTGGGTGGCATCGCCCCGCTCTTGAAGGCGGCACGCCAACTGAGCGAAGCCGGGATCGGGATCATGGTCGGTCAAATGAACGAGGGCGCCCTTGCGACCGCTGCCGCGGCCCATGCCGCCTTGGCGGCGCGGCCGAAATACGCCGAACTCTATGGCGCATATGGCCTGCTCGACGATCCGGGCGCCGGCATTTCTTATGAAGATGGCAAGCTGTTGCTCCCGGGTGGCGCAGGTCTTGGCGTTCAAATCGATCCGTCTCGTCTGACGATGTTATGGGAGAAAACCTTATGAGCCAGACTGTCGGGCTTGGGGTGCGTGGCGCGGAATCCGTATTCCCCAAGGAAGAATATGACGCTCGGATCGCGGCAGCGCGCAAGCGACTGGCTGCACTGGGGATCGATGCACTCGTGCTCACCGGGCCGGAGAATATCTATTATCTCACGGGTCAGCAGACACCTGGCTACTACACCTTCCAATGCCTGATTCTGCCAACCGAAGAGGAGCCGCTTTTCCTCCTGCGTCAACTCGAGCTGATCAATTTCCTACGTAACACCTTCATAAGCCGCTACGAAGTCTATCAGGACAACGGCAAGCCCGCTGAAATTGTCGTTGCGGCGCTCGAGCGAATGGAGCTGAAAGGAAAGCATATCGCCATCGAGAAGCGCGGCTGGTTTCTTCCCATCGAATTCTACGAGCTCCTCACCGAGCGCCTCGGAGGCGTCGCAGAGGGCTCGGGCATCGTCGAGCCGCTCCGCATGGTGAAGTCTCCGCTTGAAATCAAGATGCTGGAGGAGGCGGCGCGGATCACCGATGCCGGTATGCGCGCCGGGCTCGCTGCAATCCGCCCCGGTGCGACGGAGAATGATCTCGTGGCGGCAATGATGGGGGCGGCAATTCAAGCCGGTTCCGAATATATGGGCATGGAGCCGCTGGTCTCCTCGGGTCCTCGCTCGGGCGTGCCACACGCGACGTGGCGCCGCCGGCAGCTCGCAGCCGGCGATCCCGTGTTCCTGGAGATGGCAGGTTGCTACAACCGTTACCACGCCGGGCTGCTACGGACGGCGTGGCTTGGAAAGCCTCCCAAGCAGGCCCTCGAGATGGTCAAAATTGCCGAAGAAGCTCTCCAGGCCGCCCTCGCCGTCATGCGGCCGGGCGTCAGCTGCGAAGTGGTACACAATGCGGCGCAAGCGGTGATCGACCGCTACGGCATGACAGAGCGCTATCGCAAGCGAACCGGTTACAGCACCGGTATTTCCTTCGCGCCGGATTGGGGCGAGTGGATGGTCCTGAGCCTCTTCACTGGGATTAAAGAGCCCCTGCAGCCGGGCATGGCCTTCCACTTGCCTGTCGCCCTTCGCGAATACGAGGTCTTCACCGTCGGGGCCAGCGAAACCGCTGTCGTCACCGAAACCGGCTGCCGCACGCTCGGAACGATAAAGCGCGGCCTTTGGGAGATCTGACGTGACGCGGCCACGCTCGCTGGTCGTGGCTCATGAGACGGACCGGGCAGGCATCGACTGCTCCGTCGCAGCGGCTTTGTCCGAGTTGCTGGGGAATGATGCGGTGCTCTGCCGAATTTCCGGAACGAGAAGAGCGTTTCCGGCGCCCGGCAGCGTGGAGCACGTTGTGGCCGAGGGCCCTCTGCAGCCGAACGGCGTCTATTGGCTCGAGCGCAGCGGCTGCGCCATGACGAGCTTCGAACGGCTGTACGATCGAGATCCCCCAAACCCCGTGGTTGTCAGCATCAACCCGTTTCTGCTCGAAGCGGAAGCGGTCGCCGAGATTCGCAGCTGGGCAACAGGTCGGGCCAATTGGGTGACGGTGGAAACGACGAAGGCCGGCCACGAGGTCTTCCTTGGTGACCCGCAAGGTGGCCGCCGGCTCGTGAGGCAGCCGCTGCGGCGGGACGACTTTGGCCGCTTGGCGCCTCTCGCGCCCGGTGATCTGATTCCGGAGGTGGCGGAGGCAATCGGTATCCCGTTGTCGGAGTTATGTACGTCTCCCCGGCGAATATCTGCCGAAGGAGACCTCCGGGTCATCGTGGTCGGCGCGCAAGGGCATCTTCTCGATGTCTATCCTGCCGTGTTGGCATCCCTCGGCGACGCGGCCGATCAGCTCGGCCTGGAACTCCGCATCCACTGTTTGCCGCCTGATGAGCGGATTCTCACTGACTGGAGCGAGGAGCTCAAGGAGGTGGATGGACTCGTGCTGCCTGGTGGCAGTGACATGTCGCAGGTGAAGGCGCAAATCGCCGCAGCGACCTCGGCATTCCACATCGATTTGCCGACGCTTGGCCTTTGCCTCGGCATGCAAACGATGACAACCGCATTTCTTCGCCGCGTTGCCGGTGCTTCCGACGCGGATCTAGAGGAAACCACCCCTGCGTCGCCCATCCACTCCTTCATCCGACTTCGTGACGCGAAAGGCGAACCTGCGCATTATCTTGGCGAGCGAGCAATTGCCGTTCAACCAGGCACATGTCTCTCGACGCTGTACGGCGGGTTGCACGTCGTGGAGCGGCTCAATCATCGCTATCATCTTGCGCCCGAGCTCGCCCCTATCCTCGGAAAGCACGGACTCCTGGTGACGGCCAGGACGGCGGATACAGGCGTCGCACAAGGAATCGAAGCACCTGGCCACCGGTTCTTTATCGGCATTCAAGGGCATCCCGAGCTCAGGAGCCGACGCGGCAAACCACACCCGGTTGTCCTCGGCTTCTTGTCGGCGGCAGCGCGCAAGACCAAGGCCCTGGCGTGAATGACTCCTCGGTAGACGGAGAGTTGCAATGAAAGACAAGGATGAAGCACGCGCTCGGTTGAAAGGCCTGTTTAACATCACCGTGACGCCGTTCTCGGTCGATGGATCTCTCGACACTGGAGCACTGGCCGCGGCCGTGGAGCGCATCATCGCTTTCGGTTTCGACGGACTCCTCATCGGCGGCACGTACGGGGAATTCGCCGTCATGACGCCGGCGGAGCGTGTAGAGCTTTTTCGAGTGGCGAGTGACGTCGCCGGAAACCGAGTCCCGCTCCTGCTCTGCTCGGCCGACTCGGATGTGCGCGTCGCCCGTGATCTGACCGTGGCCGCAACCGAGCTTGGTGGCATTCCGATGCTGACGCCGCCCTTCGTCTCGGAGGTGACCGATGAGCATATCATCCGATTCTTTCAAGAGATTGCTCCCTTATCGCGCACCGGCGTCGTCATTTACAACGCTCCCGGAATTGGATTGACGCTCTCATCAGAGCTTATCGAGCGCATAGCCGATATCCAGGACGTGATTGGGCTGAAGCAGGGCGATCTTGCGCCAACGGTCGTCGATCGCTTGGTCGGCCGGCTTGGAGGGCGTATCCGTCTGTTCTGCGCATCCGATCTTCAGATGCTTGGCCCGGCGCTCAACGAGTTCGATGGCCTCAGTAGCACCAATAGCTGCGCCCTGCCGGAGCTCATTCTCGAGAGCTATCGCTCACTCGCCGCCGGCGATGCCCAACATGGCGCGGCTCTCTATCGGCGATGGTTCGAGTATCGGGAATTTGCTCGCGAGGCCGGTCAACCGCAAACCGTCAAGGCCGCCATGCGATTGCGCGGATGGCAAGGTGGAGTCGTCCGGCGCCCTCTAAGGGAGCTCTCGAAGGCCGAGATGACAAAACTGGAATCAATTCTCGATCGTCTTGTCCCATCCCGTGCGCCAATCGCCGCATCGTGAACGGCCCCATCCGCCGCAGGTCCGTTGGCGCGCGTGAGCCCGTCACTCCCCACCGACCGCGCTGCAGGATCGAGCCCGCAAGGGATAGCCTAGGATCCGATTTTCGCGAGCGCCTCTCGACTTGCTAATCGAGGCGGTACAAACCCGCGCTGGGGGTATTGATGCCGAGTGTGACGAGCCGCGCAGCCCTCGGCCGTGAGCTCACGAAGGGCGCGATTGACCGTCATGCGGTTGGCGGCGAACCGCTCGGCAGGTCATTTCCCGGAGGTAGGCGGGTGACCGGCCGGCCTCACTGCCGCCTTGCATATATAATAAGTTGACTTGCGAACAACTCTCGGTCATAGCGCCGGCCGCCTCCGCCTCATGCGCGGCCGCCCCGACGGGGCCGCGGCGACTTCGCAACCACGATGAGCACCTGGGACTGTCCCCGACCGATCTTTCGAATGTTGTGTCGCAAATGTGCTTGGAGATAGATGCAATCTCCCGCATCGAGTCGGATCGGCTTATCCGGAAACATGACCTCGATCCGTCCGCAAAGGACGAACATCATCTCCTCGCCATCGTGCTCCGCCACCTCCTGGCCCTCGGTCATGCATCCGGGATAGATGAGAAACGATTCCATCGATCGGGTCGCGTCAGAGTGCATGATGATCTCGTAGGCGGAATCGGGTGAGCGTGGCCCGGGCGTGATTCGCTTCCGCTCAGATCGCCGAGTGATCGAGATGAAGCTATCTGTGAGCTTCTCGCCGAACAAATGCGAAACCTGAGCGTTCAGCGCGTTGGCGATTTTCAGAATGGTGGCGATGGAAGGCGCCTTGAGGCCCCGTTCGACGCGAGACAAATAGCTTTTTGTCAGTCCGGTAGTCTTTGCAAGCGCATCGATCGTCATCCTGCGCTGTCGCCGCAACGAGCGGATATAATGTCCCACCTTTGCGTCTTTCCTCGGGAGTGGGGTCATGGGATCAACCTGCATGATTTGCTTCGTCCGGAAAGCTGCCGGCGCCGCAGAGTAATGCAATTCGTCGCGAAACAACATCGACCCGGCTAACGGCCGCTCACCACGGTCGGCGGAATCGTCGTTCGAGATATCGCAGGAAAATGACCGAGGGAAGGCTAATCAGCAGAAAAAAGATGCCAACCAAAGTCATAGGTTCCAGATAGCGATAGGTATAGTTGGCTATGTTCCGTGCCTGATTCATGAGCTCAAGAACCGTGATCGCGGAGAGAATTGGAGTATCCTTGAACATGGCGACGAAGTAGTTCGCCAGCGCCGGGATCATAGGAGGGACGGCCTGGGGGATGATGATATATCGCCAAGTTTGAGGCGTGGTTAGGTTGGCAGCCTTCGCCGCTTCCCACTGACCTCGCGGTATATTGTCAATCCCGGCGCGATAGACTTCGGAAGTGTAGGTTGCATAATGCAGCCCAAGCGCCACGATGCCGGCGACCAATGGACTCAACAGAATGCCGGCGCTCGGCAGAACGTAGAAAAGAAAATAGAGCTGGACCAGTAGCGGCGTGCCTCGGATAAAGCCGATGAAAAGCCCGAGCAGCCTTGCGAGTTTTTTGCTGCGCGAGCGCCTCGCTATGGCGAAGCAGAGGCCGAGCGCCATCGCCACGGCGCTCCCAAGCACGGTCGCCTTCACCGTGACGACGACGCCCTGCAGGAGTGCCGGAAGGATCTGCCAAACGAAGCTCCAACTCCATTCCATGGGGGCACTCATCCTTTGCTGATGTCTAGCCCCACGGATAAGCGCTTCTCGAGATTACGAACGATATGACCAATCACCAACGAGATGAGGTAGTAGAAAATCAGGACTGCAATAAATGGGACTGCGGTATTGCCAGTCTGCGCTCGAACAATCTGCGCTTGAAACGTCAGGTCGGGGAGGGAAATGAGCGAGACGATCGCCGTGCCCTTCAGAAGCTCGATGGCATTATTTCCGAAGGTGGGGAGCATCGTGACAAGCGCCTGGGGCAGGATAATGTATCTGAACCGATGAAAGCGCGTGAAGTTGAGGGCAACGCAGGCATCGATCTGTCCGCGGGGCACGGCTTGGATCGCGCCGCGAACAACCTCCGCACCATAGGCGCCGACATTGAGCCCAAGCGCCAAGACACCCGCCTCCATCGGCGTAAGAGGAATGCCGAGCAGAGGCAATACGAAATACGCCCAAAACATTTGAACGAAGAACGACGTGCCGCGGAAGAACTCGATATAGATCGTTGCCAGCCAGCGTATGCCGGCAGAGCGCGACAGCCGCGCAATTCCAGCGATGAACGCGGAGACCAAAGCCACCGCGCATCCCCAAACAGTAAGCTCGACGGTTATCCAAGCCCCTTTGACGATCAGGCCGATATAGCCAAGCCAATCGATCCACATTTTTATGCCATGCGACCCTCAAAT
This sequence comes from Alphaproteobacteria bacterium, assembly GCA_035294245.1. Lineage (GTDB taxonomy): Bacteria > Pseudomonadota > Alphaproteobacteria > JACZXZ01 > JACZXZ01 > DATGLG01. The sequence goes on along the minus strand of DATGLG010000033.1, from coordinate 90,152 downwards.
CGGCGCGGCATCAATGCGCGCAGCTTAGCATTTGAAGGCATACGCCTTGGCAGTCAGCTCTTACGGTTACAGAGTTCCTTTCGCGTCACCATCGCCGTCGTTTCTGCGGAGAAGCCCCAGGGCTCGATGATTTTCTTGAATTCCCCATCCTTCTTCAATTCCGCGAGGACCTTATCGTAAGCGTCGCGAAACTTAGCATCGGATTTGCGGAATGCCGCCCCTGCGCAATATATCGGCGTACCCTTGACCGGCGTGAAAAGTTCAAGACTGGGATCCTTGGCTTTCTGGAGCAGACTTCGCAGAGAAAGCGCCGGGAGCGCATAAACGTCGATACGTCCGTCTTGCAGCATGGTGATGCCGCTCTGCGCGTCTGGAAGAACGATCACACGATCGCGCGGCGTCCCGGCCTCAAGCGCAAGCTTCTCTTCGGTCCCGCCCCCGGGCGTTCCCATTCGAACCTTGGGATTCTTGGCGATATCCGCGAAGCTCTCGACCTTGAGTGGGTTGCCTTTCTTGATAATGAAACCCTCAGAATCGCACAAATCGGGCTCGGAGAACAGGACGGCGGCGCAACGATCCGGCTTGATGAAGAGGCCAGCGGCCACGAGATCAAACCGACCCGCCTGGAGACCGGGGATCATCGCTCCATATTCAGAGACGCTCGCCACCACGTCGGGGATGCCCAACTTCTTCAACACTGCACGCGCGACCTCGACCGCAGCACCCGAGACCTTTCCATCAGGCTTCACCTCGGTGAAGGGAAGCTCGTTCGCGATGGCGATGCGGGCGTAGCCCTGCTTGCGCAAGCGATCGAGCGTCGTCTCTGCGTGTGCTGGTGATGATATAGCGTCCAGCGTGATGGCCGCGAACCCGCTTGTGAGCAGCGCTGCGCTCGCCGCAGCCGTTCTCAATAGATCCCGACGGGCAAGATTGAGACCGTTCATTTCTCCTCCTCCCTCCGCGTTGATGTGTGTTGCTCTTAGGTCTTGTTAGTACCTTTCTTAGCTGATTCGGCAACAGCGCTTCCTCAATCCTCAGATCCGATGACCGGCGGCAATGATCTTTTTCAGGAAGACTCTGGTTCTCTCTTGCGTCGGGTTCTTGAAAATCTCATCAGGGCGTCCCTCTTCAACAATCGCGCCGCGATCGAAGAACAAGACACGATTGGCGAAAGCATGCGCAAAGCTCATCTCATGGGTCACCAGAAGCATCGTCATATCCGTCTCTTCGACCAGGCGACGAAGGACATTGAGCACTTCCTCGACCAGCTCTGGGTCGAGAGCCGATGTCACTTCGTCGAAGAGCATGATTTTTGGCCTCAGCGAGAGGGCGCGCGCGATCGCCACGCGCTGTTTCTGTCCTCCGGAGAGCTCCGCGGGCCAAGCGTTAGCCTTGTCCGCCAAGCCGACCATGCTGAGCAAGTTCAAAGCCTCGGCCCTCGCGTCCTTCTTGGACACGCCTTTTGCCAATATCTGAGGAAGCGTTATGTTTTCGAGAACGGTCTTATGCGGGAAGAGATTGAAGAGCTGGAACACCATCCCGATCTTCCTACGCATCTTGTGCAAGTGGCGATCATCTGCCGGAAGGAGCCGCCCTTCCCGCTCGACGTGCCAGAGGTGCTCGCCGTCGATCTTGATATAGCCCGAATCGATCGTCTCCAGCGTCATCAGAATACGAAGGATCGTCGTCTTGCCCGAGCCGCTCGGGCCGATGAGCGCCAGCCTTTCGCCGGGCCTGACGCGGAAGCTGAGGTTCTTAAGAACCTTGAGCGGGCCGAAAGACTTGGAGACCCTTTCGATTTCGATGATGGCTGGCTCTGCTTGGCTCATTGCCTGAATTCTCACGCAGGCATCGAAGGACCATGGTCAACGAGAGCGACTTTCGCCGGCGCAGCTCACTCCAAGCAATCGGCGTGATGCCGAAGAGAGCGCCGGGCATAGCATTGAAACGTCGCCTCAGAGATTCTTTCGGAAAGCATCCAGTCATGCGCCTCTCGGGCCAGCTCGGGCCTGATGTCTTTGATGGACCCGGCGGCGGCGGCCATGAGCTGCAGTCTCGCGGCCCGCTCGAAGCGCAAGGCCATCACGCAGGCTTCCTCGGGCGTGGAGCACGCAACGAGCTGGCCATGATGTGCGAGCAGTATGGCCCGCTTGTTTCCAAGAGCATCAGCGATGATCTTGCCTTCGTCGTTGCCGATCGGCAGCCCAGGCCATTCCGGCAGGAATGCGCAGTCATCGTACAAGGCTGTCGTATCCATGTGGGAGACGACAAGAGGCTCTCGCAGCATCGATAGAGCGGAGACGTGGAGCGGATGAGTGTGAAGGATGCAAGTTACGTCGGGACGCGCTCTATATATCCAAGAGTGGAACCGGTTCCCCGGATTAGGCGCGCCGTCGCCGTCGAGCACATTGAGATCCTCGTCTACCACGAGAAGATTGCTCGCGGTGATCTCATCGAAGCCCAAGCCGAGTCGCTGCGTGTAGAAGGTATTTGGCTCTTCCGCACGCGCGGTGATTTGCCCGGCAAGCTCTGAATCGTGGCCGTCGTCGGATAGAATACGGCATATAAGTGCGAGCTTTTGCCGCAATGTCCAACTGCCGGTGCCAAGATGCGCCTGGAACCCATCACGGATGCGGCTCTTCAAAACCTCTTTCGATGCCATCAGCGTCGAACTCAATGGGACTCTCCTTATCATCGAGGGTGTTAGCCGCTCAGGCGTCACCGGAAGGCGCAATTGCCCGGCAAAGACACAATGAACCTATTAGGAAACATGTTGTCTTATGGCTCACCACAAGTCCAGAGCTATTTGTAAACAGAGTCAGAGTCGCTGCTGTGCCCCGAAACGCCGGCGGCGAGGAGGCACGTCGAGCGGCTCAGCCAGCCCCCGGCCAACCTCGTGATAGATGAAGTGGCCGCGGATAAATTCGCGAGGGGGCGACATCGGGGCGATCCCGCTGGCCGACCGCCATATCGTCATCGATGACCGCGACGCTCATGAATCCGCGCCCCACCCATGCCGGTAGATTGTCCGACAAGCCGGCGCCGTGCCGGTTCGGATGGAGCTACGAATGGCCGGCGCATCCGCGGCGGACGGCCGTTCGCCGATGAGGGCATTTATCCGCCGGATGCAGCCGAGCCCGGAACCGGATCGAGCACGCGGTCGAGCACCCAATTCGCAATGTCCCGCACCATCGGCTCGTGAAACGACAGCCGTCCAGGCCGGCAGAACGAGGAGCCCACGCCGAGCTGCTGGAGCTCGGAGATCGCGTTATCCTCGGGAAGCGATTTGTCCCAGCGATGGTAATATTTCTGCACCTTTTCGGAGAAGTCGGCGCGGGCTACGGTTGCGCGTGGGAAGCAAGACCCGATCACCACCCGTGTCCGAGCGGGGCCCTCCGGAAACTCCTGCAGCCACCACATGCAATCCTGCGTGACGGCGAAGAAGGTGGAGGGATAGATGACCATGAAATAGGTGCCGGCCGCAGCCTTCCCTTGGAGCGTCGGGATGGGCGGAAACGCGCTGTCGAGATCCTCGGGAAGAAGCGCGCTCGTTTTCTCGGCCGGCATGTGCATGCCGTCCCACTGGCCGTGGCTGCTCTCCCTGATCGTGCTTTGCTTGCCGATCGAGAGCTTGTGCACCGTCGGCGTGTGGTACTCCTCCATCGCATTCTCGAGGTAGAGCTTCCAGTTGCAGGCGAGGTCGTATTCCTTGCGGCGCACGCAGGTCATGTTGGCCATGTCGTGGAAGGCGAGCCTTTCGGGAAGATCACCGAGATAATCCCGTAAACCGATGCTGGCCTTGTCGAAGGTGACGAACATGAAGCCATCCCAGCTCTCGAGACGGATTTGGACGAGCCCGTAGTGCTTCCTGTCGAAAGCGACGGTCTCCTCCATGCCGGGTGAGGCGATAAGGTCGCCGTTCAAGGCATACGTCCAGCTGTGATAGGGGCAGCTGATCACGCGGCAGTGGCCGCGGCCGCGAAGAAGCCGCGTGCCGCGATGCCGACAGGTATTGGCGAAGGCGCGAGGGTGGCCGGCCTTGTCGCGCAGGACGATGATAGACTCGCCGAGCAGATCGAAGGTCGCATAGTCTCCCGGCTTAGGAATCTCGTCCTCGCGGCCGATGAAGTTCCACACCTTCCTGAAGATTCGTTCGACCTCACGATCATAGAATTCCCGGGAGGTATAGCACCAGATCGGCAAGGTCTCCGCTTCTAAGGTCGGCAAGCGGACGTTCCTATAATGCTCCGGATCGAAGATAGTCTTGCCATTGATCATGTTAGCCTCTCCACGTGGGCGTGGCGAACGATGGTGGGCAGGCGTAAGAAACTTGGTAGTTGAGCAGTCACTTGCACCGCATCTGGTGCCGGCCGGTAGCGACAGCCTACGGAAAGCCGTGCAGAGCCCCCTTGTAAACGTCTGGATCCGATACACGTCTTTGGCGGTCTACGCCGCCTTCGCTCCGCGCACGTCCAATGCACATCCTGCAAGACGCTGGCCATCGCTTGGTGCGCGCGTGCGTATGCTTCATCGGGTTGGCGACTTGTAGCTGTGACGCTCAAGATGCTGTTATATTTCCATTGATCAGTCAATTAAATTGATTACGGAGAATGCATGGCCCGAACTGCCGCCGAGGCAGCGCACAGCCTCTCGCAAGCGTCTTGCGGAACATCCCAAGGGGGGAGTCAGATGTCCGAGTTCGTTCCCATTACAGGCCGATGCCAGTGTGGCGCCGTGGAATACCGGGTCGATGCGCCGGCCATCGAGCTTTATCATTGTCACTGCTCGATCTGCCGTCGGGTACACGGCGCATTGTTTGCCACTTACGCCACGGTCCCGCGCGACAAGCTAGTGGTCTTCAAGGGCGCCGAAAACCTGAGCACCTATGGCAGCTCTTCTGTCGTGCGTCGGCATTTTTGCCGCACTTGTGGCTGCCATTTGATCCTGGACGACGACCGGTGGCCGGAACGGCGCTGGTATACGCCCGGGACCTGCGATGGCCATCCCGGCCATCCGCCCGGTTCCGAAAAGCACATATTCGTGGGGTCGAAGGTGCCATGGTACCGCATTGCCGATGGGCTCCCCGAGCACGAGCGGTTCTAATCGAAGCTCCCGTTGCCGCCATGATGGCTAGCCGGGGGCGTTCACGAGTGATCCGATTTCTCAGAACTTCGAGAGATAACTATCGAGCTCCCATTTCGAAACGGCATTATGGAAGCTCCGCCACTCGCACTGCTTGATCTCTATGAAGGAGCGGTAAAGTTCATCGCCGAAAGTCTGTTTGGAAAGTGGATCCGCGGCGAATGCCTCGACAACTTCGAGCAGGGTGCGCGGAAGGCGCTTAACACCACGTCCGGCCAGCTCTGCATCGCTCAGCTCGTACATGTTGACGTTGTTCGGATCGCCCGGATCGAGTCCCTGCTCGATGCCCTCGAGCCCGGCAGCAAGCATCATGCTGGCGGCAAGGTAGGGATTCATCGTCGGATCGACCGCGCGGCATTCGATGCGTGCGCCGGAGAGATAGACGCCCTTATGATCCTTCGAATTGCCCTCGACATGGGGCCGAAGCATTGGAACCCGCATCATATGCGTGCGGTTGTTACCGCCGTACGAGATGAAGATCGGTGCCCAGGTGTACCCAGTCATCGATCCCGTCTTGATCAGGCGCTTGTAGGAATTCACGGTTGGGCAGGTAACAGCGACGATGGCCGCCGCGTGACGAAGCACGCCGGCAAGGAACTGGTAGGCGATCCTGGACAATCCACATCCGCGGCGGTCTGAAGGATCGCCGAAGACGCTCTTTCCGGTTCCGATGTCGCTTAACGACATATTGAAGTGCGCGCCGCTCCCGGTGCGGTCCGCATAAGGCTTGGCCATGCAAGTAGCTTCCCAGCCGTGGCGCCGGGGCACCTCCTTCATCATCATGCGCCGCAACGTGAAGCGATACGCGAGCACATCGGCCAAGGCTGCTCATGGTAGTGCAGATTTCCCGGAGCCCGAGCGACATCGGGCTGCCATGGCAGAATCGTGATCGCGTGGGGGTCGGGGTAGATCGCGGGCTCGTCGTCATTTGGACCCTGACCCAAGCCGTCGATGGCGGCACCAGTGAACGGCTCAGAGCCGCGCATCATGCGCTCGAAGTGGCCGAGCGGGACGCTCTTCGCTTTGGGAATGCCGTGTATGTCGACGTAGGAGGCCAGACAATATTTGACGCCATTCCGCTCCAGCTCATCCTTCAGGACCTTCAAGTCGACTTGGTTGAGTTCGCCGGGCGCGCGTCGCTCTCAGCGCGACAGTGAAATCCTCGACTTGGCTTGTCTTGGTTTGGGAGAGACTTTCGATCGCCCCTCACTTGGCGACCGCATCGCTCTCCTCGCTCCTGCGTGCATCTGGGTTTCCTCCTGATGATAGCCGCGTGATCAGGCGGGCGGTCGTGCCGAGTATCATGTTTGCCGTCGGACCCCATCGATCCCGGTCGCAGCCAAGAGCGAGCGGACCCCAAGGTTTTCCTGACGGGTGGCGGTGGTCGCTCGAACGTGCTCATGCGATTGGGTTCGCAATCCACGATGCCAGAATACTAATTAATTGGTCAATTTAATGAAGAAATGACTATACTCGATGCCGGGACGGGCGGCGGACGCCTCGCCTTCGGCAACGCGGTCAGGCGGATCTTCATGAGCGGGATGACATCTACCAGAGAGCAGGCGAATCGAGAGGCGTTCCGCCGCATGTGCGAATCGGAGCCCGTGCTTGTCGATGTTCTCCCGGCGATCGATGCGATCCCCGGCATGACTGCAGAAACGATCTTGACCTCAGGGCCCCGACTCGAATGGGGCGACTATGTCGGAGGGCAGCGGGAAGCGATCATAGGCGGTGCCATTTTTGAGGGGTTAGCGCGGGATAGGGAGGATGCCGATAAGAAATTGCGCGAGGGAAGGATCAGGATCGACGGCTGCCAGGCCTACAACGCGGTCGGCTCCGTCGCCGGGATTTATACCGCCTCGATGCCAGTCTTCGCGGTGCGCAATGCCCGCTTTGGTAATGTCGGTTATTGCAACTTTTACGAAGGAACAAACCCACGGCGGCTCAACTACGGCGTCTACGACGATGGCGTGCGCGATCGGCTGAGATACGTGAACGGCACAGTGGCGCCCATCCTAGCCGAGGCTGTCCGCCGTTCCGGCGGTATTCCCCTGAAGCCCATCATGCGCCGCGCGTTACATATGGGGGACGAGCTCCATAGCCGCTGTACGGCGGCATCCCTGATGTTCGCCAGAGAATTATTCCCTCATTTCTTGGCCGTGGCGGAGACCAGCCGCGACGGCGTGGAGAAGACGATCGAGGCCCTCACCGCCGACAATTACTTCTTCCTGCGACTCTCGATGGCCGCGGCCAAGGCCACGGCCGACGCTGCTCATAATATCAAGCACTCGAGCATCGTCACGGCCATGGCCATTAGCTGCAGGGAATTCGCCATTCGTGTGAGCGGACTAGGCGAGCGCTGGTTCTGCGGCCCTCATCCGGCCGTCGAGGCGAAGCTGTTCGAGGGTCACACGCAAGACGAAATCACCTGGATGGGGGGCGAGAGCATAATCGCGGAAACAATTGGCCTCGGCGGATTCGCCCAAGCCGCCGCCTTCCCGCTCCAGACCTACCAGGGCGGCTCCCCGGCCGCGATGGTCGAGCGCAACCTCGAGCTCTATAGGATAACGGCCGGCGAGAATACGGACTTCCACATCCCGTTCCTGTCGTATCGTGGGACGCCCACAGGCATCGACGTTTTTAAGGTCCTCGAGACGGGCATCACGCCCGTCATGGACGTGGGCATTCCGGGACGGGACGGGGGACAGATCGGCGCGGGGATTGTGCGGGCTCCGATCGAATGCTTCAAGCGGGCGGCGGACGCCTTTCACTCGGTTTGATCCGAAGGCGCCCCCGGCGGGGTTAGCGCTCATAGATGATCAGCGGCTCCCGGCCTTCGATCCGGACGCTGTCATCGTGATAGCCGAGATGATGCCAGAACAACTCCTTAAGATCGGCAATGGCGTCGCGCACATCGAAATCGGCGCGAATGATCGAAGCCACGATGATCCCGTCCAGATGCACGGAGGCGAATTCCGCCGCCCGTTCCGGGTCGACCTGGTTGAAGAGGCCCATGGCAACGCCCTGCCTGACGCTGCTGGATAGGATGCTCATCTCTTCCTGGTAGAAATGTTTGATCAATCGATCGACGGACGGAAGGCGCGTGACCGTATTCGAATAATCAAGCATGATCTTGATGAGCTTTCGAAATGGCACCGCCATCTCGGCATTGTTCTCGAACCAGTCGTTGATCAGGTCGACCGGATTCGTATGCCGCTCCTTCAAGCGCACATAGTTGTCGAGCGCTTGCAGAATTGAGTACTCGATGCTGGCTTTGAACAAGTCTTCTTTGTTCCGGAAATAATAGTAGAGGAGGGCGGAAGTCACCCCGGCGGCCTTCGCGATCTCCTTGATCGTGACCGCAGAAAAATCCCTCTTCGAGAATAAATTTAATCCAACGGCCAACAGAGTCTCGGTTTGACAAGACGATGCTTTCTGCTTGGGGGCGGCTTTCGTTCGTCGGGCCACCTGGTCTGCCCTGGTCAAATCTCGCGAATTTTTGCGCATGTCCAACCTGCCGTTTTACGGTCGCCATCCGCGCTTGCTCGCTCGCCGGGCAGTGATCCGAACCGGCGGCGAGCCGAGACGCAACCCTTCCGCGTAAAATGCGAATCGTCATAGCACAAGGGCCATTCCAGCGGTTCTCGCCTATCGCCCCATTATTTGAGGACTGGAGATGGGACTGGCGTATTCGTCACGCCGGCGATGGGAATAACTTGCGGTTTCGATCGGCGCATTCTGCGTGCTCACCCTGTGAGTAGCCAGCGGACAGCCATCGTTCTGGGGCCCAGCCAGAGTCTCCGCGCCTCATGACACGCCTTATCTCTCCTTGGTCGCCGCCACGATTTGGCATCCTTATCCCAAAAGTCGGCAATATCAATCTATAATAATTGATTGATCAGTTAAATCAGGCTATCGTGGCATTTCAGGGCAGGCTATGAGCCATGCTTGATGAGAGCAGGCAGCCGATTCCGAGAAGGTAGGGAATGAGACATTCGGCTGCGGATTGCTCCCGGGAAAGGCTCGGGCAAGCGCTTCTCGAAGCCTATGAGAGGTCCGGAGAACGGGAGAGCGTAGGGCGTCAGAGGCTTCCGCCACACCTAGGGCGTATTGGGGTCGCATCGGAAGGGCGGCACATCGCGGAATAGGCCAAGGTCTGGGAGCGCAACATGTACCAGTGGCATTTCGACGTTGTCACCGACAATTGGGAGGTCTTCCTCGACGGGGCCGCCGTAACAGCCCAGCTCACCGTCTTCGCTTTTTCAATCGCAGTCGTGCTCGGCCTACTGATCGCTCTGGCCCGGCTCTCGAGGTTTGGCGCCTTGCGTGCACCAGCAACCTTTTACGTCGAGATATTTCGCAGCACGCCCGCGCTGGTCCAGCTTGTATGGATCTATTATGCCCTTCCGATCATCACCGGGATCCGGCTCGATAATTTTGCGGCGATCGGCCTCGGCCTGGGGCTGCACGAGGCGGCTTACTTCAGCGAGATCTTTCGAGGCGGCATCCTCTCAATCGATCGCGGTCAAGTCGACTCGGCAAAGTCGGTCGGCATGGTCTATTACCAGGTGATGTGGCGGATCATCCTGCCGCAGGCGGTCCGGCGCATGATCCCGCCGTTTATGAATGAGACGGCTAATCTCATCAAGCTGACGACGCTGGGATCTATCCTGGCCGTCTACGAGCTCCTGCACGCCGCCGATGTTCTGATTACCTCGACCTATCGGCCGCTGGAAGTCTACACGGCCACGGCGGTTGTCTTCGCGCTAATCATCTATCCGCTCATCTATGTATCCCGGCTGCTCGAGCGGTATTGGGGCGGAAGAGTGCAATCCTGAGCTCGCGATCGAAGGGCTCGGTTCGCGAGGGATGCGGCTTCATTTTGATGGGGTGGCAGGGGTGGACGGAACGGAGAACGCAAAAGCAGGACCTGACGCGGCGATCCTTGAGGCGGCGGACGATCGTCCGATGTTTCGCATTCGGAATCTTCGCAAGAGGTACGGTCCGCTCGAGGTGCTGAAAGGCATATCGCTGGACGTGACGCGAGGGGAGGTGATGGTGATCATCGGTCCGAGCGGCTCGGGCAAATCGACGATGCTGCGCTGCCTCAATTTCCTTGAGGAATACGAGGGAGGCGAAATCTATTTCGACGGCGAGCTTGTCGGGTATCGCACCACGCCGAATGGGCAGCGCGTTCGCGCCAGGGAACGCAACATCGCGAGAATGCGCGCCCACATGGGCATGGTGTTCCAGCATTTTCATCTATGGCCGCATAAGACTGTACTCCAGAATGTCATCGAAGGCCTGATCGTCGTCGGCAAGGTACCTCCAAAAATAGCGGCCGATCGTGGCACCGAGCTGCTCCAGCGCGTCGGGCTCGGCGATAAGCTCGACGTCCACCCCAGTTTGCTGTCAGGCGGACAGATGCAACGCGCGGCGATCGCCCGGGCTCTCGCGATGGAGCCGAAGGCGATGCTGTTCGACGAGCCCACCTCGGCGCTCGATCCCGAGCTCGTCGGCGAGGTGCTCGATGTCATGCGCTCTCTGGCGAGACAGGACGATTCGGGCAAGCAGGGCACGACGATGGTGGTCGTCACCCATGAGATCGGATTTGCGCGCGAGGTTGCCAATCGTGTGGTGATGATGGACGGGGGCGTGATCGTCGAAGAAGGACCGCCGGAACAGGTGTTGAGGAACCCCGTCCATTCGAGAACCCAGGCGTTCATCAGCAGGGTCCTGCATTGATCCACCCGATGCGTCACCGCCTGGAAGGGTGCCAAACGATCAAAAAAGCGGCTCCGCCTGCGGGGCACAAAAGACTATGCGTTAACAATGGAGGTGAAGATGAGCAAATCAGCTAAAGTGATCTGGGGGACCGGCGCGCTCGTGCCTGTGATTGCACTTTTGTCGGTCGCGCCACAGCCAGCCCAAGCCCGAGAGCTCGATCAGATCCTGAGCTCGAAGGAGATCCATCTCGGTTACGTCAATTATCCTCCCTTGACGGTCAGGGATGCGAAAACGGGCAAGCTCTCGGGTTTCGTCGTGGAGGCACTCAATTACGTCTTTGGGACGATAAAATTAAAGCCCGTGTGGATCGAGGAGACATGGGACACCTTCGCCGCAGCGTTACAGTCCGACCAGATCGACGTATTTGTGGGCGGGTCCTTCGCGACCCCGCAGCGAGCCCTCGCCCTTGCGTTCACGCAACCGTACCAATTCATGGGTAACGACGTCGTCGTCCGAAAGCAGGACGCCGAGACGAGGTTCAAGGACGTCAAGAAGCTCTCCGACCTCGACAAACCCGGCATCACCATCGCCTCGCTGCTCGGCGGCGCGCCTTACGACTATCTCAAGGCGCACTTCAAGCACGCCAAGATTGTCGGCGTGGACAGCACGAATGTGAGCCAGGGGTCGCTCGAGGTCTTATCTGGCCACGCAGACGCCTCGTATTGGGATGCCTTCGTCAGCGCACGCGACGTGGCCAGTCACCCCACCCAGCTCGCATCCCTATTCGGGGCTGACCCCCTCGACGTCTCGCCCGTCTCCTGGGCAATCAAGCATCATGAGCCCGAGCTTCTCGCCTTCCTGAATACCATACTCGAATACATGGAGACCAACGGTACCTGGACCGAGTTCGAAAAGCCCGACAAGCCTGAATTGGGCGGCATCTTCCACCTCAAGCGGGTCTATATCCCAGCGGGCGGCCCGGCTTCGCAACCGCAGATCAAGTAGCGAAAGACAAACAGAATCGCTCCTTCGCCGCGGCGCCTCCCAATGGAGGCGCCGTATTTTTGTGTTGAATAGGTGGACCCACGCGTGGCCCCGACGCCGCAATCCGCTAGTACTGGTGCTGGGGGCTCACCCGGTTGAGCAGTGGCCGGCCCTTGATGAATCGTTCCATGTTCTTGAAGACGAGATCCAGCGTCCGCAGTGTATAGAGCTCAAGATCGTCGGACGAGCAATGAGGTGTGATGATCAGGTTCGGCGTGTTCCACAGCGGCGATGAGCTCGGCAGTGGCTCGGGGTCGAACACGTCGAGGATCGCGCTTATCGCTCCCTCTTTCAGCTTCACCCTGAGCGCGTCGTAATCGACGAGGTGGGCGCGGCTGTAGTTGATGATGCCGGCGCCGGGTTTCATAAGCCTCAGCTCGCGCTTGCCGATAATATGATGGCTTTCATCGGTATGCGGAGCGGTTATCAATACGAAATCCGCCTTGGGGAGGAGCCTGTGCAGCGCGCTCGGCCGATGCATCTCGTCGACATAGCGGTGCGGCTTTCCGGTGCGGCGAACACCGATCACGTGGACGCCGAGGCGCTTCGCCCATTTCGCAGCGCCGCCGCCAACATGTCCGACACCGACGATCAAGAGGGTCTTGGTCGAAATCGAGGTATTATAGAGCTGCTGCCATTTCGCTCGGCGCTGATTGGTGACGATCCTCGGCAGATGATTGTTCAGCATGAGAATCGCCATGAGCGTATATTCGTCCGCCTTGGCACCATGGACGCCGCGGCTGTTGGTCAGCACAGCATCCGGCGGCAGCCAGTCAAGCGGCATGAGATGATTGACGCCAGCACCGTGAGCGTGCACCCACCGCAGATTGGGCGCCCATTCGGCGATATTGGCACGGTCGAACTTCCAGCCAAACAGCACGTCGGCGGTCCGCATCGCCTTTTTGAAGATGTCCCCATCATAGCCGATCGTCACCTTCACCTTGCCCTTGAGCGAGGGATGGCCCGCAAGGGCCTTCGTGACCCGCTTACGCGACGCTTCGAAGACCTCGCTCATGGATCGCGAGTTCTCTATATGGAGGTGCACGGGGCGGCTGGCGGTGCGATTCCCCTGGCGATACGCCGGGATCCTTCCCTGTGACTCCCTTCTCGCTGACGGTCTTGGCCTGCTGAGCTCTTCCATTAATTTCCTCCTCATTGACTCCGGTCGAGGCGCCTTCGCGAAGCGGCGATCCCGGGCATCATCATGCCGAAGAGCAAGGCTCTGCCGGAAACGAAAGATATGAGGCTGACGCCGATCATGCTTGCCGACGGATTGGCATCTATCGGCCAGAGCGGGCGTTCCCGTAGCACTACCATTGGTGCAGGTAACGCTTGCGTTCCCAGTCCGTTACCTCGAGGCAGTAGTCATTCCATTCCCGGCGCTTGTACTCGACGTAGCTCTTGTGGAAAGCCTCACCGAAAGTCGATAAAGCAAGTTCATCCTGCGCGAAGGCTTCGATGGCGTCTCCGAGGGTGCGCGGCAGACGGACGACGCCGAGGCGGGCGAGCTCGGCCTGACTGGCGGGGTCGTATGTGTTGAACTCGACCGGCTCGCCAGGATCAAGCTTCCGTCGAATCCCATCAAGACCTGCCGCCACCGCCATCGCCGCCCCGAGATAGAAGTTGCATCCGCTGTCCGCCGCCCGCAGCTCCAGGCATCGCCGGCTCATCGGCAGGCGGCACATAAGCGTGCGGTTGTTGTGACCGTAGGCGCGGTAGACTGGCGCCCAGGACATCTCCCGCATGCGGCCGTAAGGCTCCAGACGCTTGTATGAGTTTACGGTTGGGCAGGTGACTGCGGTAATCGCTTCGGCATGCCGCAACACGCCGGCGGTGAAATGATAGGCAACATCCGAGTATCCTCGATCGCCCGCCGACACGCTTTCGGCGGAACCCGCGAACAGGTTTTCCCCGGTTTTGCTGTTGGCTACGCTGATGTTGTAATGGGCGCCGGACCCGAAGGCGTCCGGCCAAGGCTTGGGCATGAAGGTCGCGATACAGCCGAGCGTGCGGGCGACGTGCTTGGCCATCAGGCGGAATATGAGCATGCGGTCCGCCATGCTCAGCGCGTCGGTGTACGCAAAGTCGAACTCATATTGGCCGTCGCCTCCTTCGTGGTCGAAGGAATACACGTCCCAACCGAGCTCATTGATGTACTTGACCATGGGCTCAAGGAAAGCATCCGCCCGCATGGTGGCTTCCAGGTCGTATCCGCGCGTCGGCGCGTTGAGCTGGTCATCCGGAGAAAAGGGCTGCCAGTTGCCATCGACTGGGCGCAGCACGTAGAGCTCGGGTTCGACGCCCATATTGATCCGCAGGCCCATGGCGGCGGCAGCCTCTATTTGCTTTTTCAGGATCCAGCGCGAATCGTGGCTGTAGGGCTGGCCATGCCAGAGGAGATCCGCCGCGATGACCGCATACCGGCGGTTCCACGGGAGGATCGTGAGCGAGGCCAGGTCGGGCATGCCCACGCACTCATCTTCGTTCGGTCCAAGGGGGCCCATGCCTTCCAGTGCCCCAACCGTATAGAGCTCGGATCCCTTTATCATCGATCCGAAATGGCCGATGGGCACGCATTTGGATTTGGGAACGCCGAGAATATCGACATATGCGCCGAACAGATACTCCACGCCGGCCTCGGCGAGCTCCCCTTGTTTGGCCTTTATGTCCGGCGTCGTGACCAAGCTTTTCATGAGCCCCTCCCCGATCTGTCGCGCGCTCCAGTGATTTGACAGGCTGACGGGCCAAGAAAAAGCGGCAGCCTGCATATCCGGCTCGTCTGGGTACCATTAGTTTAATTAATTGATCGTTTAATGTATAGCGCTTTGGGAGGGGTCCAGGCTCCGCTGCGGGCTCGACTCCACGCCGGTTCGGAAGGCTCATCGCGTTCCAGCGTGGCCTTTCGGGTTAATTGTCCATGGCACTTTACAAATATCCCGTCGGGGTATTAAGTTTCCGCATTGAAGATGTTCATTCGCATAAAGAGGCGGCGAGGATGCTCAACGCCCGCGACGCATTGGCGATGCGAAATCGTCCAGCCTTGAATCCATACCGGAGTGACCGATGAGTAGGGAGGTCGTCATCAACCCGGCACTCTTTCGGCGGGTGCGGATGCCCCTAGAGCAGGCCGAAACATTGCCGGCGTCATGCTATTACGCCGAGGAGTTCTACAAGGCTGAAATAGACAACATATTCATGAAAGTCTGGAATTTTATCGGGCATGTCGATTACGTCCCGAATCCCGGCGACTACTACACCCTCGAATTCGTGGGCGTGCCGATAATCCTGATCCGCGACCAACAGGGTCAGGTGCGGGCGTTCGCAAATACTTGCCGGCATCGCGGATGCCAGATCGTCGAAGGCTCGGGGAATTGCAAGGCGTTCGTATGTCCATATCACGGCTGGACCTATGCATTGAACGGCGATTTGCTGTCGGCTCCCGAAATGCACCTGACGAAGGATTTTCGACAGAGCTTCTACGGACTGAAGCCCATCCGCCTCGAGATCTGGGAAGGCTTCATCTTCGTGAATTTTGACCCCACCGCGGGCAGTCTATCGGAGTATCTTGGCGATCTTCCCGAAACCCTTGCGTCATACCGCTTTGGCGATATGAGGATGACCCGCCGCGTGGAATACATGCTGTCGTGCAACTGGAAGATCTATGTCGAGAACGCGATGGAGGCCTATCATGTGCCCATGGTGCACATGCGGACGCTCCACAAGCAGAAGCGGGAGACTCCGCCGCCGGTCCCCTCGAAGGGGAACTGGGTTGGACTGCATGTCAGGCACCAAGGAAGTCGAGCACTTCTCACGGGAGATACCGGCTTTCCTCCGATTAAGACCCTAAGCGGCCTAGCCGCGCAGGGAAGCTACTACACCCTGATCTACCCCAGCACGATGTTCGGCTGTACGGTAGATTGCATGTGGTGGCTCGAACTCCATCCGCAGGGACCCGAAAAGACGAGATTGATCGTAGGGTCGTGCTTCCCGAGCGAGACCGTTGCTCGCGCGGACTTCAACGAGGTCGTCCAGCGATACGACAAGCGATGGAATATCTCCATTCCCGAGGACAATGCGATTTCCGAGCTGCAGCAAAAGGGGATTCGCTCTCCGCTCGCCGAGAGCGGGCGGCTCTCCCATATGGAACCGCTCGTGCATAGCATTGCGAATTGGGTGTTGGACAAGGTTCTCGACGGTCGCTGACGGCACGGCGGTCCAAGTTCTTTCCAAGGCACCGGCACACGGCTCGAATCGAGGCAATAATCTCGCAGTCGACGCTTCTCTGGCCGAGGCCGCCCCCCAACGCGAAAGCGGCACGCGATCGGCGGAGGCAAATTTGCATCGCATTTGTGCTAGGGTGTCAGCTCACGCCGATGCCCACGGGCGGGTCGACATCATGGGCCTCTAATGGCGATAGCGAGAGATGGTGACGAAAAGGTCGAGAGAAATCATCGGCTCACAAACTCCGAACTATGATCCGTTTCCCAAGTACCTCCAGATACGTGAAGTCATCCTCCGCTGGCTCTCGACCAAGAATTTGGGAGAGCAATTGCCGACCGAAATAAGCCTCTCGGAGCAATTCGGCGTCAGCCGCGAGACCATCAGAAAAGCCCTGCGCTGGGTTGAGCAGGAAGGAATCATCAGGCGGCGCCCCCGAGCTGGCACCTTCCTAGTGAAGGCTCCCGCCGCGGGCTCGGATCCGCGCCTCACGGGACCCATCGAGGAATTCGGGCAGCTCGGAGTCGCGACGACCACTCGGCTGGTGAGGCAGAGGCCGATTTCGGCACCCAGGGACGTTGCCATCGCGCTACGGATAGCGGAAGGCACGCAGGTCTACGAGTTCAAGCGCATCCGCTTTCTGCATCGGGAGCCACTTCTGATGCTCGACGCCTACTTTCCTCTCAAGATCGGGCAGAGGATTGCCCGGCGCGACCTGCATGGCGGGCTTGTCGTGCCGGCGCTTCACGAAATCCTGAAGCAACCCGTACGGGAGGAATCGCAGCAGATCGACGCGATCGCGGCAACCGACGCGCTGGCGAAACATCTCGACGTCGCGGTAGGTGCGCCGATCCTCTCAGTAAGAAGGATTTTTGTCGATCCATCCGGGACACCCGTCGTTCTCTTCCGCGAGAGCTTCAGATCCGACCGCTATGTCTATACCGTCAAGTTGTCGGAAGCGCGGAAACGATGATTGCCGGCTTGGTCGGAGCCTCAAGCATCCTCAACCGACGGCTCGGCGTTCCAGCCATCGCACGCAAGGCAAAATAGCGCCGCTCCGGGTCGATCGTCTCGCTGGCGGATTCGTTGAGCGAACTGGCATAGCGAACTGTTATTTGTACGTTCACCTTTACAAATAGATCGTCTGTTCGTAGATTGCCGAATCGACAGCAGAGATGACGGGCGGGCTGCAAATGCCGCATAGTGTGAGAGTTATGCCGCAGGGAGAGGTCGCATTTGCAGACGGAAATGAGACCCTGCTCGATGCGTTAAACCGTAGCGACATCGATTATCCGCACGGCTGCACGGCGGGCGTGTGCGGGCTGTGCAAATCCCGGTTGGTTTCCGGCAAGGTAGAATTCACTCAATATTATTCCTCGGCCCTGTCTGATGAAGAGAAGAAGGCCGGGCTCATCCTTGTCTGTTGCGCCGTGCCGTTGTCGGACTGCGCCGTCTCGCCGGTTCAACCGGATGTCATTTTACCCTCCGTGAGGACAACATCGGCCGAGATTCACCGGGTCGAAGATCTCACCCATGACATACGACTGGTCAGCATCAGGCCCGTCGACTCTCAGCCTCTTCGGTTTCTGGCGGGACAATACATATCGCTGTCGACGGACACGCTGCCCGGCCGCGAATTCTCGATGGCGAATATGCCCGGCAACGCCGAATTGGAATTCTTCATCCGCCGAGTACCCAAAGGCGTATTCACCGAATTTATATTCGAAAGCGCCACCGTCGGGCAGCCGGTCACGGTAACCGGCCCCTATGGAATGGCGTTTCTGCGGGAGAGCCACACGGGGCCGTTACTGGCCGTCGCAGGCGGGTCCGGGCTCGCGCCGATGCGGTCAATAATCTCGACGGCGCTGAACCATGGCATGAAGCAACCAATACGTCTGTTCGTCGGCGTCCGCACCGAGCGCGATGTCTACATGGAGAGCGAACTGCGCGATCTTGAAGCCAGGCATCCGAATTTCCGCGCGACGTTCGTGCTATCGGAAGCGACTGGGAGCACAAAGCGGCCGACCGGCTTTTTGCATGAAGTGCTGGCCGCCGAAATGGCGCAGGAGGATCTAAGCGATACGCTTGCCTATCTGGCGGGTCCGCCGATCATGGTGACGGAAGTATCGAAGGCGTTGGCCAAGCTTGGCCTGCCCGACTCCCATTGCCACGCGGATCCATTCCTCACCTCGGCCGATAAAATCGGCAAAGTAACCGCATGCGGCTGAAGCGACCATGACTGCATCGAACGTATAAGGCTGTCATGGGGATACGAGAGCTAGTCACAATGGTACTGCGGCGAGGTGTCGGCGGCCAGAAAGATAGAGGATGAGCGATCTCACGAGAGCAGCGTGTCAGCCGAAATCGGGAGGCGCGAGATGGACGAACCCACCCTAATCCCAGCTCGGCGCGGCAAGGGCGCCTTCGTCGATCGTGGGCGGAACGTCAAGCTGATAAACACTTACGGCTATCAAGTCGTCGATACTTGGGCCTTCAACAAGCACGATCTGAGCGAGTTCATGTCGATGGAGCATTGCAGATCAGCACTCATGTCCCTGACGCCCAAGGTCGGCGAAAGCTTGGTGACGAATAAGCGGCGGCCGATATTGACCCTCGTCGAGGACACCACCGACGGTGTCCACGACATGCTGTTTGCAGCCTGCGATCGCTATCGTTACGAGCTGCTGGGCTGCAAGGAATACCATGACAATTGCACGGATAACCTTGCAACCGTCTTCAAAGAATTGAGCCTGACCTTGCCGGAGACGCCTTGCCCTTTCAATGCCTTCCAAAACTCCGTTCCCGAAGGGACTACCGGCAAGATAAAATTCCTGCCGCCGGTTGCAAAGCCCGGCCAATACATCGTGCTGCGTGCCGAAATGGACTTGCTGATTGCGTTTTCCTGTTGCCCACAGGACTTGGTGCCGGTGAATGGCCCCGCAGGCGGCGAGCCGCGCGGCGCTCATTTTGAGATCCTGTAGCGGCAAGTCGCGGCTACCGTCCTGCTTTCGCCAGGCGACGACCGTTTCGATCCGTGCAAATGCGCGACAAGACGATACTCGACGTTCGTTTTTATGAACAGGCCTGGACAAATAATCACATTAACATGTTTCACCCCATAGCTCCTCAGTCAGCCAAAGTATCTCGACTCTTTGAGCACGCACGAAGACGGGGAAAGCTATGAACAATGATGATATTGCCTTTGCGCCGATCCACCAGCTTGCTGCTCTGGTCGCCACGCGGAAGCTGGACCCAGTCGCGTTGGTCGAGCTTTATTTAGACCGTATCGCGCGTTTTGACGGCGCGCTCCATTCCTATGTCGAGGTCATGCGCGAGGAAGCCTTGCGGCGCGCGAAGGCCTGCGCGACGGCCTTGAAAGACGGGCTGCCGCTCGGCCGTCTGCACGGCGTGCCCATCGCCGTCAAAGACCTATGCGACATCGAGGGTCGTGTGAGCGGAGCCGGTTCGCGCCGTCGCTGTGGAATTCGCGCCGCGGTCACCGCGCCCGTCATCCAACGCCTGATAGCCGCAGGGGCCGTCTTACTTGGAAAGACCCATATGGTCGAATTTGCCTTCGGCGCCTGGGGAACCAACGCCGTGCTCGGCACTCCCCGGAACCCTTGGGACGACCGGTCCCACCGTGTGCCGGGGGGCTCGAGCAGCGGCTCGGGCGTCGCCGTCGCCGCCGGCCTTGCAGGTGCAGCGATCGGCAGTGACACTGGCGGCTCGGTGCGTATTCCCGCATCCCTTTGCGGAATCGTTGGTCTCAAGACAACCCATGGTCGGATCACGACCGAGGGGGTCGTACCGCTGAGCCGCTCTCTCGACACCATTGGCCCGATGACGCGCTGTGTACGAGACGCAGCCTTGCTGTTCGAAGTCCTCGCGGACGATTATGCAGCGGGACGACCGAATCCGAGCGACGGCGGCCTCGAGCGCGGTGTCGCTGGCCTCCGGCTGGGCGTTCCGTATATGACACAACTGGACGAAATCGATGGCTCGGTCGCAGCCACCTTCCAGGCGGCTTGCGAGTCGCTGCGAAGTCTCGGGGCGAGGGTCGACGAGGTGGAATTTCCGCTGGCTTATTTCGGCTCGGCGCCGGAGATGCAGATCATTATCTCGGCGGAAGGCTATGCCGCCAATTCATCATTCGTCGATTCGAGCGGTCCCGCCCTCGACCCCCATGTCAGGGCGCGGCTCTTGCGAGGTAAGGCGATTCCGGCCGCCGAATACATTCGAGCGCGCGAGCGACAGAGGATGCATCGAGCAGAGATTCAATCCTTTCTGCAGGATTTCACGGCAGTTCTCACGCCAACGACGGCTATACCCGCAGCAACCCTCGAAGAGGTCGACGAGGAGTCGACGACCATGGCGCGTTTGACGCGCCCGGTGAACTATTTAGGGCTATGTGCCCTTGCGCTCCCCTGCGGCTTCTGCTCGCGGGGCCTGCCGATCTCATTACAGATTATCGCTGCGCCGGGGCATGAGGAGACTGTACTTCGCGTCGGGCGGGCCTATGAGGCAGCGACGAATTGGCAGCGGCGACCAAGGCTAGACCGCTTTTCGGCGGTTGGGGATAAATCCCGATAAGCTCGTGAAGGGCTTGCCACCAGATAACTAGGACTCGCGAGCGCTCTCTGTCATGAGCGCGTGGAAGGCTCATTGATCTTGAAGCGTATTTGCTAGGCCTTGGTGTTCTCCTTTTCCGCGAGGAGCTTCGCATAGGCCGTCTTGAGATGCTCGCAGACCAGGCGTTCTGCGCGCTTCGGCGCTCGGGCGCGGAGAGCCGCGACGATCTCGAGATGGTCCTGGAAGGCGCGTTCGGCGCTTTTCCGGTCATAGCGCATCAGCCATCTAACCGGTCCCCCAGGAAGAAGAGACAAAGCTTTGCCGCCGGTGGAAAGACGTTCTCCCCTCTGAACGCCGACCCAGGGTCCCGGTTCCGCGCCGGTTGACACACGGCACTCGAATCAGTCGGGCATCTCTGTTGACAGACTGTAACTTGACGTGTTACAGGCGATCAATGATCGCGAGCTTCAGAAGCAAGGCCCTCAAGCGGTTCTGGACCAAAAACGATCGCGCGGCGATATCAGCCGACTGGATCAAGAAGGTCCATCTCCTGCTTACGGCGCTGGACGCGGCAACGGCGGCGAGCGACATGGCCTTTCCGGGCTCAGGATTTCATCGCCTGACGGGCGATCAGGCCGGCCGCTATGCCGTGACCGTCTCGCGGAACTGGCGCATCACATTTGGCTGGCGCGAAGGCGATGCGGTCGACGTCGATTTGGAGGACTATCATGGCAGATAAGACGCTCCGTCACTCCGAGCTGCCGCCGCAGCACCCTGGCGCCTTGCTGCGCGAGATTATCCTGCCCAGTCTGGGGCTCTCGATTACGGATGTGGCCGCGCGGCTGGGGGTCACGCGGCAGACGCTCCATCGCCTTATGGGCGAGAAGACGGCGGTAACCCCGGAGATGGCGCTTCGCCTCGGCAAGTTCTGCGGCAATGGGCCGGACATCTGGCTTCGCATGCAGGAGGCCTATGATCTCTGGCATGCGGAGCGCGCCTTGCGGCGCGAGCTGGCCAGAATCGAGACCGTGGAAGCGGCTTAACCACCGCACCGAACGCTTCGGCTTCGGCGCGCAGAAAATCGAGAAAGCCCTGGCGCGCGAGCGGAACGGCATCACTGGCGCGGTGAGCGAAGTGGAGGCGCGGCTCGAGGCCCTCAAGGCGCTGCGCGACCGTTAGGCCTTGGTGTTCTCCTTTTCCGCGAGGAGCTTCGCATAGGCCGTCTTGAGATGCTCGCAGACCAGGCGTTCTGCGCGCTTCGGCGCTCGGGCGCGGAGAGCCGCGACGATCTCGAGGTGGTCCTGGAAGGCGCGTTCGGCGCTTTTCCGGTCATAGCGCATCAGCCATTTAGCGTTGAGAAAGAACTCGCGCAGGCCACCGATCATCTCGATCAGTCGGGGCGAGCCGGAGGCTTCGACGACCGTCATGTGGAATTCATGGTTGATGCCCGTGCGCTCCTCGAAGCTGTCGAAACTGGTGGCGCGTGTCGCCTCGAGCAGCCGATCCAGCTTGGCGAGCTGCTCGCCGGTGATGCGCTGGGCCGCCAATCGGGCGGCGAGGCATTCGAGCGCCTCGCGAATCCGGTAGATCTCCGCGAGCTCTGCGGTTGCGTCGACAATCTCCACGCCTCCAGTCGGCAGCACGCGAACGAGGTGATCGCCGATCAGGCGCGAAATCGCCTCACGTACCGGGGTGCGGCTGACATTGAGGGCCGCCGCCACCTCGACCTCGCGCAGGCGGCTGCCCGGCGCGACCTCGCCCATAATGATGGCGCGACGCAGATTGCGATAGACCTGATCCGCGACACGGTCAACGCGGGCGACCGGCGAGCGGGCCAGTCCGCTAAACGAGCCACGCGCCGCGGCGGAGGCCTTTCTACGGGTCGCACGCTCGTCTGCCAGCTTATGCACCTTTATCGCCACCGGGTCCCTCCGACGCCGCGCCGACCCCGACACGGACATAATCCGGCTCGCGTCCACGCCACGGCGAAGCCGGGGTCCGATCAAGGACGGCCAAGCCGCTCGATGATGCTCGCGAACAGCGCGCCGCGCGAGGCGAGACTCGATGTCGGGCGACATGAAAAACTGCCCCCTGACGACACGAGGAATTGCCCCTTTGTGACGTGAGTGATTTATGCGGGACGGGCGAATCGAGGCAATTGCTCTGCGGGTCATTGATCCGCGGAGGGATGAGATGAAGGAGCCGGATGAGGTCGCAGCGATGCTGCGGCTGAGCGCGCTCGGCTGGGGGTGCAAGCGGATAGCGCGAGAGTTTGGTTGCAGCCACCACACGGTGAGGCGGTATGTCGAGGCGGGTGGCTTCGTAGCGTACCGGCGGCCGCAGCGGCGGCGGAAGCTGGACGGGCTGGCGGAGTGGCTGCGGGAGCGGCTGCGCCAGCATCGGGGCACAATGCCGACGTGATCCGGCAGGAGCTGGCGGCCGAGAAAGGGATCAGCGTCAGCCTGCGCACGGTGGAGCGGGCGGTGGAGGGCTATCGGCGCGAGCTGCTCGCCGAGGCGCGGGCGACGGTGCGGTTCGAGACCGCACCGGGCAAGCAGATGCAGCTGGACTTCGGCGAACGGCGGGTTGAGATCGCCGGCGAGAAGGTGAAGGCGTATCTGCTGGTCGCTACGCTGGGCTACTCGCGACGACTGCACGTGCGGGCCTTCCGGAATGAGCGTCAGGAGAGCTGGTTCGACGGGTGCGAGACGGCATTCCTGCAGTTCGGCGGGGTGCCCGAGGAGGTGCTGATCGACAACGCGCGGGCCCTGGTCGAACGGCACGAGGGCCGGCAGGTGACGTTCAACGCCAAGTTCCTGGCGTTCGCCAAGCATTGGGGCTTCCGGCCGCGGGCTTGCGCGCCGTACCGGGCGCGCACCAAGGGCAAGACGGAGAACGGGGTGGGCTATGGGAAGAAGAACGCGATTGCCTGCCGGACTTTCGAGAGCTGGGCGGCGTTCGAGGCGCATCTGGCGGCGTGGGTACGCGAGGTGGCCGACGTCCGGGTCCATGGCACGACCGACGAAGCGCCGATTGAGCGGTTCAAGGCGGAAGTAGATCAGCTGAAGCCGATCGCCGGGATTCCGCCGTTCCGAGCGGCGCGCGACCTCGTGCTCGTCGTGCAGAACGACTGCGCCGTCGAGATCGACGGCAATGCCTACTCGGTGCCGTGGCGGCTGGTCGGCGAGCGGGTCCGGGTCATGGTGACGGCCGAGACAGTGCGCGTCTTCCACAGCTCGCGCGAGGTCGCTCAGCATGAGGTCCACCCCGGCTGCCGGCAGCGCGCCGTTGACCCGGCGCACTTCGAGGGCCTGACCGGCTGGTTTGCTGCCTCGTCGCCCATGAGGACCTAAAGCCCGAGATAAGCGTGGACCTGCATCAGAACAATAAGACCAGGTACGCCAACGGCGTTCACGATGAGGATCTCCCGGTTGGGATACGGCGGCGAAAAATAGTCGACCGTAAAAAGCCCATTTTGTCCCGAATCTGGTAATGAAGCTGGATCGCGTTTGTGCAACAGTATGCGCAAAAGCGTCCTCAGCCTGCCATGTTACCTTGGCTTCCGCTGCCGCGCTGCGGAGACGGTTAGGGGTTTAGGTCGTAACAATAATTCGTATTCAAGATCACCCGCCCGCTCTGCGATAACGTCAAGCACGACTTCCACCAGCCGATTCGTCGCCGGCAGATGTGCGCGCCCCTGCTTGGCAATCATGCCTACGACCCGATAAGCGTTTGCGTCATCAACCGGCAAAAATCGCAAGCCCTCGCCACCTTGCAGGCGACAGAGGCGCGGCAGCAGCGTGATGCCCACTCCGGCGCGCACCATAGCCAGGAGCGAGGTGACATTTCGAACATGCACTTCGGACTGACCGATAATCGACAGAAATTCAGGCGTGCTCAACGCGCTGTAGCTGCCGTTTCCCAGGAACTTGCGGCGGACGACCTCTCTCCATGGAATAGGGCCGTGATGCTCCACAAGGGGGTCCTCTTCTGAGCATACGATGTCGAGCCGATCAGCAAAGATCGGCGAGAACGCCAACCCGGGTACCGGGGACGGCAAACTCGCAAAACCGATTTCCACCGTATCGGCGGAAACTGCTTCGATAACCGCCCGAGAATCCATATCGCGGAGTTGAATATCGAAGGACGGCCGCTCCACGCACAGGCGGAGGATAGCGGTTGGCAGGAAGGCCACGGCGACGGACGGTACGCAGGCAATATCGCAGCGACCAACCTGATTATCTGCAAATGCCCGCATCGCCGCTGATGCGCGTTCATAATGCTCGAGCAGCCCACGACCTTCCTGCACGACGAGTTGGCCGAGCTTGGTGAGGCGAGACTTGCGCTCGCCCTCAAACAAGGGAGCGCCCACCTCATCTTCCAGCTGCTTCAAGGTCATCGAGATGGCCGAGGGTGTTCGACCAAGGCGGTTGGCCGCGCCGCGAATTCCACCGGTTTCCGCTACTGCGACCATCGCTTTCAAGCCAGATAAAGTCAGCATGCTCCACCTAACTTCAGGAGGATTGTAATTTTATACAATAATTTTCGATTGACTGAAATGCTATGACTGGCGACCGTATCAAAACGAGCAGGAAAAGGATTGGGTCTCCCCAGCACCGCAGATGGCCGCGTTTCTGAACTACATCGCCGCAGCTTGGGTTGACGGCGGGTCGATAATCGAGAACCGCAACCTCCCGACGGCGGGCACCGACTACCATGTGCCGTTCGGCGGAATCAGACCCTCGAGCTATGGGCCGCACGAGCAAGGTCAATCCGCCGCTGAATTCTACACCCAGGTAAAGACGTCATACATCCATCCGGGCGAGGTTATATGAACATGGAGATCGGTCACACGACCCGACCTCTTCGAATCGATGGATTGCAATACTGCAACTGGTCGCGCGCCATCTTCCAACAAATGAACGATGCCGGCCTATCTGCGGTCCACGCGACCATTGCCTATCACGAGAGCTTCCGCGAGACCGTCGACCGAATTGTCGAGTGGAACTGGCGATTTCACCATCACAGTGACCTTATCATTCCAGGACGCTCTGTCACCGACATCGACCGCGCTCGCGCCAGCAATCGAACCGCAATTTTCTTTGGCCTCCAGAACAGCTCGCCTATTGACGGCGATCTTGGACTCGTCGAGGTCCTCCACACGCTCGGCGTGCGTTTCATGCAATTGACCTACAACAACCAGTCGCTCCTTGCCTGCGGTTGGTGCGAGAAGGAGGATTCCGGCCTTACGCGCATGGGTCGCGAGGTGATCCGAGAGATGAACCGTCTCGGTATGGTTGTCGATATGTCTCACTCTTCGGAACGCTCGACCCTGGAGGCGATTGAATTTTCTGCGCGACCGATCGCGATCACTCACGCCAACCCTTCATCTTGGTGCCCGAGCGGACGTAATAAGTCCGATCGGGTGCTACAGGCGCTGGCAGAATCGGGGGGGGTGCTTGGGCTGTCCCTCTATGCGCACCACCTGCGAGGCGGACCGCAGACATCTCTGAATGAGTTCTGCGGCATGGTGGCTCGACTCGCTGAAACGATTGGCGTGGAGCACATCGGTATTGGGTCCGATTTATGCCAGAACCAACCCGACAGCGTCGTACAGTGGATGCGCGAAGGCCGATGGACGCGTCCACAACGAGGGGCGGCGCATGCGAAATTCCCGCCTCAGCCCGAGTGGTTTGCCGACAGCCTTGGCATCGCAAATTTAGAACATGGGCTCGGCAAAACCGGATTTTCCACGTTAGAGGTTGAGCAGATTCTCGGTGGGAACTGGTATCGGTTCATGCGTGAGTCTTTCACGACGACGTTGGATGGCGCAATGGACGCGAAAAATTTCGAGGTCTCGGCTTCCCTAGCCCGATCATCGGGCGCCCAGATTTCGTAGGCGGGTCAGTGAGCGAGGTTGTTGTCCTATCTGTCACCGAGGTCGCGCACCTTGCCCAAAAGGCGCTCGTGGCACACGGTGCCCGTCCGGAAAGCGCAGCTTCACTCGCTCATGCGATCGCTGCGGCCGAGCGGGACGGCATTTCCTCTCACGGGCTCGCTTACCTGCCGATTTACTGCGAGCATCTCACATGCGGCAAGGTGGACGGCAGCGCAGTTCCCACACTGCGGATTGCATCACCAAGCGTCGTGATTGTGGATGCGGCTGCCGGATTTGCGCACCCGGCGATAGATCTGGGGCTGGGCACGCTTTGTCCCCTTGCTGAAAAACAAGGAGTGGCGGCGCTCGCTATCTATAACTCTTACAATTGTGGCGCTCTCGGCTACCACACGGAGCGGATCGCGGAGCGAAAACTGGTCGGCCTCGGCTTTACCAACGCGCCGGCCTCCATCGCTCCCTGGGGCGCGGTGAAACCAGTGCTTGGCACCAATCCATGGTCGTTTGCCGTGCCCTCCGCTGAGGCAAAACCGCTATTTGTGATTGACCAAAGCGCCAGTGTCGTCGCTAAGAGCGAAGTCATGAAGAGAGCTCGCGCCGGCCAGGCGATTCCACCAGGATGGGCCTTCGACGCTAGCGGGCGGCCGACAACTGACCCTCAAGCCGCCCTCAAGGGTACGATGGCGCCGGCAGGCGGCTATAAGGGCGTCGGGTCGGCATTACTCGTCGAGGTCATGGCTGCATGCCTGACGGGGGCCACCCCTGGAGCCGTCGCAAGTGCTTTCTCCGGCACTCAAGGTGGACCGCCGCGGACGGGCCAATTCTTTATTGCGTTTGCACCCGGAACAACCTCCGAAGGCAGGTTTTTCGAGTGCCTGGCAATCGTGCAGAAATCCTTCGTGACGCAAGCCGGAGGCCGCCTTCCAGGCTCGCGCCGGATTGCTGCTCGTGAGCAGGCGGACCGCGAAGGTGTCCGAGTCCAGCGCGATTTGCATGAGAGGATTTGTGCGCTTTTCAATTAAGCATCGCATGTTACGCGTCGATCGAGGGATCGGCTGTTTATGCTCGGCCGCCGCTACGCACATTGATGAAATGGAGCAAATGGTTTGAAGGACATTTTGCCGCGAGCCGAAATCGCACTACGTCCACCTGAGCGCGTTATGCGCTTGGCCCGCCTCGGCGCTATGCATCAGACGCGTCTAAGTTTCCTGCGCGCTATGTTGCGCCGGGTGCATCAAGATCGCTGGATGGTCTCTCGCTCTGTCTGGAACTTGGATGCAGAAGGCGTTGGGCATGCGGTTTATTCCGTCGCGACGCCGGAACGCCGATATAGCCTTGTTGCCTTCTCGCAAAGGTTGGCGCCCGAACTTCGAACAGATCGTGTGATCGCTGAAGCATGGGATACCACATACGTACTCTATGACGGGACGCCAGATGCTCATGAAATCGAGCGCCTGAGGCAAAATGTCCCAAAACAGGAAGCCGGCCGGTACACCGAGCGCGAGTTGATCTTGTCGCGCGCAAATAAAAGTGTGCGTTTGTTCGAGGCCGTTGCCAAGACCCTTGCCGCCGGTCATCAACCCGATCCGGCTGAGATTGAATCAGTTGGCTATCTGATGAGAACGACCGCCGTCTATGGCAATGGGAAATTTGGCCTGGCCGATCGCAATTCCATTGCCGACCGGCCCGAATTTGCCGGGCCGTTCAGGGCGGAAATGCTGACGGTCTGGTTGATTCGTGCCTTTACCGTAGACCTCGTTGAACACCATGCGCGGGCGATGTCGCCGGCAACGGCCGTATTGCTAAACCGCGACATTCGTCGGCGGCTCGGCGTCGGCAATGCCACCGGCCTGGGAATGGCGCCCTTCCTGGTTAAGCATCCGATTCTCCTGCATCGTTGGATTACGGCGCGAGAAACGGCTCTCGCCCGTATTCGTGCCCTGCGGACGACCGAGTTCACGTGGCAGGCGTTCAGGCGCTCGCTCGAGCACGCGCGCGGATCTGTGGCGCACTGGCATACGGATGATGCCGTGCAAGCAGGCCGCATCGAGACACTGCGAGCCGACCTGCGCTTCCTCTCCGAATGGGCGCGCCAACTGCTCGAACCACCACAGTCGTGGGACACTGTTTTCTGCTGGGCAGAAGACAATCTAAGCTTGGAGGGGCAGGAATATACGGTGTCACTTCTGATCGAGCAGCATGACTGGGCCGTCGACGACCTATGCGATGCAATGAGCGCCGATGAAGAGGACGGTACGCGGATCGACGGCAGTATGAGCGCGCGTCAATTGGCCAACCTGATAGACCAGAACTATAGGTGGGCGTTCAATTTTGATTTTTCTAAATCCGAGTCCAATGCGCGCTTCTGGTACGTCTCTGAGGAAAAGCTCGAGCCGCGTTTAGGTGAGCGCTACTCTGAACCCGGTGCCAATCTGGAGCAGCCTCTCGCATTCGCCCGGGATGTTGTGCAATTACGCGAAGCAATCAATGCCGTGTCGCCGGATGAGAGAATTGCTTCGGCTCTGCTGAGCCACCCCGAGTTTCGTCACATTGTCCGGCGTGTACAGCTCGTCGCTCGTTACCCCTATGCAGAGATACGCGACAACTTGATAGGCGCCGATCTGCGCCCGATCGACCTGCTGAGGTGCAAGTTAGCGTTTTTTGGCGCATGCCGCTTCGATCCGCGATCTGATCGCTGGCTACGCATTTGCCTTTTCCAGGGAGCACCATTCCCCGACGAGATCCTTGAGAAAAAGGGAGACGACTGGGTTGAAACGGCCGCCTGACACAATTGACGCCTCATTCAATGAAGTTGAGATGCTGTCTGTTAAGGCAGCCCGTGGCGCCGGGCTGCCTTGGGGCCTGGCGGATGATGTCGGTCGGTCCGCTCGTTGGCTCTCGCAATATTCGATTCCGTGGGCCGAGTCCCTCCTTGCGCTGCTTGCAGGTGAGGAGGACGCAACCTTCTCCTCTTTAGAGGGCTGCCCTTCGGATGCGCCTCTATCATCAGTTCGCCTTGGTGCATTTTTATCCGACTCTGCTTCTGAGTGCCTGTCTAAAGGCTGCCAATCGTTTTGCGCGGTGGCACATCCTATCTGGCTATTGCCGCCACTGCTTGGAGTCGTGAAGGCTCTTAGGTTGTCGGCCCACGTGCGGATTGCTGACATCTCCATAGATATCGATCCGAGCTGCACCTTGCGGGCAACGACCGCCCTACAGGCGTTATGCGGAGTACCGGTGGCGGAAGTTCGAGTCCAATTTGGAAATATGCCGGGGCGCCCGTCGGGATGTTTAGTCTCACGTCCCCTTGGACGTGCCACGGCGCCAAAGTGGGCATGGGATAAATTAGAGGCACTCGCACTCCGGACTTATGTTCCGGCATCGATAACGTCGCGTATTAAAGGTGCTGGCGCCGGCGTGCGTGACGACGATTAATCCGGAGCTCGAAAAAGCACGCATCTGCACCACAAGCGATTGCCTCGTTCACAGCCCGGTGATAGATTGTAAGTAAGTGCTTGCTTATTAAATGCCGGTTGCGGGATGGATATGATTTCTGTGCCAAGGCTACTCTTCTCGTATCCTAACAACGGTGCTCATCGCTAATGAGAAAAACGTCGCCGCAAAGCAATGTAATTGTCCCTCCATTGGCATCACCTGCATCGGTCTATGTCGAGATCGCCGGCGTTGGGAAGGCCTATGGCGTTGGTGCTGGTAAGCTTGTGGCATTAGAGGATATTAATCTGTGTCTCCGGCAGGGAGAATTCGTAAGCATCGTCGGCCCCTCCGGCTGTGGAAAAAGTACGCTGGTAAAATGCGTTGCCGGGCTGGAGAAAGTCACAACCGGGGTAATCCGCATCCAAGACCAGATTATTGAAGGGCCGCCTAAGAATCTTGGCATGGTCTTTCAGCGTGATGTTCTCGCTGATTGGCGCAATGTTCTCGATAATGTGTTGCTCGTTAGTGAGTTCCGTCGACGCGATCGTCGTATGAGCGAAAATCGCGCACGCGAGTTACTCGACCTCTTTGGCCTCAGCGAATCCCTGCATCGCTATCCATGGGAGCTTTCGGGAGGCATGCGTCAGCGCGCCGCCATCTGTCGAGCACTGGTTGACGATCCCGAGTTTCTCCTCATGGATGAGCCGTTCGGAGCGCTCGACGCCATGACGCGAGACCAGCTCAATGTTGAGCTCCAGCGCATATGGCTCAACTCGCGGAAAACCGTGCTGTTCATCACGCATGGAATCGCGGAAGCCGTATTCTTGTCCGACCGTGTCGTGATGATGTCCCGCAATCCTGGTCGCGTCATTGAGACAATCGATATTGATTTGCCGCGCCCTCGCCATCTCTCCATAAGAGAAACGTCAACGTTCGGCGCTTATGTGAGCAGGGTTAGAAAGCTGTTCATGTCGCTTGGGATCTTGAAAGACGAGTGAGCGCGATGCGCAACTTATGGCGGCGTTTGGATCGAACTGTTTCGATATTGCTGATCTTGGCTGGATTGATCGCTCTTTGGGAGATCGGATGCAGGATCTTTCATCCACCGACGTGGTTCCTCCCGTCGCCAAGCGCTATCGGCGTTGAGATTCTGCGCTCGCCCTCCTACCTCCTACAGCAAACGGGGTTCACTCTATTAACGACAATGGCGGGGTTCGGCCTTGCGCTCGCGATAGGGCTAGCGCTCGCAGTCGCCATAACATACTCAACTTTTCTCGAGCGTACCCTCTACACAATGCTCGTTACACTAAATAGCTTGCCGAAAGTTGCGCTTGCGCCAGTGTTTGTGGTCTGGATGGGCACTGGCGCCGAGCCAAAAATCGCAATCGCGTTAACAATCGCTATTTTCGCGATCGTGATAGATGCTGTGTTGGGGTTGCGCTCGTCGGATCCTGATCTACTCAACCTCGCTCGCACAGCCCGGGCATCCCATCTCCAAATTCTCCTCAAGATACGCTTACCGAGCGCGTTGCCCAGCATCTTTGCGGGTATGAAGGTCGCGATCTCTCTTTCACTGGTCGGCGCGATCGTAGGGGAGTTCGTCGCAGGCGAAACAGGCCTCGGCCACGTGATCCTGCTGGCACAGGGTATGTTCCAGACACCGCGGATGTTCGCCGCAATTGTTATTCTCGGGGTATTGGGAACGCTACTTTTTTACGTGGTCGATCTCGTTGAACGGATCTGCGTGCCCTGGCACGTCTCGCAGCGCGGAGGGCACGCCAGCGCGCCCAGTCGATAACGTCATTCTAAGATGGCCTGAATGGCCGCAGGCGCTCGCCATTACAGGGAGGCGACAACATGGCTATTACGACGACAATCAGGAGAACGCTGATTTGCTCGCTTGGCGTGCTTGGGTTGGCGCTGATTTCGACGACCGCCTTCGCCCAGGCATTGCAAAAGGTCACGATTCGCACGGACTTTACGCCGGCAGGAACACACGCGGCGCTGCATCTTGCGCTGGTCAAGGGATGGTTCAAGAGCGCAGGTCTCGACGTCGATCTGCAGGACGGCAAGGGCAGCCTTGACACCATCCAGTTGGTGGGAGGCGGCAAGATCGATATCGGGCAGTTGAGCGTCAGTGCGGTGCCCGAGGCACGGGAAGCTGGCATGGAGGTGAAAAGTGTCGCCTGCTTTGCGCGGCGAAGCGATTTGGCCGTCCTCGTTCCTGTGAACTCGCCAATCAAAACGGCTCGAGATTTGAAGGGAAAGCGGCTTGTGGTTTTTCCCGCAAGTCCGTGGGTGCCCCTCATCGATACATTCCTCAAGAACGCCGGCCTTACAAAGAGCGACGTGAACATTGTCTATACCGACGTCAACGCGATGTATTCCGTCTATAGCAGAGGCCAAGTAGACGGGGTCCTGACGCTTGCCCCGTTCGCCTTGCCGGTACTCGAGAAGACTCGGCCGTCACGCGCCATCGACGCTGCCGACTATGGGATCGATCTTCCCGCTCTTGGGCTGGTTTCGAGCGATCAGTTCATCGCCTCTCACCCCGATATCGTAAAGAAGGTCGTGGCCACCACCATACACGCTTGGGAATACATTCGTGATGGGCACGTCGACGAAGCCGTGCAGGCCATCATCAAGGATCGCCCGAATGCCAACTTGGATCCCGCTATTCTCAAGGGACAGGCATTAGGATATCTGAAATATTTCGACACACCGAATACCCGGGGGAAACCTATCGGCTGGCAGTCCGAAAAGGATTGGGCCGCCGCGACGGAGCTACTTATTCACGCCGGCCTCATAAAGGCTGGCGCCAAGCCAACAGACTTCTATACGAACGAGTTTCTCCCAAAGGGCTGACCATTCGTATTGGTAGCGCCCTAGAACGCGGACTGAAGGTTTTGGTTGTCGCAGGCATCACCATGAGGCAGATGCCCTCTTCAATCTGATTGGCTGCGCGTGGAATTCCTGAGCAATGTCAGGGAAGCTAAACTGCTCTGTCATCAACCGCGTACTGCGCTCCTTTGGAGCATCATCGGAGCTTGCACGCTGGCAGCCGATTTAGGACCGGCCGCGTCGGCTTGTAAATACGATAAAACCAGCTGCCTGACATGTTCACGTCTTTTTGCAAGCCAGCCAGGGTTCCCCATGTCTTGCTGGTAGGTTATTGAGAGCGTGTACCTATTCGAGAGGTGGGTAAGGCTTAGTGCAAGTATCGAGACATAAAGTTGAACCGGATCGACATTCGGGCGAAACACGCCCTGCAACTGGCCTCGATGCAGGAGTCCGGATATCGATTTGATCAGCGGCTGCGTCTGCTGAGGAACGGCCTTGGACTTTTTTAGATAGCGGCCATGCTGGATGTTTTCTATCGTGGCAAGACGCACAAATTCTTCGTGGGCTGCCATATGATCAAACGTGAATTCAACCAAGGCGGATATACCTTCTATGGGACTCATGCGCTGGAGATCTAGTTGAGCCTCCTCGGTGCGGATCTGCGCATAGACCCGCTCCAATGCAGCGAGGTACAAACCCTCCTTGCTCCCATAATAATGATAGATCATACGGATGTTGCAGCTTGCACGCCGCGCGATAACAGCCGTACGTGCCCCGTCGTATCCTTTGCGACAGAATTCGGACATTGCCGCGTGCATGATCTTTTCCCGAGTCGCGACCGCATCGCGCCTAGCGCGAGAGGGTTCGATCGGTACGGAAGGTGACCTTCGCTTATTATGCATGCGGGTCTTTATATTCGGCTGGAATTATGGATGCTCTTGAAACCACCATATATTAACATAGCGCGCAAGTTAACACCCCCGCCGATGACGAACGCGATGGTCGTCTCTTGACGCATGGCAGATCTTGTGCTGGCCGAGGCGCAAGCTCAAGTCAACCACAATGCCGCCTTCCTCTCAGTGAGGGATTTGAGACCCAGCGCGCCGATAGGCCGATAGATACGCGCTGTCAATAAGATCTACCTGCCGGAAGCAAGGGCTGCGCGGACCCGATCCGGGGTTGCAGGAATATCGCGGACCCGAACGCCGGTCGCATTCGCGATGCCGTTAATGATCGCTGGAATTGGCGAAATCCCGGGCATTTCGCCGGCGGATTTCGCTCCGAACGGTCCCCGTTCGCAGCGTCCACCGACGAAGAGGCGCGTAACCTTTCCGGGAATGTCCCTAGTCGTCGGAAGACCATATGCCTCAAACGTTGCCGGCTTCTCCGGATGGAACTCCTCCTTTAGAGCGAAGCCGATGCCAAACCCTATACCTCCATCTACCTGCCCTTCTAATGCGAGAGGATTCACGATCGTCCCCGGGTCGCAGACGTTGACAATGTGCTCGAGGCGGACCTGGCCGGTTTGTTCGTTGACCTCGAGCTCCACGAGACCCGCATTGTATCCATAGAGAATATTCGGCGCCTCGCCTTGCCATTGAACGTGTCCCTCGCACTTCAGCGGGCCGCCGCGTTCCTCAACGTGTCTCGCAATTTGGGCAAGTGACAATCTCCTGTGCAGAGCCGAAGCACAAAATACGGATCCCATATCTATGGAGATCTGCGCGTGATCGACATGGAATATCTCAGACGCCACATCGATGATCGCACGCTTGAGGTTCTCACATGCAGTCTGCACGGCTTTACCGGTGCCCACGGTGGTGATGGAGCTGAATGTTGGCACCGGATAAGGAGCTGAAAGCGTGTCGCCAATGCCGATAACCAGCATCTCCATGGGAAGGCCTATAGCATCGGCAGCGATTTGGGCAAACTGGGTCGTCGGACCTTGGCCTTGCTCTACGGTACCCGCAAGGATTCTGACTCGTCCATCAGGCAGAAGCTCAGCGGCCGCCGATATCGTCGTATTTACATATCCAATGTTGCGCCATCCACACGCAATACCTATGCCTGCTCTCCATCCCCTTTGCCCATCCGACTGTTTGAGCTGCAGCCGCTGTTTCGCCTCAGCGTAGTGAGGACGGAGCGCTTCGAGCTCCGCCCGCATGCCGACACTATCACTCAGAACCTGACCAATATGGGTCATGGAGCCGACGTCCACCGTGTTACGGAGCCGGAATTCCAAAGGATCGATCCCCAGCTTTTCCGCCAACACGTCGATCTGCGATTCGTAAGCGAGCGGCAAATAATTCCCATTTGTGCCGCGAAGTGGCACAAATCGCGGTGCATTTGTAAGCACGTCGCGCGCGCGTGCCCGCACGTGAGGAATCTCGTATGGTCCCGTGACATGAGACAGAAGCGCTCCCAACGTTTCATAATAGCAGAGTTCCGCACCTTGCGTGGTCGCGGGAATTAAATGAGGTGCCCACGAGCCAGCGCCATGAAGGATATCGACATCCAACGCCACGAGACGGCCATCCTTTGTCGCACCGGTCCTGTATTTCATTTTGACCCACGGCGCCTTGCACGAGCCAAGCAGCGACTCCGCGCGGCCGAACACGATTTTGACGGGCTTATCGGTCTTGATTGCCAAGAGCGCGACGACGACGGCCGCAAGTGTATCGCCGCGCGTGCCAAAGTTGCCTCCCATCGCCGGGCAGATTATGCGCACTCGATCTCTCGGCACTGCCAAGTTGGCAGCAATCGATTCCTGTCCTTGGACAAAGGGATGGTAAAGCGGCGTCTTGATGACAATCCGGCCGTCGTCGTCTTTGTACGCAAGGGCAGCCTCCGGTTCCATAGCGGCGTGCTCACGCACCGGAACGCTATAGGTGTTTTCGACGATCACGTCCGCCTGAGAAAATCCTTTCTCGATATCGCCAAATACAATTTCCTTCGTCGCTGATACATTTGGCTCGCCGTCGAAGAGCAGAGGCGCGCTGGGATCCATCGCGTCATCAGCGTCAAGAATCGACGGCAAGAGCTCATATTGAACGTTGATTTTTTCGAGTGCCTTCTCCGCGATCTCCTCAGAGACGGCCGCCACTGCAGCCACGGCTTCACCACGGAAGCGAACCTTGTCACGTGGAAAGACAAATACCTGAGGCTGGCAGTTGGGCAGATACGGCGTACCGGGGATGTCAGCCGCAGTAATGACCCCGCAGACACCCGGCATCGCAGCGGCTTCGGCAGTATCGACCGAGAGAATGCGCGCGTGATGGTGGGGGCTACGCAGCAGCTTGGCGTGCAGCATACCGTCCATCTTGAGATCTGCGGCATACTTTGCTGCGCCATTGACAGTGTGAGGACTGTCCAGGCGTGGAACGCTTTGCCCTACGACAGGACCGCCGGACTCGACAGGTTCGGGTGCGGAATTCCCTCGTATCATCTCGGCAGCCTTCAGGACTGCCTCGATGATCTTCATGTACCCTGTGCAGCGACACAAATTTCCAGATAGGCTTTTCACCACCTCGTCGCGTGTGGGGTTGTTGTTGCCGATCAGAAGGGCATTGGCCTTCATGATCATACCTGGGATACAGAACCCACATTGCGTTGCGCCAAGCTCCAGAAAGGCCCGTTGAAGCGGATGAAGAGTGTTCCCGGCAGCTCCGGCACCGCTGGTCGAATACAAGGACTGGGATGCGACCCCTTCGATTGTGACGATCGGTTTTCCCTGCGCTCGCCTTGCTGCGAGCAGGCAGGACTTCGCCGGCTTATTGCCAAGGAGGACAATGCAGCTACCACACTCGCCATTATCGCAAGCCTTCTTCGCGCCGGTGAGGTCCAGATCTTCTCGCAGAACGGTGAGGAGCGTACGCCCAACAGGCGTTTCCAGCTCATGTGTTTTACCGTTGATCTGAAGGTTCAGCTGCTCTGTGGTCATGGTAGCCCGCCTTGAATATAGTAAGTAATAAGTTACTTACATAAAAATCGCGTCAACGTCAAGACCACAGCGCGCCAAGGTCGCGGGACGATTGAAGACGCCTTCGCAACGGGCGCCCTGGCGGCGCGGATCTCGGGTACGAGATAGCGATCCGCCTCGTAAGGCGGGCGGTAGCGCGAATCATGGCCATGGACTCGACCACGACGGGGGACGTGCCGAGAGGCTCTTAGAAAGCTATCCACCCCAAGGCATCGGCAACGTCATCTTAACGCCCCATATCGACGGATCGACTTCAGAGGTGCAGGAGCGTATCGGCGTTGAAGTCGTCCGTAAGTTGATCGACTACATCAATGCGGATACGACGGGGCCGTGAACTTTCCTCAGGTCCAGCTGCCCACGCGGCCGACGGCAACGGGCTACCGCTACATCCATCGTGATGAGCCGGGAATCCTCCAGCGTGTCGATGAAGTGTTTTCCCATTAGGGCCAGAATATCGCGTCTCAATACCTCCAGACGGATAGAGCGATCGGCTACGTGGTGATCGATGCCGATACGGCTTTAGACGATAGGAAGGGCATCCTTGCCGATCTCAATGGGTTGGAAGGCACGATTCGAGCCCGCCTGATCCGAGGCCCCCTTTAGACCCGCTTTCACCTGCCCGCCATTGCGGCCACTCGCGCCGTGCCCGATCGAGCGGGCTCCGAGCAAGCGCACGGAGTGACCAGCTTCCGCGAGATGGGGAGCAGCTGATAGCCCGCAAAGGCCGCCATCGATGACGGCAGCTTCGGCCTCTGTCCGGTATCCAGTCGGGTGTAGGAGGCTGCTGGTGTGGAGGCGGTGGCTTCCCAGACGCTCGTGAAGTTCCCTCGATAATTGTTCATTGCGGCCGGATAAGCTGACACTCGACCTGCTCAGGCACGAGTGCGTGCTTGGCTAAGGCCGAGAGCCGATCGAAGGCCGCGGCGCCAATTGTCAGCCCCAGGTTGTTCATTCGCGTCACGTCAAGGGCAATCGCCTCGTCACTCCGGTAATTCGTGCCGAGACTGCCTGCCGGTGGAATACGGCTCACGGGTTCCGCACAAGCGATTGCCCACTCTCCAGACGCAGGCCCGAGCGCTACGACAAGACGACCAAGCCCAGGCGCGATGTTGAACATATCGCTTGCTTGTGCCGAATGACGATCCGCTCTCAGTAGCCATGTCCCCATTGGCCCTGGGCCGGCCGCCCAAATGTCTCCGGTCTCACGATCAGAAGCGAGGCAGAGGAACCCTCGACTCGCTATGATGATTGCCGCGCTGCCGAGTAGCGGCGAAGGACGTCCATGTAAGATCTCACAGATGCCTGGTTCGGTGAGAGTCGCGTTGGCGCAGGCCAAGTCGATGGCCGCCGGTAGGCTTGCGAAGCGAGGTGCGTCGCCGCCTTCAAGCTGTCGCGAAGAGATGAGCGTGGGCGAGGTGCCGATTGACCATTCGGCGAAACAGTCGAGCACGGCGTCGAGCGAATAGAGGCCGTGCGTCGCCGCTATCTGGACAATCCTCGCGAGCGCCTCGGCGACGCCAAGAGTGGCGCCTTGCCACAGAAACGCCTTGGTGAGCAGCTTCCGAAGCTCCAAGGGAAAGATGTGGCTAGGCGGACGGGCCTTGGGGCGAACCACCTTCGCCGCCACCTGCTGGATCGCTTTGGCAGATACCTCGGGAGACTCCAGGACTCGGAGAGGGATGGCTTGGATTGCCGTCGCAGCTTGGCGCTCGCTTTCGAGTTCTGGAACCAGGGGGAACGGCCAATCCCCTTCCCGGCCACACTCGATTTCGTCGGCAAGCGGTGCTCCTTGAAGGAGTGCGCCCTTTGTCGAGCGCGGTGGCCGCGGATCGAATTTCTCCATTCCATAGAACGCGAGGAGCAGGCGACAGGCCGCGAAGGGCGTGAAGGACTCGGCAATATAGCTCTCACGAAGGTTTGCGTATCGAAGCCCGGCCGTCGACTGGACTCGCGTCGTGATCGCGCGCAGATCTGGACGGCAAGCCACGAGCTCCGCGACGCTCATCGAATCCGCATACTGGGAGAGTACGGCTTGTAGGTCACTGATTCGAAGGGGCAAATCCATCGCCGACTCGAACTCGTAGATAGCACCCTGTCCGCGGCGTCCCCGGCGCGGCTCGTAGGGTGCCTCGACGGGGTAATACCAGAAAAACGACGTCTCGGTCGGCAATTGGGGCTTGTTCAGGCCGGCGCAGCCATAATCTTCATGCAGCAGCGAGCGCAACTCGCTCACGGTCATATGTGGTCGGAAATCGAAATCCTCGGTCGCGGTAAGTGAGGCCTCGGCTCGCTCGACGACGTCGGGATAGAGCTCGAGGAGAAGACCGAGTACGATCTCGACCGTTTCCGGGTGGAGATCATGGGTTGTCTCGAATACAACCTGTGACCAGGGGCGTGCGCTTGATTTGCGCTTTGCGAGCTGAGCCGTCAGACGATCGGCAAGAAGGCTGAAGTCGGCCGCGAGGCGTTCATAGCTCGCGAAGATCCCGTTTCCATCGCGTGGATCCTGGCGGAAATATGTCGCAGCTCTTTTGATAAGGGCAAGGAGCTGCTTGGCCGCGGGACTTTTGGCGCTTACCTCGCGCGCACTTGCCTCTGCGAAAGCCGTTTCCTGGGCGTGTACCCAGCAGTGAACGATGCGCGGATGGTTGGCGAGAAAGGGAATCAGACCGAGGCCTGCTGAGTTGCCAACACCGAGATAGCGCTTGAGGCGCCGATCAAGCGGCACGGCGCTCCCTCCCTGACTGAGCGCCATCCAGTCGACGAGGTCGAACACGAATTCGCGCAGCATGAAGGCCGACAGCATCTGGACGTGATATGGCGCGCCGAGGGGGTGGGCGGCGCCGAGCCCCTCGAAGGGCTTCATGCCGAAGAGGCCATTGCCGGCGAAAGCGGTGGAGCGGAGCAGATAGCCAACGCCGGCAAGCAATTTGGTGTCGGGTTGAGCACCGTTGACGAGTGACGCAACGACCTCATCAAAGATGCGCTCGCTTCGGTTGCCGCGACAGAAGCAGAGGACATCCGCGTCATAACGTCCGTCGTATTGCTTGGGGATCTCACCGCGCAGGATAGCCTCTCGCTCGGGGCTCCAATGTCCCTGGCAAATCGCGGCGCTTACGTCCCAATTGATCCCGAAACTGCGATCCACCTTCTCCTCGGGCGGAAAAACATTCGAAATCGCGTAGAAATAAAAGACTCGGCCTGGCGCGGTAATCCCGTAGAGAGCCTCGCCGCGGCCCTCTTGATCGAGCTCGAGACGAAGCCGCGTGATCCGCCAATGCTCGCGCTGCATTTTTCTGACGAGAGAGCGGGTAAAGCTGAGCGCGTTCGGGTAGGCGGCCGCGGCCCGCTCCGAACTCATGACGAGCTCTGGCGGACGTAGCCTTACGCGATGCGAGCGTGGCTCGGCTGAGCTTTCCGGCGAAGGGGAGGATGCTCTCATCTCTATCGGGACAGATGACTCTTGACTGATGTAATCGTTTTCATCACAGAATAGATCGAGAAGCAACCGCGATGTACGAGAATAGGGGGCAGGGGTCATGGCGCGGCAGATCCCATTAACGAGCATGGAGGTATAATGACGTCCTCGGAGCCCTCCCCGATTCCAGCGGAAGAGTACGCTGAGCGCCGTCGCCGCGCGCTTGCACTGGCTCGGGAAAGGAAACTCGACGGACTGCTTGTCTGCGCGAGAGGCGGCGGATCTGTCGACCGCTATGGTGACGTCTTCTATTTGACGAATCATTATTCGTCGTTCCCGTTCATTCCCGACCTGCCGGGAGCGTGGAGCGGGCGGGCCCACTCCTTCGTCGTAATGCCGTGCGACGAGGAGCCGACACTCATCGTGGACATCCCGTCAATAGAGTCGATTGCCATGCCGCGCGACCGCATAGTAGTCGCCGATCGGGTGGTCGAGACGTTGGTCGAGACCTTGCGGAAAAGCTTTCGGGGCGGGCGCGTCGGCTTGGTCGCCGGCGATGCCTTGCCGTTTTCCATGGGGAAGGCGCTCGAGGAAGCTCTTCCCGAGACGGCTTTCATCCCAGCCGACGAGATTCTGGCCGGACTCCGAGCCGTGAAGTCCAAGGCGGAGCTCGAAAAGCTGCGCGCCGCCTCCCGCCTGGGGTCACGCATGATCGAG
Source organism: Alphaproteobacteria bacterium (assembly GCA_035294245.1). Taxonomy (GTDB): domain Bacteria; phylum Pseudomonadota; class Alphaproteobacteria; order JACZXZ01; family JACZXZ01; genus DATGLG01. Next base: position 49,166 of record DATGLG010000033.1, on the reverse strand, counting down.
GCCATGATGGAAGCGGCGGTTCCCGGTGCCACTCACGGCGATGTGGTGGCAGCGGGCCTCGATGTTCTCGTGCCGGGCCGGGGTGCCCTATACAACTCCTTCATGGCATCGGGGAAGGGCGGGACCGATCTGACGATCACACGTTGCAATTTTCCGACCTGGGGTTCGACGCAGGCTCTTGCCGAGGGCGAGTGGTTCCGCGTCGGAATTTCAGGCGTCCTGGATGGCTACTGCTTCGACCTGTCGCGCTCCCGGCCGATCGGAAAGCCTCGGCCCGAGCAAATTCCGGCCTTCGAGGCTGCCATTGCCGTCGTCGACGCCGGAATTGCCGCAATGAAGCCGGGGGCGACGGCCGGTGAGGTTGCCCTCGCTGGCCTGCGCAAACAGGAGGAGCTGGGCTTCGTGTGGAAGGGGGTTTTCTCGGGGCTGGGCCACGGCATCGGTCTCGGGTGGGATTCGCCATGGCTCGTCCCCAACGAGTCCGCGAGGATCGAGCCCGGCATGGTGCTCTGCGCCGAGAAAACCCTGATGAAGAACGGCTGGCTCGGCGACTTCGAGGAAACCGTCGCCATCGATGCCGACGGCCCGCACCTCATCACCAACGCGCGTCGCCGGTTCTGGTGACGGGAATACCCAACGAACAACGTGCCGCTCGTGGAACGGCAGATCGGGAACATGGAGGACACAATGAGCCATTCGATCATCAAGAGTCTGCGGCCAACACGCCGTACCTTCCTCAGGACTTCCGCTGCCGCCGCTGCGATGCTAGCGATGCCGTCGATTGTCCGGGCCCAAGCGGGCAAGCGGCTCGTCTTCGCCAATTGGGGCGGGTCCTGGGAACAGGCGATGAAGAAGGCGTGGTGGGAGCCCTTCACAAAGGAAACCGGCATCCAAGTCGTTGGAGCAACTGGAAATACCTTGGGCCGACTCCAGGCAATGGAGAATGCTCATGCGGTCGAATGGGACCTCGTCGAGGGCCTGCCCGAACTTGCCCGGGTCGGTGCGGAGAAGGGGTTGCTCGAGAAGATCGACTTCAGCATCGTCGACCGTAGCCAACTGATGAAACGGCCTGAGTTCTTCAACGACTACTCGATCCCCGAGGTCATCTTTGGACGAATTCTTACCTACAACACGAAGCTTCTCAAGACGCGCCCGGCGAACTGGAGCGCGCTATGGGATCTGAAGACGTTTCCGGGCAAGCGCGCCCTCTATAACCATGTCGACAGCGGCATTCTGGAGCTGGCGTTGCTGGCCGATGGTGTCCCAGTAGATAAGCTCTACCCGATCGATGTTCCGCGGGCTCTTAAGAAGCTGGGTCAGATTCGCAATGCGATTATCTGGTATGACACGGTTACGCAGAGCGAAGAGCTCATGCGCAGCGAGCAGGCCTCCATGGGCGTGCTGGCCGACGGTCGGGCACTCAACGTGAAGAATTCCGGCGCCCCAGTGGGATTGGTTCCGGAAGCGAGCATTCTCACGTGGTCTATCTTCGTCGTTCCCAAAGGTGCGCCGAACAAGGAGGCGGCGATGAAGTTCCTCGCCTATGTGCTTCGGGTAAAATCGCAGGTTGCGATTGCGCTCGCCTACAACTATGGGCCGGTCGTGCCAAAGGCTTGGGATGAAATCCCGCCGGACCGCTTAAAGATCATCTCTGGGGGCCCTTCGACGAAGGGGAAGGCTGTCTTCTTGAATTCCCAGTGGTGGGCCCAGAACCTGGAAAAGACGAACGAGCAGTTCCAGCAATGGATGCTGGGTTGAGTGCCTCGCTCGCTCCACGGCGCGGAGGAGGCGCGTCGAGTTCCGATTTCAAGAAGGCAGGCGCAGTCCCTCTCCGTCGAGAGATGGCGTCCCTAGTGTTCGTGGCTCCGGCCCTCGTGCTATTGGCTGGCATTTTAATCTGGCCGCTGGCCAAGCTTATTGCGCTTAGCTTTGAGGATCCGCAAGGGCCGCTGGTGTTCTATGCCCGGCTTGTGACGGTGCCAATCTATGTCCAGGTCCTCATTCGGACTTTGGCATTTAGCACGGGGACGGCGCTGATCTGCTTCATCGCTGGCTATCCCGTTGCGTATAAGCTGGCCAATGCACGACCGGTTGTTCGCGGGGTGATTTTGATCTGCGTGTTGCTGCCGTTCTGGACCAATCTCCTTGTGCGATCCTACGGCTGGATCCTGGTCCTGAACCCGAAAGGCATAATCAACCAGCTGCTGATGGGATTGGGCGTGATCAACGCTCCGCTCAACCTTGTCTACAACATTACCGGCATCTTGATTGGCATGTCGCAGATCATGCTGCCTTACATGATTCTGCCGCTCTACGCGGTAATGACCCGGCTCGATCCGCGCATCACCCGCGCGGCGAGGAGCCTCGGCGCCGGCCCTGTTGCTACCTTTGCGAAGGTATATTTCCCCTTGACCATGCCGGGCGTGATGTCCGGCGTATTGCTGGTATTTACGATCAGCCTCGGGTTCTTCGTCATTCCCGCGCTCCTCGGAGGCTCCCACGGCCTCATGATCGCGCAGCTTATCGAATTCAATATCAACCGCTCGCTCAACTGGGGCATGGCTTCCGCTCTCTCGGCTAGCCTTCTGGCCGTCACGCTATCCCTTTATTGGGTGGGCGATCGCTTTCTTCACCTGGGGGCAATCTGGGGGATCAAGCGATGAGGGGGCGCATCGCGCTCGGCCCGTGTTTGACAAACATCGGCGTGGCGCTTGTATGCGCGTATCTTGTGCTTCCGACGCTCGCCGTTATACCCGTCTCGTTCACCGCGACCGATTACATCACCTTTCCGCCGCAGGGATTTTCGCTTCGCTGGTATCTTGCCTTCGTCGCGGAGCGCGCTTGGCGGAACGCGACACTGACCAGTGTGCTTGTAGCGTTGGCTAGCACGGCGAGCGCGACGACGATCGGCACTCTCGCGGCATTCGGCTTGAGACGCTTGACAGGCGGTCTGGCTCGCTTCGCGATTTGGATATTTCTCCTGCCGATCATCGTGCCGAGCATCATCATCGCTGTAGCCCTCTACGGCGCATTCGCCGGGCTTGGCATTGTTGGGACGAGGCTCGGCCTCGTACTCGCGCATACGATCATTACCTTCCCGTTTGTGCTGATCAACGTTTCCGCAGTCCTGCAGAAGATGGATTGGCGAATAGTTGACGCCGCGCGCAGTCTCGGCGCCAATCCTCGTATCGCATTCTGGAAAGTGACCCTACCCGCCATTCTTCCCGGCGTCCTCGCCGGGGCCGTCTTCGCCTTTCTCACCAGTTTCGACGAGGTGGTCGTGGCCCTGTTCATCAGCGGTGTCGATTCAGTGACGCTTCCGGTGCAAATGTGGAATGGCATACGCTTTGAAGTAAGTCCGGCCGTGGCCGCCGCGTCAGGCATCCTCCTCGTACTTTCGATCATGTTCCTATCGGCCTTCTCGTGGTTGCGACGGCGGGGGCATCGGGGTCGGTTGGTGTCATCGACATGACATCCGCCCCCCAGCGGTAGAGCCTTGAGATGGGTGCGCAATGGGCATAGGTGCGAGGATCGATATCGAAGGTCTTTCGAAGGCCTACGGACAAGAAATCGCCGTCGATCAGGTCTCACTGTCCGTGAATGCGGGGGAGTTCGTCACGCTGCTTGGTGCCAGCGGATCGGGCAAGACAACAACCCTCATGTCGATCGCTGGATTCGTCGCACCCGACGCCGGAAAAATTCAAATCGGCGGGCGAGACATCGCCCGTCTCCCCCCGGAGAAGCGGGGGCTCGGGGTGGTATTTCAGAGTTACGCACTTTTTCCAAATTATAGCGTCTATGAGAACATTGCATTTCCACTGCGACTGAGGAAGACGAGCGGTCCGGATATGGACCGTCGGATCAAGGAAGTCTTATCCCTGGTGGATCTGTCGGGCTACGAGAAGAGGCGCATCGATCAGCTGTCGGGAGGACAACAACAGCGTGTCGCACTCGCACGCGCAATCGTCTTCTCGCCGCCGGTACTATTGATGGATGAGCCGTTGGGCGCTCTCGACCGCAATCTGAGGGATCAATTGCAGACAGAGATCAAGCGCATTCAGCGCGATCTCGGCGTCACCGTTCTTTACGTGACGCACGATCAGGAGGAGGCGCTGGCGCTTTCGGATCGCATCGCGATCATGGACAAGGGGCGGATCGCGCAACTCGGTACCCCGGACGAGGTCTATGAGCGTCCGAGTTCCCCTTTCGTGGCGAGGTTTCTCGGAGAATCGAACTTCATTCCGGTGAAGCTCATCTCCGTGAACGGCCGCGCGGCACGGGTCAGAGCCGTCGCGGATGGTGGATTGTGCTTTACCGGCCTGCTCGCCGAGACCGCTGGCAGCGCTCAGGATCTCGTCGCAATGATTAGACCGGAGGCCTTCCGGTCGGGCGCACAGGGTGAAGCGGAGAACTGCATCAAAGGAACGGTGCGACTTCGCGAATTCCTCGGGCCTACGGTTCGCCTGACAGTAGCGTGCTCGGTGGCGGAGCTTACGGTTCGCCTGCCTAGACTCGAGCGCGATCGAACGATGGACCGGGGTAGTCCGATCGACCTCCTGTGGCGGTCAAGCGACACCCTTCTGTTCCCCCGGGCGTAATCATGTACCGATGTGAACAACCGATTCGTTACGCGCGTCGACTTCGCGGGGGGAGAGGCCTGGCCGCAAATCTCTCCCTTGGTGTGGGCACTCCTTCGCTCGCGAGCCCGAGATGGTAAGCGTGGTGGACGTGGCACGCCGGGCGGGGGTTTCCGTGGCGACAGTGTCCCGCGTGCTGAGCGGGGCCGATATCGTCGCGGCAGATACCAAATTGCGTGTCATGCGCTCAGTGCGCGAGCTCGGGTATCAGCCCAACGTCATTGCACAGAGCCTGCGGCGCGGTCAGAGCAGGACCGTCGCCCTTGTCACGGGAGATATCGAACAGGGAATCTATGCGGCACTTGCAAAGGAGGTCCAACGTCGATTCTCCGAGATCGACCTCGATCTCATGCTCGTTGACACGGCACACGACGAGAAGCGACTCGCACAGCTGCTTGCTCGAGCCGCTTCGCTCGGGTTGCGAGGACTGCTGCTCGCGCTGCCTCACTTCATGCGAACAGGGCGGCTGCGGCCGCTTCTACGGAAGGCCACGGAACAGGGCGTCTCCATCATCTCGGTGAGCCAGAAGCTGGACAACCTGGGCCTTCGCTCGATCGTGCCCGATGACAAGGCGGGCGCCGTGCTCGCAGTTCGACACCTCCTTGAGCGGGGGCATGAGAGGATTGCCTTCCTCGGCCGGACCTCGATCTCTGCTGTCGCCCGGCTTCGGTTCGAAGGTTACCGAATCGGTCTCATGCCGAGATTGGGGCGGATTCCTTCGGGGCTCGCCTGGGATATAGCCAGGGGATATCGGTTTAAAGCGGGCTACGAGGCAGTATCACAGCGTCTTAAATCAGGCGTGCGCTTCGACGCGGTTCTTGCCAGCAGCGACGAACTCGCGCTTGGCGGCATGGCAGCGGCCCTTGATCAAGGTCGGCGCGTTCCCGAAGATATCGCCTTCGTCGGCTTTGGAGGCCTCCAATGGGGCCGCTACATCCGCCCGGCCCTCACATCAGTCGAGGTCGATGTGGCGGCGCTCGCCTCGTTCGTGGTCGAGTTCTTCCGCGAGCGTACTGACGACGGCGAAGACATGTCTTTGTCGACGCTCGTGCCTTATCGCCTAATTCCACGCGGCTCCTCATAGTCACCTTATCATTATACGGAGCGCTAAATGCTGATCGATGGCCTGCAATGCGGTCACTTCACTCGCAAGGTTTTTGAGGAGCTGCGCGAGGCCAGTGTCGGTTGCGTGACAGTAACCTGTGGATTCTGGGAAGGCACGGTCGAGTCCCTCGACAACATCGCCCGCTGGCGCGACCTAGCTTCAGCAAATTCGGATCTAGTGGTCATCGCGCGAAACAGAGCAGAGATTTTGGAGGCCGAGCGCTCGCGGCGAACCGCTCTTATACTCGGCTTTCAGAACTCGAACCTTCTCGATGGGCGCGTACGGTTCGTCGAGTTTTTCGCAGAGCTCGGTGTGCGCGTCGTCCAGCTCACCTACAACAATCAAAACGAGCTAGGGGGCAGCTGCTATGAGGACGTCGATTCCGGGCTCGCTCGCTTCGGCCGGGAGGTTATTCGGGAGATGAACCGGTGCGGGATCCTCGTGGATCTATCTCATGTCGGTGAGCGCACGGCTCTCGATGCGATCCGATGGTCGGAGAAACCTGTCGCGGTCACACATGCTATCCCGAGCCGGTTTTTTCAGCACAGGCGGAACAAAGGCGACGAAGTGCTGAAGGCCCTAGCCGAGGGAGGCGGCGTGCTCGGTTGTGCGACGTACCGGAATATCATTGGCGACGAATACTGTCATTCGCTGGATGCGTGGTGCCAGATGGTGGCGCGTACCGTCGACTTCCTGGGAATTGACCATGTCGCGGTGGGCACAGACCGCAGCCACAATCATACCAAGGCCGATTACGATTGGATGCGAATGGGTAGGTGGACGCGAGGTGTCGACTTTGGGGCCGCCTCTGCCGCGCGCCCGGGCAAGGCTCCGCCCCCGGCGTGGTTCGTCGAGGCACGACATCTGGCCCGGATTCCCGAAGGACTGCGAAAAATTGGCTTCGCTCGGGAGGAGGTGGATAAGATCACTTCCGGGAATTGGCTCCGCCTCTACGGTGAGGTATTCGCTAATTGAGGGTCGACCTGCCTGTAAGCGCTAGCCCGCATTTCCACCGATGCAACAGCTGGTGCGCAAGCGGCGCGGAGGGTCGGAGCCGTGAGGCTCGAACAGTGTCGCGATACACTCTGTCGGCATCGGGGAGCTCCTTCGAGCCAGGTAAAGTCGTTCTTCGCAAAACAACTTTCCCAAATTCGACTCCCCGATGCACTCTCATCCGTGAGAAATCCGGCTTAGGAGCCGATTTCCGAGAGCGCCCAGATCAAGCGGTCCATGTGCTTCTTGAGGCTGACATCGATACGAAGGTGGCGCTTGCCGAGGCCGACGAAGGACACCGAGCCGTCCTTCACGATGACGCCGCGCTTCAGGAGCTCGTTGAAGGTCTTGGTCGAATCGAGCGAGTCGTCCTCGATGCGCAAGAGAAAGAAATTCGAGCGAGGCTCGCCGATGACGCGGAAGCGGTTCAGCTTGCGCAGCTTCTCGATCACATAGGCGCGCATCTCGACGATGGTGCTGACGGTCTTGTTCACATGCTCGTCGTCGTCGAGGGCGGCGACTGCGCCGGTGACCTGGAGCTGGCCCATGTTCCAGGTCGGCTTGATGTTGAGGAGCGGCCGGATGATCTCGGGCGACGCAATGCCGAAGCCGACGCGCAGCCCGGCGAGCCCGAATGCCTTCGAGAAGGTGCGCAGCACGATGAGGTTCGGATAATCCTTGAGAAGGCGGAAGCCGCCTGCCGTCTGGGTGAAATGGATATAGGCCTCGTCGAGCACCACGAGCTGCCCCTTGGCGCGCTCGCAGACGCGCCGTATCTGCTCCTCCGGCATCAGGCGCGCAGTCGGGCTGTGAGGGTTGGTGAGAAAGGCGATGCGGACGTCGTCGGTGATCGCGGCGAGATACGCGTCCATCTTGAAATCGAGCTCCTCGCCCATGCTCACGAAGACGGGGACGCGGCCTTCATTCTCCGCCGTCATGTGATAGATCGGAAAGGCGGGTGCGAACATCAGCACTTTGTCGCCGGGCGCCGCGAAGACCCGGATAATCCAGGAGATGATTTCCGTCTCGCCGGCACCGCAGACGACCTGGTCGGGCGACACGCCGTATTTGACCGCGACTTTCTCGCGAAGTGCCCGGGCAGTCCATTCCGGATAGACCTCGAGACGCGACATGGCGGCCTGCACGGCCTTTGCGGCTTTCGGAGAAGGTCCGAGAGGGTTCTCCGCCGATCCCAGCTTGGCGATATCCTCGACGGGGATCCCGTAAGCCTGGGATACGTATTCCTTGCTCAGGCCAGGCACATAGGCGTCGTGAGAGGCCAAGGCGGGATTGCTGAGAAACATCGAGGTCTCCATCGCTGAGCGACCACTGAGGAGTGGCGGCGGAGGAATTCAATCAAATACAATCAATATCAGCAATGGTAATAATGTACCGCTACATTTTTCGAAAGGCCGCGAGAGGCTTCGGACGGCGCGAGCGGTCGAGCGGGTTCGCACGCGCTTCAAGCGACAGAGCGAACGGCGCTGGGGCGAGCGCGCAGGATCTCGGCGATAGCCTGAAGCCCCTGGGCCAGCCGTGCCCGGTCGCTGATTCCCCCAAGGCTGATGCGGATCGCATGGGGTACGGGGCTGCGATCGACTGCAAAGGCATCGGCGGGAGAGACGAGCACACCACGCAGCCGCGCCTGCTCGACGAACTCGCCGGCGCGCCATGGCGATGGAAGCGGCATCCACAGGTGATAGGTGGGGCAATTCGGCGGCATATCCGGCATATCGAATATCTGCCGCGCCATATCGAGCCGCTCCGAGGCCTCGCGACGATGCCAGGCAACGACGCCTTCGGCGATCTTCTCCTCGATCAGTACGGCCGCGATCTCCCCCATCAGAGTGGGCGAGGTCCACGACGTCGCGTGGATGCCCTCGCATAGCCGCTCCATCATCCCTTCAGGCGCGAACATGAACCCGATGCGAAGCCCGGGGGCGATGCTTTTCGAGGTCCCGCAGAGGTAAATGCACCGCTCAGGCGCCAGCGAAGCAATGGTCGGCGTCTGATCGCCCGAGAGATGGCCGTAGCTGTCGTTCTCGATGATATGGGCGCCAAGCCTGCCGGCGAGCGCCACAATTTCGCGGCGGCGATCGAGGTCCATGATGGCGTTTGTGGGATTGTGCAGGGTTGGCGAGCAGAGGATGGCGCCGACCCTGGTACCTTCGGCCGCTCTTGCAAGCATGTCGGGACGCAGGCCGCGCTCGTCCGTCGGCACCCCCCGAATATCCAGGTGGAAGAGGTCTGCGAGGCGCTTAATGCCGGCATAGTTCAGGTTCTCCGTGAGCACCGAGTCGCCGGGGTTCGTCACCGTCGCTAAGACCGCCATCAAGGCTTCCTGGGCGCCGTTGCAGACGATCAGGCGCTCGGGCGAGGCGTCGATCGCCCTCAGGCGCAACCATTTCGCGCCCGCCGAACGGTGGCGCTCAAGGCCCGGGATCGGGTGGTACTCGAGGAGCCCGTAGAGGGACTTCCGCCGCGAAAGCGCGCCGAGCACGCGGTTGAGCGCGATGTTGAAGGGCTCGACGGTGACGGTGTTGACGCGCAAGTCGATGAGGCCCCTCGGCTCGCTGTCGGCCGCCGTGATGTCCTCGGGAAAGTGCAACACGAACGTCCCTCGCCCGACCCGGCTGGCGATGAGACCGCGGCGCTCGGCTTCGGCGAAGGCCTTGGTGATGGTGCCGACGGTTACATCCAGACGACGGGCGAGCTCCCGATGGGTCGGCAGGCGATCGCCGCTGGCAAGGCGGCCGGCGGCGATGTCCTGCTCCAAGGCCGCCACAATGCCTCGGTAAAGCGGACGCGCCCGCGTCGAGAGTTTAGGATCCCACATCGATGCATTCCATCTTGCGCGTTTTGGCGTATGGCAGGTGAAGCGCCGCAGAGCGCGAGGCGCCCGGAAGGTTGTCGATTCGAGACAATATTATCAAGACAATTCAATTACTACAACCATTCTTGTCACTAGTTGACTTCTATTTTATAGGACAATAATATGCTGACACGTCTCACACAGGGGATATGTCCGCGAATGAGACTGGGATGCTCGACCTTCTGATCCGAGGCGGCACAATTGTCGATGGACAGGGCTCGGCAGCCGGCAGCGTCGGCATCCTTGGCTCCCGAATCGCCGCCCATTACGCCCCCGACGCGGACTTGCCCACGGCGAAAGAGACGATCGACGCCAGCCATATGCTGGTCCTTCCGGGGCTCATCGATCCCCATGTCCATTTCTATGGCGAGGGCATCGGCGAGTATTCGCGCCTCGCGGTGATGGGCGGAGTCACCACCTTCATCGGCATGATCCGCGGGGCGCCGGAGGAGCCGCTGGCGGAGGTCGTCGAGCGCCAGCACCGGGAGGGTGCTGCGAAGGCCCTCACCGATTTCGCCTTTCACGTGGTGCTCTACGATCGCGAGGAGTCGGTCGCGCAGATCGCGGCGCTCGCCGCCCGCGGCTTCCAGTCCTACAAGATGTTTCTCGCCTATAAGCGCCGGGGCATGATGGTGCGCGAGAGCTTCCTCCTGGCGGCAATGGACGAGATCCGCCGCGTCGGCGGCATCGCCCTGGTCCATGCCGAGGACGGCGAGGTGATCGACTGGCTGGAGCGCCGCGCCGAGGAAGAGACGCGCCGAACGCCCGCCGATTACGAGCCAACACGCCCCGCCGAGGTCGAGGCGAGTGCCATCAATGTCGTCGCACTCTGCGCCCAGGCGACCGGCTGCCCCGCCTATATCGTCCACCTCTCCTCGGCGGCGGGGCTCGCCGCCATCGAGCGCGCCCGACACCGCGGGGTTCCATTGTGGGTTGAAACCTGCCCGCAATATCTCCTTTTCGATGACGGCACGCTTCGTCGGCACGGGTCGTTGGCGAAGATTGCTCCGCCTCTACGCGGAGCCGCGGATCAGAGAGCGCTCTCGACGGCCCTCCTCACCGGCGCCGTCAACACGATCGGCAGCGATCACGCGAGTCATACGATCGCCGCCAAGGCGGCGGGCAAGGACGACATCTTCGCGGCGCCTTTTGGCATGCCCGGCTCACCGACGCTCTGGCCCTCCATGTATAGCTGGGCCGTCGAGAACGGGATCCCGCTGCCGATCCTGGTTCGGGCTATGTCGGCGACACCGGCGCGGCTCTTCGGGCTCGCGCACCGCAAGGGGGGTCTGCGCCCGGGCATGGATGCCGACATCATCCTGATCGACCCCACTGCCAAGCGTGTCGTCGACGGGGCGAGGCTCTCGCCGGGCGTGGCGCCGGGCCCCCTCGAAGGCGTCTCTCTCGCGGGTTGGCCGGAGATCACGATCTCCCGCGGTGAGGTCGTCTGGCGGGCCGGCAGGCTCGTCGCCGATGCCGGCCGCGCGCAATTGATCCAGCAGAAGAGGTGCTAGGTGCGGATCGGCCTCGTTCAAATGAAGTCATCGATGAAGCGTGACGAGAACCTCGATCGCGCCGAGGCATTCGTCGCGGATGCCGCCGGCCGGGGCGCGCGCGTCGTCTGCCTGCAAGAATGCTTCGCCACCTGGTTCTTCCCCCAACGCCTCAATCCCGACGATCAAGGATTGGCGGAGCCCATCGACGGCGTCACCGTATCGCGCATGCGGGCCGTCGCGCGAAAGCTGAAGGTCGTCCTTGTCGTTCCATTCTACGAGCGCGCGATGCCGGGCGAGCTCTATAATTCCGCCGCCATCGTCGATGCGGCCGGCGAGATCTTGGGGCTCTACCGCAAGCACCACATCCCGATGAGCGCGCGGTTCAACGAGAAATTCTATTTTCGCCCCGGCAATAAGGGCTTTCCGGTGTTTGAGACCACCGAAGGGCGCATTGGCGTGATGATCTGCTACGACCGGCATTTCCCGGAATCGGCGCGCATGCTGGGCCTTGGCGGCGCGGAGGCGATCTTTGTGCCGACCGCGGCGTGCAGCGCGTTCGCGCGCAAGGCGTGGGAAGTCGAACTGCGCGGCCACGCGATTGCCAACGGCGTCTTCGTCGCCGGCGTGAACCGCGTCGGTGTCGAATATGACAGCACCTATTTCGGCGCGAGCGTCGTCATCGATCCCATCGGCGAGATCATAGCCCAAGCGAGCGAGACGGCGGAGGAGACCCTCGTTGTCGACCTCGATCAAGCCCGGCTCGAGGCCGTGCGCAAAGTGTGGCCATTCTATCGCGATCGGCGGCCCGACGCGTATGGCCGTATCGTAGCGCCCTGACATGCCGACGATCGCGGAAATCCTGGCTGATTTTGCCGTGCAGATTGCCCGCGAAGGTGATCTCGCCTTGGCTCGGCGCATGGAAATCTATGCCCTCGATACGCTGGCCGTGACTCTCGCCGGTACCGTGGCGCCGTCGAGCAAGCCGATGACGCGAATGATCACAGCGGCCTTCGGCAAGCCGGAGGCGACCGTGATGGCCGTTGGCCGCATCACCTCGGCGTGGGATGCGGCCCTCGCCAATGGCACCTTCGCCCATGCCCTCGAGCTCGACGATGATCACCGCATCGCGGTGCTCCATCCCGGAGCCGTGGTGGTTCCTGCGGCGTTGGCGGCCGCCGAGGCGGCGAGCGCCTCCGGCCTTGCCTTCCTGCGCGCGCTCCTGGTCGGCTATGAGATCACTTGCCGGCTGGGCGAGGTGTTCCGCGGCAGTCAATTCTATCACGGGGTGCACCCGACGGCGCTTTGCGGCGTATTCGGCGCCGCCGCCGCTGCCGGCGTTGCCATGGGGCTCGACCGCGACGCCATGGTGCGCGCGCTCGGCATCGCCGGGACTCAGGCCTCCGGTCTCACCGAATGGCGCAGCGACGGCTCATGGATCAAGCGCCTCCACCCCGGACGCGCGGCGCAGAGCGGCGTGCTGGCGGCGCGGCTGGCGCGCGAGGGCTTCACCGGGCCGGCGACGATCTTCGAGGGCCCGGGCGGCTTCCTCAACGCCTTCTCTTTCGGCGAGCCGATCGAGGTCGAGCGCATGACGCGCGGGCTCGGCGAGGAGTACAGCGCCCTCGGCACCGCCATCAAGCCCTATCCATGCTGTCGCTTCGCCCATGGCGCGATCGACTTGGCCATCGAGGCCTTCGAGCAAGGGGCCAAGGCACCAGATATCGAATCCGTCGCCGTTCGCCTCTACCGCACCGATGTGCTGTCCTATCACCGCCGGCCGAGGAACGCCGTCGACGCCCAATTCAACGTTCCCTATGTGGTCGCCGTGGCGCTGCTGAGGGGCCGCATCGCTCTCAAGGATTTCACCGACGAGGCGGTATCCGACGAAGACGTTCTCGCCCTATGCGAGCGCATCGAGGTGAGCGAGGACGCCGGCTTCACGGCTGAGTACCCTGCTCGCTATCCCACAGAGCTTGTGCTGCGGCTGAGAGGCAGCGGGGAGCGCCGCTTCTTCAACGATTGCCCGAGCGGCGACCCTGAGGCGCCGCAATACCGCGCCGATCCGCGGCGCCTCCGCCGCGAAGCCGAGCGGAAGGTCGCCGCCCTGCTCGCCGAATGCGGATTTGCGGACCGGGTTGAGCCGCTGAAGACATGCGTGGCGGCGCTCGTGGAGGCTCCGGGCATGGGTGGGTTGTCGTCGGTCCTGGGTGCGGCCCTGCGGGACGAGAAGATCGGGGCAATCGCAGGAGCTCGGCGAAGGGCAGGAGACGTGAGGCCATGAAGGTCGGACTTTACATCGCCACGCAATTCACGCCGGAGACCGACGTCGCCACCGCACGCAGCGAGATGATCGAGCAGGTGCGCACCGCGCGCCAAAGCGGGTTCTCGTCGCTCTGGGTGCCGCACCACTACGCCACCCATCCGATGCAGATGCTCGCACCGATTCCCATGCTTGCCTGGTTGCTGCGCGAGGCCGAGGGCATGACGATCGGGCCGAACATCCTGGTGATGCCGCTCCTCAATCCCATCCATGTCGCGGAGGATGCGGTGACGCTCGACCTCCTCTCGGGCGGGCGCTACGTGCTTGGGATCGGCATCGGCTACCGCGAGGCCGAGTTCAGCGCCTTCGGCGTGCCGCTCAAGGAGCGCGTGCAGCGGATCACCGAGAGCGTCGAGATCATGCGCCGGATGTGGACCGAGGATCGTGTGACCTATAAGGGCAAGGTCTTCACGATCGAGGACCTCGGCATCGGGTTGAAGCCGCTGCGCAAGGGCGGGCCGCCGATCTGGCTCGCCGCGGTGGTCGATGCGGCGGTCAAACGTGCCGCCGAAATTGGTGATGCCTGGCTGATCACGAATTTCGCGCATCTCCGGGAGCTCGTGCCCCAAATGAAGCTCTATCGCGAGACCTTGAACGCGGCGGGCAAGCCATTTCCCAAGGAGGCCCCGATCACACGCGAATGCTATATTGGTGAGACGCGCAAGCAGGCGATGGAAGAGTGTCGAGCGGCGCTCCAATACAAATATGGCGCCTATTCGTCCTGGGGGCTCGATAAGCAGTCCAAGGGCGCCGAATCCTTCAACCAAAACTTCGAGGATTTTGCGCGCGACCGCTTCATTATCGGCGACAAGGCCTTCGTCAAGGAGGAGATCCAGCGCTATCACGAGCTCCTCGGCGTCAATCATTTCCTGATGCGCGTGCAATGGCCGGGGCTGCCACAAAAGAATGTTCTGCGGACGATAACGCGCCTTGGCGAATTGCTCAGTTAGGAGCGTTTGGCACGAGAGCCACGGCGGAATCTGCCATCTCGATCAAATCGACAACAGGGAGAACGACCATGAGCAAAATGTCCGAGATCAAATTGAGCCGCCGCCGCATGATTGCGACGATGGCGGCGACGGCTGCGTCTCCGCTCTTCGCCCGCTCAAGCTCCGCCAAGGAGCTCACGAAGGCGTCTCTTCGCCTCAAGTGGCTCGCATCGGCGCAATTCGTCGGTTATTACGTCGCCAAGGACAAGGGATGGTATGCGGAAGAGGGGCTCGACCTTACCATCAACCCCGGCGGGCCGAATATCATCGGCGAGAATATGGTCGCCTCGGGAAGCGATACCTTCGGACATGCGGGTGGCGCGGCGTCGCTTCTGCAAGCTCGAAGCAAACAGATGCCGATCGTCGGCATCGGCATGTTGTTTCAGGAGACGCCCTATCGCTTCATCGCGCTGCCCAAGTCGGGCATCAAGAAGTTCTCCGACGTCAAGGGCAAAACGATCTCCACGTGGTTTACCGGCCCGCAATTCATCCTTCAGGGGGTGCTGAAGTCACAAGGTATTCCGCTCGACTCGGTGCACATCCAGGCCCAGGCGGCGAGCATGGTCCCCTTCACAGAGGGCAAGGTCGACGTCGCTACGGCGACGCTATATGACGAGCTGCCGGTCCTGAAGCGAGAAGGGATAACGGATCTGGTCGTGTTCAACCCCGCGCAGATGGGCGTCAACCTTCCCAACGAATCCATTATCGTCAATGAAAAGACGGTGAAGGAGAATCCGAAGCTCGTCCAAGGATTCCTCACCGCCAGCTTGCGCGGATGGGTTTATGCGCTCGAGCATCGGAAGGAGGCTATCGATATTCTGATGAAGTCTCTTCCCGGCGGAAATCGCGTGCACCAGGAAGACGAGCTGGCCCAGATTCCCGCCCTACTGCTGTATGGTGACGGAAGAACCAAGGGTATCGGGTATATCGACATGAAGGCGCTCGAATTCACCAACAAGTTCCTGGTGGACAATGGCGTGATCAAGCAGGCGGTCGACGTGGAAAAGGCGGTTGATCGCACCTTCTGGGAGCATGTACCGGACAAGGACAAGAAGGTCGCAGGCTAGACGCCGACCCGAACCAAGATGAAAGGCCCCGAGCGAGGCCCTTAGGCGGCTCGCCCGGAACGTCTTCACTCTCGAACTGAGACGGATTGTGACTTGACAGAGAAGATACGCCTGCGAGGCGTCAGCAAGCATTTCGGCGCAGACACGCGTCGCGTTGCCGCTCTTGAAGGCGTCGATCTGGCCGTGCAGAGCGGCGAGTTCGTGACGGTTGTCGGCCCCAGCGGTTGCGGTAAGAGCACCTTGTTCAGCATCATGGTCGGCCTGATCTCGCCGGACGACGGGGCCGAGCTCTACATCGACGGCAAGCGTCAGGCCGCCGACCATCTGCTGGGACGCGTGGCTTTCATGCCCCAGCGCGACATGCTGATGCCATGGCGAACGGTTCTGGACAACGCTATACTCGCCGCCGAGATTGACGGCGTCCCTCGGGCCGAGGCACGCCGCCGCGCCCTGGCGGCACTCGATCAGTTCGGCCTGGGTGGATTCGAGCGCCATTACCCGCAGCAGCTCTCCGGCGGAATGCGCCAGCGGGTCGCCTTGATGCGGACCTTCCTGTTCGATCGGGATATCATGCTCCTCGACGAGCCCTTTGGCGCGCTCGACGCGCTGACGCGCACGATGATGCAACGGTGGCTTCTCGATGTGTGGAGCAAGTTCAAGCGCACCGTTCTTTTCATTACGCATGACATCGACGAAGCGATCTACCTGGGCGACCGCGTCGTGGTGATGTCGGCCCGACCGGGCCACATCAAGATGGAGGTCGACGTCCCCATCGCGAGGCCGCGCTCCCCCTCAGTGCTGACCTCGCCAGAGTTCGTCGAGCTCAAGCGGCGGCTGTTGAATGCGGTCGAGGATGAAAGCCTGAAGACCTTTGCCTCGATGTCGCGGATCGAGGCCAAGGTCGAAGGCGCATAGGCAGGGCGGTGCCGATGTTGAGAAGCGGCATGAAGAACGTGATCGTGCTGCTGTTGCTTTTCGCGATCTGGCAGCTCGTGGTGGGCGTGTTCGATGTTCCACTCGCCTACATACCATCGCCTGCGGTCATCGCGCGGACGATATGGGCACAATCTGGCGCCTTTGCTGCGGCCGTGGGGACCACCGTGCTCGAAGCGGTCCTCGGCATCGTTATCGGCACCGTTGTCGGTGTCGTCAGCGGCGTGATCTTCTTTCGCGTGCGACTGCTGGAGCGAATGTTCTTCCCCTATTTCGTCGCCTCCCAGGCCGTTCCGATCATCGCTTTCGGCGCCATCGTGATCATCTGGTTCGGAAATGGGCTGGCGTCGAAAGTCTTCATCTCCTTCTACCTCACTTTCTTCCCGGTCGCGGTCAACACCTTGAGGGGCCTGCGCTCCGTCAGCCCGCAGCATATCGGGCTGCTGCGCAGCTTCGGCGCGAGCAGCTTGACGATCTTCCGCAAGCTGGAGTTCCCGATGGCGCTTCCAAGCATTTGCACGGCCGTCCGCCTCGGCGCCAGCCTCGGTCTGGTCGGCGCGATCGTTGGCGAATGGTTCGGCGCCCAGGTTGGGCTCGGCGTGGTGCTGCTTCTCTCAATGTACAACTACCAGATGCCGGAGCTGTGGGCTGGGATCGTCCTGACGGGGGTGGCCGGAGCCTTCCTCTTCCTGGTGATCGCAATGCTGCAAGACTGGTTCGTATGGTGGCAGGAGGAAATGTGAGAGGGGTCTATTGGGCGCGTCCGATGACCCGTGGCGGCGGGTTCGCTTTCGGCCGAGCGGCGCAGCAAACGCTCGCTCAGGCTTGGCCGCCGATTCTGGGCATCGTCCTATTGCTCGTGTTATGGGAGCTCGCCGTCAAGGGGCTCGACATTCCGCCCTTTGTCCTGCCGTTGCCGCAGCAAATCCTGACCACGGCGCTCAACGATCTGCCCGGGCTTGGGCACAATGCGCTGACGACGATCTTCGAAGCCTGCGTGGGATTTGTCTCGGGAAGCGCGATCGGCTTTCTGCTCGCAATCGGCATGGTTATGTACCAGCCCATTGAGCGAATCTTCATGCCGGTTTACGTGACCATCAATTCCGTGCCGATGATCGCGTTCGGACCGTTGGTCACGATCTGGTTCGGCATCGGGTCTGGCTCGAAGATCGCCCTGATCATCGTCGTCGTCAGCTATGCCGTTCTCCTTAACACCTTGGCGGGACTTAAGAGCTGCGATCCGGGCGCTATCGCCTTGCTGCGCAGCTTTGGTGCAGACGACCGCAAGATCATGTGGGCTTTGCGGCTGCCGGGCGCACTGCCGTCGATCTTTTCCGGACTGAAGGTGGCGATCGTTCACAGCATGATCCTCGCCGTAGTGATCGAAATGCTCGGCGCTCGTTCCGGACTCGGCTGGAGCATCTATCAGGCGACGCAGATGATGAACTTCGTCGAGGCCTGGTCGGCGGTCATCGCATCAGTCGCAATAAGCTTGGTCCTTTATGGACTTGTCAGTTGGGTGAATAAGCGTGCGGTGTGGTGGCCGTAATAGGCAATCTTACCCGCCGATAGTGACAAGATAAGACTCAGAGGGAGAAGGGCGGTGTCAATTCTGATCAAGGGCGCCACCATTATGACGATGGACGCCCGAAACGGCACGAATCCCCTGGTCGGAGATGTCTTCATCGAAGGCGACAGCATCAGCGAGGTTGGCGATGTCGCGTCGAAGCGAGACGCGGACATCGTCCTCGACGGACGCGGGCGGCTGGTTATGCCCGGGCTCGTGAACGCCCACATCCATTCGTGGGAAACCTTCCTCAAGGGCCGTTATGACAACATGCCGCTCGAGATCTGGATGCTGTACGCCTATCCAATCCTGGGATGCAGCCCATTGTCCGACAGGGTGATCTATCTTCGTACGATGCTCTGTGGCATCGAGTGCCTCAAAGCCGGTGTCACGACCATCCTCGACGACGTCATCGAGATGCCCGGCCAGAACCTCGAGCAGCTGGGAGCGGTCTTCAGGGCCTACGAGGTGCTGGGTGTCAGGGCCGGTGTATCGGGGCACATTATCAACATTCCGTTGGTCGATACCTTGCCGTATACGAGCGAGCTCTTCCCCCCGGCCTTGCTGAGCCAGGCCAGGCGCAAGCGTCCGCTGACGGCGGCGGAGTTCCTCGACTTCTCGAAGGAGGCGATCAGGCGCTTCCACGGCAAGGCGGATGGACGACTGCGGTATGTCCTCGGACCAGGCGGTCCGCAGCGCTGCACGCCGGACTTATTGATAGGCGCCCACGAACTCGCCCGCGCGGCGGATACCGCCTATCATCTTCATGTGCTCGAGACGAAGGTGCAGGCGGTTGCGGGCCGGGAGTTCTACGGCAAATCTCTGGTGCAGCATCTCTACGACCTGGACGTCCTGAGCGAGCGAACCACGATGGCGCATTCGATCTGGGTGACCGATGCGGACATCGAGATGATGGGGGCGGCGAAATCCTCGGTCGTGCACAATCCGAAATCGAACACAAAGCTGGGATCCGGCATCATGCCCTATCGGAAGCTGCTCGAAGCCGGCGTCAACGTCGCTCTGGGCTCCGACGGTGTCGCCAGCAATGATACACCCCGCATGTTCGACGTCATGAACTTGGCGGCCTTGCTCCATAAGGTAACGACACCAGACCGCTCGAGGTGGCCCACCGCGGACGAGATCTTGCGCTGCGCAACGATAGGGGGTGCTCGAAGCGCGATGCTTCATGGCGAGGTCGGCTCCCTGGAGCCGGGAAAGAAAGCCGACATGATCGTTCTCAATCTGCGCAGCTTGAACTTCCTACCGCTCAACGATATCCGAAACCAGCTTGTCTATTGCGAAAACGGTGCATCGATCGAGCGGGTGATCGTCAATGGAGAGGTGGTTGTCGAGAACGGCTCGCTCACCAGGATCAACGAAGCCGACATCCTGGCCGAGATCGAGAAGTATCTGCCGGAGTTTCAGAAGCATTACGCGGAGATCGAAGCGATGAACCGCGCGTTCGAGCCCTGCCTCGAACGGATGTACAGAAGGTGCGCCGAGCAGCAAATCGGCATCAACAGATATGGTAGTCAACCGAGCGATTTGTAATGCGCCCCATCGGGGGGCGCTCGCCCGTTTCGGGGTGCAGTGAGTTGAAGAGCGAGGCTCAGGCTGTCTGCGGCATCGTTCGCATACAGGTGCGATTCCTAAACGAGCAACCGCTTTTCGAGAACGCTACGCAACGCCGGATGACGACGCACGAGCGCGAAACAGTTGTCGATGCAGCCTTCTACATAGCCGTTCCCGATAATCATCTCGATGTCACGACCGACGCCTTCCGCCGACAGGGCTGCGACTTGGAACGTATTCGCCATACCAAACAGCAGTGTTCTGCCTTTCTGCCGCGTCGCCAAGATAGCCGCGCCCTCCGTGTCCGGCACATTGGTGACGCTCACCACGATGTCGCATAGCGTCCCACTTGTTGCCTTCTCGATTTGGTGAAGAGCGTCGAGGGGCCGCTTCAGATCCACTTGAATCACCGCATCGGCGACCCCGCAGCTCGCGATGTCGTCCAACATGCGCCGGTCGATATCCGCTATGAGGACCCGGCCTTCCCGTCCTACCATCTCGCGCGCAGCATAGGCGCTCACCAAACCTGCCTTGCCCGCTCCTAGGATGCCGACGGTATCTCCAGGCTTGGCCATCAGCGCGAGACGAGCAGGGGCTCCACAGATATCGATGAGAGCCACCGAAAGGGGTAGCGGAAAATCATCCGGGAGCTTGCCGAATACCGCCGATTCGAAGAGAATCGCCTTACCCCGGGCCTCCATTTGGTTCGACTTGAGATCGATGGATTTGATTTCAGTGAGGGAGAGGGGAACGAGCGACAGTGATACGATCGGACAAATCCGGTCGCCGACGACGACGCCTTGGGCTGGATAATCGTTCCCTATCTCCAGAACCCGGCCGACCAACACGCCTCCCGATCGAGTCACGGGGTTGTGCATCTTGCCCCGCCGTCGGACGATCTCGAGGATTCGGGATTTGATGCGATCGAGTTTGCCGTCACATTCCTCGGAAATCTGCCGAAGGCTTGAGGAATCGATGTTCAGGAGCTCGACGTCGATCAGGATCTCATTTGAATGGATCGGCAGCCGAGTATCGAGGACTTCGGCAGGTTGAGGCAGCCCTCCTGCAGCGCGGTGGCTCCCATAGGGGCAGCCCTTGCCCCGGATTGACGATGTCTGCTTCGGCATCAGAGGACCTTGCCAAGAAAAGACGCCAGCCTTCGCACCCCTTCGCTTCTCACAATGTCACCCCTCAATTTTTCGGTCTTCGTAGCGTCAGTCACGACCGATCCCTTATTGTTGCCGGAGAGCAACGCGGCGCTCGGCATACTGCGCCGCCAAGCTGAGTGGGAAAATCAGGCAGAAATATATGACGCCGACGGTCGTGAATATCTCGAGATACCGATAGCTCGTATCTCCGAAGACGACCGCGCGATAAAAAAGCTCGGCAACGCCGACGGCAGATACGAGGCTCGAGTTCTTTAGAAGGATCGTCACGAATCCCACGAAGGGTGCGGTCATCATTCGAATCGCTTGCGGGGCTACGACATGCCACGCGACCCAGGGTTCGGACAGTCCGAGTGCGCGTGCGGCTTCAACTTGGCCTCGTGGCACCGCCTCGATCCCCGCGCGGAATATTTCCGCCAGGTATGCTCCAGCCGGCAGTGTCAAGGCGAGAATGCCGCTCGCTGGCCCGGAGAGCTTTACGTTCAGGAGAAGGGGTCCGCAGTAGTAGACCCAGAAGATCATCACGGTCTCGGGCAGACCGCGAAAGATTCCGACATATATGTTGGCGAAGTAATAGATAACGCCGCGCCTGAGAATTCGGCCGGCGCAAACGAAGAGTCCTATGGCAATGCCGAGGAGAAGGGATGCGGCAACGAGGATCAGGGTCATCCAGAGTCCTTGGAGGAGGACCGGGAAGGCATCCAGGACGACCTTGAATTCGAAGGTCATCTAACGCTCTGCCTTCTTGTAGAAGGCTTCGAGCCTATACGTGGCGCTACTGAAACCGTAGCCAAGGACGAGATACACCAAGCCCACGAAGGTCAGGGTCTCAATCGGCTTGAAGGAATACATGCTGATTCGAGATGCCACGGTCATCAGCTCCCCGACCGAAAGGAGGACGAGAACGGAGCTGCTTTTGAAGTACCCGATCGCAATATTTGCAAGTGGCGGAATTACAATTTTGATTGCTTGAGGCAGGATGACCTTGACCCAAGTGGTCCGGCGAGAAAGGCCAAGCGCAGCCGCCGCTTCCCATTGGCCCTTCGGAATTGCCTGGATTCCGGCCTTGGCGATATCCGCCAAATAGGCGCTCGATTGAAGCGACATCGCGATGATCCCGCTTTCAAAGGGGGTGGTCGACAGCCCCGTCAAGAGCGGCATCGCGAAGTGAACCCAAAATAGCTGGACAACGAGCGGCGTGTTCCGGAGAAGCTCTATATAGGCCGTTATCACCCAACGAAGCGGCCAAAGCGGTGTCTGAAGCGCAATTGCAAATGCAGTACCCACAAGCAAGCCAAGGGAAACCGATACGAAGGTGAGGCCAAGGGTTGTCGAGACTCCTTGGAAAAGGGCGTAGCGATACTTCCAGATAACAGAGAAGTCCAGGGAGGCGACAAAATCCCATTGGATAAGCGATGCGACCCAGGCAAGAAGCGCCAAGGTCGCGAGCGTGGGCAGGATCGAAGTCCAGAGCGCATCGCTGGTAATCCAGAATCGAACCCTGCGCCCCGATGGCACGCGGCGACCAATTGCTCGGGTCATAGACCGGCTAAGTGGAGCGACCATGGACCACTCATCGGCGCGGTGTTACGCAAAATGAGAAGGCGTCTGCTACCCGAAGCCACAACAGCGAGGCGGCCTTCTAGCGAGCTAAGCTCACTCTCCCCCCTTCTCCCATTTTTCCCGAATGGCCTTCATCTTTCCGGAAATCTCGAGATTGGCCAGGACGACGTTTACAAAATCCCGGAAGAAATATTCGCGCGCCGGCACGGCAAAGGCGTAGTTGCTTTTGTTCAACACGAAGCCGGGGATTGGCTTCACCTTGATCGAGGGGTTCTTGTTGACGAACCACGTATTCCCCACATATCCGCCGGACGCAGCCGTGGCCCTCCCAGCGGCGACCTCAAGAATTTGAGCGGCAAACTTGTCGGTCACGATGCTCTTGACCGTCGCCTTTTTGAAAAGGTTCTTCATGACCTTCTCGTCAGCCGAGCCCGCGAGCACCGCTATGATGTTGCCCGGCTTGTCCAGATCCTCGGGACCCTTCGCAGTTGACGATGCAGGGACGAACAGGCCAATGCCGTCGCTCCCGATCGGGGAGGTGAAGCTGACATTTTCGGCACGCGCAGGTGACGTCCACAAAGGTGCCACCGCGATATCGCATTTCTGCGCCTGCAGGCTGGGGATAATCGTCGACCACGCCGTGTCGACCAGCTCGAGCTTCACGCTAAGCGCCGCCGCGAGCTCCTTGGCGATATCGACCGTGATCCCTTCCCACTGGTTATTCGCAGGGTCCTTGATGGCCCAGGGCGTATAGGGCGCGATACAACCTCGCAAAACGCCGCGATCCTTTACGGCCTTGAGGAGGTCATCTGCTGCCCGGCTCGAATGGATCGCAATTGCCAAAAATAAGGCGGCGCTTCCCACCAGTAGCATTAAGCGACGCGTCCAATTCCACATGCGAAACCTCCTGCTGCTACTTGTTTCGTTCACAATCCCGGTGGCGCGGCGGGCTTCTCTCGGCCCCATGCGAGCGCTATCGAGGTGGAGCCCGCTTATAAAATCGACAAGATTGCAGAATATCGATTATTCTTCCTCCTCGCAACAACGCCAGCTTGCGACAGATTGAGTGCCAGCTACTGACCTCGAAACGACCTTGATCGAGCGTTTTTGCTTTGACGGCGGCGGCTCTCGCCAACTGGTACGTTGATTTGCAGCCCCAATGCGGCGAACCGGACCGGCTCTCGCGCCGCCGCATCTAACACCGTCTCCACGTTGACATTCACATGCTCTGCCATGAGCGGGGCAGCTGATTTGAGATTGCGATCGAGCGCCGCGTCGACTAGTTGCTGATGGATTTTGAGCAGGCCCTCGGTCGTCATGTCAGCCGTTTGAAGGATCTGCCGGTAGCGGACCAAAAGACTATAGAGGGACTCGGCAATCCGCATGAGCTTGCGGTTCTCACAGGCGGAAATGAGCGCCAGATGAAACTCCTGATGCCGCCGCTCCCACGCAAGCCGCTGCTCATATGCTTTCGACAGTGGCTGCGTGATCACGCGCGAGAGCCGGTGATAGCTTGCGACAATCTCGCTTTCCCACCGATCATCGCCGTTTTGGATCGCCAAGCGAAAGGCCTGTCCTTCTATAATTTGGCGCAGCTGCGTAATATCCCGCAGCTCCTCGATCGTAAGCGGTGCGACTGAGAAACCTTTGTTCTCCTCGGCAACAGCGAGCCCCTCCGAAGCGAGCTTGGAAAGCGCCTCACGGATCGGCGTGGCGCCAACTTCGTACCGATCGCACAATTGCTTGATCCTGAGCCGCGCTCCGGGGGCCAGTTCGCCTGTAAGGATATCATTGCGCAGTCGATCGCGAACAATCGCTTCGAAGGTCGCGGCACCACTAACGCCACCCGCGATCAATTCCAGGTCCTTTATCTCTGCAAGATTGTGCTTCGGCATTCCATCCGCATCCCGGCACTGGAGCCCTATGGTCGACGTAAGCCTAGCTTGGCGCGAACCTCATTCGGGGCCAGCACGCGCGACCCAAGGAGTTCAATGATCTTGACGGCCCGCTCGACGAGCTCCGCGTTCGACGCGAGCCGGCCTTTTTCCAAATAGAGATTGTCCTCTAGCCCAACCCGCACATTGCCACCCAGCAGCACGGCCTGGGCCACCATCGGCATCTGCATACGACCGATGCCGAACCCCGCCCAAATCACGTTCTCCGGCAGCATGTCGTGCAGCGCGTTCATGCCGTGGGTGCTGGCCTCGGCGGCCCAGGGAATCCCGAGGCAAAGCTGGAACAACGGCGGCTCGTCTATGAGTCCTTCCGATATAAGCCAACGCGCCAATCGAACATGGCCCATCTCGAAGACCTCGAGCTCGGGCTTGGCACCAGCCTCCCTGATCATTCGGGCCATTTCGCGCAGGTAGCTCGGCGTCGTTATGTAGACAGTCTCGCCAAAATTCATGGAGCCGCAGTCCAGAGAGGCGATCTCAGGACGAAGCTTCTGAATATGCTCCATTCGAAGACGCGGGCCTACGACATCCGAGCCGGGTTTAGCTTGTAGCGGATCCTTGTCACCCGGGATCAGATCGCCACCCATTCCGCCAGTAAGATTGAGAATGACCGTATCGTTCCGCTCGCGGATGCGCTCGACCACCTCGGCATAAAGCTCGAGCCGTCTGCTTGGGGCGCCGGACTCCGGCTTGCGCACATGTATATGCAGTACGGCAGCGCCCGCCGAAGCGGCTTCCAATCCGGCTTCCGCGATCTGTTTTGGCGTCACTGGAACGAGCGGACTTTTGCCGACCGTGTTCCCAGCCCCTGTCAGCGCGCAGGTGATATAGACGCTCTCATTCACACACGATTTCCTTCTTCTCGCTGCGAGCTCAGTATCCGAGCGCGGCGCCATCCTTTCGCATGTCCGATGCGCCCGTGAGGAAGCCTTGGCGATGATCGATCCAGATGGCCTGTCCCCCGCCGATCGGCTCTCGGCGGAGCGCCAGCTTATGTCCGCAGGCGGTCAGATGCGCTTGCGCTTCGATAGGTATTGTCGGCTCGATCCAGATCTGATCATCAAGTGGGAACAGCCGCGGCATATCCAGCGCCTGCTGAAGATCGAGGCCATAATGAAACATATTCGCCAATACCCACGCATGGCCGACGGGCTGGAAGTGCCCGCCCATGACCCCGAACGGCATCACGGCCTTCCCTTCTTGCATCAGCATCGCCGGAATGATTGTGTGGAGCGGCCGCTTTCTCGGCGAGAGCCCATTGGGGTGGTGTTGGATGAGGCGAAATGACTGCCCGCGATTGTGGAGGACGATGCCGGTCTCCGGCTCCATCATTCCGCTGCCGAAGGTGTCAAAGATCGAGTTGATCAAGGAGATCGCATTCCTATCGCGGTCCACTACGGCGAGATACACCGTATGGCCATGAGTGGGGATCTCGGTCTGGAGATCGGCATCCAATCGCCGGTCCGGGTGAATTCGCTGGCATTGCGCGTCCACCCATCCTTCTTCGAGAAAAGAGTCCCACGGAACCGGACACTGGCTCGGATCGCCGAGGTAGGCGTCCCTGCAGGCGAATGCGATACGGGCGGCTTCCATGACGGCGTGTAACCGATCGCCGCCGAGGGGACCGCTCCGATATGGGCCGAGCCGCTCGACCATGCGAAGGATCAAAAGCGCGATAATTCCCTGGCCATTGGGCGGGCATTCAAGCACCTCATAGCCAGCGAACGGGGCCGAGATGGGATCCATGTACTCGCCGGTATGGGTCTCGAAATCCTCCATTGTGTGGAGCCCTCCCCGAGCCTGGAGAAACGCCACGAGAGCCTTAGCCGTATCTCCACGGTAGAAGCTCGAAGCGCCATCTGCCGCGATTCGGCGCAAGGTATTGGCGAGCGCGGCGTTTCGAATAAGAGTACCAGGTGGAGGCACGCGCCCGCTGTGCAGGAACAGCTCCGATAGTGCCGGGTCGCTGCGGATTTTCTCCTGATATAGCTCGATGTCGAGAGCGACTCGCGCCTGCACGGGGACTCCCGCTTCCGCGTAGGCGATCGCGGGTTCGAGGAGCTCCGAAAAGGGCAGCGCACCATGGTCGGTGGACAGCCGATGCCATGCCTCCACGGCGCCAGGGATCGTCACCGCATGAGCGGAGAGAGGCTCAATGCGGCTGATGCCGTGCGATTGATACCACGAAAGCGATGCACGGCGCGGGGTTCGCCCCGACCCGTTATAAGCGAATATCCGCCGACCGCCGTCACGCGCGACGATCGCGAAGCAGTCGCCACCGATGCCGGTATCGCCAGGCTCGACCACGGCAAGAACGGCGCACGCCGCAAGCCCGGCATCGATGGCGTTTCCTCCCTTCCGCAGGATTTCGAGCGCCGTGGCCGTAGCCAGGGGATGGGGCGTTGCCGCCATTCCACTTGTGGCATAAACGGGCGATCGCCCTGGGCTAAAGAAGTCGCGCAATGGGGTTAACCTTGGCAGCTGGGATGGGCCTGGGTCGATCCGTGTCTGGGTTCCTTTGAACCTCGTAGAGCCCGGGTGGCCAACCAGTCGATCTCGCGACCATTGGGCTGCAGCTCGACGAGGTAGATGGAACGCGCCGCTTCCCGGGTGATCTTCTCGTCCAGAACGTCATCTAAAACTTCGACGGGATCTCGTTCTGATGGGGAGCCGTATCCGCCACCGCCGGCGGATTCCAAGACCATGAGGTCACCCGTCGAGATCGTGAGATTGGTAATTTTCGAGGGCAGCTCTTCCCGTCGACCGTCGGCTCGGATAAGGGCATGCCGAGATGCTCGACCCAAGCCGCCGCCCAGCACGCCCTCCGCTGGGAATTTCTGAGCGTCCGAGCGGTTGGTGAAGTAGCCCTCGCCGTGCAGATAGCGAATTTCCTTGCGCAAGCCGAGGCCGCCTCTGTGCTTACCGGGTCCACCGCTATCCGCAATCAGCTCATATCGCTCGATCCTCAGAGGGTACTCGAGCTCGATCGCCTCAATTGGGTTGTCGAAACAATTTGCCATCAGCCCGAACGTCGCATCCAAGCCATCACATCGAGACGTGCCGCCCCACCCGCCGCCGTGATACTCGAAAAGGACGAAGGGCTCGCCATTCTCAGGCGAGCGCCCGGAGGTGGAAAAGCTGGTCAAATGGGCGTGCCCAGACCCAACCGCCTGCTCACCCCGTGCCTGGTTAAACGCCATCACGATCGTGTTGGCTATGCGCTCGAGGGTATGGAAGCGGCCACTGAGCGGCGCCGGTTTCTCGGGATCGACAACGGAGCGCTCGGGGAGGACCAGCGAGATCGGCCTGTAACAGCCCTCATTCTGAAAAATCGCGGGATTGACCATGTACCGGACGGCACAAAAGCAGGCCGCCTGAACCGATGAGATCGAGCAATTGAACGGGCCTCGAAGTTGAGGGCTGGAGCCCGTGAAGTCGATTTTCACGTTGCCACGGTTCAACGTAACCGCAACGGCGATTCGGACCGGCTGATCGTCGACCCCATCGCCATCCATGAAGCCAGTCGCTGAATATGTCCCGTCCGGATATTGGGCGATATCGCGCTTCATCATGGCCTCCGAATGATCGAGGAGACCCGCTACGATCTCTTTCAGCTTTTCAGCGCCGTAGCGCTCGCAAAGCTCCGTGTATCGACGTTCGCCGACCGCTACCGCCGCGATCTCGGCCCGGATATCGCCGAGCGTCTTCTTGGGCACCCGGATATTGGCCTCGATCATCTTGAGCACTTCATCCACCATCTGGCCCTTTTTGTAGAGCTTGAGCGGCGGAATTATGAGGCCCTCTTCGTAGACGTCGCGAGCATCCGTCGCGACGCTGCCGGGCGAGCGACCCCCGACATCAATCTGATGACCCAAGGCACCGGCAAGAGCGACTTGATCGGGACCGGCATAGATCGGCTTGAAAATCATGATATCGGGGTGATGCGTGCCTCCCTGGTAGGGGTGGTTCATGATCACCACGTCATCGGGCTCGAGCGGGAGGTTCTTCGCGACATATTTTGCGCCATAGGAGAGCGTCCCTTGATGCGAAGGAACATGGTCCGCCTGGGCAATCAACTGCCCCGTCGGGTCGAACAGCGCCGCCGTGCAATCCATTTGCTCTCGAAGGATCACCGAGTAAGCCGTTCGCATCAGGGTGGCCCCCATCTCGCGAACCGTCGAGACGAGATAGTTGCCGACGACTTCAAGCGTGACGGGGTCTATGTTGGTCCGCATGTGGCGCCCCTTAGGGGATCGAGGTCTCGACAAGCAGATTGCCGAAGTCGTCCACCGAAAGCCGATGGCCGGGCAGAATCGGAATGGAAGCACCCCTATCTTCGATGACGATTGGGCCTCGCAAAGTGATGCCTCGCCCTAACGACGATCGCTCGTATACGGGGCAATCGATCCATCCATCATCGAGATTGAACAGCAATTTGCGACGGCTCTTCAGTCGGGACGACCCTGCTTCGATTCGTGGCAATGGCGTCAACACAGCCTTCGGAACTTGCCCCTCGCCCTGTACGCGCAATGTCACGAGCTCTATAGGCTCGGCCTCGGCGGCATGTCCATAAAGCCGCCGGTGCTCTTTGTGAAAATTCTCGCGAAGCTCCCCAATCTTGACGCTGGGCTCGCGGCGAGACCCGCCCAGCCGCAGATTGATCTCGTACGCCTGTCCAACATATCGCAGGTCGAGAGAATGCTCGTAGGTGATGCGTTCAGGCGGAATATGATCGTCCAAGAAGTCCTTGCTCACCTTGTCAGCCAATTCGACGAGCAGTGCCTCGAGTGTCGACTCGTCGATTCGAGAAAGATCCATGATGCGGGTGGTCGACCGGGCATGCTTCACATTGGTCATGAGCATTCCAAGCGCGGAGAGTACGCCCGGGTGCTGCGGAATGAAAATTCGGCGGAGCCCCATATCTTCGGCGATCAGCCCCGCATACAGGCCTCCCGCGCCGCCGAACGGCAAGAGGGAGAAGTCTCGCGGATCGTAGCCGGACTCGACGGAGACCTTGCGGATGCCTGCGACGATGTTCGACACCTGGACGCGAACGATCGCGAGAGCGGCCTCGGGAAGGCTCATATTGAATGGCTTGACGATCCGCTCGCGTATGGCAGTCTCGGCCGCGGCGACGTCGAGGGGCATCTCCCCACCGAGGAAATAGTTGGGATCGATATAGCCGAGGCATAATGCGGCGTCGGTACTGGTCGGCTCCGATCCGCCTTGGCCGTAGCAAGCGGGTCCTGGATCGGCACCAGCGCTTTGCGGCCCGACCTTTAGGGCGCCAAGCTCAGCCCGCGCGATACTACCGCCGCCCGCGCCTATCGTATGAACGCTGACCTGCGGGACCCGCACGGGATAGCCACCGATCCCCCCTTCGGGGCTTAATCTGATCTCGGCACCTTCGACGAGGGCGATATCGGTGCTCGTCCCGCCGATATCCATCGTCAAGATGTTGGAGATGTTCGTCAGCCGCGCCACGGCGGCAGCGCCAACGACCCCTCCAGCCGGCCCGGAAAGCAGGGTGTTGACTGGATGGGTGCGCGCCCGCTCGAGGCTCATCAACCCGCCATTCGACTGAATAATGCCAAAAGTGCCCCGAAACCCCGCCTTCGTAAGGACTGCGCGCAATCGCCGCGTGAGGCCCTCAATCTTCGGCATTGTGTAGGCATTCATCACGGTGGTAGCGCTGCGCTCGTACTCACGAAACTCGGGGCTAACCTCGGAAGACACCGTCACGTGCAAATGGGGGTGCTGGGCGCGAATTGCGGCCGCAAGGCGTTGTTCGTGCTCTGGCCGCAGAAATGAGAACAGCAGCACAATGGCGACGGCCTCGACCGGCAGATCGCCGATTGCCTCCAGACAACGGTCGACCTCTTGATCGGATAACGGGACCAGGATCTCGCCATTTGCGGCGACCCGCTCATCAACCTCGAGCCGCCACCGCCGAGGCACGAGCGGAGCAGGCTTTCGGAGGTATAGATCGAAGAGGCGATGGCGCCACTGGCGCTGAATTTCGAGGACGTCGCGCGTTCCCCTCGTCGTTAGCAGTGCCGTTTTGGCGCCCTTGAGCTCAAGAACCGCATTTGTGGCGACGGTCGTCCCATAAATGAAACGCTCGAGCGATCCGGCAGAGACGCCATATTCTTCCTTGAGTCGCGCGAGGCCGGCCTCTACGGGCGCTCCAGGATCGCTCGGCTGTGATCGAATCTTGAAGGTGCGGATCTGCTCGTTCCGCTGATCGAAGAGCACGAAATCCGTGAACGTGCCCCCTGTGTCGACACCCAGATGATACATTCCGGAAGCCAGTCCGTACTTTCACAACAGTCGCCAGCAGGGCCAGCGGCCGGCAACTGCGGCCTACCGATTGGACCAGGATGGCAATGAAAGGCTGCAGCGTCAATATCGATAAAATTTATTTTATCGATATACCGCAGATCTTGTTGGCCTGGTCGCGCAGCATCTGGGGGCGACAAGGTTCGCGTCGGCGGGCTCCGCATACTGCGGCTTCGGCGCTGCGCGGCGCGCATGGGCAGCGCCGAAAGAGCGGGAAGGGCAGTGCTTATTCAAAGCAGATCAACGCCGGCGCACCTGCGTCAAGGTCCGATGCACGAGGCTGGCGAGTTCGGCCTGATGTCGCGTGCCGGTCTTGGCAAATACTTGCTGAAGCTGGCTTCGAGCCGTCGTCACGGCCACACCCATGGTGTTCGCGGCGCTCTGCAGCCCGTGGCCGCGGGCGATGGCTATTGCCGTCTGCGCTTCGCGATAGGTAAGGTTGAAAGCCCGTCTCAGCGAGTCGATACTTGGATCTTCCCCCCTTTCCGGATCGCTGATGAACACGACGCCGGACGCAAAACCGCTCGCATCTCCCGTCAAGCGAGCCGGCGCCAGCGGGAAGACAAGGACAAGCAGCGGCCTAAGGTCATTCTCACGGCTGACTGGCAACAGGCCTTGATTCTCTGAGGTCAACACGCTTCGAATGAGCTCACGGAGATGCCGCGTCTCCAGCGGATTGCCGGCCACGAGCCCCACGGGGGATAAGCGCAATCCGTCCTTCTCGCCGACAATCTCCAGCGCACGACGATTGAGCCAAACCGGCATGCCGAAGTGATCGACAAGAATGACGCCCAGCGTAAGGCGGTCGAGAGCGCCCGACAGCATTTCGACGCGAAATTCTGATCCGTTCAGCCGCATCTGCAGCCGCAGGGCGCGATCGAGGTGCTGAGTGAGTAGGCGAAGCACCTGCAGCCTCTCAGCCGTAATTGGCTGACCGTCCTCCCATAGGGCCGCGATCAAGTTGAGCAACGCCGATTTCGACGGTGTCCTCACCGACGCGTGGTCAGGGGAGAAGGCTGGCAGAAATCGCCGCGCAACCGTCAAGCCGGTCGTATGGCGCCCGCCGACCTGGTCCGGAGAACAGAGGATACTTAAGAGGACAATCTTCAGGAACCGCACGAGAAGCTCGCCGAATTCATCGGCATATTGCTCGAGTATTCGCAGATCGCTGCGCGAGAGAAAGAAGTCGAAGGTTTCGCCGTCCACCCCCGGGCCGAACCGCGTCGTCTTCGGGGCCGTCCAAAATCCGCGGCGGCTCCCCAGAAACTCTCCGATTGCGTCGATGGTGTCCGGCCAAAGCTTGGGATGATCGACCGATTCATAGATCCGGTCGATGAGCGATAGAACTTCGCTGTTTTGCCCGGTTAACACCACGTCCGTGGGTTGCGTAGCGCCGTGAAGTACAGCTCGATCACTAGAGGTGCCACCACTCTAGCCAACAGTGTCGCAGAAATATTCATATGTTCATAGGAAGACCAGCCGGCATCGATACATCAGTCTTCAGCTGGGCGCTCGGCGCGGGAATGTCCGCTGGAGGCGTGCTGCGGCGGGACGCCAGTCCTTCGCAGGGCCAGGGCGGCGAAAATCTTCCGTCTTTGTGAGCCCCCTCACAGCTGGATGGGCCTGCTCGTGCAACGATAATTCGGCTCTCGAGATCCGCCAACGACGGGGAAAATGATGAGCGATCCACGGCTTTCTTTCGTCGCTGCTCCAAGAGTTCGCCTTCTTATTGCCTTGGTCGTGTCATTGCCTTGGTCGCTGTCCTTCATGGCATTCGTGACCGGCGAGCTCGCCTCGGGCTGGCCAGCGTGAGTGCTATAGCAGTCCTCGCCAACATGTAGCGCGTCGTCGCGGGCCTTATGCGCCTCGGAACGGAACTTGTCGGTTACCTAGCCTCGGCATTGGTTCTGCTGACATTCTTGACCACAAAGATGCGCACGCTCCGCGTTATAGCAATTCTCAGCAATCTGGCTTTCCTGGCCTACGGCGCGCTCGACGGCATCGTCCCTGTGCTTGGCCTTCACGCCATCCTACTTCCACTCAACCTTCACCGGCTCCTCCAGCTCGAACGCAGCCGGCAGCTTTGCAAACATCGCGCGGACCCAGAGCCGGTAACGAGTGGCCGAAGCCTTATCCAGCGAAACGCGTCATCTGCTCGCCCCAAAGATGGACGCTCCCTCAGCGCCAGAAATCGGTGATGGTGAAGAGGGGCTCGCGCCGAGCAACGGAGCAGCGCGATGGTGAAAAGCGACGAATTGTTCGCTGGTTCAATCCCCGAACTCTACGACAGGTTTTTGGTCCCGCTCATCTTCGAGCCTTACGCGCACGACCTCGCTGAAAGGCTGAGAAAGGCCGGGCCCCGCGACATATTGGAGACCGCTGCCGGCACCGGCGCCTTGACGCGGATGATTGCGTCCAAGTTGCCTGCAGAGATGCGTATCGTTGCGACCGACCTCAATCAGCCGATGCTCGACTATGCCGCGGCACGGCAGCCCGGAGACCGCCGGATTGCATGGCGGCAGGCCAATGCCGCTATGCTCCCGTTTCAAGACGCAATGTTCGACGCGGTAGCTTGTCAGTTCGGAGCAATGTTTTTTCCCGACAAGGGGCAGGCTTGCCGTGAGGCGCGCCGCGTCTTAAGACCGGGCGGACATTTCATTTTCAATGTCTGGGACCATATTTCGAAAAACGAATTTGCGGATGTTGTGACGCTGGCGCTCGCCGTGCTTTCCCCGAACGACCCTCCGCGCTTTTTGGCGCGCACCCCGCATGGCTACCACAATACGGACCAAATCCAAGCCGAGCTCGTAGCCGCCGGCTTCGCGACGATTGCAATCGACACCGTTGAATTTATGAGTAGAGCCTTGACCGCGGCCGATCCAGCGATCGCCTATTGCCAAGGCACTCCGCTGAGAAACGAAATCGAAGCGCGCGGCGCCCCCGGGTTAGACGGAGCGACAAAAGTCGCGGCCGCGGCGCTCGAGCGACGCTTTGGGAATGGGCCAGTCGAAGGCCGCATCAGGGCCCACGTAATCACCGCCGCTCAATAGCGCAAAGACGCTCTCTCCCAAGCTAAGTCCCGTCTGCCTATCCAAGGCAGGCACGGGTTGTGATGCAGATTCCAGCGAATGGTGGCCCGCCTGGGAGACAGGCTGGCGCGCGCGTTACCGCATCGTTGACCTCACCGAATGGCGGTCGACGTATGCCCGCAATTTGTGCCTCAAACCTCTTCAGCCTGCTGCCGGATCGCCCTGCCGAACATCGGGCCCCGGATCTGGCGGCCTGAATGGAGTTGCCGGCCGTTTCATTGCTTGACATCAAACCCGCCTATCTATATTTATAGACTTGTCCTCTAACTATAGAGTACTGGTCATGGCTGGGGATGCCTTTGCAAGCTCTACAGCCCCACGGGAAGGAGCACCGGATCTCCTGGACCCCGCGGTCCGGGCGCGCCTCTCCGGGGGCGGCTTCCGGGTCTTCCTGAGCATTTGCGACGAGCTGGGGCTCAGCGTGCCGGAACGCCGGCGCCTGCTCGGCGACGTCTCGGAAGCGACTTACCACAACTGGCGCTCGAAGGGGCCGCCAGCTCTTTCCGTCGACCAGCTCGAGCGGATTTCGCTCGTTCTGGGCATCTACAAGGATCTCAAGCTCCTCTTCACGGATTTTGCGACCTCCCTAAGGTGGCTCCGTGCCGCGAACGCGGACCTGCCCTTCGCCGGCAGCTCACCTCAGGCGACGATGCTGCGGGGCTCGATCGACCATCTCTACAAGGTGCGCCGCTATCTCGACGCGTGGCGTGGCGGGCGGCCATGAGCGAGCCCATCGCGGCTTTCCAGGCGCGAACCCATCGGCTCGTCAATTCGCGGTATCCCCCCATCGACGTTTTCGAGGGCCACGGAAGCCCGGTGGACATTGCCGCCGCGCTTGAGCTCGAGGGTGCCACCAATGATCGGCTCACGCGCGCCCACATGATCCCATACGAGGACTGGGCGGTGGGTGCTGGCGCCGGATATGCGATGGCGGCGTTTCTGCACCCATCGCCGAATGGCGGCCGCTTCAACGGTCCCGAACTCGGCGCATGGTATTGCTCGACCCAGCGCCACACCGCGATCAAGGAAACGGTCTATCACAATACGAGGAGGCTGCGTGCATCGGCCGGGGGGTTCCCCGCCCAGATGCAAATGCGCGAGCTCGTCTCGACGCCGGCTGCGGATCTGATCGATCTCCGTGGGCACCGCCACACCCGTCCGGATCTCTACGATCTTGCCGACTATCGGCGCTCTCAGGAGTTCGGCGAGAAGCGACGCAAGAGCGGGATCGACGGCATCTGGTACGAGAGCGTGCGCGCCGCCGGCGGCAACAATGTCGCCATATTCAAGCCTCGCCTCCTTGTTCCCGTCATTCAAGGAGATCACTTTCAATACGACTGGGATCACGGGGGGTGTGCGCAGATCCACCGCCTGACCAATGTGGCGTGAGCAGATCTTACACAGAGTCCGCAATCAAGGCTGTGAACCGGCATTCAGGAGCTCGTCTCTCGTGGTCATGCTGATCCGCCCGCGGACCCTGCCTCATTGAAAGCGATCTGCCGACTTGCCCCCATCGCGGGATTTCCGCTGAGACGCGTCGGCTGCTCGGGAAGGCTCCCGAGGCGGGCGGTGATCACGAGCGCGCGGCGTGCCTCTCCCTCAAATCGGCGGCAGCACCCAGCGCGATCACGAGGATGCTGCCGATCGCGCACGGGGTGAAGGCTGCCGCGCGAAACCCGGTGAGATCCCACAGCTTGCCGCCGATGACCGGCAATATGACGGCGCCGAAATACGCGATCGTGAAAATGCCGGCCGAGAGGCGATGCACGTCCTCGGGATCAACAAGCAGGGGTGGCAGGGCGAGGCTGAGCGTCAGGATGAAGGCCGTGGAGAAGCCGATTGCCACGGCCGCCGGAATGAGGAGCGCGGATATGCCCGTGATGATGGCAGCGACGGCAAGCAGCGCCAAGCATCCGGTCAAGACGAAAGGCAGGCGCTGGCCGACGATTCTGCCCGACGCCAGCAGGATCGGCAGCGGCGCCAACAGCTGAGAGACATTGAGCGCCGTCAGGCAGGGCCCGATCTCCCGGTCGGCGCCGACCGCGTGAAGATAATCCGGAATGAAGGCGTTCGCGGCGAAATAAAGCCCGGAGCTCGCGCCGAGAATGAGCCCGATCTGCCACGTTCGCTTGTCGCGCCAATCGGGCCACCAGCGGCCCTTTGGCGCCCCGGCCGCGACGGTCGAGGACGCGAGAAAATGCACCAGCAAGGCCGTCGCCAGCACGAGCAAGGACCACAGCGCCAGTCCCATCGCCCAGCTCCCACGGGCGAGAGGGAGGGTGACGCCGACGCCGAGAATTTCACCGACGATCAGCCCGTTCGTATAGACGGCCGTCGCCATGCCGACCCGGAAGGGAAACCAGGTCTTGACGAGCGTCGGCGCGGCGGGCTGGAGGACGGCAATGCCGATGCCCATCAGGAAGGTCGAGCCGAACAGGACTGCTGCCGAGCGTCCGACCCCCCGCGACGCGGTGAATACGGCGACAATGGCGAGGCCCAAAAGCAATGTGCGCCGCAGCCCCAGCCGCGCCACGAGCAGGGAGCCGGACACCGCGGCCAAGGCGAGGAGCAGCACCGGAATCGAGGTGAGCATCCCGATCGCCGTCTCGCTCAAGCCGAGATCTTGATGAATGAGCGGGATCACCGGCGGAACGGCAAGGAGCGTGATGCGAAGTGACGCGCCGAGGAGCCATAGGGTGGCATACCTCGTCAGCGTTCCGGCGGTGGAAGGGGCACGATCGGCAATGTCCATCGCCAGTCCTGTGCTGGGCTGCGGTTGCGTTCGTCAACAGGGCTTTCGGAAGCGGTGGGTATCTCGCTCGGCTGCTTCCCGATAGGCCGGCCGTCTACGGCGTTTTTACCAGGTAGCGCCCGTCGTCGTCCCGCTCAAGGATATTCGCGGCGCGAACCTCGCCCCAAGCGCGCAGGAACTGCCGCCATGCCGCATCGCGATGCGCATCGACGACCTCGGAGAATTGCTGCGGCTTGGCCTGGAGCTCGCGGATGATGTCCTGCGCCAGCGGGCTCATAGATAATCCTCGAGTTTGACGCGCTCCCGACCGTAATATTCGAGGCGCTTATAGAACTTCCTCGGCACCCCTTCCGGAATGGTGGCGTCGATGCCGAGCTTGGCCGTGGTCGGAAGACCGCCCTTGCCGAGCTCCCACGCCTTGATGCTCGGGTCGATGTGCTTGCCCCGGGCGCCGCGAACGACGATGAGATCCCGGTCGGCCTGCACCCTGAAGGTCAATGCCCAATCGAGATCGTCGGGGTTATGGATGTCGATGTCGTCGTCGGTCACGATCGCCAGCTTGACCTCGGCGACCGACAAGAGCGCGAGCAAGGCGTTCTTTCCTTCGCCGGGCCGCTTCTTAATGGAGGCGACGAGCGTCCAGTAGCCACAGCTGCCCACCGGCGCGCGGATGGCGACGGGCTGCACGCTGGCGTTGCGCAGCGCGCGGAGCCCTGCGGCCTCGGTGACGGGTGCCGCGAGCCAGTCGTTCTCCCAGGGCATCTGAAGAAAATAGAAAATCGGGTCGCGGCGGTGGGTCATGCATTTCACGCGGAAGATCGGGTTCCACTTCACGTCCCCCGAAATCTGGCTGAACTCGCCGAAGGGGCCCTCGTCGGCGCTCCAGCCGATGGGCAGGAGCTCGCCTTCGAGCACGAGCTCGGCATCGGCCGGAACCTCGAGATCGACGGTCTTGCACTTCACGATCGGCACCGGCGCGCCGTGAAGGCCGCCTGCGATCGCGTACTCGTCCGTGTCGATGGGCGCCTTATATGAAGCGGCGAGCATCTCGTAGGGATGGACTCCGATGGCAACCGCGATCTCGAGGGGCTTCCCGCGGTCCAGCTGACGTTGGTAGTAGAAACGCATGTCCGAGGGCGAGACGAGATCGATGCCCGTTTCGGTCGGCGTGCGATACATGAGACGATAGGAGCCGACATTGCGGCCGAATTCCGCATCCTTCGACACCACGAAGGTGGCGGAGAGATAGGGGCCGCCGTCGAGCACATGCATGAGCGGGTAGGGAATCGCGGTGAGATCCACCTCGGCGCCCTGACGCACGATCTCCTGGCACGGCGCGCTCGACACCGTGACCGGCGCGATCGGCCGGTCGAGCCCCCGCTCGAAACGGACGGCAACGTCGTTTTCCGAGCAGCCCATCGCTAAAGCCAGGCGCCGCCGCGTCGACACGAGCGCGCCGGCGAGCCGCCATCCGGGATATTCCTTCAGATCCTCGAAAAGGGCCGCCCGGGAAGCCTGCCCGATCAGGGCCGAAACATCGCGGAGATCAACGGGCTTCCTTATGCGCTGGATTTCCCCCGCATCGTCCAGATCGCGTATGAAGTCGCGAAAGCTCTTCTTTTCCATTCCGCCCCTCAGCCTTTGTCGGGCATGTATTGCTGCGTGTTCTTCTTCACCTCGGCCCATTCGGCGTCCGTCAGCTTGATCTTCCCGACGAACTTGTTCGTGAAGAGCTTATCCAGCGGCGGCGTCCCCTTGGCGCCCATATAGGTTTCGACGCTCTGCCGCGTCGCCGCCACCAGGGCGGGATCCATGTAGCCAAGGCCGTGCTGCTTGACGGCAGGAACGAGGCCCAGCGCCGTCGCGACGGCTTGGCCGTACTTGATCACGTCGCGATTCGTCGTGCTGCCGCCCTGGAATTCCTTGAGGCTCTCGATATGCAGATCGACGGACTTCTCGGGATTCAGATAGACGTATTTGAGCCCTTCCATGGCGCCGTCGACGAAGGCCTGGCAAAGCTCCGGCTTGCTCTCGATCGTGCTTCGCTTGCAGGCGAAGCAATTGCTGAACATCTTGATCCCGTAGTCCTCGTAGAAGATAGAGTTGATCTGCATTCCCTGCGCCCAGAGGCTCGGCGCAATGCTGCCGATGAAATTTCCTTCCGCCTTCACCTGCCGCTCCGCGAGCGCCTTGATCAACGCCGCGGCGTCCATGGTCACCTTATGGACCTTGCTGTCGTCGATCCCCGTCGCCTTCACGAAAGCCGGCCAGAGCTGGAAATCGCCGCTCCCGACGTCGAAGGCGACGGTCTGCCCCTCGAGGTCCTTGGGCTTGGTGATGTTGTAGTCCTTGAGCGAGAAGATGCCGATGGGCGAGCGCGGCCAGACGCCGGCGATGGCAACGAGGTCGAGCCCCTTGCTCGCGCAATTCATCATCACCGCCATGTCGAGAAGGCCGAAATCGTATTGCCCCTGGTCGACCGGAACGCAGACCTTGCCTGACCCGAAGCCGCGATCGATCGTGACGTCGAGCCCGCGCTTCTCCCAGAAACCCATTTTCTTGGCGACGAAGGTGAAGCTGAAGGTGCCGAGGGGCAGCCATGGCAGCGTCATCTTGACCGGGGTATTCGCGCGGACGATCGCCGGCGCCAAGCCCATGGCGCCCGCCACGGCAAGGGCGCCCGAGCACTTCAGGAAGGAACGTCGCTTGATCGCCATGTTCAGCCTCCTTGGTTGGTCCGCTGCCGTCATGGGCTGCGCATTCACGGATTGGCGCCGATATCGACGAAGCTGGGCGACTGCCAATAGATGAGGCGCGCCTCGGCCCAGGCGATCAGGGCATAAAGTATCAGGCCGGTGATGCTGAGGGCGGCGATCGCCGCCATCATCAGCGGCGTGTCGAGCAAGCCGCCGGCCAGCTTGATCAAATAGCCGATCCCCTCTTGCGAGGCGACGAACTCCGATACGACCACGCCGATGATGGCGAGGGTGATGGAGATCTTCATCCCGCTGAAGAGGTACGGCATGGCGTTCGGCAGCCGGATCGAGCGGAAAATCTGCCAGCGTGAGCCCATGAACGCCCGCGCCATCTTGAGTATGTCGTCGTCGACGGCCTGAAATCCCGCCGCCGCATTGATTGTCATGGGAAAGAAGCCGATCAGGAAAGCGAGGAGGAGGCTCGATACGGTGCCCGTGCCGAACCAGACGATGAAGAGGGGTGCGATGGAAATCTTGGGGATGACCTGTGAGACGATGATGATCGGATAAAATCCCTTCCGCATGAACCGCGAGTAGGTGACGAGCACGGCGACGGCGACGCCGCCGACAACCGAAAGAAAGAAGCCGATCACCGTCATGTAGAGAGACGGCCAGAGATTGGCGAGGACGAGGTCGTAGCGGGTCACCATGACCGTGAAGATCGCGGATGGCGGCGGCAGGAGAATCGAGCGTATACCCAGGGCCCGCACGGCGATTTCCCATGCGATCAGCACGGCGATAATCGTGCCCGTCGGCCAAGCGAGGGCCTCAAGCCGCCGGCGTCCCCTCGATTGCGCTCTAGGCGCCATGGCTTGCCTCGATCGCGGTGCGCAGGAGTCTGACATAACGATTGAAGTCCTCGTCTTCCGTCATGGCAATGCTGCGAGGCCGCGGCAGGTTGATCGCAACCTCGCTCGTGATAGTTGCCGGGCGGCGGCCCATGACGAGCACGCGATCCGAAAGGAGCGCGGCTTCGCGGATGCTGTGGGTGACGAAGATCACCGTCTTGCGATGGATTTGCCAGAGCTGCAAAAGCTCAAGGCCCATCTCGTCGCGGGTGATCGCATCGAGCGCGCTGAACGGCTCGTCCATCAACAGGATGCGCGGGTCATGCACCAGCGCCCGGCAGATCGACACCCGCTGCTTCATCCCGCCGGAGAGCTGGTTGGGGAGCTTGTCGGCGAACTCCGCGATCTTCGCCATTTCGAGCAGCGCCATGGCGCGGGGCTCATAGACGCGGCGCGGCAGCTTGAGCATCTCGATCGGCAGAAGCACGTTCTCGATGACGGAGCGCCAGGGCAGCAATAAGGGGGACTGGAAAACGACACCGATCTCGCGGCGCGGCCCACTGACCCGCTCGCCGCCGATGGCGATCTCTCCCTCGGTGGTGTCGAGCAAGCCGGCAATCATCATCAGGAGGGTGCTCTTGCCGCAGCCGCTCGGGCCGAGGAGACTCAGGAACTCGCCCTCGAGAACGTCGAGGCTGATGTCGCGTATGGCCTCCAGCTCGTCATAGACCTTTCGCACCGAGCGGATGCTAAGCGCACGCACCGCTCGGCTCGGCGAGGATTGGTCAATGACGGGATGGGGGGCGAGAGACCGGCGCTCGCTCATCACGCCTCGCCGGCCGAACCGCCCCGGCTTTGTCGCGACCCGCTCTGGGTCAGAGCGCGCGTGGGCCTTCCTCGAGCCACATCGCCTCCCAACGCCATCCGTTCTTCTCTCGTTCGTTATCGCACGATTGGAATCCGTGCTCTTTATTGCATCGTTCGTACTTTAGTACCATAGATCGACGCGATAGCCGGTTCAAGCGAGTCATCTCGCTTGACCTTGGACTGCGGCGATCGTCGAAGGACAGACGCGCGGCGTGATCGTGGGCGGAAACGAGAGGCTTGTGAGAGATGGGCTATAGGGTGGGCGCGGATATCGGCGGGACGTTCACGGATCTCGTTCTTGTCGGCGACGGCGAGGGAAGTTTCGAGATCGGCAAGGTCTTGACGACGCCGGGAGCGCCCGACGACGCGGTGATGGCCGGAACGATCCAGGTGCTCGCGGACGCCCGCGTCTCCGCTGATGCCGTCGAGCAAGTGCTGCATGGGACGACCCTCTTCACCAATGCGCTGATCGAGCGCAAAGGCGCGCGCACGGCCCTGATCACGACGAGGGGCTTCCGCGATGCGGTCGAGATCGCGCGCGAGCATCGCTACGACATGTACGATCTCTACATGCGGCGACCCGAGCCGCTGGCCCCGCGGCATCTCCGCTTCGAGGTCGACGAGCGTGTGCTCGCAGACGGCACCGTGCGCAAGGCGCTCGAGGAGTCCGAGGTGCAGGCGCTCGCCGCCAGGCTTGCCGAAGAGCGTGTGGAAGCGGTGGCGGTGTGCCTGATCCATGCCTATCGCAACGACGTCCACGAGCGGCGGATTGGCGAGATCCTCGCGAGAATGCTGCCCGATGTCGCCGTCACCCTGTCGAGCCGGCTGGTGCGGGAAATCCGGGAATACGACCGCAGCTCGACGACGCTCGCGAATGTCTATGTGAAGCGGATCGCCGAGAGCTATCTCGGACGGCTGCGCACCCGTCTTAAGGATGCCGGCATCGCCGGAAGTCTCTTCGTCATGCAATCGAATGGCGGGCTGTGCGAAGTCGAGACGGCGCGCGAATTCCCGATCCGCCTC
Organism: Alphaproteobacteria bacterium; assembly: GCA_035294245.1. Taxonomy (GTDB): domain Bacteria; phylum Pseudomonadota; class Alphaproteobacteria; order JACZXZ01; family JACZXZ01; genus DATGLG01. The sequence continues at coordinate 7,317 of DATGLG010000033.1, read as the reverse complement.
GTGGAGTCCGGCCCCGCGGCCGGTGCCTTGGCGGCGGCGCATTACGGCGCCCTGCTCGGCCATAAGGACCTCCTCTCCTTCGACATGGGCGGCACGACGGCCAAGGCCTGCGTCATCGCGGATGGCGAGCCGCTCATCGCCTCGGAATTCGAGGTCGATCGCCAGTACCAGTTCAAGAAGGGGAGTGGCCTCCCGGTCAAGATTCCGGCCATCGAGATGATCGAGATCGGCACGGGCGGCGGCTCGATCGCGCGCGTGGATGCCATGTCCCGGCTGCGCGTGGGACCGGAGAGCGCGGGTGCGAGGCCCGGCCCGGCCTGCTATGGGCTCGGCGGCGCAGAGCCGACCGTCACGGACGCCGACCTGGTGCTTGGCTATCTTGATCCGGAATTCTTCCTGGGCGGCCGAATGAGGCTCGATCCGGACGCGGCGCGCAAGGCGATCGCGGAAAAGGTCGCGGGACCTCTCGGCCTCGAGCTCGCGGAAGCGGCCTGGGGCATTCATCAGCTCGCCAATGAGAGCATGGCCTCGGCGGCGCGTATTCACGCGATCGAGCGGGGAAAGAACGCCGAGAAATTTCCGATCTTCGCCTTCGGCGGCGCCGGCCCCGTCCATGCTTACGGCGTTGCGCGGATTTTGCGCAGTCCGCGGATCATCTATCCGATGGGCGCCGGCGTGATGTCCGCGATCGGCTTTCTTACCGCACCCCTCAGCTTCGACTTCGTGCGCAGCTTCCCCGGTCCGCTCGACGACCTCGACTGGAGCCGCGTCGCGGAGCTGATCGGCGAGATGGAAGAGGAGGGGCGGCGCATCCTCGGCCGGACCATCCCGCCTCGGTCCATTCGGTTCCGCCGCTTCGCCGACATGCGTTATCGCAAGCAAGGCTACGAGGTGCGCGTGCCGCTCCCGGAGGGCGCGCTCTCTGCGGCGCAGCGGAAGACCATTCGGGCTGCGTTCGAGGAGGTTTACAAGGCGCTATACGGCCATACGGTCGCGAATGCGCCGGTCGATGTCATATCCTGGCGGGTGATCGCCCTCGGACCTAAGCCCAAGCTTCGTTTGCGTCCCGCGGCCGGCCGGGCGCGGGACGCGATGGCCAAGGGCAGCCGTGCCGTCTATCTTCCGGAACGCAAGGCCTATGCGCAGGTGGCGATCTATGACCGTTACGCGATGGCCGAAGGAGCCGTGATCGAGGGGCCTGCCATCCTCGAGGAGCGCGAGGCCACCGTCGTGGTGACCGGGCGAGCCGCCATTCGCGTCGACCCCTGGGGCAACCTCCTCGTCGATATGCCGGACCAGCCATGAACTTTTCTCGCAACGGGCGAACGCAGGCCATGACGATCGACCAGATCACCTTGGATGTCTTGTGGAGTCGACTCATCTCGACGGTGAACGAGCAGGCCGCGGCGCTCATGCGCGCGTCCTTCACCTCGATCGTGCGCGAGGCCGGAGATTTATCCGCGGGCGTCTTCGATCGTCGCGGTCGCATGGTGGCCCAGGCGGTAACCGGCACGCCGGGGCACATCAATTCGATGGCGACGGGGATGATCCACTTTCTCGAGCGCTTTCCGGTGGACCGCCTCGCCGCGGGCGATGTGCTCGTCACGAACGACCCGTGGAAGACGGCATCGCAGCTCAACGACATCACCATAGCGACTCCCGTCTTCAGGGATGGTCGCCTGGTCGCGTTCTTCGCCAATTGCTGCCACGCCCTCGATATCGGCGGGCGCGGCCTCTCGGCGGATTCGCGATCCGTCTTTGAGGAGGGTTTGTTCATCCCGGTGATGAAGCTGCATAGCCGCGGGACGCCCGTCGATGCGGTGTTCGAGTTGCTGGCGGCCAATGTGCGCACGCCCGAGGAGGTGCTGGGCGACATTCATTCGCAGATCGCGGCAAACGAAGTCGGCAGCCGCCAACTCCTCTCGTTCCTGGACGAGTTCGAGCTGGACGATATCGAGGCGCTCGCCGATGAGATCATCGGACGCTCGGAACGGGCGATGCGCGAGCGGATACGCGCCATCCCGGACGGCGAATATCGCTATGCGCTGACGATCGACGGCTTCGACGATCCCATCGAGATCAAGACGAATGTCGCGATCACGGGGGATTCCCTTACCGTCGATTTCGCGGGGAGCTCTGGGCCCGTGCCGCTCGGAGTCAACGTCACCCTCAACTACACGCGCGCCTATACGACGTATGGAATCAAATGCGCGATCTCACCGGATGTCCCCAATAACGAAGGCAGCTTCCGCCCGGTGCGCGTGACCGCACCCGAGGGCTCCCTGCTCAACGCCAAGTATCCGGCCGCCGTGGGCGGGCGTCATCTGGTGGGGCATTTTCTGCCATCGGCGGTGATGGGGGCGCTGGCCCAGGCATTGCCGGAGCGGGTCATGGCGCCGGGCTTCGACGGGCTTTGGGACACGCATATCGCCGGCGAGGACTGCCGGACCGGGAAGCATTTCTCCTTCACCTGGTTCTCGTCGGGCGGCACGGGCGCGTTGCGTGGCCAGGATGGCCTCTCCGCGACGGCCTATCCCAGCGGCATCGCCGGCGTCCCGGCTGAGGTCATCGAGACGCTCGCGCCCCTCGTCGTGCGGCGACGGGAGCTGCGCGCGGATTCGGGGGGCGCCGGCACCTATCGCGGCGGGCTTGGCCAGGTCATGGAAGTCGAGGTTCTGACGGATCGCCCTTATCTGTTCTCCGGGCTCTACGAGCGCACCAGGTTCCCAGCGCCCGGGCTTCAGGGCGGCGGTAGCGGCGCCGTCGGGCGAATCGTGACGAGCAACGGCGCGTCATTGCGTCCAAAGCTGAGCCAGCTTCTCCCGAGCGATACGGTGACGACTTTGGAAATGCCGGGTGGCGGGGGCTATGGCTCGCCATTGGAGCGCGAACCGGAGCGCGTTCTGCAGGACGTGCGCGCCGGCTATGTCTCCGAGCGCGCGGCGCGCGAGGCCTACGGCGTCGCCATCGATTGCCGGACCTGGCGCGTCGACCCCGCCGAGACCGCGCGCCTGCGGGCCGCGCTGCGTGGACGACGCCCCCTCGGATAGCTCAAGGCTTCGAAAGGAGTGCGCGCGGGTATGCGGCGAAGCATTCGGCGCCATTCGCGGTGACGACGAAGGATTCCGAGATCACCAGCCCGTATTGCTCCATCCAGATTGCCGGGATGCAGTGAAAGGTCATTCCGGACTCGAGGACGGTCCTGTCGCCGGCGCGAAGGCTCGCCGTCAGCTCGCCCCAGGTCGGCGGATAGCCGATGCCGACCGGATAGCCGATACGGCTGTCCTTCTCGATGCCGTGGCGCGCGATGACGGTCTTCCACACCGCGGCGAGCTCCTCGCACGCAACGCCGGGGCGAACCTTGTCGAGCACGGCCTGCAGCCCTTCGGCGATGACCTTTGCCACATCGCTCATGCGCGACGGGGGCGTTCCGAGATAGATGCAGCGGGAGAGCGGGGCGTGATAGCGGTGACGCACGCCGCCGAGCTCGATATAGAACAGGTCTCCCCCTTTCAGCGGCGCATCGGTCCATGACAGATGCGGTGCTGCGCAATATTCGCCGACCATCGCGTTCGGCGGCTTGCAGGGAAAGGTGCCGCCGAATTCGGGCAGTCCTGCCGTTGTCACCCTATAGACTTCCGCCATGACGTCGCATTGCCGCACCCCGGGAGCCGCCGCCTCGAAGGCCGCCTGCTGCGCGGCTGCGGCGATCCTGCCGGCCTGGCGCATGAATTCGATCTCCCGGGGCGACTTCACCATCCGGCACCAATTCACCAGCAGGAAAGCGTCGGCGAAGCGGGCGTTGGGGAGATCGTGGCGCAGGATCGCGTCCCATTTGGCGGTGTAATAGTAATCGTCGCTCTCGACGCCGATGGTGCCCTTGTCCCAGCCGCGCCGCTCGAGCTCCTCGGCCACGAATTGCATCGGATGCCGCTCGCTCGAGGCGACATAGTGATCGGGATAGGGCACGACGTTCTCGCTGGCGAGAAAGGCGGTGAATTTGGCGCCCACGGCATCCATCTTCCGCCCGATCCAGACCGGCTCCTCGCTATCGAGGCTAAGCGCGACCATTTGCGGCGTGTAGAAGGACCAGCCGTCATAGCCTGTCAGCCAGAACTGGTTGGCCGGGGAGGCGATGAGCAGCAGGTCGATCCCGCGCTTCGCCATCGCCGCCTTGACGCGCCCGATGCGGGCCATGAATTCCTCTCGCGCGAACAGCATGCAGCCTCCTCTGCATCGATTGGGAGCCGGACGATTACCCGGGAATAAGATCAGGGTCGACGCGCCTCGTCCATAAGCCAGGTCCGGAATGCGGCGATCTTTCGCTGCCGGGCGCGATCCGGCTGCATCACGATGTAATAGGCGAAGCGCATCGGCCAGGGCAGCTCGAGGACCCGGACGAGACGTCCGCTCGCGAGTTCCTCCGCCCCATAGATGTCGCGAACGAGGGCAATGCCCTGACCGGCGACGGCAGCCTGCACGAGAAGCAGGTCGTCCGTGAAGCTCGGGCCGCGGCTGGCACGCGGATCGACGACGCCATGAGACCGTAGCCATAGGGTCCAATCGGCGCGATCGCTCTCTTGCAGAAGAGGATAGGCGAGGCAGTCCCGCGGTGCTCGAACGGGTGGGCCACGATCGAGCAGCTTGGGACTGCATAGGGGGACAAGCTGCGGGCAGAGAAATTTGATGGAGACCGATCCGGGATAATTGCCGAGGCCATGCCGAAGCGCAACATCCACATGGTCGCGGCGCAGGTCGACGAGCCGGGACGTGGTTTCGATACGCAGCTCGATATCCGGATGGCGCCGCGCGAAGCGGCCGAGGCGCGGTACCAGCCAGGACGCGGCGAATGATGCCGTTGTGCTCACCGTCAATGTGTCTCGGCCAGGACGCTTGCGCTCCGCCAGCGCCCAAGCCTCCTCGATGCGGGCGAAGCTCTGCGTGAGCGGCTTCAGCAGCCGCCTCCCGGCGCTCGTCAGGCGAAGCTCCCGGTTACGGCGCTCGAACAGGGACATGCCGAGGCGCGCTTCCAGCAGCTTGACATGCTGGCTGACGGCACCGGCCGTGACGCCCAGTGTTTCCGCAGCGTTCTTCATGCTGCCGAGCCGGCCGGTCTCGGCGAAGGCCCGCAAGGATACCAGCGGCAATGGACGACCCATGCGTCACCTTAGTTTCACTAAACTGAAGATGCAAGAGATCTCGTTTGCGCCGACACTTCACCGCCCCGACCATCCGGCATCGGCGGCGTCACCAAAATCGGCCGCCGCTCGCGGAGGTGTGGATGAGAGAAAAAGGCCAGTTCTCGGCTTGGCTCGTTGTCGGCGTCGGATTCTTCGCCCTGGCGCTGTCCTTTTCCGCTCGAGCTGCTCTCGGCTTGGCAATGCCGATCTGGGAACGGGAGCTGGGCTGGACGCGCGAGTTCGTGTCCTTCGGCGGCGCGTTGGCCTTGATCGTGATGGCGAGTGTGGCGCCTTTCGCCGGCAATCTCGTCGACCACCGCGGCCCGCGCCTCCTGTTGTTCGTTGGAATGATTGCGACGGGGGCCGGCATGCTGATCGTGGCGACGGCAGCAAGCCGCTGGCAATTTCTTCTCGGCTTTGCCGCTATTGCCGCCGTGGGGTTCGGTATCGTTGCAACGCATGTCATCGCGACCGCCATCGCCAAGCGTTTCGAGGAGGGGCGAGGGCTCGCCACGGGGATCGGCACCGCGGGGGCGACGGGCGGGCAGTTGGTGATCATGCCGCTCCTCGCCATCGTGCTGCAGATGGCAAGCTGGCGCCTCGGCTTCGCCGTGTTGGGTATCGCGAGTCTCATGCTGGGCGCCGTCGTCTTGATCGCCTCGGATCGCGACGCAGCATCATCTGCGGGCGATGGAGGCGAGGTGGAGGCGCTGCGAGGCCGGCTTCTCTTCCTGATACGCAGCCCGGTCTTCCACGTCCTGTTCTGGAGCTTCCTGATCTGCGGCTTCACCACCACCGGCGTGATCGAGACGCATCTCCTGCCCTATGCGGCAGCCTGCGGCTTCCCCCCGCTTCCCAGCGCCGCCGCCTATGGCGTGCTCTCGGGCGTGAATCTTGCCGGCATGATCGCCTCCGGTTGGCTGACCGATCGATGGGATCGCCCCGTTTTGCTGGCTGGGATCTATATCGTCCGCGCCTTCTGCTTCATTCTCCTCTTCTTCATTGCAGGCGATTTCCCCTTGCTGTTGATTTTCGCAGTCCTCTTCGGCCTCGTCGATTATGCGACCGTGCCGGTGACGGCGAGCTTGGTAGCGAGCCATCTCGGTCTGCGCGTCATGGGGTTGGCCATGGGGGTGATCTCGGCGGGGCATGCCGTGGGCGGCGCCTTGGGTGCCTTCCTGGGCGGCTGGCTTTTCGACGACACCGGCACTTATCGCTGGGTCTGGATGATATCGATAGCCTTGGCCGTCATCGCCGGGCTTCTGGTGCTCGTCTTGCGCGAGACCCGTGTCAATGGGCGGCCCGCCTACGCCTAGCCGCCGCGTCTTCCGCTTACTCGCGGCTTCGCGTATTCAGGTGATGGACTTCCTCATCCTTGGCGCTTCTGTCGCTCGCGAAGACGAGGCCCATGAGCCCGACGCCGAGTGCCACGGAAAATATGATGCCGAGGACGAGTGCCGAGGTGCCCGCCACGCCGAGCCCCAGCCCTTGAAAGTCGTTCATGGCCCAGAGCGCGAAGAGCACGCCGGCACAGCAGAGCGTGCACGAGATGACGAAGGTGATCACCCATTTCCTTAGCGCCTGCATGGCGGCATTTCTCCCGGAGCCCCGAGGCGCGCTCCATTGAAGCGCAGGGCGCACCGATAAGCCCCGCCCTCGACGGCTGAGATCATCCCTTTTTGCGACAAAACAAGACCCTGCTCATCCCGCTTTGGGCTGGAGCGTGCAGGCCGGGGAAGCGGCATCGATCTTGGAGGCTGCGATTACACTCGACTATGGCGATTGCGGCAAATCAGTATCGGTAACGGTCGAAACCGCCGTAATTCTGCAGGAAGCGTAATTTGAGCGAAATATGCCGGATATTCGACAAAGCTTTGGTTTTTCAAGGGTTGCCTCGTAAGCATTACAGATATATTGTGTATATACTAAGCCAGTGCCCTGCGGCGGCACCTCTCATGGACAATGTCGGCCGGCGTCGCGGGCCAAGCGGAAGAAAGGGTGGAAAGATGAGAGTGATGAGAGCGTTTGGCGCGGTAGTGACGCTGCTATTGATGAGCGCGTGCACGACGCACTGGATTGACGATCAGCTGAATCCGATTGAGCAGGAGCCTGGGCAGGGGTCGGCGTATGCGCAGGC
>DATGLG010000032.1:0-4069 GCA_035294245.1 Alphaproteobacteria bacterium | reverse complement strand
GCGGCCCTGGAGGTCGCGGAAGCCTACTGCGCGCAGGAGGGCGGCCAGATCACCGCAAAGAGCCCGCACTGCAGCGCGATGTTCCGGCTCGTGGTTCATGGTCACGACGAGAAAGATCGCAGCGCGCGTAAGTTGGGCGACGACCGGCTGCGGAACAACAGATGGCACCCACCCCTCCTCACTCGCTCAGACAGTTGCATGATGACGGATGACGAGCGGCCGTTCTAGAGGCTAGAAATATTTCCCACCTATGAGTTTGCGGCCGCAGTGGCGACTGAAAACCGGAAAACGGTCGTGGAGCGGAACCACTCGCCGGGTCTCAGCACCGTGGACGGGAAGCCGGGCTGATTGGGCGCGTCGGGAAATCCTTGCGTCTCGAAGCAAAATCCATCGCTCTGGCGATATGCTCGCCCGCGCGCGATCCGGTTGGCATAGCGACCCACGATCGCGCCAAAATGCGGGCTACGATGGGCATAGTCTGTGACGCTGTCGAGACCCAAGACGACATTCGCGAGCCGGCCCTCTCGGTCGGGAACCTCCAAAGCGGCAATGACGCCACCCAGGGTGAGTATGCGGGCCCGCATCCCGGCATCGTTGGTCAGGCTATAGACTTCGACCTCGCGGCCATCTTCGGTGATTCCGTAACGTTGCCGCTTCATACGCATCCGCCGCCAAAGAGATCGCGGAGCCGGGCGATTTACCGCGCCCCATGGGCAGCGGGAGCGGAGCCCAGAACGTAGCGCTCGATTGCCTTGGCGAAGCCCTCATCGTTGTATGAATCCGTGGTGAGCCGGGCCTGAGACTTCACCTGGTCGGAGGCATTGCCCATGGCGATACTGAGCCCGGAGCGCTTGAACATCAGAACGTCGTTCGGCTGGTCGCCGATCGTGGCGATCGCCTCGTGCGGAACGGCCAAATGAGCCGAGAGATAATCGACGACGGCTCCCTTGTTCGCGTCCTTGTGGGTGATGTCGAGATAATAAGGCTGCGATCGGTTGGCCGTCGCCCGCGCACCGAAGGCTGCTCGGGCAGCGGCTTCACAATCCCGAACGCGGTCGAGATCGTCGCTGACGCCGACGAGCTTGGCAACGCGATCGAGCTTGTCGTCGAAATTCATCACGACCTTCGGCTCGAACTTGACCGTCCAGGCTTCCCTTGCGACGTGTGGCGCGTCCGGCTTCGTGATCAGCCAATCATTGCCGCAATAGACCCAGGGATCGAGATCGTGGGCGCGGATGAGCGCGATAGCCTCCCGGGCGATCTCGGGGGGCAGCGTTTTCTCGGCCAAGATCGAGAGATTGCGATCGACGAAGAGCCCGCCGTTGAAGCCGGCGATCGGCGTGTCCAGACAGAGGGCGTCGAACAGCATGGCCATGCCGAGAGGCGGCCGACCGCTGGTGATGGCGAAGCGGATGCCGGCATCGTGGAGGGCATGGACGGCGGCCTGAGCGCGTTTCGTCAAGACCTTGTTCTCATCGACGAGCGTGCCGTCCACATCCGCCAGCACCAAGGAGATATCATGCCGCTTCACCATGGGTTCCTCCGCGATCCTCGCTCGGAAGCGAATGGGATGCAACGCCGCCTCCGCCGTCCGCGATCGCCGCCCACCACCTTGCCGAGATGGCGTCAGGCACCTCCCTTGAGCCGGCGGTAGCGCCGGATCAGCGCGTTGGTCGAGCTGTCGTGCCCGAGCTTGGGCTCGGCCGCGCTCTCGAGCTCGGGGAGAATGCGCTGAGCCAGGGCCTTGCCCAGCTCGACGCCCCACTGATCGAACGAATCGATCCGCCAGATCGCGCCTTGCGTGAAGACGCTGTGCTCATAAAGCGCCACCAGCTTGCCCAGCGCCGCCGGCGTCAAGCGCTCGAGGAGCAGCATGTTGGACGGCCGGTTGCCGTCGAAAACGCGATGCGGGACCAGCCAATCGGGCGTGCCTTCCGCCTTGACCTGCTCGGCGGTTTTGCCGAAGGCCAGCGCTTCCGCTTGGGCGAAGGCATTGGCCAGGAGCATGTCATGGTGGCGCCCCAGCGGGTTGAGGCTTTGGGCGAAGGCGATGACGTCGCAGGGGATGAGCCGGGTCCCCTGATGGATGAGCTGATAGAAGGAATGCTGGCCGTTGGTTCCCGGTTCGCCCCAATAGATGGGGCCGGTGTCGTAGTCGACCCGCGCACCATCGAGCGTCACCTGCTTGCCATTGCTCTCCATCGTCAACTGCTGGAGATAGGCCGGGAAGCGCTTCAGATATTGCTCGTAGGGCAGGACGGCGATGGTTTGCGCGCCGAAGAAGTTGTTGTACCAGAGCGCGAGCAGGCCCATGAGAACGGGCAGGTTCCGCTCGAAGGGAGCCGAGCGGAAATGCTCGTCCATCTCGCGGAAGCCATCCAGCATGGCCCGGAAATTCGTGGGTCCGATCGCCAGCATGGTTGAAAGCCCGATCGCCGAGTCCATGGAATAGCGGCCGCCGACCCAGTCCCAGAAGACGAACATGTTGGCGGTGTCGATGCCGAATGCTGCCACCGCCTCCGCATTGGTCGAAACGGCGACGAAATGCTTCGCCACCGCCTTCTCCCCCTTGAGGCCGGCGAGCAGCCAGCCTCGTGCGGCCTGTGCGTTGGTCATCGTCTCCAGCGTGGTGAAGGTCTTGGAGGAGACGATGAACAGGGTCTCCGCGGGGTCGAGATCCCTCACGGCCTCGGCGAAATCCGTCCCGTCCACGTTCGAGACGAAACGGAATGTCATGGCGCGCTCGCTATAGTGTCTCAGCGCCTCATAGGCCATGACCGGCCCCAGATCGGAGCCGCCGATCCCGATATTGATCACGTTGCGGATGCGTCTCCCCGTATGCCCGGCCCAAGCGCCGCTGCGCAGCCGGTCGGCGAAATCGGCCATCTTGTCCAAAACGTCATGGACATCGGGCACGATGTTCCGACCGTCATGGAAGATCGAGGCCCCGCGCGGCGCGCGCAGCGCGACGTGAAGAGCCGCCCGCCTTTCCGAGACGTTGATCCGATCGCCTCGGAACATGGCGTCGATCCGCTCGCGCAACCCCGACTCCTGCGCAAGATCGAGGAGAAGCCGCAGGGTTTCGCCGGTGACCCGGTTCTTGGAATAGTCGAGATAGACCCCGGCCGCATCCAGGGCGAGCCGCTCCCCGCGCTTCGAGTCCTCGGCAAAGAGCTGCCGGAGATGGACGTCCTCCATCTTCCGGCGATGAGCCTCGAGCGCCGCCCAAGCCGGGCGCTGGCGCAATGGCAGCGTGCTCATCGTGGGCTCCTCGCAGTTTATAATTGCGTATGTGTCAGGCGGGCGCCGCAATGTCACGGGATCAGCCCGTCCCGCAAAACGCCGTCCTGAAAACGGCGCAGGCCTCCCTTCGTTCCCGACTTCGCACAGCGACCCGGGTGCCGTCAATAACGCCAGGGTGCCCGAGCCGCGACGACACCCGCTCAGTCGTCGCGGCGGATCGCACCGGAGCGGGGTTGAGCCTCGATCTCGCTGCCTTCGGCGGCGCGCTCCTGCGCGAAATCGCTTTCCGGAAAGTGTTTGACCGCTGCCGCAGCGAGCTGCTCGCACGCCTCTTCGAAGGTGCTTGCCGACCCCTCGGCGATGAAGCCGTTATAGTCGTCCCCGAGCTTCCAGGTGAATCCTTGATCCCATTCGCTTGCAACGACGCAGCTGATCTCGCAGTCATAGAGTTCCTGGATAATGTTCTCGATCATGCCTTGACGCTCCGCTTCCATACCCGCGCGTAACGTCCACAGCCGGCCATGGTTCCGGGTGCGTGCAACCCCATAATCGCGACAGTGATGCCCATCGTTTCGTGGCGCGTGGCGATTGCCCAAGCCATCGCAGGCCTGCGCCACAGTCTCGCGCACGGCCGCGAGGACGGGCACCGGCATCGGGACTGGATTCAGACGGCCTGCAGAACCTGGTGTGCTTCCCGAGACATAGGTGACACTTCATACCGGAGACATGGGTAACACTTTGGGCATTTTCGGGGGGAGCCGGGGATGCCGTGGAAGGAGTGTCGCCCAATGGATGAGCGTATTCGTTTTGTGGCCAGGTTTCTGGA
>DATGLG010000031.1:0-17340 GCA_035294245.1 Alphaproteobacteria bacterium | reverse complement strand
ATCGCCCTCATCCGCGGTTTCGCGCGGCGCTCGGCGCAGTCGATCGGCAATTTCTGGATCGATCTCACGCGCTGCACCCTCTATGTCCTGCTGCCGATCTCGATCGTCGTTGCCCTGTTCTTCGTCTGGCAGGGCGTGCCGCAGAACCTGAACCCTTATGTCACGGCGACGACGCTCGAGGGGGCGAAGCAGGTGATCGCCCAAGGCCCGGTGGCCTCGCAGGAGGTCATCAAGATGCTGGGCACCAACGGCGGCGGCTTCTTCAACGCCAATTCGGCCCATCCCTACGAGAACCCGACGGCGTTCACCAACCTCGTGCAGATGGTGCTGATCTTCTCGATCGGCGCGGCGCTCACCAACGTCTTCGGCCGCATGGTCGGCAATGAGCGCCAGGGCTGGGCGATCTTTGCCGTCATGGGCCTGCTGTTTCTCGCCGGCGTCTTCACCGCCTACCGCTTCGAGGCGCCGGGCAATCCCGCCTTCGCCGCCTTCGATGTCGGCCAGGCGCCGAGCGCGCTGCAGGCGGGCGGCAACATGGAGGGCAAGGAGGTGCGCTTCGGCATCGCCGAGACCGCGCTCTTTGCCGACGTCACGACTGACGCGTCCTGCGGCGCCGTGAACGCCATGCATGACAGCTTCACGCCCCTGGGCGGCATGATCCCGCTCATCAACATGCAGCTCGGCGAGATCATCTTTGGCGGCGTCGGCTCCGGTCTCTATGGCATGCTGCTCTTCGCCATCGTCGCCATGTTCATCGCCGGGCTCATGGTCGGGCGAACGCCGGAATACGTGGGAAAGAAGCTCGAATCCCGCGATGTGAAGATGACCATGCTGGCGCTCCTCTGCCTGCCCTTCTCGAATCTCGGCTTCACCGCCCTTGCGACGGCGCTGCCGGCGGGGCTTGCCGGCATCGCTAATCAGGGACCGCACGGCTTCAGCGAGATCCTCTACGCCTTCACCTCGACGACGGCGAACAACGGCAGCGCCTTCGCCGGCCTGAGCGGGAACACCCTCTTCTACAATCTCACCCTCGCCTTCGCGATGCTGATCGGTCGCTTCGCTATGATCGTGCCGATGCTGGCCGTAGCGGGATCGCTCGCGCAGAAGAAGCTGGTGCCCGCCTCCTCGGGCACCTTTCCGACCGATAACGGCCTGTTCGTTGCCTTGCTCCTGGGCGTGATCCTCATCGTCGGCGGCCTCACCTTCTTCCCGGCCCTGGCGCTCGGCCCCATCGTCGAGCACACGCTCATGCACGCCGGCACCCTGTTCTAGAGGAACGACCATGGACATTTTGACCAATCAAGCCCTGCCCGGCGCAAGCCGGCGGCACGGTTCTGGCGACAGGAGGCACGGCAAGGGGCCGGCGGCGGGCGTGAACCGCGAAATCCTCGCGACGGCGATCAGCGACGCCTTCCGCAAGCTCGATCCCCGTAGCCTCGTCAAGAACCCGGTGATGTTCGCCGTCGAGGTCGTGGCGGCGCTGACGACAATTCTTCTCATCCGCGACCTCGCAACGGGCGGCGGCCAGATCGGTTTCAGCGCGCAGATTATCGGCTGGCTGTGGTTCACCGTCGTCTTCGCGAATTTCGCCGAGGCGATCGCGGAAGGTCGTGGCAAGGCTCAGGCGGAGGCGCTGCGGCGCACCCGCACCGAGACCAAGGCGAAGAAGCTGCGCGCCGTGGAGTCGCGCGCTTATGACGAGGTCTCGGCCCTCAAGCTGAAGCAGGGGGACATGATTCTCGTCGAGGCCGGCGACGTCATCCCCGGCGACGGCGACGTGGTGGAGGGAATCGCCTCGGTCGATGAATCGGCGATTACCGGCGAATCAGCCCCGGTGATCCGCGAAAGCGGCGGCGACCGCTCCGCCGTCACCGGCGGCACCCGCGTGCTCTCCGATTGGCTCATCGTGAGGATCACGGCGTCGCCGGGCTCGACTTTCCTCGATCGCATGATTGCCCTCGTGGAGGGCGCCGTGCGTCAGAAGACGCCGAACGAGATCGCGCTCAACATCCTGCTCGCGGGGATGACGATCATCTTTCTCTTCGTGGTCGTCACCATTCCCGCCTTTGCCGCCTATGCCAAGGGGCACGTCTCCGTGCTCGTCCTGGTGGCGCTCTTCGTCACCTTAATCCCAACGACGATCGGCGCGCTGCTCTCGGCGATCGGCATCGCCGGCATGGATCGTCTGGTCAAGTTCAACGTGCTCGCCATGTCTGGCCGCTCCGTCGAGGCGGCGGGCGACGTCGACACACTCCTCCTCGACAAGACGGGCACTATCACCCTCGGCAACCGCCAGGCAACTGAGCTCATTCCGGTCCCGGGGGTGAGCGAGACCGAGCTCGCCGATGCGGCGCAGCTCGCCTCCTTCAGCGACGAGACCCCGGAGGGCCGCTCGATCGTGGTGCTGGTGAAGGAGAGATACGGGCTGCGCGGCCGCGAGATGGCACCGCTCAATGCGCGCTTCGTCAAGTTTACCGCGCAGACGCGCATGAGCGGCATCGATCTCGAGGGTGCGTCGATCCGCAAGGGGGCGGTCGAGGCGATCGTCGAGCATGTGCGCCAGGTCACCAGGAATCCCCGCATGCCGGTGCCGACCGAGCTCGCGCAAATCTCCGAGCGGATCTCGCGCGCCGGCGGCACGCCGCTCGCCGTGGCCAAGGACGGCCGCGTGCTCGGCGTCATTCATCTCAAGGACATTGTCAAGGGTGGCATCCACGAGCGCTTCAACGAGCTCCGCCGCATGGGCATCCGCACGGTCATGATCACCGGCGACAACCCGTTGACGGCGGCGGCGATCGCCGCCGAGTCCGGGGTCGACGACTTCCTCGCCCAGGCGACGCCCGAGGACAAGCTGCGCCTTATCCGCAAGGAGCAGGCCAAGGGCAAGCTCGTTGCCATGTGCGGCGACGGCACGAACGACGCGCCGGCGCTGGCCCAAGCCGATGTCGGGGTCGCCATGCAGACGGGCACCCAGGCGGCGCGCGAGGCCGGCAACATGGTCGACCTCGACTCCGATCCGACCAAGCTCATCGAGATCGTCATGATCGGCAAGCAGCTCCTTATCACCCGCGGCGCGCTCACCACCTTCTCGATCGCCAACGACGTCGCCAAGTATTTCGCCATCATCCCGGCGATGTTCGCCGCCTTCTATCCCAGCCTCGGCATCATCAACGTGATGCACCTGGCGACGCCGGAGAGCGCCATCCTCTCGGCGATCATCTTCAACGCGCTTATCATCATCGCCCTCATTCCCCTCGCGTTGCGCGGCGTGAAGTATCGCCCCGAGAGCGCGTTCCGGCTGCTGAGCCGCAACCTCCTCGTCTACGGCATCGGCGGCGTCATCATCCCCTTCATCGGCATCAAGGCCATCGACCTCGTGGTCAATGCCGTCGGCCTCGTCTGAGGAGCATGCCATGCTCAAGGAAGTCCGTCTCGCCATCGTCCTGCTTCTTCTGCTCGCGGCGCTGACGGGACTCGCCTATCCCCTCGCCATTACCGCAATCGCGGAGATCATCTTCCCCTGGCAGGCCCATGGCAGCTTGGTGGAGAAGGACGGCAAGGTGATCGGCTCCGCCCTCATCGGCCAGAACTTCACCGCGGACAGATATTTCCACGGCCGCCCTTCGGCGATCACGGCGCCCGATCCGAAGGACCCGTCGAAGACGGTCGCGACGCCCTATGACGCGAGCAACTCGATGGGCTCCAATGCCGGGCCGACGAACAAGGATTTCGTCGACGGCGTGAAGGCAGCCGCCGCCGAGCTCCACAAGGAGAACCCGGCGGCGCCAGTGCCTGTCGATCTCGTGACCTCATCCGGCAGCGGCCTGGATCCGGACATCACCCCGGCGGCGGCGCGGTTCCAGGTTCCGCGGGTCGCAAAGGCGCGCGGCATGTCCGAGACCGCTCTGGCGACGCTCGTGGAAAAGCATACCGCGGGGCGCGTCCTCGGCATTTTCGGCGAGCCGCGCGTCAACGTGCTCGCCCTCAACATGGCGCTCGACGCCCAAAGCGGAAAATAGATGCCGCTTGCCCCTTGGCGACCGAAGGGGCGTCGGATGCCGCGAAAGATCGGCTATAATCCGCCCGGGAGCCTGCGCACCCTCGCTGGAACGGGTGGATTGGATTGCGATGAGCTCGACCGATCAGCCGGATCGTGAGCAGCGTCCCTCGCCGGACGCCTTGCTGGCGGCGGCGCGGGCGGAGCGTCGCGGCAAGCTCAAGATCTTCCTGGGTGCCGCCCCGGGGGTCGGCAAGACCTATGAGATGCTGACCGCAGCGGCGGCGCGGAAGCGGGAAGGGGTGGATATGGTGATCGGCGTGGTCGAGACCCATGGCCGCGTCGAGACCGAGCGTCTCCTGCGCGGCCTCGAGATCGTGCCGCGCCGCCGCGTCGACTATCGCGGCCGCATCCTCGAGGAGATGGATCTCGATGCCCTTTTGGCGCGCGCCCCCCGGCTCGCCCTCGTCGACGAGCTCGCCCACAGCAATGCGCCGGGCTCCCGCCATCCCAAGCGCTGCATGGATGTCGAGGAGCTGCTTGCCGCAGGCATCGACGTCTATACCACCCTCAACATTCAGCATGTCGAGAGCCTGAACGACGTGGTGGCGCAGATCACGCGCATCCGCGTGCGCGAGACGGTGCCAGACAGCATCATCGACCGCGCCGACGAGATCGAGGTGGTGGACCTCACCCCGGAGGACCTGATCCAGCGCCTGCACGAGGGCAAGGTTTACGTGCCGCACCAGGCGCAGCGCGCGCTCAGGCACTATTTCTCGCCGGGCAATCTCACTGCCTTGCGCGAGCTCGCCTTGCGCCGCACGGCGCAGCGCGTCGACGACCAGATGCTCACCTATATGCAGGCGCATGCCATCGCCGGCCCCTGGGCCGTGGGCGAGCGCGTGCTCGTCTGCATCAGCGAGAGCCCCGTCTCGGCCCAGGTCGTGCGCCGGGGCAAGCGCATCGCCGATCAGCTCAAGGCGAGCTGGACGGTCCTCTATATCGAGGCCGCGCGCCACCAGCGCCTTTCGGAAGTCGAGCGTGACCGCATCGCCGACACGCTGCGCCTTGCCGAGCAGCTCGGCGCCGAGGCCATCACCATTCCCGGCAACAACGTCGTCAATGACATCCTCGCTTATGCCCGCGCCAACAACGTGACGCGCATCATCCTCGGCAAGTCGAGCCGCTCCCGCTGGTTCGAGATGCTGCACGGCTCCGTCGTCCACGATCTGGTGCGGCGGGCCGGCGAGATCAGCATCGAGGTGGTGGCGAGCCGGGGCGAGGCGCTGCCGGAGAAGACGGTCGAGAGCCGCGCCCCGAGCGAGCCCTTCGATCCCGTTCCCTATCTCGTGGGAACGGCGACCATGGCGCTGGCCCTTCTTGCCGCTTTCGCGCTCAGCCAGGCTGTCTCGGTTCCCAATCTCTCCCTCGTCTTCCTGCCGGCCATCCTCTTCACCGCGGTCGCCTACGGGCTGTGGCCCTCGCTCTACGTGTCCCTGCTCAGCGTGCTCGCCTATAACTTCTTTTTCCTGCCGCCCATCTACACCTTCACCATCTCCGATCCGGCCAATGTCGTCGCTCTCATCTTCTTCAGCATGGTCGCGGTGCTGACGAGCAATCTCACGGCGCGCACCCGCAGCCAGGTGATTGCGGCCCAGAACCGCGCCAAGGCCACGGCGGAGCTCTTCGCCTTCAGCCGCAAGCTCGCGGCGACGGGCGATCTCGACGACCTCCTGTGGGCGTTCTGCTACCAGGTGGCCTCGATGCTCAAGGTGCGCGTCGTCGTGCTGCTGCCGGAGAAGAGCGGTGCTATCGCCGTGCGCGCCGGCTATCCGCCCGAGGATGAGCTCGACGATGGCGACATCGCCGCGGCGAAATGGAGCTGGGACCACAACCAGGCGGCGGGGCGCGCCTCGAATACGCTGCCGGGGGCGAAGCGGCTGTTTCTCCCGTTGCGCACCGGGCGCGGCATCATCGGCGTCCTCGGCATCGACCGCGACCGGCCCGGGCCGCTCTTGACGCCCGACGAGCGGCGGCTCCTCGACGCGCTTGCAGATCTCGCCGCCGTCGCCATCGAGCGCATTCGTCTCGTCGCCGACATGGACGAGGCGCGCATCTTCGCCGAGACGGAGCGGCTGCGCTCGACCCTCCTGACCTCGATCTCCCATGACCTGAAGACGCCGCTCGCCTCGATCATCGGCGCCGGCACCACCCTTGCCGGGCTCGCCAGTGGCGGCAACCCGGCGCAGTGCGAGCTGATCGCCACCATCCGGGACGAGGCGGAGCGGCTCAACCGCTTCGTCGCCAACCTCCTCGACATGACGCGGCTCGAATCCGGCGCACTCGACGTGAGGTGCGAGATGCTCGATTCGGGCGAGCTCCTCGAGACGGCGCTCAGGCGGGCGGCGCGGCTCCTTGCGCATCATCGCATCGAGGTTGAGGTCGAGCCCGGCCTGCCGCTGATCTCGACCGATGGCGCACTCTTCGAGCAGGCCCTCTTCAACCTCCTCGACAATGCCGCCAAATATGCGCCGCCCGGGTCCCGCATCCGCCTCTCCGCGCGCCGGCAGGGAGACAAGCTCACCGTCACGGTCGCCGACGAGGGACCGGGAATCCCGCCCGATCAGCTCGAGCGCATCTTCGACAAGTTTCATCGCGCCATCGAGGGCGACCGCCGACCCGCGGGCACCGGGCTCGGCCTCGCCATCTGTCGCGGCTTTATCGAGAGCCTCGGCGGCCAGGTCACCGCCGCCAACCGCGCCGATCGCAGCGGCGCCCTCTTCACCATCACCCTGCCCCTCGCCGCCGCGGCGAGCGATGCGCCGGCCATCGTCTCATGAGCCGGGCCCATCGCATCCTCGTGGTCGACGACGAGCAGGCGATCCGGCGCCTTCTCGCCGTCGGCCTCGCGGCCCAGGGCTATGTCACGAGCGAGGCCGCGGACGGGGCCGAGGCTATCGCCAAGGCGGCGGCGGAGAAGCCGGACCTCGTGATCCTCGATCTCGGGCTTCCCGACATGGACGGAAACGAGGTGATCCGGCGCCTGCGGCGCGTCTCCGCGACGCCGATCATCGTGCTCTCGGTGCGCAACGACGAGAAGGGCAAGGTCCTGGCCCTCGATCTCGGCGCCGACGACTACGTGACCAAGCCCTTCGGCATGGAGGAGCTCGTCGCCCGCATCCGCACAGCACTTCGTCGCCGTTGGCAGGAGCAGGGGGTGGCGCCGGTGTATCGCGCGGGCGAGCTCAGCGTCGATCTCGTGCACCGGCGCGTTGCCGTGGCGGAGCGGGAGGTCAAGCTCTCGGCCAAGGAATACGACCTGCTCAAGCTCCTCGTCACCCAGGCGGGCAAGGTGCTCACTCACAATTTCATCCTGCGCGAGGTCTGGGGGCCGGCCCATACCGAGGATGTTCAGTATCTCCGCGTCTATATCCGCACCTTGCGCCACAAGCTCGGCGACGATCCCGCGCAGCCCCGCTATATCCAGACCGAGATGGGGGTGGGCTACCGGCTGCGGGCGGCCGACGAGGCCGCGGTACCCGGCTGACGGTCGTCGTACCGTCATGGTATTCTGCGACCGGGAGGCCGAAACAAGAATTCGCCGCGGGGGCGTTTGCGTTTCGATTGAATTGCCGGGAGAACGTGTCATTCCTGCGGAAGCGGAAATCCAGTAAAGCCTGGGCCCCCGGCTTGCGCGGGGGCGGCGATCACGGCGCTTCAAGCCAAACGGAGGCGCTCAACTCCGGAAGATCGGACGGCGGGCAAGGGAACGAGGCGAGTGCAGGCAGTTTCTCTTCAGGACGTGAGCAAGGCCTGGGCGACCGGGCGCGCGGTGGACCGGGTCAGCTTCGAGGCCGAGGCGGGGTCGCTCCTCGTGCTGCTCGGCCCCTCGGGCTGCGGGAAGTCGACGACGCTCCGCCTCATCGCCGGGCTCGAGCAGGTCGACGAGGGCCGCATCCTCATCGCCGGCCGCGACGTGACGGCGCTGCCGCCCGCCAAGCGGCGCATCGCCATGGTATTCCAGTCCTACGCGCTCTTTCCCCATCTCACCGTCGCCGAGAACATCCTGTTCGGCCTCGAGGTGCGCGGCACGCCGAAGCGGGAAGCGCAGGCGCGCATGGCGCGCGTGGTCGAGCTGCTCGGCCTCGGCCCGCTTCTCGCGCGCAAGCCGTCCCAGCTCTCGGGCGGCCAGCAGCAACGCGTCGCGCTGGGACGCGCCATCATCGCCGAGCAACCGGTCTGCCTCATGGACGAGCCGCTCTCCAACCTCGACGCCCAGCTTCGGCAGGACATGCGCCGCGAGATCAGAGCGCTCCAGCAGAAGCTCGGCATGACCATGGTCTATGTCACCCACGACCAGTCGGAGGCCATGAGCATGGCCGACCGCGTCGTCCTGCTCCGCAGCGGCCGGGTCGAGCAGGACGCCCCGCCGGCGGCGCTCTATGCGCGCCCGGCGACCCTCTTCGCCGCGCGCTTCATCGGCACGCCGCCTATGAACATCCTGCCGCTTGCCGACGGTCCCGCCGGCGCCATCGTTGCCGGGAGCGACGGGCCGCCCGTCCTTGAAGGCCGCGGCGACGGCTTCGCGCTCGGGCTGCGCCCCGAGGAGATCAGCCTGGGCGACGGCGACGGGCTGCCGGCGGGGGTGATCGCCGTCGAATATCTCGGCGCCGATTCGATCATCACCACGGTGGTTGGGACGGCGAGCGTCGCCCTGCGCGTGCCGGGCAGGGCCGCGGTGGGTCCGGGGGCCGCCATCCGGCTGCATTGGTCCCCCGAGGCCGTGCATGTCTTCGAGATCGCCGGCGGCACGCGCGTCGAGCGACGCGCGACGATTGCGGCCGGCGAGCGGCGGGTCCGCGCTTGAGGTATCGGTCAATGGCGAACCAGAATTTTGCATCCCTTGCGAACGAGGCGGCCGTATCCATCTATAGTCGTTCAACGCATTCCCACGTCATGCGCAAACTTGTTCCGCGCATCCACGACTTCATTTCAGTGAAAGACGCGGGTGGCCGGGCCAAGCCCGGCCACGACGGCTCGGGTCTCGTCGTCAATATGAATGGGCCAGGTATCGGGGGAGGAGAAGCATGACAACGGCATGGAAGCGGCTTGCGGGGGCGGGGTTGCTGGCAGCGGGGCTGGCGTGGAGCGGGCAGGCGGCCGACGCCGCCACGACGCTGCAATTCTACTATCCGGTCGCGGTAGGCGGCCCAATCACCAAGATCGTCGACGGCATGGTCGCGGATTTCGAGAAGGCCCATCCCGACATCAAGGTGACGCCAATCTATGCCGGCACCTACCAGGACACCATCGCCAAAGTGCTGACCGCGATGAAGGGGGGCGACGTGCCCCAGGTCGCGGTAATGCTGTCGGCGGATCTCTTCACCCTGATCGACGAGGACGCGATCACGCCCATCGACGCCCTTGCCAAGACGCCTGCCGACAAGGCGTGGATGAGCGGCTTCTATCCCGCCTTCATGGAGAACAGCCGCACCGGCGGCAAGACCTGGGCGATTCCCTTCCAGCGCTCGACCGTGGTGATGTATTGGAACAAGGAGGCCTTCAAGGAGGTCGGGCTCGATCCCGATCACGCGCCGGCCACCTGGGACGAGCTCGTCGACTACGGCAAGAAGCTCACCAAGCGCGACGCCGGCGGCAACGTCACCCAATGGGGAGTTGAGATTCCGTCCTCCGGCTTTCCCTATTGGCTCTTCCAGGGACTTACCACGGAAAACGACGTGCGGCTGATGAACGAAGCCGGCACCGAGACCTATTTCGACAAGCCTGCGGTGATCGAGGCGCTGCAATACTGGGTCGACCTCAGCCGCAAATACAAGATCCAGCCGCCGGGCATCATCGAATGGGGCACCACGCCGCGCGACTTCTTCGAGCGCAAGACCGCGATCATGTGGACGACGACGGGCAATCTTACCAATGTGCGCAAGAACGCGAAGTTTCCTTTCGGCGTCGCCATGCTGCCGGCGAAGAAGCGCCGTGGCTCGCCGACAGGCGGGGGCAATTTCTACATCTTCAAGAAGTCGAGCCCGGCGCAGCAGCAGGCGGCGCTCACCTTCGTCGAGTGGATGACCTCGCCGGAGCGCGCCGCGCAATGGGGCATCGACACGGGCTATGTCGCGGTCTCGCCCGCGGCCTGGGAGACGCCGGCGATGAAGGCCTATGTTAAGGACTTCCCGCCAGCCGCGGTGGCGCGCGACCAGCTTCAATACGCGGTCGCCGAGCTCTCCACCCACGACAATCAGCGTGTCACCAAGGCGCTCAACGACGGCTTGCAGGCGGCCCTCACCGGCGCCAAGACGCCGGCCCAGGCGATGAAGGACGCCCAGGCCGAGGCCACGCGCCTGCTGCGGCCCTATAAATAGGCGAAGGCAGCGTGACCATCGAGGCGAGGATCGCGGCGGCGGGCGGCGAGGGGAAGACCGCCCGCGCGCCGGCGACCCGCGAGCGCGCCGCGCCGATCGCGCTCCAAATCTATGGCTGGCTCCTCCTGCTGCCGGCGGCGGTGCTGCTCGTCGCCTTCACCCACTACCCGGCCATCTCCACCTTCCTCCATAGCTTCTTCTCGACCCCGAAGGGGAGCCGGCCGAGCCGCTTCGTGGGCCTCGATAATTACCAGGCCATGCTCGCCGATCCGGTGTTCTGGCAGGCCCTCGGCAACAACATCGTCTACGCCATCGGCACGATCCCCGTCTCGATCGCTTTGGCACTCCTCATGGCGGTCTGGGTCAACGGCAAGCTCAGGGGCCGCGGGCTCCTGCGCCTCGCCTATTTCGCGCCGACCGTGCTGCCGATGATCGCCGTCGCCAATATATGGCTCTTCTTCTATACGCCAGGCTACGGACTGGTGGACCAGCTCGGCGGGCTCCTCGGCTTCGGCGCCCATAACTGGCTCGGCGACCGCCGCACGGCGCTGCCCTGCCTTATGGTGGTGACGGTGTGGAAGGAGGCGGGCTTCTTCATGATCTTCTATCTCGCGGCCTTGCAACAGATCCCGCCCGTGCTCGCCGAGGCTGCGGCCATCGAGGGGGCCTCGCGCTGGAAATTCTTCCGCCGCGTCACCTTTCCCCTCCTCATGCCGACGACCCTCTTCATTCTCGTCAATGCGGTGATCAACGCTTTCCGAATGGTCGACCATATCGTGGTGATGACCCGCGGCGGCCCCGAGAACTCGACCGAGCTCCTGCTCTTCTACATCTACGAGGTCGCCTTCAAATATTGGGATACCGCCTATGGCGCGGCCCTCACCATGGTGCTGCTGGCGATCCTCGGCCTCCTCGCCCTCGGCCAGTTCCTCTATCTCGATCGCCGGGTGCATTACCGATGACGGGCGCCATGACTGCGGGCGGGCTCGGTAGGGGGGTGGAGACGATCGGCGCCTGGCTCCTCGGCGTCTTATGGGCGGCACCACTCCTTTATGCCGTGTGGACGGCCTTCCACCCGAGCGACTACGCCGTGCATTTCTCGCCCTTTGCGCCGCTGACTTTGACGAACTTCGCGAAGGCCTGGCAGGCGGCACCCTTCGCGCGCTATTTCCTCAACAGCTTCATCCTCGTCACCTCGGTCCTCGCGGCCCAGCTCGTGCTCTGCACCTTGGCCGCCTATGCCTTCGCGCGCTTCGCCTTCGCCGGGCGCAGCCTCGTCTTCCTTCTCGTGCTGGTGCAGCTCATGGTCATGCCCGACGTGCTCATCGTCGAGAACTACCGCACCATGCGCGGGCTCGGCCTCGTCGACAGCATTCTCGGCATCGGGCTTCCCTATATGGCCTCGGCCTTCGGCATCTTCCTGCTGCGCCAGACCTTCAAGAGCATCCCCAAGGAGCTCGACGAGGCGGCGCGCGTCGAAGGGGCGAGCTATCTCCAGCTCTTGCGCCGGGTCTACGTCCCCCTCGCCAAGCCCGTCTATATCGCCTATGGCCTCGTCTCGGTGAGCTACCACTGGAACAACTTCCTATGGCCTCTCATCATCACCAACTCGGTGACGACGCGGCCGGTGACGGTGGGGCTCTCGGTCTTCGCCTCGACCGATCAGGGGATCGATTGGTCCGTCATCACCGCCGCAACCCTGCTCTCGACGGCGCCGCTCCTCATCGCCTTCCTTCTCTTCCAGCGCCAATTCGTGCAAAGCTTCATGCGCGCAGGCATCCGCTGAGGGCGAGGCGGCAAAGGGGTCGGCGCGCGTGCCTTCATCGTCGATTGAGACTGCGAGAACTCCCATGACGGCCGAGCCTTCCTTGTCCGGCGACTTCGCCGCCCTGCCGGCGCTCGCGGCGCTGCAAGCCGCACGCTGGCGCGAGCAGGCGGCTTACGTCGCCGCCCATTCTCCCTTCTTCCAGCGGCTGTGGCGTGGCGCAGCACCACCCCGGGATCTCGCCGATCTCCCCGCACTGCCCTTCTGCGACAAGGCGATGCTGCGTGAGAGCCAGGCGGCCCATCCGCCCTTCGGCGATTATCTCGCCGCTCCCGACGCGAAGGTGGCGCGGCTGCACCGCACCTCGGGCACCACGGGCCAGGCGATGAACCTGGCGCTGAGCGCCGACGACGCTGCCCTGACCGCCGAGATCGGCGGCCGCGCTCAGCGCGCCGCGGGGCTCGGCCCCGGCCATCGCGTCGTGCATTGCCTCAATTATCAGCTCTGGATGGGCGGCTTGACCGACCACCTCACCCTCGAGGCGACGGGGGCCACGGTCATCCCCTTCGGCGTCGGCGGCAGCGCGCTTCTCGTGCGCACCATCCGCGAGCTCGGCATTACCGCGATCTCCTGCACGCCCTCCTATCCCGCCGTTCTCGAGCAGGTGATCGCCGAGAATTTCCCCGGCCTCGCGCCGCGCGGCCTCGGGCTTAAGCTCGGCCTCTTCGGCGGCGAGGCGGGGCTCGACGACCCCAATCTGCGCGCGCGTCTGGAGACGGTCTGGGGGCTCAAGCCGCGCAACGCGAATTACGGCGTCTCCGACGTGCTGTGCAATTTCGCCGGGCAATGCGAGGCGCAGAACGACCTGCATCTCGTCGCCCTCGACGCGCTCTATCCCGAGTTGATCGAGCCCGAGTCCGGGAAGGCGCTCTCCTGGGAAGCGGGGCAGCAGGGGGAGCTCGTGCTCACCCACCTGCGCAAGGAGTGCCAGCCTCTGGTGCGCTTCCGCACTGGCGACCTCGTCGCGCTCACGGAAACGGCCCCCTGCGCCTGCGGGCGGACGGCGCCCCGCTTCCGCGTCATCGGGCGCAGCGACGACATGGTGGTGGTGCGCGGCCTCAACGTCTTCCCGACGGCGGTCGCGGCGATCCTCACCGGCTTTGCCGCGCTTTCCGGCGAGTATCGCATCCGCCTGCGCGGGCCCGGGCCTTATGACCGGCTGCCGGTCGAGGCGGAGCTGGCGCCGGGCGAGGTGCTGCGCGAGGCGCTCGCCCGCGAGATCGAGGCGGCGATCAAGCGCGACATCCGCGTGACGGCCGCGGTGACCTTGCTGCCGCCGCGCAGCCTGCCGCGCACCGAGGGCAAGACCAGGCGGGTGATCCGGGAGCAAGCGACATGAGCGAGGCCGTGCTGCGCGAGGCGAGAGACGGGGTGTGCACGATCACGCTCAATCGGCCGGATCGCCTTAATGCCATCAATCCGGACCTGCTTGCCGGGCTCGTCGCGGCGCTGCGCGCGGCGAACGCGGACGATTCCGTGCGCGCGATCGTGCTGCGCGGCGCCGGGCGCGCCTTCTGCGCCGGCGACGATCTCAAGGAGTTCGACGCCCAGGCCCGCTCGCCCGCCATGACCCGCGCCTATGTCGAGCAGATCCAGTCGGTCACGCGCGCCATCGTGCTCGGCGACAAGATGGTGGTGGGCGCCATCCATGGCTGGGCCGTGGGCGGCGGCCTCGAATGGCTGATCAATTGCGATCTCGCCATCCTCGCCGAGGGCACGCGCTGCTTCTTCCCGGAGGTGTCTCTCGGCCTCTTCGTGACGGGTGGCGTGACGGCGCTGCTGCCGCGCCTCGTGGGGCTCCAGAAGGCGCGCGAGCTGATCCTCTTCGGCGAGCGCTTCGACGCCCGCGCGGCGCTCGCCATGGGGCTCGCCTGGAAGGTCGTGCCCGAGGCCGGGCTCGCCGCGGAGGCCGAGGCGACGGCGCGGCGCATCGCCGCCATGCCGCCTGCCGCGGTCCGCGACCTGAAGCGCGTCCTCAATCGCGCCTGCGCCCTCGACGTCGAGGCCGCCATGAGCCTCGAGACCGACGCCACGGTGCGCGGCTTCCTCGATCCCGCGACCCGGGCGCGGGTTGCGAAATTCGGAAAATAGCCGCGGTCGGCCCAGCTATTAACAAGCGCGCGGCGGCCGCCTATAGTGCCCTGAGCCTCGTCAACGAATCCTCAGGGAGAAGCTCCCATGCAGCTCAGGGACAAGAGCCTGTTCCGCCAGAAATGCTATGTCGACGGCGCCTGGACGGACGCCGACGGCAAGGCGACGGTCACGATCCGGAACCCGGCGAACCAGGAGGCGCTGGGCACCGTGCCAGTGATGGGAGCGGCCGAGACGCGGCGCGCAATCGAGGCGGCGGAGAAGGCCCTTCCCGCCTGGCGCGCCAAGACCGCCAAGGAGCGCGCTTCGGTCCTGCGCAAATGGGCGGACCTCATGCTGCAGAACGCCGAGGATCTCGCCGCCATCATGACCCTCGAGCAGGGCAAGCCCTTGGCCGAGGCGAAGGGCGAGATCGTCTATTCGGCCTCGTTTCTCGAGTGGTTCGCCGAGGAGTGTAAGCGCATCTATGGCGACACGATTCCCCAGCACCAGGCGGACAAGCGCCTCGTCGTGGTGAAGCAGCCGATCGGCGTCTGCGCCGCGATCACGCCGTGGAACTTTCCCTCGGCCATGATCACGCGCAAGGCGGGCCCCGCCATTGCCGCGGGCTGCACCATGGTGGTGAAGCCGGCCCCCCAGACGCCTTATTCGGCCCTCGCCCTTTGCGAGCTCGCCGAGCGCGCGGGCCTGCCCAAGGGGGTGCTGAGCATCGTCACCGGCGACGCGGCGGCCATCGGCAAGGAGATGACATCGAGCCCCATCGTGCGCAAGTTCAGCTTCACCGGCTCGACGGCGGTGGGCAAGCTCCTGCTGCAGCAATGCGCCGGCACGGTGAAGAAGGTCTCCCTCGAGCTCGGCGGCAACGCGCCCTTCATCGTCTTCGACGATGCCGATCTCGACGCGGCGGTCGAGGGGGCGATGGCCTCCAAATACCGCAACACCGGGCAGACCTGCGTCTGCGCCAATCGCATCTTCGTGCAGTCGGACGTCTATGAGGAGTTCTCGGCGAAGCTCGCCCAGGCGGTGAGCGCGCTCAAGGTCGGCAACGGGCTCGAGCCCGGCGTCACGCAAGGCCCGCTCATCAGTGTCCAAGCTCTCGAGAAGGTGGAGCGCCATGTCTCCGACGCCGTGTCCAAGGGCGCCCGCATCGTGGTGGGCGGCAAGCGTCACGCCCTCGGCGGCACCTTCTACGAGCCCACGGTGCTCGCCGATGTGCGGCCGAACATGATCCTCGCCCGGGAGGAGACCTTCGGGCCGGTCGCCCCGCTCTTCCGCTTCGACACCGAGGACGAGGCGGTGAAGCTCGCCAACGACACCGAATACGGCCTCGCCAGCTATTTCTACGGGCGCGATATCGGCCGCATCTGGCGCGTCGCCGAGGCGCTCGATTACGGCATGGTCGGCATCAATACCGGCATCATCTCGACGGAGATCGCCCCCTTCGGCGGCGTCAAGGAGTCCGGCCTCGGCCGCGAGGGCTCGAAATACGGCATCGAGGAGTTCCTCGAGGTCAAGTATCTCTGCATGGGCGGCATAGACCGCTAGCGCGAAATAAGCTCGGGTTAGATCGCGAGCCAATGCCCGTCATTCCCGCGCAGGCGTAGGGCTGCCAGGGAAAAATGTTTCTGCTCGCTGAGTGAGTCGATCTCCAGCAGCAAAATCACTTACTGTCGTCACGCGCGGGCCCCCGGGTCCGGCCAACGGCCGGCCCGAGGACAAGCTTCACGTCCCGCGCGTCCACGCCTTCTTTCTTCGGATTGTAAGGCGTAGATGACCGGCACGGAGGCCGGTCATGACGGCAAGAGCGAGTCTCTCATCCGACTTTGCAGCCCAATGCGCGTCCCCGGACAACCCGGCACGCAAGCGGGAATACGGTGATTTTCTGGGCCAAGCTGCGCGGGGGCGACGAATAATGAGCCCGAAAATACGCGCTTGCGCGCGCGATCCTTGCCATGCTCAGGATCCTGCGCACCTCTCGACGGCTTCGCCAAATAAAAAAGCCCCGCCGGAGGCGCAGGGAGTTGCCTCCGGCAGGGTTAGTGTCCGCATCTTCGCGAAGGCCCGTCGGCGCAGATCGCGTCGCCGGGCAGATGGCGAGGTCTCGACATCGCCAAATAATGGATGTAAGCATAGCGAAAGATTTTGGAAAAACAACCGGGAGGAGGGAGAATTCCGAGCCTTTACCCTTGGGGAAATGTCAAGCTATGTTGCCGCACCTCTCAGCGCCCTCTTGAACGTTGACGCGAAGCTTGTAGCGTGGGAATCTGCGTTTCACGTTCTTGCGCTTGATAATTGATAATTACTAGGGAGTACTACCAAATGAGCCATCCATCATTGCGCACGGCCCTCCTGGCCGCGGCGGCGCTTGCCGTGTCCGGTGCCATCGGGGCGGCCGGCTTCGCCACGCCGGCGCGCGCCGACGTGCTGGTCGCGACTGTGGGCCCGATGACGGGCGAATACGCCTCGTTCGGCGAGCAGATGCGCCGCGGCGCCGAGCAGGCGGTCAAGGATATCAACGCCAAGGGCGGCGTGCTCGGCCAGAAGGTCAAGCTCGAAATCGGCGACGATGCCTGCGATCCCAAGCAGGCCGTTGCCGTCGCCAACAAGCTGGCGAGTGAAGGCGTCAAGTTCGTCGACGGCCATTACTGCTCCGGCTCCTCGATCCCCGCCTCGGCGGTCTATCACGAGGAGAACATCCTCCAGATTACGCCGGCCTCGACCAATCCGGCACTGACCGACGACGCGGCCAAGAAGGGCTGGAGGAACATCTTCCGCACCTGCGGCCGCGACGACGCCCAGGGCGCCTTCGCCGGCGCCTGGATCGCCCAGCACTACAAGGGCAAGAAGGTGGCGATCCTCGACGACAAGACGGCCTATGGGGCCGGGCTCGCCCAGCAGACCCTGGCGAACATGGAGAAGAACGGCCTGAAGCCGGCCATGGTCGAGCACTACACCGCGGGCGAGAAGGACTATTCGGCGCTCGTCAGCCGCATGAAGGCGGCGGGGATCGATGTCTTCTACATCGGCGGCTATCACACCGAGGCGGG
>DATGLG010000030.1:0-1424 GCA_035294245.1 Alphaproteobacteria bacterium | reverse complement strand
AGGTCAGGTCCCGCGTAGTGGTGTAACTGGGCGGAGCAAGCCGCGAGCGAGCGCGCCCCCATAGCGCGGTAGCGAGCGAGCGGCTTGCGGTCGGCCATCGATGATTCGCCGGTAGGGTTGGGTTGCAACACACAACCTGATTCGGAGAACCACCGATGACCGACGAGATCATGAACCTTCGCACGCTTCTGGAAAAGAGCTCGGACGCCGACCTGTTGCGCGAGATGATCGGCTATACCGCCCAGCGCCTGATGGAGCTGGAGGTCGAGAGCAAGACCGGCGCCGGCTACGGCGAGAAGAGTGCCGAACGGCTCGTCCAGCGCAACGGCTACCGTGATCGGCTGTGGGAGACGCGCGCCGGCACCGTGGAGCTGCGCATCCCCAAGCTCAGGAAAGGCAGCTACTTCCCGGCCTTCCTGGAGCCGCGGCGGCTGGCCGAGAAGGCGCTCAGGGCGGTGGTGCAGGAGGCCTATGTGCAGGGTGTCTCCACCCGCTCGGTCGACGATCTGGTGAAGGCCATGGGCATGACCGGCATCTCCAAGAGCCAGGTCAGCCGGCTGTGCGAGGAAATCGACGAGAGGGTCAAAGCCTTTCTCAATCGCCCGTTGGAAGGCGACTGGCCGTATCTGTGGATCGACGCCACCTACCTGAAGGTGCGCCAGAGCGGGCGCATCGTGTCGGTCGCGGTGATCGTCGCAGTCGGCGTCAACTCGGATGGCCGGCGCGAGGTGCTGGGCATGGCGATCGGCCCCTCCGAAGCCGAGCCGTTCTGGACCGAGTTCTTGCGCAGCCTTGCCAGGCGCGGCCTGCGCGGCGTCAAGCTGGTGATCTCGGACGCCCACGAAGGCATCAAGGCCGCGGTCGCCAAGGTGTTCCATGCCTCTTGGCAGCGCTGCCGGGTCCACTTCATGCGCAACGTGCTGGCGCATGCCGGCCGGCAAGGCCGGCGCGTCGTCTCCGCCTTCATCGGCACCGCCTTCGTGCAGGACGACGCCGAGGCCGCGAGCAAGCAATGGCGGGCGGTCGCCGATCAACTGCGCCCGAAGGTGCCCAAGCTTGCCGCGCTGATGGACGCGGCCGAGACCGACGTGCTCGCCTTCATGACCTTCCCGAAGGACCACCGGGCGAAAATCCATTCCATCAATCCGCTGGAGCGACTCAACGGCGAGATCAAGCGGCGCACCGACGTCGTCGGCATCTTCCCCAACGAGGACGCCATCACACGCTTGGTCGGCGCCCTGCTGCTCGAACAGAACGACGAATGGGCCGTCCAGCGCGGCCGCTACATGAGCCTGGAAACCATCGCGCCGTTAAGCGATGATCCCATTGTCAAGCTGCCCGCCGTGGCGGCGGCTTGATCGATCCGGCCACGCCGGCGATCACGACGGCCTCGCCGTTGTTACACCACGTGCCGGGACACGATC
>DATGLG010000029.1:0-1268 GCA_035294245.1 Alphaproteobacteria bacterium | reverse complement strand
GTGACCTGAGCCCCGCAAACTCCTCCAGTTTTGGGTAGAGTCCGCACCCTCGGGAGGGGGCGGACGATGCGAGGAAGCCGGTTCAAGGAAGAGCAGATCATAGCGATCCTGCGCGAGCAGGAGGCTGGGGCAGCGACAGCTGACGTGTGCCGCAAGCACGGGATCAGCAGCGCGACGTTCTACAAGTGGAAGGCGAAGTTTGGCGGGCTCGATGTGTCGGACGCGCGCCGGCTGAAGGCGCTCGAGGACGAGAACGCCCGGCTGAAGAAGATCGTCGCCGACCTGACGCTCGACAACGTCATGCTGAAGGACATCGCCTCAAAAAAATGGTGACGCCCGCTGCCAGACGGGAGGCCGCGGCTCACCTCGGCCAGCACTACGAGGTGAGCCAGCGGCGGGCGTGCCAGGCGATCGGCGCCGACCGCAGCACGATCCGCTATCGCTCGCGGCGGCCGGACGATGCGCCGATCCGCGCCCGGCTGCGCGAGCTGGCGGCGATCCGCCGGCGCTTCGGCTACCGCCGCCTTCAGATCCTGCTGCGCCGGGAAGGCATAACCATGAACCACAAGAAGCTGCGGCGGCTTTATGCCGAGGAACGTCTGCAGGTCCGCCGCCGGGGCGGCCGCAAGAGAGCCCTTGGCACACGGGCGCCGCTGACGCTGCCGCAAGGGCCGAACCAACGCTGGTCGCTCGATTTTCTGAGCGATGCGATGACCGACGGGCGGCGCTTCCGCATCCTCGCCGTGGTCGACGACTTCACCCGCGAGTGCCTTTGCCTGATCCCGGATACCTCGCTCTCCGGTACGAGGGTTGCCCGCGAGCTCGACATCATCATTGCCGCGCGGGGCCGGCCATTGCTGTGCGTCTCCGACAACGGCACCGAGCTCACCAGCACGGCGATCCTGCGCTGGTGCCAGGAGGCCTCCGTCGAGTGGCACTACATCGCACCCGGCAAGCCGACGCAGAACGCCTTCATCGAAAGCTTCAACGGACGCCTGCGCGACGAGTTGCTGAACGAGACCCTGTTCGTCTCGCTGGCTCACGCTCGTGCCGCCCTCGCGGCCTGGATGATCGATTACAACACAGTGCGGCCGCATAGCGCGATCGGCAACGTACCGCCTTCGGATTTTGCGAAGCTCAGCGTCCCCGTAATGCAACGGCACGGAGCGCCCGAGCCATCACCGAACGCCGTTGCACCACCGAGCCCAACGGGCTCAAATGCGGAACAGATTCTACTCACCCCCGGATGAGAAAAGGGGCTCAGGTCA
>DATGLG010000028.1:0-51514 GCA_035294245.1 Alphaproteobacteria bacterium | reverse complement strand
CCCCGCCCTCAAATGCGGCATCTGCGGCGAGCACGGCGGCGACCCCCAATCCATCCTCCTCTGCGCCCAGGCCGGCCTCGACTACGTCTCCTGCTCCCCCTTCCGCGTCCCCATCGCCAAACTCGCCGCCGCCCAGGCGGCGCTCGCATCCCAATCGGCGCCGCCACGCTCGAAACCGGCAAAACAGACCAAGGCGCCGCCCACGCGGCGCAAGAAGCCGGCGAAGCAGAATCAAGCGGTAGCCTAGCCATCGTCGCCGAGCCACACGGTCGCGCGACAGCGCAGCTTCCGAGCGAAGGCAAGCGCAGCCGCCCGTATCGATCAGGAGCCATCGAGGATCGGATGAACCCAGAACGCGCCTATCCCGGACCTTTGGGGAGCGAGACCCGTCTCTCGCGAACCTCCACGCTCGCCAATCCCCCACTCCTCGAGCCGGAGGACGCCCTCATCCTCGACGTCGACGGCCCGATCTGGGAGTCCCTCTTCTCCTCCCGATCATGCGGCGCCCTTCTGAAGACGCTGTTGCGGCATGCCGCGACGTCGCTATCGGGAGCCGCCGCCGTGATCAGCGGAAAGCCCTTGGCCGAGCTCGTGCAAGCGCTTGGTGCTTTCTCCGGATCTGTCGCTGGGACATACGGGCTCGAGCGCCACACCGCGACAGGCGCGGTCATTCGCTCGGCGCCCGACCCGGCAATCGAGCCGGCGCGCCGCCTGCTCGCGTCCTTTGCCGCCGCCACGCCCGGCGTCGTGCTCGAGGACGGGAAGCTCGCCATTGCCCTCAATTTCGAAGCCGCTCCTCAGAGCCGGCAGGCTTGTGCTGCCGTCATGGCGGAGGCCGCGCAAATGTCGGACGGCAGACTCGTCGTGAGGTACCACGCGGCGAATTTGGAGCTGCATCCGCGCAATGCGACAAAGGGCGTCTTCATCCCGGAGATCCTGCGCGAGCCAAGCTTTTGGGGCCGTCGCCCCGTTCTTGTTGGCGACAGCCGGCTCTGTCCCGATGCCTTCGCTGCTGTCCGCCGGTTTGACGGCGTGACTGTCGCGATCGGAAGTGGCGCCCACGGCGGCGCGGATTTCCGCCTCGTAGATTGCGGACAATTGGCGACATGGCTGGCCAAGTCCTTCGATCTTGACCCCGTATTAGCGCCGGGGCGACCTCTCGCCGGCTTCATGGAGCGCTGAACCGCCCCTAGGATGGCCACCCTTGCCCCGTCGGCAGCGGCGACAGTCACAAGTTGATCACTGGTGACGAGCGGTAGTGCGCTGTTTGATTGGCGCGCCGCGGATGAATGCCGGGGGATAGCCGTGCGCGGGGAGCGGAGGCGATGCGCCGGCATCGCTCGCATCCTTGTCAGAGTATCGATGCGCCTCCCCGCGGGCACCCTTCCCCGTCATATGGATTACTGAGACGGATGGACATCGAGACGTCCAAGAACGGGCCAACGCCGGAGCTTCAGCCTCTTGCGGCGTCGGCGCGGGACCGCGCTCTCCACACCGATCATCTTCTGCATGATCTCGGTCGCCGATCGGTGCGCGGCGGCATGATAATGATCGGCGCGCAGGCTTTGAAGGTGCTGGCGCAATTCGGCTCCGTCATCGTCCTAACGCGCCTTCTCGCGCCGCAAGTCTTCGGGCTCATCGCCATGGTGGCGGCGCTCAACACCATTCTCGACCTGGTGAAAGAGCTCGGCCTCTCGGCGCCCACGATCCAGAACACGCGGATCACTCACGCGCAAGTGAACGCGCTCTTTTGGATCAACGCTGCGGCAGGCCTGCTTGTGACCGTCGCGCTCTTCCTAGCTGCCCCCGGCATTGCCGCCTTCTACCATCAGCCCGCCTTGATCGAGATAACGCGCTGGCTCTCCCTGACATTTCTCGTGAACGGCCTCACCACCCAGCATTGGGCCCTGCTCCGGCGCCAGATGCGCTTCAACATCGTCGCTCCTCTCGAGACCGGCGCCGAGATCACGAGCTTCGCGGTCGCGATCGCGATGGCCGTGGCCGGCGCTGGCTATTGGTCGCTGGTTGCGCAACGGCTTGTCTCCTCAAGCCTCGTCTTCATTGGAAGCTGGAGCTTCTGCCGCTGGCGGCCCAGCTGGCCTGCGCCGACCGGGGGCGTGAAAGAGCTTTTTTTCTTCGGCGCCTCGGTCGCCGGCAGCAACGTCGTCGCCGCATTGGCCCGCAGCGTCGATCAGGTCTTGATCGGCTGGGTCTGGGGACCGGGCGCATTGGGATTCTACGAGCGCGCATCGAAGCTTCTGCTGTTGCCGATCAACAACCTCAACGTCCCTCTCTACAGCGTCGCGATGCCCGCGCTGAGCCGTCTCGCCGAGGATTCGGGGCGATACCGGCGCGCCTATCTCGAGATGGTCGAGAAGCTGGCGATGGTGATCATGCCGCTCGCCGCCATTCTCGCCGTTACCTCCGACTGGGTCGTGGCACTCCTGTTCGGGGCGAAATGGGCCGCCGCCGCTCCCCTCGTCGCTTGCTTCGGAGCCGCGGCGATCTATCAACCGATCGTCCTTGCGGTATGCCTCAACTACCTGCCGCTTAATCGGCCGCGGGAGTTGCTGCGTGCAACCTTCACGGACGCAGGCATCACGATTCTCTCCTTCATTGCGGGAATCCATTGGGGCGCGCTCGGCGTGGCGGCGTCTTTTGCCGGAGTCGGGCTGCTCATCCGGGTACCTGTCGCGTTCTGGCTTGCCTGCCGGCGGGGGCCCGTGCATGTTGCCGATCTGGTGCGGGCGGTCCAGCCTTCCGCCCTCGCCGCGCTGGCCGCGGCCGGCGCCGTCTGGCTGCTTCGCAGCTTCGTCTTCTCCGCGGCCCTCCCCCATCCCGTGACGAATCTCGCGCTGACCTTGCCTGTCGCGCTGGCGGCGGCGGCCCTCGCCTTCTGCGCCATGCCGCGAAGCCGCGCCGCGCTCCATACCATCGTCAAATTCCCAGCCGCTTTGCGCGGCACCGCGAAGCAAGGATGGCAACCATGACTGGCCTTCTTGGTACGGCAAAGCAGACGCTGCGATCCGTCTGCCCCCGCACGATCCTGCAATGGCGGGAGGAGCGCTATTTCCGGAAGTTCGGCGAGGCGGAGCTGACGATCGTCGAATGCCTTTGCGAGCCCCACCGCGATGCCATCGATGTCGGCGCGAACGAGGGCAGCTATATCTACGCCATGAGGCGGCACTCACGCCGCGTCTATGCGTTCGAGCCGATCCCGTGGCTCGCGGCAAGGCTCGTGGAGAAATTCGGCGATACGGTCAGCGTCGAATGCATGGCGCTGTCGCGGCAAAGGGGTGCTGCCGTGCTGCATGTGCCGCTCGCCGAGGGACACCCGGTCACCGGACTGTCGAGCCTTTCGGCGAAGGCCTCGCACGCGTGCTCTGCCTATCGGGAGATTCCCGTCGAGACCCGCCCGCTCGATGAAATCTTTGAAGGCGATGCCGCCTTCGTGAAGATCGATGTCGAAGGGCACGAGGAAGCCGTAATCGAGGGTGCGCGCGAGACCATCGCCCGCTGCCGACCGCGCCTCCTCGTCGAAATCGAAGAGCAGCATGCGCCGGGCGGCAGGGAGCGGATCGCGAGGTTCCTCGGCGCCGTGGGCTATCGGGGATTCTATTTGTGCGAGGGACGACTCGAGCCGATCGCCAGCTTCGACCCGGCGACGATGCAGCGCACCGCCGATATCGCCGCGTTCAAGGCCGGCACGGCGCGGAGGCGGTTCAGCCGCTACATCAATAATTTCCTCTTCTTCCCGCCGAAGGAGCCGCAAACCACCTTCGAGCGGATCGAGGCACTGCTTGCCCATGCGCGAAGTCCCGGGCGGCGCGCCAGTTGAGGCGCCCGGAGGCTTGACGGCGGGAAAGCCGGGAATAGAGGCGGCGCGCCGGCGTCTATCCTCGATCGGAGCGCGAAGCGCAGATGATCCCCGTTTTCGTCGGCCTTCCTTCTCGTTCAGTCGAGTGTGACAATGTGCAAGTTCCATACCTTGCCGATTTTGGTAGGCGCCCTGGCGGCCTTGGGCTCACTGGCCCATGGGGCGCCGGCTTCATCGACATCCGCTTCTGCCGAGATTCGCCTGGCGGCCGATTCAAGCGGCGGTGCAAGCGAGGACTGGACGGGGAAGAAGAACGAATACGAGCAGAAGGCGCGCCAGCAGCTCGATGATTGGCGGCAGAAGATGGAAGAGCTGAGCCAGAAGGCCAAGGAGAAAGGGAGCAACGCGAGCACCCAGGCCCAGGCGGATCTCGACAATGCGTGGCTTGACATGAAGCGACAGTGGCGCCGCCTGCAAAAGGCGAGTGCCAACGACAGGAACGACGCCCGCGAGTCCTTCGAGAGAGCCGAGCAGAAGATGAAGAGCGCCTGGGACAAATTGCACTCCTGAGGGCGGCGCGCGCTGGGAATTCAACGCAAAATCATCGGCGCTGTCGGTTGCCGCCGCCGGATCAGTGTCGCCGCTGAATCAGCTTTCCTCCTCCTCGATATCGCGCAAAATACGGGACCGATGACGGCCTCTGCGTGATGCAGGATTCGGGAGGTGGATTCCATGCGCGCCATGATGCTCGACGCAGCAAGGCGACCGTTGCGCTATGAGCTCGATGTGACCCTGCCGGATCCCGGGCCCGGCCAGGTGCTGATCCGCGTGCATGCTTGCGGAGTCTGCCGCACCGATCTCCACATCGTCGATGGCGAGCTCACCGCCCCCAAGCTGCCCTTGATCCCCGGTCACGAAATCGTGGGCACAGCGGTTGCGATAGGCCAGGGAGTCGAGCGTATCCGCCGCGGCGATCGCGTGGGCGTCCCTTGGCTCGGCCGCACTTGCGGGACTTGCCCCTATTGCCGGAGCGGGCGCGAGAATCTGTGTGGCGAGGCGCGCTTCACCGGGTATCAGATCGACGGCGGCTATGCGGAATATGCGGTGGCGGATGAGGACTTCTGCTTCCCCCTCCCCCCGCGCTTCGGTGATGTCGAGGCGGCGCCCCTCCTCTGTGCCGGTCTCATCGGCTATCGCGCCTTGCGGCTCGCCGGTGATGCCCGACGCCTCGGCCTCTATGGCTTCGGCGCCGCGGCGCATATCGCCGTCCAGGTGGCGCGCCATCGGGGCCAGCAGGTCTTCGCCTTCACGAGGCCAGGCGATCGCGCCGGCCAGGAATTTGCCAGAACGCTCGGCGCCGCCTGGGCCGGCGGCTCCGACGAGCGGCCGCCCGAGCCCCTCGACGCCGCGCTCATCTTCGCGCCGGTCGGCGCCCTCGTGCCGGCGGCGCTTGCGGCGACGGCCAAGGGCGGAATCGTCGTTTGCGCCGGCATTCACATGAGTGACATTCCGCAATTTCCCTATCGGCTCCTGTGGGAGGAGCGGATCCTGCGCTCGGTCGCCAATCTGACCCGCCGAGACGGGGAGGAGTTCCTCGCCCTCGCAGCACAGACGCCCCTCCGGATCACCACCACCCCTTTCGCGCTGGCCGATGCCAATGCGGCGTTGGAGCGGCTGCGGCGGGGCGCCATCGAAGGTGCCGCGGTTCTGGTGCCCTGAGCCCAAGCCGAGTTTGACATCGCCGATTGCGCGGCCCCGAGCGCCTTGCCGTCGAATGGTGGCGAGCGCCCGCGGAGATGCGCCACGCGGCGCGCGACTATTATCGTCTCGAGGACGGGGCGGGAAGGCGATTCTGGCTCTATCGCGACGGGCTCTATCAGGCGGAGAGCCGACGCGCTGGTTTCTGCACGGCCTCTTGCCTGACGGGCCCGGCATCTGACGAACGAAACTTAGGCCAGCATCCGCTTGAGAAGCACGCGCGCCTTCGCGACGGATTCCGCTGGCAACGTGTGACGATCGGGGAAATCCCGCCCCGGCCGCGTCGCGTCCACGATCATCTTTGCCGTCAGGCCGTCGTGATTGGAGGGATCGAGGATGGCGCCCATGCCGTTCCGCATGATGTCGATGTCATCATCCGCCTGCATGCGCGTCGCCATGGCCCATAGCACCTCGCTGTCGTTGTGGATATCAACGTCGTCATCCACGACGACAACGAGCTTGAGGCTAAGATCATCGCCGAAAGCGACGGCGGCGGCGTTGCGCGCCTGCCCGGGCGCCGGCTTGCGGATGGCGATATAGGCATGAAAGCGGCAGGTCCCGGATTTGGGATAGGCGACGGCCGTGACGTTGGGATAATGCTGGCGCAGACTGCGCAGCAGTCGCGCTTCCTGCGGTACCGCGAGCAGGCCCGTGTGCTCGTCGGACATTCCGGCCACGATGTCCTGGTAGATCGCATTCCGGCGATAGGTGATGGCGGAGATCTCGACGACGTTCTCCGTCGAGCGCTTGGAGGCGTAGCCGGTGAATTCGGCGAAGGGGCCTTCCGGCTCGCGGGCGCCATGGAGGATGCGCCCTTCCAGGACGATCTCGGCATGGATCGGAACCTCGACGGGCACCGTCCGTCCCGGTGCGATCTCGAGCGGCTGGCCCATGAGTCCGCCGATCACGGCATACTCGTCCGTCGCGATGGAGCCCTTCCAAAGCCCGCCAAAGGTGAACATCGGATGGGCGCCGATCACGACGGCAATGGGCGTATCCATGCCGCGCTCCTCGGCGCGCTGGACATAGGTCCAAAGATGCCGTCGGCTGTGCAGGCTGGTGCCCAGGCGGTTCTTGCCCTTGAGCTGCATGCGATGGAAGCTCGCATTGCGCACGCCGGTGTCCGGAT
Source organism: Alphaproteobacteria bacterium (assembly GCA_035294245.1). Taxonomy (GTDB): domain Bacteria; phylum Pseudomonadota; class Alphaproteobacteria; order JACZXZ01; family JACZXZ01; genus DATGLG01. The sequence continues at coordinate 44,810 of DATGLG010000028.1, read as the reverse complement.
CCTTCGCCACGATGATGCCATTCGTGATGTAGCGGCCGCCGTCGTCGTCGAAGTGCTTCATGATCGGCAATGCGTTGAGGTCGACATCCTTGCCCGTGATCGCGATCTCCTGCACCGGGCCCGTCTCGCGAAGGGCGGGCTCGATGGTGCGCTCGCCCCGCACCGCCCATTCCTCGATCAGCCTTTCCGGCGGCACCCCGAGCGCCAGCGCATAGCGGTTGCGCCCGCCGAAGAGATTGGTCACGACCGGGAAGGGATAATCGGCGACGTTCTCGAACCACAGTACCGGCGAGCGCCCCGTCTTTTCCATCTCCATGGCGATCGCGGTGACCTCGTAGTCGAGCGCAACCCGATCCTTGATGCGGAGGAGCTCGGTCGGATGGCGCGCCTCCAATTCCGAGAGAAACCCGCGCAGCGTCGGCGCCTGCAATTTTGACGACATCATCACCTCCTCAAGCCATTCTCATCGGCCGCACGGTCTTGTCCCCGGCATCCGGCCCTTCGACGAGCGGGACGTCTCACAGGATCTTGGACAGAAAGCCCGCCAGGCGCGCATCCTCGGTATGGGCGAAAAACTCCCGCGGAGGCGCTTCAACGGCGATGCTCCCGGCCGTCATGAAGACGATGCGATCGGCGACTTCGCGCGCAAAGCCAAGCTCGTGGGTAACGACCACCATCGTCATGCCTGTGCCCACCATCTCGCGCATGACCTGGAGCACCTCGTTCACCATCTCGGGATCGAGCGCCGAGGTCGGCTCGTCGAAGAGCATGACCCGGGGCTCCATCGCGAGAGCGCGCGCGATTGCCACGCGCTGCTGCTGGCCGCCGGAGAGCTGGTCGGGATATTTGTCGATCTGATCGCCGATCCCAACGCGGGCGAGAAGGCGCTCCGCGCGCGCGTTGGCGTCGTCGCGGCTCAGGCGCCGCGCCCGCATGGGCGCCAGGGTGACGTTCCGCCGCACGGTCATGTGCGGGAAGAGGTTGAAGCTCTGGAACACCATGCCCACCTCGCGGCGGATGCGCCTCACGTCGCGGCGGCTGCCGGGCAGATGGGTCCCGTCGACGACGATGCTTCCCGCATCGATGCCCTCGAGGGCGTTGATCGTGCGCAAAAGCGTCGACTTCCCGCCCCCGGACGGGCCAACGATGCAGACGACCTCCCGCTCCCGAACGGTGAAATCGACGCCGCTCAGGGCCGTGAAGGCGCCGTAGTGCTTCACGATCCCGCGGCATAGGATGATCTCCGCAGCCGCCCGCTGCGTCCGCGGGGTAGGCTCTGTCATCATCGCCATCATCGACTCCGCCGCGCCAGCCTGCGCTCGTAATGCTGGGCGAGCTGGCTCAAGGGAAAGATCAGAAGAAAGTAGAAGATGCCGACGGAACTGAACATCTCGAAATACCTGTAGGTGTCGCCGCTCACAATGCTCGCCTGATAGACGAGCTCGCCGACCCCGATCGCCGAGGCCAGGCCCGAGACCTTGACGACGAGGGTGACGAGGCCGATGAAGGCCGGAATCATCAGCCGCAGGGCCTGGGGCAGGATGACGTTGATCCAGGTCCAGGTGGCCGGGATACCGAGCGCGCGCGCCGCCTCCGTCTGGCCGCGCGGAACGGCAAGGATGCCGGCGCGAAAGATCTCGGCGAGGAAGGCTCCTGCATAAAGCGACATTGCCGTGGCGGCGGCGCTGAAGGAGGAGAGGCGCGTATTGAGGACGAGAGGGCCGCAATAATAGATCCAGAACATCACCACCATCTCCGGCACGCCGCGCATCACGGCCACATAGATCGCGGCGATCCAGCCGAGGAGGCCCCGCCCGAGCAGCTTGCCGGTGCAGGCGACGGCACCCAATCCCACCCCGATGACGAGGGAGACGAGGACGAGCAGGACGGTGAGCTCGAAGCCCCGCGCGAGCTCGGGAATGTGCCGGAGAACGATGGCGGTATCGAAATGCATCGGCTCAGCGGGGGATGCGCGTCGCGATCTCAAGCCAATGGGCGAGCCTGCCGATGGCGAGATTGATGAGGAGATAAAGGACGCCGACGGCCGTCATCACCTCGATAGGCTTGAAGGTGTAATCGCTGATCTTGGTCGCGACGGTCATGAGCTCACCGACCTGGATCAACCCCAGAAGGGCGCTGCCGTTGAGGAAGCTGAGCGCCAAATTGGCGAAGGCCGGGACCATGATCTTGAGGGCCTGGGGCAGCACCACCTCGAGCCAGAGCGAGGCGGTCGGCAGGCCCAGCGCATGGCCGGCCTGCCATTGCCCCTTCGGCACCGCCTGGATGCCGGCGCGGGCGATATCCGCGAGGTAGGCGCTCGACTGCATCGAGAGGGCGAGGAAGCCGCTCTCGAACGCCGTGGTTGAAATCCCGGTCAGCACCGGCAAGCCGAAATGAACCCAGAAGAGCTGCACGATGAGCGGCGTGTTCCGCCACAGCTCGACATAGGCGACGATGAGCCAGCGCAGGGGCCCGACCGGAAGCTGAAGCAGCACGGCGAGGAGGACGCCGACGGCGAGCCCGATCATCAACGCGGCCGCCGTGATTGCCAAGGTCGTCAAGGCGCCGTTGAGGAGTGGGTGCCAATAATCGACGAGAACGTGAAAGTCGAGAGCGCGGACGAATTTCCAATCGATCGCCGCATAGATGCCGTAAATCACCGCGATCCCGCCCACAAAGGAGGCCAAGCTGACCGGATCGAGGCGCAGCCAGGCGGTCCCGCGCGGCGTAGCACCGGCTATCGACATGGGAACTCGTCTGCCGCAGCAGTCACCGCCCCGACGCGACCACTCATTTCGGCGGGGCGAGCCACTTGTCGGTAAGCTCCTTCAGCTTACCCGAGCGATCGAGGCTGTCGAGGAAAATATCGACGTATTGCTGAAAATGGTACTCACCGAGCGGCATCATGAACGCGAAGGGCGTCGGGTCGAGCAGCTTGTCGCCGAGAGGCCGCAGCTTCAGGCTCGGATTCTCGCGCAAGAAGATCAGGCTGCCGACATAGCCCGCGAAAGCGGCGTCGGCGCGGCCGGCGGCGACCTCCAGCAGATGCGGTTGGGTGGCATCGGAGGTCAAGAGCTTCACCGTCGCATGCTTGAAGAACCGCTTGGCGTAGTCCGCCTCGGCGGTACCCGAGCGGGTCACAACGGTTACGCCGTCCTTATCGATGTCTGCGTAGGTCTTGGCCGTCGAATTCACCGGAACGAAGACCGTCTTCGTCTCGGCGGCGAAGCTTCGGGTGAAGAGAACCTGCTCGGCGCGCGCGGGCGTTATATAGGTCGCCGCCACAGAGAGATCGCATTTATGCGTGCTCAGGCTTGGGATCAGCGTAGCAAAGCTGGTATCGACATGCTCGACCTTGACGTTGAGGGCCTGGCCGAGCGCCGTCGCGAGGTCGACATCGAGCCCCTCCCACTGCCCGGTCTTCGGGTTCTTCACATTGTAAGGCGGATAGGCCGCCTCGCAGACCCTGATCGCGCCACGGTCCTTGATCTGCTGCAACAGGTTATCTTGGTCGGCATGGGCGCGCGGGATCGCAATAAGCGCGAATGCCGCCGCCAAAAGAATTCCGCTTCGCCGCATCGTATCCTGCTCCCTGTACGGGGTCGGCCTCATACCGGTACCGGCGCGCCCTGCGCAGCAGCCGCGGGATCAGGCTATTCCCGTCCCGAACCGGCCCTCTGCGCCGGGTCACGCTGCTGTCCCGCCGTTGGAATAAAAGCCTCGACCCGGGTGTTTTTTTACGGGGAAGATTTTAATGCTGCGGCTGGATAAGGAGAAATAAGAGTTTCAAAATAAATAGATCGGTTTTTTTGATGCAGCGGCGACGAAGGAGCGACAGTGCGGCCGTCGATTGAGTGCTCTGCGATCTTTGCCCTTTTGGCGCGAGGAGGAAATTTGGCATCGGAGATGCGGGCCCGGGTCGGGCGTCTCAAAATTGTCGCTGGGACTCATGGGCCCGGGATTCTAGTTGGTAAACGGGCGTTCTTCAGCGAGAGAGGCCTTGCATGGCCGAGATGGCACATCGTGCGGTCCGATCCTCCCCTGCGGCCGATGCGCCCGCCGCAGCGAAGCGGAGTGACCGCTTGGCAACGCGCGACGCTCTGATGATCTGGATTGCGGGATCGTTGGCCGGCTGGGCGGCGGTCTACCTGCTAGTCACCGTGATCCTCGGGCGATAGCGCCTTTTTCAAGTTCCCGGCAGCAAGGGGCGACGCTCCTGTCGGGCGAATGGCATGGACGTCGTCACGCATGAGAAAGCGCCAGCCGAGCGCGCTCCCCAGCAGCGCACCGACGAGGCTCGCGAGGCCGACGCTGCTTTGAGCAAGGACGCCCGAATTCACATAGAACAGGTCGAGAGTCGTCGTTAGGGCAGCGCCGATTGTGGCGCTCACCGCTCCGCGGACTGCAATCGCCTCCCACCGCACAGTGGCCCCCTCGGGAGCAGGCGCCTCGGCGCCTCGGCTCTCCTTAATCGCCAATCTGGAACCCACAGCCCGGACGTCGTCTTCTTTACGAAGACCGCAGGCACCGATTCGTTAACCGAGCGAAATATAGCAGCAATCCCGTGATCAACCTGTGACCAAACTGTGATCAGTGGGCTGGCGGCATAGCTCCATGCGCCAAGACGGCGGTTGATGTTGGGCGGCCGTCCCCCTGCACGGCTGCAGTTGCGCTTGCCGTCCAATTACAGGCTGCCGGTCGCTATGTCGTGTGATCTCTCCCGTGAGTCTGCACACCCCGCTCGGCGTCCGTCGCCGGTCCTTTATCTCTTCAGCTCCGTGGCGGTCGTCCTGGACATGACGAGAAAGAGAGCCGCGCGGCCACGCTAAGGAAATGCCCATTTTATCGGCAAAAATGGCATATCGCGCGCGCCACGTTACGAGCTCGTTGTTTATGGCGAATGCACTTGATTGTCTCGCAACTCTGACTCACATGACCGACAGGGGGAGGTTTTTATCTCCGCGTCTCGAAGACTGGAGGAAGCGATGTGCGATTACTCCCTTGAAATGTACAGGACCCGCCCGGCGCGCGAAGGTGAGCGTTATGTCACCACCCGCTTCGGAAGCGGCTCAATCGGGCTGAGCTCGCCCGGAGATGAGCTGACGCCGGTCTGCGTGCAATGCGACACGCGGCTGCGGCTCGAGGGTATCCCCAAGGACACTCAAGAAAGGCTTGGCGTCGGCGCGGTCGAGGAGGTCACTTTCGTGCGCCTGGACAAGGGCCCCTGGCGCGATGGCGTTCGCTTCAGGACCGGCGTGGAAGTCTCGCTGCAGCAGCTCCCACTCGGTATCCATGCGATGGTCACATCGCTTCTCGAGAATACGCCGCATCCGCTCCGTATTCCCGCCGCGGTCTGACCTCGATTATCGGTTCGATGCCCCCTCACCCCTGCGATAGGTGAGGGGGCGGGAAGAGTCCGTGTCTCATGCGATCTGCTCGCAGTCGTGGGCGGAGCAGTTTTTGTGCGCCCCTTGGAACGCCAGGGCGGATCGTGGGAGCCAATTGATAGGTTTTTTTGATTCCATTGTTCGGGAAATCATATTTTTCATAAGCAAAACGGCGCGCTATAAATCATTCAAGCGTCTGGCAAGAGCGCAAAATCGGTAGGGGAAGGCGATTTGTCCGGCTGTCTGCGCGACTCCATCGCCGCAGCGAGGCATGTGGGCGTGCCACTCGTCATCGTATTGTTCCCACCCGCGCGCGGCGCCATTCGGGCACCGCATAGCAATCGGGATGGGTGATGCGCGCGTATATGGAACGACTCCGGGCCCGGGGCGAGCTTCTCGAAGTTCACAAGGAGGTGAACCCCAAGCATCAGCTCGCCGCGATAACCCAAGCCGCCCATCGGCGATGGGGAAAGCCGATTCTCTTTCATAAGGTCGCCGGCACCTCCCTACCCGTCCTTACCGACATCTATGGGACACGGGAGCGGCTCGCCGAGATCCTGGGCATCGACCCCGCCAATTTCTGTCGCCAATGGAACACCCTTGCCAATCTCGCGGCCTCGCGGGGGCCTGCCTTCGTGAGGTCGGAGCCCACCTCCGACGACCTCGTCGATTGCAAGCTGAGCGATCTCCCGCTCATCACCTATTCGGAGCGCGACGCGGCTCCTTATTTCACCTCGGCCATGTTTCTCGCGAAAGAGCCGGAAACGGGCGTCGGCAATCTCTCCTTCCACCGTTCCATGTATGTGAGCGACCGCGAGCTACGCTGCCGGCTGGCGCCCCGCCATCACCTCACCATGTATCACGAGAAGGCGGAAAGGATGGGCAGGCCGCTCGAGGCGGCGATGCTGATCGGTCCGCCGCCGACGGCCTTTCTCACCGCGGCGGCCCCCCTGCCTTACGACGTGGACGAGCTGGAGGTCGCGGCGAAGCTTGCGGGCAAATCGATCACGATGCGCGCCTGCAAGCACGTCGATCTGATGGTTCCCGCCTCGACGGAGATCGTCATCGAAGGTCGCTTCCTCCCAAATGAGCGCCGGCCGGAAGGACCGTTTGGCGAGTTCATGGGCTACTACACGCCGGTCGGCCCGAATGCCGTTTTCGAAGTGCTCGGTGTTACGCGGCGACGCGACGCCATCTTCCACAGCATCCTGTGCGGCTCCTCCGAAGAAGTCCTTACCCTCGAGCTCTCCGTCGCGGCGAACATTTATCAGAAGATCAGCGCGGTGCTGCCGGGGATCATCGACGTCACCTGTCAGCCCTTCGTCCTCCATACCGTGGTGAAGATTCGCCAGGAATACGAAGGCCACGCGCGCCAGGTCCTCCTTGCGGTGATGGGCGCCGAGCCCACCTGGGCCAAGGTTTGCACCGTCGTTGACGAGGATGTCGACATTTACGACATGGATGACGTCATGTGGGCGATCCTGACCCGGGCGCGCCCCGACACGGATACGATCGTCATCCCGGCGACGCCGTCGTTCTATCGCGACCAGCACAAGGATCACTGGGGGCGGCTGGGGATCGACGCCACCGCACCCTTCCATCGCCGCGACGAGTTCGTGCGCAAGCGCATTCCCGGCGCGGATACCGTCGATCTCGACGAGTTTTTCGGGAAGCAAGCGTAGCCAAGGATGAAGAACGATCGGCGATGGCGCGGAAAGCCGCTCGGACGATATCCTCATCGCCGTTGAGCCGTCGAGCGCGCGCGTTCCGGCTCCGCCGTCGCCGCCATTCGGTCGGGGCCGAAGAGAGGTGCCTGTGCCGCGTTGAACGGGCAGATATGAAAACAGGGAGGCTTGACATGAGACGCTTGATGCTTGCGATCGCAGTGATCGGCGTGGCAGCTGTCGGCATTCTACAACCCGCCAGGGCGCAGGATGCGAGGAAGGTCACGTTCCTCACCAATTACGTCTTCAACGGCCGCCACGCGCCCTTCTTTGTCGGATTGGACAAGGGCTACTACAAGAAGGCCGGTATCGATATTCAGATCTCGCCCGCATCCGGCAGCGGCTTCGTCATCTCCGCCCTCGACGGCGGCAAGGCCGATTATGGCATGGCCGATGCCGGCTCGGTCGTGCAGGCGATTGCAAAAGGCGCGAAGGTCAAGGGATTCATGGTCTATGTCGACGTCACGACCAGCGGCCTGGCGTCGCTCAAGCCCTACCCGCAGCCGGCCTCTCTCAAGGGTGCCACCATTGCGGCCTCGCTGACCGACAGCGCCCGCGTGATCCTTCCGATCATCTTGGAGATGCGCCATATCGATCCCGCCTCGGTGAAATGGGAAGCCGCCGATCCCGGGGTCTATGCGTCGCTCCTGCTGAGCGGAAAGGCGGATCTCACGACGGCGTCCAGCGACAGCGATGTCCCGGCGCTCGAGAAGATCGCCGCGAAGCAGGGGAAGAAGATCTATTTCGCCTCCTTCGCGAAATGGGGCTATGACGTGTACAGCTACTTCCTGGTGGCGGAAGCGGACACGCTCAAGCAGCGGCCGGACGAGGCCAAGAAGCTCGCGCAAGCGACGGCGGAGTCCGTCGCCTATTCCGTCAAGCACCCCGAGGAAGCCGTGCACATCATGGTGAAGTACAATCCGACCCTCAATTACGATACGACGCTGACCCAGTGGCGCGAGGCGATCAAGTCCATCGAGACGCCTTATGTGAAGAAGCACGGCTACGGCGCCGCGACGAGCGACAGGCTTCAGCGGACGATCGATTTCGTGAAGCAGGCGATGCAGCTCAAGACGAATTTGACGCCGGGCGACATCTACGCGATGGGCTTCACCGGCCATTGATCGTTCCGACGCCGCTGCCCCGGGGAGTCCCTCCCCGGGGCTTGTCTCGAGCGACCGAGCCTGCTCGGAACCCTGCCCTCACGTCGCTGCGCAAGGGGCATTCCCCAGGTCCATGAGCCTCATCGTCAAAATCGACGGATTGAGCAAGAGCTTTGCGACGGGCCTCGCCATCGAGAGCGTATCCTTCGGAGCGGAAGAGAACGAGTTCGTCTCCATCGTCGGACCGAGCGGTTGCGGAAAATCGACATTGCTCCGGATCATCGCGGGGCTGATTCCGCCGAGCGGCGGCCAGATCTGCGTGCGCGGCCAGAAGGTCCGGGCTCCGATCTCCGATGTGGGGATGGTGTTCCAGGCTGCAGTGCTCTTGCCGTGGCGCACGACGCTGGCGAACGTGCTTTTCATGGCGGAGATGCGCGGCGAGAACTCCAGGGCATATCGCAAGCGAGCCCTCGAGCTCATCGCGCTCGCCGGATTGGAGGGCTTCGAGAACAGCTACCCGCACGAGCTCTCCGGCGGTATGCAGCAGAGAGCGGCGATCTGCCGGGCGCTCCTCTTGGACCCCTCCCTTATCCTCATGGACGAGCCCTTCGGGGCGCTCGACATCATCACCCGCGAGCGGATGGGCTTCGAGCTGCAGCGCATCTGGAGTGTGAGCCGAAGCACGGTGCTGTTCGTGACCCACAGCATCACCGAGGCGGTCCTGCTGTCCGACACTGTCGTCGTGATGTCGGCGAGGCCTGGCCGGATCAGCGACGTAGTCCGGATCGATCTGCCGCGACCACGAGACCGGACGACGCTTCGCGATCCGAAATTCATCGAGCTCTCGGCAAGCTTGCGCGAGAGGATCGAATTCCAGAGAGCGGAGTGAGCGGACAAGCGATGGCACACGCGGCGAAACCAGGTGGAAGAGTCATGGCGAGGATCGGCCGGCCCCTCTTGGGCTTCGCCGCGATCTTCCTCGCCTGGCAATACGGCGCGCCACTCGTGCAGATACCTGCGTATATCCTCCCCTTGCCCTCGGACATCCTCGCGACGTTCTACGCCACCTTCCCCATCCAGCTCTATCACCTGGCGGCGAGTGCCATGACCACCACGGTGGGCCTGGTGATGGCGCTGGTCTTCGGCGTGCTGTTGGCCCTCGCCGTGATCTACAGCGAGGGGCTGCGCGCCATGGTCCTGCCGATCCTGGCGGCGTTCAACAGCATCCCCAAGATCGCGATCGCGCCGCTCTTCGTCATCTGGTTCGGCCTGGGGATCGAATCCAAGGTCCTCCTCGCCTTCCTGCTCGCCTTGTTCCCGATCTTCGTGAACGCCATGACCGGCCTCGGCGAGATCGAGGCCGATATCCTCGACCTCTCGCGGCTCGCCGGCGGAACGGCCTTCCGCATTTTCCTCAAGGTCCGCCTCATGAACGCCATCCCCTATATCACCGACGCGTTGAAGGTGGCGTTCCCGCTCGCCCTGGTCGGCTCGATCGTCGGCGAGTTCATCGGCGGCAATCGCGGCATCGGCTATCTCATCCTGTCGGGCCAGTTCAATCTGGACACGCCGCTCGTCTTCTCGGCACTTCTCTCGATCACGCTGTTCACGACTCTGGGGATCGGGGTCGTCGTCCTGTTCGAGGCGCTGTTCCTGAAATGGCGGCCGTCGCAGCGCAAGCGGTGAGGCGTCGACGGCGTGCAGGAGGCGATGAATAGCCCCCTGGGACGCGCGATCGTCACGGCCGTAATGCTCCGTGGATCCGGGGCACCAATCCCGTAGGCGGAACACCGCCCTATCTCCCGGGTTCCGATATTCGTCGAGGCCCCGACCGCGCGTCACGGCTCCGCTCCACCGGGAGCTCCGCAGGCATTCGCGTGCCGCGATCTCCTGAGAGCTCCCGCGCCTATTCTCCCTTAAAAATCCTTGGCAAGCCGGAGCGCCTCGTAAACGGCAGCGTGAATGTTGCGCGACGCGACCGCGTCGCCGATGCGATAAAGCAAATAGCGGCCCTCAGGGTTGCGGATGACGTCTTGTGGGCGATTCTCGATCAGGGCGTCGTAGTCGACCTCGCCAAGGTTGCGAGAACCCGGCTTGAGCGCGAAATAGAGCTCGTCGAGAGGCAGCGTGCCGTGCTCGACGACGACTTGGTCGACCTGCCGCTCCTGTCGCGACTTGTCGTATTCATTGAAGAGGACCGCGACCAGGCGGTTGCCGCTGCGGTGAATGCGCTCGAGGCGAAGATTGAGGCTGATCGCGACGTTGTGGCGGGATAGCGCCCGGAAATAAGCGGGGTAATTGGTGCCGCCCACCTCGGGAGCAAGTATCCGCTCCGGGGTCACGATCTCAAGCCTGGCGCCCGCTCCCGCAATGAATTCGGCGGCCGTCATGCCGGGATGTGCGCCATTGTCGTCGAAGAGCAGCACCGTCTCCGCCGGCTTGGCCGCGCCCGAGAGGATGTCCCAGGTTGTCGTCGCCAGCTCTTCGCCTTCATCGAGGAAGGAGGTGTAAGGCAATCCACCCGTAGCGATCACCACGATGTCGGGTTGCTCCTCGAGCACGTCGGCCGCTTCCGCATAGGTGTTGAAGCGCATCTCGACGCCGTCGCGCGTGCATTCGGCAACCCGCCAATCCACGATCCCGAGGATCTCCTTGCGCCGCCGGAGCTCGGCAGCCAGCAGAAGCTGTCCGCCCGGTTTATCGGTTGCCTCGAAAAGGACGACGCGATGGCCCCGCGCGGCGGCGACGCGAGCGGCCTCGAGCCCGCCGGGACCAGCGCCCACGACAACGATCTTCTTTCCCGCGCCTGCCGCCCGCGCAACGACGTGCGGCATCGTCGCCTCGCGACCTGTAGCCGGGTTATGAATGCAGAGCGCCTCCCCTGCGAAATAGATGCGATCGATGCAGTAACCCATGCCAACGCAGGGTCGAATCTCCTGTTCTCGTCCCTCCATCACTTTCCGCGCGATATGGGGGTCGGCAATGTGAGCGCGCGTCATCCCCACCATGTCGAGCTTGCCGGTCGCCACGGCGTGCCGAGCAGTTGCCACATCCTGGATGCGGGCCGCATGGAAAACCGGAAACTTCGTCGCGGCGCGCACCTCGCCCGCAAAGTCGAGATGGGGTCCCGAGCGCTCCCCCATCCCCGGGATGACGTGGGAAAGCGCCTCGTCCGTATCGATATGGCCGCGAATGACGTTGATGAAGTCGATAAGCCCGCTGGCCGCAAGACGGCGGGCGATTTCTATGCCTTCCTCTTTAGAGAGGCCGCGGTCCCAATCCTCGTCGCAAACCATGCGCACCCCGACGATGAACGAAGGGCCTACCCGCTCGCGAATGGCACAGAGCACTTGGAGCGAGAAGCGCATCCGATTATCCAGGCCGCCGCCATAGTCGTCGTCGCGCTTGTTGGTGGCCGGAGACCAGAACTGATCCGCGAGATGGCCATAGCACTCGACCTCGAGTCCATCGAGCCCGCCGGCCTGGCAGCGCTCCGCTGCGGCTGCATAATGGCGGATGACACGCTCGATATCCCACTCTTCCATGGCTTTGGGAAAGGCGCGATGGGCGGGCTCGCGTATCGGCGACGGTGCAATGACGGGAAGCCAGTCCTCCTTGCTCCATGACGTGCGGCGCCCGAGATGGGTGATCTGAATCATGACCGCTGCCCCGTGGCCATGGACATCGTCCGCCAATTCGCGAAGCCAGCGCACGACTTCGTCCTTGTAGAGGAGAATGTTCCCGAATGCCTGCGGGCTGTCCGGGGCAACGACCGAGGACCCGCCGATCATCGTAAGAGCGATACCGCCTTTCGCCTTCTCGGCATGGTAAAGGCGATAGCGTTCCTTGGGCATGCCATCGACGGTGTAATAGGGCTCGTGCGCCGTCGACATGAAGCGGTTGCGGAGGATGAGGTGCTTGAGCTGAAAAGGCTGCAGGAGGGGATCCTTGTTCATTGCCGTGCCTTCGACCTGACGAGAGCCGCTAAGGGCTTATAGTTATCCGAACTTCGGACAAAGGGAACCGAGGAAGAGGCGCCGAGGAAAATCGAGATGATCGCTGCACGACAAGCCGTTATGCTTCGACGCTACCGGTCCCGAAAGACGTCGGAGTCGTGTCCGAGGCGCCTCCAACTCGAAGGAGCGGCGGCCGGATGGGGGATGGCATGGGATGGGCAGCTCGAAAGGAACCGCTCCGGGTCGGCTTTCTCGCCGTGCCGAACTATTCGATGATTGCCTTTTCCAATGCGGTGGAGCCGCTGCGGATGGCCAATCGACTGAGCCAAAGGACGCTCTGCACCTGGTCCATCGTCAGCCTGAGCGGCCGTCCGGTCGAGGCCAGCAATGGGCTCGCCATCGTCCCGACCGCGCCGGCCGCCGAGCCCGGGCGATTCGACATGGTCTTCGTTTGCGGAGGAATCGATATTCGCGACGCTTGCGACGAGCCGACCCTCGCCTATCTGCGCCGCATCTCGCGGCAAGACGTCGCCCTCGGCGCTCTCTGCACGGGAAGCTACGTGTTGGCGAAAGCCGGCCTCCTCGACGGGTACCGTTGCGCCATCCACTGGGAGAATATCGCTGCCGTTCGCGAGGAATTCCCCAAGGTCTCCTTCTCGACGGAGCTCTTTGTCATCGACCGCGACCGTTACACCGCTTCCGGTGGGACTGCGCCGCTCGACCTCATGCTGAACCTGATCGCCGATCGCATGGGCAAGGAGCTTTCGATCGAGATCTCCGAGGAATTCATCCTGGAGCGCATCCGTAGCTCCCAGGACCAGCAGCGGATACCTCTCCTTGCGCGGGTCGGCGCCAAACAGCAAAAGATCATCGATGCCGCCTCGCTCATGGAAGCCAATGTCGAAGAGCCCTTGAGCCTCGACGTGGTGGCAGCACGGATCGGATTGTCGCGGCGGCACCTCGAGCGGCTTTTCAAGCAGCATCTCAATTGCCGCCCCGCCCGCTATTATCTGGAGCTCCGCCTTGCGCGCGCGCGCCAGCTGCTGCTGCAGACCAATATGTCGATCATGGACGTCACGGTCTCTTGCGGTTTTCAGTCGCCGCCTCATTTCAGCAAGTGTTACAAGGACCTCTTTGGGCATCCCCCCAGCGCCGAGCGTCGGCTCATGGCTCGGCCCAAGGCCCCCGTGCCGACCCACGGGAGAAGGGCCTAAAGGAAGCCCTCGACTTCAGACATTGGAATCCGGAAACGACGCCTTCCGTTGCGCTATGAATGCGAGCAAGGCCTCGTCGACGGCGGGATCGATCGGCGGCGCCTCGTAATCGCGCAGCATCCGCTTCCAAATCACATTTGCGCGCTGCGCCATATCCTGGCTCCCTTCGGCCTCCCACTGCTCGACGCTGTTGTTGTCGGCCAGCTGCGATCGATAGAAGGCCGTCTCGAAATTGGCCTGGGTATGGGCGCAGCCGAGGAAATGCTTGCCCGGGCCTACCTCGCGGATGGCATCGAGCGCCTGCCCGTTCTCGCTGAGATCAACGCCCGCCAGCATGGTCTGCATCATCCCCGCCTGATCGGCATCCATGACGAATTTCTCGTAGCCCATGGCAAGGCCGCCCTCGAGCCAGCCGGCGACATGGAGGACGAAATTGACCCCGGCGAGGCAGGTTGGGAGCATGGTGTTCGCCGATTCGTAGGCCGCCTGCGCATCCGCGAGCTTGGACGCGCAGAGCGCCCCGCCCGACCGGAACGGCACTCCCAGCCGCCGCGCCAAGGCCGCCATGGTGTAGAGCACGAGAGCCGGCTCCGGCGTGCCAAAGGTCGGCGCGCCCGATTGCATGGAGACCGAAGACGCGAAGCTTCCGAAGATAACCGGACATCCGGGGTTGAGGAGTTGCACAAAGGCAAGCCCCGCCAGCGCCTCGGCGAGCGTCACCGTGCAGGCTCCGGCGACGGTGACGGGCGCCATGGCGCCTGCGAGAATGAAAGGGGTCACGAGGCAGGCCTGGTTATTCCTGGCGTAGACCTTGAGTGCCCCTAGCATCGTCGCGTCGAAGGTGAGCGGCGAATTGGCGTTGATCAGGCTTGTGATCACCGTGCGCGGCTTCCCCGTCGCCGCATCGATATAATCGTCGCCGAACAGAACTTTCGCCATGTCGACGGTGTCCTGGGCGCGCAGAGGATGGGTCACCGAGCCCATGAATGGCTTGTCGCTGTAGCGCATATGCGCGTAGACCATATCGAAATGCCGCTTGTTGACCGGCAGATCGACCGGCTCGCAGACCGTGCCGCCCGAGTGGTGCAGGTGCGGCGAGGCATAGGCAAGCTTCACGAAGTTCCGGAAATCCTCGATCGTACCGTAGCGGCGGCCCTTATCCAGGTCGCGCACGAACGGCGAGCCATAGGCCGGCGCGAAGACCGTGTTCTTGCCGCCGATCACTACGTTGCGGCGGGGGTTGCGCGCATATTGGGTAAATTCTCGCGGCGCGCTCTTCTGAATGATCGAGCGGCACATGCCTGACGGGAACCGCACGCGTTCACCATGCACCTCGGCGCCGGCCTCGCGCCAGACGGCCAGAGCCTCCTCATCCCCGTGGAAATCGATTCCGATTTCTTGGAGGATAAGGTCGGCATTGTGCTCGATGAGTGCCAGCCCCTCCTCACCGAGGACCTCGTAATACGGGATTTTCCGCGTGATGAAGGGTACCGATGCCGCTGCATGAGCGAGACGCGCCGCGCGCTTGGCCTCACGACCTCCGCCCCGCCGCGACCGCGGAGAAACCTGTTGATCGGTCATCGCTTTCCTCCCTTCTGAATGACGGCGTGCCGGCCGCTCATCTTTTCGTCGGTCCGTCAACCCTGCCCAGCCGCCCGTCGACGCGACGGCCGGCGTCCTGGACGGCCCGCCGTCTCCTCACCGGCCCGGATCTCGGGAAGCGTCACGACGCGGCTGAGGTTCGGATATGACGCGGTTTTATGAGGAATCGCCATCGCGTCGACGAAATGCGCCTGGAACTTGGGCTCGACAGCGGTCTCGACTTTTTCGACCCGCCGAACCAGCCCTGCGATCAAGCTCCGTGTCCGCCGGTCGAGCAACGCCATGCGCGCACCGGTCCCGGCGGCGTTACCCGCCGAGCTCACTTGCTCGAGATCGCAATCCGGCAACATGCCCAGAATCATCGCATATTTCACATCGATATGACTGCCGAACGCGCCTGCCAGCCGGATGCGGTCCACATGATCGACTCCCAGGCGATCCATCAGCAACCGTATGCCGGCATGAAGTGCTGCCTTGGCGAGCTGGATCGCACGAACGTCGTTCTGCGTGATGCGAATCGTGACGTCCCCTTGATGGAGCACATAGGCGAAGGTGGGTCCATCGACCTGAATGCGAGGACTGCGCGCCGCAAGCTCGCCGATGATCACGCCGTCGCGGCGCAGGATACCCGCGAGGAACATCTCGGCCAGCGCCTCGATGATGCCCGAGCCGCAGATGCCGGTGACGCCGGTTTTCCGCGTCGCTTCGTCAAAGCCCGGCTCGTCCGACCAGTACTCGCATCCAATGACTTTGAAGCGCGGCTCGAGAGTCGTCGGGTCGATGCGGACGCGCTCGATGGCACCCGGCGCAGCACGCTGGCCGCAGCTGATCTGCGCCCCCTCGAACGCCGGCCCCGTGGGGCTCGAACAGGCAAGCAGGCGCTGGCGGTTCCCGAGGACGATTTCCGCATTGGTGCCGACATCGACCAGCACCGTTAGCTTGTCCGAGAGATCTGGCCGCTCGGCAAGAATGACGCCCGCCGTATCCGCGCCGACGTGACCGGCAATGCAAGGCAGGATGAAGGCGCGTGCGCCGGGATTGAGGGTCAAGCCGAGCTCGGTCGCCTTGATCGTCATCCCCTGGTCGGTCGCAAGCGCGAATGGTGCGCCGCCCAGCTCGACCGGATTAATGCCGAGGACGAGGTGCTGCATGATCGGGTTGCCGACAAGCGTCGCCTCGAGAATATCGCTTCGCTCAATACCGGCGGCCCTCGCCGCCTCCGCAGCAAGGTCGTTGATGGCGCCGCGAACGGCAGATGTCAACTCTGTCTCGCCGCCGGGGTTCATCATGATGTAGGAGACGCGGCTCATCAGATCCTCGCCGAAGCGGATCTGGGGGTTCATCCTGCCGACCGAAGCGACCACCTCGCCATCGGCGAGGTCACAGAGATGCACGGCGATCGTGGTCGAGCCGATATCCGCGGCGATCCCGTATGCCTTATCTCGGAAGCCGGGCCAAACAGCGATCACCGTTTTTTCGTCATGCACCGCGACGGTCACCTTCCACCCGCCCTTGCGCAGCATCGGTTGCAGCGTCTGCAGGACGGCGAGATCGCAATCGAGCGATCGAAGCCCCCATTCGGCCTCGAGTGCGTCGAGAAGGCGGCGGATATCGCTTGCCGGCGCGTGCATATCCGGCTCGCATACTTCGACGTAGTGAAGCCGTACGGCGGGCTCAAGCTCGATCGAAACCGCTTCGACGGCTTTGCGCACGACCTGTCGATGCACCTGACTTTCGGCCGGGACGTCGATGACGAGATCACCGAGGATGCGGGCGGCGCAGGAGAGCCGGCGTCCCGGAGATAGCGATTTGCGCCTGGAATACGCGGCTTCCACCTCGCAGAAGGGCGACAGGTTCTCGCACCGCGACGCGATGCCGTGCTTGGCAAACTCGCCTTCCGACTGCACCACCTGGCAGCGGCCGCAAATGCCGCGCCCACCGCATACCGAATCGATGTCGACGCCGAGCGCGCGCGCCGCGTGAAGAACGGGCGTGCCGAGCGGAAAGCGGCCGCGCCGCCCCGATGGGGTGAAGACGATGAGCGCTTCCTCAGGCACGGCGGCGCCTGCTCTCGCGCCGGCCGCGCATGACCTCGCCTTCGGCCCCGGGCGCCGGCGCCTCTCGGAAGCGCCGGATCCAGCGCATACAGGCAGGATCATGCCCCATCATGACGTCGGCCCCCATGACCGCTTTGAGGATCTCTTCATGACAGGGGTTGGTGATGGCTGACGTCATGCCCGCGCCGATCGCCATGCAAAGGAAGGCGGCATTGATACCGCCCCGTGCCGGTAAGCCAAAACTAATATTCGATGCACCGCAGGTGGTGTTCACCTTGAGCTCGCCGCGCAAGCGACGGATGAGCTGCGTTGCCTGTACGCCGGCCTGGTTGATGGCGCCGATGGGCATCACGAGAGGATCGACCACGATGTCACTCACTGGAATCCCGTGATCGGCGGCCCGCTCGACGATCTTCTTCGCGACGGCAAAGCGAACGTCCGGATCCTCGGAGATACCAGTCTCGTCGTTGGAGATGGCGACCACTGCCGCCCCATGCTTCTTGACGAGCGGCAGAACGGCCTCAAGACGCTCTTCTTCGCCTGTAACGGAGTTGACGAGCGCCTTCCCCTTGTAGACCGCGAGCCCTGCTTCGAGCGCAGCGACGATCGAGGAATCGATCGAGAGCGGCACGTCGGTGATCGACTGAACAAGTTGAACGGTCTTGGCAAGGATTGCCGGCTCGTCCGCAAGCGGGATGCCTGCGTTGACGTCGAGCATATGCGCGCCCGCCTCGACCTGCGCGATGGCGTCTCGCTCGACGCGACTGAAGTCGCCCGCGGCCATCTCCTCCGCGAGTATCTTGCGGCCGGTCGGATTGATGCGCTCACCAATGATAACAAATGGACGATCAAAACCGATAACGACTTCCTTGCTAGCGGAGCTAACGACAGTATCCGTCATGATGCGGCCTTTTGTGATTTGAGGTGAGAATCGCGCCCAGGATACCATGGCACACGCCCATCCAGGACGCCCGAGCTTTGGATGACCTCGGCGACCGCCTCTTCCTGGCGATATGCCATTACATGGACGCCCGATACGCCTTTGATGCCGCGGATCTCCTGAATAAGCTCGACGCAGAGCTTGCGACCTTCCGCTCTGGGCTTTTCGGCGCCCGCGAGCCGTTTCACGATCGCATCCGGAATATGTATCCCTGGAACATGGAGGCGCAGCCATTCCGCCGTTTTCGCCGAGGGCAGCGGGCCTACCCCCACGAGGACGAAGACTCTTTCCAGGAGCCCAAGATCGCCAATCCGCGACATGAACTCCCGCAGACGCGGAATGTCGAAGCAATACTGGGTCTGGATGAATTGCGCCCCTGCTGCCACTTTCTTCGCGAGGCGCAGCGGCCGCCAATCGTAAGGTGGTGCGAACGGATTCTCGGCCGCGCCAAGGAAGATCCGCGGACGCGTGCTCAGCTTGCGTCCGCTCTGAAAATGGCCCTCGTCGCGTAGGGTCCGCGCGGTTTCCAGGAGAGAGATGGAATCAAGATCGAAGACCGGCTTGGCCTGCGGATGATCGCCCGCCCCCACGCCGTCCCCCGTCAGACAGAGGATGTTGCAGACGCCCATTGCCGCACCGCCGAGAATATCACCCTGAATGGCGATGCGGTTGCGGTCGCGGCAGGAGATTTGCATCACCGGCGAGTAGCCGACGCGCGTTAGGAGCGCACAGACGGCGACACTCGACATATGGCAGTTGGCACCGCTTCCGTCGGTTGCATTGATAGCGTCGACACAGCCATCAAAGACGCGAGCACGCGCATAGACCTCTTCGGCGTCGGCGGAATCCGGCGGCGCGAGCTCGGCGGTGACGGCAAAGCCCCCCGCGCGAAGCACGCGTTCGAGCCGCCCCGGAGAGCTGTGCCCGGGAAGGATCGGGAGCGGCTGCCCCGGCTCCGGCTCATCAGCGAAGATCACCTGGCCCCCCAGCCTTCTCACGCGCTACTCGCAGCCAGGACGATGCGCCGATCAAGCGCCGATCGATAGCGGGCTGCACCACGCGGATGGCATCCGACCCGACGCGCATACGGCGACTACCCTCCCACGCCTCGACCCAAACACAGCGCATGTTCGGGACAACCTCGCAACACCCGTCGGCACGTACGCCGCCGCAGGGCCCATTGCGTAGGTTCTTTGGGCAATTCATCGGACAGGACATGCCGGTCGAGCTCAGGATGCATTGACCGCACATCTGACAGTCGAACAGAAGTCCCTTGACAGTCCTCTCCGCGGCGGCGACAGGCCGTTCCAGCTGCCCGTATCCGATCCGGCGCCATAGCGGATCGAGCGCAACGATGATCCTCTCGAATACTCGGTAGAGCGTTTCCAGCCCGCGCGCATGCCGTGTCGACCACAGACGCAGCGCGTACATGAGTATCACCCTCCCACGGCGGCCATCGCCGGTTGCGATGAGCGTTCGCTCTCGTCGTCGCGCTCGGCGCCGACGGTCGTCAGCGCCCGCTCGAGATCACCATAGCCGGTGAACTGATACGCGAAGGCGAGCCCAAGTCGCGCTGCGGCCGCTCGCGCTTCTGCGATGCGCTCGGGCGTCGGCGCCTGAGCCAAATAGACGAGCCGCTTATAATTGCCAAAATAGAGCGGCAACAGCTCTGGATGACGGTCGATCCCGAGCCCTTGGATGATCAGCCGCTCGAAATGCCGAACGAGGAAATCGGTGAGATAGAAGCTGCACGGCTCCTCCTCGGCGAGACGCTCGAAGGCGGGCGTGCCGGCGAAAAACTCGTAGCAATGGGCCCCAGCGATGCGCTCCACCTTCTCCTCGGCGAGCACTTGATCGAGAAGCCCGCCCGTGCCGCAATCGCCATAGAGGACAAAGATCTGCTCATAGTGCCGCCGCGCCGCTCTGATCTTGGCCCTTACGGCTTCCGGAATGAGCTGCGGCGCATTGTGCAGCTTCGCCGGCAGGCATTGCACCTCCAAATGCGACCAGTGGTTGGCGCGCATGAGCGCCGTAATCTCGTGCGCGAGCGCGCCGCAGGCGATGAGCAGGACCGGTGTCCTCCCGGTGTCCATTCTCAAGCCTCTTGCTTGCGCAGGCTGGGCGCCTGCCGGCGCTCGGCAATGAGCTGTTTGGCGATTTCGACGGCCATCGCGGCATCCCGGCAATAGGCATCGGCGCCAATCGCCTTGCCGAAGCTCTCATTGAGCGGCGCACCCCCAACCAGCACAATATAATCGTCCCGGATACCCTTCTCCTTGAGCGTGTCGATCACCACCTTCATATAAGGCATCGTGGTTGTGAGGAGAGCCGACATGCCCAGGATATCGGGGCGATGCTCCTCGATCGCCGCGAGATATTTCTCGACCGGATTATTGATTCCGAGGTCGATCACCTCGAAGCCGGCGCCTTCCAGCATCATGGCGACGAGATTTTTACCGATGTCGTGCACGTCGCCTTTGACGGTGCCGATAACGATCTTGCCGATGGGCTCGATATCCGATTTGGCGAGAATGGGGCGGAGGATCTCCATACCGCCTTTCATGGCATTGGCCGCGAGCAGGACCTCGGGCACGAAAAGAATGCCGTCGCGGAAATCGATTCCGACGATCCGCATGCCCTCGACGAGGGCCTCATTCAGCACCTTCTCGGCCGGCCATCCGCGCGCCAGAAGGATACGGGTCCCTTCCTCGATCTCGGGCTTAAGGCCGTTATAGAGATCGTCATGCATCTGCTCGACGAGCTCTTGGTCGTTGAGCGTATTGAGGTCGAGATCGTCGCCGCTCTCCGGGGTCTCGGGCATTTCTCCCTCGCTCAGCTTCGCCGGGAATTCCAGCACGGAGCTCTAAGCTAGCCGCATCCTCGAGATCCAACTGACGCTATCGAGACGCAAAATTGCGAAAATGCGACATCTCTGCCTAGGAATGCCGGATTTGGACAAGCTCAGACGAGCAGGCCCATTGCGAGGTCGAATTTGAGCAAGTTGTTGTCGCAAATTCGAAAACTGTACGTTGCCAAAGCTCTACTATGTGGAGGGTTGCAGGGTGGCGCCCATGAAGAACGAAATTCCTCGGCATGGCGCAGCAAATGACGGAGGCAGCCTGGCGCCTCCAACCAGGCGCCTTTGCGCCACCGGCGAGGCGAACGGCGCGTCGCCGTCGCCGCAAAAGCGTCCCGCGCTCTCAATCGGCTTCATCCTGACCAATAACTTCACGTTGACGGCGCTCTCGACGTTCATGGATGCGTTGCGCCTTTCGGCCGATGACGGCGATCTCAGCCGGCCGATCCGTTGCCAGTGGACGATCATGGGATCGCGCGGACGCGCGATACGCTCGAGCTGCGGCGTCGAGATTACCCCATGGCGGCCGTTTCAGGATCCCCGAACATTCGACTATGTCGTCGTCGTCGGCGGGCTGCTCCACCGCGGGCCACAGATCGATGCTGAAACGGACAGCTATCTGCGGCGGGTTGCGGAGCAGGGCGTACCGTTGATCGGCGTCTGCACAGGAAGCTTCGTGCTCAGCCGCGCCGGCCTGATGAAGGGACGGCGCTGCTGCGTGAGCTGGTATCACTATCATGACTTCCTCGAAGAATTCGCCGACCTCGAGCCGATCTCGGACCAGATCTTCGTCGTCGACGGCGATCGCATCACCTGTTCCGGTGGCACGGGCGTGCTCGATCTCGCTGCCTATTTGATCGAGAAGCATTGTGGGCAAGGGAGCGCCCGCAAGGCCTTGCACATCCTCCAGACGGACAGGCCCAGGCCGCCCTCCGGCGCGCAACCTCAACCCGCCCTCACGACCTCTATCTCCAGCGAGCGGGTGCGCAAGGCCATCATCCATATGGAGCAGCATATCAGCGATCCGCTGTCGATCGAGGAACTGGCGCGCCGCGTCCACCTCAGCACGCGGCAATTCGAGCGTTTGTTTCTCGTCTCTACGACGTTATCCCCGATCGCCTTCTACCGTGCGTTGCGTCTCCGCTATGGGCTGTGGCGGCTTCGGCATACCAACCAGACCGTGACCGAGATCGCGCAGGAATGCGGGTTCGCCGACTGCGCGCATTTCTCGCGGCAGTTTCGAGCGCTTTTCAAGGTGCCGCCATCGGAGATCCGGCGAAAGGGTGGCATCGTGCCGACCGAGATGCCCCCCTTCCCCGCGAGCCTCCTCGCCGGCGATACCTACGAGGACTGCCGGCTGGTTTCCTAACCCGGCTTGCCGGGCCTGTCGCATTCGATCAACTCATAGGGCGCGCCTGTTCTAGCGGGCGGAACGCCGCATAAGATCAATTACCTGCCGATAACGACCGCAGAGCCGCTTCGACAAAGCGAAGCCGATGGCGCAACGCGCAGTCCCGGCCATGAGCAGGTACTCTATCATCACCCTCGCGCGTAACGCGCTGAGTCACCACGAAAATTGGCCGAAGCTCTGGCGCAGCCCGGAGCCCAAGCCGGGCTATGATGTGGTGATCGTGGGAGGCGGCGGGCACGGCCTTGCCACCGCCTATTACCTCGCCAAGCGCCATGGTCTTGCCAATGTCGCCGTGCTCGAAAAGGGATGGCTCGGTGGCGGCAATACCGGCCGCAACACGACGATCATCCGTTCCAATTATCTGTGGGACGAGAGCGCCCATCTCTATGAGCACGCGCTCAGGCTCTGGGAGGGCCTTTCCCAAGAGCTCAATTTCAATGTCATGCTGAGCCAACGCGGCGTGATGAACCTCGCCCACAATCTCCACGACGTGCGCGAGGCGATCCGGCGCGTCAATGCCAACCGGCTCAACGGCATCGACGCCGAGTGGCTCGATGCCAAGGCGGTCAAGCGATTTTGCCCGATCATCAACATCGCGCCGGATGTGCGCTATCCCATCCTTGGGGCGACGCTCCAGCGCCGCGGCGGCGTGGCGCGGCACGATGCGGTGGCCTGGGGCTATGCGCGGGCGGCGGATGCGCTTGGCGTCGACATCATCCAGAACTGCGAGGTCACGGGCATCCGCCGCGAGGGCCGACGGGTGGCGGGCGTCGAGACAACGCGCGGCTCCATCGGGACAAGAAAAATCGGCCTCGTCGCCGCGGGGCATAGCTCAATCCTCGCAGCGATGGCCGGCCTCCGCCTCCCGGTACAAAGCCATCCGCTCCAAGCCCTCGTCTCCGAGCCGATCAAGCCCGTGATCGATTGTGTGGTGATGTCGAATGCCGTGCACGTCTATGTCAGCCAGTCGGACAAGGGCGAGCTCGTCATGGGTGCGGGCATCGATGGATATAATTCTTACGCCCAGCGCGGAAGCTTCCCCATCATCGAGCACCAGATGGGAGCCTGCCTCGAGCTGTTTCCGATTTTCAGCCGGCTGCGCATGATGCGGAGCTGGGGCGGCATCGTCGATGTTTGTCCGGATGCTTCACCTATCATCTCGAAAACTCCCGTGGACGGACTCTACATCAACTGCGGCTGGGGGACCGGCGGCTTCAAGGCAACACCCGGCTCAGGCTGGGTCTTCGCCCATACCATCGCCAACGACGCCCCGCACCCCCTCAATGCTCCCTTCCATCTTGACCGCTTCAGAACCGGCGCCCTCATCGACGAGCACGGTGCCGCCGCGGTTGCGCATTGAAGGCCGCCATGCTCCTGATCCCCTGCCCATGGTGCGGCCCGCGCGACGAAACAGAATTCCGGTGCGGCGGCGAAGCGCATATCGCCCGCCCGGCCGATCCCATGGCCCTCAACGATCAGGCCTGGGCCGATTACCTCTTCATGCGCAAGAACACCAAGGGCGATTATGCCGAGCGCTGGGTCCACGCCGCAGGATGCCGGCGCTGGTTCAATCTGATTCGCAGCACGGTGAGCCACCGCATTCTCGCCGCTTATCAGATGGGTGAAACGCCGCCGCCCATCAGTGGGCCCCCGAAGCCATGAGCGGCCGCCATCCCGATCCCAAGGTCGGGCGTATCGACCGGGCGCGGCCGCTACGCTTCACCTTCAACGGCCGAGCCTATACGGGATTCGTAGGCGATACCCTCGCCTCTGCCCTGTTTGCGAACGGCGTTCGTCTCGTCGCTCGCAGCTTCAAGTATCATCGGCCGCGTGGCATCTACGGGTCGGGCGCAGAAGAGCCCTGCGCCCTGGTTCAGCTTGCCTCCGGCGCGTATACCGAGCCCAATCTACGCGCGACGCAGATCGAGCTCTATGACGGGCTTACCGCCACAAGCGTGAACGCCTGGCCCAGCGTCGAGCGCGACGTCGGGGTGGTGAACGACCTGCTTTCCCGCATCTTCGTCGCCGGATTCTACTACAAGACTTTCATGCACCCGAAATCGTGGTGGATGCGCTATTATGAGCCGGCCATCCGCCGCATGGCCGGCATGGGCAAGGCTCCCAACGAACCCGATCCTGACATCTACGACCGCATGCATGTCCATTGCGATGTGCTGATTGTCGGCGGCGGGCCGGCAGGCTTAGCGGCCGCGCGGACGGCGGCCGCGACGGGAGCGCGTGTCATCCTCTGCGACGAGGGGCCTGAGCTCGGCGGCTCGCTTCTCGGTCGGCGTCGAGAAATCGACGGCAGGCCCGCCCTCGAGTGGATTGCGCGGACGAGCACCGAGCTCACTGCCGCCGAGAACGTCCGCGTGCTGACGCGCACGAGCGCCTTCGGCTACTACGATCACAACTACCTCTGTCTTCTCGAGCGGCGAACCGATCATCTCGGGCCGCGGGCGCCCAAGAGCATATCGCGCCAGCGCGTTTGGCATGTGCGCGCAAAGCAGGTCGTGCTCGCTACCGGCGCTCACGAGCGTCCCCTTGTCTTCGCGGACAACGACCGCCCCGGCATCATGTTGGCCGGCGCCGCCCAGACCTATGTCAATCGTTATGCCGCGCTGCCCGGTCGTCGTGCCGTCGTCTTCACGAATAACGACAGCGCCTACGAGTC
Source organism: Alphaproteobacteria bacterium (assembly GCA_035294245.1). Lineage (GTDB taxonomy): Bacteria > Pseudomonadota > Alphaproteobacteria > JACZXZ01 > JACZXZ01 > DATGLG01. The sequence continues at coordinate 19,885 of DATGLG010000028.1, read as the reverse complement.
GGCATTGGACCTTGCCGATGCCGGAATCGACATCACCGCCGTCATCGATTTGCGCCGAGAAGCACCCGCGCAGTGGGCCACAGAGTTGCGGCGCCGTGGCATCGAGATCCTTGCGTCCCACGCGATCACCGGCACTTTTGGGCGGCGCGGGGTGAGGAGCGTCGCGCTCCAGGCGTTGAGCCCGGATGGCCTTTCGGTAAGAGGTCCGACACGCCTTCTCAGTTGCGACCTTGTCGCCGTCTCGGGCGGATGGAGCCCGGTCGTCCACCTCTTCTCACAATCCCAGGGCAAGCTCCGTTTCGACGAAGACCTCGCCTGCTTCGTCCCCGGCGAGGCAGCGCAAGCGCAAGTCTCGGCCGGCGCCGCCCGGGGCAGCTTTTTGCTCGACGCTTGCCTGGCCGAGGGACACGATGCCGGCTTGCGCGCCGCTGATTTGGCCGGCTTCAAGGCGACCGCCATCCCAGCCAAGCCGACAGCTCGTCCGGGAAACCAGGCACCGTTGCGACCGATCTGGGTCGTCCCTTCGAGCCGGCCGGTCGGCCGCAAGGCCAAGCACTTCGTCGATCTGCAAAACGACGTCACCGCCGCCGATATCCGCATGGCAGCGCGCGAGGGGCTGCGCTCGGTCGAGCACGTCAAGCGCTACACCACGGCGGGAATGGGCACCGATCAAGGCAAGACCTCGAACGTCAACGCCCTCGCGATTCTCGCCGAAGCCACGGGCGCATCCATCCCGGATGTCGGGACGACGACGTTCCGCCCACCCTACACGCCGGTTTCCTATGGTGCATTGGCCGGCCGCGATGTGGGCAAGCTCGCCGATCCGGTGCGCACCACGCCTATGCACCCCTGGCACGTCAGGCAAGGTGCCGTGTTCGAAGATATCGGCCAATGGAAGCGAGCACGCTACTATCCTCGGCCCGGCGAGGATATGGAGGCTGCCGTCCGTCGGGAATGCCTGGCGACGCGACGAAACGTCGGCATCCTCGATTATTCAACCCTCGGCAAGATCGATATCCGCGGCGCCGATGCGGCGGAATTCCTCGATCGGGTCTATACCAATGCCTGGCGCAATCTCAGCATCGGACGGTGCCGCTACGGGCTGATGTGTGGCGAGGATGGCATGGTGTTCGACGACGGGGTCACCACGCGCCTTGCCGAGGATCATTTTCACATGACAACGACGACGGGAGGCGCCGCGCATGTTCTCGACTGGCTCGAGGAATATGCGCAAACCGAGTGGCCCCATCTCAAGGTCTACTTCACCTCGGTGACCGAGCAGTGGGCGACGATTTCCGTCGCCGGGCCCAAGGCCGGTGCGGTGATCGGGGCACTGGCGCCCGATCTCCCGCTCGATGACGCGAGCTTCCCCTTCATGTCGATGCGCATCGCCAAGGTTGCAGGCCTCGATGCGCGAGTCTTTCGCATCAGCTTCACGGGCGAGCTCTCCTACGAGATCAACGTGCCCGCATATCACGGGCTGGCGCTATGGGAAGAGGCGATGCGGGCCGGTGAGCCGCACGGCATCACGCCTTACGGCACCGAGGCCATGCATGTCCTGCGGGCGGAAAAAGGTTTCATCATCGCCGGCCAGGACACCGACGGCTCGGTGACCCCGATCGACCTGGGCATGGATTGGATCGTGTCCAAGAAGAAGAAGGATTTCATCGGCAAGCGCTCGCTCCTGCGCGAGGATACGGCGCGACCCGACCGCAAGCAGCTCGTTGGGCTCCTAACCGACGATCCGCAGGAGGTCCTGCCCGAGGGCGCCCAGCTCGTTGGTGATCCCCGCGCCGTTCCCCCCATGCCCATGATCGGCCACGTCACGTCGAGCTATTTCAGCGCCATCCTCGACCGCTCGATCGCCCTTGCCCTTGTGAAAGGCGGCCGCCAACGGTGGGGCGGGGCCGTCTATGCACCGCTTCCGGGCAAGACGGTCCGGGCGACGATCTGTGAGCTCGCATTCTACCCGCCGGAGGGCGCAACGCATGCTTGAGCCCCTCGCAGCGATGCGGAGCCCGCTTGCCGAGATGGCCGCAAGGCTCGCCGTCGCCTCGATTCCCGGTCAGGTAACGCTGACAGCGCTACCGATCGCCGCCCAGCTCGACTTGCGTGGCGACCCGCGAAACGCCGCGTTCTTGGCCAGCGCTGAGGCCGCGCTCGGAACCGCATTGCCACTCGAGCCCAATCGAGTCGCTACGGCGGAGGACCTTGCCGCGCTCTGGCTCAGCCCGGACGAGTGGCTGATCGTCATTCCCTTCGCGCATTTCCGGGCAACCGAGGCTGCGCTGTCGAAGGCGCTCGCCGGCCAGCATGCCGCGGTTACCGATGTCAGCGCCAACCGCGCCATTCTCGCCCTCGAAGGCCCGAGGGCCCCCGAGGTCTTGATGAAGGGGTGCAGTCTCGATCTTCATCCGCGCCAATTCAAGGCCGGCCATTGCGCCCAGACGAATCTGGCGCGCGCGCAGATCATCCTCCACCAAGTTGATGCGGGGCCGAGGTTCCACCTCTATGTTCGCCCTTCCTTCGCACAATACCTGGCTGACTGGCTGGTTGATGCCATGGTCGAGTATCGAGCCGCCGATTAAACGATGATGGCGTCCTCGAAGGGCGTTTGGGAAAGCGGTATCGCACCGCTCGCCGTGATCAGCACCTGCTGCTCGAGCTTAATGCCTTCCTTGCCCCCGACCTCGCCTATGAAGCTCTCGACCGAGACGACCATGTTCTCCTGAAACACGCCATCGTAACCCCAATCCTTGAAGTCACGGGCGTAAGCGATGCTTGGATACTCGTCGACGAGGCCGACACCATGCACCATCATCATATAGCGATTTGCTAGAAATTCCTCCGGAACCGGCCAGCAGATCTCGGCGAATTCCCGAAAGCCCAGGCCAGGCTTCAGCAGACTCATATTGTGGAGAACCTGCTCTTGGGCGAGGCCGTAAAGGCGGCGTTGCTCGTTGCTCGGAGGCTTGCCCGGACAGATCCAGCTCCGCGAAATATCGGCGAGATAGCCAAGAGGCCCCACCATGTCCGTATCGAAAGCGACGACGTCGCCTGCCTCGATGACACGATTGCCGCATTCCTGAAACCAGGGGTTGGTGCGCTCCCCGGAGGTCAGAAGGCGAGATTCGATCCACTCGCCGTCATGGGCGATGTTGACATCGTGGAGCACGGCCCAGAGCTGGTTCTCGGTGATGCCGGGGCGGATCGCCGCGCGCATGCGGGAGATGGCGGCATCGCATACCGCCATCGAGAGTCGTAACGCCGCGATCTCCTCAGGCGACTTGATCACTCGCGCCATTTCGATGGGTTCCTGCGCATCGAACAGCTCAATGCCGCGCGCTGCGAGCTTGAAAGCCCCCATCGGCTCGCAGCGGTCGACGGCAAGACGGCGGTTTCGCCCGCCGTGCCTGTCGATCAAGGAAACGACCTCATCCGCCCATAACGTCGCCTTCTCCTCACAGCGCGGGCCCGCCAGAAAGAAGAACCATGGGATCGTCGGGCGCATCTCGGCGATCGTCTCGATCCCCTCATTGACATGCATCGAGCTGGGGAACTCGTAGAGCACGACGGGTCCCTCCGTCAGCACGAAGGCCCAGCGCCCGGGCGAATGCATGGTCCATACTTGCATGTTTCTGCTGCCGGTCGCGTAGCGGATATTCAGGGGATCCGTGAGCAACGCGCCCATGTAGTCGCGCTTCCTCAGCTCCGACCGGAGGCGTTCGAGGCGATAGGCGCGCAGCTTCTTCTGGTCGATGCGTGACAGGCTTCCCGCTACATCCACATCCAGCGGCGCGACGGCACGCCCGCCGTTGCGCGCAGCAATATCCGCTTCAGGACCCGCCATGCTCGGCCTCCGCTCCTACTCAACCCGCGACCATGAACCGGCCATCGTCAGGCTTAAAAATCGGCTCGATGCGCCGCAACTCCTCGAGAGGGATGTGACAGGTAATGAGATGTCCCTCGCCCGCGTCTTGCACGGGCGGCGGCTCGCGATCACAGACATCGCCCAGCTTCCGCGGACAGCGGCCGGCAAAGCGGCAACCCTTCGGCAGGTTGACCGGGCTCGGGGCTTCGCCGCCGAGTCGGATGCGCTTCTGCGCGACGGCGGGGTCGGGGATGGGAATCGCGGAGAGCAGCGCCTCGGTATAGGGGTGGTAGGGTGGATTGAAGATTGCCTCGACGGAACCGGCCTCCATGACCTTGCCAAGGTACATGACGACGACGTGGTCTGCGATATGCCGCACGAGCGCCAGATCGTGGCTGATGAACAACATGGTGGTGCCTTGCTCCACCTGGATCTGGAGGAGCAAGTTGACGACAGCGGCTTGGACCGAGACGTCGAGCGCCGAGACTGGCTCGTCCGCCAGCAGCAATTCCGGATTCCCGGCAAAAGCGCGGGCGATGGCAATGCGCTGCTTCTGCCCGCCGGAGAGCTGACGCGGCTTGCGATGGCGCACCGCGGCCGGCAGCCGCACCATTTTGAGAAGAGATTCGACGCGCCTGCGGATCTCTCCTTTTTCCCTTGCCACGCCCAATTTCTTGAGTGCGCGCGTGATCGGATACCCGACGGTATGGGAAGGATTGAGCGTGCCGTCGGGGTTCTGGAAGACCATCTGGACGGCCGCGACCTGCGCCGCCGTGCGCCGGCTGACCGGGATCCTGGCCAGATCGGCGCCGCCAAGCTTGAGACTACCGTCTGTTGCGCTCTGTAGGCCGGCAAGGATACGTGCGAACGTCGATTTGCCCGATCCTGACTCGCCGACGATCGCGAGGATATGCCCGCGCTGCGCCGTGAAGCTCAGATCCTCATTGGCGACGACTTGCCGACTGCGCCTGAAGAGCGACAAGGCCGGTGAGCCGATTTCGTATGTCTTGGTGAGGCCCTCGACGATAAGGGCGGGCCCGGCGGATTCGCTTAGCGCGAAATTCGCAACGGGCCGCAGCTTCGAGGGTGGTTCCAATTCCTGCCAACGCTCGCATCGGACGCGATGCGCGGACGCGGCGGCGTGAAAAGCGATGGGGGCCACATCGCATAAACCGCTGCGAAAATCGCTGCAGCGCGGCGCGAAGGCGCAACCCTGTCGCCGCAGAGCCGGTGGAGTCACCTGGCCGGGGATCGGCGCGAAGGCCGTGGTGTGCTTGCTCTCGCCCAGGCGAGGAACGCAAGCCAGCAGGCCACGCGTATACGGGTGGCGCTGATTGGCGAATATCTCCGCGACCGGCGCCTCCTCGACAAGCTCGCCAGCATACATAACACCGACGCGGTCGCAGACCTTGGCAATTACGCCGAGATTGTGAGAGATGTACAGAAGTGTCGTGCCGTATTTCTCGCGCAGCTCGTTAATCAGATCGAGAACCGTCGCCTCGACCGTTACGTCGAGCCCCGTCGTAGGCTCGTCGAGCAGCAGCAGCGCAGGATTGGCAAGCAGGGCCATGGCAATGACGATCCGCTGCTTCTGCCCACCCGAAAGCTGATGCGGATAGCGGGAAAAGGCGATCTCCGGATCCGGCATATAGACGTCGCCCAGCATTCGGATCGCAAGGGCTCGCGCATCCGCATCGCTCACGCCGCGATGCAGCTTTGGGACTTCCATGAGCTGCCGGCCGATCGTCATCGTCGGATTGAGCGCCGCCGAGGGCTCCTGATACACGACGGCGATGCGCCCGCCGCGAACGGTCTGAAGCTCGCGAGCCGTCGCGCGGACGAGATCCCGGCCTTCGAACAGGATTTCCCCGGCGGCGATGCGGCCGTTACGGCCGAGATAGCCAACGATCGCCATCGCCAGAGTAGACTTGCCGCAGCCGGACTCCCCCACGAGGCCGTAGCTCTCGCCCGGCATAATCGAGAGCGAGAAATCCGGTATCGCCGGCACGATGCCGCCCGAGCTGTGATACTCCACTCGCAGGTTTTGAATGGCGAGGAGCGGCGTGCTCATCGAACGCTCTCAGTCGCTCAAGGAAAGCTCGCGCAGGCCGTCGGCGAGAAGATTGAATCCTAGCACCAACGACACCAGCGCAAGGCATGGAAACAAAGCCATGTGAGGCCAGACCGTGATCATCGCCGTTGCCTGCTGCACCATCCCGCCCCAGTCGGGGTCGGGCGGCGGCAGGCCGAGGCCGAGGAAGCCGAGAATCCCGATGGTAATCGTCGTATAGCCGAGGCGCAGGCAGAAATCGGTGATCAGCGGCCCGCGGCAATTGGGCAGGAGCTCGACGACCATGATGTAGAGCGGCGTTTCCCGCCGCAGTAGAGCGGCCGCAACGAAATCGTGGTTTTTGAGCTCCAGAACGAGGCCGCGCACGATGCGGCCGATGCCCGGTGCGGAAGCCAAGATCACCGCGACGATGATATTGAGCATCGAGGGACCGATATTCGCAATCAGGATCACATAGAGCACGATGATCGGGAACGACAGGATCACGTCGGATATTCGGCTGACGATCGTATCGACGAACCCGGCGTAATATCCCGCCAGGAGCCCCATCGCGCAGCCGACGAGGTAGGCGGCGACGACCGCAATCGGCGCGACGGTGAGGACGGTGCGCGCCCCCCATATGAGGCGCGAAAGCATGTCTCGCCCGGTTTGATCGACGCCGAGCCAATGGGCGCCGGACGGCCCAGGCGTGGCGATGGCGGCGTAATCCTGTGCGTTGGGCGGAGGTAAGCCGAGCCACGGCGCCAATACCGCAAGAACGACCCAGAACAAGATCAGCCCAATCCCGATCATCGCAATCCGCGACGAGGGAAGCCGCCGAATAAGGCTCGGCGGGCTTTTTTCCTCGATCACCTCCTGTCGCGTGATGTCGGTCATGCGAGCCTGATTTGCGGGTTGAGCAACATGTAGCCAAGGTCACTCAGCAACTGGGTCGCGATGGCCACCATGAGCGCGATCAGCGTGGCCGCCTCGATCAACGAAATATCGCCGAAGAGCGAGGCCTCCAGCAGCATGCGGCCGAAGCCGGGATAAGCGAAGACCGTCTCGGTCACGACGACGCCGCTGATGAGGAAGTTGATCTGAAGGAGGATTACGGTGAAGGGTGCGATCATCGCGTTGCGAACCGCATGGCGCATGATTACCTGCTGCCGCGGCAGGCCTTTGAGGATCGCAGTCCGGATGAAGGGCTTGTTCATCACCTCCGCCATGGAGCCGCGCACCATGCGCGCCACGTAGCCCGAGTCGTAGAGGACCAGCACCGTGACCGGGAGCACAAGCTGCGCAGCCAGAGACCACCCCTCGGAGGGATCCATCGGGCTCGTGCCCGGCAACCACCCCAGGCCGACGACGAAAATCGCCGTCAGAATTACGCCCGAGGCGAATTCGGGAATCGAGGTGAAGACGATGCCCGTGAGCGAGATCACGCGGTCGAGCCCGCTGCCTTCCCGCATACCGGCGAGGATGCCGGCGATCAGCGAGAGCGGCACGATGATTGCGAAGGCGATTCCCGCGAGCAGGACGGTGTGCGCGACGCGATCCCAAAGCACGTCGTTCACGGGCGCCTTGAACAAGGTCGAGTAGCCGAAATTGCCGAAATACCGCTTGCCGCGCGGGTCGCTGAAGCCGAGCTTGAGCGCAGGGTCTTGAAGCGGATCGTCGATCGCGCCCACGAGAACGCCAACCCAGCGGACGTAGCGGACGACGAGCGGGTCACCCAGGTGCAGCTTCTTGTAGAGGATATCGACCTGCTCCTGGAGCGCATAGGGGCCCAGCGTCTTGCGTGCCACATTGCCGGGCGAGAACTCGGTAACTGCAAAGACAAGGAAAGAGGCCGCGATGAGCGTCAAAAGCAGTCCGACAAGCCGTCTGAGCAGGAAGCTGACCATCACCCCTCTAAAAGCGACATTCCGGGCGGCTGAAGCCGCCCGGAATGGTCGTCGATATCCCGGTTATACGCAAGTCGACCGGCTTACGCCTTCAGCGCCAGCCGATTGCCGAAAATGTACTGCGTCGGATGCATGGTGAACCCTTCCACCTTCTGGTCATAGAAGGTGAAGTTGTTGCGCCAGATCGGCTGCACGATGGGCCCGTCCTCCTGCATGATCTTCTCGAGCTGAGCCATGATCTCGCGCCGCTTCGCGACGTCGAGCGTACCCTCGGCCTCGGTCAGGAGCTTGTCGAATTCGGGATTCGAATAGCCGCTTTCGTTCCATGGCACGCCGCTTCGATAAGCCAACCCGAGAACCATGACGCCGAGCGGACGGTGGTACCAGATCGTGCAGCCCACCGGAACCTTGGTCCACACATCCCAATACTCTTGCCCGGGCATCACGTTGATCTTAAGGCGAATGCCGGCTTCCTTCCATTGCTCGACGGCGGCTTCCACCTCGGCGCCGTTCCAGGGCGGGTCCTTGGGAACGTAGATCGTGGATTCGATCCCGTTCGGGAAGCCCGCCTCGGCGAGAAGCTTCTTCGCCTCGGCGACGTTGCGCTTGAACATCGGCAGCTTCGCGTAATCGGGCTGCACCGGCGAGACATGATGGTGCTCGCCGACGACCCCGAGACCGCGCAAGGCCGCCTCGACGACATGCTTCTGATCAACTGCCAGACGCATCGCCTTGCGCACCTTCGGATTGTCGAACGGCTTTTCCGTCACCTTCACGCGCAAGACCGCGGTCTCCGCCGTCGCCACCTGGTAGAGCTTGAGAAACTTCATCGCCTTCAGGGCGTCGTACTGGACTGGATCGGCGATCACCAGCCCATGCACCTGCTTCGATGCCATGGCGGAGATCGCCGCAGAGGGATCGTCGCCCATGTCGATGAATTCGATACCGTCGAGATGGGGCCCCTGCCCCCAATAGCCCTTGTGAGCCTTGAGGCTGGCCCGCTTGCCGAGTTGAAAATCCGTCAACTCGAATGCGCCGGTCCCCTGCGCACCCGGACCGAAGACGCCCTTGTCGCCTGGATAGAGTATGGCAAGGGGATAATGGAAGAGATGCTCTGGCACGGCCACTTGCGGCACCTTGCAATTGAGCCGCACAGTATGGTCGTCGATCTTCTGGATCGCGTTGGCGTCCCACAATCTTGTGGACTTCTTTGGTTGGCCCTTCTCGTCTTTTTGCCCGGTGTCATATTCCTCGAGCAGATAGCCCTTCATGAGGCCGATGACCGAAGACCCCACTTCTGGGTCGAGGCATTGCTTCAGGTTCCAGATGACGTCGTCGGCGGTGAGAGGTTGTCCGTTATGCCATTTGATGTTCTTCCGAAGATGCAGGGTCCAAGTCTTCAGATCAGGGCTCGTATCCCATTTCTCGAGAAGATAGGGATGAGTGACGTTGTGCTCGTCGGTGAGCGTCAGGTACTCGCAGACCTGACGCGAGATATTGCTGTCCCATGCACCCCAGGAATAAGTATGCGGGCTCTTGATTTCCTTGATACGGCTACCGATGCGAAGCGTGCCGCCCTTCGGCAATGCGGTTTGAGCCTGCGCGGGCGCCACGAGACCCTCGCCCGTGATCTTTCCGGCGAAGGCATAGGCCGCGCTCGCCGACATTCCGAGCAAGGTGGCATAGCGCAGAAACTCGCGCCGGTTGATCTGGCCTTCGGCGAGTTGTGACTTCACCAAATCGATATTGGGGTTCTTCTTTTCGTCGCTCATATTAAGCCTCCCTCACCAGACATGGTTGTTGTGATTGCCTGGCGTCTGGAATGAATCCCATGCTCTCAATTATTTAATTCGCCCTGATGGCAAACCAGATAGAACAAACACGCCCATTGCGTTGTCGATATGCGACAAGCCTTTCGCCGTCCAAAGCAATACGAAAGGCTTACAAGAGGATATGCGGGTCGTGTCCGGAATCTTTCTTACTTCGGCGCGACAGCGTCGCTTAAGCATCATTCGGCTGGCTCGGAAGATGCGTTGCAGCACGCTCATAGGCGAGGCGTGCCGCCATCAGATCGAGATGCCCGCCGCCGGCATTCTTGAAGAAGGTGATCTCTCGCGCATCTCGCCGGCCCGGATGGACGCCGCGGCAGAGATCGAAAAGATCGGCGACGATATCCTTTTTCGTGATGACGCCCGCGGCTAGCGGCCCCGTGATGTCGCCGCATTGGCCCATCGTGAACCGACGCGAGTCGACGAATATCGTCGCCCGGCGCGCGACCTCGTCATCGGCTTCGCGCATGTCATTAGTGTAGCCGCCGACTAGGTCGAGATGGGTGCCGGGCTGAAGCCATTCGCCCTTGATCAAAGGCTCGGTCGCCATGGTGGCGCACGATACGACGTCGGCTGCGGCAACAGCCTCCGCCAGATCATCGGCGGTAGCAAATTCGACCCCATCGAGACGCATCCGATCCGCCAGGCGGCGGGCCCGCGCCGGCGTTCGGTTCCATATGAGGACGCGACGGATCGAAGGGCGCACCGCGTGATGTGCCATGACGAGATGAGGGGCTTGATTCCCAGCGCCCACCATCAGAAGCGTCGTGGGCGTCGCCGGTGCAAGATAGGCTGCGCCAAGCGCCGAATCCGCCGCTGTCTTGCGCAGCGTTAGCGCGGTACCGTCGAGCACCGCCAGCGGCGCGCCGTTGCAACCGTCGAACAGCACGTAGAGCGCCTGAATGGTCGGCGTGCGGTCGGCACTTTCGGCATTGCCGGGAAAGATCGTCACCAGCTTGACGCCGACGGCTTCGCCGCGCTGCCAAGCCGACCAAAGGAGAAGATGATCTGCCGGTCCCCTGCCCGACCCCTGTTCGATGAGCAGCCGCTCGACGGCCTCGATGCCCCTACGATGCCCCGCACGCAAGGCTTCGACGAGGTCCCGGTAATCGAGGGCAGCGTGGATCGCCTCGGCGTCGAGAAAGCGCATATCAGGTCGGGTCGAGCCGCGCCCTCGACCGCGCCCGGGTCGTTCGCGAGCTATGCGTCGATCCGTGCCCGATCATTGGCGGGATCATAGGGGCTTTCCTCGACAACCTGTGCAGGGTAATGCTGGTTCAGCATCTTGATGGTGAGGGTTCGTCCCTTGCTCGCATAATCCGGCTTCACATAGGCCAGCGCGATCTGCCGGCCGAAATGGACCGAGTAGCCACCGCCGGTGGCTCGCCCGACCACCTTGTCGCCCGACCAGATTGATTCGACGCCCCAGGGATCCGCATCGGCGGGACCATCGATCAAGAGCGTTACCAGCTTCCAGCGCAATGCTCCCGAGGCTCGCTGAGCCTCGAGCGCAGCACGGCCGACGAAATCGGCGTTCTTGTCGAGCCGCACGAAGCGGTCCAATCCCGCTTCCAGCGCAGTGACCTCCTTTGAGAGTTCTGTGCCCCAGGCGCGATACGTCTTCTCAAGGCGGAGCCAGTTCATTGCGCGCATGCCGACGAGCTTCATGTCATAGGCGCGGCCGGCCTCTTCGAGCAGGTCGAAGAGATGGTTCTGATACTCCATCGGATGATGGATCTCCCAGCCGAGCTCGCCGACATAGTTGACGCGCATGAGACGGACCGGCGCCATCCCAACTGTGCAGTTTCGCCCCGAAAGCCAAGGGAATCCCTTGTTCGAAAGATCATCGCCATCGACGAGCGTCTTCAAGACATCCCGAGACCTCGGCCCCGCAATTACAAACACACCATATTGCGTCGAGATTCTCTGCAGCTGAACCGAGCCGTCCTTGGGCAGGGTTCGGGTGAGGTAATCCCAATCATAGGCTTCCGCCGCCCCCGCACCGACAATGTAGAAGGCTTCCGGACCGTCACGCATGATCGTGAATTCCGAGCGAACGCCGCCTCTCGGCGTGCAGGCATGAGTCAGCTGGATTCGGCCCATCTTTTGCGGCAACTTGTTCGCGACCAGCCGGTCGAGCCACTCATTCGCGCCTGGTCCGGTCGCGTAGTATTTCGCGAAGGTCGAGGCCTCGATGAGGCCGACATTGCGGCGGACCGCCTCCGCCTCCGCCTTCACGAAGGGCCACCAGTTGCCGCGCCGGAACGACCATTTCTCCTCGAATGCCGGGCCGTCCGCGGGCTTCGGCCCGAAGAAGTTAGCGCGCTCCCAGCCGAAACGCTGCCCGAAAACGGCGCCGCGCGCCTTCTGCCGATCGTAGGACGGCGTGGTCCGCAAAGGGCGACAGGCGGGGCGCTCCTCATCAGGATAGTGAAGAACGAAGACGTGATCATAGGCCTCCTCGTTCTTCTTCACGGCGTAGGGCCGCGTCGCGTAGGGGCCGAAGCGCCGCGGGTCGACCGCCAGCATGTCGATCTCCGCTTCGCCTTCGGTGATGATCTGGGTAAGGTACTTGCCGGCCCCGCCTGCCGCCGTGATGCCAAATGAGAAGCCCTCAGCGAAATAGAAATTCGCAAGGCCCGGTGCGGGGCCGAGAATGGGATTGCCGTCGGGCGTGTAGCAGATGGGCCCATTATAGACCGTCTTGACCCCGCCCTTCTCGAAACAAGGCATACGAAAGAATGCCTCCTCGATGTGCCACTCGAGACGATCGAGGTCGGGCGGCAAAAGATCGGCGCGGAAATTCTCCGGAACGCCGTGAACGGCCCAAGCAGGAGCGCCCTTCTCGTAAGGGCCGAGGATGAGCCCGCCCCGCTCTTCCCGCATGTACCAGCGCGCGTCGGCGTCGCGCAAGATCGGATGCTCCGGCTTCCCCGCTTTGCGCCACTCGACGATCTCGGGAATCTCCCCGGTCACGATGTATTGGTGCTCAACCGGGATCGCCGGAATATAGCGCTCCACCATAGCCGCCGTGCGCTGCGCGTGATTACCCGTCGCCGTCACGACCACCTCGCAGATGATTTCACCCTTGTCGGTCGTGATGCGCCATTCGCCGCTCGATCGCCGCTCGATGGCTTTCACCTCCGTCTGGCGGTAAATCGTCGCGCCGTTCTTCCGCGCCGCATCGGCCAGCAGCATGGTGATGTCCGCCGGGTTGATGTAACCGTCGGTCGGGTGGAAAAGGGCGCCGACCAGACCTTCCACATTGACCAGGGGAAACCGGTCTTTAATGTCGCCGGGCGTCCACCACTCATAAGGAACGCCGATCGTGTCTGCAGTCGTGGCGTAGGTGTAATATTCCTCCATCCGCTCGCGGGTGCGCGCCATCCGCAGATTCCCGACCCGCTTGAAACCGACATCGCGCTCCCACTCCTTCGCGAGGCGCGTATAGAGCTCGATGGAGTATTTGTGCATCTGTCCGGTGGCGTATGACATGTTGAAAAGGGGCAGAAGCCCGGCGGCGTGCCAAGTCGAGCCCGCCGTCAACTCGTCGCGTTCGAGAAGGATCGCGTCGGTCCATCCCGCCGCCGTGAGATGATAGAGAATCGAGCAGCCGACGGCACCGCCACCGATGACGACTACGCGCGATTGTGACTTCACTGTTGCCCCCGTGAGCGTTCGTTCGCGGCCAGACCACCGGCGCGGATTTGAATATAGCAGCGAGAGGAAGTCCAGCCCGTGGAGACATTACGCCGCCGAGTTTTTGCGGCAATGGTCGCTCGTCGGGATGAACACGTCGCATTTGATATTGATCGCGCCGAAGGCTTTGAGTTGCCTTGTCGCCGTCCGATCGAGAGCAACCTCGCCGGCGTGGGCTCACCCTCTTCCGCGAGGTGAATCCGCATGCCACAATCGTGGTCCATCGGACGCAATGATCCACAAGGGAGGGAATGCCGAAAATGGCCGCATCTCGAAAGGTCGCGATTGTTACGGGTGCCGGAAGTGGTGTCGGCAAGAGCGTCGCCTTAGCGTTTCTGAAGGAAGGTTATTCCGTCGCTCTCGCGGGGCGTCGCAAGGATGCGCTCGAGGCGACGGCATCGGAGGGAAAGGCGTGGGGCGCGCCAACCCTCGTCGTCCCGACGGATGTGACCGACCCCGCATCCGTCCGTGCCCTTTTCGCCAAGACCAAGGAAACGTTCGGCCGTCTCGACGTGCTGTTCAACAATGCCGGGATCGGCGCGCCGGCTGTTCCACTCGAAGAGCTCACATTCGAGCAGTGGAAAGCCGTAGTGGACACCAACCTGACGGGCGCATTCCTTTGCACCCAGGAGGCGATCAAGCTCATGAAGAGCCAGCAGCCGCGCGGCGGCCGCATCATCAACAACGGCTCCATCTCCGCCCATGCGCCGCGGCCGAATTCGGCGCCCTATACATCGACCAAGCACGCCATCACCGGGCTCACCAAATCGACCTCGCTCGATGGACGGAAATACGACATCGCCTGCGGCCAGATCGATATCGGCAACGCGGCGACGGAGATGACCGCGCGAATGAAGGATGGAGTCGCCCAGGCGAACGGCATGATCGCCGTCGAGCCGACGATGGACCCACAACATGTAGCGAGCGCCGTCGTCTACATGGCGAGCCTGCCGCTCGAGGCGAATGTGCAGTTCCTGACGGTGATGGCCACGAAGATGCCGTTCATCGGCCGGGGATAAATCACCGGCCCCGCTCGCGGTCGATCTGCAGCTTCGCGAGGAAGGGGACGAGGGGGTGCACGCCAAGCGCCACGATCGCCGCCTGATCCATCGCCGCCAAGGGGCCCGCCTCCTCGGCGGATAGACCCGCCTCGGCCGCATAGGCGCGAGGATCGGCGAGATAGCGGGCCCGCTCGTCGGCTTGATTGGCAAGGCGATGGAGCGCTGCCGTCAGCTTGACCCGATGGGGATGCACCGCCGGGTAATGGAGGGGATCCCGCCTCTCCACGCGCGGCGAGTAGAAGGCCAATGTGCCGTAAACGTGATGCCAGCTCGGGTCGAGCGACGTCATATCCGGCTTGCGCTCGCCGAGCATGCCGGCCGCAATCGCCCAGGAGCGCAGCTCGACATTGCCGTGCCGGTCCAGGGTCCGCTCGTCGAGGGCCAGGAGGCTGCGCAGGTTCCCCGTCTCGAGGCGAGACAGCAAGGCGCGATCGAATTCGAGATCGGGGCTCGCATAGCGGTCCGTGCCGGGAAAATGGGACATGCCGCCGCTCGCCACGATCACCGCCGTCTTGCCGAGCGCGGCAAGGCCGCGCGCAAGCGCCTGCCCCAAGGCATAGCACCGCTCCATGGGCGGCTGGGGCGGCACATAGGCGTTGACATAGAGCGGGATGACGGGGGCCGCAATCCCGAGGAATATCATCGGGATGCCAAAGGCGTAGTCGATCTCGGCCGTGCTCGTGAAGGCGGGATCGAAGCCCTCCTGCTGCAGATGAGCGAGCAGCGCCAGCGAGATCTCGCTCGCGACCGGATAGCGGAAGCTTCGGCCCGCGAAATGGCCGCGCACCTCGCCGCCGACATGGAAGGCGAAGGACGGCGTGCAATGGAGGAAGAACTGATTGGCGTGATCATTGGCGCACACGATCCAGACATCCGGCGCGAGGGCCGCGAGACGCCTGCCGTTCTCGGCGGCGATGGATCTCACGCGCTCGACCGTGGCCTTGTCCTCGGTCTCGGGAAGAGTGAGGAACTGCGGCGCATGGGGCATCATCACCCCGCCGAGAACGCCCCCCGATTTTCGCTCAGTGGCCATCGAGCAAGCTCACGCCGTGCGCTGCTCCTTGAGGCCAAGCTCCTCGATCATGCGCTCGCGCATGAGGTACTTCTGGATCTTTCCCGTCACCGTCATGGGAAAGGCGTCGACGAAGCGGATGTAATGGGGGATCTTGTAATGGGCGATCTGGTCGCGGCAGAACGCCTTGATCTCCTCCACATTCGCCGACTGCCCCTCGCGCAGCTTGATCCAGGCGCAGATCTGCTCGCCGTACTTGTCGTCGGGCACGCCGAACACCTGCACGTCCTGGATCTTGGGGTGGCGGTAGAGAAACTCCTCGATCTCGCGGGGATAGACGTTCTCGCCGCCGCGGATGACCATGTCCTTCACACGCCCGACGATATTGCAATAGCCCTCCTCGTCGAGGGTGGCGAGGTCGCCGGTATGCATCCAGCCGGCGCGGTCGATGGCCTCCCGCGTGCGCGCCTCGTCGTCCCAGTAGCCGAGCATCACCGAGTAGCCCCGGGTCAGGAGCTCGCCTTTCTCGCCCCGCGGCACCGCCCGGCCTTCGAGATCGACGATCTTGACCTCGACATGGGGGTGGATGCGCCCCACTGTCGCGACGCGCTTCTCGAGGGGGTCGTCCGTGCCGCTCTGGAAGCTGACGGGGCTCGTCTCGGTCATGCCATAGGCGATCGTCACCTCCGCCATGTGCATCTCGCCGACGACGCGCTTCATCACCTCGATGGGGCAAGGCGAGCCGGCCATGATCCCGGTCCTGAGCGTGCCGAGATCGAAGTTGCGGAAATCGGGGTGGTCGAGCTCGGCGATGAACATGGTCGGAACCCCGTGAAGCGCCGTGCATTTCTCGGCCTCGACGGTCTCCAGCACGGCGCGCGGCTCGAAGGCGTCCGAGGGATAGATCATGGCGGCGCCGTGGGTCACGCAGGCGAGATTGCCCAGGACCATGCCGAAGCAATGATAGAGGGGGACCGGGATGCAGAGGCGATCGCGCGCCGTGAAGCGCATCGCCTCGCCGATGAAGAAGCCGTTGTTCAAGATGTTGAAATGGCTGAGGGTGGCGCCCTTGGGCAGGCCCGTCGTGCCGCTCGTGAACTGGATGTTGATGGGGTCGTCGGGCTGGAGGATCCCGGCGAGCTCGCGGAGACGCGCGAGATGCGCCGGGGTCGCCCGGGCGGCGAGATCGGCGAAATTGAGCATCCCTGGGGAGCGCTCCTCGCCGAGGCGGATCACGGCGCGCAGGGCCGGGAGCTTGGCCGCCTGGAGAGCGCCGGGCTCGCAGCGCGCCAGCTCCGGGGCCAGGCTGCGCAGCATGCCGAGATAGTCGCTGCTCTTGAAGCGGTCGGCGGTGATGAGCGCCTTGCAGCCGGCCTTGTTGAGGGCGTATTCGAGCTCGGCCAGGCGATAGGCCGGATTGACGTTGACGAGGATGAGGCCCGCCTTCGCGGTGGCGAACTGGGTGATCACCCATTCCGCGCAATTGGGGGACCAGATGCCGACCCGGTCCCCCGGCTCGAGCCCGAGGGCGAGCAGGCCCGCCGCCGCCTCGTCCACCGCGCGCTGCAGCGCGCGGTAGGTGAAGCGCAGATTCTGGTGCCGCACCACCAAGGCCTCGCGCTCGCCGTGGCGCGCCACGATCTCGTCGAAGCAGGCGCCGATGGTCTCATAGCGCAAGGGCGTGGCGCTGGCGCCGTGGACATAGCTCTGGCGCGGCATGGACATCTTGGCCTCCTCCCGATGGCATTCTTATGGCCTTGCGCCATACTGCCACAGATGGCGCGCCTTGGGCATGCGGCGGCTTGCGGGCCGCGACGCGGCTCCTACTCGTCGAAGTGGTAGGCCACCTCCTGAAAACCGTCGGTCGGGAAGATGAAGAGGAATTTCAATGGACTATCGCCGGTATTTACGGTGCGATGCAAGGCGTTGGCCGGGATGTAGAGCGTCGTCCCTGCCGCGACCTCATGCTTGACGCCGGCGATCTCGGTGGCGCCCCGGCCCTCGAGAATGTAATAGGCCTCCGGCGGCCCGTGATGGTGGAGGAGCAGGCTCTCCCCCGGCGGGATCTCGGCCACACCCAGGCTGAAGCCCGTCGTCCCCGTGCGCTCCCCGGCCAAGAGGAGCTTCCAGCGCACCGGGCTCTTGGCGGCCAAGGCCGCGTCGTCCCAGCTCTCCCAGTCGAGCTCCCCCTCGCGGATGACGGTGGCGGGCGCCCGCGCGCCGCTCACGGTCCCGGCCCGCGCTCGACGGCCGAGCCGAGATCGAGGACCCAGTAATAGGCGAGGCCGCGATTGTTCGATTCGTCGGCACGATAGGCATAGCCGATGCCCGCATCGGTCACCGCCGGGTTGAGCAGCACGTCGCGATTCTGCGGCTCCGCCATCCATTGGTTGACGGTCTCCTCGGCCGAGGCGCTGCCGCCGGCGACGGCCTCGACCGCAACGGCGTAGATATATCCCGCCTGGGTGAAGCGCTTGCCGATGCCGTTGCCCTGGCTATCCACATGGGAGAGACCGCGCCGCGCCGCGAGGTCGTTGGCCAGGCTCTGGGCGATGCCCATGAGCTGGGGATTGGCGGCGACGGGGTTGAGCCCGGCGCGCTCCCGCACCTGGTTGACGACTGCCAGCATGTGGTTGGTGACCATCGGATTGGGAAGCTCGGCCGCGACGGCCGCGGGGAGCGTGCCCAACAGGAGAGCGCCCAGCACGGCGCAGCGCTTGATTGTCGTGACAACGATATTTCGAGACATCGGCCTCGCCTCCTCATGACGCAACGCGAATGCAGGGAGCGGGAGGTCCCGCTTGCGGCCATCCCTATATGTCGATCCGAATCTTGCGTATCAAGCCTGTTCCGCGTGAGAAAATTGTGCCTCGGCTCGCACCGCCGCGCCACGCGCGCGGCTTACGGGCAGCTCCCCTTCGGCGCCGAGGCGCTGCGCTTGGGATCGCCGCAGGCGCCGCGCTCCACCTGGATGGTCGCGTGGGAGATGCCGAAGCGCTCGACGAGGATGCGATGGATGGCGTGGCGCACCGAATCATGGTCGGTGCCCTCGCCGATATGGGCGTGGAGCGTCACAAGCGGCCGCTCGCCGGTGAGCGACCAGGCATGGACGTGATGGACCCCGATGAGTCCCGGGACCCGGCTCTCGAGCTCGGCGCTCATCGCGGTCACGTCGAGCCCCTCGGGCGCGCCCTCCATGAGAACGTGCCAGGATTGCCGCACCAAGGCCCAGGCGCTGCGCAGGATGAGGAGCGACATCACGACCGAGAGGATGGGATCGATGGGCGTCCATCCCGTCACCATGATGACGAGGGCCGCCGCGATTGCCCCCAGTGACCCGAGCAAGTCACCCAGAACATGAAGGATGGCGCCCTTCATGTTCAAATTGCGGCGATCTCCGCCATGGAGGATCGCAAAGGAGAGCGCGTTGGCGGCAAGCCCGGCACATGCCGTGACAAGCATTGCCGTGGCCATGATCGGGGCCGGAGCCAGGAGACGCTGCACCGCCTCGTCGATGATCCAGCCGACGATCGCCAGAAGCGCGAGGCCGTTGAGGAAGGCGGCCAAGACCTGGAAGCGGTGATGGCCGTAGGACCGGGCGAGATTGGCCGGCCGTCGGCCGGCGCGGAAGGCGAGCCAGCTCAGGCCGAGGGCCGCGGTGTCGGCCAGCATGTGCCCGGCATCGGCGAGGAGCGCCAGGGAGCCGGAGATCAGGCCGCCCGCCACCTCGACGGCCATGAACGCGCCGGTCAGGACCAGGACCCAGAGCAGCCGCTTCTCGTTCGAGGCGTCGGCATCCGGACGGAAATGGCCATGGGCGTGCCCATGATCGTGGTGGGAGTGCCGGGAAGGGGTCATCTCAGGCTCCCGGGCGAGCGTCCGGCTCGCCGATGTGGTCGGCCATGTCGCGCAGCACCGAGCTGACATGGCGGTCGGCGGCGGAATAGAAGATCTGCTTGCCCCGCCGCGCTGCGCGCAGGATGCGGGCCGCGCGCAGCAGCCGGAGGTGATGGCTCACCAGCGAGGCGGAGAGCCCCGTCGCGCGCGCGATATCGCCGACGCAGAGGGGCGCATCGAGGCAGGCGAAGGTGATCTTCAGCCGCGAGGCGTCCCCGAGCAGGCGGAAGATCTCGGCAAGCTGCGTGGTCTGGTCCTCGGCGAGCATCTGTCGATTATATATGAACAGGTGTTTATATATTGTAAAGATCGAATGGAGGCAAGCGCCGATGCGCGGCTTCCACGCAGCATTCGCGGATGATGGCTCGCGCGCTTGGATCGGCCTGTCCGACGGCGCAGTGGCGTGACAAGCTCGGCCGCTAGTACTCGGGATCATAAGTCGCTGAGACGGCGGCCCTTGAAAGGGCGCTGCGCGACTTTGCTCTTGGTCCAAACGAAAGGCGTTGCGGACTGGTTGTAGCTTTCGATGAAGGCATCGATGTGTTCCCTGAGCTGCTTC
>DATGLG010000027.1:0-13404 GCA_035294245.1 Alphaproteobacteria bacterium | reverse complement strand
GCGCTACGGCATGCACACATCTCAGTCTGCACTCTCCCCCTCGTCATTCCCGCGAAAGCGGGAATCCAGTATTTCCGCGGAAAACCTGGATTCCGGCTCTCCGCTGCGCTCCGGCCGGAATGACGGCTATTCCTTTGGAGGCGGTGCCCATCCAGACTTGTGTGCATGCCGTAGCGCCTGCGCGGGGACGAGCCTCGCGGTCACGACGGCCAAACAGAACGAGCCGTTGGAGTCACAATACTAGCCGGTCCGCGCCAGCGGAAGATTGCCGATCAGGTTCTGCGGCTTGAGCCGAAGCCGGAGACCGGGGGTCATCGCCAGGCCAAGATAGACGGGCCGACCCGCGAGCTCCGTTCGCATTACGGCAGGATCGGCGAAGGTGAGGCGGAAGAGTGCGAGCATTCGCGCCAATCGGTCGTCAGCGATGGCGAGGCCGCGATAAAGGTCGTTCAATAGGCTGCTCGACTCGCTGTCGAGCCCCACATGCCAGCGCCAATGATCGTCACGGATCGCCTGCACCGGCTCGATATGCACGGTGACGCCCAAGAGATGGCCGATCCACCGCTCGAGCACACGGCAAAACGCGTCGGAGCCGCGGTGTCCGAAGCTCAAATCCAGCACCGTATCGAAACGATCGCTGCGCTCCCAATAGAGCGCCGCATTGTCGCTGCCGAGCACGTCGAGACTGACGCGCCCCGGCGATTTCTTCGCATCGCCGAGGAGCATGCCGAGCGTGCCAAGGCCACCGGTCGCGGCGTAGCGATCGACCGTTTCCTCGTCGGCCAGCAGGATCGCGCCATCCTGCATGGAGACCTTTTGCGAGCGAAACAGCAATTCGCCCGCGCGCGCGGCGAAGGGATCGTCGCAGTCGTCAAGAAGATTGCGCAAGATCGCATGGGTAAGGTGATCGACGAAAAGGGGCGGAATATCGATGCCCCCACCGCGGAAAAGCCGAAGATAGGCGGCCTCGAGCGTGCCGGCGGCGAGCAGCCGATCGCGAAAGCGAAGCAAGTGACGGTAGTTGTCGCGCAGGTCGGGGTCGGCGAGCGCATCGAGCGCTTCCTCGGCGACCGCGTGACGAGGATGGGCGGCGAGCAGCGCATGAAGCGTGTGCTCAGCCTGCGAAGAATCCGCCGCAGGGAGCATCTCGGGGCGGCCGAAATAGGCGCGAAGGAAGTCATCGGTGATCTCGAGTCGTCCTGCCCCGCTGCGGCGCAGGAGACGGTAGCCGGAGCTCAACCAGAAATCGGGGCGTGCCGCCGCGCTCATTCGCATCTCGCATCTTTCGGCATGACGGTCGACACGGCAGCCTCTCCGGAATGAGGCGACCGCCAGGTGAGATCAGGGTATGACATATTCTAGGCCGCCGGCATGCCAGCGCAAATGACGCGATCGCGTGGCCGGCCCGTGCACGACCCGATCAGTGGTGTGGGCGGTCGCGATGAGCGCCGCACGGATCCGGCCGAGACCGGCCGCAAGGCTGAGCGGCGACGGATGGCCTCCTGCGCAACGTCGCCGGCGCCCCGGCTTCGCACGACCGGGCGCCCTCCGACACGTTGGAGCCCGGACCTCCATGGCGCTGGACGCCAGGTTTGCCGATCCGCCATCATCGGCGGGCACAATCGCCGGAGCGGACGGGGAAGCAATGATTCGCGGCTGGGTCATTCTGGCGCTGTCCCTCGGATATGTCGGGCTCCTCTTCGCCCTGGCCTATTACGGCGACCGCCTTGCCAAGGCGCGCGGCCGGGCCAAGGGGAAGCCGGTCATCTATGCGCTCTCCCTCGCCGTCTACTGCACCTCCTGGACCTTCTACGGCAGCGTCGGCCTCGCGGCCAAGACGGGGTACGATTTCCTCACCATCTATGTCGGCCCCATCCTGATGTTCGCGGTCGGCTGGCCGCTCATTCGCCGCATCATCCGCATCTCGAAGAGCCACAACATCACCTCGATCGCCGACTTCATCGCGGCGCGCTACGGCAAGAGCCAGATGCTCGCCGCGACGGTCACGGTGATCGCCGCCCTCGGCACGCTCCCCTATATCGCGCTGCAGCTGAAGGCGGTATCGACCAGCTTCACCGTATTGATGGATTATCCCGCGGTCGCCGTGGCCTCGCCGTCGAGCCGGCCGGAATCGGCCTATACGGCGCTCGCGGTGGCGCTCCTCCTCTCGCTCTTCGCCATCCTGTTCGGCACCCGGCATATCGACGCGACCGAGCACAACGAGGGCATGATCCTCGCGATCGCCTTTGAATCCACGGTCAAGCTCGTGGCCTTCCTCGCCGTCGGCGCCTTCGTCACCTGGGGCATGTTCGGCGGCTTCGGCGATCTCGCCGCCCGCGTTGCGGCCGAGCCCGCGCTGCGCCGCGTTTTCCTCGGCAGCGTCGACGGGACGACCTGGGTGACCATGACGGGACTGGCGCTGACGGCCATCCTCTGCCTGCCGCGGCAATTCCACGTCATCGTGGTCGAGAACACCGATCCGCGCGATCTCTACAAGGCGGCGTGGCTGTTCCCGCTCTACCTCGTCGCCATCAACATCTTCGTCATTCCGATCGCAATCGCGGGCCTCAGCAGCTTCGGAAGCGGCGCGGATGGCGACATGTTCGTGCTGGCCCTGCCGATCGCCGCCCATCACGAGGCGCTCGCGGTGCTGGCCTTCATCGGCGGACTGTCGGCCGCGACCGGAATGGTGATCGTGAGCTCGGTCGCCATCAGCAATATGGTCAGCAACGACCTGGTGATGCCGATGGTGCTGCACGGGCGCAGGCTCGGCCTCGCCGAGCGCGGCGACATGGGCAAGCTCATCCTGCGCATCCGCCGCGCGGCGATCGTGGTCATCATGCTGCTCGGCTATTGCTGCTATCGGCTGATCGGCGATTCCCTGGCGCTGGCCTCGATCGGGCTCCTGAGCTTCGCCGCCGTCGCGCAATTCGCCCCGGCCCTCATTGGCGGCCTCGTCTGGCACGACGCCAACGTCAAGGGTGCGGTCGCCGGCGTCGTCGCCGGCTTCCTGGTCTGGGCCTATACCCTGCTGCTGCCAGCCCTGGCCCAATCGGGCTGGGCGCCCCTCGACCTGCTGCGTGACGGTCCCTTCGGGCTTGCCCTTCTGCGGCCGCAGCATCTCTTCGGGCTCCATTTCGATCCCCTGACCCATGGCGTGTTCTGGAGCCTGCTCGCCAATATCGGCTGCTTCGCCGCCGTCTCCTATCTCACCGCGGCGCGCGTGATCGAGCGCATCCAGGCCAACGCCTTCATCGATCCGGATTCGGCCCAAGGCCAGTTCACGGCGCGGACCTGGGACGGCTCGATCCGCGTCTCCGAGCTCGCCGCCGTCGTCGCGCGCTTCCTCGGCCCGGAGCGCGTCCAGCGCAGCTTCGCCGAGCTCGGGGCGCCCTGGGGTGCCGAGGGACCGGGCGAGAGAAAGGCGGATTTTCAGCTCGTGCGCCGCGCCGAGCATCTGCTTGCCAGCGCGATCGGCGCTCCCTCCGCGCGGCTCGTCATGGCGCTCGCCCTCGAGCGGCACAATCTCGACATCGAGGGCGCCATGCAGCTCCTCGACGACGCGACCACGGCGATCCAGTACAACCGCGATCTTCTGCAATCGACCCTCGAGAACGTCCGGCAGGGCATCAGCGTGGTCGATCGCGACCTCAGGCTGGTGTGCTGGAACCGGCAGTTCCGCGATTTCCTGGACCTGCCGCCGGCCCTGCTCCGCGTCGGGGTCACCCTCGAGGAGATCGTGCGCTTCAACGCCGAGCGGGGCGATTATGGCGAGGGCGGTGTCGAGAAGATCGTCGCCGAGCAGCTCGAGTATTTCGCCGGTCATGGCGAGACGGCGTTTCAATGGCGGCGCCCGAACGGCACGGTGCTCGACATCCGCAGCAGCCCCATGCCCGGCGGCGGCTATGCAACGAGCTACTCGGAAGTCACCGCCCATGTCCAGGCGGCGGCTCAGCTCGCCGCCGCCAACGAGCTCTTGGAGGAGCGGGTGCGCGCGCGCACGGCGGAGCTCACCGCGCTCAACCTCGAGCTGAGCCGCGCCAAGGTCGCGGCGGAGGAGGCCAATCTCGGCAAGACGCGCTTCCTCGCCGCCGCCAGCCACGACCTGCTGCAGCCCTTGAACGCGGCCCGGCTCTATCTCTCGAGCCTGATGGAGCAGGAGATGCGCGCCCCGGGCGGCGGCGATGGTGCCGCGCGCGCGCTCGCGCGCAAGGTGGACACCTCCCTCGGCGCCGTCGAGGAGATTCTCGGCGCCCTCCTCGAGATCTCGCGGCTCGATGCGGGGCGGCTGTCGCCGGAGCGCCGCGACATGCCCCTCGGCGAGCTCTTCGAGGAGCTGCGCGTCGAGTTCGCGCCCCTCGCCGAGCGCAAGGGCCTCGATCTCCGCATCGTGCCGACCAGCCTCGCCGTCAACAGCGACCGGCGCCTCCTCCATCGCATCCTCCAAAACCTCCTGTCGAATGCGATCCGCTACACGCCCGCCGGCAAGATTCTCATGGGCGCCCGGCGCGCGGGCGCGCAGGTCGCGATCGAGGTGCATGATACCGGGAGCGGCATTCCGCTCGAGAAGCAGGCCCTGGTGTTCAAGGAGTTCCAGCGCTTCGCGGCGGCGCCGAATGCGGAGCAGGGGCTCGGCCTCGGCCTCTCGATCGTCGATCGCATCGCCCGCGCCCTCGACCACGCCGTCGCCTTCCGCTCCATCCCCGGCCGCGGCACCCTTTTCGCGGTGCGGCTGCCGCGCCGGCCCCGCGCAGCACCGCTCCCGCAAGCGAGCGCGCCGATTCCGGGCGCGCTGCCCGCCCTCGAGCGCGCGGTCATGCTCTGCATCGACAACGAGCCGAGCGTGCTCGACGGGATGCGCACCCTGCTCGAAGGCTGGGGCTGCCGCGTCCTGGTTGCGGCCGGGCTGGGGCAGGCGCTGGCCTTCTCTCCGGCGGAGATCGGCAGCGTCGACCTCATGATCGTCGATTATCACCTCGACGCGGAGGCGGATGGGCTGCGCTGCATCGAGGCGCTGCGCCGGCATTTCGCCGCAAGCGCTCCGGCCATGCTGGTGACCGCCGATCGCTCGGAGGCCGTCAAGGCCGCGGCGCGGGCCCAGGGTCTCCATCTCCTCAACAAGCCGGTCAAGCCGGCCGCGCTTCGCGCCCTCGTGACCCGCATACTCGCGACCCGCCGCGCCGCGGAATGACCGGCGGCATGCGGCTCACCGGGAGGCCGCCCCCCCGCTCGCCGCGCCGCTCATCGCTTCGGGCTCGGGCTCGGCGACCTCGACGGCGAGGCGCCGCGCGACGATCACCGCCTGGGTGCGGTTCTCGACCCCGAGCTTTTGCAGAATGGCGGAGACATGCGCCTTGACGGTCGCCTCGGAGACCTGCATGGCATGGGCGATCTGCTTGTTGAGGAGGCCTTCGCTCAGCAGCATCAGCACGCGGCTTTGCTGCGGCGTGAGGCTGTTGAGAGAGGCCGTCAGGCGGGCGTCGCCGTCCCGGCTCGCCTCGCCCGGGTTGAGTGCCGCCGGCAGCCAGGTCTCGCCGGCGAGCAGGGCCTGAAGCGCGCGGCGGATCTCGCTCGCCGCCGCCGATTTCGGAATGTATCCCACCGCCCCGAGATCGAGGGCGCGGCGCATCACGGCGGTATTCTCGTTCGCCGAGATCACCACTACGGGGACGGCGGCGAACTCGGCGCGGAGGTAGAGGAGTCCCGAGAAGCCGCGCATGCCCGGCATGTTGAGATCGAGCAGGACCAGATCGGCGTCGGGCGTTGCCCTTAGCTGGGCGCAGAGGCCGTCGAAGGACTCCGCTTCCGCAATCTCGGCGGCCGCCACGGTTTGCAAGACGGCGAGGCGCAGCGCGTCACGGAAAAGCGGATGATCGTCGGCGATGACGAGGAAGGCCGCCATCGCTCTCCCCTCGCAAGCTACGGGATCCTCGCGTCATGATAGGCCTGCGGCCCCCCGCTGCCTAGCGGAGCGGCCTTAGACCAAAGTCTAATACCTCGCCCGGGAGGTCCTCACTAGGATTATCCGAGGAGGCCTGTGGTCCATGATTGCGGGCGCATCCGGGCAATTCGGAGCGAGTCGGCCGCGAGTCTCGACGGTCGGACCGCCAAAACAACGCTCCGCGCGAATGGGATGGGAGGACACGCTTATGGTTTCACATCGCAGGACCAATCCGACTCGGCGCACGATGCTCAAGGCCGGTGGCGCCTTGCTCGCCACCGCGGCATTGCCGGCTTTGCCGCGCATCGCCCGTGCGGCGGAAAGCCGCCCGCCCATCGGCACCTGGCCGGCCGGCTCCGAGGGCCCGTCGGTCTTCATCGGCATCACGCCGCCGCTGACCGGCACCTACGCGGCCCAGGGCGAGGACGAGCTCAAGGGCTATGAGCTCGCCGTCGAGCACATCAACAGCGGCCATCCGCTGATCAAGGCGTTCTCGCCCAAGTCCAAGAAGGGCGTGCTCGGCAAGGAGGTCAAGTACGGCGTCGCCGATTCCGGGGCCAAGCCCAATATCGCGGTGCAGGCGCAGCAGCGCTTCATCAGCGAGAACAAGGCCATCCTGATGACCGGCTCGACCTCGAGCGCGGTCGCCGTCGCGCTCAACCATCTCGCGCAGCGCGAGAAGGTGCTCTACGTCGCCGGCATCTCCGGCTCCAACGACACCACCGGCAAGGACTGCGTCCGCTACGGCTTCCGCCAGGATTTCTACGGGCAGACGGCCGCCGCCGCGATCGGCCCGGTTCTGCTCAAGACCTTCGGCCGGAACCGCAAGGCCGCATTCATGACGCCGGACTACACCTATGGCCACACCGTGACCAAGTCGGTGAACGACTACCTGACCCAGAACGGCGGCTGGACGATGGTGACGAACCAGGTCTCGCCCCTCGGCGCCCCGGACTACAGCTCGTATCTGACGAACATCGCCAATTCCGGCGCCGAGTTCCTGATCAACGTGAACTGGGGCCACGACGCGGTGCTCTCGACCCAGCAGGCCAAGCAATTCGGCATCCTCGACAAGATGAAGCTGGTGATCCCCTATCAGACGCCATTCCTTGCCAAGGAGGTCGGCCCCGAGATCACCCAGGGCGTCTACGCCGCCACCGATTTCTGGTGGACGCTCGAGGACAGGTTCCCATTGGCCAAGATGTTCGTGGATACGTTCCAGAAGAAGTATGGCTATCGGCCGGAATGGGGGGCGGAGAACGCCTATATGCAGTTCGCCCTGTGGGCGGAGGCGGTGGAGAACGCTGGCACCTTCTATCCCCCGGACGTCATCAAGTCCTATGAGGCCGGCCGGAAGGTCAACTCCCTCGTGGGCGAGGTCTATTGGCGGGCGGCCGATCACCAGCTCGTGCGGCCGGTGATCATCGTGCGCGGCAAGAAGCCGAGCGAGATGAAGAACAAGGAGGATTTCTGGGAGGTTCTCGAGGTTGTGCCGGGCCTGCCGCTGATGCAGAAGCCCGACGCGTTCGGCTGCAAGCTCGGCGACTATACCTGAGCGATGGCAATTGTGGGCGCTGGCGAGCTCTCGCTCGCGGAGGTCGGGCGGAATGCGTTTCGGTTGAGCTGCTCTGATGGGATCGTCATTCCCGCGCAAGCGGGAATCCAGTGCTTCCTGGGCCCCCGCTTCCGCGGGGGCGACGACTGAGGCACTTCAACCTAAATGCCCGGCGCATTACCATCCGGTAGCCCCTCAGAACCGCGAAAGCCGGATTTGCCGTTCCGATGATCACGTGGCCGAACTTCGTCTCGCAGTTGTTCAACGGCCTGGCGTCGGGGGCGCTCTTGGCCCTGATCAGCTCGGGGCTCACCATCATCTACGGCACGCTCGGCGTGCTCAACCTCGCCCATGGCGCGATGTTCATGCTCGGCGGCTATGCCGGCTATGTCGCGTTCCAGGCGACCGGCTCGTTCCTCTTCGCCGTGCTCACTGGAGCGCTCTTCCTCGTGATCGTCGGCGGTGTTGTCGAGCGGGTGATCATCCGCTCCTTCTACAGCCGCCCGCCCGAGGACCAGCTCCTCGTCACCTTCGGTATCGGCATCGTGATCGTCGAGCTGGTGCGGCTTGGCTTCGGCAGCCTGTCCCTGAGCGTCCCGCCGCCACATTTCGCGGCGGGCGTGACACCGCTCGGATTCATGATCTACCCGACCTACCGCATCGTCGTCCTCGGCATCGCGGCCGTCGCCCTCGCGGTGCTCTATCTCGTGCTCTACCGCACCCGGCTCGGCATGATCGTGCGGGCGGGGATCGAGGATTCGGCCATGGTCGGCATGCTCGGCATCAATGTCTACCGCGTCTTCATGGTGGTGTTCGGCATCGGTGCCATGGCCGCGGGCTTCGCCGGGATCGTGAACGCGCCCGTCGTGTCCCTGACGCCCAATATGGGCGAATCGATCCTGGTGCAGACGTTCGTGGTGGTCGTCATCGGCGGCGTGGGCTCGTTCCCCGGCGCCGTCCTCGGCGGGCTCATCTCCGGCGAGATCCTGAGCCTCACCTCCATGGTCGATCCCGCCTATTCGGAGGTCATGCTGTTCGCGGTCATGACCCTGGTCCTGATGCTGCGGCCCCAGGGCCTGCTCGGGCTCCAGAGCCGCGAATGAGGATGGCCGCCTGATGCTGCGCCGCCGCGCCCTGATCGTCGAAGGAGCGACCGCCCTCGGCCTGATCGTCGCACCCTTCGTGCTGCCCTATCTCGATTTCGCGCCGGGCACCGTGAACCAGGTGCTCGTCTGGGGGCTGTTCGGGATCGGCTTCGACATCCTGTTCGGCTATACCGGCCTGCTGTCCTTCGGCCAGTCGGCCTTCTACGGCACCGGCGGCTTCATCGCCGCCTATCTCCTCACCAACAACCTAATGTCGAGCGTCGTGCTGGCCCTCGTCGTCGGCACCGTCGGGGCCGCCGTGGCCGGGGTCCTGGTCGGCATGATCGCGCTCAGGCGCACCGGCATCTATTTCGCGATGATCACGGTGGCCATCGCCGAGACCTTCTATTTCGTCGAGTTCTCACCGCTCGCCGCCTGGACCGGCGGGGAGAACGGCCTGCCGGGCGTGCCGACGCCGAAAATCGAGCTCGGCAACTTCTCCTACCAGGTCACCAACGGCTGGTCGATGTACGCGTTCCTTGCCGTCTGCTACTTCATCGGCATCGTCATCGCCCTTCGCATCGTGCGCTCGCCCGTCGGCGCCATCCTGAGCGCCATCCGCGACAACCCGCTGCGGGCGCGGGCCGTGGGCCACGCGGTGGGTCGCTACAAGCTGACGGCCTTCGTCATCGCCGCCGCCTATGCCGGCTTCGCGGGCGGCCTCCTCGGCGTGCTCCAGGGCTTCATGCCGCCCGACGCCTTCACCTTCGACACCTCCGGCCAGCTCGTCATGCAGACGGCAATCGGCGGCGTCGGCACGCTCTTCGGACCATTGCTGGGCGCTGCGGTGTGGCTCTACCTCCGCGACCTCCTGCAAGCCGCCCTCGGGCTCGGCAGCGCCTGGAAGCTGGTGCTGGGCGTGATCTTCGTGCTGCTGGTGTGCTTCCTGCGGCGCGGGCTGATCGGCGGCCTGCAGGAGCTCGCCCGGCGCCTGTTCGCGTCCCCGCATCCACCCGCGCCCGAGGAAGCCCTCGAGTTCACGCCCGCGGCTCCCGCCTTGGTCAGCGTCGGCCCCTCGCGGCGCGGGCAGGAGACGCCCTTCACCGGCCCGGTGCTGGAGACGCGCGGCCTCAGCAAGTCCTTCGGCGGCCTCCTCGCCAATAACGACATCAATTTCGTGGTCGAGCAGGGCGAGCTGCGCGGCGTCATCGGCCCCAACGGCGCGGGCAAGAGCACCTTCTTCAAGATGCTCACCTGCGAGCTGCCGCCGACAAGCGGGCGCATCTTCTTCCACGGCAACGACATCACGGGCATGGACGTGGCGGCGGTGTGCCAGCTCGGGCTCACCAAGAGCTATCAGGTCAACCAGCTCTTCACCCGCCTCACCCTGCGCGAGAACATCGTGATCGCAGCGCTTGCCGAGCGCCGCGGCATCTTCTCCCTCGATCTGCTGCGGCGCATCGATCGCGTGCCCGGCCTCGCGACCCAGGTGGAAAGCACGCTCTCTCTCGTCGGGCTCACGGCCCGCGCCGATGTGCCCGTCGCCGAGCTCGCCTATGGCGAGAAGCGGCGGCTCGAGATCGGCCTCGCGCTTGCCTCCTCGCCCTCGCTCCTCCTCCTCGACGAGCCGCTCGCTGGGATGAGCCCGCGGGAGCGCGCGGAGACCGTGCAGCTCCTCAAGAATATCCGCCGCGGCCGCACCTTGGTGATCGTCGAGCACGACATGGACGCCCTCTTCGAGCTCGCCGAGCGCATCACCGTGCTGCACGAGGGCGCGCTTCTCGCCGAGGGCACGCCCACCGAGATCCAGCGCAACAGCCTCGTGCAGGAGGCCTATCTCGGCGGGGTCGCCGCCGCATGAGCGCCCTTCTCGAAGTCGAGCGCATCAACAGCTATTACGGCGACAGTCATATCCTGTTCGACGTCTCGCTCCGCGTCGAGCGGAACGAGGTGGTGGCGCTCCTCGGCCGCAACGGCGCCGGCAAGAGCACGACGCTCAAGAGCCTGATCGGCGCCGTGCGTCCGCGCTCCGGCCGCGTCGTGCTCGACGGCACGCCGGCCCAGGGGCTGCCGCCCCACGCGATCGCCTCGCTCGGCCTCCAGCTGGTGCCCGAGGAGCGGCGCATCTTCGGCAGCCTCAATGTCGAGGAGAATCTGGTGCTCGCGGGGCTCACGGCGAAGTCGCGCTGGCCGCTCGATCGCATCTGGGCGATGTTCCCGCGCCTTCAGGAGCGCCGGCGCAGCCGCGGCACCGATCTCTCGGGCGGCGAGCAGCAGATGCTGGCGATCGCCCGCGCGCTCATCCGCAATCCCAAGGTCATGCTCCTCGACGAGCCCTTCGAGGGCTTGGCCCCCATCATCGTGCGCGACCTCCTCGAGACCTGCCGCCGCCTCGCCGAGGCGGGCCAGACGATCGTCGTCGTCGAGCAGAACATCTCCGCGGCGATGAGCCTCGCCTCGCGCATCTACATCATCAACAACGGCCATATCGTCGAGGAGATGACGGCGCAGGCCGCGCGCAGCAGCCCCGAGGTGCTGCACCGGTATTTGGGGGTTTGAGGCAGTGGTGCCGGGTGAGGGATTTGAACCCCCGACCTTCGGTTTACAAAACCGCTGCACTACCCCTGTGCTAACCCGGCGACACAAGCCCGTCTTTTAGCGCCTCCCTGCGCCTTGCGTCTACTCGGAGGGCGGCATCGCCCCGCTGCTAGTGTTGTGATTTTGACATTCGATTCGCATTCAAAGGTCGTCATTTCGGCCGGAGCCTCCGGGTCCCGCCGAAGGCGGGCCCGAGGACAGGCTCCGCGCAGAGCCGGAATCCAGGGCCGCATGCCTGGATGCCCGCTCCGCCTGCGCGGGGACAAGCTTCGCGGGCATGACGGCCAAACAGAACGAGCCGTTGGAGTCACAATGCTAGCGGTTGATGAGCCAGAGCAGGAGGGAGATCACCACGCTCGCCACGATCGAGGTGGTGATGGGGACGTAGACGGCGACGTTCTTCCCGTGAAATGTGATATCCCCCGGCAGCCGCCCGAGCCCGAGCCGCGTCAGCCAGGGCCAGAGCAGCCCGGCGGCGATCAAGACGATTCCGAGGATGACGAGAAAGCGCGACATAGCATTGCATTGAGGGGCCGTCCGCCCAGGCGCCCGTGATGGTGATATGGGCGGGACGGGCCATGCTCCGCAAGGCGTCTAAGGAGAGTAAAGCCAATGCGTGACTTCCGGGGTCGTCATCGCGACCCCGAGCTTCGCGAGGGGGAAGCGATCCAGCATTTCAGGGTTATCCTGGACCGCCACGACCGCGGAGCCTGTCCTCGGGCCGGCCTTCGGCCGGACCGGGGGCGGTCTCGCGGTGACGGAGTCCGCCTCACGCATTTACATGTGTACACGCGCATCTACTGGCGAGACGCCCGCCGGCGAGCGAGCTCGTAAAGCGCCACGGCGGCGGCGTTGGAGACATTCAGGCTGGCCACGGCCGCGGGCGCGATCGGGATGCGCAGGAGGAGGTCGCAATGGACGCGGGTGAGGCGCCGCATGCCGTGCCCCTCGGCGCCGAGGACGAGGGCGATGCGCTCGGCGAGGCGAGCGTCGCCAAGGGCATCGGGCGCTGCGGCGTCGAGCCCGACGCACCAGAAGCCGCCCTCCTTGAGGCTCTCCAAGCTCCGCGCCAGGTTGGTCACGCGCACCAGGGGCACCGCCTCGAGGGCCCCCGAAGCCGCCTTGGCTAGCGCCGCGGTCGCCGCGGGGGCGTGGCGCTCGGTCGCAATCACGGCGCGGGCGCCGAAGGCCGCCGCCGAGCGCAGCACGGCACCGACATTGTGGGGGTCGGTCACCTGGTCGAGCACCACGAGCACGGCCATGCCCTCGGGGCCGATCTCCCGCAGCAAGTCATCGAGGCTGGGCTCGTCGAGTGGGTCGGCGGCAAGCGCCAGGCCCTGGTGAACAGCGCCGGGGAAGAGCCGGTCGAGCTCGGCACGAGGATGGAGCTCAAGGGCGAGGCTCGGGCGGATGACGCGCGCCGATTCGAGGCGGTCGCCGAGGCCGCGCGCCACCTCCTCGGTGGCGAGGAGCCGCCGGCAGCGGCGCCGGGGATTGCCCAAGGCCGCGAGGACCGGATGCACGCCGTAGAGCCACTCGCCCCCGCTCGTGCCGGCAGCCGCGGCCTGCGGGGCGATCGCGGGCTTGGAGGGCAGGGAGGGCGGGCGAGAAAATCGCCGCTGGGGCTTGCGCTTGGCCATGGGGCTCCCTTATTATCGACCGCAAAGGCGATCAGCAACGGCCCCTGCCGTTTCTTGCCCTGAGCAAAGGGAGGCGGTGGGGCGTTTTTCTGTGTTTTAACATTGACATTCGATGGTGAATCCACTTAGTTGCGACTTCCGTCGCACGGGGCCCTTCGGAGCCCAAGCGGAGGGGTGCCCGAGTGGCTAAAGGGGACGGGCTGTAAACCCGTTGGCGTACGCCTACGTAGGTTCGAATCCTACCCCCTCCACCACATCTTCTCCGAGAGCGGAATGCGGAGGCCCAAATCGCTGCGGGTGTAGCTCAATGGTAGAGCTCCAGCCTTCCAAGCTGGCGGTGTGGGTTCGATTCCCATCACCCGCTCCACCCCTTGGACGGCATCCGGAAGATCCCGCGAGCCCGAGACCGGCGGGCGAGGAACAACGAGAGCGCTAGGCAAGCAGGAACACGACATGTCGAAGGCGAAGTTTGAGCGGAACAAGCCGCATTGCAATGTGGGGACGATTGGGCACGTGGACCATGGGAAGACGACGCTGACGGCGGCGATTACGAAGGTGCTGGCGGCGAAGGGCGGGGCTGAGTTC
>DATGLG010000026.1:0-55719 GCA_035294245.1 Alphaproteobacteria bacterium | reverse complement strand
ACATCACGTTGCGGCGTCGTCGCCGCGCGGCACCGAGCCTCAAGCACCGCACGATCCTCCGGCCTCAGCCGGACCTCTCTCGCCTTGAGTATCATTCATATCTTGAATCACGACTCAGGCTCTTTGGATAGGGGGTACTAGTGTTGTGATTTTGACATTCGATTCGCATTCAAAGGTCGTCATTCCGGCCGGAGCCCCCGGGTCCCGCCGAAGGCGGGCCCGAGGACAGGCTCCGCGCAGAGCCGGAATCCAGGGCCTGGATGCCCGCTTTCGCGGGCATGACGGCCAAATAGAACGAGCCGTTGGAGTCACAACACTAGCCGGGGGCGCCTTGAGCGGCCCCACGCCCGCGCATATAGGCCCGGGGGCTGCATCCCATCTCGGTACGGAACGCGTGCACGAAAGCTGACGTCGAGCCGTATCCAAGCTCCATTGCGGTGCGTGTCACGTCCAGGCCGCCGCCCCTTGGTAAGACGTGGACGACCGGCACGGAGGCCGGCCGTGACGATGGGGGCGGGTCCCTCTATCGCGCCTTGCATCCCGGCACCGTTCCCCGGACAGCCCTGCGCCTTCACGGGAATGACAAGGCTTTAGCGATCCACCAAGTCTCGAGCTTCCGGCGGCAAGGCGTTGATCGGCCGTCAAATCACCCCGGCGCGGCGCAGCTCGCCCTCATAGGCCTCGAGGGTCTCGCCCAAGAGCTCGACGATCATGTCGATCTCGCCGGCGGTGACCGTGAGCGGCGGCGAGACCATGAGCCACTCGCCGTACTTCCCCGCCGCGGTGCGGCGCGTGTAGAGGAGGAGCCCGCGCGCGGCGGCGAGCTCGCTGATGCGCTGGGCGGCCAGGAGCTCGAGGGGCAGCATGGCCTTGCTCCCCTTGTCGGCGACGATCTCGATCGCCATCAGGAGGCCCTTGCCCCGCACATCGCCGAGGATGGCGCTCTGCGCCTGGAGGGCCGCAAGCCGCCGGCTGAGATGCGCCCCCATCCGCGCCGCGTTGCCCATGAGGTCCCGCTCGATCATCTCGCTTACCACGGCGACCCCGATGGCGCAGGAGAGCGGGTTCGTGAAATAGGTGTGGCCGTGGAGGAACCCCCCTGATTCGGCGACGGTCTCGACCATCGCCGCCGGCGCCAGCACGGCCCCCATGGGGGTGTAGCCGGCAGCGATCCCCTTGGCGAGCGTGACGAGGTCCGGCCGCGCCGCGGGCCAATGCTCGGCGGCGAGGAAGCGCCCGGTGCGGCCGGCGCCGCTCATCACCTCGTCATAGATGAGGAGCACGCCATAGCGGTCGCAGATGGCGCGCACGGCCCCGTAATAGGCGTCGGGCGCCACCAGGGCGCCGGTTGCGAGCCCGCCGACGGGCTCGAGGATGAAGGCGAGCACGGTCTCCGGCCCCTCGCGCCGGATGGTCTCCTCGAGGGCGGCGGCGCAGTGCCGGGCATAGGACTCCGCGTCGTGATTGGGCGGCAGGCGATAGGTGAAGGGCGCCGGCACCTTGGGCATGACGCGCATCATCGGGCCGAAGAGAGCCTCCGACTGGGGATCGCCGGTGACCGCCAGGGCGCCGAGGGTGGCGCCGTGATAGCCGGGCTCCCGCCCGATCACCTTCCAGCGCCGGGATTCGCCTTTGGAAACGGCATATTGGCGGGCGAGCTTGAGGGCGGCCTCGGTGGCCTCGGAGCCGCCGGAGACGAAGAAGGCGCGCTCGAGGCCCGGCCCCGAGAGGCCGGTCACGAGCTCGGCCAGGCGGCGGTTGGCCTCGCTCTCGAAGGCGGTAATGGTGGCGAAGCTCGCCTTCTCCGCCTGCTCCACCATGGCGGCGAGAACGCGCTTGTTGCCGTGGCCGAGATTGCTGACGACGGGGCCCGAGGAGGCGTCGATATAGCGCTTGCCCGTGCTGTCCCACATGTAAATGCCCTCGGCGCGGGCGATCGCCGGGCGTGGTGCTGCGCCCTTCTTGAGGAAGAAGCTGTGGACCGGTCCGCCGTGGTGGTCGAGGCCGATGGCGCGTGGGGCGTTTCCTTCGGGCATGGCACTCCCTTTCCGCCGGCAGCATGGCCCAGCCCCGGCGCAGCCTCAAGAGGCGACGCGGACCACAACATCTTGTGGATGCAACCTTTGGCAAAAGGGGGCGACGTTGGCATCCCCTCTCTTATCCAGTTGCCGCGCCGGTTCGGCTGCCCGATACCCCTTACCTGTCGTTCCCGCGCAAGCGGGAACCCAGTGATTTCAATACCTTCCTGGGTCCCGGCCCGGCGCTCCGCTCCGGCCGGGACGACGAGGCGGGCGTGATGCGAAGGCGCTTTTCGCGGGGGCGACGCAAGGGGGCGACTTCGGCATCCTTTTTCTCATCCTCATCTCACCCGCTGCTCTCTGAGTCCCCCACCCCACCCGCTCCCCCGGATCGCAGTCCGGGGTCGCACCCTCTCCGCCCCAATGAGGCGGAGAGGGAGGGACCCGCGCAAGCGGAGAGTGAGGTGGAAAATCAAATATAGATTAGCCTGCTAACCAAACTCTGTCGGGCTTCCGGAGCCGGCGCCGGCCAGTTCCTTCTTGCCGCGCGCCGCCGTCGGCGCTAACGTTCCGTGAATAACCACCTATAACAATAATGGTGGTCTAAAGGAGGAACGGGATGGCGAGCCTAGGCTTTCGGCAATTGGGGCGCGCGGCGGCGCTGCTCGCCGCTTTCCTCGCGATGGCGGCGTCGGCGGGGCCGGCGCGGGCTATCGGGATGGCGCCGGCGCCGGTGGCTGCGGCGGCGGGGATGGGCACCTATTACCAGGCCACCACCATCGTCACCGGCCGCGACATGCGCATGCGCCCCATCGGCTTCGCGCGCTGCCTGCGCGCCGTGCTGGTGAAGCTCACCGGCGAGCCGCGGCTGGAGCGCGACCCGCGCGTCGACGCCTTCGCCAAGCATGCCGACGCCTTCGTCGATTCCTTCGACTATGTCGACCAGATGGCCGGTGTCCCGATCCATGACGACCAGGGCACCTCCGACCGCTCCTACAACCTCATCGTCCATTTCGTGCCGGAGCAGATCAACCGCATCCTCGCGAAGCTGGACATGAAAGTCTGGCGCGGCGCGCGGCCCGTCATCGTGCCGGTGCTGGCGATCACGGGCTTCGACGGCAAGCGTTACCTCCTCACCTACGAGACGCCCGCGGGCGCCGACCAGCGGGAGGCCTTCGCCGGCGAGGCCGCGGATTACGGCCTCGCGGTGCGCTTCCCGAGCGCCGCCGATCTCGCCGCCTGGGGCGTCGGGCGCAACGGCTTCCCGGAGCCCAAGCCCGGCGACGCGGCCCCCGGCGATGCCGTCGTCGCCGGCACCCTCGAGTTCCACGAGGACCTTCCCGGCTGGGTCGCGCGGTTCCGCCTGCGCTGGCAGGGCACCGACTATGCCTGGGGCAGTAAGGGCGGCAATTACGACGCCGCGTTCCGCGATCTCATCCGCGGCGTGCTGCGCATAGCCGCCGGCCACGGCGCGCCCGAGTGATGGCGGCGGTTGCGCGGCGCGCGATTTACATCCCTTCGTCGTGGCGAAGAGCACGCGCGAGCGGGTGCACTCCTCCCGCTGTCCTGGCGAGGAGCGCGACGCCGAGCGGAGCGAGGCGACGCGGGACGAAGCCATCCAGACGAATGGTAAGGTCTGGATCGCTTCCCTCTCGCGAGGCTCGGGGTCGCGATGACGGGACTGGTGCGATCGCTTGACTCACTCTCCGACAGTGGCGCGTAGTAACGGCCGCAAGCGCTCCACCTCGCGCGAGGGACGGCAACATCATGCCTCTGCACGTCAAATCCCGGCACATCGGAATCGTCGGCTGCTCCGCGGAGGGTGCTGCCCTCTGCTACCGCACCATCTGCGCCGAGGGTTCGGCCCTCCTCGGCCCCCACGCCCATCCCGAGGTGTCGCTGCACACGCCCTCGCTCGCGGACTACGTGTCCTGCCTCGAGCGCGGCGACTGGCCGGGCGTCGGCGAGATCATGCTCGCCTCCGCGGAGAAGCTGGCGAAGCTCGGCGCCGATTTCCTCATCTGTCCCGACAACACCATCCACCAGGCGCTGCCGCATATCGAGCGGCGCTCGCCCCTGCCCTGGCTGCATATCGCCGAGGTGGTCGCCGCCGAGGCCGCGGCGCGTGGCTTCCGCCGCCTCGGCCTGCTCGGCACACGCTGGCTCGTCGCGAGCGAGGTCTATCCCGAGAAGCTCGCGGCGCGCGGCCTCGCCTATCTGCGCCCGACCGACGCCGAGCGGGACGAGATCAACCGCATCATCATGGACGAGCTCGTCTACGGCATCCTCAAGCCCGAGGCGATCGCCTATCACCGGCGCGTGATCGCGCGGATGCGGGACGAAGGCTGCGACGCCGTCGTGCTCGGCTGCACCGAGATTCCCCTCATCATGAGCGACGCCAACTCGCCGCTCCCCACCCTCGACTCGACGCGCCTCCTGGCGCGTGCGGCGCTGCGCCGCGCCGTGGACGGCGTCGCCGCCGCGGCGTAGGGCCGCGAAGCGGCGTGCTCCCGCTGTCGCCGTCATGGCGACCCTGAGCCTCGCGAGGGGGAAGCCATCCAGAATATTTGCGAAAGACTTGGATCGCTTCGCCCCCATGGAGCTCGCGATCGCCGCAGGTTGCCATAAATTTTAGCGGCATTTATCGCATAATTGCTTAGTATCCTAAGCATTGGTAAATAATCCTCAACGGCTCGCCCTTATAGATACGATCGGCGCTCGATAGCGCCGCGCATCCCGGCCACCCCGCCCGGGGCGCGCTGAGGAAAAAGGTGCGCCATGACCATCAACCCGATGAGCTACTACGCCCTCCTCGAATCCTACGATGTGCCGGGCGTCTATGGACTCAACCCCTCGCTGCTCGCGCCGCCCGCGGCCGGGCAGGGCGCTGCATCCGCCAACGCGAGCGCGATCAACGCCGACGAGGTGCAGATCTCAGCACTCGGCCAATTGACCGCCGGGGTCGCGACCATGCAGACGGCGATGCAGAGCCTCGAGGCGCCGGGCCAGGTGAGCGGCGACATTACCGCGGCGGCGCAAAGCCTCATCGACGCCTATAACAATTTGCTGAGCACGCTCAGCAGCCTCACCGGCAGCTCCGGCTCGCTCGCGACCGATCCCAACGCGGCGCAGCTCATGGCGGATCTGAGCAGCACGCTGAGCCAGAGCTTCAATGTCGGCGGCGCCACCACGAGCCTCGCCCAGCTCGGCATCTCGATCCAGCCCGACGGCACGCTCGCCCTCGACGCCGGCACGCTGCAATCCGCCTATGCCGCCGATCCCACCGGCACGGTCGCGGTGCTGAACCAGGCAGCGCTCGCCTTCGACTGCCTCGCGAGCAACT
Source organism: Alphaproteobacteria bacterium (assembly GCA_035294245.1). Lineage (GTDB taxonomy): Bacteria > Pseudomonadota > Alphaproteobacteria > JACZXZ01 > JACZXZ01 > DATGLG01. Next base: position 50,358 of record DATGLG010000026.1, on the reverse strand, counting down.
ATGCCGGGCCCGGCGGCAGCCTCGTCATGGAGTCGCAGACCTTGCAGCAGAGCGTCCTCGATCAGCAGCTCGTGGGGGGTGCCGCCGACACCGCGGCCCTCCTCGCCCAGCAGCAGGGCCTCCAGGCCTATGAGGCGGCGATGGTCGCCGGCTTCCAGAGCCAGGTCGCGAATCTCGAGTTCTCGGCCCTGTTGCTGCCGTCGCTCCTGCCGCCGTCGAGCGCGACACCCGCCGCCCTCCCGGGGCTGCCGGCGCCGGGCGCGAGCGGGACCCTCCCCACGATGCCGGGCCTCGGCCCGGCGCCGGGTGCTAACCCGAGCGCGCCCTCGCCATTCGCCTCGGGCCTGCCGCAGGCGGGGAGCAGCGGCTCGGGCTGAGCGCGCGACGACCGCCCCTCACCGCGACAGCTTTGCTCTCTCGCCGCGTGCGCCACCCGGGCGGGCGCGCCGTCCCGGGTTGCGCCGACCCGACTTCTCCGCTATTGGTTCTCCGCGATTGGAGAGGCCGCGCCGCGGGCGCCGGTCTCTTCCTCAAGCCATTGCCGATAGGAAGAGTGCCGCGGACAAGCGACCGCCGGTGGATGATCCTGGCGAGGGAGATACGATTTGGAATATGTGCGGATCGAAACGCGCGCCGCCTCGGGGGCGGCCGGAGATAAGGCGCCGCCGGGCGCGCGCGAGGCCATGGCTCCATCCGATCCCGCCTATGTCACCGTATCTCCCGGCAACGAGCGCGCAGCGCTCGCCGTTTCCGACATCATCGCGGGCGCGCGCGCATCCTATCTCTGGGGCCTGCTCGGCTGGCAGGATATCCGCCAGCGCTACCGCCGCTCCAAGATTGGGCCGTTCTGGCTCACCATCAGCATGGGCGTGATGGTGGCCTCATTGGGCCTGCTCTATGCCGGCCTGTTCAAGATCGATGTCGCGACTTATCTGCCATTCATCACGCTCGGCTTCATCGTCTGGGGCCTGATCGCCAGCTTCATCACCGACGGCTGCAGCATCTTCATCGGGGCCGAGAGCATCATCAAGCAGGTGAACCTGCCGCTCTCCGTCCATGCCTACCGCACCGTGTGGCGCAACCTCATCATCTTCGCGCACAATCTCGTCATCTTCGTCTTCGTCGCCATCATCTTCTCGATCTGGCCGGGCTGGGCCGGGCTTCTCGCCCTTCCCGGCCTCGCCCTCCTCTGCATCAACGGCGTCTGGGTCGGCCTGCTGCTCGGCCTGCTCTCGGCCCGCTTTCGCGACATCCCCCAGATCGTCGCGAGCGTGGTGCAGGTCACGTTCTTCATCACGCCGGTCATCTGGCAGCCGCAATCGCTGCCCGGCCGCGCCTTCCTCATTCAGCTCAACCCCTTCTATCATTTCCTCGAGCTGGTGCGGGGGCCGCTCCTGGGGCAGGCGCCGGGGCTCGTCTCCTGGCTCGTGGCCCTCGGCGTCACCGTCGCCGGCTGGCTCGTGACCCTCGCAATGTACCGGCGCTATTCGTGGCGCATCGCCTATTGGACGTGACGGCCATGGCCAGCGTTCAGCTCGACTCCGTCACGGTCGATTTCCCGGTCTACAGCGCGAATACGCGCTCGCTGAAGAACAGTCTCCTGGAGAAGGGTGCGGGCGGGCGGATCGGGCGCGGCCAGGGCATGAGCGTATCCGTGCGCGCCCTCGACAATGTGAGCCTGACCTTCGAGCACGGCGACCGCATCGGGCTGGTCGGCCGCAACGGCGCGGGCAAGACGACGCTGCTGCGCGTGCTGGGCGGCGTCTATCAGCCGACGATGGGAACGGTGCGGCGCCTGGGCCACGTGTCGTCCCTCCTCAACATATCGCTCGGCCTCGACGGCGAGCTGACCGGGTATGAGAACATCATGATGCGCGGCTTGTTCCTCGGCCTGAGGCCGGCGGAGATCCGCGCGCGCACCGAGGAGATCGCCGCCTTCACCGAGCTCGGGGATTACCTGGCCATGCCGGCGCATACCTATTCCACCGGCATGATGCTGCGGCTCGCCTTTGCGGTCTGCACCTGCATCGAGCCGGAGATCCTGCTGATGGACGAATGGATCGGCGTCGGCGACGCCGCCTTCATGGAGAAGGCCCAGCGCCGGCTCGAGAGCTTCGTCGGCAGCGCCGGCATCGTGGTGCTCGCCTCGCACAACCCCGCGCTGATCGAGCGCGTCTGCACCAAGGCGGTCCTGCTCGAGGGCGGGCGGATCGCCGCCAGCGGGCCGGTCAAGGACGTGTTGCAGCAATACGGCTGAGATGTCTCTCCTGTGGCTCTGTTTCCGGTAGCTCTGGACCATGGAAAGCCTATCGATGACGAATCGCGGATCGTCTTGGGATCACGCGCCGCAGCGGTGCCGAAGCTGTCAAACGGATGCGGTGGCGGTGCTTCTCGACTTCGGCCCACAGCCGCCAAGCAATCGCTTCGAGACCATGACCGAGCGAAGCGCGGATGCGCATCCCCTCGTGATCGGTCAATGCAGTGCGTGCGGACTTCTTCAGCTGGTGGCGCCCATGGCGCCCGCGATGGTACGGCCGCGCTTCGAGTGGCTGACTTATAATGAGCCCGAGCGTCATCTCGACGATCTGGTCGCACGCCTATGCAGCTTACCCGGCCTGAATCGCGACTCGCGGATCGTCGGCCTCACCTATAAAGACGACACCATGCTGCAGCGGTTCAATCGCCTCGGGTTCACAAATACGTACCGCTACGATGTTCGCGCCGACCTCGCGATCGACGATCCAAAGGCAGGGCTTGAATCGATCCAAGCCGTGATGCGACCGGCAACCGCTTCGGGGCTCGTCGCACAGCATGGCAAGGCGGATGTCTTGCTGGTCCGGCATGTGCTGGAGCATGCGCACGATCCCGTGGGATTTCTCTCGGTCATGAGCATGCTTGTCCGGCCGGGCGGCTATCTGCTCCTCGAGATCCCCGACTGCACGAAATTCATCGAAGCGTGCGACTACAGCTTCGTTTGGGAAGAGCACATAACGTATTTTTCGTCGTCCACGTTAGCCGCGGTCGCGGGGCATGCAAATTTGGCCTGCAAAGACGTTTTCGCTTATCCTTATCCCTTTGAAGATCATTTGATAGGGATACTCGCGAACCAGGCTCCGACCGGGCCAAGCCGCTCCGAGACACGGGCCCCCGCAGCTCTCCTCGCGGATGGCGCGGCGTTCTCGAAGCGCTACGGCGAGGTCACCGCCCGATTGCAGTCGTCGCTGCAGAATTGGCGGCGGCAAGGGAAGCGGATCGCCGTTTTCGGCGCCGGTCACCTTGCGGTGAGGTTCATCAATCTGCACGGACTCCACGCCTGGATCGACTGCGTCATCGACGATCATCCCAAGAAGCAGGAGCTCCTGATGCCCGGATCGCGCCTGCCGATCCGCAGCTCCGCCGCCCTCGACGGCGTTGATATATGTCTCTTGGCGCTAAGCGCCGAAAGCGAGCAAAAGCTCATCGCCAAGCACGGACGTTATCTCGACCGCGGCGGCAAGTTCCTGTCCATTTTCGCCCTCGGGAACAATTCGGTCCATAACGCGAGCGCCGCATGAACCTGCGCAGGATCAATGACGAGGTCTTCATCGCGGCGGAGCCAATCGTCCGGCTCGGGTCGGACGAGGTGGTCTTCATAAAGCGTCAGGCGGAACGCAGCGCCCGAAAGCGGGCGCGCATCTGCGCGCACAAGTCCATCGACGACACGCTGCACGAGATGATCATCGCGATGGCGGCGTCCAGCTATATCCATCCGCATCGACATGTCGGAACCTCGGAATCGTTCCATATCATCGAGGGGCAGGTCGATGTCGTTATGTTCGATGAGTCGGGCGCGGTCGTCGACGTGATCGAGCTCGGCGACGCCCGGTCCGGCCGCAGATTCTATTATCGGCTCGACACGAGCATGTTCCACACCTTGCTAATTCGGACGGACTTTCTCGTCGTTCACGAGATCACGAACGGCCCGTTCGACCGCGGCCGGACGATCCTGGCGCCGTTCGCCCCTCCCGAGAGCGACCATCTCGCGGTGCGCCGCTATATGAACGGCGTTTCCGGGGCCGTGGCGCGACATCTGGAGCAGAATGGCCGTGTCGGTTAGGGACAGGGACGGTTTCCTGGTCGTTGGTGGCGACAGCCTCGTCGGCGGTCGAACCGTTCTGGCGCTCGAGCGCCGCGGTGCTCTCGTGCTCGCCAGCACGCGCCGCCGCGAGACGGTCAATGCTCGACGCGTCTATCTCGATTTCGAGAGCGACGCACCGTTCCGCGCACCGCCCGAGGTTGGGCACGCGCTCATCATTGCCGCCGCGACGGATTACAACCGTTGTGAGAAGGACCCGCTCACGCATCACATCAATGCCCAATGCATTCCGCGGCTGGCCGCGTCCCTGCTCCGGCAAGGCCTGTTCGTCACGTTTATTTCGACGAATGCGGTGTTTGGCGGCGAGCGCCCTTGGCCGGCCGAGGACGATCCGCATGCCCCGGGCATCGCCTATGCACGGCAGAAGTCCGAAGGAGAAAAATCCATCCGGTCGGCCGCCCGCGACTTGAATGCCCTGAGCCGGCTGAGCGTCGTCCGCCTCACGAAAATACTGGCGCCCGGCGTCTCGCCTTTGCCGGCCTGGTTTGCGGCATGGGCGCGCGGCGAAGTGGTAACGCCTTTTTCCGATCTGACCTTCGCCCCCATGTCCGCCCGTTTCGTCGGCGAAGCGCTCGCCACCATCGGTGAGAAGCGCGTCTCCGGCAATCTTCACCTATCCGGGGCGGAGAACGTGACCTATGTCGATCTTGCCGAGGCCTTCGCCCGGAAGCTCGCAATCGATGCAAGATTGATCGCCCCGACAACCGCCGTGGAACGGGGTATCAACATCCTCTTCAAGCCGCGCTACAGCGGACTCGGAATGAGCCGGACGACGCGACTCACCGGGATCGCCCCACAACCGCTGAACGACGTCGTCGACGATTTGGTTTCGGAAATGGAACATCGACAGGAGGGGTAGCCCGTGACAGTCACGATCCGTCATAGAGAAACATGCCGCCTCTGCGATTCCCCGAACGTGGAGCTCGTGGTCAAGCTCGAGCCGATACCCTTGGCGGAGAACTACTGCGCTGACCGCGAGACGGCGTCCAAGGCGCCGCGCTTCCCCGTCGATGTATATATGTGCCGCGATTGCGGGCACGTTCAGCAGCTTGACGTCGTCGATTCCAAGAGCCTGTGGAGCAACTACACCTATTATTCCAGCGATGCGAAGGGCATGCCCGAGCATTTTGGCCAGATCGCCGCCAAGGTCATCCGCGCCTATCGGCCGCCGGCTGGCTCGCTGGTGATCGATATCGGCAGCAATGACGGGTCCCTGCTCAGGCCGTTCAAGGACGCCGGATTTAATGTGCTCGGCATCGACCCGGCCGAGGCCGTGGCACGCAAGGCGACCGCATCGGGAATTCCTACCATCCCGAAGCTGATGTCCCTGGATCTCGCGCGGGACATAAGGGAAAAGCACGGTCCGGCATCCGTCGTCTGCGCCTTCAACGTCTTCGCTCATGCCGACGACCTCGGCGAGATGGCGGAAAGCGTACGGACGATGCTCGCTCCAGGCGGAGTCTTCGTCTTCGAAGCGCAGTATCTTCTCGACATCATCGACGGCCTGCTTATCGCGACGATTTTCCACGAGCATATGAGCCACCACTCGGTGAAGCCCATGGTCAGATTCCTCGATCGCCACGGATTGGAGCTGATCGCGGCGGACCGCGCGCCGATACAGCACGGTGCGCTGATCGGAACCGCGCAGCTCAAAGGGGGCAGCCGGCCCGTCGAGGAGTCCGTCTCTCGATTGCTGGCGCTCGAGGCTCAACGTCGGCTCGACGATATCGCCACGTTGCGACAGTTCAACGAGAGGGTGAGACAGCTGAGGCAGCGCGTGAGCCGCCTGGCCCAGGAATGGCGGGAGCAGAATTTGGCGATCGCCGGATACGGCGCCGCGCGGAGCGGCCCCACCTTGATATCCCAGCTCGGGCTGACCGGCGCCATCGAATACATCGTCGATGATCACCCGCAAAAGGTCGGTAAATATTCGTCCGGCGACGGTATCCCGATCGTGCCGACATCGGAGCTGTGCAAGCGGATGCCCGACTACACGGTTATCCTGGCGTGGGTCCACGCGCAAAAGATCATCGAAAGCAACGCCGAGTACTTGAACAAAGGCGGAAAGTTCGTGGTCCTCTGTCCGGAAATGAGGATTGTCGGCAAGCAGGGCGATACGGCACCTGCGCAGTGATTGAACGTTCCGGGGCGGATGGAGAGCGACTCGTCATGGACAAGATCAGAACCAAGGAACCACAGTATCAGGTTCACCTTAAAGCAGCATCCGAACGGGGTTTCGAGCGGCTCGGCCTAAGCGGCAATGAGAGCTGGCACGAGGATCCGAAGCATCTCGTTTTCGTTCTGGCACGCTACAAGTTCGTGGCGAAGATGCTGGCCGGGCGACGCCACGTCCTGGAAATCGGCTGCGGCGATGCATTCGGTACCCGGATCGTTCAGGCGGAGGTCGGCAAGCTCACGGCGACTGATTTCGATCCGGTGTTCGTCGACGACATCAAGCAAAGAATGGTGCCGCGTTGGCGATTCGACGTGTTCGTCCATGATTTCCTCGACGGACCGGTGCCCGGAAATTTCGACGCGGTTTACGCGCTTGACGTGCTCGAGCACATCGAAGCGGCCAGAGAACGCATTTTTCTCGCGAACGCCTTTGCGGGCTTGGGCGAACATGGTGTTGCCATCATCGGCATGCCCTCCCTCGAAAGCCAGAGCTATGCGTCCGCGCAATCGAAAGCCGGCCACGTCAACTGCAAGTCGGCGCCCGAGCTGAAGGCGCTGATGGAGGAATTCTTTCACAACGTCTTCATGTTCAGCATGAATGACGAGGTGGTGCATACGGGCCATCACAAGATGGCGCATTACCTGATCGCGCTTGGGGCGGGTAAGCGCAGGGGCTAATCGTCAGCGCAGCGCTTAGGGAAGATAGATGGGGATAACGCTCGAATTTCTGGACAGACTTCGCGACAATGGATTGTTGGAAAAAGGGAACAAAATCTTAGATATCGGCAGCTCCAATCTCTATCAGGTTCAGCTTGAGCACGTTCGCGACTTCATATCGCACTACCTCCCGACGAAATCTGGGTCGGAGGTGGAGAAGTTCGCCAGTCGGATTGTCGAGGGCTCCAGTTACGATGCCGACAAGGGCGGCTCGAACGGGGCATTTGCCGGAGAGCTCCTTGATTGCTGCGGCATAAATTATACGTCGCTCGATATTGCCGTCGGATACAAGACGAAAATTTTCGATCTGAATCGGGACCGGCTGCCAAAGACCCTCCGAGGAGCATTCGATGCCGTGCTCAATATCGGCACCACCGAGCACGTGCTAAATCAATATAACAGCTTTCAGGTCATCCATGACGCGACACGCGTCGGCGGGTGCATCGTGCATCAGCTGCCGACGGCAGGGTTTACCGACCATGGCTATTTCATCTACACAGGGCGCTTACTCTTCGACCTTGTCGGGTATAACGGCTACGAAATCGTAGATATCTGGTATGATGGGCCGGTCGGCGAAGATGATCTTTATACATCTGTGCGCGCCTATAAGACTCTTTTTCCCAAGCTTGTCGAACTGGCGGCCGCTTCCCCGGTAAGGGTGCCGAATTGCGCTCTCACAGTTATTATGCGCAAGACCAAGGACGCCCCCTTCGTCGCTTGCCTCGAAACCAGCACCGGAGTTGGAGAGATTCCTCTGAAGGTGCGCTCCAATTACTCATACTCAGCGGGCTTCGGCGCCAAGGTCCGCGCGGCCGCTTCCGCGGTCGCTCCCGACGCGCTCGTGAAGTGGCTGGGTCGGCTGAAAGGTTTTCGGAAACACTGAGCCAATAGCGTTCGAGAAAGGATTGCGGGCGCGGCCCGCCGGTTTTCGATTGAATATGAATATGATGTCAGCCGGCTGTGGCTCGATCCGCAGCGTCGCCTTCCCCAATCGTGCGCCCGGAAGGGCAAGAAATAATATGAGAAAAAAGTAATGAGCGACAAACCGCGGGTGAAGTTTCTCACGGTCATCTGGGGCAAGCGATACATCGACGAATTTTCGCGAGTATCGCTGCCGTCGTTCCTGGCTCCCGGCAATCTGCCCCATCTCGCGCAAAGCAGCGATCTGGAAGTCCTGATAATGACATCGGAAAAGAGCCCGCCAATCTTCGAGAAAGAGCGGGCATTCAGGATATTGCGATCTTTATGCCGCGTGAGATTCATTTTCATCGATGACCTCATCACGACCGGCGTCTATGGCGTCACGCTGACGCTGGCTTACGCGCGCGGCATCCGGGACAGCGGCGCCGATCAGACCGATACGTATTTCGTCTTCATGAATTCGGATTTCGTATTGGCCGATGGATCGCTTCGGACTCTCCATGAGAAAATGGCGGAAGGGAATCCGTGCATCATGGCGCCGTCGCTGCGCGCTTGCGCGGAAGCGACCGTCCCCGCCTTGCGCAGGTCCGTCGATCACACGTCGGGGTCCCTTGCCATCCCCCCGCGCAGACTCGTTCGGGTCGCCTTCGAGCACCTGCATCCAACGGTCGTGGGCAAGACCATCAGTCAGGACTTCATGGAATGCACGACGCACAACCAGATCTATTGGCAGGTCGATTCGACGACCCTGCTGGGCCGCTATCACCTCATCTTCATGCTCGCGATCAAGCCGGAAAGGCCCATGCCCCCGGTGAATTCCTATTGTGACTACGGATTTGTGCCGGAACTGGTGCCTTCGGGACGGTTCACGGTCCTCGACGATTCCGACAATTTCTTCATGCTGGAGCTTCAGCCGGAGGATCAGGAGCACCAGGATCTCCGCTGCGGAACGTCCCGTATCGGCGAGATCGCCAAAGAGCTCTCGAGATGGACCACGCGCGAGCATCGCCGATTTGCCGAGGTGGACGTCGTCTTCCATGCAGGCGACCTGCCGCCAAACCTTGCCACGATACGCGCCGAAGCGGCTTCGTTCATGTCACGGCTGCGCCGCAAGATGAAAAGAAAGCCGGTGGATCACGTGCGACACTTCTATTGGGTCTTCGGGGTCGAGGCTTGGCGCGTCCGGCGACAGGTGGAAATGGGCCTGGAGACGGCAATTCCGCTTCCGCCCGAATGCGGCCCCCTCTACGCAAGCCGCGGCCTTTTCAGTCTCGTCGCGTTTCGTACCGCGTATCTCGCGATTCTCGGGCGGCTGCGGCGGTTGGCCAGTGTGAAGCCGCATGTGCCGGTGTGGCACCATGAGTGGCTTGATTCCCGCCTGGTGTTGGGGTGGATCGCGGATGTGAACGCGAGCCAGGAACGTCGCAACCTGCTTGTTGCCCCGTCGGATAGCACACTTGCACGATCGCTCGGAAGCATCGGCGACTTCGATATCATTCGCACATCCGATCTGACGGATGCGAACGCCTTGGCGGAATGGCTTAATGGTGCGGGAGGAAGAGCGCCTTACAGCAGCGCGCTGTGTCACATACCTCGCTCGGACGTGCGGAAAATACGAAAGCTGCTGGAACGGCTGACCTCGCTCCTCGACCGTGATGCGGTGGTGGGTGTTTACGTCGACCACGAACAAGGTGATATCGCCTATGGCAATCTCACCACGGAATTGGCCCAACAGGTTGACGATATATTGCCTGCGGGATGGACCGGCCTCCAAATCAAGGCGAAGTTCGCCGGAGGACGCGCCAAGCGGCGGCTACTTCTGCTCGAGAGGTGGCTGATTCGCAATTTGTGGCCGAACACATGGAAAAAGGCGCTGCTCCTTCCCCTCGTCACACTCGCATGGCCGGCTGTTGCAACGCTCACTGCGATCAACAACTGGCGCTTGAGAAATGGTTATGACACTTGTCCAGCGTTCTGCAGCAGCGTCCTTCTGTGCCTAACTCAGATCGCGTCGAACGACGCCGCAAGCGCAGAGAGCGACGTTGCGCCCTCAAAAGCTCAGCAGATCAATTACGCAACCCGAGGGCTTGGATCACAGGGCGCGCCCTGACACCAGCCGTCGGCAAGCCTCCGCCGCCAGCCACGCGAACGAGAACGGCCTGAGACGCAGGGCGAGCCAGCCCAGCGACAGGAGGCTCGACGCGGGTCCGAGGTGTCGAAACGCGCGCAGCATCATGCCGTCGATCCGGGTTGCGCGAATCATGCCCAGCACGGCACCGAGCCGCTCGTCCTCGCATGTCCCGTCGCCGGGCCGCGAGAGCGGCAGCCGCGCCGCGTTGAAGCGCAGGCGGCGCTCGAAGAGCCGGGCATAGCCCCGGGGGAAGAGCCCATCCGGCTCCGCCTCGATGACGCGCCGATTGGCCTGGATGAGGCGGTCGAGCCTTTCGGGTGTCGCCACGGCGGCGGCGGAATAGTTGGCCCCGTGCAGGCGCCAGGCGCCGAGCACCTTGGGCGTGAAGCAGAATCCCCAGCGGACGGCCATGCGCCGCAGCATCATGCCATCAGTGCCAGCACCCAGCGACGGATCGAACCCGCCGAGCTCCACCAGGCGGGCGCGCCGGTAGAGCGTCACGGGACCCAGAAAGAAGTTGTCGCCGCGCGCCAGCATCGACCGCGCCATTTCGGCCGACGCGTATCCGGGCGTCAGCATTGGCCGCAGGATCGGGCGGCCGCCGAGACGCCGGCCTTCCCCGTCGATGAGCTCGACGCAGGCCGAGCAGAAGGGCGCCTCCGGAAAGCGCTCCAGGAGCCGCGCCGCCTCCTCCAGGAACGCGGGCCTGAGGAGATCGTCGGCCGCCGGAAAGGCGATCAGCTCGCCGCTGGCCCGGTCGAGGCCCTCATTCAAGGTTGCGAGCGCCCCGCCGCGCATTCCTTTGCGGACGATCGAGACGGCGGGACGGCTGGCCGCCAGCCCGTCGATAATCCGGAGGCTGTCGTCGGTCGAGGCATCGTCGATCACGATGATCTCGTCGGCCGGGCGCGTCTGCGCGAACAGCGCCTCGAGCGCCTGGGCGATGAAGCGGCCGTGATTATAGTTCGGCATCACGACCGAGATCCGGGCCGGCGGCATGCGGCGCGCCGAAGCCTCCGGCCGCTCGTCCCTCACCACGGCAGCGCCGTTCCCACGCCGCGCGCCCGCGCCCGCGCCGCGATGAGGGCGGCGACGGCGATGTCGGCGAGCGCGATGCCGGTGCTGAAGAACATCGCGCGCTCCTGCGCGCTGCGGCGGCCCGAGGCGGTGCCGGCCACGAGCTCGCCGAGCTCGGCATGGAACGGCCCGGCATAGGGGAGCCTGGTGCGCGCCGCCGCCGCGGCGTAATGGGGGCGGTCGTCGGTGACAAGGCGGTCGATCCGCGCGATCCCCTCGGCGCGCCAGGAGCGGCCGAGATCGACGAGAGCCGCGAAGGCGCCGGGTGCGAGCCAGTCGGGATCGAGGACGCCGAGCGGCCCCGGCGTCGGCGGCACGCTCGTCACCACGATGTCGAGGCCCGCGACCGCCTCGCGCGGATCGTCGGTGACGCGCGCCGCGAGGCCCGGTGCCGCGGCCTCGCGCGCGAAGGCCTCGGCGGTGGCGCTGCGGCGGCTATAGGCGACGACCTCGGCCACGGGGAAATGCGCGCGCAAGGCCGCGAGATGGGTGCGCGCCTGCACGCCGCAGCCGACGAAGCCGATCGTCCTCGCCTCGGCCCGCGCGAGCCGCCGCGCCGCCACCACCGAGACCGCGGCGGTGCGCAAGCCCGTGAGCCAGGTGCCGTCCATGATGGCGACGGGAGCGCCGCTCTCGAGATCGTTGAGGATGACGAGGGCGAGCACGCTCGGCAGGGCGCGGCCGGGTGCGGCGGGGGCGACGCTCACCCATTTGACGCCGGCGAGCCGCGGCGGCTGAAGCGCGCCGGGCATGGCGTGGAAGAAAGCGCCGCCGCCCGCGGGATGCAAGGCGAGCTTGGGAACGAGGGACGCCTTGCCCGCGGCCTTGGCGCGGAAGGCGTCTTCGACGGCGGCCTCGACCTCGCGCGGGCCGATCGCGAGCGCCTCGATGTCGCCGCGCGAGAGATAAAGAAGGGGCGGGGTCTCGCTCATGGGGGGCGCAGTCTACAGGATTACGCCAGGACGGCTAGCGCGATTCCGCCAAGCGCGCCGAAGATCACCACGACGAGCGGCGGCGCGCGCCACACCGCGAGGAGCACGAAGCCGATCATCGCCACGGCGAAATCTCCCGGCGCCTTCACGGCACTCGTCCACACGGGATTGTAGAGGGCGGCCGCCAGAAGCCCGACCACGGCGGCGTTGATGCCGCGCATCGCCGCCTGGGCGCCCGCGCGGCGGCGGAAGCTCTCCCAGAACGGCAGGGCACCCGCCACCACCAGCAGGCCCGGCAGGAAGATAGCGACGAGGCAGAGGGCGGCACCCGCCACACCCTGGGGTCCCGGCCGGATGACGGCGCCGAGATAGGCCGAGAAGGTGAAGAGCGGGCCCGGCACCGCCTGCGCGGCGCCATAGCCGGCGAGGAAGGCGTCGTCGCTCACCCAGCCGGGTGCGACCACGGCGTCGCGCAGCAGCGGCAGCACCACATGCCCGCCGCCGAAGACGAGGGCGCCCGAGCGGTAGAAGGCCTCGAACAGCGCCACGCCTTGCGCGCCCGTCACGCTGCGCAGCACCGGAAGCGCGACGAGGAGGAGGAAGAAGGCGGCGAGACAGGCGAGGCCGAGGGGCTTCGAGAGCGGCACCGGCAGGCGCCCACCCCCCGCCGCCGGCCCGACATCGCGGCAGAGGGCGAAGCCCGCGACCCCGCCGAGGGCAATCGCCACGAGCTGCGCCGCCGACGAGCCGGCGAGGAGGATGAGCGCCGCCGCGGCCACGGCGATTCCGGCGCGCCTGCGGTCGGGGCAGAGCTTCTGCGCCATGCCCCATACCGCTTGCGCCACGATGGCGACGGCGACGAGCTTGAGCCCGTGCAGCAGTCCCTCGCCCATGGGCCCGGTGAGCGACCCCGCGCCATAGGCGAAGAGCACGAGGAGAATGGCTGAGGGCAGGGTGAAGCCGGTCCAGGCAGCGAGCCCGCCGAGGAAGCCCGCGCGCATGAGCCCCAAGGAGAATCCCGTCTGGCTGCTGGCAGGGCCCGGCAGGAACTGGCAGAGGGCGACGAGATCGGCATAGGCCGCCTCGTCGAGCCAGCGGCGGCGCAGCACGAACTCGTCGCGGAAATAGCCGATATGGGCGATCGGCCCGCCGAAGCAGCTCACCCCGAGCTTGAGGAAGGCGAGCAGCACCTCGCGCGGCGCGCCGCGGCGGCTTTCGTTGTCGCCTTCATCGCGCGCGGCCGCCGCCATCAGATGCTCCCCGTCAGTCCCCCACCTCACCCGCTCCCCCTGATCGCGGTCCGGGGTCGCACCCTCTCCGCCCCGGTGGGGCGGAGAGGGTCGGGGAGAGGTGGGGCGGCCACCCCGGAACTACGACCGCAAACGGTCCCACGCGTCGTCGAGTCGCGTCGAGAGGCGGTGCTTCATGATGCGCTGGCTCGGCGTGCGCTCGAACGCCTCGACGATGGCGATATAGCGCGGATTCTGGTAGGGCGCCAGCCGCGCGCCAAGCCATTGGGAGAGCGCCGCCGGATCGATATGCATGCCGGGCTTGGGCCGGACAAAGAGCTTGATGTCGCTCTCGCCGATCTCGGCGGCGACGCCGATCATGGCGCAATCCTCGACGGCGGGATGGCCGGCCGCGACATGCTCGACCTCCCAGGCGGAGACGTTCTCGCCCTTGCAGCGCACGCAATCCTTGAGGCGCCCATGGAAGCGCAGATTGCCCTCGGCATCGAAGGAGCCAAGATCGCCGGTGTGGAGCGCGCCGTCGCGCAAGGCGGCGGCCGTCGCCTCGGGATCGCGGTAATAGCCGGGGGTGAGTGCGCCCGGCGATACCGCGCGGACCACGATCTCGCCGCGCTCGCCCGGGGCGACGGGAGTCCCCGCCTCGTCGAGGACGGCGACCGAGAGCCAGGGCAGCGGCCGCCCCACCGCGCCCACGACGCCGCTATCATTGCAGGTGGTAAAGCTCGACGCCTCGGTCATGCCGTAGCATTCGCGGATGACGACGCCGAAGCGGCGCTCGAATTCCGTCCAGATCTCGGCGGGGCAGCCCCCGCCCCAGGCGATGCGCACCCCGTGGTCGCGATCGCGGGGGCCGGGCGGCTGCTTGAGCAGCATTTGCAGGATGCCGCCAAGATAATGGATCTGCGTGGCGCCGCAGTCGCGCACCTGCTCCCAGAAGCGGCTGGCGCTGAAGCGCTCGACGAAGGCGAGGCTGACGTCGCGCAGGAGCGGCAGCAGGATGAGCTGCGCGCCGCCGATGTGATAAAGCGGCTCCCACACGAAGAGGACGTCGCCGTCGCGCGCCGCCGAGACGAGCGCCGCCCCTTCCCCGGCCAGGCGCAGCATGCGATGGGTGACGAGGACCCCCTTGGGGCGCCCGGTGGTGCCCGAAGTGTACATGATGGCGGCGATGTCCTCGGGCCGCGGCGGCGTGCTGGCGAAGGCGGCGCCCGGAGCGAGCATCGGCTCGAGCGCGGTCTCCGCCGCCCTGGGTGCTGCGCTGTCGTCACCCCCTGCCCCGTCCCGTGCCAAGAGCGGCGTTGCGCCGAGGGCGGCGCCGCTGTCGCGGATCACCGGCACGAGATCGGCCTCGGCGATCACCAGGCGCGGCGCGGCATGCTCGAGGATGTAGCGCAGGCCCTCGCCGCGCTGGCGCGCATTCACGGGAACCCAGACGGCGCCCGCCTTGGCGAGGCCGAACATCACCGCGAGCGCGTCGGCGCTGTTGCGCAGCATGACCGCGACGCGCTCGCCGCGCCCGATGCCGCGGCTCGCGAGGGTCGCGGCGAAGGCGTCCGAGCGGCGCTGCAGCGCGCCGAAGCTGAGGGGCGTGCCGTCGAAGCGCGCATAGACGCGCTCGGGCGCCGCGCGGGCCTGGACACGGAAGAGCGAGACGAAGCCTTCGTCGGCGGCGGTGCTGTGGGATGGCGTCACAAGCAGGCTATATCGGAATGCAATTCAAGAAATTGCAATACGCCGCGAGGATAGAGAGGGGTAACGCGGCGAGTCAAGGGACAGGACGCCGGCGCGGAACCCCGGCCGGGCGCCGCGCGTTTTGGTCTATGCGCCGGCCCGCGGCATCGGCCATTTGCACGGGGCGGCGCCGTCGGAGGGAGGTCGTCATGCGTCGCCTGTGGGTTCTTCTCATCCCATTTCTCCTCGTCGCCTGCCAGAGCAACATGCCGCGCGGCCAAGAGAGCGTCGCCGCGGTCTCGCCGCGCGCCACGGGCCCGGTCAGCATCACCGTGCCCCAGGATCTCTCCTCGCTCGGCCTGACCAAGGGCGTCCCCAATCCCGTCGGCCCCGCCGCCATCGATGCGATCCAAGGCTCCCTGCATCATCCCAGCGCCGAGACCGAGAGCGATCTCGCCCTCTGCCGCTCCGCCGTGCAGCAGGGCATGAGCTGCACCGTCTCCTATTGAGCGCAATGCCGGTGCGAGCCCGAAGGGCCGGTGTTGCCGTGACGGTCATTGCGGGCTCCCGCAAGCCGGGCGCAGCGAGACGGGAGCGGGAGCGCGGCAATCCAGCCGTCTGGATCGCCACGGTTGCGTCGCGACCTCGCGATGACCGGAGCCGGCCCACCTCGTATCGGCTCACTTGCCGTTTCGACGCCGCATCTCATCTTCATGGCGTCGACCTGTGAGCGGGATGGCGGCGATGCGCGAGCGGCATCCGGAGAATGCGCCGGGCGACTGGTATATCGACACCGCGTGCATGGATTGCTCGGCGGCGCGCACCGTAGCCCCCGGGCTGATCGTCGCGCGCGGCGGGCAGTCGGTCTTCGCCCGCCAGCCCTCGACCCCCGCGGAGCTGATGATGGCGCAGCGCGCGCGCCTCCTCTGCCCCACCGCCTCGGTGCGCAGCGGAAGCGAGGCGCCGCCGCCGGCCGATGCCTTCCCCGAGGCGATGACCGCGGGCGTCTACCGGCTCGGCTACAACGCGAAGGGATCCTATGGCGCCCACTCCTTCCTGATCCGCCGCGACGCGGGCAATGTCATGGTGGACTCACCCCGCTGGACCCGCGCCGTCGTCGCACGGCTCGAGGCGTGGGGCGGGCTTGGCGATATCCTGCTCAGCCATGAGGACGATGTGGGCGATGCCGGGCGCTACGCCGAGCATTTCGGTGCCCGGGTCTGGATCCATGCGGCGGACCGCGCCGCAGCACCCTTCGCCGACAAGATCATCGAGGGCGGCGAGCCGGTGCGTCTCGACGGCGATCTCCTCGCCATTCCCCTCCCCGGCCACACCAAGGGGAGCGTCGCCTATCTCCATGACGGACGCCACCTCTTCACTGGCGATTCCCTCGCCTGGAGCTTCGAGCAGGACGACCTGACCGCGTTCCGCAGCTATTGCTGGTCATGGACGGCGCAGCGGCGCTCGCTCCGTCGTCTCCTCGACTATGCCTTCGAATGGGTCTTCGCCGGCCACGGCGGCAGCCGGCACCTCCCGCCCGCCGAGATGCGCCGCCGCCTCGCCGCCCTCATCGAGCGCATGGCCGCGAGCTGAGAGCGAGGGGCGTTCGTTGGCTTCCGATAGCACCTCTCACGGCATGCCTGAGCGCGGCGCCACCGCCGAGGAAGAGCTGGCTTATCGCCTGCGTCAACAGGAGCTGGTGGCGCAGCTCGGCATTCGCGCCCTCAAGGCGCGAAAGCTGCTCCCGCTGCTCGACGAGGCGGTGCGAATCACCGCGGCCGGGCTGAACAGCAGCTTCTGCAAGGTCGCGGAATATCTGCCGGCCGAGAACCGGCTCCTCATCCGGGCCGGCATTGGCTGGCGCGACGGCGTCGTCGGCAAGGCCACGGTCGGCGCTGACATGGAATCGCCGGCCGGCTATGCGCTCCATACCGGCAAGCCGGTGATCTCCAATCACCTCGCGGCGGAGCAGCGCTTCCGCACGCCGGCCCTGTTCCTCGATCACGGCATCAAGCGCGCCATCAACGTCGTCATTAGCGACGGTGACGGCGACGACGAGCCTTTTGGTGTCCTCGAGGTGGACAGCACGGAGAGGGGGCGGTTCACCGATCACGATCTCGCCTTCATGCAGGCGGTGGCCAACACCCTCGGCACGGCGATCATGCGCCTCAAGGCCGAGGAGATCGGGCTTCGCCACGAGCGCGAAGCGATGGAAGCCCACGCGCAGAAGATGGAGGCGATCGGGCGGAACGCCGGGATCATCGCCCACGACTTCAACAACATCCTGCAGGCGATCGTCGGCCCGCTCTCCCGCCTCGAAGCGACGGCGATGGATCGGCCGCACCTGCAAAGATATGTCTCGATTGCCTTGCGGGCGGCGGACCAGGGCATGCGTATGGCGTCAAGCCTCCTCGCCTTTTCCCGCCCGCAGCGCTTCGAGCCGCGGATCGTCGATGTCAACGCCATTCTCGCGGAGATGAGCGATTCCGTCCTACAGATCCTCGGACCGGGGATCGAGCTCCGTCAGCGCCTGGCGCCCGATCTACGGCCGGTTTTCGTCGATCCAGACGGATTTGAGCGCGCCATTCTAAATCTCGTGGTCAACGCCGCCGATGCGATGCCGAAGACCGGCGCCCTTATCATCGAGACGAGCAACACCGGCCCCGCCCAGCCGGATACCGGAGCCGCCGGCGAGCGGGCGGCCGCCTATGTCCGCATCGTGGTTCGCGACACCGGCATCGGCATGTCTCCGGAGGTGCGCAAGCGGCTGTTCGAGCCGTTCTTCACGACGAAGCCGAGCGGCAAGGGGACCGGGCTCGGCCTCGCGCAGGTCTATGGCTTCGTGACGCAGTCCCAAGGCAGGATCACGGTGGACAGCGCGGAGGGCAAGGGAACGGAAGTGAGCCTCTACCTGCCCCAGGTCGAGAGCCGATCCTGATACGGCCTCCGCGCGTTCGGCGCGATATCCGGCCGAGCCCGCGCGCGTGCCGGGGAGACGGGATGCTTTCGCGACGCCGCCATTCATGCGAGAGTTTCCCTCCCCAAAACGAGAGGCGAAAGGCGAGGCATGCAGCGGCGATCCTGCGCAGCCATGGGATGGCTCGCCGCCCTCGTCTGGGCGCTGCTGCTGGCCGCGCCGGCGCGCGCCGACACGAGCGGCATGCAGCGCATGATCCTCGCCGCCGGCTGCTACGACCTGCCGCCGGCAGCGAGCTGCGACGCCGCCGCCTTCTGCCTCGATCAGGCCAGGGCGGCGCCGCCTGCAGGATCGCGCCTCGCCACCGCGCCGGCAGGCTTCGGCAAGGCCGTCGTCAAGGTGAATGGCGGGGCGCCCCTCTCGCTCCAGGCCGCCCTCGACCGGCACCTCGTCAGCATCGAGGGCCTGGGCGAGCATCTGCGGCTTCGCTTGCGCAACCTCACCCATGACCGCATCGCGATCTGCTTCACGGCGCCCATGGTGGTGATGGGGAACGGCGAGACCTATACGGGCGACCTCCCCGCCACCTATGATCGCATGGTCAAGCTCCTCGCAGCACCCTCCGCCGCCGCGGCCGCGGGCTCGACGGCGGACAGCGTCGAGGCGGCGCGCGCCCGCTTGCAGCAGAGACTGTGGGACGTCGTCAACGACGCCGACGCCAAGGCGAACGAGGCGCTGAGCCGGCAGATCTTCGAGGGAACCCTCTACGCGCCGCCGACCTCGCCGCCGCCGGTCGTGATGCCGAACAGCGCGCGCTGCGCCGACCGCATGGCCGCCGCCGTCGTCTGCACGGGGCAATGACAGTCGCGGCCGCGGCGGCGACGGCAACGGGATTCGCCCGGCCGGTCCATATATTATTGTGGAGCGATACGATAAGAACGGCCGCCTGGGACGGGGTGGCGGGATGGATGCCGACACGGTCAGCATAGCCGGCGCGTGGCGGGGGGAGGCGATGCTTCCCGCCGAGGGCGACTTGGCGCAGCTCTCGCCCGATCCCGAGGCGCGCCGGCGGCGGCTCCGCGCCCGCCTCTCGGCGCTGCTGCTCCACGCCGCCATCCTCGCGCTCCTCATCCTTGGGCCGCTCTTGCAAGAGCGGCCCATTGTGCCCGTCGCCATTCCCGTCGAGCTCGTGACCCTGCCGCCCCCGCCCGCGGCGGCCAAGCCGACGCCGGCGCCACCCCCCGCCCCGCCGCTGTCGCCTCTCCACCGCGAGTCCGGCGGCAACCCCGATCGCCAGGCCGGCCGCCCCTCCGAGCAGCCGAAGGCGGCCGAGAGCCCGCAGCCCAATCCGGCGCCACCGCCTGCCACGCCGGCCAAGCCCGCCGAGAGGGCGGTGGCGCCGCCGCCGAAATCGCCGGCCTTGCCGAAGGCGGCCGAGCCCACGGAGTCGGCGCCCGAGACCAAGGCCGAGCAGCTCGCCGACATCCCGCCGCCACCATTGCCGCCTGCCACCGCCGTCAAGCCCTCGCCTGCGCCGTCGCCTTTGGCGACGCGGCATCCGCCGGCGCGCGCCCATAAGCCGATCGACAGCAATCTGCGCGGCGAGGGTGGGGGCGACCGCTATCTCAACGCGCTCCGGGACCGGGTCATGGGCAATCTGCGCTACCCGCCCGCGACCCACGGCCTCGCCGGCGAGGCCGTCTACATGCTGCGCCTGAGCCGCGAGGGAAAGCTCCTTTGGGTCAGCGTCATGCAGTCGACGGGCGAGCGCGCCCTCGACCGCGTTGGCATCGACGCGCTGACGCGCTCGGCGCCCTTCCCGCCCCCGCCGCCGGACATCCCCGGGACCGAGGTCGTGCTCTATTTCACCCTCCACATGGCGCCGTGACGCGACAACGTCACTCGTGAGGCTTCGCACCCCGTTGCCGGCGCGTCGCTCTTCGCGCATGATTCGCGGCGCCGTCTTGAAATCTATACGGTAATCCCGTATGTTTGAGTGGGATGAAGCGAAGAGCGAGCGGAATCGCAAAGAGCGCGGCATCGGCTTCGATGTCGCGGCGACCGTCTTCACCGGTCGCTTCATCGAAATCGAGGATCGTCGGCGAGACTACGGCGAGCGTCGGTGGCGCGCGATCGGCGAAGCGGACGGCGAGATCTTGGCGGTTGTGTCTACTTGGCGGGAACCTGCAGACCGCGCTCAGCCAACTCCGCCACCAGGCCACGCAAGATGAAGTCCTTCTCCTGGCAGTGGCGCACAAGCCAGTCTCGATGCGCCCCGGAAATCTTCCGCGGCTTGTGCCCACCCATCTGACCGGGCTCGAGGCTATCGGTCTGGCGATAGCGCTTCACCCATTCGATCGCCACGCTGTAGCTGACGCCGAACCGGGCCGCCGACTGGCACCGCGACAGCCCTTCGCGCTCAACCGCTCCAACCACCCGTTCCCGAAGATCGACCGAATAAGGCTTCCCCTTCATCTACGCCAGCCTCCTGTCCAGCCAGCAGGTTGAATCAAAACCAGACCAATTTGGCAATCCCCCTCCGACTCAGATAATCTCATCCCGCTCTAGGCCCTCAGTGATAGAAAAGATCAGGTAGAGCAGCGCGCAAGCAGACGCGATCAGCGCGTACGGCAAGGGTCTGTGAACACCTCGTGCGGCGATTACCTGATATCCGCCTAGGACAAACGCACGCCCTTGCGGCGGCGGATTGCGCCTAACCCCACGAGGGAGGCGCCAACGAGCGCCAGCGATGACGGCTCTGGGACCGCCTCGACCGACAAATCATCGGCAAAGGCTTGGCTGGTCCCGGCGCCGAGGGCATCATTGATCCCGAAGCCGACATCGGTCAGGGACGTGGCGGCCGGATCGAGCGAACCAGTGCCGAGCGAGCCTCCATCGAGGTATCCCGTTACTATGTCAGTCGCGAAGTCGAAAACCAGCTCGTAATTGTGCCAGACCCCGGCCGTAACCCGCGCACGACCGACAATGCTCGAAGAGTCCCAGAGCAGCAAAGTGCCGTTAAAGACAACGATTTGAGCCAAAAAGATAGAGCCGTCATCGGCCGCGAGGACCTCCCAGGCGACTTGCGGGTCTGCCGCACTAAAGAAAAACTCGACGCTCGCCCGCATCACCGACCCCTGGCCGCTTGTCGGCACCGCGTGGTAATCGACAGGCTGCCCGAAGACTCCTTCCGCGGTATAGCCTACAGCCTGCACACCGGAAAACACCGTCGTCGTCTCGACGACACCACCCCCATTATTGAACCATCCGTCCTGACCCGACAGCAGCCCCCCGGCCGTGTAGGCCGGCGGCTCGAACCCAGTCGAGTAGACGACATCCGCCAAGGCGTTTCCGCCGCCGCCGGACGCCATCACGACGCCCGCTACTACTGCTGCCAACACGGTCACAGCGCGCATGTGCGTTCCCCCTAGCTTTATTGACTTCGGTCACGCAAAAACTGGGCCAAGCAGCAACCTATTGATTTGAAATTGTACTGTGTTTTGTGGGGCGCCGAGTTGTAAGAAATTCCGACGCGACTGTTGTGTTGGATAGTGTTCCGGCGATGGCGCGCTGCGGGCGGTGGATTCTTCGGATTGATGTTCGGGGTATACTTGGGCGTGTCTGCCTCGCTGTCAGGCATCCATCGAATTTGGGAATCCCTCTCCGACTCAGGATAATCTCATCCCGCTCTAGCAGGCCCAAAAAGACCCTCGCTCCGAGTGGCCGCGCTTGATCGCCTTGTCAAAGATGCTCATGACCGACTGAGAACTCTGTTGCACTACCCGGTTAAAATCGCCATGCACGGCGGCTACCTGGCCCGCGCCAATGATCCCTCGCTCGGCAATGCGACCATATGGCACGGTCTATCGCGCCCAATCGACATCGCCCTCGACGTCACGCTTCAAGCACAATTGTGGGTAATTGAAAGGGCGGGAACAGCGTCGCCGCATAATATCGGCGCGATTGGCGAACCGGAGAGAGCGCAATGGCTACCGTGAGAATGACGCTGGCGCAGATGAGAAAACAGAAGCCTAAGCTTAATCGCAAAAAGATCGATGCCACGACGGAGGCGGATATTCTCCGCCATGCGAAGGAGGACGACAATCCCATATGGACTGCGCGAGACTTCAAGCGGGCGCGTGTTGTCACTCCACCCGAAGCGGTGGACGTGCGCGCCATTCGGCGCCGCCAGCGCCTTTCGCAGCGCGCTTTCGCGATGAAATACGGCTTCTCCCCGCGCACGGTGCAGGATTGGGAGCAGGGCCGGTCGCGGCCGGATCGGCCGGCGCGCCTCCTCCTCGCGATGATCGACCATGCGCCGGCGACGGTCGAGCGCGTCCTGCGGCAGCTTTAGCCTCATCAGGCGCCGCCTCTTCATCATATGACACCGCCCCAGCCGCCGCGCATCTGGTGGATCGACGAAGGGAGAGTCGCGGGCAGCCCCAACCCGACCGAGGACGAGCTCAAGGCCCTCAGAGCCGAGGGCTTCGCCGCCATCGTCTGCCTGATCGAGGACGAGGAGGAGCATACCTATCGTCGCGCGGCGGCCGAGGCGCTCGGCTATCGCTGCTACGGCATTCCCATCCGCGATCACGGCGCCCCGACCTCGGCGCAATTCGACGCCGTCCTGCGCATCCTCGAGGCCGAATGCCGGCGGGGCAAGGTGCTGGTGCATTGCCAGGGCGGATCGGGACGCACCGGCACCCTGGGTGCCGCCTATCTGGTTGCGCGAGGTGCTGGCGTCGATGCCGCCATCACGAAGCTGCGCGAGGCGCGGCCGGCGGCGGTGGAGACCGACGCGCAGTTGCGGAGCCTGCGCCGCTGGGCGCAGTCCCGCGGCGCGCAATGACACATCTCGCGAGATGACAGCCTCTTCATCCCGCCGCAATCCGCGCGCCCTATTCTTGCCGCAACTTCCGCCTTCTATCGCGCACGGAGCCGTGGACGGGGCGGACGCAAACCGCTACGCCTAGGCCCCGCGACCGCCGCACGGAGTAAAGGACAGCCATGCTGAAGATCTCGGGCGCATTCCTGCGCGATCTTTGGACCCTCACGCGCCCCTATTGGTTCTCGGAGGACCGCTGGGCCGGGCGCGGGCTTCTCGCCGTCATCCTCGCGATGAATCTCGGCATGGTCTACATCAACGTGCAGATCAACCAATGGTACCGGCTCTTCTACAACAGCCTGCAGAACCACGACGCGCCCGCCTTCTGGCACCTCATCCTGCGCTTCTCGATCCTCGCCGGAATCTACATCGTCATCGGCGTCTACCAGCTCTATCTGCGTCAGATGCTGCAGATCCGCTGGCGCGAATGGCTGACCGGCCGCTATCTCAGGGACTGGCTCGGCGAGCAGACCTATTACCGCATGCAGCTCCGCGACCGCGGCACCGACAACCCGGACCAGCGCATCTCCGAGGACATCAACGGCTTCGTCGCCCAGACGCTCCAGCTCACCCTCGGCTTCATCAATGCGGTGGTGACGCTCGTCTCCTTCGTCGCCATCCTCTGGACCATCTCGGGGGCGATCACCCTGTCGCTCGACGGCATGGCCCTCACGGTGCCCGGCTACATGGTGTGGGCCGCCCTCATCTACGCCATTTTCGGCACCTGGCTCACCCATCTCATCGGCCGTCCCCTGGTGCGCCTCAATTACGACCAGCAGCGCTTTGAGGCGGATTTCCGCTTCGGCCTGGTGCGTTTCCGCGAGAACGCCGAGGGGGTCGCCCTCTATGGCGGCGAGGCCGGCGAGGAGCAGGTGCTGCGGCACCGCTTCAGCTTCGTCGTCCGCAACTGGTGGGGCATCATGAAGCGGCAGAAGGCGCTCGGCTGGTTCACCTATTCCTACGGCCAGGCCGCGGTCATCTTCCCCTATCTCGTCGCGGCACCGCGCTACTTCGCGGGGACCATCGAGCTCGGCTCGCTGGTGCAGATCGCCTCCGCCTTCGGCCATGTGCAGACTGCGCTGAGCTGGTTCGTCGACGCGTATACGGCGCTCGCCCAATGGCGCGCCACCGTCGAGCGCTTGACCGGCTTCGAGGCGGCGATGGCCGCGGCGCATGCGCCGGCCGGTGACACCATGATCGCGCGCGGCACCTCGCCGGGCGCGGACGTCGCCCTGGAGAAGCTCGCCCTCGCCTTGCCCGAGGGCGAGCCCCTCGTCGCCGAGACCGATCTCGCCCTGGCCCCCGGCGAGGCGGCGCTTCTGACCGGGCCCTCGGGCAGCGGCAAGAGCACCATCTTCCGCGCGCTCGCCGGCATCTGGCCCTTCGGCCGCGGCGCCGTGCGCATCCCGCAGGGCGCCCGCGCCCTCTTCCTGCCCCAGAAGCCCTATCTTCCCCTCGGCAGCCTGCGCCGTGTGGCGAGCTATCCCGAGCCCCCCTTTCCCGACGAGGCCCTGCGCGCCGCCTTGGAGCTCGTCGGCCTTGCCGGCCTCGG
The DNA here is from genome assembly GCA_035294245.1 of Alphaproteobacteria bacterium. Classification (GTDB taxonomy): domain Bacteria; phylum Pseudomonadota; class Alphaproteobacteria; order JACZXZ01; family JACZXZ01; genus DATGLG01. The sequence continues at coordinate 25,995 of DATGLG010000026.1, read as the reverse complement.
CGACCGCCTCGACGAGGAGCAGAACTGGTCGCAGCAGCTCTCGCCCGGCGAGCAGCAGCGCCTCGCCGTCGCCCGCGCGCTCCTCATCCGTCCCGACTGGCTCTTCCTCGACGAGGCGACCTCGGCACTCGACGAGGCGACCGAGGCGTCGCTCTATCGCCTGCTGCGCGAGCGCCTGCCCGCGACGACGATCGTCAGCATCGGCCATCGCACCACCCTCGAGCGCTTCCACGAGCGCCACCTGGCGCTCAGGCGCGAGGGCCGCCTGGCACAGCTCGTCGAGCTGCCGCGCCCGGCGCTTGCCGCCGCACCGACGGGCTGACCGCCGCCACGGGTGACGCTCGGCCCGCGATCGTCTATATCCAGCCGGTGATGACGAGCTCCGACGAACCGCCCGCTTGGCTCTCCCGCGACGGCATCCTGCGCGCGACGCTCGCCTTCGCCGGCCTTTCCGGCCTCGCCGCCATCGGGCTCGGGGCCTGGTCGGCCCATGGGGCGCGGCAGGTCCTGAGCCCCCAAGCGCTCGAATGGGTGCATACGGGCGTGCAGTACCAGGCCTGGCACAGCATCGCCCTCCTCGGCGTCGGCATTCTGATGGCGGTGCGGCCGGGGCGCTTCCTCACGCCGGCCGCCGCAGCCTTCGCCCTCGGCATCCTGCTCTTCTCCGGAAGCCTCTACGGCCTCGCCTTCACCGGGCTGCGCGCCTTCGCCTATGCGACCCCGATCGGCGGCATCGCCATGCTCGCCGGCTGGCTGCTCATCGCCATCTACGCCCTCACCTTCGGACGGCGATTCTGAGCCGGCGTCTCAAGGCGCAGGCGTCCTGAAGCGCTCGATGCGGAAGGGCGCGATGGGAAGATTGGTGCGGCCCGTCGTCACCAGCTCGGCGATGATGTTGCCGACGATGGGACCGAGCTGGAAGCCGTGGCCGGCGAAGGCGAAGGCGTGGAAGACCCCCTCCGCCGTCGAGCTCGGCCCGATCACCGGAATGTCGTCGGGGAGGCGCCCTTCGATCCCCGCCCAGGCGCGCACGATCTGGGCCCCGCGCATGACGGGGAAGAGGTCCCACACCGTCCGCGCGCTCTTGGCGAGGCCGGCGAAATCGAGATCGGTCCAATTGGTGTCGCGGTCGGGCCGGCCCTTGTGCCCGCCGCCGATCAGCACCGTGCCGTTGGCGAACTGCTTGAAGGAGAGCGGCCGCCCCGCCGCCCCCACCACCGGATCGAGGAAATGCGGCATGCGCGCGCTGATCATCAGCATGAGCGCCCAGGTCTCGAGGGGCACCGGCTCGCCGAGGAGGGCCGCGATGCGGTCGGCCCAGGCGCCGGCGCAGTTGACGACGACGGCGGCCTCGCGCGCGCCGTCGCGCGCCGTCTCCACGCGCCAGGCCTTGCCGTTGCGGGCGAGTCCGGTCACGCGCATGCCCTCCTCGAAGCGCACGCCAAGGCTCGCGGCCTTGCGCTTGAAGGCGAGCGTGGTGCGGTAGGGATTGGCGGCGCCGTCGGCGCGCGAGACGATGGCACCCACGCAATGCTCGGCGATGGCGGGAACGAGGGCGCGCAGCTCGTCGCGGCCGATCAGCTCCTCGTGACTGAAGCCGAGCGCGCGCACCGCATCGACGCGCGCGCGCAAGCCGGCGAGCTCGGCCTCGCTCTCCGCGACCTTGACCTGGCCGTGATGCTCGAAGCCGCAATCGTCGTCGACGAGATCGCGGATGCGGTACCACAGCTCGAGGGAGGCGAGCGAGAGGGGAATCTCGGCTGGGTCGCGGCCGAGGCGGCGCACACCCCCCGCATTCACCCCCGAGGCGTGGCGGCCGACGTGGTCCTTCTCGATCACCGTCACCCGCGCGCCGCGCAGCGCGAGATGCAGCGCGGCCGAGCAGCCATGGAGGCCGCCGCCGATGACGATGACGTCGGGCGCTGCCATGGTTAGCCGGCTCAGCTCCGCACCACCGCCCTGAGGGCGGCGTCGCTCTGGGGCAGCCCGGCAAGCTCCTCGAGGGTGATGGGCTTGACCGGCGGGCGCAGGCGGTAATAGCCGACCTCCGCCGGCGAGACGCCGCGCGCGGCGGCGATCAGCTCGGTCACCGTGAGGCCGCAGAGGCGGCCCTGGCACGGCCCCATGCCGCAGCGGAGGAAGGACTTCATCTGGTTTGGCCCGGTGCAGCCGAGGGCCACCGTTTCGGTGATCTGCTGCGCCGTCACCTCCTCGCAGCGGCAGACGATGGTGTCGCCCGCGGGGATGCGATGGCTGCGGCGCGGACGATAGAGGAGATCGAGAAAAGCGCGGCCCCGCTCGGCACGGCGGAGCGCGGTGCGATGGGGTGCGGCCTCGCGATCGCGCCGCGCCTTGTCGATGCGCCCCAGGCGGCAGGCGGCGTCGAGGGCGGCGAGACGCCCGCGCTCCTCGGCCGCCTGGGCCCCGGCGATGCCGGCGCCGTCGCCGGCGATGGCGACAAGATCGACGCTGCTCGCCCCCCATTCGTCGACCACGGGGGCGAAGCAGAGCTGCGTCGCGTCCCACTCCTGCTTGCAGCCGATCGAGTTGGCGAGGTTGAGATTGGGGGCGACGCCCTGATGCAGCAGCAGCGTATCCGCCGGCAAGCGCTCCTCGGCACCGTCGCCCGAGCGATAGACGACCTCGCGCAGTCGCCCGTCACCGCGGGCCGCGATCGCGCCCACGTCGCGGATGATGCGCAGGCTGCCCTTGACCTCGCGCAGCAAGGCGAGCCCCTTGCGGAAATAGGGCGAGGCGAGGAAGGCGGGCAGATGGGGCAGCGCCGCGCGCCGGTTCTCGGGCGGCGTCGTATCGAGCATGGCCGCGATCCTGGCCCCGGCACGGCGATATTGCGCGGCGAGCAGCCAGAGGAGCGGGCCGGTCCCGGCAAGCACGACCGCGCCCTGGGCGACGAGGCCCGAGGATTTGAGCAGGATCTGCGCGGCCCCCGCCGTCATCACGCCGGGCAGCGTCCAGCCGGGAATGGGAAAGGGCCGCTCGAGAGCGCCCGTCGCCAGGATCACCCGCCGGGCGCGGATCAGCCGCGCCGCACCGGCGATCGAGACGCCGATCTCGCCCTCACGCGAGACGCTCCACACCGCGGCTCCCGCGACGTAGTCGGCACCGCTGGCGCGGAGCGGCGCCACGAGATCGGCGCCGTGCCAGTAATCGGCGCCGAGCACCGCGCGCTCGCGCAAAGGCGTCTCGGTGACGCCGCGATAGATCTGGCCGCCGGGGGCCGGCTGCTCGTCGAAGAGCACCGTAGCGACGCCGAGGCCCGCCGCGCGCGCTGCCGCCGCGAGGCCGGCGGGACCGGCACCGATGACCGCGAGATCATAGCTCTCGCGAAGCTCGCTCGCGGCGCTCATCGGCCGGCCTCCCGCTTGCCCTGCTGGGTCTCGACGCGCATGCCCTCGCGCACGCGCACGAGGCAGGCCTGGCGGTTGCCCACACCGTCGATGGTGACGAGGCAGTCGAAGCAGACGCCCATCATGCAATAGGGCGCGCGCGGCGCCCCCGAGACGGGCGTGGTTCGGCATTGCGCGAGCCCGGCGGCGAGGAGGGCCGCGGCGACGCTGTCGCCGGACGCGGCGGCGGCGGGCCGGCCGTCGATCGAGAGCGTCACGGTCTTGGCTTGGGGATCAGGCAGCCGCTGGAACATCGAACCTCCGGGCACTGAAGACGTCGAACTCGGGCGGCAGGCGGCCGGCGGCGATCATCGGCGCCAGCACCAGCGCGTGATTGGCGGCGAGCGTCACGCCGCTATGGCAGGTGGCGATGAAGGCGCCGGGGCAGCGCGCCGACTGCTCGTAGATGGGAAAGCCGTCCTGGGTCATGACGCGCAGCGCCGCCCAGCTGCGCACGACGTTGAGGCGGCGGATCAGCGGAAACATGCGCACCGCGCGCGCCGCCATCACCGAGGCGACACCGAGCCCGACGGTGTCGTCGAAGCCGGCCTCCTCGACGGAATCGCCGATGAGGAGGCTGCCCTCGTCGGTCTGGCGCACCGTCGAGACGGGGTAGCGCAGGAAGGGCCGCACGCGCTCGGTGACGACGATCTGCCCGCGCTGGGGCCGCACCGGCGCCTTGAGCCCAACCATGGGGGCCAGCCGCGCATTGCCGTTGCCGGCGGCGAGCACGACCTTGCCCGCGCGCAATGTCGCACCGCGCGCCGCCAAGGTGAAGCCGCCCGCCTCATGCACGATCTGCTCGGCGGCATGAAGCGGCAGATAGGTGGCGCCGCGGCGGCTCATGCCGATGTGAAGGGCGCGGAAGAGGCGCAGGGAGTTGCAATGGCCGTCGAGGGGGCAATAGCTGCCGCCCACCACATCGGGACCGATCTCCGGCAGCATCTTGGCAACGCCGGTGTGGTCGAGGATCTCGTAGGGATAGGGCACCATGTCGGGCTGGTTGTGGAGCCGCTTGAGCATGGCGATGCGGGAGTCCATCTCGGCCGCGGAGAGCACGAGCTGGAAGCCGCCCGGGCGCTCGAAGGCGACGTCGAGGCCCGTCTCCTCCTTGAGCCGAGCCGCAAAGCCGGCCCAGCCATCGGAGGAGCGCTTGGTCCAGGCGGCGTAGCGCGGCATGCCAAGGCCCTTGCTCTGCACCCAGACGAGGGCGAAGTTGCCGCGCGAGGCGCGATAGGCGACGTCGCCCTCGTCGAGTACCACGACCCTCTGGCCGATGCTCGCAAGGCCCCAGGCGATGGCGGAGCCGACGAGCCCGCCCCCCACCACCGCGACGTCGTAATCACCAGCCTGCTGCCGCGCCATGATCGTTCTCTCAGTTGTTGCCGCGGCCGACGAGGAGCCGGTCGAGGCCGTAGAGCCGGTCGAGGAGGATCATCGCCACCACGGTCAGGCCGATGAGCCCGGCGGAGACCGCGGCGACGAGGGGATCGATATTGTCCTGGATATAGAGGAAGAGCCGCACCGGCAGCGTCGTTGTGCGCGGCGAGGCGATGAACACGGTCATCGTCACCTCGTCGAAGCTGGTGATGAAGGCGAGCACCCAGCCGCTCACCACGCCCGGCACGATCATCGGCAGGGTGACGCGGCGGAAGGTCGAGAGCCAAGAGGCGCCGAGGGAGACCGCCGCGTTCTCGATCTGCGGATCGATCCCCGTCGAGGCGGAGAGCACGAGGCGCAGGGCGTAGGGCATGATGATGATGACATGGCTCAGCACCAGGCCGATGAAGGTGCCGCTGATCCCGGTCTGGGTGAAGAAGCGCAGGAAGGCGATGCCGAGCACCGCCGGCGGGATCATGAGCGGCGCCTGGAAGAGTGTCGCGATGGCCTCGCGCCCGGGAAAACGGTAGCGCGCGATGGCGAGCGCCGACGGCACCGAGAGGGCGACGGCGATGGTCGCCGAGAGCGTGCCGAGCCAGAGGCTCGCCCAGAACGCGCTCACGAAATCCTGGTTGGTGGCGATGGCGCGGAACCAGCGCAGCGACAGGCCGTCGGTCGGCAGCGAGAGATAGCCCTTCGAGGTGAAGGCCACCGCGCAGACGATGACGATCGGCGCCAGGATGAAGGCGATGAAGAGCGCGTGGAAGAGCAGGGCTGCGGGTCCGTTGCGGCTCATGGCAGCGCCTTCACTCGAACATCTTTCATTCGAACACCTGGGCGTAGCGCCGCTCGACGAGGCGGTTGCAGCCGACGATGATCGCCACATTGGCGACGAGGAGGAGCACGGCGATAGCCGCCCCCAGCGGCCAATTCAGCGTGTTGAGGAACTCGTCATAGGCGAGGGTCGCCGCCACCTGGAGCCGCCGCCCGCCGATGATCGCCGGCGTGGCGAAGGCGCTCGCGGCGAGGGCGAAGACGATGATGGCCCCCGAGAGCACGCCGGGCATCACCTGGGGCAGGATGATGCGGCGGAGAATGGTGAGGGGCGAGGCGCCGAGGGAGAGGGCGGCGTTCTCCACCTGCGGGTCGAGGCGCTGGAGCGAGGCCCAGACCGAGATCACCATGAAGGGTACCAGAACATGGGTGAGCGCCACGACGACGCCCGTCTCGCTATACATGAACTGGAGCGGCTGCTCGATGAGGCCGAGAGCCATGAGGCCCTGGTTGATCAGCCCCGTCGAGCCGAAGAGGAGCGCCCAGCCCAAGGTGCGCGAGACGATCGAGATGAAGAGCGGGCCAAGCACGACGAGAAGGAAGATGTTGCGCCAGGGCCGCCCCATGCGGTTGAGGATATAGGCCTCGGGCGCGCCGAGGACGATGGAGAAGAAGGTGACCAGGAGCGCGATGCGGAAGGTGCGCGCGTAGATGCCGTAGAAATAGGGGTCGCTGAAGATGTCGGCGTAGTTCTTGAGGTTGTAGACGTCCTCAATACCCTTGTAGAGGGCGAAGCTGTGGAGCGAGAGAAGCGCCGTCGCGATCAAGGGCACGATGAGGAGTGCGGCCAGCACGACGACCGCCGGCCCGCTCAGGAGATAGGGCGTCCAGCGCAGCCTTTCGCGCCGCGCGGCAATGCCGCCCGTGGTCGCGGCGACGGTCATGGCGCGGCCTCGGCGCCGGCGGCGATACTCATATCCTCGGCGCGCCAGGCGAGGGACACGCGCTCGCCCTCCCGCGGCAGCGCCACGCCGTCGTTCTGGCGGATGACGATGACGATACCGGCTGCGGTCTCGACCTGGAGCAACCAATGGCTGCCGTGGAAGACGCGGTTGCGCACGGTCCCCGCAAGCCCCGTCGCGGCGAAGGCGATGCGCTCGGGCCGCACCGAGACCGTGACCTCGCCGGGCCGCGCCCCCGGCGGGGCCGGCCAATCGGCGTCGTCAATCGCGACGACGAGCTTTCCCCCCGCCTCGCGGATCGCCCCGGTCAGGCGGTTGGTGCGCCCGAGAAAGCCGGCGACGAAGGCGCTCGCCGGCCGGCCGTAGGCCTCGTCGGGGCGCGCGATCTGCTCGGCGCGGCCCTTGTTCATGATGACGATGCGGTCGGAGAGCGCCATCGCCTCGGCCTGGTCGTGGGTGACGAGGATCGTCGTGGTGCCGACCCGGCGCTGAATCTGGCGCAGCTCGACCTGCATCTCCTCTCGCAGCTTGGCATCGAGGTTCGAGAGCGGCTCGTCGAGAAGGAGGACGCGGGGACGAATGACGAGGGCGCGCGCCAGGGCCACGCGTTGCTGCTGGCCGCCCGACATCTTGCGCGGGAAGCGCTCCGCGAGGGCCGCGAGGCCGACGAGGGCCAAGGTCTCCGACACCCGCCGCTCGCGCTCGGCGCGCGGCACTCCTTGCATCTCGAGGCCGAAGGCGACGTTCTCCGCCGCCGTCATATGGGGGAAGAGGGCATAGCTCTGGAAGACGATGCCGAGGCCGCGGCGGCTCGGGCGGATGGCCAGGAGATCGCCGCCGTCGAGGGTGATGCCGCCGCCGCTCGGCTCGACGAAGCCGGCGATCATCTGGAGCGTCGTCGTCTTGCCGCAGCCCGAGGGGCCGAGGAGCGAGACGAACTCCCCCTTCTCGACCGCGAGCGTGAGCCCGTCCACGGCGAGTGTGTCGCCATAGCTCTTGGTCAGGCGGTCAAGAACGAGAAAGGACATAAGCGAGAGCGCTCCTCCTATCCGTCACGGCGAGGACCGTAACGTGGCCCGCGATGACAACCGCAGAACAACACGGCCGTCACCCCGAGGAACGCGCCAACGGCGCGAGACGACGCGATCTAGAGTCTTTGCAAATGACTGGATCGCCTCCCCCTCGCGGTGCTCTGGGTCGCGATGACGCTCGTTGGAGTCGCAACGAATCATCTCTTCCTGATTAGCTCGTCGCCGTTATCGCGAGACCGCCCACGGGTCCGGCCGAAGGCCGGCCCGAGGACAGGCTCCGCCAGGGCGTGACGCAAGAGCATCGAAGTATCTCTGTCGTCGCCCCCGCGGAAGCGGGGCCCAGGGGGTTGCCGGGTTTCCGCTTGCGCGGGAATGACGATGCAATGATGCCAACCCGACCTAAGCACAGGGCCTCAGCCCTCGATCTCACGGGTCCAGCGCTTGTTCCATTCCTCGCGATGCTGGTTCACGGTGTCCCAGTCGATCTTGATCAGCTTGTCGACCTGCGCGGGGCCATAGGGAATGCCCGCCTGCTTGTCGGGCGGCAGCTTGACCGTCTTGTTGACGGGGCCGAGCCCGGCCCCCTCGGCGAGCACCGCCTGCATCGCCGGGGTGAGCAGGTATTGCACGAACTCCTGCGCCTCGGGCTTGCTCTTGCCGCCGGCGACGGGGCAGGCGGCGACGCCGAGGGCGATGCCGCCCTCCTTCGGATAGACGAAGGCGACGGGGAAGCCGGTATCCGCCAATGCCTTCTCGCGCCCCGAGCCCCAGATGGCGATGACGGCCTGGCCGCTCTGGAAGAGCTCGGTCATCTTTCCGGGCGAGGGCTCGTAGACGAGCACGTTCGGATCGACCTTCTGCTTGAAGACCTTGAAGCCGGGATCGATGTTCTTCTCCCCGCCGCCGTTGAGCCGCGCCATCATGACGAGGGCATGCAGGCCGTAGGTGTTGTTGAGCGGCGGAATAACGAGCTTCTTCTTGTATTTCGGGTCCTCGATGTCCTTCCACGAGGTGGGCGCCGGCCAGTGGTGCTCCTCGAAATACTTCTTGTTGTACATGATGCCGGTGCCGACTACGCCGATGCTCACGGCCTTGCCTGATGGGAACTTCGCCACGTCGTAAAGGTCGTTGTAGATAGGCGCCTTGGCGAGGGGCGCGCAGAAGCCGAGGGCCACAGCCTGATACATCGGGCCGTCGTCGAGAATCGCCACGTCGATCTGCTCGTTGCCCTTCTGCGCCTGCAGCTTGGCGAGGTTGTCCGTCGAGTTGCCCGAGACATACTCGACCTGCACGCCGTATTTCTTCTCGAAGGGCGGGAAGACCTGCTTGCGCATGACCTGCTCGAAGGAGCCGCCATAGGCGGCCACATAGAGCGTCTTCGACTGGGCCTTCGCCGCCGGGGCGAAGCTCAGGGCGGCAGTGGCGGCCAGCGCCACGGCAATGACGGTTTCCTTTCTCATGCTCGCCTCCTGTTGGAGCGCCCGCTTCGTGGGCGGGCTTGCCTGCATCGGAGCGAGAATGGTCGCACCCGCCTCGCCCGAGGGTCAAATCGAATCCCTGGGCCTCTTCATAACCAAATGTTATATATCGTTCCGGAGGCGGCTGGACATGATCAATACGCGCCAAGTCGAGGCGTTCCGCGCCGTCATGCTGACCGGCGGCATGACGCGGGCGGCCGAGCTCATGAGCGTGACGCAGCCGGCGGTGAGCCGCCTCATCCGCGATCTCCAGGCCACGCTCGGCCTGAAGCTCTTCGAGCGGCGCGGCACGCGCCTCGTCGCCACCGGCGAGGCCCATTCCCTCTATCGCGAGGTCGAGCGCTCCTTCGTGGGCATCGATCGCATCTGGCAGGCCGCCCTCGAGCTGCGCGAGCGGCGTGCCGGCACGCTCCGCATCGCCTCGCTTCCGGCCCTCGCCAATGATTTCCTGCCGCGCTTCGTCGGCCGCTTTCTCCGCACCCGGCCCAAGCTCGACCTGGCGCTGTTCGGCCTGACCTCGCGCGTCGTGCTCGACTGGGTGGCGACGGGGCAATGCGATCTCGGCTTCGCCGAGCTGCCGATCGAGCACCCCACGGTCACGGTGGAGCCCCTCGCCCCGGTGCCGGCGATGGCGGTGGTGCCAGCGCGCCATCGCCTCGCCAGGCGCCGCCGCCTCCAGCCGCGGGATTTCGCGGGCGAGCCCTTCATCTCCCTCGGCCAATCGACCCTGCTGCGCTTCCGCATCGACGCGGTCTTCGCCGATGCCGGGGTGCGCCGCCAGATGCGCATCGAGACGCCGCTCGCCATCATCGCCTGCGCCTTCGCCGCCGCCGAGGCCGGCCTCACCATCGTCAGCCCCTTCACGGCCGAGGCGATGGCCGGCCGCGGTGTCGTGGTGCTTCCCTTCGAGCCGCGCATCGATGTGGAATTCGGGCTGCTCCATTCCAGCCAGTTCGCCCTCTCGGGCATCGCCCGCGAGTTCGCCGACGCCTTCCGCGCCGAGGTCGAGGAGTTCGCGCGGCGGCGGCGGTAGAGCGGCGTCATTGCGAGCGCCCGCGATAGCGGACGCGAAGCAATCCAGAGTACGGCATGTTTCCCTGGATCGCGTCGTCCCGCCGTGCCGCGCTCGCGGTTCTCGTGATGACGGCGGCTACGGATTACCCCAAAAGCGCGCGGTTCGCCGGATCATAGAGGGGCTCGGCGAGCACTTGCGCGGGGCGGTGCTCGCCCAGGATCTCCACCTCGAGCGCCGTGCCGGGTGCGGCAGTCGCCGCATCGAGATAGGCCATGGCGATGCTGCGGCCAACCGTGTGCCCATAGCCGCCGGAGGTGACGAGGCCGACGACGCGCCCTGCACGCCATACGGCCTGCGCGCCAAACGCATCAGCATCGGCGGCGTCCACCGCGAGGCAGGCGATGCGATGGGGAATGCCGCGCGCCTGCTCATCAATCAGGGCCGCGCGGCCGATGAACTCGCCTTTGTCGAGGCGCACGAAGCGGCCGAGCCCTGCCGCGAGGGGGCTGACCTCGAGGCTGAGCTCGCTGCTCCAGGCGCGATAGCCCTTCTCGAGGCGCAGGGAATCGAGGGCGCGGAAGCCGAAATGAGCGAGGCCGCAATCCCGACCGGCCGCGACGAGCGCATCATAGAGCGCGCGCTGATGCTCGATCGGGTGATGCAGCTCCCAGCCGAGCTCGCCCGCATAGCTGATGCGCAGCGCCAAGACGCGCGCGTAGCCGATCTCGATCTCCCGGGCGCTGCGCCAGGGGAAGGCGTCGTTATCGAGAGGATCGTTGGTGAGCCGGCTCAGCATCTCGCGGGATCGCGGCCCCGTCAGGAGGAAAGCGCCCATCCGCGCCGTCACATTTTCGACGGCAACGCTGCCGTCCCGTGGCAGATGGCGCTCCAGCCAATCGAGATCATGGATCTCGGCCGCCGCGGCGGAGACGAGATAGAAGCGCTCGGCGCTGCGGCGCACCACGGTCATCTCGGCGAAGGTGCCGCCGCGCTCGGTAAGAAAATGGGCGAGCGCGATGTCGCCCTCGCGCCGGGGCAGGCGATTGGCAACGAGGCGGTCGAGGAAGGCCGCAGCGCCGGGGCCGCACAGCTCGAATTTGCTGAAGCTGCTCATGTCGAGGAGGCCGACGCGCTCGCGCACGGCGCGGCATTCCGCCGCCACATGGGGAAACCAGTTGGCGCGGCGGAAGCTCGGCCGATCGACGGGCTCGACGCCGGCGGGGGCGAACCAGTTGGGCCGCTCCCAGCCGTTGCGCGCGCCGAAGACAGCGCCGGCGGCCGCCAGCCGGTCATGGATCGCGCCGGTTTTGGCCGGGCGCCCGACGGCGCGCTCGAGCTGGGGATAGGCGATAGCGTATTCGTCCTCGTAGATATCGACGCAGCGCGCAACGGCGTAGCGCAGATTGGCGTAAGGGCCGTAGCGGCGCGGGTCGATCTCCCAGAGGTCGACGCTGGGCTCGCCCTCGACGATCCATTCCGCGAGATATTTCCCCGCCCCGCCCGCCTGGGTGATGCCGAAGCTGAAGCCGCAGGCGAGATGGTAGTTGCGCAGGCCCCGCACCGGGCCGAGCAGCGGATTGCCGTCGGGCGTGTAGGTGATGGGACCGTTGACGACGCGCTTGATCCCGGCCGTCGCCAGCGCCGGCACCCGCGCCATGGCGCCCTCGATGAAGGGCTGCAGCCGGTCGAGCTCGGGCGGCAGCAGCTCCATGGCGAAGCCCGGCGGAATACCCTCGACCGCCCAGGCCTTGGCCGGCCGCTCATAGGGGCCGAGGAGAAGCCCGCCGCGCTCCTGGCGCAGGTAATAGGAGACGTCGACGTCGCGCAGGATCGGCAGCTCGCGCGCGAGGCCCGCTACCTCGGGGATGGCCTCGGTGACGAGGTATTGATGCTCCATCGGCACGATGGGGAGATCGAGCCCGCTCAAGCGCCCGATCTCCCGCGCCCAGGTGCCGGCGGCATTCACCACATGCTCCGCCGCGATCGTGCCCTGCGCCGTCTCCACCAGCCATTCGCCGCCCGGCGCCGCACGCAGGCCGGTGACCGGCAGGCGCCGGAGGATGCGCGCACCGCGGTCGCGCGCCCCCTTGGCGAGGGCCTGGGTCACGCTCGAGGGATCGATATGGCCGTCCTCGGGAGTCCAGATGGCGCCGAGCACGCCCGCCGTCTCGACGAGGGGATGGAGCGCCTTGATCTCGCCGGGGCCGAGGAGCTCGAAGGGCATGCCGAGGAAGCGCGCCTTGCCGCGATGGTGGCGCCACTCGTCCATGCGGTCGGGCACCGTCGCGAGGCGCAGGCTGCCCGTCTTATGGAAGCCGACGGCCTGGCCCGTCTCCGCCTCGAGGCGCTGATAGAGATCGACGCTCTCGAGATGGATGCGGGCCAGGGCCAGGCTGGTGCTGAAATGGGGCGTGTTGCCGGCGGCGTGCCAGGTCGAGCCCTCGGTGAGCTCGCCGCGCTCCAGCAGGACGGCCTCCGACCAGCCGAGCCGCGCGAGGTGGTAGAGCACGCTGCAGCCGAGAATGCCGCCGCCGATCACGACGACGCGGGCATGGCTGGGCAGATCCGTGGTCACGTCTTTCTCCTTTAAGCTTCTACGCCGCGCGCCGCATATTGGGGAGCATACCCGGCAAGCCGTCGAGTGGAAGCTCTTTTCCCCACTGACTTCGACGCTTGCGGTCTTCCTCATCCGTCACCCCGGACACGCCGTGCGGGAGCACGGCGCGATCCGGGGCCCAGATGATGCCATTGCGCGATGGCCCCCGGCTTCCCCCGGATCACGTCCGGGGTCGGCCGGGGCGACAAGGAGAGCGGGACCGAAACTAAGAGGATCTCGCCACAAGCAAGGGCCCTCCTCTTAACGCGCTATTTACCACCCGCTGGCAGAGTGCCCATGGCGTGGAACGCCTGCCTTCGCGCAGGATTCCGCCTGGGGGACCCGCGCGCGATGAATGCCATCACTCCGCTGACACCGCCGCCCGAGGCGAAGGCGACCGGCGGCAAGGACCGCCTCATCGGCGAGCTCGCCGACCGCATCGGCGGCCTCGGCGTCGAGATGGCCGACATCGCCGGCAATCTCGACGAGGTCTCCGGCCGCGTCGCGCGCCAGGCGGAGCAGTTCAAGACCTTGCAGCGCACGGCGGAGGCGATGGTCAGCGCCAATCGCAACATCGACAGCTCGGCCCGCGCCGCGCAAGGGGCGGCGGCCAAGGCCGGCGGCGAGGTGGCCGAATCCCGTTCGGTCGCCGCGAGTGCCGTGCAGCATATCGCCGAGCTCGCCGCCGCGGTGACGCGCATCGAGGGCCGCCTCGCCGCCTTCGGCTCGGTGCTGGAGCAGGTCGCGGGCGTCTCCGGCGCCATCGAGGCCATCGCCAAGCAGACCAACCTTCTCGCCCTCAACGCCACCATCGAGGCGGCGCGCGCGGGCGAGGCGGGGCGCGGCTTCGCCGTCGTCGCCGGCGAGGTCAAGATGCTCGCCGAGGAGACGCGCAAGGCGACGGGGCAGATCGGCAGCATCGTGCGCGACCTCACGAGCCAGATCGGCAGCCTGATCGGCGACGGCAAGGAGGCCGCGAGCCATGCCGAGCAGGCGGGCCGGGGGGCCGACCGCATGCAGGGCGTCATCGCCCGCGTGCATGACGGCTTCGCGGCGGTGGACAAGGAGATCGCGGCCATCGCCGGGACGGCCGCCGCCAATCTCGGCCATTGCGACGCCGCCCTCGCCGAGCTCGGCGAGCTCGCCAAGGGCGTCGGGCTCTCCTCGGCCAATCTCAAGCAAGCGGATGAGCGCGTGCAGGGCCTGCTCAAGCTGAGCGAGACCCTGATCGAGTTCATCGCCGAGAGCGGGGTCGAGACCGCCGACACGCCGCTCATCCGCGTGGTGATGGACACGGCCCGGCGCATCGCGGCGGAGTTCGAGGCGGCAATCGCGCGCGGCGAGATCACCGCGGCGCAGCTCTTCGACGAGAATTACCGCGAGATTCCCGGCACCGACCCCAAGCAATACCTCACCGATTACGTCGAGCTCACGGACCGCCTTCTGCCGCCGATCCAGGACCCGATCCAGACGATCGATCCCCGTGTCGTCTTCTGCGTCGCCTGGGCCAAGGGCGGCTACCTTCCGACGCACAACCCGAACTACCGCCATCCCCAGGGCAAGGATCCAGTGTGGAACGCCGCCCATTGCCGCAACCGGCGCCTCTTCAGCGACCGCGCGGTGCAGAAGATGGCGGCGAGCACCAAGCCCTTCCTCCTCCAGACCTATCGGCGCGATATGGGCGGGGGGAATTTCGTGTTGATGAAGGACCTCTCGGCCCCCATCTTCGTCCGCGGCCGCCACTGGGGCGCCTTCCGCATGGGCTTCCGCCAGGGCTGAGCGGCGGCGCCAAAGCACGCCGCTGGCAGGATACGGGAAGGCCCACCGACCTCGATCGTCATTCCGACCGAGGCTATCCCACCATCGTCACGCGCGGGCTCGTCCCGCGCGTCCACGTCTTCTTTCCCTGGATTGCAAGACGTGGATGGCCGGCACGGAGGCCGGCCATGACGGTGAGGGCGAGGCTATCCGTTGCGGTTGGCAATCCGCCACCTTTCTCCACGTCGCCCGCGCTTCCGCGGGAAAGACAAACCGAACAAAGGCGATTCAATTCCAAGGCAAACTGTTCTAGCGTCTCCTCGCAGCGCCGATCCGCGCGCCGAGGGAGATTGCGAGAATGGCCGCCACCGCCTTGCGCGACGACCCCATCCGCCACGTCGTCCTCCTCATCCTCGAGAACCATTCCTTCGACCAGATGCTGGGCGCCGCGAAGGCGCTCCACCCGAATCTCGACGGCGTCGATCCCGCTCATGCGCGGATCAACCGCGACGACCGCGGGGGGCTCTATCGCCAGGCGCTCACGACCGAGCGGCAGATGCTGCTCGACCCGTGCCACGACCTCGAATGCGTGGAGCGGCAACTCGAAAATGGCAATGCGGGCTTCGTCCTCGACTTCGCGCGAAGCTATCCCGAGAGCAGCGCCGAGGCGCGCGGCTTCGTGATGGGCTACTACCCCCTCGGCTTCCTGCCGGCGCTCCATGGCCTGGCAAGGGATTTCACCATCTGCGACCACTGGTTCTCCTCCCTGCCCGGCCCCACCTGGCCCAACCGCTTCTTCGCCCTGAGCGGCACCTCGAGCGGCCGCGTCGACATGCCCCATGACGGCAGCCACGGCCTCGATCTCGCCGGGTGGTTCGAGCAGACGCAGCCGACCCTCTTCGACCGCCTCAACGAGCAGGCGATCCATTGGAAGGTCTATTTCCACGATATCCCCCAGAGCAGCGTGCTGTGCCGCCAGCGCCTGCCCCACAACGTCGCGCGCTATTTCTACATCGACGACTTCTTCGCCGATGCCCACGGGGCGGAGAGCGACTTCCCGCAATTCTCCCTGATCGAGCCCGATTACCTCGGCATCAACGAGAACGACGATCACCCGCCCCACGACATCATGAAGGCGGAGAAGCTCTTGGCCGATGTCTACAACGCCCTGCGCGCCAACGGGCCCCTTTGGGAATCAACCCTGCTCGTCGTCTTCTATGACGAGCATGGCGGCTTCTACGACCATGTCGAGCCGCCCGCCGCCACCCCGCCCGACGCGCATCGCGAGGACTACGGCTTTGACCGCCTTGGCGTGCGCGTGCCGGCCCTCCTCGTCTCGCCCTGGGTCGAGCGGCGCGTCGAGCCAACTCGCTTCGACCACACGAGCCTCCTCAAATATTTGATCGAGAAATGGGGGCTCGGCCCCCTCGGCGCGCGCGCCGCGGCGGCGAGCAGCATCGCCGTCGCCCTCACCCGAAAATCGCCGCGCCCCTCCGGCGACATGATCTCGCGCATCGAGCTCACCGCCGAGCAGCTCAGCGCCCCCGACCCGGTCGCCGAGGAAGCGGCCTTCGGCGCCGTCAACGCGCACCAGGCGGCGCTCCTCACCTTCGGCGATTATCTCAGGATCGCGACGGTCGAGACGCTGCCGCGCCTGGTCGCAGCACTTGCGCGCGGCTTCGAGGCGCTCAAGCGCGTGATCGAGATGGCGCTCGGCCGGCTCTACCGCGAGCCCAAGGACCTCCCCGTCTCGATCACCGATCTCGACCGGCTCGCGGCGGTGCGCGATGCGGCGACGGCGCGGAAGCTCGCGCTCCGCGAGGATTTCGGCCGCTTCGTCGCCCATCAGAAGCGCCGCGCCGTGCCCGAGCTGGCGCGGATGATCCGGGATGGCAGCCTCTCCGAGGCGCGCCGCGCCCATGCCGCCCATGCCCTGGCGATGATCAGCGGGCGCGGCTTCCACCGCGCGCCCGACAGAGTCGCCCAGGCTCAGGCCTGGCTCGCGCGGCACCGCCGTTGAGGCGTTCATTGCAGGTCCCCGCGAGTGTCATGTGTGGACGGCCCCTGCGATGCAAGGGGGAAGTGACGTGTGAGCGCGCAAGACGGGAGCGGTCATGTGTCCGGCCTTTGGGTGCGGTTTTGATGACCGCTGGCCTTGATGAGATCCGCCGATCGGCTCCCGCATCATCGCGACGGGCACGCGGCCCGATGACAGCAGAGGGTTTTGCCGATCCGGTGTCCCGCTGGTGCTCATCACGTTCCATCGCCCTCGCAAGCTCGCTGCTTTTGGGTCCTGGGCTTTCGGGTCCTGGGCTTTCAGGTTCTGGCGGCGCGCGGCTTGTAGGCCTCGCCGCTGACCAGCATCCCCGCCATCGACCTGGAACACCCGCTTCGCAATATCCAGCCCAATCTGCTAACCTTCTTCATGGACGGTCCCCTCCTTTGTGGCGTTCTCGCAAACGACCACCTTTATGGCACACCAATGCCTCGGATGCAGGGGCCGTCCACCCCATCATCGCGAGGACCACGACGCCGAGCGAAAGCGAGGTGGCGTGGGACGTGGCGATCCAGTTTTCGTGGAGGTTCTGGATGGCTTCGTCCCACTCGCTGCACTCGCGGTCCTCGCCATGACCACCACAAAGAGAGCGCTCTTATGCTCCCGCTCTGCGGCCTTACGATGACGATCGTGGATTACGCGCAGAAGTGCTAGCCGCGCAGCTCCGGCCGATAGCGCCGCATCACGCTCTGAAGACGATCGAGAGGCAGCGCATGGACGACGCGCCCCTCGCGGCCGGTCATGGTCTCGGCCATGCAGAGGGCATTGAGGATCGCCTCCTCGGTCGCCTCCGCCGCGGCCCGGAAGAGCCCGTCCATGGCCGCCGGGGCGAGCATCCGCACGTTTGTGATCGTCTCCGTCTGGCCAAGGTGATTCCCCGTCGCGAAGGCGAGGAAGATGTCGCCGCTGCCATTGGCGCCGATGCCCCCGACCCAGGCGAGGCCCGTCGTCGCGCGCCGCGCCAGCCGCTGGCACTGGATCGGCAGGAGCGGGGCGTCGGTGGCGAGAATGACGATGATCGAGCCGGCCTCGCCCGACGAGCTGCCGGAGCGATGGGCCGGGACGACATCGGGGCCGATCTCGCGGCCGACGGGAACGCCGCCCACCCGCAGCAGGTCGCGCAGCCCGTAATTCGCCTGGACCAGCGCCCCAACGGTGTAACGGGCGTCATCGACCGTCACCACCCGTGAGGCGGTGCCGGTGCCGCCCTTGAACTCGTGGCAGATCATGCCGGCACCGCCGCCGACATTGCCCTCGGCGATCGGCCCGCCCTTCGCGGAATCGAAGGCCGCGAGGGCATGCGCTTGCGTGAGCGCAAAGCCCTGGATGTCGCTCAGCCAGCCGTCATAGGTCTCGGCGACGACGGGCAGGTGAAAGAGCTGCGAGGCGCCGTCGCGGACGGCGAGCGCGCAGATGGCGTCGCGCACGATGCCGACCTGGTAGGTGTTGGTGATGCCGATGGGGGCGCCGAGCGTGCCCTGCTCGGCGATCCAAGGCAGGCCGGTCATCTCGCCATTGCCGTTGAAGGAGAAGGTGCCGGCGAAGACGTAATCGGTCCAGATATCGCGGCGCGGCCAGATCGCGGTGACGCCCGTGCGCACCACCCGCGGCGTGTCCGCGATCACGGTGCTATAGCCGACCTCGACGCCGGCGACGTCGGTGATGGCGTTGAGCTCCCCCGTCGGCAGCACGCCGACGGTCAATCCGAGATCGCGCAGTCGCGCCCGTGCCATGATGCGGCTCCCCTCAAGCGGCGGAAATCGGCCGGGTTATCGCAGCGGCGCGCAGCGCCCGTCAAGAAGGCGCGGCGTGTTTGCTTCCTCCCGTCGAGGCCATATAGTGTCCCGACGAGCCAAGGAGGTGCTTATGCCGACAGCCTTGCGCCAGAAAGCTCCCATGGCCGACGAGCATCTCGACGCTGCCGCCATCCGCGCGCGCATCCGTCGCGGCGACTATGCCGGGCAGACCTCTGGCCTCGCACCTGGGAAGGTGCAGGGCAATGTGGCGATCCTGCCGGCGGATTGGGCCGACGAGTTTCTGCGCTTCTGCCTGCAGAACCCGAAGCCCTGCCCCGTCCTTGCCGTCGGCCGCCCCGGCGATCCCGCCCTGCCGACGCTCGGGCGCGACATCGACATCCGCAGCGACGTGCCGCGCTACCGTGTCTTCGAGAACGGCGTCGCGGTGGAGAGCCCGACCGATATCAGGCACCGGTGGCGCGACGATCTCGTCGCCTTCGTCCTCGGCTGCTCCTTCTCCTTCGAGCAGGCGCTGGTCGAGGCGGGCCTGCGCATCCGCCATATCGACCAGGGCGTCACCGTGCCGATGTTCCGCACCAATATCGACACGGCCGCGACGGAGCGCTTCCGCGGCAAGCTCGTCGTCTCGATGCGGCCCTTCACCCCCGCCGATGCGATCCGGGCGATCCAGATCACCTCGCGCTTCCCGAATGTTCACGGCGCCCCGGTGCATCTCGGCCTGCCCGAGGCCATCGGCATCGCCGACCTCCATCGCCCCGATTACGGCGACGCGAGCGAGGTGCGCGCGGGCGAGCTGCCCGTGTTCTGGGCCTGCGGCGTCACCCCCCAATCGGTCGTCGAAGCCGCGAAGCCGCCCGTCTTCATCTCCCATTTCCCCGGCCATATGCTGATCACCGACCTCGCCAACGCGCAGCTCGCCGCACTCTGAGCGCGGGCGCCGCGTGGCCCCATGCTTAACCCATTGTTAAAGATCGCTTTGCAAGGATGGGGGACGTGGTTCGCTTGGGGAGGCGCAGATGACTCACGCCATGATGAACTCCTCCGTCATCCTCGGCGTTTTCGAGATCCCGTTCCTCGTGCTGGCGATCGGTTACGCACTGCGCACCGCCGGCGCGCTGCGCGGCGGCATTTTCGGGCGCGGCATGGCCCTAATCGCGGCCGGCATGCTCGTCATGGCGGTCGGCCATATCCTGATGATGGTGGATATGGGATTCGGCACGAATCTGCTCAGCGATCTCTTTGGCGCGACGCTGGGCGCCGTCATGTGGGTGATCGCGCTGATCGCCTCATGGGTCCTGGTGGGCACGGGGTTCCACAGCATCTACAGGGCCAGCAAGGCGTGACGGGCGGTGTGGCGACGCTGGCGCCCATTTCGGATTCCGGTTCCGGAGAGTAAGCCGCCGGATGCACAGCAGGCCTGCGCAGCACTCGTCCATTATCTCGAGACCCTGCTCGCGCCCCACGGCGTTCCCGAATCGCTCCAGGCGCAGCTCGCCAGGTTCAAGGTGCTGCCGCCGACACGCCAGCGGGCCGAGCTGCCCGCCGTCTATCTGGCGCTCGCGCGCGCCGTGGTCGACGCGGCGGCGCCCCGCGTCACACCTGCCCACCTGCAGCGGGCCGTTGAGGAGCATTTTGCGCCGCTGCTCGCCTGGCCCGATTTCGCGCTCATCTTTGCGCGACCGGAGCGCCAGGAGTTCCTGCTCTGCCGCCGCCTGCTGCTCGGGGTCGCAAATCACGCGACGGCCTTGCTTGGGGCGGCGGGCAAGGACTTCCTCGCGGGCCTCGCCGCCTGGCTGACCGCCGCGCCGGAAGCGCCGGCACCCGTCCCGTTCGATTTGGCGCCCGAGCCGCCGCGCAGCGAGCGGGAATGGGTCCTGCTCTTTTTCCGGCTTGCGCGCGACCTCCATGCCTACCTGGAGACGAAGCTCGGCGAGATCCGCGCGCGCGCGTTTTTCGAGCAAGGCTATGACGAGGTGGCCGCCGGCTATAGCGGGCTGGATGCCTTCCCCGTGGTGGTCAACCTGCTGCCCGGCAAGCTGCTCGATTCGGAGAAGATCGGGAAGCTCAGTCGCCGCCAGATCCAAAAGGTGGCACTGCAGAAGATCAGGGAGCTCGACGAGATCAACGCGCAGCTTCGCGCGCAGAACGAGCAGCTCATGGCGGTCCGGCGCGAGCTTGTGAGCGCCCGCGATGAGCTCGAGCAGCGGGTGGCCCTGCGCACCGCCGAGCTGAGCGCCATCAACGGGCAGCTCGAGCGCGAGATCGGCGAGAGGAAGCTGGCGGAGAGGGATCTGCGCGCGGCGAAGGAGGCGGCCGACCTCGCCAACCAGGCCAAGAGCGAGTTCCTGGCCAATATGAGCCACGAGCTGCGCACTCCGCTCAACGCCATCATCGGCTTCTCGGATATCCTCGCGAACGGGCGCTTCGGCCCGCTCGGCAATGCGCGCTACGAGGCCTATGCGCGCGATATCAATGCGAGCGGCCAGCATCTCCTCGGCATCATCAACGACATTCTCGACATGGCGAAGGTCGAGGCCGGCAAGATCGAGCTGCACGAGACCCGTCTCGACCTCGGCGAGGCGATCCGCTCGTCAGTTCGGCTGGTATCGCCGCGCGCGAGCGAAGGGCGCCTCACCATCGACGTTCTCGACGAGCCCGGCCTGCCCTTGCTCTACGGCGACGAGCGCCTGATTCGGCAAATCTTCATCAACCTGCTCAGCAACGCGGCGAAGTTCACGCCCGCCGGCGGCCGGATTACCGTCACGGCGAACGACGCGGCAGCCGAGGGAATCGTGGTCGAGGTGCGCGATACCGGCATTGGCATCGCACCCGGCGACATTCCGATGGTCCTCATGCCCTTCGGGCAGGCGGAAAGCGCGCTGACGCGACGCCATGGCGGCACCGGGCTGGGGCTGCCGCTCTCGAAATCCTTCGCGGAGCTCCATGGCGGGTCGCTGTCGCTGGCGAGCCGGCCCGGCAGCGGCACGACCGTGACCGTCCGCTTCCCGCCTTCGCGCGCGATCCCGCGCGCGGCCTAGCCTTCGCGTCAGCGCACGAGGATCGGGAACTCTACCTTGTCGTCCCAGACGAAGGCGCCGTCGCGCCTGATGAGCTCGGGGAAATGCCCCGGCACGATGCGGTCGCCCAAGGCGAGCAGCCGCTCGATCGATGCCCGCGACGCCTCCGGCGAGTCGTAGCAATCGTCGCTGCAGCGAGTCAGCGTCTCCTTCGCATATTTGATGGCGTCCCCGGCCAGGACGACGCGCCCTTTGGAGGCGGTGTCGAGCACGAGCGCGTAGCTGCCGGGCGTATGGCCCGGCGCCGGCAGGCAGCGCACGCCCGCGGCGAGACGCGTCTCGCCGTCGAGGAACTCGACCTTGTGCTTCTGGAGCTGCTCGTGGATGAGCCAGGGCACGAAGATGTCTTGGGCATGGGGCGACCTCGCATAGTCCCATTCCCGCCGGCTGACGAAGACCTTGGCGTTCCGAAAGAGGTCGATGTTGTTGCAGTGGTCGAAATGGAGATGGGAGAGGAACACCGCCGCGAGGGCGCCGGGCGCGACCCCGCGCCGGGCGAGGCCGTTCAGCAGCGCTGGGCGATTGCAGTAATGGCCCACGTCGAAGAGGATCGGGCCGTCCGGCGTCGAGACGAGGGTGACATTGGCGAGCGCCAAGAAGCCTTCGCGAAGCGCCAGGTTGTTGCCTTTGACGATCACCTCGTAATCAATGCTCACGGCCGGGCCTCCTTGCCTTCGGCGCCGGGCGATCCAGATGGAGATGATATGGAAGGCCGGCGGCACGTTGCGGGCGCGTGTTGTGCTGCACCCAGGCGGGCCAGCATGGCGAGCGCCTGCGCGAGGGGCAAGCCCGTCATGCGCAGCGCTCGCGCGGCGGACATCTTCACGACGCGCGGCCGGCTTCCTACATAAAGCTCCTGGCGGATGCCCATAAGGGGTCCGCGGTTCTCGCCCGCCTCTGAGGAGGGGGCCAAAGAAAGGACCGATCATGACGCTGAGCCGCCTCGCCCTCGCCGGCGCGCCTTCCCTTCCATCGCTCATTTCGCGCAAGAAAGCACCCGCCCGCCACGGGGCGTGAGCGGATCGCCAGAGGAAACGAGCCATGCCCCCACGATCGCCCGCCTTCCGCATGTGGATCGAGGCGTCCGAGCTCCTCGACCGCGCCGAGCGCCTGCAGCGCCGCTTCTTCCAGCTCGGCGCGGAGACGCCGCAGCCATGCTGGGAGCCGCCCTGCGATGTGATCGAGACCGATGACGGGCTCTTCATCGAGATCGCGCTCCCCGGCGTCGACCCCGCGGGGCTCGAGGCGAGCTTCGTCCCCGGCGGGCTCGTCATCGCCGGGGAGCGCCGCCCCCACGCCGCCATGCGGCGCGCCGTGGTCCGCCGCCTCGAGATTCCCTTCGGCCGCTTCGAGCGCCGCATCGAGCTGCCGCCGGGCCGCTACGAGCTCGTCCAGCGCGAGCTGTCGGAGGGCTGTCTCAAGCTCTCCCTCCGCAAGCTCGCTTGACCGGAACGCCGGATATCCAAATGCCGGACATCGATGAGACCGACATGAGCAACGCAACCGAACGCCCAGCCGAAGCCGTCAGCGACACCCTGCCCGAGGGCGTGGTGCCGATCCTGCCGCTGCGCAACACGGTGCTTTTTCCGACCGCGGTCCTCCCCTTCGATATCGGGCGGGAGCGCTCGGTCGCCGCCGCGCAATACGCCGCCCTCAACCAGCGCCCCATCGGCGTGGTGCTGCAGCGCGACCCCGAGGTCGCGGAGCCGGGCCCCGGCGATCTCCATGCCATGGGAACCGTCGCCACGGTGCTGCGCTATGTCACGACGCCCGACGGCCGCCATCACTTGATCTGCCGCGGCGAGCAGCGCTTCCGCATCGTCGAGTTCGTCGACGGCCATCCCTTTCTCGCGGCGCGCATCGAGCGCATCGCCGAGGCCGACGTGAGCGGCCCCGAGATCGACGGCCGCATGCTCCAGATCAAGACGCGCGCCATCGAGGCGCTCAAGCTCATGCCCGGCGCCTCGGAGGAGTTCGCGACGGCGATCCAGAACCTCGACTCGCCCTCGGGCCTCGCCGATATCGTCGCCAGCATCCTCGACCTCAAGCCTGAGGAGAAGCAGCAGATCCTCGAGACCGTCGACCTGCGCTCGCGCCTCGACAAGGTGGTGTGGTTCCTCGCCTACCGCGTCGAGGTGCTGCGCGTCTCCCACGACATCGGCCAGCAGACCCGCGAGGCCATCGAGGGCCGCCAGCGCGAGCACGTCTTGCGCGAGCAGATGAAGGCGATCCAGAAGGAGCTCGGCGAGGATCAGGGCCAGGGGGCCGAGCTCGAGGAGCTCAAGGCCGCGATCGAGAAGGCCAAGATGCCCGAGGAGGTGGAGAAGCAGGCGAAGAAGGAGCTCGGCCGCCTCGCCCGCATGCCCGACGGGGCCGGCGAGTACTCGATGCTCCGCACCTATCTCGAATGGCTGACGGAGCTGCCCTGGTCGGTCGAGACGGGCAAGCCCATCGACATCGCCGAGGCGCGCCAGGTGCTCGAGGAGGACCACCACGGCCTTACCAAGATCAAGCGCCGCATCCTCGAATACCTTGCCGTGCGCAAGCTCAACCCGGCGGGCAAGGCGCCGATCTTGTGCTTCGTCGGCCCGCCCGGCGTGGGCAAGACCTCCCTCGGCAAGAGCATCGCGCGCGCCATGGGGCGCAAGTTCGAGCGCGTCAGCCTGGGCGGCGTGCATGACGAGGCCGAGATCCGCGGCCATCGCCGCACCTATATCGGGGCGCTGCCGGGCAACATCATCCAGGCGATCCGCAAGGCGGGCGCGCGCGACTGCGTGCTCATGCTCGACGAGATCGACAAGCTCGGCCGCGGCATCCAGGGCGATCCCTCCTCTGCACTCCTTGAGGTGCTAGATCCCGAGCAGAACTCGACCTTCCGGGACAACTATCTCGGCGTGCCGTTCGACTTGAGCAAGGTCGTCTTCATCGCGACGGCGAACATGCTCGACACCGTCCCCGGCCCGCTGCTCGACCGCATGGAGGTGATCCGCCTCTCCGGCTATACGGAGGAGGAGAAGCTCAGGATCGCCGAGCGCTATCTCATCCCGCGCCAGCGCGAGCGCAACGGCTTGGAGGCCGGACGCTGCGAGATCGAGACCGAGGCCTTGCGCGCGCTCATCCGCGACTACACGCGCGAGGCGGGGGTGCGCAATCTCGAGCGCGAGATCGGCGCCGTCTTCCGCCACGCCGCGATGCAGATCGCGGAGCGGCCGGAGGAGAATATCCGGGTCACCGCCGCCGACATACAGGCGATCCTCGGCGCGCCGCGCTTCGAGGCGGAGCAGGCCCAGCGCACCAGCGTGTCGGGGGTGGTCACCGGGCTCGCCTGGACCCCCGTGGGCGGCGACATTCTCTTCATCGAGGCGACGCGCATGCCCGGCCACGGCAAGCTCATCCTCACCGGCCAGCTCGGCGAGGTGA
The DNA here is from genome assembly GCA_035294245.1 of Alphaproteobacteria bacterium. Taxonomy (GTDB): domain Bacteria; phylum Pseudomonadota; class Alphaproteobacteria; order JACZXZ01; family JACZXZ01; genus DATGLG01. The sequence goes on along the minus strand of DATGLG010000026.1, from coordinate 1,284 downwards.
TGAAGGAGAGCGCCCAGGCGGCGCTCAGCCTCGTCAAGTCGCGCCATGAGAAGCTCGGCATCGAGAGCAAGGTGTTCGAGGAGAGCGACATCCACGTGCATGTCCCCGCCGGCGCCATCCCCAAGGACGGGCCGAGCGCCGGGGTCGCCATGTTCACCTGCCTCGCCTCGCTGCTGACCGGTCGGACGGCTAAGGCCCATGTGGCGATGACCGGCGAGATCAGCCTGCGCGGGCTTGTGCTTCCCGTGGGCGGCATCAAGGAGAAGGTGCTCGCTGCCATGCATGCCGGGCTCAAGACCGTCATGCTGCCGGCGCGCAACCGCAAGGACTGGGACGACATTCCCGAGGAGGCGCGCCAGGCCCTCGAGTTCGTCTGGCTCGAGACCGTCGACGACGCGCTCAAGGCGGCACTCGAGCCGAGCGGGAACTTCGCCGAGGCCGCCTGAGCCCGGGGGCGGCGCTTGGGAGCCACGGCCTTCCGGGGCGTTGCCCCGATTGCGCTGGATCAATTCGCGCAGTGAGAAAAGGCGCATCGTTCGGCAGCCGCCGCGGGAGGGGCGCACCGCCCGCGGCCCCGACACCCGCTGCGTGGATGGCGCCGATGTTCCTGCCTTCGATCTCGTCCGCCGCGAAGCTCGCCTATCTCTCGGCCGAATATGACGGCGAGAGCTGGCTCTTCGCGGCCATGCATCTCTTCCTGCGGCCGCGCCGGCTTGACCTCGCCGGCGGCGAGATCCTGCTCGGCCATATTGCCATCGCGCTCGGCGGCGGTGGCGTGACCAGCTGCCGCGCGCCGCGCTTCCTGCGCTTCCCCGTCGCCGAGGACGGCACCGTGGAGCGCAACGGCGGCGTGATCCTTCGCGCCTTCCGCACCGCCATTCGGGCCGACCGCGAGGCCGCCGCGCAAGGCATCATCGGCGCCAATCGCGCGCTCCTCCGCCGCCGTCTCGCCGAGCGCTATCGCTGGACGCCGAGCGTCCAGGCGCGGCAGCGCTTTCTGCTGCAGGCCCTCGAGATGGCCGCACGTCCCCACAAGCGCCTCGCCGGCGAGGATTAGGGCGGGATGTTTTGTTGAGTCGGGGTGACAACCTTGTCATTCCCGCGAAAGCGCTACGGCATGCACACAAGTCTGGATGGGCGCCACTTCCAAAGGAATAGCCGTCATTCCGGCCGGAGCGCAGCGGAGAGCCGGAATCCAGGTTTTCCGCGGAAATACTGGATTCCCGCTTCCGCGGGAATGACGAGGGGGAGAGTGCAGACTGAGATGTGTGCATGCCGTAGCGC
>DATGLG010000025.1:0-175494 GCA_035294245.1 Alphaproteobacteria bacterium | reverse complement strand
GGCCAGAAGATCGGCATCAAGCAGGTCGACGACAAGCTCTGGCTGGCTAGCTTCATGACTTACGATCTCGGCTACTTCGACGAGGACGCGTGTCGCCTCGAGCCGATCGCTAACCCGTTCGGCAAAAATGTGTTACCTATGTCTCAAGAATAGTCCGTTACCCATGTCTCCGGTACGGACCGGCGAGAATTGGCTCCGGGGGTCGGATTCGAACCGACGACCGATCGGTTAACAGCCGATTGCTCTACCGCTGAGCTACCCCGGATCAGAACGCGAAGGCGGGTTCCGGAGCCTCAGGCTCGCGGAGCCGCCGCGGCGACCGCGTTCTAGCAAACCCGACGGAGGGATGCCAGAACTTCGTTAATCAGAGGTTGCCGGCGCTTTCGTCGAGGGGGCGGAAGATTCGCCGGGCTCGGCCGCCGCTTCAGCCTCGCGAGCGAAATCGCCGCCGGCGCGGTTGCGCGCAAAGAGGCGCGGATAGGCGGCGCGCATGGCCGGCATGATCGTCTCGACAGGCACGTCGGCAAAGGCGCCGCGGTCCCGCACATATTCCATATGGCGGCGGCCGTCCCGGTCATAGGGATGAAGAATGGCGTCGTTATGGCCGTCGAAGTCGAGGGGGCGGATATGGAACTTCTCGCATAGGCTCAGATTGAAGGTCGGCGTCGCCTTGACCCAGCGCCCCCCGAGCCACAGCTCGGCAATGCCGTGATAGATGAAGAGGTCGGTGCCGACGAGCTCGCGCAGCCGCGGCGTCGAGAGATGGTTGCGCACATCGGCGAAGGCGAGGCGCGCCGGCAACCCTGCTGCGCGCGCCGCTGCGGCGAGCAGAGCCGCCTTGCCGACGCAGTAGCCGCGTCCGCGCGCGAGAACACTGCTCGCGCGATAGCTTTCCACGTCGCCGTAATCGACATAGGGGTCGTAAAGGATCTCGTCGCGCACCGCGTAATAGAGCAGTGCTGCGCGCCGGACGGGATCGGGCTCGCCGCCGGCGACGCGCGCTGCGAAGGCGGCCACGGCGGGGTGGGCGCTGTCGACGAAGCATGCCGGTCTCAGCGCCTCCGCATCGGGGGCGGACGCAACGGCGCTGGTTTCGCGGCTGTTCATCGCGCGGTCTTCTCGGCGGCACAGGTTTGGAGGCCGGGGCCGGAATCGAACCGACGTACGGGGATTTGCAGTCCCCTGCATGGCCACTCTGCCACCCGGCCGGGAGCCCCCGAGCGGCCGATGGCCCAAGGGCGGCACATATTTGCGTCGCGGCGCGGCAGGGTCAAGCCGCGTTTTCGTGGGCCGGAGCGTTGTCTTTCGCGGGCACGACACGTATAAGACACTGTCAAATACCACGGCTGCCGGCCCGGGCGTCGCCTGCCGAGAGGCCCGCATTCAAGGTATCCTCGTCGCCACGGAATTGTCTTGCCACGCGAAGGTCTCATGCCCGATTTCGCTGCCGCGCGCCTCAACATGGTGGAAAGCCAGCTCCGGCCCAGCAACATCACCGACCCGGCCTTACTCTCGGCGATGGGCGAGTTGCCGCGTGAGGACTTCGTGCCCGAGCAGTTGCGCGGCATCGCCTATGTCGACGAGGACATCGCCCTGGGCAACGGGCGGTTCCTGATGGAGCCGGTCGTGCTGGCCCGGCTCCTGCAGCTTGCCGAGGTACGTCGCACCGACAAAGGCCTCGTCATCGGCTGCGGGACCGGTTATGGCACGGCGGTCCTGGCGCGGCTCTGCCACCATGTCGTCGGGCTCGAGGCCGACCACGCCGTTGCGGAGGCGACGGCTCGACGCCTCCGCGATCTCGGCATCCGCAATGCCTGGATCGTCGAAGGCACGCTCACCGCCGGCTATGCGGCGCGCGCGCCCTATGACGTCATTCTTTTGAGCGGCGCTGTCGAGATGGTGCCGGGTGCCATTACCGATCAGCTCGCGGAAGGCGGGCGCCTCGTTGCGGTGGTACGGCCGGCCGGTGCCGTGGGCCGCATCACGGTGATGCGGCGCGAAAGCGGGATTCTCGGCAGCCGTGCCCCTTATGACGCGGCCACGCATGCACTGCCGGGATTCGCAGTGCCGAGGGAATTCGTTTTCTAGCGCGGCGGAGGCCCGTCGTCTGGGGAAAGGGGACAGGGCGGGGTATATGACGAAGCGGCGGATCCGGACGAGATTGAGGATCGCCAGGACGGCCTTGCAGGGTGCCGCAGCGGCTCTGATGCTCGCGGGGCTCGGCGGCGCGCTGCCGGCTGAGGCGCAAAGCCTGCAGGATGCGCTGGCGCTCGCCTATCAAAACAATCCCACTCTCCTCGCCGAGCGCGCCAATCTGCGTGCCCAGGACGAGGGCGTCGCCCAGGCGCTTTCCGGCTGGCGGCCCACGGTGACGGTCAATGGCGCGGCGGGTCGGCAATGGTTGACTCAGGTTCCGTCCCGCACCGGGGAGCCCTCCATCACCGGCTGGCCGGGTGCTGCGGGGATCACCATCACCGAGAACCTCTATCAGGGCGGCAAGACCACGGCGCAGACGCGCGCGGCGGAGTTCACCGTCCTCGCCGAGCGCGCCAATCTTCAGCTTGTCGAGCAGACGACCCTGCTGAACGCGGCGACCGCCTATATCAATGTCGTGCTTGCCCAGGCGGTGCTCCAGCTCAACGTCAACAACGAGCAGGTTCTGACCACCCAGCTCGAGGCGACGCGTGACCAGTTCGCGGTCGGCGAGGTGACGCGCACCGACGTGTCCCAGGCCGAGGCGAGCCTCGAGACCGCCAAGGCCGGGCGCATCCAGGCGCAGAACCAGCTGCAGGTTGCCCGCGCCAATTACCGTACCGTCATCGGCGACATCCCCGGCGAGCTCAAGGACCCGGGCGAGCCGGCTGGGCTGCCGCCGAGCCGCGAGGACGCGCGCCACATGGCGCAGCGCGAGAATCCCAACGTCCTGGTGGCCAACTACAACGAGGGTGCCGCGCGCGCCAATATAGACGTGCAGTTCAGCGGCCTTCTTCCGTCGCTCTCGATCCAGGGCTTGGCCCAGAAGCAGCAGCAGCAATTCAGCGCCAGCGACACCTCGGAGCAGGCGATCGTCGAGGCGATCCTGTCGGTGCCGATCTATACCGGAGGACTTGTCGATTCCCAGGTGCGCCAGGCCAAGCAGGTCCTCAATCAGCGGCGCCTGCAGCTCGAGCAGTCGCAGCGCCAGGCCATCCAGGACGCGACGACCTTCTGGGAGAACGAGCAGAGCGCCCGCGCGCAGATCGCCTCCTTCGAGGCGACCGTCGCCGCCGACAAGATCGCTTTGGAGGGCACGCGCCAGGAGCAGCAAGTTGGGCTGCGCACGGTGCTCGACGTGCTCAACGCCGAGCAGGCTCTCCTGCAAGCGGAGGTCAATCTGGCGACGGCGCGCCACGATGCTGCGGTCGCCGCTTATAACGAGCTCAACGCGATCGGCCATCTCACCGCCCGCGATCTCCGGCTTCCGGTGCCGTATTTCGATCCCACAGCCCATTACAACGAGGTGCGCGACCAGTGGTTCGGCACCGAGGTCAAGGATCAGGACACGGTGACCAACCGTCCGCCGGCGCCCCGGGCCGGCACCGGTCAATAACGTCTCGCTCTACTGTCAAAATCTTGTTATGGTGACGCAATTTCGTTCCGGCGCTCCTGGCGCGGGAGCCGCGTGTCAATCCAAGCTGAAGTGTGGGCGATGAGCGAATCGAAAAGCCAAGAGCCCTCGATGGAGGAAATCCTGGCGTCCATCCGCCGGATCATCTCCGAAGAGGGTGGCGCGCAGGGCGAGGGGACTGCGACGCCGGCGCCGGGCCCCGCCGCCGCGGCGGAGGCCGCGATCAAGGAGGATGTGCTCGAGCTGACCGATGTGGTCCAGGAGGACGGCACGGTGACGCCCCTCGAGACGCTGCCGCGACGCGAGCCGGCGCGGCCGGTCGAGGAGCCGGCGCCCGAGGAGGGGCCGGCGCCGCAAGCGGGGGTGGAAGGGCTGATTTCGGAACCCGCGGCGGCGGCCTCGGTGAGCAGCCTGGCGGAGCTCGCCAAGCTCGTCGGACGGCAGGAGTCGACCAAGGGCGATATCCCCCTGGGGCGCTCCGACCGCACCATCGAGGATCTCGTGCTGGAGCTGCTGCGCCCGCTTCTTCGCGAATGGCTGGACAAATACCTGCCGCAGCTCATCGAGCGCCTCGTTCGCCAGGAGATCGAAAGGCTGGTCCGCCGGGCCGAGGGCCGCTAAAGTCCGATCGGTTGGCGGCACCGTGGGGCGGAGCCGCGCCCCCGCCGCCTTTCCCTCATATGTCCGTAGCAAGTCGAGACAGCGCGCGCCATGCTGGAGAAGACCTATCGCCCTCGGGAGGTGGAAGCCCGGCTCTACGAGCTCTGGGAGCGCTCGGGCGCCTTCCACGCCGATCTCGCCTCGAGCCGCCGGCCCTATGTGATCATGATGCCGCCGCCCAATGTCACGGGCAGCCTGCATATGGGCCATGCGCTCACCTTCACGCTCCAGGACATCCTCATCCGCCTTCATCGCATGCGCGGACGCGACGTGCTGTGGCAGCCGGGCACCGACCATGCCGGAATCGCCACCCAGATGGTGGTCGAGCGCCAGCTCGAGGCGCGGCAGGAGACGCGGCTTCGCCTCGGCCGCGAGAAGTTCCTTGAGCGCGTATGGGAATGGCGCGCCCAGTCCGGCGGCACCATCCTGCGCCAGCTACGCCGCCTCGGCGCCTCCGCCGATTGGGCGCGCGAGCGCTTCACCATGGACGAGGGGCTCTCGCTTGCGGTGCGCAAGGTCTTCGTTGACCTCTATAAGCAGGGCCTGATCTACCGCGACAAGCGCCTTGTCAATTGGGACCCCAAGCTTCACACCGCCATCTCCGATCTCGAGGTGCAGGCGCGCGAGGTGAAGGGCAAGCTCTGGCATTTCCGATACCCCCTCGAAGGCGAGGAGGCCCGCTTCATCACCGTCGCCACCACGCGCCCTGAGACGATGCTGGGAGATACGGCCGTCGCGGTGCATCCGGAGGACGCGCGCTACGCGGCCCTCGTGGGCCGCCATGCGATCCTGCCCCTCGTCGGGCGGCGCATCCCCATCATCGCCGATCTCCATGCCGATCCGACTCAGGGCAGCGGCGCGGTCAAGATCACGCCGGCGCATGACTTCAACGATTTCGAGGTTGGCAAGCGCCATCGCCTCCCCATGATCAACATCTTCGATCGCGACGCGCGGCTCAACGAGAACGCCCCCGCCGCGTATCGCGGCCTGGCCCGCGAGGAGGCGCGCGCCAAGGTCGTCGCCGCGATGGAGGCGCTCGGCCTCCTCGAGAAGGTCGAGGACCATGTGCTGATGCTGCCCTATGGCGACCGTACGGGCGAGGTGATTGAGCCGTGGCTCACCGATCAGTGGTTCGTCGACGCCAAGACCCTCGCGCAGCCGGCCATCGATGCGGTCAAGAGCGGGCGCACGCGCATCGTGCCGAAGCAATGGGAGGGCGTCTATTTCGACTGGATGACCAACATCCAGCCCTGGTGCGTTTCGCGCCAGATCTGGTGGGGTCATCAGATCCCGGCCTGGTACGCGCCCGACGGCCGCATCTTCGTCGAGATGACCGAAGCGGAGGCGAAGGCGGCGGCGGCGCGCCATTACGGCCATGAGGTGCCCCTCAAGCGCGACGAGGACGTGCTCGATACCTGGTTCTCCTCGGCGCTGTGGCCATTCTCGACCCTGGGCTGGCCGGAGAAGACGCCCGAGCTCGCGCGCTATTATCCCGGCGACGTGCTGGTGACCGGCTTCGACATTCTCTTCTTCTGGGTCGCGCGCATGATGATGATGGGGCTCCATTTCATGGATGGCGAGGTGCCCTTTCGTGATGTCTACATCCACGCCCTCGTGCGCGACCAATACGGCCAGAAGATGTCGAAGTCGAAGGGCAACGTGCTCGATCCTGTCGACCTCATCGACAGCTATGGCTGCGACGCGCTGCGCTTCACGCTCGCCGCACTGGCGGCCCAGGGTCGCGACATCAAGCTCTCGGAGGGCCGCATCGAGGGCTATCGCAATTTCTGCACCAAGCTGTGGAATGCTGCGCGCTTCTGTCAGATGAACGGCTGCGCGCCCGAGCCCAGCTTCGCGCCGGAGCACTGCCGTCAAACGATCAACCTCTGGATCGTGGGCGAGCTTGCCGAGCTCGGCCGCAAGGTGGCGACGGCTCTCGAATCCTATCGCTTCAACGACGCCGCGGCCTTGCTCTACCGCTTCACCTGGAACAGCTTCTGCGACTGGTATATCGAGCTCGCCAAGCCGATCCTGACGGGTGCCGACGCGACGGCCAAGCAAGAGACGCAAGCCGCCGCCGCCTGGGTGCTCGACCAGCTCCTGCACTATCTCCACCCGCTGATGCCCTTCATCACCGAGGAGCTCTATGGCGCGCTCGGAGAGCGCGGCGGCGCGCGTCTCATCACCGCGGCCTGGCCGTCGCTCGGCGACGAGACCATCAACCAGGCGGCGCGGGACGAGATCAATTGGCTGGTGCGCGTCATCGGCGAGCTGCGCTCCGTGCGCGCCGAGATGAACGTGCCGCCGGCAGCGCGCATCCCGGTCGAGGTGCGTGGCGCCAATCCGACGACGCGGCGGCGCCTCGACACCCATCGAGAGCTCATCGCGCGGCTGGCGCGGCTCTCGCGCATCGAGGCCGGGGTGGAAGCGCCGATACCCCGTGGGGCCGTGCAGGTGGTCGTCGACGAGGCGACCTTGGTGCTGCCCCTCGCCGATGTCATCGACATCGCCAGGGAGCGCGCGCGACTCGAGAAAGAGATGGCGAAGCTTGCGGGTGAGGTCGAGAAGATCGAGCGCAAGCTCGCCAATCGCGATTTCGTCGCCAAGGCGCCGGAGGAGGTCGTGGAGGAGCAGCGCGAGCGCTCCCAAGAGGCGGCGGCGGCACGGGACAAGCTTTCGGAAGCGCTGTCGCGGCTCGTCGGCGCGTGAGAGCCGCCGCCGCGCTGCGGCCCCGCATGACGACGAGCAAGGCGGATGGAGCGGGTTGCATGCGGCGGACGTGGTCGTTCAAGCGGCTCTTCTCGGTCGATCCGGCGGATCTCGCGCCCTCGGCGCAGCGCGATCTGCGCCTCGACTTCTTCCGCGGCCTCGCCCTCATCTTCATCTTCCTCGACCATATCCCGTCCAATGTCGTCAACAACTGGCTAACCGTCCGGAATTACGGCTTCAGCGACGCCGCCGAGATCTTCATCTTCATCTCCGGCTACTCGGCGGCGATCGCCTATGGCGGAACGATGCGGCGCGCGGGCTTTCCCCTGGCGGCCGCGCAGATCCTGCGCCGCTGCTGGCAGCTCTACGTCGCTCACATCTTCATTTTCATGATCTTCACGGCGCAGATCGCCTATGTGGCGGCGCGCTTCAACAATCCTCTTTTCGCCGAGGAGATGCAGATCATCGAGCTCGTCAACGATCCGCAATCGACCTTGGTGCAAGGCCTCCTGCTTAAGTTCCGGCCGGTCAATCTCGACATTCTGCCCCTCTATATCGTGCTGCTGCTGGTCTTTCCCGTGGTGCTATGGGCGCTCGAGCGCTGGCCCGCCTGGGTCATCGCCATCTCCGCTTTTCTCTACGGCTTCACCCAGGCGACGCATATCAACTTTCCCGGCTATCCGCCGGGCGAGGTGTGGTTCTTCAACCCCTTTGCCTGGCAGTTCCTATTCGTCATCGGCGCGCTTCTGGGCCGGGTTCATGGCAGCCCGCAGCCGGCGGTGCCGCCTCGGCCCTGGCTCCTCGCGGTTGCCGGCGCCTATCTCCTCTTCGCCCTCGCCGTCGTGCTGTCCTGGCACCTGCCGCGGCTCCAGGGGCATTTCCCCCCGCCCTGGCTCGGCGCCATCCTCTATCCGATCAACAAGACCAATCTCGACCCGCTGCGCCTCTCCCACTTTCTGGCGCTCGCCTACGTCACGGTGACGCTGGTGCGGCCGCACACGGCCTTTCTACGCTGGCGTGTCTGCCGGCCGATCCTTCGCTGCGGGCAGCAATCCCTCTATGTCTTCTGCGTCGGGATCCTGCTGTCCTTCACCAGCCATTTCTTCCTCGTCGAGGTGGATGACAGCCTGGGCATGCAGGTCCTGGTCTCGGCGGCGGGGGTCGCCATCATGATCGGGCTCGCCTATCTGATCGCCTGGTACCGGCGGGCGAGCCAGACCGCGGCTGCGGCGCGGCAGGGACGCGCGCAGATGGCGGGTGGGGAATGAGCCGGGTCCAGGCCAGGGGGGAGCGGGGGCAATGAGAAGATTGCTGCATTTGGGGATTCTGCTGGCGGCGGGGGCCGTCGGGCTCGCCGGCGGGGGCGCCCGCGCGGGGCAGGATCTGGCGACCCAGTGTGCGGTGCCGGACGAGCTGTCCTACAGCAATGTCGCGATGCCGCAGGTGGCGGCGCGGCTCAAGGCCGGCGAGCCGGTGCCGATCGTGGTGATGGGGTCGGGCTCCTCCGCGGGCTACGGCCTGACCCAGGCGGACGCCGCTTATCCCGCGCGCCTCGTCCACGAGCTCGAGGCGCGCTTTCCCCATGGGCGATTCACCCTCGCCAATCTCTCGCGGCGCGGCCAGCTCGCGGCGGAGATGGAGCGGCGCATCGCGACCGAGGTGGTGGCGATGCGCCCCGCCCTGGTGATCTGGCAGACGGGTACCGTCGATGCGGTGCGGAGCGTTGATCTCGGCAGCTTCGCTCAGACGATCAATGATGGCATCGACATCCTCGACAAGCACGACATCGACGTGATCCTCATGGACATGCAGTACAGCCCGCACACCTCCACCACTCTCAACGAGGAGCCCTATCGCGACAACATGCGCTGGATCAGCCAGAGCCGCTCGGTCATGCTCTTCGACCGCTACGGCATCATGCACGAATGGGGTGAGACCGGCGTGATCGATTTCTCCGACACCTCCAAGGCCGACATGGTCCGCGACGACAACACCGTCCACGCCTGCATCGCCTATCTCCTCGCCGAGATGATCGAGACGGCGGTCAAGGCCACCGCGATCCCGGAGACGCCGCGGCAATAGGGTCTCGCCGCATCGCCGCCGCCTTCGCCGCGCTCATGGGTGGCCGGCGTTTTTCGCGCTGGAACAGGCCCTTGCCTGCCACTATTCTCTCGCGGTGAAATGCGTGCGGGAAGGGCAATTCGCCAGCGCCCGCGCGCACGGGACGAGAAACGAGGAAACGCCGATGGCTGCTGCCAGGACGAAGAAAGCCGCGAAGACCAGCAAGAGCGACGGGAGCAAGATCGACAAGTCGAAGCTGCCGAGCCGCCATGTCAGCGTCGGCGATACCAGCGCGCCTCATCGCGCCTTCTATTACGCGATGGGCCTGACCGAGGCGGATATCGCGCGCCCGCTCGTCGGCGTCGCGACGACCTGGAACGAGGCCGCGCCCTGCAATATCTCCCTCTCGCGCCAGGCGCAGGTCGCGAAGCAGGGAGTCAAGGCCGGCGGCGGCACGCCGCGCGAGTTCACCACCATCACCGTGACCGACGGCATCGCCATGGGCCATGCCGGGATGAAGGCCTCTCTCGTCAGCCGCGAGGTCATCGCCGATTCCGTCGAGCTCACCATGCGCGGCCATTGCTACGACGCCCTTGTGGGCATCGCCGGTTGCGACAAGTCGTTGCCGGGGATGATGATGGCGATGGTGCGCCTCAACGTGCCCTCGGTCTTCCTCTATGGCGGCTCGATCCTGCCCGGCCGATTCAAGGGCCGCGACGTCACCATCGTCGACGTCTTCGAGGGCGTGGGCGCCCGGGCCGCGGGCCGCATGACAGCCGAGGAGCTCCACGAGCTCGAATGCGCCGCCTGTCCCTCCGCCGGCTCCTGCGGCGGCCAGTTCACCGCCAACACCATGGCCTGCGTCTCCGAGGCGATCGGGCTGGCGCTCCCGGGCTCGGCGATGCCGCCGGCCCCTTATGAGAGCCGCGACGCCTATGCGGAGGCGGCGGGCCGCACGGTCATGGCGCTCGTCGCCACGCAGCTTCGGCCGCGCGACATCGTCACGCGCAGGGCGCTGGAGAACGCAGCGACGGTCGTGGCCGCCTCGGGCGGGTCCACCAATGCGGGGCTGCATCTGCCGGCGATCGCGCATGAGGCGGGCATCCGCTTCACCCTCGACGATGTCGCGAAGATTTTTCGCCGCACGCCCTATATCGCCGATCTCAAGCCCGGGGGGAAATACGTGGCCAAGGATCTCTACGAGGTCGGCGGCGTGCCCGTCCTGATGAAGGCGCTCCTCGACGGTGGCTATCTCCATGGAGATTGCATCACCGTCACCGGCAAGACCATCACCGAGAACCTTAAGGGTGTCGTGGTGCCGAAGGACCAGGACGTGATCTATTCGACCAAGTCGCCCCTCAGCAAGACGGGCGGCGTCGTCGGGCTCAAGGGCAATCTCGCCCCCGAAGGCGCCATCGTGAAGGTGGCGGGCATGAAGCGCCTGCAATTCACCGGCAAGGCGCGCTGCTTCGATTGCGAGGAGGACGCGCTCAAGGCCGTGCTCGCGCGCAAGGTCAAGCCCGGCGAGGTCGTGGTCATCCGCTATGAAGGCCCCAAGGGCGGTCCCGGCATGCGCGAGATGCTCTCGACCACGAGCGCCATCTACGGCCAGGGCCTTGGCGAGCAGGTGGCGCTCATCACCGACGGACGCTTCTCCGGCGGCACGCGCGGCTTCTGCATCGGCCATGTGGGGCCGGAGGCCGCGGTGGGCGGTCCCATTGCGCTCCTCGAGGACGGCGATGTGATCAAGATCGACGCGGTCAAGGGCAGTCTCGAGGTCGAGCTGGATGCAGCCGAGCTCGACCGGCGCCGCAAGAAATGGAAGCCGCGTCGCCACGATTTCCAGGCCGGCACGCTCTGGAAATATGCGCAGACGGTGGGGCCCGCCTGCAAGGGGGCCGTTACCCATCCCGGTGCTAGCGCCGAAACCCATTGCTACGCGGATATCTGAGCGCCCACGGCGCGCCACTTCAACGCAGGAGGGGGAGGGCATGGCGCGCATCGCCATCGGCGGCTTCCAGCACGAGACCAACACCTTTGCCCCCAGCAAGGCGCGCTGGGAGGATTTCGAGCGCGCCGGAGGCTGGCCCGCCTTCACCCGCGGCGAGGCCCTGTTCGCGGCAGTCGCCGGCATCAATCTCCCGGTCGCCGGCTTCATCGAGGGGGCGCGCGCCAAGGGACACGAGCTGGTGCCGCTCGCCTGGGCCAGCGCCACGCCCTCGGCCGAGGTCACCGGCGACGCCTTCGAGCACATGGCGGCGGTGCTGCTCGGAATGCTCGCCGAGGTCCGCCCCGTCGATGCGCTCTATCTCGATCTTCATGGCGCCATGGTCACGGAGCATCTCGAGGATGGCGAGGGCGAGCTTCTTGCGCGCTGCCGCGCCATGCTTGGTCCCACGGTTCCTATCGTCGCCAGCCTCGATCTCCATGCCAATGTGACCGAGGCGATGGTCGCGCACAGCTCGGCGCTCGTCGCCTATCGCACCTATCCCCATATCGACATGGCCGAGACGGGTGCGCGCGCCGCCACCCTCCTCGACCTCATGCTCCGGCAGGGCCGGCCCCTCGCCAAGGCCTTCCGCAAGCTGCCCTATCTCATTCCTCTCCATTTCCAATGCACGCTCGTCGAGCCGGCGAAGAGCCTCTATGCACAAAGCGCCGCTCTCGAGCGCGGCGAGGTGGCGAGCACGAGCTTCGCGACCGGCTTTCCCCTCGCCGATATCCGCGAATGCGGGCCGGCTCTCGTCGCCTATGGCGCGAGCGAGGCGGCGGCGACACGCGCGGTGGAGAGCCTTGAATCGGAATGTCTCGCGCGGGAGACGGAGTTTGCCGGCACCCTGTGGTCTCCCGACGAGGCGGTGCGCCACGCCATGGCGAAGGCGGCGACTGCGACGCGCCCCGTCGTCCTTGCCGACACGCAGGACAATCCGGGCGCCGGCGGTGACGGCGACACCATCGGCCTTCTTGCCGCCCTGGTGCAGCACAAGGCCGAGGGAGCGGCGCTCGCCATCCTCTGCGATCCCGCCGCCGCGGCGGCGGCCCATCGCGCCGGGATTGGTGCGGTGCTGCGTCTCGAGCTTGGCGGCCGCTCCAATCTGCCGGGCCACGGGCCCTTCAAGGCCGAGGTCCGGGTAGCGGCTTTGGGTGACGGCAATTTCACCGCGACGGGTCCCTTCTACAAGGGGAGCCGGATGCAGCTCGGGCCCATGGCGCGCCTCGCCATCGGCGGCGTCGAGGTGGTGGTGGCGAGCCGCAAGCTGCAGGCGGCGGACCAGGAGATCTTCCGCCATCTCGGCATTGAGCCGGCGCGCATGAAGATCCTCGCGCTCAAGAGCTCGGTGCATTTCCGCGCCGATTTCCAGCCGATCGCGGAAGAGGTCCTCGTCGTCGAGGCGCCCGGCCCGGCGATCGCCGATCCCGCCAAGCTGCCCTATCGCCGCCTGCGCCCCGGCGTCCGCCTCGGCCCCGGCGGCGCGCCCTTCCGCCCCGCCTCGCATCGGCTATAGCCGCCGTCAACGCTGCGCCGACCGGAAGGCGCGCATGTGGAATTCCGCTTGCGCCCGCTTATAGCGGTAAGCCGCGCCAATGGGGCAGGCGCGTCGCGCGCGGCAGCCGAGATCGAGGCAGTCGCGACCCGCCGGGGCGTCGAGATGGCGGATGCAGGCGGCGACGTCGTAGCCACGGGGCGCGAAGGCCTCGACGGGGCAGGTGGCGAGGCAGGGCTTGTCGGCACAGCCCGCGCAAGGGCTGGGTCGCCGGTCGGGCGCCGGCAGCGCGAGCCGCTCGCGGAAGGCGAGGGCGCCGCGATAGCTGTGCCAGAGACCCCAATCGGGATGGATGAGCAGGCCGAGCGGCGAGGGGTGAACCGGCTCGGCCTTCTGCGCCCAGCGCTGGAAAGGGAAGGCCGGCGCGGCGCCGAAGGGATAGAGCGCGACCGCGCCAAGCGCTGAGGCGAGGCCGTCGATAAGGCGCCGCGACCAGCGATCGAGAGGGTTGCGCTCTCCGTCGCGGGCTTCCGGCGAATCGGCGAAGGCGAGCCAATTGCCGCCACCGATCAGACCCAGCAGCACCATGGTCTCGGTCGCGGCGCCATCCGCCATGGGCGGCACGCTATCGCTCGGCTCGGGATGAAAGGCCCCGCGATAGGCGAGACCGCTTTTCTCGATGCGATGACGGATCTCTGCGAGCGAGAGCGCCGTCGTCGTCATAGCGATCTCATCGAATGCACCATCGCCCCGCATCATTCAACCAAGAAAGATAGCCGGCTTACCATTTCTCTCTCCTTACAGAGAGCTTAAGGCGTCTCGATCGCTGAGATCGCGGAAAATCCTGCCCCCGTTTGATCACAACGAGACCCGCCGGCTTCCGTGAGAAGCTATAGCACAGAGGGGATCGTGACCGGGTCAGGTATCAATTCACGCGGCCGTGAACTTCAACCTCGCACTTCCTCTTTATCGCAATAGCCGCGCGGCCCCGCAGCGCCTGGCCCTGGTGGCCGGCGGGACTGCGCTCACCTATGGGGAATTGGCGGCCCTGGCGCGACGCATCGCCGCCTGGCTGCCGCGTGGAGCGCGTGGGCGCGTGGGGCGCGTCGGTATTCTCGCCTCGCGCAGTCTCGAAGCCTGCGCCGGCGCCCTGGGCACGTCATGGGCCGGCGGCACTTATGTTCCGCTTGGCCACAAGCTTCCGGAGGAGCGGCTCGCAACCGTGCTTGCACTGGCCGAGCTCGATGCTGTCATCACCGACGGCCCCGGCGCGCGCCTTCTCTCCGAGCGCGTCCTCGCGGCCTGCCCGCGGCAGATTCTGGTGCCGGACGAGGCCCTCATGCCGGCGCGACGCTCCGATGGCGGTGCGCCCCTGAGCTTCGCCGCCCTCGCAGAGCCCGCCGATGAGATGGCCCCCGTGGAGGTCGCAGCGGCGGACATCGCCTATATCGAGTTCACCTCGGGGACCACCGGGGTTCCGAAAGGGGTCATGGTGCCGGCGGGGGCGGTGCGCCACTATCTCGACGTGATCCGCGAGCGCTACCGTATTCGCCCGGAGGATCGCGTTGCCGAGACGGCGGAGCTCAGCTTCGACATTTCCGTCTCGAACATGTTCATGACCTGGGAGGCCGGCGCCTCGCTCCATGTCGTCCCGGCGACGCAGGCGCTGGCGCCCGCCAAGTTCATCCAGCAACACCGCCTCACGGTGTGGTACTCGGTGCCCTCGATCATCGCCATCCTCAAGCAGATGCGGCTGCTGCCGCCCGGCGCCTTTCCCAGCCTGCGCTATTCGCTCTTTCTCGGCGAGCCGCTCCCCGTCAGCGCCGCCCGCGCCTGGCAGGCGGCGGCGCCGGACAGCGTTGTCGACAATCTCTACGGCCCCACCGAGGCGACGGTCGCCTGCCTCGCGCAGCGGGTCACCGACGCGCCGCTGGTGACCGCGGAGCGCGACATCGTGGCGATCGGAACGCCCTTTCCCGGGATGTCCGCCGCCATCCTTGACGGCCAGCAGCGCTTCCTGCCGCCGGGGCAGGTGGGCGAGATCGCCCTCGCGGGCCCCCAGCTCGCCGCCGGCTATCTCGGCGTTGCGGAGCTGACGGCGGCGCGCTTCCCGGTGATCGGGGGACGACGCTGGTACTTGACCGGCGATCTTGGGCGCCAGGACGTGGCGGGAATCTTCCATCATCTGGGCCGCATCGACAACCAGGTGAAGGTGCTCGGCAATCGCGTCGAGCTCGAGGAGGTCGAAGCGCATCTCCAGGCCGTCAGCCGCACGGAGCTCGCCGCCGCCGTGGCCTGGCCGGTCTCCCACGGCTCGGCCGACGGCATCGTCGCCTTCGTCGCGGGCGCCGCTCTCGAGCCGGCGCAGATCCGCGAGGCGCTCAAGAAGCGGCTGCCGCCATATATGGTGCCGAGCGCCGTGCACGCGATCGCCACCATGCCGATGACCGCGAGCGGCAAGGTGGACCGCAAATTCCTCCGCGCGCGCCTGGCTGAGGGGCGGCAGCCGTGAGCTTCGAGACGGCCCCGCGTCAAGCGGCGGCTGGGCCCTCCGAGACTGCGGCGGCCACAGCGCCGCAACCGCGCCGGCTTCGCTGGTCACCCTGGCGGCTCATCCCGCCGCTCGACGCCGATCCGCGCATTGTCGCCTTCGTCACGAGCTGGCGCGGCCGCGCGCTTCTCGTCATTGCCTTCGGCTTGCTGCTGATCCCGTCCCAGGGCCGCCTCGCCCTGCCGCTTGCGGTGGCGGCCGCGGCCTGCGCCTATGCCGGCGCCTATCGCCGCGGCCTCGTCGTCCTTGCCACCCTCGTCTTCCTCTATCACGACCCGAGCTGGTATCCGAGCCTCACGGCGATCGCTGCGGCCAAGGCCGGGCTCACTCAGGCGATTGATCTCCGCGCCATTGAGCGCGGCATGCTCGTCCTCTTCCTGCTTGCCGCCCTCGGGACGCTCTACGCGGTGCGTCGTTTTCGCACGCTGCCGCCTTGCCGTCGGCCGATCCTCTCCTTGCATCTCGCCTTTGCGGCGTGTCTTCTCCTCGCCGCAGCAATGCAGCCTCGGAACCTCGGGGCCGTGCTGTGGTGGAGCTGGGTCGGCACCTTCGCCGCCTATTTCTGGTTCCTCTGCTACGCCGTCCTCGATCAGACGGCGAAGCGGCTCAACCCGCTGCCGCTCCAGCTCGGCGCCTTCCATCCATTCTGGGGCTCGTCGACGACGCCCATCGGCAAGGGCTGGGCCTATCTGCGCCGCGTCGAGGCCCGCGACGCCCGCGAGCTCGCGGTGACGCAGCTCAAGGGGCTCAAGCTCCTCCTGTGGTCGCTGCTGCTCTGGCTTCTCCTCCTCGGCTTTCGCGGCGCCGCCTTTCGATTGCTGCGCATTCCCGACTTCGACGCGGCGTTCACGGCACAGCTCGGCGGCGTGCCTTACCCCTGGTATCTCTGCTGGGCGAGCCTCGTCTGCGGCTTCCTCCAGGACCTGCTCACGATATCGATCTGGGGCCACACCATCGTCGCCTGCGCGCGCCTCGCCGGCTTCCGCCTGCTGCGCAACACCTACCGGCCCCTCGAATCCCGCACCGTGGCGGAGTTCTGGAACCGCTATTACTTCTATTTCAAGGAGCTCCTCGTCGAAGTGTTCTTCTACCCGACCTTCATGCGCTGCTTCCGGCGCCATCCGCGGCTGCGTCTCGCCTTCGCCACCTTCATGGCGGCCGGCGTCGGCAACATGATCTGGCATTACATGCGCGACATCCGCGCGATCATCGATGTCGGCCTCGCGCAATCGGTGATCGGCTTCCAGACCTTCGCGTTCTACGCCCTCGTGCTGGCGACGGGCATTGCCGTCTCCCAGGCGATCCCGCGCAAGGACAAGGCGGGGACGGGCTGGCTCCGCCGGCAATTCCTCCCCTGCCTGCGTGTGGCGGCGTTCTATTGCCTTCTCCACGTCTTCGACGACGAGGGACGAGCTCATACGCTCCCCCAGCATCTCGCCTTTCTCCTGCATCTCTTCGGGCTCAACCCCTTCGGAGCCGGCGCATGGATATGAAGGCGGAGACAAGCGCCCGCGCCAAGCTGCGGAATTATCTCGGGGAGCGGCTGCGCCTCGCGGGGGAGAGCGGCGCGTTTGCGGACTCGGAGTCGCTCTTTACCAGCGGGCGGCTCGACTCCCTCAACACCGTCCAGCTCGTCCTTTTCCTCGAGAGCGAGTTCGGGATCGATTTCGGCACTCTCGGCTTCGATGTGAGCCAGATCGACTCGATCGATGCGATCATGGCGCTACTCGATGAGCAGGCGGCGCGCTGACGCGCTCTCGTCGCGCGGCAGCGCCCGCGTGGGCTGCGGCCGCTATGCCGCATGTCGAGGCTGAATTTCCGCCAGTTTCCGCGCGATCTTTCGGCGTTGGCGAAGCAGCTCGTAGTCCGCCTGATAGAGCCGAGATCGGAGCCGGCGACCGCGGATCGCGCCCGAGAATTCGCTACTCCGCGCCGCGCGTCGCGCGCATCGCCGCGGCCCCCGCCTTGGCCTCTGCGGCATGATGAGCGTTGCGCATCGGCTTTAGGATAAAGACGGCGGCGAGAGCTACGGCGATGTTCATCAGCGCAGCGACGACGAAGACGGAATGCCAGCTTCCCGTGTAGCTCTTGAGCACATTGGCGAGCGGCACCAGGATCGAGCTCGTCCCCTTGGCGGTGTAGAGCAGGCCGGCATTGGTCGTTGCGTATTGGGCGCCGAACTCGTCGGTGCAGGTGGCGGGGAACAGGCTGTAGATCTCGCCCCAGGTGAAATAGACCATGCCGGCGGCGAGGATGAAGGTGACGGGACTGTTGCCGAAGCTGCCGAGCACCCAGTAGCAGATGGCCCCCAGGGTGAAGACGAAGGCCATGGTGTTCTCGCGCCCGAGATGGTCGGAGACCCAGCCGAAGAAGGGCCGCGCCAAGCCGTTGAGAACGTTGTCGACGACGAGGGCGATGGTGAGGGTGGTGGCGGCGACGAAGCCGAGATCGAGCTGGAGATCGGCGATCTTGTAGTCCTTGGCGATGACCGCGACCTGCGCCGTTGCCATCAGGCCGCTCGCCGCAACCAGCACGAACATAACATAGAGGAGCCAGAAGATCGGGCTCCGCAGCATCTCCCGCGGCGTGTAATTGCGCGCCGACTGGCGCAGGCTCTTGCGCGGCGCGGCGGCGGGCACCTCGCCCTTCCTGGGGGCGACGAGGAGACGCGAGAGCACCAGCACGACGAGACCTTGGCCGAGCCCGAACCACAGGAAGGCCGCCTCGTAGCCATGGCTGAGGATGGTGTCGCGAATGGGAATCACGGTGAGCGCCGCGCCGGCGCCGAAGCCCGCGGCGGTGAGGCCGGCGGCGAGGCCGCGGCGGTCGGGAAACCATTTGAGCGCGTTGCCGACGCAAGTGCCGTAGACGGCACCGCCGCCGATGCCGGCAAGGGCGCCGCCGAGATAGAGGGCGGGGAGGGAGCTCGCCACGGAATCGAGGCTCCAGGCGATGGCGACGAGAATGCCGCCGAAGGCCACCACGATTTTCGGCCCGAAGCGGTCGACGAACCAGCCCTCGACGGGGACCAGCCAGGTTTCCGTCAGCACGAAGATGCTGAAGGCCACTTGGATCTCCGAGATCGCCCAGTGATGCTTGGCGGCGATCGGGTTGACGAAGAGCGTCCAGCCATATTGCAGATTGGCGATCATCACCATGCAGACGATGCCGGTGACGAGCTGCACCCAGCGATTCACCCGGGGCGCGGCGGTGCCGGTGGCGAGCGACATGGGCTTCCTCCCCCAACAAGCGCGGCGATGCTGCGCCGCTTATGGCTGCGGTTCTGCCAGCATCCCGTCAGGTATGGAATATACCAACCCATCACCGCGCAAAGGTCAAGTCGCGTCGTCGTGATCGATGGGGCGGTGGCTAAGCGTCGTCGCTGATTGACGCGATTTCCGTCAAGTCGATCCGCGAAGATGGAAAGGCCATGCCCCCACTCTAGGGAGCATGGCCTCTTGAAGCGGGATTGCCGGGCTCAGGCGCGTGCCGGCCGCAACGGCGTCTCGGCCTCGGCAGCGGCGAGGTGGCGCAGCTTGGCGTTGATGACCGGCCGCAGCACGAAGAAGCCGAGCAGGGCCGCGACCACGTTCATGGCGCAGCCGACCGCATAGACGGCGTGCCAGCTCCCGGTCCAATGGGTGAGCACGTTGCCGAGGGGAACGAGGAGCGAGGCGGCGCCCTTCGCCGTGTACATCATGCCGTAATTGACGGTCACGTATTTGCGGCCGAAGGCGTCGCCGACGGTGGCGGCGAAGAGGCTGAAGATGTCGCCCCAGAAGAGGAACACCAGGGCGTCGGTGATGATGAACGAGGTCGCCGTGGTGCCGAAGAAGCCGAAGCCAGCGAGGCAGAGCGCCTCGATGCCGAAGGCGATGCCCATCATGTTGCCGCGGCCGATATGGTCGGAGATCCAGCCGTTGAGGGGCCGCCCGACGCCGTTGGTGATGCTGTGGGCGGTGAGGGCGGCGACGATCGCCGGCGTGGTGATGCCGAAGATGGTGACGAGGGTGTCGGCGATGCCGCGCTCATGGGCGATGGGGGAAAGCTGCGCCGCCGACATCAGGCCGCCCGCGGCCACGAGAAAGAACATGAGATACATGATCCAGAAGAGGGGCGAGCGCAGGGCCTTCAAGGGCGGCACATCCTCGGTGCCCTGGCGCACCTTGATTTTGTGGAGCGGCGGCATGTCCTCGGCGCGCGGCGCTTTGATGAAATTGGAGACGATGACGATGATGACGCCGTAGATGATGGCGAAGACGAGGAAGGTGTGCTGGTAGCCGCTCGACTGGATCATGGCGCGGATCGGCGCGATGGTGATCGCGGCGCCGGCGCCGAAGCCTGCGGCCGTGAGCCCGCCGCAGAGGCCCCGCTTGTCGGGGAACCATTTGAGGGCGTTGCCGACGCAGGTGCCGTAAACGGCACCCCCGGCAAGCCCGGCAATGGCGCCGCCGACGTAGAGCATCGTGAGCGAGCTTGCCTGGGAATCGATGAACCAGGCGAGGAAGGTGCAGACACCGCCGGCGAGCACCATCCAGCGCGGCCCGATGCGATCGACGATGGCGCCCTCGAAGGGCACGAGCCAGGTCTCGAGCAGGATGAAGATCGAGAAGGCCACCTGGATCTCGGCCTTCGACCATCCCCATTGATGCTGGATCGGCAGGACGAAGAGCGTCCAGCCATATTGCAGATTGGCGACGCTCGCCATGCAGACGATGCCGAGGATCAGCTGCACCCAGCGATTGGCGCTGGGTCGGGAACCGGAAACTGCTTCGCTTGCTGCCATGGGCCTCTCCCTTTGTCGAAGGCTTTTCCCGTGAGCCCGTTCTATGCGAGCTTGTCTTTCGATTATTTATCACTTGATAATTATCATGAGAGATTTGTATCAAGCGAGTTGGTATATGATATGCCAACAAACAGAATGGCGCAAATCGATTATGCTTGATATTTAGCAAATCGAGTAATTTTTTGTTTCTCTGACCATATTCTGACAGTTATTATTTGTAAGTATTTATGGTGTCTGACATTATCGTTTTAATACTTTGTGATTATTTGCAATCGGGGTGGACTATCCCTCGCCAAGGAGCGGCACCAGGGAGGCGATCAGCAGCGCCGCCATGGCGAGATTGAAGGCGCGCAACCCCCGTGGAGTGCGGAGCAGGCGTGCCGCACCGGCGCCGATGCCCGTCCATAGGGTCAGGCAGGGAATGCAGACGAGGAGGAAGACGATCGAGAGAATGAGCACCTGGGCAAGCACGGCGGCGCCGGTCGTGTAAGTGGCGACGGCGCCGATGGCGATCACCCAGGCCTTGGGATTGATCCATTGGAAGAGAGCCGCCTCGATGAAGTTGAGCGGCCGTCCGCTCGCGACGGCGCGTGCTCTCGGCACCGTCGCATCCGCTTCGCCGCGACCGATGGGCGATACGGCGATGCGCCAGGCCAGCCAGACGAGATAGGCGGCGCCGATCCAGCGCATGACCGCATGGGCCGCCGGATAGGCGCGCAGCAGCTCGCCGGCGCCGAGGGCGACCGCGAGCAGCATGATGGGGAAGCCGAAAGAGACGCCGAGGATATGGGGCAGCGTGCGCATCAGGCCGAAGGTCGCGCCCGAGGATGCCACCATGGCGTTGTTCGGCCCCGGCGTCGCCGACATCGAGACGGCGAAGGCGAAGAGAGAGAAGAGCCAGGAGAGCCCGCGCAGGTCGCCATTGCCAAGATCTTGCGCAAGCGCGGTAAGAAAGCCGTCGGCCATGTTCGGCGCTCGTCGAGTCCGCCGCCGCCCGCCCTCACATCAGCGGCGAGTGGCTGCCTTCGCGATGGCGCGGCAGGCCGTCGGTCATGATCACCCACGGGATGCGGTCCGGCTCATAGACATGGCGGTCCGGCTGCACGCGCTCGGGGCGGTCGAGGCTGCCCACGGTGACGTCGATGACCCCGGGATAGCGCGTCGACACGAAGAAGAGCGGCGTGCCGCAGGTGGGACAAAAGCCCCGCCGCGCATGATCGGAGGAGCGGTACCAGCGCGGTTCGCCCGCAAGCATCGCGACATCCGCCTCGCGCAAGGTGGCCCAGGTCACCATGGCGGCGCCGCCGGCGCGGCGGCACATGCTGCAATGGCAGTGCCCCACATATTGCGGCGAATTCTCGAAGCGATAGCGCACGGCGCCGCACAGGCAGCCGCCCTCCAGTTTCTCGATCGTCGCCATCTCGACCTCCTCGGTTCGCGTCTTCACCCTTGCCCGCGCGTTTCTTTATCAATAGCCAGCTATCTTATTCTCTCTTAACCCCGCCTCACCCGCATGCTGCGCACGCCGCCCCCTCCGCCCCTCGTGAGGGGAGCGACAACGAATGGGTGAGGGGCATCACGCATTGAGCGCCCCCGTGATCGCGGCGAGCACGCCCCCGAGATTCTCCATCACCTCGTTGTTCCAGAAGCGGAGCACACGATAGCCCTGCGTAGCCAGCACTTTGGTGCGCGCTGAGTCGCCGTGACTTTCCGCATGTTGTCCGCCATCGACCTCGATAATGAGGCGGGCATTGAAGCAGACGAAATCGGCGATATAGTGCGCAAGCGGCACTTGGCGGCGGAACTTGGCGCCGCCGGGCTGGCGATCGCGTAAAGCGCGCCATAGCCTACGCTCGGCCGGAGTCGCCTCGTGGCGCATGGCGCGGGCTCGCTCCGTTAAGGTGTATGGCCGGCTATTCATTTTGACCTACGCTCTCACCCGCTCCCCCAGACCACGGTCTGGGTTCGCCGCCCTCTCCCACGAGGGGAGAGGGCAAATGGACCCTCTCCCTGTGCGGGAGAGGGTGCGTGCGCAGCACGCGGGTGAGGGGTTCACGAGCCCGCATCTTAAGCAAGCGCGCACCACACCGGCGTATGGTCGGAGGCGCGCTCCCAGCCGCGCGGCGTGCGGTCGATCTCGCAGGCGGCGAGGCGGTCGGCGGCCTGGGGCGAGAGCAGGAGATGGTCGATGCGCAGGCCCTCGTCGCGCTGCCAGCGTCCGCCCTGGTAGTCCCAGAAGGTATAGCTATGGGGCTCGTGATGGAGCGCGCGGAAGGCGTCGGTCAGACCGAGATAGATCAGGGCGCGGAACTGCGCCCGGCTCTCCAACCGGAAGAGGGCGTCGTCCTGCCAGGCCGCGGGATCGTAGACGTCCTCCGCGCTCGGGATCACGTTGAAATCGCCACCGAGCACGAAAGGCTCCTCGCGATCGAGCAGCGCCTGGGCGTGGAGACGCAGCCGCTCCATCCAGGCGAGCTTGTAGGAGAACTTGGCGCTGTCGACGGGATTGCCGTTGGGAAGATAGAGCGTCGCCACGCGAAGCTCGCCGATGACCGCTTCGAGATAGCGCGCCTGCTCGTCGCTGCCATCCCCGGGCAGGGCGCGCTGCTCGACCGCGACCGGCTGCTTCGCCAGGATGGCGACGCCGTTATAGCTCTTCTGCCCCACCACCGCGATATTGTAGCCGAGATCGCCGATCTCGAGGCTCGGGAAGTCGTCGGCGAGGAGCTTGATCTCCTGCAGGAGCACGATATCGGGCGCCGCCTCCTTGAGCCAACGCAAGAGATGAGGCAGGCGGGCCTTCACCGAATTGACGTTCCAAGTGGCGAGCTTGATCACGGCGGATCTCCCGGGCTGGGGTACCGGCGCCGCTGGGCGGTGCGGGCCCGCCGCTTCATAGCACGAAACGGCGCAGCCGCGGCGATCGCTCGAAGCGATATTTTCTTGAGGCGAGTTGTGAGATTTCTGCGCGGAATGTCGCCGCCGGCGTGGGCTTAGGACTCAGATCGAGAAGGAGCTGCCGCAGCCGCAGGAGGTCGCGGCGTTGGGGTTTTGCACTTTGAAATAGGAGCCGAGCAGGTCCTCGACATAATCGATCTCCGCGCCCTTGAGGAGCTCGAGGGACATCTCGTCGATCACCACGCGGGCGCCGTCGCGCTCGAAGACGCGGTCGTCAGCGTTGCGCGCGTCGTCGAAGCTGAAGCCGTATTGGAAGCCGGCGCAGCCGCCCCCCGAGACCGAGACGCGCATGCTGAGCGCCGCATTGTTCTCGGCCGCGATCAAGGCCGCGATGCGCTTGGCCGCATTCGCGCTGATGCTGATCTCCGCTGCCGTTGCGACCGCCGCCTCAGGCGTCATCCCTTCCACTCCCGTCTTAACCAAGGGCAGTAGAGTCCCCCGTTTCCACGCTCCTATTTAATGACACACCAGCCTTTGTCAAATGGAGCGACGGGCGGGAGGCGCCAAAGGGGATGCCAACGTCGCCCCCTTTTTGGCGGCGGTTGCATCCCCCAGATTTAGTAGGTGGCGCGTTGTATTCGGCCCGACCTCGGGACCGCGCATTGCCTGGGTTCCGGCGCCGCTATAGGGTGGCGCGATGATCGCGACCCCGCTCGCCCCCTACGCCTGCGATCCGGCGCGGAGCCGCGGCCGGCTCATCCCGGAGCCCGAAAGCCCGACCCGCACGCCCCATCAGCGCGATCGCGACCGCGTCATCCACGCCGCGGCCTTCCGCCGCCTCAGCTACAAAACGCAGGTCTTCGTCTATCACGAGGGGGATTACTACCGGACCCGGCTCTCCCACAGCCTCGAAGTGGCGCAGATCGCGCGCTCGATCGGGCGGGCGCTGCGCCTCAACGAGGATCTCGCCGAGGCTCTGGCCTTGGCTCATGACCTCGGTCATCCCCCGTTCGGCCATGCCGGCGAGGACGCGCTCCGCGAGGCCACGGCGCCCTTTGGCGGCTTCGACCACAACGCCCAGAGCCTGCGCATCCTCACCAAGCTCGAGCAGCGCTACGCGGATTTCGACGGGCTCAACCTCACCTGGGAGACCCTGGAAGGCGTGGTGAAGCATAACGGCCCGCTTCTCGGCACCGGCAAGCCCGAGGCGCTACCCGAGGGCATCCGCAACTACAATGCGGCGCACGATCTCGAGCTCGCGACCTGGCCCAGCGCCGAAGCCCAGGTGGCGGCGCTTTCCGACGACATCGCCTACAACAATCACGACATCGACGACGGGCTGCGAGCCGGTCTCTTCGCCGTCGAGGATTTGCTGGAGGTGCCGCTCGTCGGGCCCACCTTTAAGGCGGTGGCGGCAAGCCATCCCGGGCTGGAGCGGGGACGGCTCGTCCATGAGGCGATCCGCCGCCTCATCGACCACATGGTCAACGACCTCCTCGCCGAGACGCGCCGCCGCCTTTCCGAAGCCCAGGTGGGGAGCGCCGACGATATCCGTCGGCTCGGCCGACCCGTCGTTGCATTTTCCGACGAGATGCGCCAGAACGACCGCGCGCTCCGGGCGTTTCTCTTCGAGCGCATGTACCGGCATTACCGAGTCAACCGCATGACCAGCAAGGCCCGCCGCGTGGTGGGCGAGCTGTTCCGGCTGTTCCTCGCCGAGCCCGAATGCCTGCCAACGGAATGGCGCCGCCTTGCCGAGCGGCCCGGCTCCACGGCGACGGCGCGCGTGGTAACGGATTATATCGCCGGCATGACCGATCGCTACGCCCTCGACGAGCACCGCCGCCTTTTCGACCCTCACGCCAGAACTTAGATGAACATTTTCAAAGAATTCCACAGCATTGTTATCGGCGAGCTGGAGGCCCTCGCCGCGGCGGGAGCGCTGCCCGCCAATCTCGATTTTGGCCGCATCGCCGTCGATCCGCCGCGTGAGGCCGGTCATGGCGATCTCTCGACCAACGCCGCCATGGTGCTGGCGCGAGACGCGAAGCAGAGTCCGCGCGCCTTGGCCGCGGCCCTGGCCGAGCGGCTGCGCCGGCGGCCGGAGATGCGCGCGGTCGAGGTCGCGGGACCCGGCTTCGTCAATCTCACCCTGGCCGAGTCGAAGTGGCACGCCTGCCTGGCCGAGCTGTTGCGCGTGGGGCTCGCTTACGGTCGCAGCGACACTGGCGGCGGCGAGGCGGTGAATGTGGAATACGTCTCCGCCAATCCGACGGGGCCGCTTCACGTGGCCCATGCCCGGGGAGCCGTGTTTGGCGACGCCCTCGCCTCGCTTCTTGAGTTCGCCGGCTATCGCGTGACGCGGGAATATTACGTCAACGACGCTGGACAACAGATTGAGCAGCTTGCTTATTCCGCCTATGCGCGCTATCTCGAGGCCCTTGACGGCGAGATGTCGGAGGCACGGTTTTCCGAGCTGTTCTCCGGACGCTCCTGGGAATATCGCGGAGATTATCTAAAGGCCGTCGGCGAGGCTCTTAAGGAGAAATACGGGACGGCGCTCAGGGGCGCGGCTCTCCAAGACTGGCTGCCGCCGGTCCGCGAGCTCGCCGTCGCCATGATGCTCGACTCGATCCGCGCCGATCTCGCGGCCCTGGGCATCCGCCAGGCAGTCTTTACCTCCGAGCGCGATGACATCGTCGCCAAGGGCAAGGTCGAGGAGGCCTTGGGGGAGCTCGAGCGCCGCGGCCTGCTCTATACCGGCATCCTCGATCCGCCCAAGGGCAAGGCGCCCGAGGATTGGGAGCCGCGGCCGCAGACCCTGTTCCGGGCGACGCGCTTTGGCGACGACATCGACCGCCCCTTGCGGAAATCGGACGGGAGCTGGACCTATTTCGCCGCGGACATCGCCTATCACTGGGACAAGTTCCGCCGCGGCACGCGCAGCATGATCGACGTCTGGGGTGCGGATCACGGCGGCTATGTCAAGCGCATGCAGGCGGCCGTCGCGGCGATCACCGGGGGCGAGGGCAAGCTCGACGTCAAGATCTGCCAGCTCGTGCGTCTGCTGCGTGAAGGTCAGCCGGTCAAAATGTCGAAGCGGGCCGGGACCTTCGTCACCTTGCGCGAAGTGGTGGATGAGGTCGGCAAGGACGTCGTGCGCTTCATCATGCTGACGCGCAAGAACGACGCCCCGCTCGATTTCGACCTTGCCAAGGTGGTGGAGCAGTCGCGGGACAACCCGGTTTTCTACGTGCAATACGCCCATGCCCGCTGCCATTCGGTGATGCGCAATCTGCGCGAGGCGATGCCCGATCTCGATCTGGCGCCCGAGTCGCTGGCAAAACAAGGGCTTGAGCGCTTGACCGACCCGCTTGAGCTTGCTTTGATCAAGATGCTCGCGGGATGGCCGCGGCAGATCGAGGCGGCGGCGGAAGCCCATGAGCCGCATCGTCTGGCCTTCTATCTCTACGACCTCGCGGCGACCTTCCACGGGCTGTGGACGAAGGGCAGGGAAGAGCCACGCCTGCGCTTCATCATCGAAGGCGATCCGGTGCTGACGGGGGCGCGCCTGGCGCTCGTGCGGGGCGTTCAGCTCGTGATCGCGGCGGGGCTCGGGATCTTCGGCGTAGAGGCCGTTGAGGAGATGCACTGATGCCAGAGTTCGGGCCGGCCGGCTCCCGCGATCCCCTGCAGGCCATCTATGACGACGAGAGGCGCCGGCCCCTCCGGCGCCGCATGTTCGCCGCCGCGGCGGCCGTGCTGGTTCTCGGCGCCTTCGCGGCGATCGTCTACTACGCCTACCATGAAGGGGTCCGCGCGGGCTCCGGCGGGGTGGCGCCGCTGATCAAGGCCGAGACGCAGCCTTACAAGGTAAAGCCGGAAAACCCCGGCGGCATGGAAGTGCCGAACAAGGACAAGCTGATCTACAACGAGATCGCTCCCAACGGCAAATCCATCGACCAGGGCGGCGCCGAGCACCTGCTGCCGCCTCCCGAGACGCCGATGGCGCGGCCGACGGCCGAAGCGCCCGCCGCGCCGCCGTCAAGCGCATCGGAAACCGCCAGCGCGGCGCCGGGACCGGCAGCGCCGTCCACCACGGCCAACGCACCCGCACCGCAGAATGCGGCTCCGGCGGGCTCTACAGCGCCGGCTACGCCGCCGGCAAGCGCCCCGCAGGGCCAGTCCGCGACGACGAATGCCGCTCCTATAGCCGCCACTCCACCCGCGCCCGCGAATGCCCCTGCCCATTCCCAGACGGCCTCGGCCGCATCCGCTCCGGCGGCAGGGGCGGGAGGGTGGCGCGTGCAGCTTGGCGCCATGCGCTCGGCCGCCGAGGCGGAGCATGAATGGGAGCGCCTGCGCAGGGCGCATAGCGCGCTCCTGGGCAGCCTCAAGCTGAAGGTGCAGAAGGTGGCGGTGGCCGGCAAAGGCGATTTCTATCGCATCCAGGGCGGTCCCCTGGCCGACCGCGAGGCGGCGAGCGCCCTTTGCGAGCGCCTGAAGAACGCCCATGTCGCCTGTTTTCCCGTGAAGCCGTAGCGACCCCGTGGCTCGCAATCAAACCCCGCGCGCCGCCATTCTCGGCTGCGCCGCCACCAGCCTGAGCGAGGCGGAGCGGCGCTTCTTCGCCGAGGCTGATCCGCTGGGCTTCATCCTGTTCGCGCGCAATTGCGAGTCGCCCCCGCAGGTCCGCGCCCTGGTCGCGGCGCTGCGCGAGACCGTCGGCCGCGCCGACGCGCCGGTGCTGATCGATCAGGAAGGCGGCCGGGTCGCGCGGCTTGGACCACCCCATTGGCGCAAGGGACCGCCCGCCGCCCGCTTCGGCGCCTTAGCGGCGAGGGACGAGGCGGCGTCCCAGCGCGCGACTTGGCTCCATGCGCGCCTTCTCGCCGACGAGCTTGCCGCTCTCGGCATCACGGTGGATTGCGCCCCGGTCCTCGATCTCGCCTTGCCCGAGACCCACGATGTCATCGGCGATCGTGCTTTCGCGGGCGAGCCGTCGCGCGTGGCGGCACTCGGCCGCGCTTTCTGCGACGGCCTCTTGGCGGGCGGGGTGCTTCCGGTGGTCAAGCACATCCCCGGCCATGGGCGGGCCACCGCCGACAGCCATCACGAGCTGCCGGTCGTCGAGGCAGGCGCAGACGTCTTGCGGGCGACCGATTGGGTTCCGTTCCAACGCCTCGCCGATGCGCCGTGGGCCATGACGGCCCACGTGACCTATGCGGCCATCGACGCTGCGGCGCCGGCCACGACCTCCCGCCGGGTGATCGCCGAGGTGATCCGTGGGGAGATCGGCTTCGCAGGGGTGCTCCTCTCGGACGATCTCGGCATGCAGGCGCTCGCGGGTGATTTCGCAGCGCGCGCCCAGGCGGTCCTCGCCGCCGGCTGCGATGTGGCGCTCCATTGCTCCGGGGATATGGCCGAGATGACAGCGGTGATAGCGGCGACGCCATCGCTCAGCGAGGCCGCGCGCGAGCGAATCGCGCGGGCGGAGGCCCAGCGCGGCAGGCCGGGCGACTTCGATCGCGCTGCGGCGCTGGCCGAGCTTGACGCCCTTCTTGCGGCAGCGTAAGCGGAGCGCCGTGAGCCCAGCCCCTCCTCTCGATTACATTCTCTACCAGGCGTCGATCTGGGTTCTGCCGGTGATCATCGCGGTCACCTTCCACGAGGTATCCCACGGGCTGGTCGCCAACTGGTTCGGGGACGATACCGCGACGCGCCAGGGGCGGGTGAACTTCAACCCGCTCCGCCACGTCGACCCCTTCGGCACGATATTGCTGCCCGGGCTGCTGCTGCTCTTCCGCGCTCCGTTTCTCTTCGGCTATGCCAAGCCGGTGCCGGTGAACTTTGCGCGGCTGCGCAACCCGAAGCGGGACATGATCTGGGTGGCCGCGGCCGGTCCCGCCATGAACATCCTTCTCGCCATTGTCTCCGCGTTGCTGATCCACGTCGCGCCCTTCCTTCCCAAGCTGGCCGGCGGCTGGGCCAGGGCTAATCTAGAAAACTCAATTGAGATTAATATCATACTCGCCGCTTTTAATATGATACCTTTGCCGCCTTTGGATGGCGGACGGGTCGCGGTCGGCTTGTTGCCGATGGCGCTGGCGCGCCCGCTTGCACGGCTCGAGCGCTGGGGGCTGTTGATCCTCCTCGGCCTGATCATCGTCCTGCCGGAGATCGGCCGTGCCACGGGCACAGACCTCAATGTGCTAAGCTGGATCCTTGGCTGGCCCGTCGAGAAGCTGTTCGAATGGATTTTGCAGCTCACGGGCAACTGGTAGCGACGGAAAGGCGATGAGCAGCGAAGAGATTTTCGAGGATTCAGCGCCGGCGGTCCTGCCCCACGAGCAGCTCGTGGTCGCGCTCGGGAGCTATGAGGGGCCTCTCGATGCACTCCTGGAGCTGGCGCGACTGCAGAAGGTCGACCTCGTCCAGATCTCGATCCTGGCCCTTGCGGAGCAATATCTCGCCTTCATCCAGCAGGCGCGCGATCTGCGCTTGGAGATCGCGGCCGATTATTTGGTGATGGCCGCCTGGCTCGCCTATCTCAAATCGCGCCTGCTGCTGCCCCAGCAGCCCGATGACGGAGAGGAGCCGAGCGGGGCCGAGATGGCGGCGGCCCTTCGCTTCCAGCTCCAGCGCCTCGAAGCCATGCGCGCCGCGGGAGTGCGTCTCCTGGCGCTGCCCCGGCTCGGCCTCGACGTCTTTCCCCGCGGCGAGCCGGAGCGCCCCGAGATCATCAAAAAGCCATATTACGAGCTTACGCTTTACGAGTTGCTCAAGGCTTATGGCGAACAACGCCAGCGGGAAGCCGCGACAACCTTGCGCATTCTGCCAACCAAGCTCTATTCGATGGACGATGCGCTCGCCCGTCTGCGCGAGATGCTCGGCAAGGTGCCCGATTGGCAGACGCTGATGAACTTTCTCCCGTCCGATCTGCGCGGCTCGCTGGTGCTGCGCTCGGCGGTGGCGGCGACCTTCGCCGCCAGCTTGGAACTGACGCGCTCCGGAAAGGCCCAGATCCGGCAGGATCGCCTGTTCGGACCCATTTATGTGCGGGCGCGCCGCGAGGGTGAATGAACGACCGTCAGCAACAGCTCCGCCTCGTCGAGGCCCTTCTCTTCGCGTCCGCCGAGCCCCTCGACGAGGAGGCCTTCGCGAGCCGCTTGCCCGAAGGGGCCGATGTGCCCGGCCTGATCGCCGAGCTGGCCCAGCTCTATGCCAATCGTGGCGTCCATCTCGTCGCCGTGGGCCGGAAATGGGCCTTCCGCACCGCCCCTGACCTTGCCGCCTACCTGCGGACCGAGAAGGTGGTGCCGCGCAAATTCAATCGCGCTACCGTCGAGACGCTGGCGGTGATCGCCTATCACCAGCCGGTGACCCGGCCCGAGATCGAGGAGATCCGCGGCGTCTCTCTGAGCAAGGGCACCCTCGACGTGCTGCTCGAGGCGGGCTGGATCAAGCCGGGGCGCCGCAAGGAGGGGCCCGGACGGCCGCTCACCTGGGTGACGACGGAGGCCTTTCTCGACCATTTCGGGCTTGCCAGCGTGAAGGACCTTCCCGGTATCGAGGAGCTCAAGGCGGCGGGTCTCCTCGACAAGCGGCCGGCGATCGCGGCCTATGGCGCGGCGATGACGGAGGACCAGCTCGCCGAGGCCGAGGCGACGCGCGAAGCCGCCGAGGAGGAGACCGAGGATGCCGATGCGAGCCTCGAGGCGCTTGCGGTCGAGGAGGATGACGCCGACGAGCCGCCGACGGAGGCCACGCACTGAGCCTGGCGGCCGGGGCGCGGGAAAGCCTTTGTGGTCATCCGGCGAAGGCCTACATATGGAGTTCGGATGCCCTGTCGATTGCGATAGCGGGGCGATTTTGCCATCATCCGGCGGCCGCCCGCGGACATGGCAGTGAGGAGCAAGGTATGGGATCATTTAGTATTTGGCATTGGCTGATCGTGCTGGCCGTCGTGCTTATACTCTTCGGAGGCGGGGGCAAGATCTCGCGCATCATGGGCGACATGGCCAAGGGCGTTAAGGCCTTCAAGAAAGGCCTCCACGAGGAAGACGAGCACGCCAATATGGAAGCGCCCAAGAGCATTCCGGCCGGAAATCCGACAGGTGGGGTGCAGCCCGGGGCTGCGGCGCAGAGCGCAGAGGTGCGCCGGGACGATGCGGCCCGAGGCTGAGCGAAGGACGCGCGATTTCCGCATCAGAGTTCGATCCGGCCTGCTTGGGATGTGACCGGCCATGTTCGACATGAGCTGGTCCGAGTTGCTGCTCATCGCCGTCGTGGCGCTGATCGCCATCGGACCGAAGGATCTTCCGAAGGTGCTCAAGACCTTCGCGCAATTTGCGCGGAAGGCGCGCTCGCTTGCGCGCGACTTCCAGTCGGGCATCGAGGAGATCGCGCGCGAGGCCGAGCTCCATGAGGTGAAGCGTCAAATCGAGGGCACGGTCAATACCGACCTCGGGCAGACGATCAACCATACGATCGATCCGGGCGGCGAGGTGGCGAAGAGCTTGGATATGCAGGCCGAGACGGCCGCTTCCGTTCCCACGGTCGAACCTCAAACGTCACCGGTCCCAAGTATTGCGCATGAAGCGGGATCGCCTCCGGCGACCGTGGCGATAGCGGCAACGGAGGCCGCGCCGGTGACGCCGCGGCTTGATCCCGTACCCGTGGCCGAGCCTGCTTCTCATGATGCCGATGCGCCGGCCAAGCCATAGGCGTCGCAAGGAGTAGCTTAGATGGTCGACGGTGACGGCCCGCCGGGCGACAAGTCGATGCCGCTCCTCGAGCATCTCGTCGAGCTGCGCGCGCGGCTGATCTATTGCCTTCTCGGGTTCGTCGTCGCCTTCCTCGTCTGCTTCTATTTCGCCGACGACATCTTCAATTTCCTGACTTTGCCACTCGCAGAGCAGTTCCCGAGCAGCGCGCACAAGGCGCTCATCTACACGGCGCTCCACGAGGCGTTCTTTACCTATATGAAGGTGGGGCTCTTCGCCGCGCTGATGGTGTCCTTCCCTCTCATCGCCATCCAGCTATGGAAGTTCGTGGCGCCCGGCCTCTACAAGCACGAGAAGCAGGCCTTTCTGCCGTTCCTCGTGGCGACGCCGATCCTCTTTCTCATGGGCGCCGCCTTGGCCTATTTCGTGATCATGCCGCTCGCCTGGCACTTCTTCCTGCAGTTCCAGCGTCCCGGCGGCAATGGCGAGATGGCGATCGAGGTGATGCCGAAAGTCGACGAGTATCTCTCGCTCGTCATGCATCTCCTCTTCGCCTTCGGCTTGGCCTTCCAGCTTCCCGTGCTGTTGAGCCTGATGGCGCGTGCCGGCATGATCACGGCCGAGACCCTCCGCTCGAAGCGCCGCTACGCCGTGCTCATCGTCTTTGTCGTTGCGGCCGTGCTTACGCCGCCCGACGTGATCAGCCAATGCTCGCTGGCGATCCCGCTGCTCGTCCTTTACGAGGGCTCGATCTGGCTGGTCCGATCGATCGAGAAGAAGCGCGCCGCGCGCGAAGCCGAAGAGGAGGCGGCGGAAAACGCGAAGCGCACCGCCGCGGCGGCGACCGCGTCGGACGAGCATTTCGAGGATACCGACTTCAATATGGGCCGCCAGGCGGACTGAGTTCAGCAGCTCCCGTCGACAGACCCCCGCATCGCAGCTTATAAGGGCGCAAAGGCTGAGTAGGGCGCCCATGCACGACCTGAAGTGGATACGCGAAAATCCCGAAGCTTTCGACCGCGCCTTAACGAGTCGCGGGCTGGCGCCGGTGTCGAAATCGATCCTCGATCTCGATGCGCGCCGGCGGGCAGCGCAGACGGAATTCCAAGAGCTGCAGGCCAAGCGCAACGAGCTCTCGAAGCAGGTTGGCGAGGCGAAGCGCAAGGGCGGCGACCCCGCGGCACTGATGGCCGAGGTCGCGCAGCTCAAGGAGCGGTTGGCGAAACGGGAGGATGAGGAGCGGGCGATCGCGAGCGAGTTGGATGCCGCGCTTGCGGTTATACCGAATCTTCCGGCAAGCGACGTGCCCGTCGGCGCCGACGAGGCGGCCAATCAAGAAATCCGCCGCCACGGCGCACCGCCGCAATTCGCCTTCGCGCCGAAGGAGCATTGGGAGCTCGGGGAAAGGCTCGGGCTGATGGATTTCGAGGCCGCCGGCAAGCTGTCGGGCGCGCGCTTCGTTCTCCTCAGAGGCGCCTTGGCGCGGCTGGAGCGCGCGCTGGCGCAGTTCATGCTCGATCTGCACACGAGCGAGTTCGGCTATGAGGAAGTGAGCCCGCCCATGCTGGTGCGCGACGAGGCCCTCTATGGCACCGGCAACCTGCCCAAATTCGGCGAGGATTTGTTCCAGATCGCGGGCGCCGACCTTCGCTTGATCCCGACCGCCGAGGTGCCGCTTACGAACCTGGCGGCCGACCGCATCCTCGATGA
The DNA here is from genome assembly GCA_035294245.1 of Alphaproteobacteria bacterium. Classification (GTDB taxonomy): domain Bacteria; phylum Pseudomonadota; class Alphaproteobacteria; order JACZXZ01; family JACZXZ01; genus DATGLG01. The sequence continues at coordinate 142,301 of DATGLG010000025.1, read as the reverse complement.
GGCGCAGCTCCCCCTCCGCTTCACCGCCTGGACCGGCTGCTTCCGCTCCGAGGCGGGTGCTGCCGGCAAGGACACGCGCGGCATGCTGCGCCAGCACCAGTTCTACAAAGTCGAGCTGGTCTCGATCGCGCATCCCGAGCAATCGGAGGCGGAGCATGAGCGCATGACCGCTTGCGCCGAGGAGGTTCTGAAGCGGCTCGGCTTGCCCTATCGGGTCGTGGTGCTGTGCACGGGCGATATGGGATTCGCCTCTCGCAAGACCTATGACATCGAGGTCTGGCTGGCGGGGCAGGGCCGCTATCGCGAGATCTCGAGCTGCTCCAATTGCGGCGACTTCCAGGCGCGGCGCATGAAGGCGCGCTTCCGCCGCGCCGGCGAGAAGGGAACGCGCCTCGTCCATACGCTCAACGGCTCCGGCGTCGCCGTCGGCCGCGCGCTCATCGCGGTGATGGAGAATTACCAAGAGGCCGACGGCTCGATCCGGGTGCCGGATGCGCTGCGGCCCTATATGGGCGGGCTTGCGCGTATCGCCCATGCCTGAGGGCCTGCTCGATCTCTCCCGCGCCCGTATCCTCCTCTCGAACGATGACGGCATCGAGGCGAACGGGCTCAAGGTGCTCGAGCGGATCGCCCGCACCCTATCCGACGACGTCTGGGTCGTCGCACCCGAGACCGAGCAGAGTGCGGCCAGCCATTCGCTTACGCTCCGCGTCCCTCTGCGCATCCGCGCGCTCGGGCCGCGCCGCTTCGCCATCAACGGGACGCCGACCGACAGCGTGCTCTTGGCCGTGCAGCACATCATGAAAGATGGGCCTCCCGATCTCGTGCTCTCGGGCGTCAATCGTGGCGGCAATCTCGGCGAGGACGTCACCTATTCGGGGACGATCGCGGCGGCCATGGAGGGGACGCTGCTCGGCGTTCCGTCGATTGCGCTTAGCCAGCATGTCGGTCACGGCCAGCGCGCGCGTTGGGCCACCGCGGAGCATCACGCGGCTGCGGTGATCCGCAAGCTCGCAGCCATAGGGTGGCCGAAAGGCGTGCTTCTCAACGTCAACTTCCCCGATGTTCCGGCGGAGCAGGTTTCGGGCATTGTCGTCGCAAGCCAGGGCCGGCGGAAGCTCGGCGGTGAGCTCGAGCGGCGCCTCGATCCCCGCGGCGTGCCCTATTACTGGATTGGCACGATGCGCACCGAGGAGCCGTCGCGGCGCGGCAGCGATCTCGCCGCTATCAATCGCGGTGCCATCTCCGTGACTCCGCTGTCCCTCGACCTCACCCATCGCCAGACGATGATGCGGCTCCGGGAGAAGCTCGGGTGACCGTCGAGGCACGCAAGATTCGGATGATCATGGAGCTGCGCCGTTCCGGTATCACGGATACCCGGGTGCTGTCGGCGATCGAGCGGATTCCCCGCGAGAGCTTCGTCCCCGAGCCTTTTCTCGACCAGTCCTACGAGAATGTCGCGCTGCCCATCGGGCACGGCCAGACACTGAGCCAGCCCGTCGTCGTGGCGCGCATGACCCAGGCTCTCGAAGTCGGCGACCGCATGAAGGTCCTCGAGATCGGGACCGGGTCGGGCTATCAGGGGGCGGTCTTGGCGCAGCTTTGCCTGCGTCTCTACACGATCGAGCGGCATCGCCCGCTTCTTGTCGAGGCGGAGGCGCGTTTCGCCGCCCTCCGCTTGAGAAATGTCACCACCAAGTGCGGCGATGGCAGCCACGGCTGGCCCTCCCAGGCGCCCTTCGATCGCATCATCCTGACCGCGGCCGCGACCACCTTGCCCGACGCCTTGCTGCAACAACTGAAACTTGGCGGTATCATGGTGCTGCCTGTCGGCGTTCGCCACGGCGAGCAGCGCCTGCTGCGGGTGCGGCGATTACTGGAAGGTGTCGAGACGAGCGATATGGGTCCCGTGCGCTTCGTGCCTTTAATCTCCGGCGATGCAGGCCCCCGGAGCCAGCATGGCGGCTAGCGGGATTGCGCCGCGCCTCATGATCGCCGCGGCACTCGGGATCGCGGGGAGCCTGCTGTCGAGCTGCGGCTGGATGGCCGTCCCGCCGCCGAGGCACGCCTCCGGATCCGCTGCCGCAAGCTACCCGCCGGCGCCGCCCGGCAGCGTGACGGTCCAGCCCGGCGACACCCTGTATGCGATTGCGCGGCGCAACAACACGCCGATCCGCGCCATCATCGACGCCAATAGCCTTTCGCCGCCTTATCTGCTGCGGCCGGGCCAGCAACTCGTCGTGCCGCATCCCCAGGTGCATGTGGTGAAGGCGGGCGACACGCTCTACAGCATCGCGAGGCAGAGCGACACCGACATGAGCGCGATTGTGCGCGCCAACGATATCAAGCCGCCCTACAGGATTCGGACCGGCGAGACGCTGATCATGCCGGGCCGCGTGACGGCCGAGCCGCCTGCGGCGCAGCCCGCTTCACCGGGCGAAATCCGGAAGGTCGAAACTCTGCCGCCGAGCGGCGGCATCCCCGCCAAGGGGCCGCAACCCCTCACCTCGACGACCTCTCCCTCAACCTCGCCTGGCGGCATCACCGTTACCCAGTTGCCGCCGCCGCCAACATTATCGCCCCAGGTTGCTTCGGGCTCTACACCTGCATCGCCGCTTCCCCCACCGTCGGGCAGCGACGCGAAGGCCGCACCGCCGCCGGCGCTCTCGCCTGCTGCGGGCGCGGCAGCCGTCGAGCCTCCGCCGCCGCCTGTTGCGGCTGGGCCCAAGCTTGCGTCCCTGCCGCCGGCGAGCGAGACACCGGCGGAGGCGCCAGAAGGTGGAGGGAATGGGCGATTTCTCTGGCCCATTCGGGGCAAGATCATTTCCGGGTTTGGCGCCAAGGAGGACGGCCTCTACAATGACGGCATCAATATCGCGGCGCGGGCCGGCGAAACGGTGGTCGCGGCGGATAGCGGCGTCGTCGTCTATGCGGGCAATGAAATCCGCGGCTTCGGCAATCTGGTGCTGATCAAGCACGACAATGGCTGGATGACGGCCTATGCGCACAACGAGACGCTGCTGGTCAAGCGCGGGCAGCGCGTGAGGCGCGGGCAGCCGATCGCCAAGGCCGGGAGCTCGGGCAGCGTGTCGAGCCCGCAGCTTCATTTCGAGGTGCGCCACGGCTCCCGCGCCGTCGATCCGCTCAAATATCTCGGCTCGCTGTCGAGCTGATACGGCTTCGAGTCTGATCCTCGATCTTGCCTATTCGAGGCGCCGCCCCACGCGCCCGGCGAGGTCTTGGATGAATTGCCAGGCGACCCGGCCCGAGCGGGAGCCGCGGGTCACCGACCATTCATTGGCCTCCTTGTGGAGCTGCTCGCGGGGGAGGTTGATCCCGTATCGGGCCGCATAGCCGTCGATCATCGCGAAAAAAGTGTCCTGATCGCAGTGGTGGAAGCCAAGCCACAGGCCGAAGCGGTCGGAGAGCGATACCTTCTCCTCGACGGCCTCGGAGGGATTGATGGCGGTCGAGCGCTCGTTGTCGATCATATCCCGCGGCATGAGATGGCGGCGGTTCGAGGTTGCATAGAGAACGACGTTGTCGGGCCGGCCCTCGATGCCGCCTTCGAGCACCGCCTTGAGCGATTTATAAGTCGCGTCGCCGCCATCAAAGGAGAGATCGTCGCAGAAGAGAACGAAGCGCCGCCTGGATTTGCGCAGGCGATCAAGCAGTCGCGGCAGGGACGGGATGTCCTCGCGGTGGATCTCGACGAGGGCTAGGGCGCGCGGCCGTGCCGCGTTGATATGGGCGTGGATCGCCTTCACTAGAGAACTCTTGCCCATGCCGCGAGCGCCCCAGAGGAGCGCGTTGTTGGCCGGGAGCCCGTCGGCAAAGCGCTGCGTATTGGCGAGCAGAACGTCGCGCTGGCCCGCGATTCCCTGCAGTAGATCAAGGTCGATCCGGTTGACCGCGTGAATGGGCTCGAGATGCGCCCCCTCGGCGTGCCAGACGAAGGCATCGACCGTATCGAGGTCGACCTCCGCTGCCGGCCGCGGCGCCAGCCGCTCAAGCGCCGCAGCGATGCGGTTGAGCAAGGCTTCGAGATTCTGATCGGCCATGATCCCCACCGAGATGCGAGCGGTGGGCACCCTAAGCGCCGCTCGGGATTCAGTCAAATGGCGGCGCGCCGCCTGCTCTCGGCGTGGCGTGAGGCATCGGAAGGCGTTTGCTCTCGGATCGTCGAGCGGGTAAGTTGCGCCCCGCTATCGACCAGCGGCCCGGCCGCGCCCGAGGAGGAGGGGAGTTTTCATGTTTATTTCAACGGCCTATGCCCAGGCTGCCGGTGGCGCGCCAGGGGGCGAATTCAATTTGATGTCGATTCTGCCGCTCGTCCTGATCTTCGTCGTATTCTATTTCCTGCTGATCCGACCCCAGCAGAAGAAGATGAAGGAGCATAAGGGCATGCTGAGCCAGCTCCGGCGGGGTGACCGGGTCGTGACGGGGGGCGGCATTGTCGGCACCATCGCCAAGGTGCAAGGCGACGATGACGTCATCGTCGAGATTGCCGAGGGTGTGCGCGTCCGCGTGGTGCGCAGCACGATTCAATCGGTCGTCTCACGCACCGAGCCGGCTTCCGCAAAGGATAAATCGAGCGAAGAAGGCGACAAGAAGTCCGAAGCCGGGAAAAAGTAGCCGCAATCGCCTGCATCGACGCAGGGTTACCCGTCTCGAGGCAGCCGCGACTTGACCCCGCCGGCGACGAGGCTATTGCTAGAGCATGAGGTCATGGGCGCCGAGCGGGGTGCCCGCGACCAGCCGCAGCCCCTTCTGCCGCGGCGGCGACGAGGCGAGGATATGGACCTTACGCCACAGGTTCCGGCGTCGGCACAGCTCATCCAGGGCTATGGGGATGGGCGATTCCGCATCAGCGGCGTCGTCCATGAGGGCTCGGTGATCGTATTGCCGGACCGCACCGTGGCATGGCAGGTCGCAGCCACGACACAGCTCACGGCCGAGAGCCTGGCGCCGGTCACGGAGGCCGCACCCCACGTCGAGCTGCTTCTGCTCGGCTGCGGCCGCGCGCCGGCGCTTGTCGACGAAGCGCTGCGCGCCGCCTTGCGCCAGCGCGGCATCGTGATAGAGGCGATGGACACGGGCGCCGCCTGCCGCACCTATAACGTCCTTCTGGCAGAGGGGCGCCGCGTCGCCGCTGCGTTGATCGCCTTCCATTAAGCCCGAGGCATCGGCGACGGCTTTCAAAGGACCGAGGCATGTCCGACAAGCCGCTCTCCTATTGCGCTGCCGAAGTGCGGCGGCATGACCCGGACCGTTTCCTGACGGCGCTCTTCGCGCCGGCCGATCGGCGGGAGGATCTCTTCGCTCTCTATGCCTTCAATCTCGAAATCGCCAAGACCCGGGAGGTGGTGAGCGAGACACTTCTCGGCCAAATCCGGCTGCAATGGTGGCGCGAGGCGATCGAAGGCGTTTATACGGGGGCCCCGCGTGCCCATCAGGTGGTGGCACCGCTTGCCAGAGCCATCGACCGTGCGGGGCTGGCGCGCTCGCGTTTCGATCGGCTGATCGATGCGCGCGAGACCGACCTCGACGACAAGCCGCCGGCGACCCTGGCGGACCTCTTGGCCTATGCGGAGGCCTCCTCGGCGAGCCTCATCGAGCTGGCCCTCGAGATCCTGGGCGTCCGAGGTGAGGCTGCAACGACCGCCGCACACGGTGTCGGCATCGCCTGGGCGCTCATTGGGCTCCTGCGCGCCGTTCCCTTTCACGCGCGGCAGCGACGGCTTTATCTTCCCCAGGACCTGATGTCGCAGGCCGGGGTCGATGCAGCGCAATTGCTCGAGCGCGGCCGCGCGGATGGGCTCACGGCCGTGACGCGGCAGATCGCGGACCGCGCCGAGGCATGTCTCGATGAGGCGCGGCGGCTGCGCCGCCGTCTGCCCGGCGCCGGCATCGCGGCGCTTCTACCGGCGACCCTGGCTACCGGCTATCTCCGCGAGCTGCGGCGCGCGGGTTACGATCCGTTCGCGCTCGATCTGCGGCAAAAGCGCCCGTTCAAGCCGCTCCGGCTCACATTGGCAGCATTGCGCGGCCGGTATTGATCGCGCGGCCGTCCAGACGGTCGGCCATCACTCTGCCGCGATAAGGCGGTCCGGCTCGAGCCAGGCGGCGAGATCGGCAAGCGCCCGCTCGGCGACGGCGCGCTTTCGCTCCCGCCCACGGGCGACTGTCGCGATCGGGGGGAAGAGTCCGAAATTCACGTTCATCGGCTGAAAGGTCTCCGCGGCCGCCCCGCCGGTGATGTGGCCGAGAAGCGCACCCAATGCCGTCGTCGGCGGCGGCAGAGCAGGGGCCTCGCCGCGGTGTTCCGCCGCGGCAAAACGGCCGGCGAGCAGCCCGATCGCGGCGCTCTCGACGTAACCTTCAACGCCGGTGATCTGGCCGGCGAAGCGAAGGCGCGGCATCGCCTTGAGGCGCAGCGTCTCGTCGAGCAGTTTCGGGCTATTGAGGAACGTATTGCGGTGAAGCCCGCCGAGGCGCGCGAACTCGGCGCGCGCCAGCCCGGGAATCAAGCGGAAGATGCGCGTCTGCTCGCCGTGTTTCAGCTTGGTCTGGAAGCCAACCATGTTGTAGAGCGTGCCGAGGGCGTTGTCTTGGCGGAGCTGCACGACGGCAAAGGGGCGGCGGCCGGTCCTGGGATCGGTGAGGCCGACGGGCTTCATGGGGCCGAAGGCGAGGGTGTCGCGGCCACGGGAGGCCATCACCTCGATCGGCAGGCATCCCTCGAAGTAAGGCGTCGTCTTCTCCCAGTCGTGGAAGCTGGTCTGCTCCCCTGCCAGCAGCGCATCAACGAAAGCGTAGTACTGGTCGCGATCCAAGGGGCAGTTGATATAATCGACCCCCTCGCCCTTGTCGTAGCGCGACTGGTACCAGGCGATCGTGAAATCGACGGTCTCCTTGTAGACGATCGGCGCGATGGCATCGAAGAAGGCGAGGGAGTCCTCGGCCGTCGTTTTGCGGATCGCCTCCGCCAAGCCGGGCGAGGTGAGGGGGCCCGTCGCGATGATAACCTGATCCCAATCGGGCGGCGGCAGAGAGCCGACCTCGTCGCGCGCCACCGTGATCAGGGGCTGCTCCGCAATCGCCTGCTCAACCGTAGCTGAAAATCCCTCGCGATCGACGGCGAGCGCGCCGCCGGCGGGCACTCGGCTCTTGTCCGCGGCCGCCATGACCAGCGAGCCGCACCGCCGCATCTCCTCGTGGAGCAAGCCCACGGCATTGTAATGGCAATCGTCGGAGCGGAAGGAGTTCGAGCAGACGAGCTCCGCGAGCCGCGAGGTCACGTGCGCCTCGGTCATCCGCCGCGGGCGCATCTCATGCAGCACGACCGGGATGCCGCGCTGCGCCAGCTGCCAGGCCGCCTCGCTTCCCGCCAGCCCGCCGCCGATGACATGCACTGGGCGCTGGTGTTGTCCGATTGTCATGGCGTGACACATAGACCGCGGCGACGGCCCTGGCAATGACTGCCCCGCCGGCAGTATGGGCGGTGACGAGATCGTTGACCCTCGGCCGAGACGGTGGGAGGATTCACCATGTTCGGGGCTGCGCGGCTCCCGTTCGCGAATCGCCTCTTGCCTCGCCCATAGGGCGAGACCGGTGCTTTGCCGAGGGGCTGTCTGCACGGCCGACACCGACGCCTGGAGGTGTCCAATGTATCTTCGCATCCTTTTGATGACCGCCTCGGTCGCGATCGCCTTCCCGCTGGCCGCTCAGGCTGCGACCCAGATGCTGGGGGTGATATCGAGCGCTGCGCCGATCCCGATGACATGCGACGGGACGACCTGCACGGCCGAGCTCTCCGCCTTCTGCCTGCAACGGGACCGCAGCTCGCCGCCCGACGGCACCGCCTATCGCGCGGTTGACCCCAGCCCGCTGACGCTCCTCGCCGTGGCTGCCGATGGCTCAACGCGCGCGGCCCCCCTCGGCGCCGAGCTGCATATCGCAAGCGCCCGCAGCTACAGCGCCGTGACGGTGAGCGTGCCCGAGGCGCTGCGCGATAGCCTGAAGGCGGCGCGCCTCGAGATCTCTGTCGGCCCCCACCTGACGCTGGCGCCCGTGGCGACGGCCGATGATCCTCAGCCCCTCACCGACAAGGAAATTGCCACGGCGGCGGGGACCCTCGATGCCATCGCGAGCGATCTCTTCGCGACGGACGAGCATGCGCAGATCGTGACGGCGCAGGTCATGAATCGCCTGATCAACGCCTTGCCGAGCGCCGAGAACAGTGAGACCCTCGATCTCGCCAAGGGAAACGGGCTTTGGGGAGAGGTGATCGGCGGGACGCCCAAGATGAACGATCCTCGTCCCGGCATGGCCGAGGCCGCGATCGCCTATGAGAGCTGCCGGCGCGGCGCAACTTACGTGCAGGGGCTGACCTTGCGGCGCTGCCTGGAGGCGAGCCACGACGCCCTCATGGGCTCGATCAACCAGGTCTATTGGCGGGCCGTGGCGGCGGGTAGCTGATCGGGCCGGCGCGGCGCCGCGATCAGGCGCGCTTGCGGTTGGGGCGCGGGAGTGCTGCGCGCAGATAGGGGCGCAGATAGTCGCCCGTATAGCTGCCCGAGATCGCGGCGATCTCCTCGGGCGTGCCGCTCGCGATCAGGCGGCCGCCCTTGTCCCCGCCTTCGGGTCCCATATCGAGGATGAAATCGGCGGTCTTGATGACCTCGAGATTATGCTCGATGACGACGACGGTATTGCCCTGATCGACGAGCGTGTGAAGCACTTCGAGAAGCTTGCTGACATCCTCGAAATGCAGTCCCGTGGTCGGCTCGTCGAGGATGTAGAGGGTGCGTCCCGTGGCGCGGCGGCTCAGCTCCTTCGCCAACTTGACGCGCTGCGCCTCGCCGCCCGAGAGCGTCGTTGCCGGCTGGCCGATATGGATATAGCCAAGCCCGACCTGCTGTAGGGTCTCGAGCTTCTGACGGATCGATGGGACGGCCTTGAAGAATTCGACGCCGTCATCGACCGTCATGTCGAGGACATCGGCGATCGACTTCTCCTTGAAGGTGATCTCCAGCGTCTCGCGGTTGTAGCGCTTGCCCTTGCAGACGTCGCATTGCACATAGACGTCGGGCAGGAAATGCATCTCGATCTTGATGACGCCGTCGCCCTGGCACGCCTCGCAGCGGCCACCCTTCACATTGAAGGAGAAGCGCCCGGCCTTGTAACCGCGCGCCCGCGCCTCCGGCAGTCCGGCGAACCAGTCCCGGATCGGAGCAAAGGCGCCCGTATAGGTCGCCGGGTTCGAGCGCGGCGTCCGCCCGATCGGGGATTGGTCGATGTCCACGACCTTGTCGAGGAATTCGAGGCCCTCAATCGCGTCGTGCTCGCCGGGGGCTTCGCGAGCCCCGTATAACCGCCGAGCCACCGCCTTGTAGAGGGTGTCGATGGTGAGGGTCGACTTGCCCGACCCCGAGACGCCGGTGATGCAGGTGAAGGTGCCGAGCGGGATTTCCGCGGTGACCCGCTGCAGATTATTGGCGCGGGCGCCGCGGATGATCAGCTTCTGGTCGAGCTTGCCCGGCCGGCGCATCTTCGGTACCTCGATGCGGCGGAAGCCGGTGAGGTATTGGCCGGTGAGGCTCTTCGGATTCTGCAGCACCTTGGCAGGCGGACCCGCCGCGATGATCTCGCCGCCGTGCCGGCCGGCGCCAGGACCCATGTCGACGATGTAGTCGGCAGCACGGATCGCCTCTTCGTCATGCTCGACGACGATCACCGTATTGCCGAGATCGCGAAGGCGGACGAGCGTATCGAGGAGCCGCTTATTGTCGCGCTGATGGAGACCGATCGAGGGCTCGTCGAGCACGTAGAGCACGCCTGTGAGCCCCGAGCCGATCTGCGAGGCGAGGCGGATGCGCTGGCTCTCGCCGCCGGAGAGCGTGGCCGAGGCGCGGCTCAAGGTCAGGTATTCGAGCCCGACATTCTTGAGGAAGCCGAGCCGCTCGTTGATCTCCTTGAGAATGCGCTGGGCGATCTCCTGGTGCTTGGCCGAGAGGTGCTTCGGCAGCTCGGCGAACCAGTCGACCAAGTGAGCGATCGACATGTCGCAAAGCTCGCTGATGTTGAGCTTGCGGAGCTTGACCGCCAGCGCTTCGGGCTTGAGGCGATGGCCCTTGCATGAATCGCAGAGGGTGGTCGTCTGGAACCGAGACAGCTCCTCGCGTACCCAGGCGCTGTCCGTCTCGCGCCAGCGCCGCTCGAGATTGGGCAGTACGCCCTCGAACGGCTTGGTCGTCTGGTATTTGCGCAGACCGTCGTCATAGCGCATGGTGACGGCGTCGCCGTTCGAGCCGTAGAGGATCGCCTGGCGGACCTTCTCGGGCAGCTCGCGCCACGGCGAGCGGTTCGACACCTTGTAATGGCGGGCGAGGCTGTCGAGGGTCTGATCGTAATATTGAGAGCTGCTCGAGGCCCAAGGCTTGATGGCGCCTTCGGCGAGGCTGAGCTCCTCATTCGGCACCACGAGCTCGGGGTCGAAGAACATCTTGGTGCCGAGCCCGTCGCAGGCCGGACAGGCGCCGAAGGGATTGTTGAAGGAGAAAAGGCGCGGCTCGATCTCGTCGATGGTGAAGCCCGAGACCGGACAGGCGAACTTCGCCGAGAAGGTGGCGCGCTCGCCGGAATCGGCATTCTCCGCAAAGACGAGACCGTCGGACAGCTCGAGCGCCGTCTCCAGGCTGTCCGCCAGGCGATTGCCGAGCCCCTCGCGCACCACGATGCGGTCGACGACCACTTCGATGTCGTGCTTGAGCTTCTTGTTGAGGGCGGGAACCGCATCGATGTCGTAAAGCTTGCCGTCGACCTTAACGCGAGTGAAGCCGCGCTTCTGAAGGTCCTGCAGCTCCTTGCGGTATTCCCCTTTGCGACCGCGCACGATGGGCGCCAGGAGATAGAGGCGCGTACCCTCCGCCATTGCCATGATGCGGTCCACCATCTGGGATACCGTCTGGCTTTCGATCGGCAATCCAGTCGCTGGCGAATAGGGGATGCCGATGCGGGCATAGAGGAGGCGCAGATAGTCGTAGATCTCGGTGACCGTCCCGACGGTCGAGCGCGGGTTCCTCGAGGTCGTCTTCTGCTCGATCGAGATGGCGGGTGACAGGCCTTCGATCGAATCGACGTCGGGCTTCTGCATAAGCTCGAGGAACTGCCGCGCATAGGCCGAGAGGCTCTCGACATAGCGGCGTTGGCCCTCGGCATAGATGGTGTCAAAGGCGAGCGAGGATTTCCCCGAGCCGGACAGCCCCGTGATCACCACCAGGCTGTCGCGGGGCAGGTCGACATCGACGCCCTTGAGATTGTGCTCACGGGCGCCGCGGACGCGGATGGCTTGAGCGTAAGCGCTGTCCGATGTCATCTCGAGACATGGGTTGTGGCGGCGGGAAACAGCAAGCAATATAGGCAGGCGGGCCGAAAAAGCGACTCCCGAATTGTGGCGAATCCGCGCGACCGGGGAGCCGGCGCCCGAGCCCCGGCGCGGCACCTTCGACGGTGACGGAAAGCCGGGTTTTCTGTATAGGTTGCACCGATTTCGTCTAAACTCCCGTTTCACCGTGAAGTGAGGTCAGGCAGCCATGGCTGGGGGAAGCGTCAACAAGGTCATACTCATCGGCAATCTGGGACGCGACCCCGAAGTCCGGCGCACCCAGAGCGGCGATGCCATCGTCCATCTCTCGGTCGCGACATCGGAGAACTGGCGCGACAAGGCCAGCGGCGAGCGGCGCGAGAAGACCGAGTGGCATCGCGTCGTCATCTTCAACGAGCGGCTCGGCGAGGTCGCGCAGAAATACCTGCGCAAGGGCTCCAAGGTCTATCTCGAAGGCCAGCTCCAGACCCGCAAATGGACCGACCAGAGCGGGCAGGAGAAATACACCACGGAGGTGGTGCTGCAGCGCTACCGGGGCGAGCTCACCTTGCTGGATGGCCGTGGCGAGGGCGAGGCTGCCGGACCCAGTTACGAGGAGCGCGGCATGGCCGAGGAGCCGCGTGGCGGCGTTGCGGGCGGACGAGGGGCGGGCAGCGCGGCGGACGCCCTCGACGACGAAATCCCGTTCTGAGGCGGAGCGTCGCCGCTCGCGGGCACGCCTTCCGTATGCCTCAGCTCTGCAGGGCGTAGACGAAAAGGAAGACGAAGCCCGTCACGGCGAGCATGGCATGCACGCCGAGCGCGGTGCCTGGTAGATGCTTGCGGCGAAGATGCGCGGTAAAGACGCGCAATCCGAACGCCGCGGCAACGGCAAGGGCGACGAAGGCGATCGCGCCGAAAGAGGCACTCCCCGTCGCCTGCCCACGCGGCGATGTCGTGGCGAGGGCGATTCCCAATATGCCGAGGCCCGATAAGGCGAAAGCGCCGTGTATGGCGCCGAGCCAAAGGGGCGGGAACCGGCCCTCGGCGCGAAGATAGGCGGCGGCGAGCACGACGCCGATGGCAAGGGCTGCGGCGAGGCAACAGGCGGAGGCGATCAGCATCGAGAGATCCCGAGTAGAGGGGCGAGGACGGCGGCGGCGCTTCCCGTTGGCGGCTCTTGGGACATGGCAGCCGACGCCGCGGCCAGGCTCGAAGATTTATCTAGTAAGACGTTGATAAATTTATTGTTTTTTGCCGGGGCTAAAAGCCTTTTCGGTTGTTCGGCGGGGGCGAATTTGCTATAGCTGTGCGCGTGCTTAATCCCGGCCTCTCTGGCGCCTTGCGGCCCGCGGCGGCCATAGCTCCATAACAAATCCAGCCCGTGACGACCACACCCGCCGCTCCGGACAGTCCCGTGACTGCGGTCACGATCGAAGAGGAAATGCGCCGCTCCTACCTCGATTACGCCATGAGCGTGATCGTAGCGCGGGCGCTTCCCGATGTGCGCGACGGCCTGAAGCCCGTGCAGCGCCGCATCCTCTATACCATGAAGGAGGGCGGCTATACCGCGGACAAGGTGACGCGCAAGTCCTCGCGCATCGTCGGCGACGTGATGGGCAAGTATCATCCGCACGGCGACGTGGCCATCTACGATGCCATGGTGCGCATGGCGCAGGACTTCTCCATGCGCATCCCGCTCATCCAGGGCCAAGGCAATTTCGGCTCGATGGACGGCGATCCCCCGGCGGCGATGCGCTACACCGAGGCACGCCTCGCCCGGGCCGCGGAGGCGCTGCTGGAGGATATCGACCGAGAGACGGTCGACTTTCAGCCCAATTACGACGACACGACCGAGGAGCCGTCGGTTCTACCGGCGCAATGGCCCAATCTGCTCGTCAACGGCGCCGGCGGAATAGCCGTCGGCATGGCCACGAACATTCCGCCCCACAATCTCGGCGAAGTCATCGCCGCCTGCCTCGCCTATGTGGACAATCCGGCCATCTCGGTCGATCAGCTTATGGAGCATGTCCCGGGCCCGGATTTCCCGACCGGGGCCATCATCCTGGGGCGCGCCGCCATCCGCCAAGCCTATCATACGGGTCGCGGCTCGGTTGTGATGCGCGGCCGCGCCGTGGTCGAGGAGATATCCAAAGGGCGCGAGGCCATCATCATCACCGAGATCCCGTACCAGGTGAACAAGGCGCGGATGATCGAGCGCATCGCCGAGGTGGTGCAGGACAAGACCATCGAAGGCATCTCCGATCTGCGCGACGAGTCGGATCGCCATGGGGTGCGCGTCGTCGTTGAGCTGAAGCGGGACGCCGTGGCGGATGTTGTGCTCAACCAGCTCTTCCGCTACACGCCGCTGCAATCGACCTTCGGCGTCAACATGCTCGCCCTCTCGGGCGGACGGCCCGAGCTCATGGGCCTCAAGGACATCGTCGCGGCCTTCGTCAAGTTCCGCGAGGAGGTCATCACGCGGCGGACGATCTTCGAGCTCGGCAAGGCGCGCGAGCGCGCCCATATCCTGGCCGGGCTCGCCGTCGCCGTCGTCAATCTCGATCCGGTGATCGAGACGATCCGCTCGGCCAAGGATCCCGCCGAGGCGCGCGCGCGCCTGGTCGCCACACCGTGGGCCGCCGGGGAGATCGCACCCCTGATCGCGCTCATTGACGAGCCGGGTCGCGGCGTCGTCGACGGGCTCTACCGGCTTTCGGAGGAGCAGGCGAAAGCGATCCTCGATCTGCGCTTGCATCGGCTAACGGGCCTCGAGCGCGACAAGATCGCCACCGAGCTCAGGGAGGTGGTGGAGCAGATCGCGGAATACCTCGCCGTGCTGGCCTCCCGTACCAAGCTCCTCGACGTTCTGCGCAAGGAGCTCCTCGAGATGAAGGAGCGCTTCGACACGCCGCGCCGGACCGAGATCCAGGAGATGGAGTTCGAGCAGGATATCGAGGATCTGATCCAGCGCGAGGACATGGTCGTCACCGTGACGCATGCAGGCTATGTCAAGCGCGTGCCGCTTTCTTCGTATCGCGCGCAGCGCCGCGGCGGCAAGGGTCGTGCCGCCATGGCGACCCGCGACGAGGATTTCGTCAGCCAGCTCTTCGTCGCCAATACCCACACGCCGGTTCTATTCTTCTCCTCCCGCGGCATGGTCTACAAGATGAAGGCTTATCGCCTGCCGGCGGGGACTCCGCAGGCGCGCGGCAAGGCGCTCATCAATCTTCTGCCGCTCGCCTCTGGCGAGACCATCTCGACCCTGATGCCGCTGCCCGAGGACGAGACGAGCTGGGCGGGCCTGGATGTGATGTTCGCCACGGCGAGCGGCAACGTCCGCCGCAACAAGCTCTCCGACTTCGTCGACGTCAAGGCGAACGGAAAGATCGCCATGAAGCTCGAAGACGGCGATCGCCTCATCGCCGTGCGCACCTGCGCGGAAACGGATGACGTCCTGCTTGCCAGCCGTTTCGGCAAGTGCCTCCGCTTCGCCGTCGGCGATGTGAGAGTATTCAGCGGCCGAAATTCGATCGGCGTGCGCGGCATCCAGCTCGCGCCCGGAGACGAGATGATCTCCATGTCCATTCTCCGTCACGGCGAATTTGCCGTCGAGGAGCGCGATGCCTATCTCCGGCTGGCTGCCTTGCGTCGGCGCGACGAGGGCGCCGAGGAGGGCGCGGAAGGGACGGCCGCTACGCTTTCTGAGCAGCGCTTTGCCGAGCTTGCCCGCGAGGAGGAGTTCATCCTGACGGTCTCGTCGTCGGGTTTCGGCAAGCGCACCTCCGCTTACGAGTATCGCGTCACCGGGCGCGGCGGGAAGGGCATCGAGAGCATGGATCTCGGCCGCGATCCCGAAGGCACTGTCGTCGCGGCCTTTCCGGTCGTCAGCGGCGATCAAATCATGCTCGTGACCAATGGCGGTCAGCTCATACGCTGCCCCGTTCACGATATCCGCATCGCAGGCCGGACCACCCGCGGCGTGACCCTGTTCCGCCTCTCGGAGGGCGAGCGCGTGGTTTCGGTGGTGCGCATCGGTGACGAGGGGACGAACGGCGGCGACGAGACGGTCTCCGGTGGCGAGGCCGGTCAAAACGCGGGGGAGGTGCACAATGGCTGAGCGGATCGGTGTCTATCCCGGCACCTTCGACCCGATCACGAACGGGCATCTCGATATTATCCAGCGCGCGACGCGCATCGTCGACCGCGTGGTCATCGCCGTGGCGAGCAATGACGGCAAAGGTCCGCTCTTTCCCCTCGACGAGCGCATCGCCATGGTGAGCGACGAATGCGCGGTGCTCGCCAAGGCCGGCAACGGAAATATGAATCGGATCGAGGTTCGCCCCTTCGATACGCTCCTCGTCAACTTCGTCCGGGAAGTCGGCGCCAGCATCATCATTCGCGGTTTGCGCGCGGTGTCCGATTTCGAATACGAGTTTCAGATGGCCGGCATGAATGCACGGGTCGCGCCGCAGATCGAGACGATGTTCCTCATGGCCTCGGAGCGACAGCAATTCATCTCCTCGCGTTTCGTGAAGGAGATCGCGCGGCTCGGCGGCGACGTAACAAGCTTCGTGCCCACCGGCGTCGCCGGCCACCTTGCGGCGAGGTTCGGAAAAGTGCGCTGAGCCGAGAGGCCCCAGCTTGCCTCGGGGCGAGGCTTGTGGGATAAGCGCGCGAGCGGGCTCCGACGGAACAGACGGTTGGTCAGGCTAAAAGATGCGCGCGCTCCTCAAACCTCTTTTCATGGCGGCTCTCCTCATGATCGCAACCGCGGAAACGGCGTCGGCGCTGGATCTCGAGAACACGCTCTACATGGATCTCAAGGACGGCCGCGTGGTGATCGCCCTTCGGCCCGATTTGGCGCCCGTCTCCGTGGCGCGCGTCAAGGAGCTTGTCCGCCAGCATTTCTACGACGGCCTTGCCTTCCATCGGGTCATTGCCGGATTCATGGCACAGACGGGAGATCCCAAGGGCGACGGCACGGGAGGCTCGGGGCAGCATTTGCCCGCCGAGTTCAGCCGCGAGCATTTTGTCCGCGGGACCGTGGGAATGGCGCGCGCGCAAGATCCCAACAGCGCGGATAGCCAGTTCTTCATCTGCTTTGACGACGCGCCGTGGCTCGATCGCCAATACACCATTATCGGCCAGGTCGTCGAAGGCATGGACTTCGTCGATCACATCAAGAGCGGCTCGAAGCAGCAGAACGGGCGCGTACTCGGCACACCGGACAAGATCATCCGTATGCAGGTCGCTGCCGACGTTAAGAAGTGAAAGGAAGCCGGGCGGCGCTGTCCGGCAGCCCGCTCCCGGATTGACCGGAGCGGCAAGCGCGCCTATTTAGGTGCCGCTTGTCTTGACCATCACGTCACGCAGGGGCGCGTAGCTCAGCGGTAGAGCAACTGACTTTTAATCAGTAGGTCCCGGGTTCGACCCCCGGCGCGCTCACCATTCCGGCTATTGACCGAGCTCGGCGTCAGCGCCGAAAGCTGCCGAGCCAAGGCAATGGCCGCTCGATAGACGAGATGAGCTTGAGAAGGATAATCGCCGGCCTATTCCCCGCAGACGGGACAGGTCCATCGCGTTTCTGACAGCCGCGTCGGATGGGCGTGGTTATCGGCAGGCATCCAGGTGTGATACATCTCGCATTCTATCTCGAAGGCCCGCTTCGGCGATGACGCATAGATCCAGGTGAAATGCGAGTAGATGCCGATATGCTGCTTGAGACGCTCGGCAAGGTCGCTTTCGGCGCGACCGACATAGAGCACCGTGATCCGTCCGATGGCGACCGGCCCAAGCGCGTAGGCGCCAGGCTCCTTGCGCGTAACGGCAGCGTCGATGTTGACTCTGTCGAGCGGTCGAGGACCGTTCAGGGGAGGGAGCGTCATTTCGTCGCTTTCCGTTCCGTCCTCTCGTGACGGGAGGATTTCGCGCGGCGCCAGAGCGGCCACCGATAGCGGGCGGCATCGTCGCCGTGGCGCGGTTGTCAGGTGGTGAAGCCGCAACTCCGTCTCAGCACTGTCACCCGGCGAGACGCGATCTGGTCGAATTCGAGTGACCCTATCGAAAATCGTCGGCAGGCGTCAATAATGGGTCTCAACGCGAAATATCGGGCGGTCAATTCGCCTGGTCATGAGGTCACGGCGTTACACGAAGGCCGAGCCGCTGCGGGTCAACCCTCTCAACCCCCAACCCGGATGAGCGCAGGTGATGAGCGAGCTTCGACTGCTGGGCCCGAATGATTACCGGAGCATGCGCTGGCGCAACGGCGGCGGTGTTACGGCGGAGCTCGCCTCCGCACCGGGCGCCGGGGGCCGATTCCTTTGGCGCGTCTCGATCGCGGAGGTGGCGCAGTCGGGGCCTTTTTCGAACTTCACCGGTTATGACCGGATCATCACGCTCCTCTCCGGGGAAGGGATGGCGCTGGATTTTTCGGGTGCGGCGGAGCCCGTCCGCATCGCCGATCGCCTCGCCCCCGTTCCCTTCAGCGGAGACTGGGCGACCACCTGCCGGCTGTTCGGCGGCCCGGTCAGGGACTTCAACGTCATGGTCGATCGCGAGCGTGCCGCGGCCAAGGTCACGGCGCTTGGCTCGATCCCGCGCGCCGAATGGCGAAACGCCGACGGCGATATCACGCTGCTCTACGCGATCCGCGGAGGCTTCGCTTGTCATGCCGAGAAAAGTCCGATCGATCGCGTTCCGCCGGGTTATTCGCTGCTATGGACGCGCGATGCCACCGCGCCGGTGCTGAGACCGGGTGAGGACGCCGAGGCTCTGCTCGTCGAAATTTTCCTGAGGCGCTGATTGCGAGCGCGATCATCAGCGTGCCCTCCGCGCATGGGACGGAAGATCGAAGATCTCGGCGAGCAGCTGGTAGGAGCGCCGGCGCGCCTCGGGATCGTGGCAGATTGTCAAGGCAAGCAGCTCCGTCACGCCATAGGCCTCGGCCGTCTCGAGCAGCCGGGCGCGGACCTGCTCGGGCGCGCCGATGATCTGGCCGCGACGAAACCGCGCGATCTGCGCCTTGTCGGCGTCGCTATAAGGATAGGCGAGAGCGTCCTCGATGCTGGGAAAGCGACCCAGCTCCCCACGTTCGCGACGCAACCGCCAGAGATCACGGCTGGCCGCCAGCTTGTTGGCTTCGCTCTCGGTATCGGCGCAGATGACGGCGATGCAGGCGCTTCCGCGAGGTTGGTCGAGGAATTGCGATCGCCGAAAAGCGCGTCGGTACGCCGCCATGACCTGAGGGCCGCCGAGATCGCTGATGAAATGGGCGAAGGAGAAGGCGCAGCCGAAATGGGCGGCGTAGGCGGCGCTGCGGTCGCTCGAGCCGAGAAGCCAAATCTCGGGAACCGTCGGTCCCTCGGGGTTGGCCTGCGCGGCGCCGATGCCGGCGATTTCCAGTCGGCCGCCCCTCAAGAGGTGAAGCAGCTCGGCGATCCGATCGGGAAATCGTTCCAGCTCCTCCGGCTGGCCGGCCCGGAGCAGAAGCGTCGTCGCGTGATCGCCGCCCGGCGCGCGACCGATGCCGAGATCGATGCGCCCCGGGTATAGCGCTTCGAGCACGCGGAAGGCCTCGGCGACCTTCAGCGGGCTGTAATTGGCGAGAAGGACACCGCCGGAGCCGATCCGGATGGAGCTTGTTTCCGCGCCGAGGCGGGCCAGAAGAACTTCGGGCGCGGTGCCCGCAAAAGCCGCCAGATTGTGATGCTCGGCCAGCCAATAGCGGCGATAGCCGAGCTCATCTGCGAGCCTGGCGAGGTGCAAGGTCTCGGCGATCGCCTGGGCGGGCGTGCCGCCCTCGCGAACCGGCGACTGGTCGAGGATGCTCAACTGGAGCATGGAGGGCAAGGACGCCGCGATCGAAATGTCAGCGCGGGAAGCTCCCGACCAGTTCGCGGAGCCGCTCCTTGGCGCCGGCGACGATCGAGACGCCGTCGCCCATCAGGATGGCGTCGAAGTCGAGGTCCAACAGCTTGGCGACGCTCCGGCGCAAGGCCGCCATATCGTCTACCACTTGCGCGCGCAGAAGGCTGCACCGCCCGGGCGGGTTTCCGATCACGGCGTCGCCCACAATCAGGAGCTTTCGCTCAGGCCAGTGGAGCGCGATTTCGCCGGGGGATTTGCCGGAGGCGGCGACGACAGAAAGCGGCCCGATCCGCTCGCCGACGGCAAGTGAATCGTCGATGACGGCGCCTTGGCTCCGCGCATGCGGCGCATCCGCCGGATGAATGGCAACGCGCGCCCCGGTTTTTTCGCGGACGAGGTTGGCGGCGCGTGAATGGTTGCGATTGGTGAGGATGATGCGATCTACCCCGAGCGTTGCAAGCTCGCTCAGATCGTCAGAGCTCGGCTCGACGGGATCGATGCAGAGATTGCCGGCACCGCAGCGGATGAGATGGCCGTTGAAGTCATAGCCGTGCGGTTCCGAGAGCTTCGACCAGCTATAGATGTCGCTCATGACTTCCTTCATTGGGCTCCCCTTTTGCTAATCGCCTCACCAACGGGTCGGGACATAGTTTATCTCGCTCGATAGCCTTGGCGACATCGCCATGGCGGTCGAGCGGACCAGGGCCCGCGACTCGCGGCTGTTCGGCCCCGCCGAGTCGCGAAAAGGGCCGCAGATAGGGGCTGAAAGCGTCCAGCGACTCGCGGGCGAGCGGCCAAGGAACGCGCCGGAATGCATTTCGAGGGGCGATTCGACGGTTTTCCGACCTTAACTTAGCGCGATGGCGCGGGCATTAATTGGCGGCCGGCCGTAAACGCGGTAAACTCGGCCTACGTCCAGGGGCGTGTCCATCGACCGCGATTGATGCGGGAAAATCGCCCTTTTGCCGTAACTGGGTTTGTGATTTTCTTCGGGCGTCGATATCCGTCGACCCGCAACTATAGGAGAGAGAGAATGGCGGCGAAGACCTCCAACAAGTCCACCGTGGTGACGACGAAGCATTTGGCGACGGCCCTCGCCGACAGCCACGAGATTCCCAAGAAGGTGGCCGTGGAGCTCCTGTCCGACATGGTGGGGCTCGTGACCAAGCACCTGAAGAAGGGGGACAAGGTCCGCATCGGCGGCCTCGGCATCCTGCAGGTACGCAAGCGGGCCGCGCGCATGGGGCGCAACCCGGCGACCGGGGAGCAGATCAAGATCAAGGCGAGCAAGAAGGTCGCGTTTCGCGCGGCCAAGGAGCTCAAGGAAGCGATCTGACGTCGCCGTAGAGCTCCTTAAGGGGGAAGAGGCGGCGAGGGCGGATTGGGCCTGACCGCCTTTCCCGGCCGTCACGACCGGGCCGTTCCAATCCGATCAAGTCAAACGTAAGGAGTTCTCCGCAATGAATTCCCCGTCCGCATCCGTGCCGGGCCGCGCCGACACGGGCGATCTTCTGCGTCGACTCGGCGTGCCCGATCAGGCGTTCTCGGTCGGCGGCCTCACCGTGTGCTCGCCCATCAATGGCGCGGAAATCGCGCGCGTACCTACCCTCGATCGCGCCGCCATGGACCGGGTGGTCGGCGAGGCGCAAGAGGCTTTCCACCTTTGGCGCGATGTTCCGCCGCCGAAGCGCGGCGAGCTTGTCCGGCTGCTCGGGGAGGAGCTGCGCGCCCATAAGGCCGAGCTCGGCCGCCTCGTCTCGATCGAAGCGGGAAAGATCGTCCAGGAGGGTCTGGGCGAGGTGCAGGAGATGATCGATATCTGCGACTTCGCCGTCGGCCTGTCCCGCCAGCTCTATGGCGTGACGATGGCCACGGAGCGGCCGGGCCATCGCATGATGGAAACCTGGCACCCCCTCGGAGTCGTGGCGGTCATCTCGGCCTTCAATTTTCCGGTCGCCGTGTGGTCGTGGAACGCGGCGATCGCGCTGGTCTGCGGTAACACGCTGATCTGGAAGCCTTCGGAGAAGACGCCGCTTACGGCGCTCGCGACCCAAGCCTTGCTCGAGCGCGCCGCGGCGCGGATGGAGGGCGTTCCCAAGGGTATTTCGGCAGTCGTCGTCGGCGGTCCGGAACTCGGCGAGGCGCTGGTCGACGACCGGCGCATTGCGCTTGTCAGCGCCACGGGATCGACGCGCATGGGCCGCGCCGTGGCCCCGCGGGTCGCCGCGCGGTTCGGGCGGGCCGTGCTCGAGCTCGGCGGCAATAACGGCATGATCGTTGCGCCCTCCGCCGATCTGGAGCTGGGCGTGCGGGCAATCCTCTTCGCGGCCGTCGGCACCGCCGGCCAGCGCTGTACGAGCTTGCGCCGCCTCTTTGCCCACGAATCCATTTACGAGAAGCTGGTGCCGCGCCTGAAGCAGGCTTATGGCCAGATCCCCGTCGGGAATCCGCTCGAGTCCGGCACGCTGGTGGGACCCTTGATCGATCTGCGCGCTTACGAGGCGATGCAGACGAGCCTCGCTGAGGCACGAAAGGAGGGCGGGCAGGTCATCGGCGGCGAGCGCCTGCTCGCCAACGCTTGGCCGGACGCCTATTACGTTCGCCCGGCGCTTGCCGAGATGCCCCGGCAGAGCGAGCTCGTCTGCCGCGAGACCTTCGCGCCCATACTCTATGTGATGCGCTACCGGACACTCGATGAGGCGATCCGGCTCCATAACGCGGTGCCGCAGGGCCTGGCCTCGTCGATCTTCACCACCGATCTTCGCGAGGCGGAGCAATTCACATCGGCGGCCGGGAGCGACTGCGGCATCGTCAATGTGAATATCGGCCCTTCGGGTGCGGAGATCGGCGGCGCCTTCGGCGGCGAGAAGGAGACGGGCGGCGGTCGCGAGGCGGGGAGCGACGCCTGGAAGGCTTACATGCGGCGGGCGACCAACACGATCAACTACTCGCGCGCGCTGCCGCTCGCCCAAGGCATTCGCTTCGAGCTTTGATCGGCTGGTCCCGGCTCACCTGAGATCGGCGCACACCGGGCGAGACAATGCGCTGCCGTCTCGGCGCTCCAGGGCGATCAATCGCCGGATACCGCATGAAATAGTGCGGGATCGAGGTAATCGTTGGTGAAGTAGTGTGACGGCTGGGAGCCGGGCGTGATCATCCCGGCCTTTTCCATCACGGCGATCGCGTTCGTCCAATCCTCGGTGGCCTGGAAGCCGATCGGCAATTTGGCACTCGCCGGCGTATAGAGAAAGGCGATCGACTGCTTGATCTGGGCGCGAAGGAGGGCCGGCTGCAGCTTGGCCTGCGGGCGCTGGCGCATCATGGCATCGGCGGCCTCGTCGACATGGCCGGCGACGACATAGGCCCAGCTGCCAGCGACGATGCTGGCAAGCCTCTTCAAGGCCGGCCCTTTCTCCCTGAGCTCGCTCGTTGTCGTGAAGAGCCCAAAGCTCGGAAGGTTCAACCCCGCGTCGGAGAAGAGCATCGCCCGCGATGGGCGCTTTGCCTCGACCAGGGGCAGGGCGAATGGCGCGCTTGAGAACACCCCGCCCACGTTGCCCGACAGATAGGTCGCGACCTTCGCGCCTGCATCGACATTGAGGAGTTGAACCTGGTTGCGCTTGAGGCCGCCCGCGGCGAGGAAGGCATCGATGAAGGGCGCTTCGAGCGAGCCCGCCGTATAGGCGATCCGTTTTCCCGCGAGATCCTTCGGGCTCTCGACCGGTGAATTGCGGGGAACGAGCAGTCCGATATCGCCTTTCCGGAAGAAGCCGGCAATCGAGATGACCGGCAGGCCCTTGCCGCGTGCGAAGGCCATGGTCGAGAGGGCCGCCAGGCCAACGTCGAATTGATGCGCGGCGACGCGTTGGACGGTTATCGCCGAGCCGTTCCCGTCGACGATCTCGACATCGATCCCCGCCTTCTTGAACCACCCCTTTTCGGCGGCGAGGAAGATTGGCGCCTGAACGCCCCAGGGCACCCAATCGAGCCGCAAACTGAGCGCGTTCACGTCACTCGCCCTGGCGCGTCCCGGGAATGCGAGCCACGCGGCGGCGACAATCAGGAGAGTCGCGACGATTCGTCTTCCTGCGGGCATCGTCATGTCTTGATGCGGTTGAGAGAAAGCGTCATGTACGGGTCATTTTCGGATAGTCAAACGGGAGGACGGAGCGGGCTCAGCAGGGAGGCCAGAGAGCGTTGTGACGGAGCGCGTTGAACTAAAAACATATATTTGCTTGACAAATAGAGAATAAGGACGGGAGACTGGCGCAAACGGGCCTGCTTTCCGCCGCGAAGGCCGTCCCGACGCAATGAGCACCACGTAAAGGGGGAAAGATATGGAGCTTTGCAGTCTCGGCGAGCGGCCGCCTCTCGGCGCCGTTCCCGACAAGATGCATGCTTTTGCCGTGCGCCAGGACCGGTTCGGCGCGCCGCGCACCGCGTGGCGGCGCGAAGTCATCCCGACCCCGAAAATTCGCGATGACGAGGTCCTCGTCTATGTCATGGCGACGGGCATCAATTACAACAATGTCTGGGCGGCTTTGGGGAAGCCCGTCGATGTCATTGCCGAGCGACAAAAGAACCGCGGGGAGCCAGAGGACTTTCATGCTGGCGGCAGCGATTGCGCCGGCATCGTCTGGGCCGTCGGGAACGCGGTGCGCAATGTCAAGCCCGGCGACGAAATCGTGGTGCATAGCGGCTGGTGGGAGCCCGACGACCCGTGGGTCACCTCGGGGCGCGATCCCATGCTCGCCGAGAGCACGCGCATCTGGGGCTACCAGACCAATTACGGCAGCTATTGCCAGTTCGCCCGGGCGCAAGCCCATCAGTGCATCCCCAAGCCCAAGCGACTGACCTGGGAGGCGGCTGCGGCCTATCTTCTCTGCGCGTCCACGGCGTATCGCATGCTCTTGGGCTGGCCGCCCAATATCGTGGAGAAGGGCGACGTCGTCCTCGTCTGGGGAGCCGCCGGCGGGCTCGGTAGCATGGCGCTTCAGATTGCGCGGGCGGCGGGCGGAAGACCGGTCGCGGTCATCTCCGACGAGGCCAAGCGGCAATTCTGCCTGGATCACGGCGCCGTCGGCGTGATCGATCGGAACGCGTTCCGCCACTGGGGCAAGATGCCAAGCACCTCCAGCGCCGCCTATAACGACTGGGTCAAGGGCGCCCGCGCCTTCGGGAAAGCCATCTGGGACGCAGTGGGCGAGAGGGTCAGTCCGCGTCTTGTCTTCGAGCATCCCGGTGAATCGACGCTGCCGACCTCATGCTTCGTTTGCGCAACCGGCGGCATGGTCGTCATCTGCGCGGGGACGACGGGCTACGATGTGAGCCTCGATCTGCGCTATCACTGGATGCGGCAGAAGCGCTTGCAAGGCAGTCACTTGTCGAACGACGAGCAAGCGCTGGCCGTGACCCGGATGGTTGATCAAGGGCTCGTCGACCCCTGTCTATCGCGAGTCTTTTCGTTCGATGAGATTGGGGAGGCCCACCAGCTCATGTACGAGAACCGGCACCCCTTCGGGAACATGGCCGCGCTGGTCAACGCCACGACACCGGGGCAGGGTGCGCGCGCGTGATCGCTATCGTGCCGCTACGCTGCGCGACTTGCGACGGCGGGCGTCCTGCCATTCGATCGCCTTGCCGCAAGTGCGGCGCAGATATGCCGTCTGCTCGACAAGCACCGCAATCGCCTCGTCGGCATTCTGTCGCTCGAGCGCGGCGAGCAGCCGCCGGTGCTGCTCGACAATGATCTGGCGCTCTCGGAAGCGATACAGCGCAAGGTTGGTGATTGGCTGCAATGCGTCCCCGATGGCAACCAGCATGAATTCGAGAATAGGATTCCCCGTTGCCTCCACAAGGATCTGGTGGAAGCGCACGTCGGACGCGCAGAACTCAACATCGGTAAGATCGTCACTCTGCTGCTCCTCGATTTCGCGCCGCATGCCCTCGAGCTGCGCGTCGCTGCGACGGGTCGCGGCGAGACGGCAGCACATGCTCTCGAGCTCGAGCCGCGCCTCGAGAATGTCCTCGAAGCCGAATTCACCAAGGCCAACGAGCAGCCGGATCGAATTGGCCAAGGTCCCGGAAACTTCCTCGGGCGTCGGCCGCTTGACGAAATTCCCGCCGGTTGGCCCGCGGCGGGAATGGATCAGGTTCTCGGCGGCCAGCCGCTTCAATGCCTCGCGCACGGTCGGTCGCGAAACGCCGAAGCGCGCGGCGAGCTCGTCCTCGGTCGGCAGGCGCTCGTCGAATTTGATTTTTCCGGCCAGGATCATCTGCCGAAGGCTCTCGGTGATCTGCTTGGCAAGGCTTGCCGTTACGATCGCTGGAAATTCTTTCGACATTTTTTCCGACCTCTTGATTTATCGAGGAGCAAACCGGTGGCCGCATTTCTCTCGTTTGGCGCCGAGGACTCGGCATGAAGGCAAGCTTGCACCGCCGGAGCGGATTTCGCGCAGATACGCGACTCCCGCCCGGTTCGTCAAGTTTTCAAGGTCCGAGGACCGTCCTTCGAGAATTGACCAATGTTGTGCGCAGCCCGTTAAGAATATTGGAAACTTAGGCTGCTCAGCAATTTCCATCGCGCTGCCCAGCCGCGGTTTTTCGGAACGGCGTGCGGCTTTCCTTGTTTGAGAGCCGAAGCGCGATGCTGGCGGGGACTGGGGCATCGACAGAACTGCAGGGGGCCGCATATCCCGCACCGACGGGCTCCTCGATCTGCGCCATGTATTTGCTTGACAAATATGATAAAATAAGTCTGACAATATTGCAACCTCCGGTTCGCCGAGCTCTCCGCATCGCGGATCTCGAGCAAGAGCGCGGCTACGCGCGCCGATCGGCCGGCGAAAGCTAGGGAGTGGAGTCGTGAGTGTCGTTGCGGCCAACGAGGGCAGCCGCCAGTCATCGGAAGACAATCGTCGCGCGCCGCGCGCCGGTGCCCAGGTTCGGCTGGACCGGCTGACGAAGCTCTTCGGCCCGGTCAAGGCTGTCGACGACGTGTCGCTCGACATTCCCTCCGGCAGTTTCGTTACCCTGCTCGGGCCCAGCGGCTCCGGAAAGACGACCACGCTCAACCTGATTGCCGGCTTCCTTGCGCCGGATTCGGGCGAGATCCGCTTCGACGGGCGGGCCGTTTCCGCCGTGCCGCCCCACAAGCGCAATATCGGCATGGTCTTCCAGTCCTATGCCCTCTTCCCGCATATGACCGTCTTCGACAATGTCGCCTACCCCCTGCGGATGCGGGATCGGCTGAGCCGGCAGGCGATGCAGGCGCGCGTCGCGGAGACGCTTGCGCTGGTCCAGCTTTCCGGTTTCGAGGAGCGCTATCCCCGCCAGCTTTCCGGCGGCCAGCAGCAGCGCGTGTCGATGGCGCGCGCCTTGGTGTCCCGGCCGCGACTGCTCTTGATGGACGAGCCTCTCGGCGCCCTCGATAAGAAGCTCCGCGAGCAGCTCCAGGTCGAGATCAAGCAGATACACCGGCGGATCGGCTCGACCTTCGTCTATGTGACCCACGACCAGTCCGAGGCCCTGACGATGTCGGACCTTGTCGTGGTGATGCACAACAGCCGCATTTCTCAAGTGGGCTCGCCGCGAGAGGTCTATGAGGCCCCGAACAACGCCTTTGTCGCCGATTTTCTCGGCGGCGCCAATCTGCTGCGGGGGCAGATCGTGGCGGTTCGCGGCGATTTCCTCGATGTCAGGATACCGAGCGGCCAGACGATCCCGGTTCCGCGCGGCGCCTTCACCGACGGGGGAGGGACCGATGTCAGCGTCTTCATTCGACCGGAGGATATCCGCATCGCCGCCGCCTCCGGTCAGCGGCTGAGCGGGTTGGCCGGCACGCCTGCCACGATCCGCGAGGTCCTCTATCTCGGCGAAGCGCTCAAGGTGACGGCCCTCGCCGGAAGTCAGGCGGTGACGATACGCGCGCTGCGCTCGGAGATCGACCATATCGCGCCGGGGCGCGACGTCTTCCTCTCCTGGGCGGTGGAGCGGTCGCGCCTGCTGGCACCCGCGGAAGATCGATAACCGGCAATGACGGCGCAACTCGCGATATCCATGCCTGCACGCAAGCCGGCCGCACCGCGGGCGCGCCAAGCGACGCGTCGCCTCATGCTTCCGCTCCTGCTGCTGGCGCCGACGCTTCTTTGGATCACCGCCTTCTTCCTCGTGCCCATCGGGATCATGGTGTGGCGGAGCTTCGCGGAAACCGGCTTTGCGCCCTATGCCACGATCCTGACCTCACCCGTCTACCTGAAAGTTCTGATCACGACCCTCAAGATCTGCCTGGTCACGACGGCGGGATGCCTCGTGCTCGGCTATCCCATCGCCTATGTGCTGACCGTCGCGCGGCCCGCCGTGCAAGGGCTCGTCCTGATCCTCGTCATTCTGCCCTATTGGCTCGATTATATCGTCCGCAGCTATTCCTGGATGGTGCTGCTGGGCCGCAAGGGATTGGTGAACCAGCTCGTGCTCTCACTCGGCCTTTCGGACAAGCCGCTGCCGCTCCTCTACAACCTGTTCAGCGTCTCCGTGGGCATGATTCAGATCCTGCTGCCGCTCATGATCCTCACGCTCTTCGGCGCGATGCTGAGAATCGACCGGCGGCTGCTCGATGCCGCCGCCATTCACGGCGCCAGCCATTGGCGAGCCTTCCGGACGGTGTTTTTCCCGCTGAGCCTGCCGGGGATCTATGCGGCGAGCCTCCTCGTCTTCGTCTCGGCGCTCGGCTTCTACATCACCCCGGCGCTGCTTGGCGGGCCCGAGCAGACAATGATCTCGCAGACCATCATGGTGCTGGCGGGCGATCTCCTGAACTGGCCGCTCGCGAGTGCCGCCGGCGTCCTTCTCCTCGTCGTCACGACGATCCTGCTCATGCTCTACAACCGCTTCTTCAGCCTGGACCGGATGTTCGGCGGTGTAGCGACATGACGCGCGCAATCGGCAGCGGTCTTAGCGTCAACGCCTTTGCGGTCTTCGTGCTGGCCTTCCTGCTGTTCCCTGTCCTGGTGGTCGTCGGAATTTCCTTCAGCTCGGCGGAGTTCCTGGCCTTTCCGCCGCCTGGCCTGTCGCTGCGCTGGTATCGCGCGGTGTTCTCCAATTGGCAGTGGGTCGACGCGTTTTGGCTGACCCTTCAGGTCGGCGGTCTCACCATGCTGCTCTCGACCCTGCTCGGGGTGCCTGCTGCCTTCGCGCTGTCACGCCATGTGAAGCGCGGGCAGGGATTGCTCAACATGCTGATCCTCGCGGCGCTCATAACCCCGGCGGTGATCAAGGCGATTTCCATTTATCTCTATTACGTGCCGCTGGCGCTGCTGAATACGGTGTGGGGGCTTGCCTTCGCGCACACCGTCTCCGGCATCCCCTTCGTCGTCATCAATGTCGTCGCCAGCCTGAAGAGCTACGACGGCAATCTGGAGCGCGCCGCCGTCATCCATGGCGCGCCGCCGATCCGTGCCGTCCTTGGGATCACCATTCCCATCGTAGCGCCCGGAATCATCGTCGGCGCCGTCTTCGCATTCATGCAGTCGGCGCAGGAGCTCCTCGTATCGATCTTCGTGCTCGGCACCGTGCGGAAGCCGCTCTCGGTCAAGCTGTGGGAGGGGGTCCAGGTGGCAATCGATCCCACCATCGCGGCGGCGACAACTTCGGTGACCGGCTTGGCGCTTCTGGGCCTCCTCACCGTCATGCTGGCGAGTCGACGCAACCGTACGGCGGCGCGGGCCGCTTAGCGGATGTTGGAGCAGGCAGCCGCGCGCTGCGCGTTTTAACTGGGAGAAAAGCCATGGCAGACAGGGAAACCGAATACGCTTTAACCGCGCTTCGCCGCGTTCTCGAGGAGACCAGGGAGCTCGACCGCCGGGGCTTCTTCAAGGCCCTCGGCAAGGCCGCAGCCGGATCGGCGCTCTTGACGTCCTTCGCCGGCCTGCTGTCCGCCGGCCGCGCTTCAGCGGCAGCAAAGCCCGTTACCACCCTCGGCTGGGGCGGGGCCTGGCAGGAGGCGATGGAATCCGCCTTCTTCAAGCCATGGACGGCGAAATCCGGAATCCCCGTGCAATATGTGACCCCCTATGATTTCACGAAGATCCGCGCCATGGACCAGGCCCATCAGCAGCAGGTCGACGTGGTCGAGGCGGGCTCCATCGATACGCCCCGCATGATCCGCTACGGCATGAATGCGCCGCTCGACTTCAAGGTGATCGACAAGTCCGCGCTGTCGCCGGGCCAGCTCAAATACGGCAACGCCATCGGCGCGATCACGCTCTCCACGGTGATGGTCTATAACAAGAAGAAGTGGCCGGGCGACGATCACCCGAAATCCTGGGCGGATTTCTGGAACGTGAAGAAGTTCCCCGGTCCTCGCTCGCTCTGGCGGCGCTGCGTGCCGATGATGGAGGCGGCGCTCATGGCCGACGGCGTCCCCGCCGATCCGGCGAAGATGTATCCGCTCGATGTGAACCGCGCCTTCAAGAAGCTCGACGAGATCAAGCCGCATGTGAAGACGTGGTGGAAGAGCGGCACGGAGCCGCAGCAACTCATCCAGGACGAGGAGGTCGATCTCTGTGCGATCTGGAACGGGCGCGCCAGCGACTCCATTATCAATCGCGGCGCCCATTACGAGATTGTCTGGAATCAAGCACTTTACAACGGCGACATCGAGGCCTGGTTCCTGCTGCGCAACAGCCCGAACCCCGAAGGCGGCATGAAGCTGCTGGATTTCGTCGGGCGCGCCGAGCCCCAGG
This sequence comes from Alphaproteobacteria bacterium, assembly GCA_035294245.1. Lineage (GTDB taxonomy): Bacteria > Pseudomonadota > Alphaproteobacteria > JACZXZ01 > JACZXZ01 > DATGLG01. The sequence goes on along the minus strand of DATGLG010000025.1, from coordinate 112,322 downwards.
CGGCCTTCGCCAAGGCGCTGTTCTACGGTCCGACCAATCTCGGCGCCTATAAGTATATCGACGACAAGCTGGCGAAGCAGCTTCCCTCCTATCCCGACAACGCCAAGATCTCGCTTCTCGTCAATTACGACTGGTGGATCGATCACTACGATGAGCTCACGCTGAAATTCGAGAACTGGATTCAGTCGTAGCCATCTCTCGTCGCTTTACGGGAGGCGGGCCAGGCCCGCTTCCCGCTCCGTCCTGGTGCAGCAAGACGCATGTCTCCCGACATAAACAAGCTCCTTTGCCCAAAATCCGTGGCCATTGTCGGCGCATCGCCGCGCCAGGCCGCCGCCGCGACGCGTGTCATCAACAACCTCAAGCGCTTCGGCTATGGCGGCCCGATCTATCCGGTCAATCCGCGCTATCCCGAGGTCCAGGGCCTCCGCTGCTATCCGTCGCTCGGCGAGCTGCCCGAGACCCCGGACGCGGTCTTCGTTGCGATCGCCGCCGAGAGCGTCATGCCCGTGATCGAGGAGGCGGGGCGCTGTGGCATTCGCGCAGCCATCGTCAACGCGAGCGGGTTCGCGGATAGCGGTCCCGACGGGGAAGCGCTGCAGGCGCGCCTGCTGGAGGCGGCGCAGGCGAGCGGGATCGCCGTCTGTGGGCCCAACAATATGGGCTTCATCAACCTCCATGATCGCATCTGCATGTGGACCGCGCGCGTGCTTCCCAAGCTCGAGCCCGGGCCGGCGGCGATCATCTCGCAAAGCGGCTCCGTCGCCATCGCCATCAGCCAGGATGACCGGGAGATCGGGTTCTCCTACATCATCACCGCCGGCAACGAGGCGGTCTGCACGGCGGCGGATTATCTGCAGGCCGTCATCCGCGACGACCGCGTCCGCGTCGTCATGATGTTCATCGAGACGATCCGCAACCCGCGCCTTTTCGCGGAAGCGGCTCTCGAGGCCGCCGCCCGCGGCAAGCGCATCGTCGTCCTCAAGGTGGGACGGAGCGAGGGCGGGCGCGCGGCGGTGGCCGCCCATACGGGCGCCCTCTCGGGGGAGGATCGGGTCTACGACGCGTTCTTCCGCCGCTACGGCATCGTTCGCGCGGGCGACATCGACGAGATGATCGAGACGGCGATCCTCCTCAAGCGCTATCCCGATCCGCCCGCGCCGCGCAAGGCGATCGCGATCACGGTCTCGGGCGGCGAAGCGGCCCTCATCGCCGATATCGGCGCAGGCGCCGGGCTTCGGCTGGCCGAGCTGTCGCCGGCGACGATCGCCGCCATGAAGCCGGCCTTTCCACCCTTCGCGCGGCCGCGCAACCCGGTCGATGCCTGGGGGCTCGGCTGGGACCCCGAGCGCTTCCAGCAGATATTCGACGCGCTCATTGAGGAGCCCGACGCCGGAGCGATTGCCCTGGCCGTCGACGCGCCGGGAGGTGGGGGGGCTGATGCCCATGTGGCGCTGGACATGGCGCAGAGCTGCATCGCCGCCCTCGGCCGCACGGACAAGAGGATCGTATTCCTCAACAATGTCGCGGCCGGCGGCGTCAATCTGGAGGTGCGGAAGAGGCTCGACGATCACGGGATGCCTTATCTCGCAGGCATGCGCCCGGCCCTCGCGGCGATCGCGCACTGGCTCAGCCTCGAGATTCCGGCGCGCATCGCGGCCCCGGCGGCGCGGGCGCTGCCGGTGATCGAGCGGCTTGCCGAGCCGGAGCGCTTCCGCCTGGTCGCGGAAGCGGGCATCCCCATGGCCGAATGCGTGTCGGTGCGAAGCGCCGAGGACGCCGTGCAGGCGGCCAAGCGCCTTGGCTTTCCCGTCGTCTTGAAGGGCACGTCACCGCATCTGGCCCACAAGACCGAGCATGGCCTGGTGAAGCTGGGCTTGGCGGACGGAGCGTCGGTCGCCGCGGCCTATCGCGAGCTGCAAGCGATCCTGGAGCGCCAGGCGCCGCAAGACAGCCTGGCACGAATCATCGTCCAGCCGATGGCGGGCGAGGGGGTGCAGCTTCTGCTCGGCGCGCGCAACGATCCTGATTTCGGCTCGATCCTCGTGGTCGGCCTCGGCGGCACGCTTGTCGAGGTGATGGGCGAGGCGAGCCTTCGGATCGGCCCCGTCGACGCGGAGACGGCGGCGGCGATGCTCGCGGAGACCAAGGCTGCGACGCTCCTCGCTGGGACCCGCGGCAAGGGGCCGTTCGACGCGGACGCGGCAATAGCGGCCATCGTCGCCTTCTCCCGCTTCGCCCATGATGCGCGGGGCTGCATTGTCGCCGCGGAAATCAATCCACTGATCGTGCGCGAGAAGGGCGCCGGCGCCATCGGCGTCGACCTCGTGCTCGAGCCGCTCGGCTAGCCCGCGACCGAGCAAGCCGTTCATTCCGCCAATGGAGGACCTCGATGGCCTATGAGACGATTACCTACGAGATCGACGATCGCGTCGCGATCATCACGCTCAACCGCCCGCAGCGGCTCAATGCGTTCAGCCTCGCCCTGCGCGACGAGGTCGTGGCGGCCGTCAAGAAGGCGGATCAGGACCCGAATATCCGCGTGCTCATCGTCACCGGCGCGGGAGGCCGGGCCTTCTCGGCCGGATATGACATCAAGGAATCGGCCGAGAAGCCGAAGCGGTCCCTGTCCGAGTGGCGCGACCGGCTGGCCGGCGATTGCGAGTTCACCTATTCGGTGTGGAACTGCTCCAAGCCCGTCATCGCCATGATCGACGGATTCTGCCTCGCCGGCGCGCTCGAATTCGCGCAGATGTGCGATATCCGCTATTGCTCCGACGATTCCACCTTCGGCGTGGTCGAGACCCGCTTCTCGAACGGCATTGCGACCCTGATCATGCCCTGGGTGCTCGGCGCCCGCTGCCGCGAGCTGATCTATACGGGCGACAAGATCGACGCCCAGGAGGCCCTCCGCATCGGCCTCGTCAACCGCGTCTTCCCGAAGAAGGAGCTGCGGGCGGAGACCCTCAAGATCGCCAAGCGGATGTCGCAAGTGGCCCTGGCGTGCCTGCAATGGAACAAGCGGGCCATCAACAACACCTACGAGACGCAGGGCTTTCACGCGGCGATGCGCTACGGCGTCGAGGCCTGCAGCATCATGGATGCGAGCGATACGCCGGAATACCAGAAGTTCGACGAGATTCGCCGGAGCAAGGGCCTCAACGACGCCCTGCGCTGGCGCGATGAGCAATTCGCCAAATACGAGTAGCGCGCGAACCTCCGCTCCGGCAGCGGGGTTGCGATTCGGGACCGGGCCTGCTTCGCCTCTGGGTGAAGCAGGCCCTTTCTTTGATGCGCCGGAGCCCCTTGACCCCGGCCCGTCTCGGGAGATGACAGGCGGCGGCGCGTATTGGAGAATGACAGGAGCGATGCGGCGCCAAGTCGTTGGCGCGACCGAGGGCGAGGTATGTCGGGACGCACGGAAGCTTCGTTGCCTATCATCGTCGTGGGAGGCGGAATTGGCGGCCTCGCGGCGGCCTTGGCGCTCGCCCGAAAGGGGCAACGGGTATTGGTTCTCGAGCAGTCGGACAAGTTCGGCGAGATCGGGGCTGGCATCCAGCTGGGGCCGAACGTCTTTCGCATGTTTGGCCACCTGGGAATCGACGAGGAGATTCGCAAATGGGCGGTTTTCGTCGATTACCTCATCATGATGGACAGCCTGAGCGAGGCGGAAATCACCCGAATCCCGCTCGGCAACGGGTTTCGCGAGCGCTTTGGAAACCCTTACGCGGTCATCTATCGCGCGGATTTGCATCGCATCCTGCTCGAGGCCTGCCGAAGGCACGAGACGATCGTCCTCGAGACCGGCCGGCGCGTGACAGCCCTCGCCGATGACGGCGAGAGGGTGGTGGTGAGGACCCGGGACGGCGCGAGCTATTCGGGTGTCGCGCTGATCGGCGCCGACGGCCTCTGGTCGCACATCCGCGCGCATATCATCGATGACGGGCCGCCGCGCGTCTCCGGGCACATCGCCTATCGCGCCGTGCTGCCGACCGAGGAGATGCCGAGCGATCTGCGATGGAACGCGGCGACGCTATGGGCCGGGCCACGAAACCACCTCGTCCATTATCCTCTTCACGGAGGCAAGCTCTTCAACCTCGTTGCCGTCTTCCATAGCGATCTCTATGTCGAAGGCTGGAACAGGGAAGGGGATCGCGACGAGCTCATGCGCCGCTTTGCCGGCATCGGGCCAAAGCCGCGAAGCGTGCTCGAAAAGATCGAGACCTGGCGCATGTGGGTGCTCTGCGACCGCGAGCCCGTCGCGGTGTGGAGCAAGGGCCGCGTGACGCTGCTCGGCGATGCCGCCCACCCCATGCTGCAATACTTCGCGCAAGGCGCCTGCATGGCGGTCGAGGACGCCGTCTGCCTGGCCGACCAGATCGAGGCCGCAGAAGACGACTACGTCGCGGCCTTCGAGGCCTATCAGAAGGCGCGCTATCTGCGCACGGGGCGCGTGCAGCTCTATGCGCGGTTTCTGGGCGACGTCTATCACGCCGCCGGGGTCGCGCGGGAGCTGCGCAATCAGATGCTTGCCGGCCGGACGCCGGAAAAGGCCTATGAGGGCTTGGCCTGGATCTATGGCGGGCCCTAGGCGGCTACCGAGAGGCGCGCTCATCAAGGGGAGGAGGTACCATGATCGAGCTCCTGGCGAAGAACTGGTGGGCCCTGGCGCTGCGCGGCATCGCCGCGATCCTGTTCGGGATTATCGCCCTCTTCTGGCCCGGCATAACGCTTAATGCGCTGATCATCGTCTTCGGCGTCTATGCGCTGGTCGACGGCGTCTTCGCGATCGTCGCGGCGGTGCGCGCCGTCGAGCATCATCAGCGCTGGGGCGCTCTTCTGCTGGAGGGAATCGTCAGCATTCTCGCTGGGCTGATCGCGCTTTTTGCGCCCCTGGCGGCGGCCTTGGCATTTCTCTATGTCTTCATCGCCTGGACGCTCATCACGGGCGTGCTCGAGATCGCCGCGGCGATCAAGCTTCGCCAGCATATCCGCGGCGAATGGCTCTTGGCCTTGAACGGTGTGATCTCGATCCTGCTCGGCCTTTTTCTCGCGGCCTATCCGGGGATCGGGCTCATCGGTCTCGTCTGGTGCATCGGCGTTTATGCCATCATCTTCGGGGTCGCCCTGGTGGCCTTGGGCCTTCGGACCAAGCGCGGCGCCGACCGGCTCTTGCATTCCTGAGCTTGACGGTCGCGATTTCCCGAGGAAATAGTGAGACCGTCGTCCCATTCGATGGCGAGGCGCGTTGCCGGCCACGCGAATGCAGGCGATTGACCCGAGCGCGTCGCGCAAGGCATGCGGGATTCGAGGAGCAGGGGCTTCGACCCGCGTGACGGGGGGTCATCAGCGAGGCAGCTCGACCGGAACATGGCATCCGTGAACGGATGCGCGGGAGGAACTGCTATGGGCAATCTCCGCTGGCTTGCCGTCCTGCCTTTTCTCGGCCTTGTGGTCGGCCCCTTCTTCGTCAACCGCGTGACTCCCTATGTGCTGGGCATGCCCTTCCTGCTGGCTTGGATCGTCGTGTGGATCATTCTCACGGCGATCATCATGACCGTCATTTATCGGGCCGATCCTGCCAATCGGGAGGATGCGCAATGAATGCCGCTCTTGCCCTGATCGCCCTCGCCGCGATCGTCGCCCTCGTCCTCGGCTTCCTCGCCAAGCGGGGAAAGGACATGAATCTCGAGCAGTGGACGGTCGGCGGGCGCGGATTTGGCGCCATCTTCGTCTTCCTCCTGCTCGCGGGCGAGATCTACACCACCTTCACCTTCCTGGGCGGTAGCGGCTTCGCCTACGGCAAAGGCGCCCCGACCTATTACATCCTCGCCTATGGAACGCTCGCTTATGTGATCTCCTATTTCCTGCTGCCGCCCATCTGGCGCTACGCGAAGAAATACGGCCTCTATTCCCAATCCGACTTCTTCGTCCATAAATACGGCAGCACCTCCCTCGGCGTCCTTGTCTCCGTCGTCGGCATCATCGCCCTCGTTCCCTACCTCGTCCTGCAATTCAAAGGCCTTGGCATCATCGTCGAGACGGCCGGCTACGGCGCGATTGCGTCGACACCCGCCATCTGGATCGGCGCCGCCGTGGTGACCGCCTATGTGATGGTATCGGGGGTCCATGGCTCGGCATGGGTCGCCGTGGTCAAGGACACCTTGATTCTGTCGATCGTCATCTTTCTCGGCCTTTATCTTCCTTACCATTATTACGGCGGCCTCGAGCCGATGTTCACGGCAATCGACAAGGCGCAGCCGGGCTTCACGGTGCTGCCGGCGCATGGCCAAAGCCTATGGTGGTACGCCTCCACGGTCCTTCTGACGGCCCTCGGCTTCTTTATGTGGCCGCATTCCTTCGGCTCCGTCTATACGGCGAGGAACGAGCGGGTCTTCCGCAAGAACGCCATTCTGCTGCCGCTCTATCAGCTCATCCTGCTGTTCGTCTTCTTCGTGGGCTTCGCGGCGATCCTGCAAGTTCCGGGCCTCAAGGGGCCCGATATCGACCTCGCCTTGTTCAAGCTGTCGGCGAAGAGCTTCGCGCCATGGTTCGTCGGCATCATCGGCGCGACCGGCGTCCTCACGGCCCTCGTCCCGGGCTCGATGATCCTCATGACGGCCGCCACGCTCATCGCCAACAACATCTATCGCGCCTTCCACAAGTCGGCGGATGATCGGCAGGTCTCGAGGCTGGCGAAGCTCCTCGTCCCCGTCGTCGCCCTCGTCGCTGTCTATTTCACGCTGCAGGGCGGCGAGACGATCGTGGCACTTCTCCTCATGGGCTATAGCTTCGTGACCCAGCTCTTCCCGTCCGTGGTCCTGAGCTTGGCAAAAAAGAACCTGGCAACGAGGGAGGGCGCCTTTGCCGGGATCATCGCCGGCGTGGCGACGGTCGCCGCCATCAGCCTGACGCACACGACGATCGGCACGCTCTTCCCCTCACTTCCCGCGGCGATCCGCGAGCTCAATGTGGGAATTATCGCCCTCGTGGTGAATATCGTCGTGCTCGTACTGGTCAGCCTGGCAACGCAACGGGTGATCGCCGAGGGCGCCGGCTTCTCCGGCGTGTCGGCGCAAGACCGGTCGTAGTCCGGGGCGAGCGCGTCGCTGCGCAGCCTTTGCGGGCCGGCATTTGTGACCGGAAAGAAAAGCCCCACCCGGGAGAGTCCTGGGCAGGGCGAGTGCAAGCCGGATCGCTGAAGGGGTGTAAATCCTGGCTTGATGTTTAGCAACTATGCCCGAGGATTGTGGCCATACTGAGGCAATCCTTCAGAAAAATGCCCCGCCTCTCGGCAGGGCAAGTTGGCTCTGACCCCTGTTTCTTACAGCAAGGTTACATGTCTGCCAAGTGGAATGACTTGCAGCCAATGAGATTCCCGATGACGAGATCATCGGCGCACGAGGAATTCGGTGACACCGGCCATATTGATCTTCTCACAGAGGCTATACGGCTCGTCCCACTCTTGCTCGCGCCGCAAAATGCCTCTCCGGCGCAGACGGTTCAATCTCGTGACATCAGGCTCTACACTGAGCCGGTGATTTCGTATCGCACAGCTCACTCCCCATGAGATCGCTCGCTACGGCGGCGCTTGCAGGCGCGCTCTTGCTCGCGGCTCCCGCTGCGGCGTTGGAGCCGGGCCTCTATCGAATCGAGACGACCGATACGCTCAACGGCATCGCGGGCACGCCCCAGGTGATCACCCATTGCTTTGGCAAGGGCGAAGTCTTCGACCAGCACCGGGCGGCGCTTGCCCGCCTCGCGGGCTGCGCCATCCGTCGCAACGAGAAGGGCCATATCGAAGCCGCCTGCGACGGCACCATTGTCACCACCGAGCAAAGCGACAAGGGAAAAAGCTTCACCGATGTGACGCGAAAGGTGAAGAAGGATCCGATCACGGGGCAAACGATTGAGGACGTGTCGCGCACCGTGGGAACCCGCCAGGGGGATTGCCACTAGAGACGGGCGGCGGTGTGGAGCCGTGTCGTGGAGCCATTTGCGAAACGGCAAATCGGCTCTATAATCGCGGACATGCGGCTCTTGATCATGGCTTCAATGCTCGCGCTCCTTGCCGCCTGCGCGCCGCAGTGGAGCAAGCCGGGCGCCACGAGCGACGATATCCGGGCGGACGCCTCCCAATGCGAGGCCATGGCCTATTCCCAGGTGCCGGCGCAGGCGACGCCTCAGGCATTGCCGCCGGCCTACCCGCCCGACCCGCGCTATCTCCCGACTGGAAGCGTCGCCGGCATTCCGAGCTCGATACCCTCGCAGCCGAATGCGGTCCAGCCCAGCCTGCTCACGGGCGGCCGCCCCACGGATGCCAATGCCGCGGCGCGCACCAGCGCCTTCGACCAGTGCATGTCGAGCAAGGGCTATACCCGCTCGGGGTCTTGAGCGTCGGCACGTCAATTCAAGCCGCCAGAATCGTCCCCGCCCGGCTTGGTGCGCATCGGCGCGCGCATGTATAATGGATCCGGGCGCGCGAAGAAGAAGCTGGAGGAGAATGCTGCGTGGAGGTGCTTGAGGCCTTTCCGATCGATCGCTGGTCCGGTCCTTACGAAGCGGACTTGCGGCAACGGGCGCGGCGGGCCCTGGAAAGCGGCCGAGTCGTCTTCTTCCCCAAGCTCGCCTTCCCGCTTGACGAGAGCGAGCGTCATCTCCTGACGGCGAGCGGCGCCGACGGCAAAGCCAAGAACATCAGCTTCGATCCCGAGATCGGCGCGCTTCAGGGGACAGCGCTGACAGGCCCGGATCGCGCGCGACTTCAAGCCATGATGGAGCGCTTCGCGCGAAGCGCTGCCACGCTGGTTTCCGACCTTCTGCCGAATTACGCGGAGCGGCTCGAGCGGGCGCGCACGAGCTTCCGTCCCGTCGAGATCAAGGGGCGGCACTACTCGCCGATCAAGGACGACCGGCTCCTCCACGTCGATGCCTTTCCCTCGCGCCCGACGCGCGGCCGCCGCATCCTCCGCTTCTTCGCCAATATCGCGGAGGGCAAGCCGCGGGTTTGGCGGGTGGGGGAGCCTTTCGAGGCCTTCGCGCGCCAATTCCTGCCGCGGGTCGGCGCACCCGTCGCCGGATCAGCCTGGCTCCTGGAGCGCCTCGGCATCACCAAGGACCGGCGCAGCCGCTACGACCACATCATGCTTGCCTTGCACGACAAGGGAAAGCAGGACGCCGTCTATCAGGCGAAGGCGCCCCGCGAGGAGATCGCGTTTCCGCCCCAGACCTGCTGGCTCGTCTACACGGATCAGGTCTTGCACGCAGCACTCGCCGGGCAATTCGCTCTCGAGCAGACCTTTCATCTCGACGTCGAGGCCATGGGCGAGCCCGCCTTGTCGCCGCTTCGCGTCCTCGAGCGCCTCGCCGGCCGCCCCCTGGTCTGAGTCCGAGGCTCGGCGGGTCCGCGCGGCGTTCCCGCGCGGACAACCTTTCCCGCGACATGTCACAGCCATGTCACACGAGCCCGGCTCGGCCTTGGCTATTCCTAGCAGGCCGGGCGGGCAGAGGCGTCGCGGTGCAGCGATCGTTGGGCGGCGGAGGGGCGATGTACGAGATCGAGGTCGGGCAGGTCTACATGAAGCTGGATAATATCGCCACGGCATGGGAGGTGATCGGCGGCATGATGGATGGCGGCGGCGTGCGCCATGTGCGGCTCCGCAACATCAAGGACCCGCTGCTCTACAAGCTGATCTCGGAGAGCACGCTGAGGAATCAGCGCTTCTATCGCCTGCTGCCGCGGCCCTCGCGCGAGCCGCGCCTGTCGGTTTCCTGACGCAATTCCTCCGTCGCGGTGCGCGTTCTTGCACGGTGCTGTCCTTGCGAAAATCGGTCGAAGGGAAGGGGCTGCCGGCTAGCGGCGATGCAAGCGCTCGCGCCGATGGGCGATGAGTTCCTGCACCTTGCGCTGCTCCCAATCGCGGCTCGACCACGGCAGGAGCTCATAGGTATAGGCGGCGTGGAGGCCGACGAACAGGCCCCAGCCCAGGAGCACCTGATAGAACCAGGGATCGCCGGGGGTGGAGACGTCGATCAGGAGGATGATGAAGTTGACGATCGCGTAGAGGGTGAGGTGGGTATAGAAAAAACGCAGAGCCTTCACCCTGCGCCATGCCCATCTCTCGAGCTCGACCTCGCGGGCCATTTCCCGGGCGCCGATCCCTGGCGCCAGCTCGATCGGCTCGCTGCCTTTGCCTCTGATTTGAGCGCTTTTCGTGGCTGTCTCCGTCATAAGGTCTGGGTGATTGGCCGATCAAATCCTGCCCAAACCAACCACCTTCTGGACCGTTAAGAAGTAAAGACCATTGGCCGCGAATTCAAGCTCGCCCGCACTATGTCAGCAAGCGGTTAAGCGAGGATTTACGGGTGTGCTTTCCCCGCCGCGAAGATGCCGGCAGCGGTGTAGTTCGTCGGACCGGAACTCGTGATTTTGAACTGGCCGCCCGTCTCGGCCGCCACATCCGTGGAACTCTTGAAGAAGGAGCCGTTCAAGGTGCCATGAAGGGCGGTCCCATTGGCGAGGGCGCCAGAGAAATTTCCGTGATAATCGCGAGGATTGGCTACAGTTGCCGCCGCGCTACCTACGAAATTCTTACCGTCGAAATTGCTGATCGAGATGGTTCCGCTTCTGGTGCCGAAATTCCATGCATTCTGGAATTGACCCGAGGCCAGATAGGCACTTCCATTGTTGAGGACATTGCCGACAATCACGCCGCTATAGGTCGCCTGTCCCTGCGGCTGATTGGCCTTGAAGTTGGCGATCGAGGCGAGAGGACCTGCCACCCAGCTGCCGTTGGTCGCTACGGAAAATTCATCTTCGGTTGTTGCGGTCGCTTGCCAGGGACCCCATTGCAAATACTGGCACTGGCAAGAAGGCACGTCGTTAAAGGCGGTGGAAAGATTATGAGTCTCCATCGTCAAGTGGATGAATCCATCGTCGGTTGTCTTCTGAGCGGAAAAGGTGTCATCGGCCTGGAAGCTGCTTTGTCCGTTTCTACCCCCAAAGGTGAAATTCACATCGCCCCCGGAAATCTCGAGGCGGAATTTTGCGCTGACCTGGTCGAGCTCGGCGGAAGTCTTGATCGTCACCTTGTTAGGCCTGACCTTATCGCCCGACCCTCGGCTTTCGAAGACCCCCACCTTGTCATACGTTCCATCATAGCCGGAGACGACCACCACGCCCGCTGCATAGCCATGCAGCGTCTGGGTCGTGCGGGTAGGTGGTTGGGTGGTACCGCCGCTGCCAATTTCGATTGTCTCGTTCCCGAAGCCACCTGTTCCACCTGCGGCGTTGCTCCCGGTCCCGCTGTTGCCGTTTTGCGGCGCTTCGCTTGGTGTCGGAGGTTTCGGCCCATCTGCGCCGGAATTGGCTTGGGACAGGTTGACCAGCTTATCGGGGAGTTGCACGAAGGTGGTGGTGGGCGTGGTCCGGCTTCCCGTGACGACGAAGGTGGTGGGATCGCTGTTGAGCAGCATCTGGGTGAGATTGACGAGGGCGACGCGGCTCTCGGTCGGGATCTGCGTGGCCCCGCCATTCGCGCCCGGCGTGCCCTCGAGCGCGTGCAGCATCTCGGTGATGAGCTGGCGCGGCGTGGGCACGGGCGCCCCCGGCGGCTGGTTCGGCAGATTGACGGTCACGGTGAAATCCGGCCGTGTCACGGTCCGCGTCACGCCGGCGGCGGTGACGGTCATGTGGTCGCCGAAGAGGAAGGTCGCCGTGGTGGCGCCGCTCGGTTGCACCTGGATCATCAGCACGCCGCCGCGGATGCCGATGGTCGAGGCGGGCGTGGTGAAGACGACGTCCGCCTGCTTGCTGATGCGGCCGCCGACGAAGCGCAGCGCGCCCTTGGTGACCGAGGCCGCCAGCTTGCCGGTGCCCTTGCTCGTGTCATAGACGAACTGGTCGATGGTGATGTCGGAATTGGGGGCGACCGTCAGCGCCGACTGGTCGAGGAAGAGGAGCTGCGCCTGGCCGCTGTCAGTGGTGACGATGCGCTCGTCATGGAGCACGTCGGCGCCGACGAAGAGAGCACGGGTGGCACCTTCCGGCGGATGCCCCGTCGCGGCGGGGTTGACGGCGGCGGTGACGCCGACGCGCTCCGCCTCAGCCTGCGCGCTTCCGCACCAGCAGACGACGACCGCGACCATAGCAGCCGCGGCGAACTTCCACGCCATTCCCATGGTGGCCCCCGACTGCGCGGCCTGGCACCCAGACTCACACGGCCGCGACGATTACTAAAACTTTAGTAAAACTTTAGCACAAATTCCGGCGAAGGGGCAGTATCAAAATAACACATTATTAACCATGACTTGCCGAATTCATCCACAACGCGGTGCACGCCGTTGCGGCAGGAGTCGCGCGGGACAAAAAGCGCCGGCGATTTCTAGGAGCGATCGCTGCGGGACCTTCAAATACGGCTCAGAAGCTCCAGGAGAGCCCCATCAATACGGACGTGTTGTTGTATTTGAAGTTCGGCAGGGTCGAATTCACCACTTGGCGCTGGAGCTGCAGATTCGCGGCGAGGCCTTTGTACAAGCCGAGCTGTGCGGTCAGCACATAATCCCATTCCCGGTCATGACGCTTGACCGAGGGGTCGATGGCTGGGTCGGGCTGATCATAGGTCGTGTAAATCCGATAGATCGCCGGGATGAGGGCGAGGGGACCCTGCGGGACCGAGAACGGCAGCGCGATGCTTTGATTATAGGCGAGGTGGAAATTCGCCTGCTCGTTGGAATTGAAGCTGAAGCGTGCCGGCTCCTTGGCGATGCTGGTGCCCAGATCGAAGAAGCCGCTCTCCAGGACCGCGTAGCGCAGGTCGAATGAGAGAGCGTGGACGACGCTGTCGAGCTGTGTCGCCGTCGGCTGATTGGCCGAGTTCTTGAAGCGCTTGAAGCGGAACTCGTAATAGCTGTCGACGAGAAGGTTGCTCGTCACCTCCTTTAGGACTTCGAGCCCGGTGCCGAGGGTATAGAGATACTGGTCGTGGTTGAGGAAGACGTCATTGGCGAGGACATAGGGGCGGATGTTGAAGAGGACCTTGTCGCCGTCCATGACGTCGACGCGCGGGCCGGTGTTGAGCTCGACGAGCGCCACGTCCACCAGGCCGATGTCCTCCTGCTTGGAATAGTAATAGGTGCCGTTGGTCTCGATGAGGGCGTTGTCCTGGGTGCCGAGATCGTAGGTGTGCCGGAGATTGCCCGTGGTGAAGGCGTTCCAGTCGGCGCGCTTGACGAACTGGCTGCTCAGGGTCGCCGGCACACCGCCGGCCTCGACATTGGGGCCCGGGCCCGCATTGGCGTCCGATTGATAGCGCAGCCCGGCCATCAGCATGCCGTTGAGCTTGCTCGGCGACGCGCGCTTGTCGATCTCGGCGAGGAAGGCGTTCACCCGGTCGCGGACCTCCGCGGGGGTGTCGGGCGCGTCGCGCGCCTGGGTCAGGTAGGTGCGGGCGATGTCGTAGGAGCCGAGGCGAAAATAGAGCACACCAAGCTCGAAGCGCACCCGGGGCAGGTTCGGATTGAACAGCAGCATCCGCTCCAGCGCCGAGATCGCCGCCTCGTAATTGCCAAGATCGGTCGCGAGTTCCGCAAAATGGAAGGTGATGTCGAGATCGGTCGGATTCTTCAGCATCTCCTGGAAGGCTTGATTATACTGGGACTGGAGTTCCGCGCGCGTCTGCGGGGCTCCGGTTTCGGTGCCGCTCTGGCTCTGAGCGGCCGCCGTCTCGAAGCCCAGGGCCAGCGCGGCAATCAACGCTGCTGCGATCCGCCCATGCCGGCGGCGCCGAATCCGCGATCTGCTCTTCCGGTAAGATCCCGGACGGCCGCTCCCCTGCGCGCGCACCGCGGTCACATCCCCCACGCCCCCTTGGCGTCAAGCCGACGCCACCATAACGGATATTGAGCACGCTTGCACGCCCCGGACCTACCGGGGCGGCGCGCCGGCCCGTTCGGCAGCTCCGGATCGGCTCGAATCCGCACCCCGGCGGAGGTCAGTTCGCCATGAGGACGGGTAGGGTCGCTTCCGCGAGGATATGGCTCGTGGTGCCGCCGAAGATCATTTGGCGCAGGCGGCTCTGGGTATAGGCGCCCTTGATCAGAAGATCGGCCCCCCAGCGCGCGGCCTCGGCGAGAACGCTCTCGCCGACGCTCCGCCGGGTCGGCTTGATGATGGCCGCCTCGGCGCGAATGCCGTTGCGGGCCAGGTTCCTCGCCATCTCGTGACAGCTTGGTCCCGGCACCGTGCCGCCCTCGACGGTGAGAATAAAGACCTCCTTGGCCCGGTTGAGGAAGGGCATGCCGAAGGCCAGCGTCCGCGCCGTCTCGCTCGAGCAGTTCCACGCGATCATGATTTTTTCGCCGAGCTTCTGCGGCGGGGTGGGCGGGGCGATCAGCAAAGGCCGCCCGCTCTCGAAGAGCGCGGCCTCGAGGGTGCTCATCGCCGAGCTCGAGCCGCCCCGGACGGGCCGGCCGACGACGATCAGGTCGAAGGTGCGGCCGCGGCTCCCGATCGTGGCCTCGCCTTGCGCCACCTCCTCGTACCAGCTCGCGCATGGGTTGGCGACGGGCTCGACCGTCTCACCCCAGGGCACGCCGTGCTGGCGCATGAATTCGTCGAAGGCGGCGCGGACGCGCTGGGCGCGCGCCTGGTCCTCGCGCTCGAAGCTTTCGATGAGACCCGGTGTCGCGGCGACCAGGCCCTCGGCGCCGGCGGCAACGACCCCGGTGAGGCCGGGCCGGACATGGAGGCCTTCCATGTAGCTTCCGAACATGCGGGCCGCAAGGAGCGCCGTCTGCAGGATGGAGGGAAGGGCGGCCCCTTCCTCGAGAGGCAGGAGAATGGTTTTCATGCGTTTCTCGCTCTCCGAAGTTGCTCTCTCATCGCTCGGTCGAGCCGGTTTCCCGGCGATGCCGGGCATTCTAACCCAGGCCGGCGTCCAGGCGCGCGCAAAATCCGCGCTGGATGATTGCCTTGGCGCGTAGTAGTTGGTGCCGGAGCGGCGCCGTCGAGCTTCTGCGGCGGCCCGCCGAATGCGCTCCGGAGGATGATGCAGCGATGGCCAAGACCGAAGACAATCTCACGACCGAACGCCCCACCTTCACCACGCATCTCGAATGCGGCTTGACCGGGGAGCGCTACGACGCCGACAAGCTTCATACGCTCTCGCGCGCGGGAAAGCCCCTTCTCGTGCGCTATGATCTCGAAGCCCTGGGGCGGGCGGTCAGCCGCGCCAGCCTCGCGCGCCGCGCCAACGACTTCTGGCGCTACCGGGAGTTCCTGCCGGTGCGGCGCAAGGAGAACATCGTCAGCCTGGGTGAGACCTTGACGCCGCTTCTTCGCGCCCCGCGATTGGAGCGCCTGCTCGGCGGCGGCGAGATCCTGATCAAGGACGAGGGGCGGCTGCCGACCGGATCGTTCAAGGCGCGGGGTCTCGCCATGGCAGTGTCGATGGCCAAGGAGCTCGGCGTCATGCGCATGGCCATGGCGACGGCCGGCAATGCCGGTGCGGCGCTCGCCGCCTATTGCACGCGGGCGGGGATCGAGAGCTATGTCTTCTGCCCCGAGGATGCGCAGGAGGTGAATATCGGCGAGACGGTGCTTCAGGGCGCCAAGGTCTACAAGGTCAACGGGCTGATCAACGATTGCGCCAAGATCGTCGCCGAGGGCAAGGCCGCCCGCGGCTGGTTCGACACCTCGACCCTCAAGGAGCCCTATCGCATCGAGGGCAAGAAGACGATGGGCCTCGAGCTCGCCGAGCAGCTCGGCTGGACCCTGCCCGATGCGATCTTCTATCCGACCGGCGGGGGAACCGGGCTCATCGGCATGTGGAAGGTGTTCGACGAGCTCGGCAAGATCGGCTGGATCGAAGGCAAGCGGCCCCGCATGATCGCGGTGCAGTCGACCGGCTGCGCCCCCATCGTGCGCGCCTTCGAGCAGAAAGCCGAGTTCGCCGAGCCCTGGAAGGGCGCCGAGACCTTCGCCTCGGGGATCCGGGTGCCGGCGGCCCTGGGCGATTTCCTGATCCTGCGCGCCATCCGCGAGAGCGGCGGCTTCGCCAGCGCGGTTTCCGACGACGACATTCGCGCCGCCCGCGACGAGGTGGGGCGCACCGAGGGCATCCTGCTATGTCCCGAAGGTGCTGCGACCTATGCCGCCTATCGCCGCG
This sequence comes from Alphaproteobacteria bacterium, assembly GCA_035294245.1. Taxonomy (GTDB): domain Bacteria; phylum Pseudomonadota; class Alphaproteobacteria; order JACZXZ01; family JACZXZ01; genus DATGLG01. The sequence goes on along the minus strand of DATGLG010000025.1, from coordinate 96,156 downwards.
CCCTCGCGGAGGGGCGCGTCGGCAAGAGCGACCGCGTCGTGCTCTTCAATTGCGGCAACGGGCTCAAATATCCCATGCCCGGCACCGACCGCTTCATCGACCGCCACAAGCCGGTCGACTACGCCGCCTTGTAGCCGCAGCGCGGACGGCGCTCAGGCCGCCGCCAGCGGCGGCGGCCCCAGGCGCTCGCGCGGCACGCCGAGCACGCGCTCGGCGGCGCGGGCGATCGCCAGCAGCCGCTCCTCCTGGCTGTGACGGGCATAGAGCTGGAGGCCGACCGGCAGCCCCGCCGCATCCAGTCCGACGGGAATGGTGATGGCGCAGAGGCCGAGATAATTGGCCAGGCACGTGTTGCGCAGCGCGAGCATGTTGAGGCGGCGATATGCGCCGAGATCGGCGACCTCCTCCAAGGTCGGCGGCGTCACCGGCACCGTCGGCGCAGCGATGACGTCGAGACCCTCGAAGCAGGCGACGACCTCACGGGAGAGGCGTTGCATCCGGCGATAGCGGAGCAGCAGGTCGCGCGCCGGTATGGCGCCGCCATCGGCAATGCGGATGGTGATGATGGGGTCGAGGTGGGGGCGCCAGTCCGGCAGCTCGGCCTCGAGAAAGGCGTCACATTCGGCCGAGGCCACGCTGCCCTGGTGCAGGAGGGCGATCGCGTCCTTGGCTTGGGGCAAGGGCGCATCCCTGAGCTTGGCATCTTTTTTCGCGAGCTCGTCGAGCGCGCGGCGCGCCGCCTCGGCGATCCCCGGCGAGCAATCGTCCCAGAGCGGCGCGCCGGCGATCCCGATGCGCACCGCGTCGAGATCGAGGCCGGCGGTCGCCGCGTCGAGCGCCGCGGCATCGCCCCAGGCGGGGTCGATCGCGGCGAAGGCATAGGCGAGATCGGCCGCGCTGCGCGCCAGCACGCCGGCGGTATCGAGGCTGTAGCTGAGCGGCACGATCCCCGCCGTCGACCAGCGGCCATAGCTGGTCTTGAGGCCGACCGTCCCGGTCATGGCGGCGGGGATGCGGACGGAGCCCGCGGTATCGGTGCCGAGGGCCACGAGGGCCGAGCCTTCCCATAGGCTCACGCCGGCGCCGCTGCTGGAGCCGCCGGGCAGGCGATGCGCCTTGGCGTCCCATGGGTTGCGCGGCGTGCCCCAATGGGGATTGACGCCGAGCCCGCCGAAGGCGAGCTCCACCGTATGCGACTTCCCGGTGACGACGCCGAGCTGCCGGCGCAGGGCGGCGACGACCGGACCCTCCTGCTCCCATTGCGGCGGCAGGCGCTTCGGCGTGCCGGCAAAGGTGGGCCAGCCCTTCACGCCGTAAAGGTCCTTGACCGAGATCGGTATTCCCTGCAGGGGCCCCAGCACGGCGCCGCTCACGAGCGCGGCATCGGCGGCGCGGGCTTGCAAGCGCGCCTCGTCGGCGTTCCAGGTCTTATAGGCATTGAGGACGCCGCCAACCGCGTCGTGCCGCGCGATCGCGGCTTCGGTCAGCTCGAGCGAGGTGATCTCGCCATTGCGCAGCGCCGCGGCGATGGCCGAGAGGGAGCGGGAGAGCATCCTTGACATGGCGCGTGGAGAGTAGCGGCTAAGCCGGTGCGGGAAAAGCGCCTTGATGGCACTTTGATAGTGGCTCAGCCGCGGCGCCGCGCCGCAAGGGCGGCGTCCTCGACGCGGCGGCGATGGCACAGGAGAGCGAAATTGAGCAGCGAGAACGCCAGCGCAATCCGCCAGGTGCCGAAGGCAAGGGGAAGGAGGGCGATCTCCGCGGTCACGATCAAGTAGTTAGGGTGGCGAAGAACGGCATAGGGGCCGCGCGTCACCAGAGGCGCTTGGGGCAAGGTGATGATGCGGGTGGTCCAGTAGCGCCCCAGGCTGAGGATGACCCAGAGCCGCGCCGCCTGGAGGAGAAGGAAGCAGGCGATGAGCGGCCACGACACCGGTGCCTCGGGCGGGACGAGGATCAATAGGGCGAGAAGCCATCCGGCATGAAGCAGGACGAGGAGGGGATAGTGATCGGCGCCGTGCTCGACCGCGCCCATGGCGAGGAGGCGCCGCGTGTTGCGGCGGGCGTAGGCGAGCTCGGCCAGCCGCTCCAATGCGACCAGCGCGACGATCACCTGGGGAAGGCTCATGCGGCGCTACGCGCCGGCAGCGCCGCCGCCGCGCGCGCCGCCTCGACGAGGAGAAAGCCTGCGGTGAAGCCGGGTCCGAGCGAGGTCAGCAGCGAGCGGCGCGGCAGTCCCGCCCGGGTCATGGCGCGCTCCAACACGAACAGCACGGTCGCGGCGGACATGTTGCCGTATTCGCGCAGCACCTCGCGGGAATAGCCGAGATCCGCCGCCGCGTCCTCGAATACCGCCTCGAAGGCCTCGAGCACCTTGGCGCCGCCGGGATGGCAGAGAAAAGCTTCGATATCGCGGATCGAGAGGCCGTGCCGCGCCAAAAAGGATTCCACGGTAGCGCGATACTTGTAACGCACGATGGCGGGGATATCGCGAGAGAACAGCACGCCGAAGCCGTCGTCGCGCACGCGCCAGCCCATGACGTCGAGCGAGTTCCGCCAGGTATGCTCCCCCGAGGCGCCGAGGGCCGGTCCGTCGCCTTCGCAGGACACCAGCGCCGCCGCGGCCCCGTCGCCGAAAAGCGCGGTGGCGATCACGTTGCTCTTCGACTGGTCCCTGCAGCGGAAGGTCAGCCCGCAAAGCTCGACGACCAGGAACAGCACGCGCTCGCCTGGGGCCGCCCGGGCCATGTCAGCGGCCCGCGCGAGGCCGAGGACGCCGCCCACGCAGCCGAGGCCGAAGACGGGGAGGCGTCGGATGTCGCGCCGCATGTCGAGACGCTCGATGAGGAGGGCGTCGAGGCTCGGCGTCGCGATGCCAGATGTGGAGACGGCGACGATGGCATCCACGGCTTGGGGATCGAGCCCTGCTTGCGCGAGGCAGGCGCGCGCGGCGCGCTCGAGGAGATCCGTCCCGTGCTCGACGAAGAGGCGGCTGCGGTCGCGCCAGCCATGGGGCTCGAGATACCACTCGAGCGGCACGCAGGAGTATCGCGTCTCGATTCCCGCATTGTCGTAGACGGGCAACAGGCGCTCGAAGCGCTCGGGATCGGCGGTGAACAGGGTCCGCGCCGCGTCCCGGACATCCTGCTGGCGCAGCCGATGGGGCGGCACCGCCGTGGCGAGGGAGAGCAGGCGCGGAATCGATGACATCGGCTGACGACTGGTTCCTTCGTCCAGGCGACAGGTATAAGCCAGGACCGCCGCCGCGACCAGGAGAGGCCCGCCCGCGCACGGAAATTTGACCGCTGCGTGAACGGTAGCGAGGCGCCCACTAACAACACGCGAAGCAATCTCACGATCCACCCGACGATATTTTTCTTGTGCCCGGGCGGGGAGCTGCGCACAGTCCCGAGGCGTTCCACATAACCGCCGGCTGGCCGGGGGAGGGGCGATGTTCGAAGGCTTCGCGCGCACACGCATCAAGACGCGGGGCGCGGAAATCAATCTCGTGCAGCGCGGCAGCGGCCCACCGCTGCTCCTCTTGCATGGTTACCCTCAGACCCATGCGATGTGGCACAAGGTGGCGCCGCGCCTCGCCGAGGCGTTCACCGTCGTCTGCGCCGACCTGCGCGGCTATGGCGATTCGTCGAAGCCTCCTTCGGCGCCGGACCACGCGCCCTATTCCAAGCGCGCGACGGCGCAGGACATGGTCGAGGTGATGGCGGCGCTGGGGCATGCGCGCTTCTCGGTGGCCGGTCACGACCGTGGCGGCCGCGTCGCCCATCGGATGGTGCTCGACCATGAAGAGCGCATCGACAAGGTCGCCGTGCTCGACATTGTGCCCACCCATAAAGTCTTCGCGTCCACCAACAAGGCGATCGCCACCGGCTATTATCACTGGTTCTTCCTGATCCAGCCGAACGGCCTGCCGGAGCATCTCATCGGCCTCGATCCCGACCATTATCTCAAGGCCAAGCTCGGTCGCTGGTCCGCGAGCATGGATGGCTTCAGCGCCGAGGCGCTCGCCGAATATCTCCGCTGCTTCCGTGATCCGGCGGTGATCCATGCGAGCTGCGAGGATTATCGCGCCGCGGCGACGATCGACCTCGAGCACGACGAGGCCGATATGGCCCATCGCCCCGCCAATCCCTTGCTCGCAATCTGGGGCAAGAAAGGGCTGATGGAGAGAAATTTCGACGTCCTCGCAACCTGGCGCGAGCGCTTCCAGGACGTGCGCGGCCGCGCGCTCGATTGCGGGCATTTCCTCGCCGAGGAGCGGCCGGAGGAAACCTATCGGGAACTGCGCGACTTCTTCGCCGCCTAGCTTTCGGATAAGCTGGCGGATGGGCGTGCGAGCGTCTATCGACGGAGCGAGGAAGGCCGACAGCCTATGGATCAGAAACCGCGTTTCGGCAGACGGGCCGAGGATGACCTGGACCGGCCGCGCACGCTCGGACAACGCCTGCGCGCCTACTTCTTCGCGGGCGTGCTGGTCCTGGCTCCCATCAGCATTACCTTCTATATCGCCTATCTCATCCTCGATTTCATCGATTCGCACGTCACCCCGCTCATCCCGCCGCGCTTCAATCCCGAGACCTATCTTCCCTTCACCATCCCCGGCTTCGGGCTGGTGATCGCCGTCGTCGTCATCACCCTCGTCGGGGCCGCGACGGCCAATTACCTGGGCCGCTTCTTCTTCCGCCTTTCCGAGCGGCTGCTGGTGCGCATGCCCATCATCCGCAGCATCTACGGGGCGGTGAAGCAGCTCGTGGAGGCCGTCTTCGCCCGCAAGGCCAATGCCTTCCGCAATGTCGTACTGGTGGAATGGCCGCGCGCGGGGGTGTGGACGCTCGGCTTCGTGACCGCCGACACCGCCGAGGAGATCCAGCGGCGGCTTCCCATCGAGGCCTGCAGCGTGATGGTGCCGACGACGCCCAATCCGACCTCGGGCTATCTCATCTTCGTGCCGAAGGACTCCGTGATCCAATTGGAGATGAGCGTGGAGGACGCCATGAAGATGATCCTCTCGAGCGGCATCGTCGTGCCGGGGCCGCCGGTCGCAGCCGAGGATCGGGCAGCGCCTGCCGAGGCCACGGAACGCACGGCGCTGACCTGACTGGTTATCCCGAGCGCAGATACTTTACGGCCGCATCCCGCTCGAAGAGATAGAGGAGCGTCCGCAGCGCTTGGCCGCGCGGGCTCGCGAGATCGGGATCGCGGTCGAGCGCCAGCCGCGCATCGTCCCGGGCCGTCGCGAGCTGCTCCTGATGCACGGTGAGATCGGCGAGGCGGAACGCGGGCAGGCCGCTTTGGCGCGTGCCGAGCAGCTCGCCCGGGCCGCGCAGGCGGAAATCCTCCTCGGCGATGCGGAAGCCGTCATCGGTCTCGCGCATGATGGCGAGCCGCGTCCGCGCCGTCTCGCCGAGGGGTGTCGCATAGAGCAGCAGGCAGGTCGAGGGCTTATCACTCCGTCCGATGCGGCCGCGGAGCTGGTGGAGCTGTGCCAGGCCGAAGCGCTCCGCATGCTCGATGACCATGACGGTGGCGTCGGGCACGTCGACGCCGACCTCGATCACCGTGGTGGCAACCAGGAGAGTGAGCGGGCCGCGGGCGAAGGCCGCCATGACCGCGTCCTTCTCGCTACTCCGCAAGCGCCCGTGGACGAGCCCGACCTTCCCAGGAAAGCAGGCGGCGAGGTGGGCATAGCGCTCGCTGGCGGCGGCAAGGTCGATGGCTTCCGATTCCTCGACGAGGGGGCAAATCCAATAGACTTTGGCGCCGGCATCCATGGCGCGGCGCACGGCGGCAACCACTTCCTCGATGCGCTCGAGCGGAATCGCGCGCGTATCGATGGGGCGCCGGCCTGCGGGCTTCTCGGTCAGCCGCGAGACGTCCATGTCCCCATAGGCCGCGAGCATGAGCGTGCGCGGGATGGGGGTGGCGGTCATCACGAGCATGTCGATGGCGCGGCCCTTGGCGGCGAGGAGGAGGCGCTGATGGACGCCGAAGCGGTGCTGCTCGTCGACGACGGCGAGGGCCAGGTCCTTGAACGCCACGTCCTCCTGGAAGAGCGCATGGGTGCCGACGACCATCTCGATGCTGCCGTCGCGCAACCCTTCGAGCACCAGCTCGCGCGGCTTGCCCTTGTCCCGGCCGGTCAGCAGCGCCAGGCGAACGCCGGCCGCCTGGGCCAGTGGCGCGATGGTGCCGAAATGCTGGCGCGCAAGGATCTCGGTCGGCGCCATCAGGGCGGCCTGGGCGCCCGCCTCGACGGCGTTGAGCATGGCGAGACAAGCGACCACCGTCTTGCCGCTGCCCACATCGCCCTGGAGCAGGCGGAGCATGCGCGCCTCGCCGGCCATGTCGCCGAGGATCTCCCTGACCGCCGCGTCCTGCGAGCGCGTGAGCGTGAAGGGCAGCGCCGCGACGGCCTTCCGGCGCAGGCGGCCATCCCCTGAGACCGGGCGGCCGGCGAGGCGGCGCTGATGGGCGCGCACCAGGGAAACCGCGAGCTGGTTGGCGAGGAGCTCGTCATAAGCGAGCCGTGTCCGGGCCGTGGTGGCGGGATCGAGATCGGCCTCGCTCTCCGGGGCGTGGGCGGCGTTCAGTGCTGCCCGCCAGCTCGGCCAGCCGGTGCGGGCGAGATGCGCCCCATCGATCCATTCCGGCAGCTCGGGCGCCCGCTTGAGCGCTGCGCGGATGGCGCGGCCCAGGACCTTGAGGGTGAGGCCGGTGGTGAGGGGATAGACGGGCTCCACGCCTTTGAGGCTCTCGAGTTCCCCGATGCTGCCGACATGATCCGGATGGGTGATCTGCAGCTGATCCCGGAAGCGCTCGACCCGGCCGCTCACCACGACCTGCGCGCCGGGGGGCAGGAGCTTGTGGAGATAGTCCGGGCGGGCATGAAAGAAGACGAGGAAGAGAAACCCCGTCTCGTCGCGGCAGCGGACGCGATAGGGCAGGCGCGGATTGCCGGGGGGTTGATGCCCATCCACCCACACGGTGAGCGTGGCGATCCGACCCTCCGCCGCATCCCGCACCTTGGGTGCGTAACGTCGGTCGATCACGCCCACCGGGAGATGCCAGAGCAGGTCCACGATCCGCGGGCCTGCGAGCTTCTCGACCAGCTTGCCGAGCCGGGGGCCGATGCCGGGCAGCGTGGTCGCGGCGGCGAAGAGGGGATAGAGGATCTGCGGACGCATCGTGGCGGCGTTTGTGCTCTTGGCTGCTGACAGGCCCGGGGGTGAGGTCTTATATCCTACCGGACTCCTCGCCGACGATCCCGCCGTTCCATATGATCCCGGAACGCGCGATCGCGGGGAAATTATTGCTGCGGGCGTGGGGAATGAGCGATCCGCTAGACATCCGGCGCAAGCGCCTCGCCTTTCGCGCCTGGCATCGGGGCCTTCGCGAGATGGACCTCCTGCTCGGCCATTTCGCCGATCGCCATCTGGCCGGCCTGAGCGCCGACCAGCTCGATCGCTTCGAAGCCATCCTCGCCGTGGGCGATCCCGAGCTTTTTGCTTGGGTCATGGGCCACGAGCCCGTTCCCGCGGGGTTCGAAACGGATGTCCTCGATATGATCAGGAACTTTAAAATTACTGCATAATATACTGATGTCTCATCCAGAAATCTTGACATACCCTGGCCGCCTCACGATTGCGGGCGCCCCCGAGGGCATGGATGCGCTGCTGCTCGCGGAACTGGCGCAAGGCGGCGATAAGCGCGGCTTCCTCCACATCGCGCGGGACGACGCGCGGATGAGCCGGATGGCGGAGGCGCTGGCCTTCTTTGCGCCGGGCCTCGAGGTGCTGCTGCTGCCCGCCTGGGATTGCCTGCCCTATGACCGGGTCTCACCAGCCGGCCCGGTGGTGAGCCAGCGCATCGACACCCTGACCCGGCTGGCGCGCGCGCCGCGGCCGGGAATCGGGCGGGTGGTGGTCACCACGGTGAGCGCGCTGCTCCAAAAGGTGCCGCCGCGGGAGGTGTTCCGGGACGCCATCTTCGAGGTGAAAGCCGGCGGCGCCTTTTCGCGGGAGGCCTTCGGCCGCCTCGTGGCGCGCAACGGCTATCGGCGCGCGGAGACCGTGCGCGAGCCCGGCGAATACGCGGTGCGCGGCGGCATCGTCGATATCTTCCCGCCGGGCACCGCCGAGCCGATGCGTCTCGATCTCTTCGGCGACGAGGTGGAGCGCATTCGCGGCTTCGACCCGCTGACCCAGCGCACCACGGGCGCCGCCGAGCGGCTCGAGCTCAAGGCCATGAGCGAAGTGCTGCTTGACGACGCCTCGGTGCAACGCTTCCGCATGGGCTATCGCGAGCTCTTCGGGGCGGTGACGGACGCGGATCCGCTCTACGGCGCGATCAGCGCCGGACGGCCGCATATCGGGATGGAGCATTGGCTGCCGCTCTTCTACGAGCGCCTGGAAAGCTTGCCCGACTATATGCCGGAGGCGGCGATCACCTTCGATTACCAGGCGGACGAGGTGATCGCAACGCGGCTCGAGACCATCGCCGAATTCTACGAGGCGCGGCGCAGCCTGAGCGAATCCGATCCGCAGACACTCTACAAGCCGATCCCCCCGGATCGCTTCTTCCTTGACCGGCCGGCACTCGACGGCCTCCTCGCCGGGCGCGCCACAGGCTATTTCACGCCGTTCCGGTCGCCCGAGGGCGCCGGTGGCGACGGCATCCGCGTCGATGCCGGGGGAAAGCAGGGCCGCGATTTCGCCGATGCGCGGGCAAATCCCGACGCCAATCTCTTCGATGTCGTGCGCGAGCACATTGCCGCGGAGCAGGCGCAGGGCCGCCGGGTGGTCGTGGCGAGCTACAGCCCCGGCGCGCGCGACCGGCTCGGGGTGCTGCTGCGCGAGCGGGGCCGCTTGCAGGGGGCGCCTGTCGAGCATTGGGCCGAGGTTGCAGCGCAGCCGCCGGACCAAGTGACCCTGGCCGTGCTGGGCCTCGAGCACGGTTTCGTGCGCGACGGTCTCGCAGTCATCACCGAGCAGGATATCCTGGGCGACCGGCTGGTGCGGCCGGCGCGCAAGCGCTCCCGCAGCGAGAACTTCATCTCGGAGGTCTCGACGCTGTCGCCCGGCGATCTCGTCGTCCATGTCGAGCACGGCATCGGGCGCTACGAGGGGCTGGAGACGATCGAGGTTGCCGGCGCGCCCCATGATTGCCTGCGCGTGCGCTATGACGGCGGCGACAAGCTCTTCGTTCCGGTCGAGAACATCGAGATGCTGTCCCGCTATGGCTCCGAAGAGGCGGGCGCGCAGCTCGACCGCCTCGGCGGCGCCGCATGGCAGGCGCGCAAGGCCCGCGTCAAGAAGCGCATCCAGGAAATCGCCGACACTCTCATCAAGGTGGCGGCGGAGCGCCAGCTCCGGCCCGGCGACGTGATCGCCGCCCATGACGAGGGGAGTTACGGGGAGTTCTGCGCTCGTTTTCCCTATCCGGAGACGGAAGATCAGAACACGGCGATCGAGGAGACCATCCGCGATCTCGGCTCGGGGCGGCCGATGGATCGCCTCGTCTGCGGCGATGTCGGCTTCGGCAAGACCGAGGTGGCGCTGCGCGCCGCCTTCCTCGCCGTGATGGCGGGGCTCCAGGTCGCGATCGTGGTCCCGACGACGCTGCTCGCCCGGCAGCATTTCCGCACGCTCAAGAGCCGCTTCGCCGGCTTCCCCGTCCGCATCGGCCAGCTTTCCCGCCTCGCCTCGGCCAAGGAGGCGGCTCAGGTGAAGGCGGGGTTGGCCGACGGCACGGTCGATATCGTCGTCGGCACCCACACCCTCCTCGCGAAATCGATCTCGTTCAAGCGCCTCGGCCTGCTGATCGTCGATGAGGAGCAGCATTTCGGCGTCAAGCAGAAGGAGCGGCTCAAGCAGCTCAAGAGCAACGTGCATGTATTGACGCTGACGGCGACGCCGATCCCGCGCACGTTGCAGCTCGCGCTCTCGGGCGTGCGAGACATGAGCCTGATCGCCACGCCGCCCATCGATCGGCTCGCGGTGCGCACCTTCGTGCTGCCTTACGATCCCGTCATCATCCGAGAGGCCATCCTGCGCGAGCATTTCCGCGGGGGGCAGAGCTATTACGTCTGCCCGCGCATCGAGGATCTCCCCAAGGTTCGCGAGCGGCTTGCCGAGCTGGTGCCGGAGATCAAGATCGCCGAGGCCCATGGCCGCATGGGTGCCGCCGAGCTCGAAGACGTGATGTCCGCCTTCTACGACGGCAAATACGACTTGCTGCTGTCGACCAACATCGTCGAATCGGGCCTGGACATCCCCTCCGTCAACACCATGATCATCCATCGCGCCGATATGTTCGGCCTGGCGCAGCTCTATCAGCTGCGCGGCCGCGTCGGCCGCTCCAAGCTGCGCGCCTATGCCTATCTCACCTTGCCGCCCGGGAAGGCACTGACGGAGGCGGCGACGAAACGGCTCAACGTGATGCAGACCCTCGATACGTTGGGCGCGGGCTTCACCTTGGCCAGCCACGACATGGATATCCGCGGCGCCGGGAACCTCCTCGGCGAGGAGCAATCCGGCCATGTGCGCGAGGTCGGCATCGAGCTCTATCAGCAGATGCTCGAGGAGGCGGTGGCCGCAGCAAAGGGCGAGGCCGGGGCCGCGGGCCAGCCCGATTGGACCCCGCAGATCAATATCGGCACGCCGGTGCTCATCCCCGAGAGCTATGTCGCCGATCTTGGCGTCCGCCTCGGCCTCTATCGGCGCATATCGACCCTGGTCGATCAGAAGGAGATCGACGGCTTCGCCGCCGAGCTGGTCGACCGCTTCGGGCCGCTGCCGGCCGAGGTGGAGAACCTGCTCAAGGTGGTGGCGATCAAGCGCCTTTGCCTCGACGCCGGGGTCGAGAAGGTGGATGCCGGGCCCAAGGGCGCCGTCCTATCCTTCCGCCACAACCAGTTCGCCAATCCCCACGGTCTCGTCGAGTTCATGACGAGCCAAGCCAAGACGATCAGCCTGCGCCCCGATCAGAAGCTCGTGGTGCGGCGGCCGTGGGACGACGCCAATGCCCGGGCCACGGGCCTGCAGCAGATCCTGCGCAAGATCGCGCGCATCGCGGCGGGTGCCGTCGAGCGCGCCGCGTAAGCGACGGTCTTACACCTCGGGCTCGGATGGCGCAGCGCCGGCGTCTTTCGCGACCAGGTCGAAGACCTTGAGGAAGATCTCGGGCGCTTGTGCGCCGGAGACGACGTATTTGCGCTCGAAGATGAAGCAGGGCACGCCCTGAACCCCGATCTGGCGCGCCATGCGGTCCTCGGCGTTGACCTCGGCCGTTCCCTCGTCGCTCTCCAGGTAATCGGCGAGGGGGCCGCGCTCGAGCCCGGCGCCGGCGCCGAGGTCGAGAAGCGTCAGCCGGTCGCTCACATCCTGCCCATCCACGAAATAGGCCTGGAACAGCGCCTCGACGACTTGATGCTGGAGCCCGAACAGGCCCGCGTAGCGCACCATGCGATGGGATTGCAGCGTGTTCGGCGTGCGCCGAATGCCGCCGAAGTTGAACTCGATGCCCTCGTCGGCTCCCGCATCGCGGATGGCGTCATAGGTCGTGGCGCCATGCTCGTCGCCGAATTTGAGGCGCAGATATTCGCGACGCTCCATCCCCTCCGCGGGCATGTCGGGGTTGAGCTGGAAGGGGTGCCACAGCACTTGGGCGCCCGGCTGGGGTGAGATCGTCAGCGCCCGCTCAAGCCGGCGCTTGCCGATGAAGCACCATGGACAGATGGTGTCGGAAATAATGTCGATGTTCATGGCCCAGCATATCGCCGCATGGCCTTGAAGGCGAGCGGGATATCCGCGGCCGGGCGCTAGCGCAGGCGGCTATGCGCGCGGGCGAGGAGGCTATCGACGGTGTCGCCCGGCTCCGCCATTGCCGTGCCGGCTTCGACCCAGACGCGCAGGGCGTCGGCATCGGGCGCGTCCTCGACCATGAAGTTGGTGTGAAGGAGGACGCCGGCGATGCGATTGGCGACGACGAGGGCGTCGTCCTCCCCCGTATCGGGGAGCACGATGGCGAAGCGGGCATCCTTCACATGCGCGGCGAGGTCCTCGATGCGCACCAGGCCCTGCAGCCAGCGCGCGACTTGCCCGAGCACGCGGGCGCCCGCGGCCGGGCCGAATTGGCGCTCGAACCAGGCGATGTTCTGGATTTCCAGGAGCACGACGGAGAGCGGCTTCTGGCTCAGCCCCGCATCGGCGACCAGGCGGCTGAGATGGGCGGCGAGAAAGGCCTGCGCGTAGAGGCCGGTCTCGGGATCGCGCGTGCGCTCGTCGAGCATGGCGGCGAGCGCATCGCGGACGGCCTGGCGCAGGCGCTGGCGGCGCACCAGGCTCTGCACCTGGTCGCGCAGCTCGGCCGCATCGAAAGGCCGCGTCAGAACCAGGCTGGCGCCGCGGCGATAGGGTATGGTCGGGTCGTCGAAGCTGGCCCGGTCGGCGACCAGGAGCACGGGCAGGTTGAAGAGCCGCGGATTGTTGCGGATATGCGAGCAGAGGTGGAGGGCGCGCTCGATATCGCTGTCGGGGAGCAGCACCAGGGCATCGAAACGGTTGCCGTTGAGCGCCTCGGCCACGCTGAAGGGATCGGGCGAGTAGGAGAGCACGCAATCCTCGGCGAGGGCTCGGCCGATGGCCGGGCCTTCGCCTTGCGCGGCGCCGCTCGCCATTATGAGAACCGAAGCGGGGCGGGTGTCGAGCGTCACGCTGCCGGCGCTGCTCCCCGCCAGTCCCATCACGCGCAGCGTGTCGCGCCGCCGCGTGAGCTCGCCGGTCATGGTGGCGAGGCGGAAGAGAGGGGCCAGCCGCGCCGTGAGCACCGGATCCGGAACGGCGCCGGTGATCACGTCGTCGATCCCAACGGCGAGACAGGCTCTCCTCAGGGTCGGGCTCGCCTGCCGTACCAGCACCGCAATGGGGATATGGCGCGTCTCGGTGCTCTGCTTGATGCCCTCGGCGAGAGCGACCGCGCGGGCGCTGTCCTCCTCGGCGCCGACGACGACGAGGTCCGGTCGCGCCTCGCGGACCAGGCGAAGCGCCGCCGCGCCAGGCGGCACCGAGAGCGTGACGTAGCCGCAGGCCGACAGGCGCGCCGCCAGGGCGCGCATTTGCCCGCCATCGGCGCAGGAGACGATGACGCGTGCCAGAGTCGTGGAGACCCCGTTGCGTTCCTTGGCGGCTATGCGCATGGTATCCCGCGCTTGACGTCGGAACAGAGGCTGAACCATCGTCAAGGTGCAGCAAAATTGGTTACCAAAGCGTGAATTGGATCGAAGGCGGGCGGCGGACCTCATGGGCGGAGGGGCAGCGAAAGTGAGCGAGTCGAACTCTCTCTTCGAGCGCGATCTCGGCCGCAACCCGGCCAATTTCGCCGCCTTGACGCCGCTCAGCTTTCTCGATCGCGCCGCCGCGGTCCATCCTGACAAGCCGGCCGTCGTCCATGGCAGCCGGCACTACACCTACGCCACCTTTCTCGCGCGCTGCCGCCGCCTGGCGAGCGCCCTCGCCGGACGGGGCGTGGGGCCGGGCGATACCGTCGCCGTGATGGCGCCCAATGTGCCGGCGCTTCTCGAGGCCCATTACGGCGTCCCGATGGCGGGCGCCGTGCTGAACGCCCTCAACTACCGTCTCGATGCCGCCAGCATCGCCTTCATTCTTCAGCACGGCGAGGCCAAGGTTCTGATTGCCGATCGGGAGTTCTCGCCGGTGATCGGCCCGGCGCTCGCGCGCTTGCCACATCCCCCTCTCGTCATCGACATCGACGATCCGCTCTGCGAGGGCGGGGTGCTGCTGGGGGAGAAGGATTACGAGGCCTTTCTCGAGGAGGGCGATCCCGCTTACGCCTGGGCCTGGCCCGGCGACGAATGGCAGGCGATCACCCTCAATTACACGTCGGGGACCACGGGCAATCCGAAAGGGGTCGTCTATCATCACCGCGGCGCCTTCCTGAACGCTCTCGGGAACGCCATCGAGTTCGGCCTCGATCCGCGCAGCGTCTATCTCTGGACGCTGCCGATGTTCCACTGCAACGGCTGGACCTATACCTGGGCGGTGACGGCGGTGGCCGGGACCCATGTCTGCCTGCGCCGTGTCGATCCGGCGCTCATCTTTCCGCTCATCGCCGAGGAGCGCGTCACCCATCTCTGCGGTGCGCCCATCGTGCTCAACATGCTGGTGCACGCGCCCGAGTCCGTGAAGCGGCGGTTTGACCACACCGTCGAGGTGGCGACCGGCGGGGCGGCGCCGCCGAGTGCGGTCATCGCCGCCATGGAGCGCATGGGCTTCCGCGTCACGCATCTCTACGGCCTGACCGAGAGCTATGGGCCGGCGACCCTATGCGCCTGGCAGGAAGGCTGGGCGGCGCTCCCCCTGGAGGAGCGCGCCGGCTTCATGGCGCGCCAAGGCGTCCCCATGACGACTCTCGCGGACACCATGGTGGCGACACCCGACAGCATGGAGCCGGTGCCGGCGGACGGAGCCACGATCGGCGAGCTCATGCTGCGCGGAAACACCTTGATGAAGGGCTATCTCAAGAATCCGGGCGCGACGGCGGAAGCCTTTCGCGGCGGCTGGTTCCACACGGGCGACCTTGCCGTGTGCCATCCCGATGGCTATGCGGAGATCAAGGACCGCTCGAAGGACATCATCATCTCCGGCGGCGAGAACATCTCCTCCCTGGAGATCGAGGAGGTGCTGTACAAGCATCCCATGGTGATGGAGGCCGCCGTCGTCGCCCGCCCCGATCCGACCTGGGGCGAGGTGCCCTGCGCCTTCGTCACGCTGAAGCCCGCGGCGGGAGCGGTGACTGCGGCGGAGATCATCGCCTATTGTCGCGAGAACATGGCGCATTTCAAGGCGCCCAAGCACGTGATCTTCGGCCCGCTGCCGAAGACCTCGACCGGCAAGATCCAGAAATTCGTGCTGCGCGAGAAAGCCAAGGCAACCTGAGGGCGCCGGCAAAGGGGGACGCGTGGAGAATCCGTTCAGTCTCGATGGCAAGACCGCCATCGTCACCGGCGCATCGAGCGGCCTCGGCCGCCATTTCGCGCGCACGCTGGCGCGCGCTGGCGCCAAGGTGGCGCTGATGGCCCGTCGCGCCGAGCTGCTTGCGGAGGCCTGCCGCGAGATCGAGAGCTTCGACGGCCGCGCCATTCCCGTCGCGCTCGACGTTTCAAGCGGTGCGAGCATCCGCGAGGCGATCGCCGCCGCGGAGACCGAGCTCGGCCCCATCGCCATTCTCGTGAACAATGCCGGCATCGCGATCAGCAAGCCGGTGCTTGAGGTCGAGGCGGCGGATTGGGACCGTGTCATGGACGTTAATCTGCGCGGCGCCTGGCTCACCGCCCAGGAGGTCGCCAGGCATATGGTGCGGCTGGGCCATGGGGGCAGCATTGTCAATATCGCCTCCATCACCGCCTTCCGGGTGGCCGGGCAGATCGCCCCCTATGCCGCCTCCAAGGCCGCGCTCGTTCAACTCACCCGCGCCATGGCGCTGGAGCTGGCGCGGCATCGGATTCGCGTCAACGCCATCGCGCCCGGCTATATCGAGACGGATATCAACCGCGAATTCTTCGCGAGCCCGGCGGGACAGGCCATGATCAAGCGCATACCCCAGCGGCGGCTGGGCAAGCCCGCCGATCTCGATGGCGCGCTCCTGCTGCTGGCCTCCGACGCCTCCGCCTACATGACCGGCGCCACCATCGCCGTCGACGGCGGCCATCTTCACTCGTCGCTCTGACCCGGCGGCGACCACAGGACGTACGAGAAGGAGCTCGCGATGGACTTCACGCTCTCGCCGCAGATCGACGCCTATCGCCAGCGCATCCGCGCCTTCGTCGCCGAGCACGTCCTGCCCCTGGAGGGAAGGCGGGAGAGCTATGACGCGCATGAGAACATCGCCCCGGAGCTCTTGGCCGGCTTGCGCGCAAAGGCGCGTGAGGCAGGTCTCTGGTGCTTCCAGATGCCGCGCGCGCGAGGCGGGCAGGGGGTCGGCGTCGTCGGCATGGCTGCCTGCTACGAGGAGATGGCGCGCTCGATCTTCGGCCCCCTCGTGTTCAACTGCATGGCGCCCGACGACGGCAACATGATCGTCCTCGAGAAGGTTGGCACGGAGGCGCAGAAGGAGCGCTGGCTGCAGCCGATCATCGACGGCAAGGTGCGCTCCGCCTTCGTCATGACGGAGCCGCCGCCCGGCTCCGGCTCCGACCCTCTTGGCATGATGCGCACCCGGGCGGTGAGGAAAGGCGACAGATGGGTCGTCCACGGCCATAAGTGGTTCATCACCGGAGCCGATGGCGCTACTCATTTTATCCTTATCGCGCGCACCTCCGACGATCCGCGCAAGGGCCTGAGCGCCTTCCTCTTCCACAAGGATCAGCCCGGCTGGGAGCTGGTGCGGCGCATCCCCATCATGGGGCCCGAGGAGCATGGCGGGCATTGCGAGCTCAAATTCGACGGCCTCGAAATCCCCGACGAGAACCGCCTCTTGGGCGTCGGCGACGGCATGAAGGTGGCGCAGCTTCGCCTCGGCACCGCGCGGCTGACCCATTGCATGCGCTGGCTCGGCTGGTCGAAGCGCGCGCTCGAGATTGCAACGGGATATGTGCGCGAGCGTGAAGCCTTCGGCACGACGCTC
The DNA here is from genome assembly GCA_035294245.1 of Alphaproteobacteria bacterium. GTDB lineage: Bacteria > Pseudomonadota > Alphaproteobacteria > JACZXZ01 > JACZXZ01 > DATGLG01. The sequence goes on along the minus strand of DATGLG010000025.1, from coordinate 79,497 downwards.
GCCGCCCATGAGGGCGTGCAGTGGCTCCTCGGCGAGGCCGCGATGGAGATCCATATCGGCCGGCTTCTCACCATGCATGCGGCGTGGAAGCTCGACCAGGGCGATCAGGCGCGCAAGGAGGTCTCGATGGCCAAGGTGGCCGTCGCCGACACCCTGCATAAGGCGATCGACACCGCGATCCAGCTTTGCGGCGCCAGGGGCTACTCCAAGGACACGATCCTCGAATGGCTCTATCGCTATGCCCGCCAGGCGCGGCTCGTCGACGGCGCCTCCGAGGTGCATAAGATGGTGCTGTCGCGCCATCTCCTCGACGAAGGCATGGATTTCTGGTCCTGGGGATGACGGGCGTGGGCCTGAGCGCCGAGGCGATCCGGGCGCCCCTCGAAGCCTTCATCGCACGAGAATCCGGTGCGCGCTCAGTGTGCATTGCGGCGCTGACGCGTTTGGGCGGCGGCGCGGTGCAGGAGAACTGGCGTCTCGATGCGGTGATCGACGGCGAAGCCGTGGCCCTTGTCATGCGCACCTCCTCGGCGACGGAGGGCGTCGAAGAGAGCCTGAGCCGCGCCGACGAGTTCGCGCTGCTCCGTGCCGCGCGCAGCGCCGGCGTAACCGTTCCCGAGCCGCTCTGGCTCTGCACGGAGCGCAGCGTGATCGGGCGCCCGTTTCACGTGATGCGCCTTGCGCCGGGCGTCTCCGCCGGGCATCGGCTGGTCAAGGATCCGCGCGTCGGCGATGCCTTAGCCGGGCGGCTGGGCCGCGAGCTCGCTCGCATCCACGCCATTCGCCCGCCGCGCAGCGATCTCGCCTTCCTGCGCGCGCCCTCGCCGACGCCGGTGCAGCAGGCAATTGCGCGCATGCGGCGATGGCTCGACGGGCATCGCGTTCCCGATCCGGCCCTTGAGTGGGCGCTCCGCTGGCTGGAGCGGAACGAGCCGCCTTGCCCGACGCTCACCCTCGTTCATGGTGACTTCCGCACCGGCAACTATCTCGTCGCCGACGGCGAGCTCACCGCCATTCTCGACTGGGAATTCTCGGCCTGGGGCGATCCCCGCGAGGATATCGGCTGGTTTTGCGCCCGCTGCTGGCGCTTCGGCGCGGTCGGGCGGGAGGCCGGAGGGATCGGCAGCCGCGCCGCCTTCTACCGCGGCTACGAGGCCGAATCGGGCTGCGCCATCGCGCCCGAGAGCATCGCCTATTGGGAGGTGATGGCCCATGTGCGCTGGGCCTATATCGCGCTCCAGCAGGGCGAGCGCCATCTCTCGGGGGCCGATCGCTCGCTCGAGCTGGCGCTTACTGCACGGATCGTGCCGGAGCTCCGGCTCGAGTCGCTGCTTCTCATCCGCGCGATCGAGCACGGAGGTGCCCATGCGTGACCGTCCGACGGCGGCGGATCTCCTCGACATCGCCCGCGAGGTCTTGCAGCAGAAAATCCTGCCGGCGCTGCCGGCGGCGCTCCGCTATGACGGCCTGATGATCGTGAATGCCCTTGCCAATGCCCAGCGCGAGATCGAGCGGGGCGCGGCGCCGCTTGGCGCCGAGCTTGCGCGCCTGGCGAAGCTGCTGGGCGAGGCCCTCTCCGCGCCCGAGGCCGACCGTCTGACGGAGGACCTCACGCGCTTGAATCGCCGCTTCGCCGCCGAGATCCGGGCCGGCCGCTTCGATGGGGACGCCGCGGCGGCGGAGCACCTTCTGACCACGGCGCTGGATGCCGTGCGGGAGAGCAATCCCAAATATCTTTCCGACCGCGAGTTATGATCCGTCATTAAACTTATTGAAGAGCGTGAAAGATATTCATCATCTCTTTGTCCATTCGCTTTTTTTCACCTGCTCCCGGTAGAAGATGTAGAGGCCGCTCCCGATGATGATAAAGGCGCCCAGAAGGGTCCAGCCATCGGGAAGATCGCCGAAGATGAGGTAGCCGAAGCCGGTCGACCAGATCAGGCTGGCATAGCCGAAGGGCGACACGACGACGGCCGGTGCCGCCGAGAACGCCCTGATCAGGCAGTAATGGCCCACGCTGCCGAAGAGCCCGGCCAGGGCCATCAGAAGCCAGCCTTCGAGGCTCGGCGTGGTCCAGACGAACGGGAGCCCGAGGGTCATCAGCGCCGTGCCGACGAGGGCGCTATAGAAATTGGTCGTCACCGGATGATCGGTGCGGCCGAGCACGCGCGTGGTGATCTGGTAAAGGGCGTTCAGGACCGCGGCGGCCATCACGAGCAGGGCCGCGACTTGGATGACTCCGGTATCGGGTCGCACGATGATGACGGCTCCGGCGAAGCCGAAGGCCACGCCGATCCAGCGGCGAACCCCGACCTGCTCGCCGAGGAGCGGCACCGAGAGCGCCGTCACCAGAATCGGACTCAGAAAATTGATCGAGGTGGCGTCCGGCAGCGGCAGCGAGCGCAATCCGAGAAAATAGATCACCGTCGTCCCCACCAGGAAAAGCCCGCGCAGGAATTGCATGCCGAAGCGCGCATGGGGCAAAAGCGCCGGCAACCGGCGCCCCGTCCAGACCGCGACGAAGAGGAAATGAAAGAGATAGCGGGCCCAGGTGATCTCGATGACCGGATAGGAGCGCGTGAGGTATTTCGCCGTGGCATCCAGGCTGACGAAGAAGACCGAGGTCAGCAGCATCCAAAGGATGCCATGCCGCACGTTCGCGCCAGGAGAGAGGAGCCCAATACTGCTCATGGTTTAATGTTTATTAAGGTTGGCGCCGCGGGCGGCCCGCTCGTCCCAAATCTGCCATGGGGAAACTCTTAGGCCTTCTCTTGTCGAGCATTAGGGTGTTTTTTCCGCCGCTTGAGTGTAGACTTTCAGAGATCATTTTTCCCTTTAAGGAGAATTCTTCAGGCAAGATTAACGATAAGGCCCGATGCTGGCGGCGCAAGTGTGTGTCACGGCCAACATGAATGATCCGCTTCTCCCTGCTCCTTCGCCGCTCGCCTGAGCGGACCGGCGGGAGCGCTGGAGGTTCGGAAGGGCGTCCGCAAGATCATGAGTGACTTAACTCTCCGGCAGCCGGTGCAACCGGCCCGCCCCGACCGCGAAGCCGCCGAAGAAGGCAAGAAGCGGCGACGCCGTCCATTCCTCGAGCCCCTTCTGGTGGTGGCCCTCAATGCCGTGATCGTCGCCGGCGTGGTATGGGCGATTCAGCTGGAAGCCAAGACATCCTACCTGCAATCGCTGCTTTTCACACGGCTGACCCAGGGCATGACGTTCAAGGTCGCGGACGGGCCCAGCGCCGACATCCGCTATCCGCGGACTGGCCCCTATGACGAGCGCCTTGGCTATACGGCGCTGCCATCCTTTATTACGGCATTGGACGCCCATCACTTCGGGATCGAGCGCCAGGCTCGGCTGTCGCCGCGGCTCGCCCGCTTCATCGACAACGGCGCCTATGCGATCTACCGCGAGAAGCAGGATACGGGCCTCACCCTGCTCGACAGCAGCGGGCAGCCGATCTACGAGGCGCGCTATCCGGAGCGCACCTATCGCAGCTTCGCCGCGATCCCGCCGCTTGTGGTCAATACGCTGCTCTTCATCGAGAATCGCGGGCTCGTGGATGAGCGCTATCCCAATCTCAACCCGGCGGTCGACTGGAAGCGCTTCACCCTCGCGGTTGGCGGGCGCATCGCCGGGATGGGTGATCCGCGACTGAAGGAGGGCGGCGCCAGCACGCTTGCGACCCAGATCGAGAAGTTTCGCCACTCGCCGGGCGGCCGCACCGGCAGCGTCCAGGAAAAGCTGCGCCAGATGGTGACCGCCATGGCGCGGGCCTATCTGGATGGGCCGAATACCTTGCAGACGCGGCGCCGCATCGTGACCACTTACCTCGATTCCACGCCGCTCAGCTCGCGCCCGGGCTATGGCGAGGTGATCGGCCTGGGCGATGGGCTGTGGGCCTGGTACGGCACCGAGTTTGACGCGGCCAATCGCGTTCTCGCCTCACCCGCCGAGGACGCCGCCGCCCTGGCGCAGAAGGGGCGGATCTACAAGCAGGTCCTGAGCCTGCTGCTGGCTCAGCAGCGTCCGTCCTATTACCTGATCGCCGACCGTGGCGCGCTCGAGGCCTTGACCGACAGCTATCTGCAGTATCTCGGCCGCGAGCAGGTCATCGGACAGCCGCTGCGGGACGCCGCCTTGGCGGCGAAGCTGCAGTTCCGCGCCGAGCCGCCGCTGCCCGCGAGCGTGCTCTTCGCCAAGCGCAAGGCCGTCGACGTCGTGCGCACCCAGTTGAGCTCGCTGCTGCGCATTCCGACCCTCTACAGCCTCGATCGGCTGGACCTCACCGCCACCACCACGATCGACGAGCCGACGCAGCAGCGCGTCACCGAGTTCCTTGCGCAGCTCGGCGACCCGGATCATCTCCGCGCCAATGGCATGCTGGGCCGCAATCTCCTTGGCACCGAGAATCCGCGCGCCCTCAATTACAGCGTCGTGCTCTACGAGCGGGGCGCCGACCGGAACTATGTCCGGGTCCATGCCGACAGCCTCGACGAGCCTTTCGACATCAACTCGAACGCCAAGCTGATCCTCGGCTCGACCGCCAAGCTGCGCACCCTCGTCACCTATCTCGACATCATCACCAAGCTGCATGACCGCTATTACCAGAAGTCCGCGGCCGAGCTGCAGCAAGCCTCGGCGCAGGCGCACGACCCGCTCACCCGCTGGACGACCGCCTATCTGAGCGAGGCGTCCGACCGCAGCCTGCGCGCCACGCTCGAAGCCGCGATGCAGCGGCGCTATTCGGCAAGCCCGAACGAGGCGTTCTTCACCGGCGGCGGCATGCAGGTCTTCCAGAACTTCGAGCGGTCCGAGAACGGCATGGTTCCGACCGTGGAGGACGCCTTCGAGAATTCGATCAATCTCGCCTTCATCCGCATCATGCGGGACATCGTCGGCTATTACATCCGGCAGAACGAGGAGGGCATCAACGATCTCCTCCACGATTCTCATGATGCCTACCGCCAGGTCTATCTCAGCCGCTTCGCCGACCAGGAGGGGCGCGAATATCTCAACCGCTTCTACGACGACTATCACGCCTTATCGGCCGCCGACGCCCTGGCGCTGCTCGCCAGCCGGACGCGGCCGGTGCCGCGGCGGCTCGCCGTCGTGTTCCGCTCCGTCAGGCCCGAGGCAAGCATCGATGCGTTCCGCGAGTTTCTGCGCGCAAGGCTTCCGGGGATGTCCCTCGACGACGCGGCGGTCGAGGAGCTCTATCGCAAATACGCGGTCGACCGGTATTCCCTCGCGGATCGCGGCTATCTCGCCGGCATCCATCCCCTGGAGCTCTGGCTGGTCGATTATCTCTACAAGCACCCGGGCGCCCCCCGCGCCGAGGTCATGAGCGCCAGCGCGGATGAGCGCCAGGCGGCCTATAGCTGGCTCTTCAAGACGCACAGCAAGCGCAAGCAGGACGTCCGCATTCGTATTCTCCTCGAAGAGGACGCCTTTGCGCGGATTCTTCAGGACTGGCGCCGGGTCGGCTATCCGTTCGGCCAGCTCGTGCCGTCGCTCGCGACGGCGCTCGGCAGCTCGGGCGACCGTCCCGACGCCCTCGCCGAGCTCATGGGAATCATCGTCAATGACGGCGTCTGGCTGCCGACGACGCGCATCGAGCGGCTCGACTTCGCCGCCGGCACGCCCTACGAGACGGACATGGTCGCAACGCCGCAAGCGCCGCGGCGCGTCTTGGCGCCCGAGGTGGCGGAGATCGTCAGGCACGCCCTTGCCGGCGTGGTGGCCCACGGCACCGGCGCGCGCGCGCAGAAGGCCTTCGCCCTGGCCGACGGCACGCCGGTGCTGGTCGGCGGCAAGACCGGCACGGGCGACAATCGCTACGACCGCTTCGGTCCCGGCCTCCGGCTGATCGAATCCCGCGCGGTCGACCGCACCGCGACCTTCGTCTTCTATATCGGGGATCGCTTCTTCGGCACGATCACGGCTTACGTGCGCGGGCCGGAAGCGGCCAAGTACAGCTTCACGAGCGCGCTCGCCGTGCAGGTCCTCAAGTCGCTGGCGCCGATCTTCCAGCCGCTGCTGGACCGCGAGGTCGCGATGACCACGCCCGCGGCGCAGCAGGCCTCTACTGCGCCGCCTCGGCCCTAGAATGGCCGTGCTTCGCCGCTCCGTTGCGGCGGCGAATGCCGATCACCGAGTTGCGGTCCGTCTCCAGCGCCAGCATGCGCGCGCGGACGCGGAGCAAGTCCTTGCGGGCGACGATGCCGACGAGGCGGCCGTCGCTCCGGTCGACGACGGGCACGCGGCCGTGATCGCCGATCGCCATGCGGTCGGCAAGCCGGCCCACCAGCTCGTCGGGATAGCTTTTCAGCACCGTCTGCTCGCTCACCATGTCGGCCAGCGTCGCGCCCTGGGTCCAGCCCGTCATCGTCCAGCGTAGGGCGTCCGCACGCGCCACCATGCCGAGCACGCGGCCCTGGGCATCGACCACCGGATAGCTCTTGTGCCGCTTGGGCTCGTCGCCGTTGCTCGTAGGCGTGCTGAAGAAGCGGACGGCCTCGTCGACGGGCATCGAGCCTTTCAGGCTGTTGACGTCGCGCACCATGACGTCCTCGACGAGCATCATCTCGAACGGATCGACGATGTATTCGCGCATGATGTGATGGCCGCGCCGCGCCACCTTCTCGGTCAGGATCGAGCGCTTGAGCAGCAGCACGGTCAGGGCGAAGGCGGCCGAGCAGGCGATGAGGAGCGGCAACAGCGCGCCGAGATCCCGCGTGAGCTCGAGCGCGAACATGATGCCCGTGAGCGGCGAGCGCATGGTGCCGCCCATGATCGCCGACATTCCCAGAAGCGCCCAGAAGCCGGGATCGCCCACCGGAATGATGTGTCCTTCCAGGGCGCCGAGAGCGCCGCCCATGATGAGCAGCGGCGCCAGCACGCCGCCCGAGGTGCCCGAGCCGAGCGCGATCGACCAGATGAACGCCTTCACTAGGACGATACCGACGATCACGCCGATGGTCAGGTTGTTGTGGAGAAGATCGCCGATAATGTCGTAGCCGACGCCGAGAGCCCGCGGAGCGATCAGCCCGCCAATACCGATCGCGAGGCCGCCGAGGGCGGGCCACCACATCCAATGGATGGGGAGGTGCCGGAACAGGTCCTCGAAGCCATAGACGAGCGCCGTGAGCCCGCCCGAGACGAGTCCTGCGGAGATGCCGACAAGAGCGCAGATCACGAGCCCCCACCAGGGCAGCACCACCGCGGTATGGAGCGGGAAGAGCGCTCCGCTCCCGAGCAGCATGGGGCGGAAGACGGCGGCAACGGCGGAGGCGGTCGCCACGGGCAGGAAGCTGCGCGGCTTCCATTCGAAGAGCAGCAGCTCCACGGCCAGCAGCACCGCGGCGACGGGCGTGTTGAAGGTCGCCGACATGCCGGCGGCGGCGCCGGCGACGAGAAGGGTCTTCCGCTCGGCGGCGGAGAGATGGAAGAGCTGGGCGAAGAGCGAGCCGAAGGCGCCGCCCGTCATGATGATGGGGCCTTCGGCGCCGAACGGACCGCCGGTGCCGATGGCGATCGCCGAGGAGAGAGGCTTGAGCACGGCGACTTTCGGCTCGAGCCGGCTGCCGCCGATGAGGATCGCCTCGATCGCCTCGGGAATGCCGTGGCCGCGAATCTTCTCGGAGCCGTAGCGGGCCATGAACCCGACGATGAGCGATCCGATAACGGGGATCGCGACGCTCCAGACGCCGAGAGGGGTGCCCGCCGGCGACACCATATGGGTGCCGAAGCGGCCGAAATACGCGAAATTGGTGATGACCCCGATGAGCCATTGGAGGGCATAGGCGACATAGGCGCCGACCGCGCCGATCAGCGCCGCCATCCCGATCAGGATGATGACGCGAAGATCGGTGGTGAAGTCGCGGAGCTCGCCGGTTCCGGCCTGCTCGGGCCGCAAGCGGCTCAGCCAGGAGCGTCGGGCATTGTGCTTGTGGATGGCTTCAGCGGAGGGAGGTGTCATTTATCTGTCTTGTCTTCTCTGTCGCGTCGAAGACGCCATCGCGGCGCAGCCTCGGAACGTCTCCGCCGGCGGAGCCGGACGGCCACACATCAGGAATCGCAGCAACAAATCCGTCTCCTCGGCCGCCTGGGGGCGCCGTCCCAGAGAAGGAGTTTTTTGCTGCGCTGCAAAAGCATGTATCGTTTAGCGATATAAATGTCAAGACGCGCGAGGGATGGTATGCCGAAGGTGAGCGAGGCCCAATATGAGATGCTGGCGGCGTTCCGCTACGAGCTCCGGCGCTTCATGCGCTTTAGCGAGTCGGCGGCGCAGCGGGTGGGGCTGACGCCGCAGCAGCATCAGGCGCTCCTTGCCGTGAGAGGCTATCCGCAGCGGGCGCGGATGACCGTCGGCGAGCTGGCCGAGCGCCTTCAGATCCGCCATCACAGCGCCGTCGGCCTCGTAGATCGCATGGTCTCGCAGGGCCTGCTGGAGCGGGAAAGCGGCGCCGAGGATCGTCGTACCGTTCACATCCGGCTGACCGCCGCTGCCGACGCGCTGCTCGAGCGCCTCTCCGCCGCCCATCAGGCGGAGCTGCGGCGGATCGGACCCTCGCTCCGCGGTCTCCTGGATCGCCTCGCCGCGGAGGATTGAGCCGCGGCCGCGCTTCCGCTTCGCGTCAGCGGTCGCGGCCGCGGCGAGGGAGGCCCTTGCCGGCGAGATAGGAGATGCCGCTGAGGAGCGTCAGCACCGCGACGGCGGTGTAGCCGATCCGGTAGCTGCCGAAGCTGCCCAGGAGGGCGCTGAAGACGGCCGGAACGACCACCACGCCCAAGAAGGTGACGAAGGAGCTACCGCCCGTCACCTCGCCGGCGCGGCCTTTGGGAGCGTGCTTGGCAACCTGCGCGAGCTGCACGCCATTCCAGGCCGTCGCGGTGCCGCCGAAGGCGCAGCACACCGCGAGGATGGCGGCAAACGGCCAGCCCGCCGCGAAGCTCCCGACCAGGACCGAGCAGACGGACATGGTGAGGCCGAGCAGACCCAGAAGCCGCATCGGCGGGATGAAGCGATCGGCGATGTGTCCCCAAAAGATGCGGCCGAGGACACCGGCGCCCTGGGCCGCTGCGAGGGCCACGCCGGCGGCGACCACAGAGAGCCCCACCGGACCGTTGAGGAAGATGACGAGGAAGGTGGTCAGGCTCGTCTGCATGCCGGCATAGGCGAAGGAGGTGAGGGCGAGACGGCGGAGCTCCGGCGAAGCGAGGACCAGCCTGAGCGGGCCGGCGAGCTGGCCAAGCGAGAACAGCGGCCGTTCTCGGTCGAGATCCACGTCGAGGGGCCGCCGCAACGGCTCGGCGGCGGCGGTGACGGCAAAGCAGAGGACTGCAGTGACCAGGGCGGCGCCGCGCCAGCCGATCACCAAGCCGAGGCTCGGCAGGATGGCTCCGGCGAGGGAATTGCCGATGGGAACGCCCGTCTGCTTGAGCGAGAAGACGAGATTAAGCCGCGCCGGCGGCGTCGTCCGCGCGAGGAGCTGCGACGACGCCGGCGTGATGGGGCCATAGCCGATGCCGACGACGACCGCGGCGACGAGAAGGGCGAGGGGTGTCCCGAGCACCGCCAGCAGGAGGGCTGCGCCGACGAGGGCCAGGCAGCCTTGGCTCAGCCGTAGCGGCCCGAACCGGGCGATGAAGCTGCCGCTTGCCAGACCGGCGCAAGCGGCGGCAGCATAGGCAACCGAAACATAGACCCCGACGAGATAGGGCTCGACGCCGATGTCCTTGGCGGCGAGAGGCGCCAGAACCGGACCCGCCATCATTCCCCAAGCGGCGAGGCTCTGGATGGCAAGCGTGATGATGAGCGCGAGGCGGGCTTGATCCATGAGCGGGCGGATGGGCGAGACGCTGCGGTGGTGACTCGATTCGTGCGACGGACGATGCGCCCGGGGTCCGAGACCCGGGCGCATCCGGGTGGGTGGGAGCACGCGCGACGCCGCCGGGGCTCCGCGCTCCGCATTTCCATATACAGGCGAAGACAGCTGAGGGGTAGCTCATGGCCGCATGCTGGAAGCTCCGTCGCGTTCTCGCTCACGCGGCCCTCGCCATATCGCTGCTCGGCGTCGCACCTCGGGCCTTCGCCAGTGCCGATGAAGACGTCGCCACGGCCGCGGCCGCCGCAACCGGCGCACCGGCTCGCCTCGACAAGATCGGCCACATCATCGTCATCTATCTAGAGAACCGCAGCTTCGACAATCTCTTCGGCAATTTCCCCCACGCCAACGGCCTGGCGAACGCCGACGCCGCGGCGATCCAGGTGGGCCCGGACGGCCGGCCCTATGAGGTCCTGCCGCAACCCATCAACACTTCCAGCGTGCCGCCCACCCCGGATCTGCGCTTTCCCGGCGACCTGCCGAACGGGCCATTCCCTATCGACAAGTTCGTCCCCCTCGACCAGAAGACGGGCGACCTCGTGCATCGCTTCTATCAGGAGCAGGCGCAGATCGACGGCGGCCGGATGGACAAATTCGTCCTCTATTCCGACGCGGCCGGGCTGGCGATGGGCTACTATGACGGCAGCAAGACTGAGCTCTGGCGCTACGCGCACGATTACGTGCTTGCGGACAACTTCTTCCACGCGGCGTTCGGCGGCTCCTTTCTCAACCACTTCTGGCTCGTCTGCGCCTGCACCCCGCGCTATCCGAACGCGCCCGCCGATCTCGTCGCCCGCCTCGACGCCAAAGGCCGAATGATCGCGGACGGGGCGGTGACCCCCGACGGCTACGCCGTGAATACGATCCAAAGCGTCTATATGCCCCACTCGCTGAAGATCACCAATGTCCGCGAATTGCTGCCGCCGCAGGAGGGCTTCACGACGATCGGCGATCAACTCAGCGCGCAGGGGATCAGCTGGGCCTGGTATTCGGGCGGCTATGACGACGCGCTGGCCGGCCATCCCGCGCCCCATTTCGAGTTCCATCACCAGCCCTTCGTCTACTTCAAGCAATTCGGCGACGGCACCGCCGCGAAGCGGGAGCATCTCAAGGACGAGAAGGAATTTCTCGCCGGCATCGCTGAGGGAAAGCTGCCGAGCGTCGTGTTCTGGAAGCCGATCGGGGCCGATGACGAGCATCCGGGCTATGCCGATGTCGCCATGGGCGACCGCAAGGTGGCGGCGGTGATCCGCCAGATTCACCGAAGCAAGCTGTGGCACGACAGCGTGATCATCGTCACCTATGACGAGAACGGCGGATTCTGGGACCACGTGCCGCCGCCCAAGATCGACAAATGGGGGCCAGGCTCGCGCGTCCCGACGATCATCATCTCGCCCTTCGCCAAGCGCGGCTATGTCGACCATACCTTCTACGACACCACCTCGATTCTCAAATTCATCGAGCGGCGCTACGGCCTCGCACCCCTCAGCAATCGCGAGGCCTGGGTCGGCGATCTCACCAATGCGTTGAGCTTCTGAGGCGAGAAGGCGTGGCCGACGAAGTCGTCAGGCGGCGCTTGTGCCGTCCTTGCGCTGAGCCGGCGAAGAGGACGACGATGCCGCGCCGTGGGCGGGATGGCTCGACCAATCGTCGCCGCTGCTCAGGGCGCGCAGCGTGGCGAGGGTGAGTGCATCGAGGAGATGCTGCGACAGCGGCCCGCGCGTCTGGAGGCCGCCGAAGATCCCGAGCGAGGCGACGCCGACCGGCGTGCTAAGCGTGCTACCGAGGGGGGGCGGCGCCGTACCGCTCGTCCCGCCGCCGGTCCCGAGGGCGGCGACGGCCTCGCCGCCGCCCATCTTGGCGGCGAAATGCCGATAGATATCGGCAACCGAGCGCGCAGCTCCGCCGGCGTCGTAGAAGACCGAGGGATTCGCCGCCGCGGCCGCGGGCAGGAGGTCGGCGGCCTTGGCGCCGCCGTCGCTCGCGACGGCGGCGATCAGCTTCGAGGCGCCGCCGGCGCCGAGGAAGTGAGCGAGATAGAGATCCGTGGCGTTGACACTGCGCCCGAGGTCGCGCTCGAGAGCGGCGCGGTTCTCGCGCGCGAGCTCGGCGGCGAGCGATGCGGAGAGCGCAGGATCGGTGCGAAGATCGAGAATCGCCTTGCGCTTCTCGGGATCGAGCACCTTTTCGCGCCCGGCCTCGTCGACCGTGACCGCCTGCGCGAGATCGCCATAGCCGTATTGGGCGCCGTGCAAGCGGAACTCGTGCAGCCAGGTCAATTCGGTGAACTGATAAAGGCCCGTCGCCGTCGAGGTGGCGGCCTTGGCGTCGGGCTGGAACGCGCTTTCCTGGGAAGCCTGGGCGACGAGGTAATTGAAATCGACCGAGGTGGCGCTCGCGGCGCGCTGGATATCGCGCAGGATCTGGGGATCGGCGCCGTGCAGGGCGGAGGGGGACAGTCGAATGGCCATGAGCGCTCCAATGAGGCTCATAGCACCGGGAAGGTTGACCGTTCGTTAACGGACTTGCTCAGGGCAGCAAGCCGGCCCAGAGGGCCGCCGCCAGCGCGAGCAAGGCGACGACCGCGGCCGCCGCCAGGAGCCGCAGCACACCTCCCCGCCGCGGCCGGATATTGTCATTGGCGACGACACGCTTGCGGGGGGATGGCGCATGGCGCGCGGACCCGGCCCGGTCCGAGCCGGCGCGGTCGCGCTGCGTCCCGCCGGTTGCCATCGTCGTCCTTAGCGGCGCTGGTCGACGGGAAGATAGCTGCGCTTCGGATGGCCGGTATAGAGCTGGCGCGGCCGCCCGATCTTCTGGCTGGGATCCTCGATCATCTCGTTCCACTGGGCGACCCAGCCGACGGTGCGCGCCACCGCGAAGAGCACGGTGAACATGCTCGTCGGGAAGCCCATCGCCTTGAGGATGATCCCCGAATAGAAATCGACATTCGGGTAGAGCTTGCGCTCGACGAAATACTCGTCCTCGAGTGCGATCTTCTCGAGGGCCATTGCCAGCTCGAGAAGCGGCTCCTTCCGTACGCCCAGCTCCTCGAGAACCTCGTAGCAGGTGCGGCGCATCACCGCGGCGCGCGGATCGTAGTGCTTGTAGACCCGGTGGCCGAAGCCCATGAGGCGGAAGGGATCGTCCTTGTCCTTGGCGCGCTTGATGAACTCGGGAATGCGCTCCTTGCTGCCGATCTGGCCCAGCATATTGAGGACCGCCTCGTTGGCGCCGCCATGGGCAGGGCCCCATAGCGAGGCGATGCCGGCGGCGATGCAGGCGAAGGGATTGGCGCCGCTCGAGCCGGCGAGGCGCACCGTCGAGGTGGAGGCGTTCTGCTCGTGATCCGCGTGGAGAATGAAGATGCGGTCCATGGCCTTGGCGAGGACGGGGTTCATCTTGTAGTCCTCAGCCGGCACCGCGAACATCATGTGGAGAAAGTTCTCCGCATAGCTCAGGTTGTTGCGCGGATAGATGAAGGGCTGGCCCAGCGAATACTTGTAGGCCATCGCCGCGATCGTCGGCATCTTCGCGATCAGCCGGTAGGAGGCGATCTTGCGGTGCTGCGGATCGTTGATGTCGGTGCTGTCGTGATAGAAGGCGGAGAGCGCGCCGACCACGCCCACCATCACCGCCATGGGATGGGCATCGCGCCGGAAGCCGCGATAGAAGGTGATGAGCTGCTCGTGCACCATGGTATGCATGGTGATGTCGTGCTCAAACTGCGCCTTCTGGGCCGCGGTGGGCAGCTCGCCGTTGAGGAGCAGGTAGGCGACCTCCATGAAATCGCTCTGCTCCGCGAGCTCCTCGATCGGATAGCCACGATGGAGGAGGATGCCGTTGTCGCCATCGATGAAGGTGATCTTGGATTCGCAGCTCGCCGTCGAGGTGAAGCCCGGATCGTAGGTAAACATGTCCGTCTCGCCGTAGAGCTTGCGGATGTCCACGACCTTGGGCCCGACCGTGCCCTCGATCACCGGAAGCGAGATGGCCTTGTTGCTTTTGGGATCGGAGAGCGTGACCTCTTCGGCAGAGGTGGAGGCGGTCTTGGCCTGACTCATCAGATGACCCTCTTCGATGGGGGTTTGCGGAGCGCCCGCGTGGCGGCTGGGAGCAAAATAGGTCGCCCGGTGCAAATGTTCAATCCGAACCGGCCGGCGCCTCCGGCGACACGTCGCGAATGCGGCCCAAGGTCTCGTCGCGGCCCAGCACGTCCATGACCTCGAAGATGCCGGGCGACACGACGGACCCGGTGAGGGCGGCGCGAAGCGGCTGGGCGACGGCGCCGAGCTTCACCCCTTCCGCCTCCGCCGCGGCCCTCACGGCGGCTTCGAGCGTGGCGGTGTTCCAATCGGCGATGCCGTCGAGTCGTGCGGCGAGGCGGGCGAGGCGGCCCCGCGCCTCCCCATCGAGAAGCGCCGTCGCCTTGTCGTCGAGGGGTAACGGCCGGGAGCGGACATAGATCGCGGCGGCGGCGGCGAGGTCGACCAGCGTGCGCGCTCGCTGCTTGAGACCGTCCATGCCGCGCAGAAGCCGCGCCTCGCTGGTCGGATCGGGCGCCTTGTTGAGAAGCTTGGCAAGGAACGGCCGCAGCTCCGCGACGAGCCGCGCATTGTCGCTCTCGCGCAGGTAATGGGCGTTGAGGCTGTCGAGCTTGGCGAAATCGAAGCGCGCCGGCGAGCGCCCAACGTCGCGGATGTCGAACCAGGCAATGGCTTGCTCGGTTGAGATGATCTCGTCGTCGCCATGGGCCCAGCCGAGGCGCAGCAAATAATTGCGCATCGCCTCCGGCAGATAGCCAAGATTGCGATAGGCGTCGGCGCCGAGAGCGCCGTGCCGCTTCGAGAGCTTGGCGCCGTCCGGGCCGTGGATGAGCGGAATATGCGCGAAGGCCGGCACGGTCCAGCCGCAGGCGCGATAGAGCTGGGTTTGGCGGAAGGCGTTGGTGAGGTGATCGTCGCCGCGAATGATGTGGGTGATGCCCATGTCGTGATCGTCGACGACGACCGACAGCATATAGACGGGCGTGCCGTCGGCGCGCAGCAGGATCATGTCGTCGAGCTGCTCGTTCGCGACGCGCACGGTGCCCTGGACGAGATCGCCGATGACGGTCTCGCCGGACTGCGGCGCCTTCAAGCGAATGGTCGGCTTGACGCCCGCCGGGATGTCCTCGGCCCGGCGCTCGCGGCAGCGACCATCATAGCGGAGCGGCCGGCCCTCGGCGCGCGCCTTCTCGCGCATGGCCGCGAGCTCCTCGGGCGTGCAGTAGCAATGATAGGCGTGTCCCTGGGCGAGGAGCTGTCGCGCCACCTCGGCGTGGCGGGGCGCGCGCTCGAACTGATAGACGACGTCGCCGTCCCAGTCGAGGCCGAGCCAGGTGAGCCCGTCGAGAATCGCCTGCTTGGCGGCCTCGGTGGAGCGCGCTCGATCGGTGTCCTCGATGCGGAGGAGGAAGCGCCCCTTCTCGTGGCGGGCATAGAGCCAGTTGAAGAGAGCCGTGCGCGCGCCGCCGATATGCAGGAATCCCGTGGGCGAAGGGGCGAAGCGGACAACGACGGACATCGCTCTCGTATTCCTCGACTCGTCAGAAGGGGAGCGGGTGTGTAACATATCTCCCCCGCCAAGTCTGCAAACACCGGAGCGGCGGCAAACGGCGCCCAGATGACCGAGCACGCGGCGGCTTCCCCCGATACCTCCCGCGAGAGCAGGACCGCCGAATGGCTTCGGCGCGCAGGGCAGAGCTTCCGCGCGGAGCGGGAGCGTTGGCCGCTCTGGCTGCCGGCCTTCCTCGGCGGCGGGGTCGCCCTCTATTTCTCGCTCACCTTCGAGCCGTCTCATGGGCTCGGCGCCGTCGTCGCGCTGCTCGCTCTGGCGCTTGCCGCACTCGGCCGTCGACACACGGGAGTCCTGGTTGTCTGCCTCCCGCTCGCGGCGACAGCGCTCGGCTTCACCGCGGCGGCGCTGCGCACCGATCGCGTCGCCGCCCCGCGGATCGAGCATCGGCTCGGTCCGGTCATGCTGACGGGGCGCGTGGTCGAGGTGGAGCGGCTCGACAGGGGCTGCCGTCTCACCCTGGACAGCCTGGTCATCGATCGCTTGGCACCGGAGCGCACGCCGACCCGTGTGCGGGTGCGCGTGCGGGGCAACACACCGCTCCGCCCCGGCGACACCGTGCGCTTGCGCGCGGTCCTATTGCCGCCGGCCGAGCCGGTGGCTCCGGGCGCCTTCGATTTTCAGCGCCACGCCTATTTCCTGCGCCTCGGTGCGGTTGGCTATGCCTATGGCGCCCCCGCCGTGACGCCAGCGCGGCCCGGCGGATTGGCCCTGCGGCTCGCGGCGCTGCGCGATGCGATCGCGGCGCGGGTCACCGCCGAGCTGCCCGGCGCCGAAGGCGGCATTGCCGCGGCGCTGATGACGGGCGAGCGCGGCGCCATCCCGCCCGATGTCGTGGATTCGATGCGGGACTCCGGGCTCGCCCATCTTCTCGCCATCGCCGGGCTTCACCTCGGCCTCGTCACCGGGGCGCTCTTCTTCGGGGTGCGGGCGCTCCTGGCGCTCATTCCCCGGATCGCCTTGCGCTACCCGACCAAGAAATGGGCGGCGGGCGCGGCGCTCATCGGCGCCCTCTTCTATCTGCTCATCACCGGCGCCACGGTGCCGACCCAGCGCGCTTTCATCATGACGAGCGTGGTGCTGCTCGGGGTGATGATCGATCGCACCGCGATCTCGATGCGCCTCGTCGCGTGGGCTGCGGTCGCCATCCTCCTGATCCAGCCCGAGAGCCTTCTCGGCCCCAGCTTCCAGCTCTCCTTCGCCGCGGTGGTGGCGCTCGTCGCAGCCTATGAGGCCTTGCGCGTCCGCGTGCTGGGCTGGACCCAGGGCGAGGGGCTGGGGCGGCTCGTCACCCGCTATCTCGCCGGCATCGCCTTCACCAGCCTCGTCACCGGCCTCGCCACCATTCCCTACTCGCTCTACCATTTCGACCGGCTGGCCGCCTATGGCGTGGTGACCAATCTCATCGCGGTGCCGATCACGGCGCTGTGGGTGCTGCCCTGGGCGATCATCGCCTTCGTGCTCATGCCCTTCGGCCTCGAATCGGTGGCTCTTGCGCCCATGAGCTGGGGGCTCCACATCGTGATCTGGTCGGCCAAGACGGTGACGAGCTGGCCCGGCTCGGTCGCCATCCTTCCGGCCATGCCGAGCTGGGGCTTGGCGCTGGTCTCCCTCGGCGGCCTCTGGCTCTGCCTCTGGCAAAGGCCATGGCGCTGGGCGGGGCTGGCGGGGATCGCGCTCGGTCTCGCTAGCCTCGCATTGACGCATCAACCGGACATCATCGCCGCGGATGGCGGCCGCTTCATGGCCGTTCGCGACGACAACGGCCAGATGCTGGTGTCGCCGCGGCGCGGGAGCGGCTTCGAGGTCGACACCGTCTTGAGGAGGGCCGGGCAGACCGAGCGCGTGAGCTGGCCCCGGGCCGGGGCGAGCGCCGATGGCCGGTTGAGCTGCGACGGGCCCGATTGCCTCTATCAGACGAAGGGCTATCGCGTGGCGCTGGTCCAGGACGAGGACAAGCTGAGCGCGCTGTGCCGAGATGCGACAGTGGTGGTAAGCGCCGTGCCCGTTCGGCGGCGCTGCCGCGCCGCGCAGATCGTGATCGACCGCTTCGACCTGTGGCGGGAGGGCGCTTTCGCCTTATGGCTCGAGCCGGGGCGCGTCCGCGTGGAGAGCGTCCGCGACAGCCGGGGCGACCGTCCCTGGGCGCCTGCCAAGCGGCCGCGCTGGGCAACGGCTCAATAGCGCCGGAACAGGCTGACGAGCCGCCCCTGGATGCGCACCCGGTCGGGGCCAAAGATGCGCGTCTCGTAGCTCTTGTTCGCAGGCTCGAGCGCAATCGAGTCGCCCTTGCGGCGCAGGCGCTTCAGGGTGACCTCGTTCTCGTCGATGAGAGCGACCACGATATCGCCGTTCTCGGCGACGTCACCGCGCCGGATGATCACCACGTCGCCGTCGAGAATGCCGGCGTCGATCATCGAATCGCCTTCCACCTCGAGGGCGTAGTACTCGCCCCGGCCGATCAGGCTCGTCGGGACGTGGATGCTGTTCGCATGATCGCGCAGGGCCTCGATCGGCGTGCCGGCGGCGATCTTGCCGTAGAGGGGCAGCTCGAGCGTCGTCTCGGTGCCCTGGCTCGTCGCCGCGCTGAAGCGGTTGCGGAAGCTCCCCTCGATCACCTTGGGAGAGAACTCGCCGCCGCGTCCCGCCACCGCCGCCGTCTCGGGCAGCCGCAGCACCTCGAGGGCGCGGGCGCGATGGGGCAGGCGCCGAATGAAGCCGCGCTCCTCCAGGCCGGTGATGAGCCTGTGGATGCCCGATTTCGAGCGCAGCGCAAGGGCCTCCTTCATCTCGTCGAAGGAGGGGGAGACGCCATTCTCACGAAGGCGTCGCTCGATAAAGAGGAGAAGCTCGCGTTGTTTCTTGGTGAGCATTCTGGTCTCCCGATATGCCGCCGCTGGATCTACGTTGCTCGATCCAAAGACATACTAAATCTAGAACAAAAGCAAAACATCTCCACATGTTCTAGTTTAGTTCGCGACACGCGTCAAGGGAGAATCCGAGCTGCGCGATCATCGCCGTCGCGCTCAAAGGGGCAGAGCGCCCTCCAAAGGGATGATGGGGACCCGCGTGCCGGCCTTGGCCGGGGGCGCATGGGGCGGGCGGATCACCAAGCAATCGGCGGCCGCGAGGCGCGAGAGCATGGAGCTGTCCTGCACCTCGAAGGGAAGCGCGATCAGCTCGCCGTCGGGCGCGCGCTCGAGGCGCGAGCGGAGATAATCCTGGCGCCGATCGTTTTCGCCGAGGTCGCGGCCGAGCCGTGCCGTCGCCGGCGGCGCTTCGCTTGCGGCGAGGCCGAGCATGCGCTCGATCGCGGGGCGCAGATAGACGATCGCGCAGACCATCGATGAGACCGGATTGCCGGGGAGGCCGAGGAGCGGCGTCTCGCCGAGGCGCCCAAAGATGAGCGGCTTGCCGGGCCGCATCGCCACCGTCCAGAAATCGACGGCAAGGCCCTTATCGCCAAGGGCGCTCTGCACGAGGTCATGCTCGCCCACCGAGGCGCCGCCGGTGGTGACGAGGAGATCAGCACCCCTGGCGCCGCCGCCGGCGAGCGCCTGCAAGGATTCCGGCGTGTCCTGGGCGATCCCGAGATTGACGGGCTCGCCGCCCCAGGCGGCGATCGCCGCGGCAAGCGCGAGGGCGTTGGAGCTTACGATCTGATTCGGTCCGAGAGGATCGCCCGGCATGACGATCTCGTCGCCGGTGGCGAGAATGGCGACACGCGGGCGGCGTCGCACCGCCAGCCATGGCACGTTCATCGCTGCGGCGAGACCGATATCGCGGGGCCCGAGGCGACGCCCGGCCTTGAGGCCGATCTCGCCGCGCTTGAAGTCGAGCCCGGCGGGACGGATGTGACGGCCCGGCCGCGGCGCCTCGAGCACGGTCACCTTGTCGCCCTCGGCGCGCGTGTCCTCCTGGATGACGATGGCGTCGGCACCCGCGGGAACCGGGCCGCCGGTGAAGATGCGCACTGCCTCGCCGGGCCTAAGCGCCCGGCCATAAGCGCCGCCCGCGGGCGCCTCGCCGACGCGCCGCAGCGTCGCCGGCACGGTCGCGACATCGCCGGCGCGCACGGCGTAGCCGTCCATCGCCGAGACCGCCTGGGGCGGCTGGGTGACGCGGGCCACCACGTCCTCGGCGAGCACGCGGCCGAGTCCCGCGGCGATGCTCACATGCTCGGCGGCGAGCGGGGCGAAAGCCGCCAGCACCCGCGCCAAGGCTTCCTCGACCGAGATCATCATTCAGCCCTGTAGGCGCCGGATTTGCCGCCTTCCTTGGCGATGAGGCGAATGTCGGTCAGACGCATCCCCCGATCGATCGCCTTGCACATGTCGTAGACCGTGAGGGCGGCGGTGGCGACGGCGGTGAGGGCCTCCATCTCCACTCCCGTCCGCCCGGTGAGCTTGCAGGTCGCGGTGATATCGACGGCGCTGCGCGCCGGGTCGCAAGCGAGCTCGACCTGGACCGAGGTCAAGGAGAGCGGATGGCAGAGGGGGATGAGATCGGGCGTGCGCTTGGCGCCCATGACGCCGGCGAGCTGGGCCACCGCAAGCACGTCGCCCTTCTTGACGCCGCCCTCCATGATGCGCCTGAGCGTCGCTGGCTGCATGATGACCGCGCCCTTGGCGATGGCGACGCGCTCGCTCTCCGGCTTGGCCGAGACGTCGACCATGCGCGCACGGCCCTCGGCGTCGAAATGGGTGAGCTCAGCCATGGTACACCTCCGTCGCCGCGTCCGCCGGCGCGAGGAGGTTGCGCGTCGCCGCCTCGACATCCGCCTGGGCCATCAAGGACTCGCCGACGAGGAAGCAGCGCGCGCCGGCCGCCGCCATGCGCGCCAGGTCGACAGGACTCCCGAGGCCGCTCTCGCAGACGAGGAGACGGTCATCTGGAACCTGCGGCGTAAGCTCCTCTGTTGTCGCAAGATCGACCCTCAACGTCTTGAGATTGCGGTTGTTGATACCGATCAGTCGGCAGGGTAGCTGAAGCGCGCGCTCGAGCTCGGCGCCGTCATGGACCTCGGCGAGGACATCCATTTCGTAGTCCGCCGCGAGCGCGGCAAGGCTGCGGGCTGTCGCATCGTCGAGGGCGGCCAGGATGAGGAGGATGCAGTCCGCTCCCAGCGCCCGCGCTTCTACGACCTGATAAGGATCTAGCATGAAGTCCTTGCGCAGGACGGGCAATTCCACCGCCGCCCGCGCCGCAGCGAGGTCCTCGTCCTTGCCCTGGAAGTAGGGCGCGTCGGTGAGCACGGAAAGGCAGGAAGCGCCGCCGCGCGCATAGGCGCGGGCGAGGGCAGGCGGATCGAAGTCGGACCGGATCAGCCCGCGGCTGGGCGAGGCCCGCTTGATCTCGGCGATCAGCCCATAGCGCCCCGTCGCGACGGCAGCGGCGAGGCGGCAGGCGAAGCCGCGCGGCGGCGAGGCGGCGCGGGCGGCCGATTCGACGGCGGCGAAGGGTCGCTCAATTTTCCGCCGCTCGATCTCGCGACGCTTCTCGGCGCAGATACGGGCGAGGATGTCCGTCATCTCAGCCCTGGCCGTTGGTCATCAGGACAAGCCTCTCGAGGGAGGCGCGCGCGCGGCCCTCGTCGATGGCGCGACTGGCAACGGCGACGCCGTCGCGGAGATTGTCGACCTTCCCGGCAACGATGAGCGCCGCAGCGCTATTATAGAGCACGAAATCGCGGAAAGGGCCGGGCTGGCCGCTCAGCATGTCGCGCATGGCCTGGGCGTTGAACTCGGCATCGGCGCCCTTGAGCGCCGCCGGCGTCGCGATCTTGAGGCCGGCCTCCGCCGGGGTCACCTCGAAGCTCCGCACCTTGCCGTCCTTGAGCTCGCAGACATGGCTTGCGCCGGTCAGGGTCAGCTCGTCGAGCCCGTCGGAGCCGTGCACCACCCAGGCGCGCTTGGCACCGAGATTGCCGAGCACCTTCGCCATCGGCTCGGTCCATTCGCGGGCATAGGTGCCGATCAGGTAGTAGCGCACTTGCGCCGGGTTCGAGAGGGGGCCGAGCAGGTTGAAGATGGTGCGCGTGCCCAGCTCGACGCGGGTGGGGCCGACATTGCGCATGGCGCTGTGATAGCGCGGCGCCATCATGAAGCCGATGCCGATCTCGGCGATCGCGCGCTCCACCAGCTCGAAGGGCGCGTCGAGGTTGACGCCGAGGGCCGCCAGCACGTCGCCGGCGCCGGAGCGCGAGGAGATGGCGCGGTTGCCGTGCTTGGCGACGGGAACGCCGCAGCCGGCGAGGACGAGGGCGCTGCCCGTCGAGACGTTGAAGGTGCCGGCATTGTCGCCGCCGGTCCCCACCACGTCCATAGCGTCCTCGGGCGCCTTGATGGGCTGGGCCTTGGCGCGCATGATGGTGGCAGCCCCGGTGATCTCCTCGACGGTCTCGCCGCGGATGCGCAAGGCCATGAGGAAGCCGCCCATCTGCGAGGGCGTCGCGTTCCCCGACATGATGATGTCGAAGGCGAGCTCCGCCTCCTTGCGGCTCAGGGTCTTGCCGGTGGCGACGCGGGCGAGGAGGGCCTTGAGATCGGTGAGATCGCCGCTCATGCCGCGAGCGCGCCGGGTTTCGCCAGCCGGAGGAAATTGGCGAGGAGGCGGTGTCCTTCGCTCGTCTCGATGCTCTCCGGGTGGAACTGCACGCCGTAGACGGGGAATTGGCGATGGCGCAGCCCCATGATGACGCCGTCATCCGTCTCGGCCGTCACCTCGAGACAGTCCGGCAGGCCGTCGCGGGCGACCACGAGCGAGTGGTAGCGCGTGGCGCGGAAGGGATTGGCGAGGCCGCGGAAGATATCGTCGCCCCGGTGGCGGATGCTGCTCACCTTGCCGTGCATAGGCGCGGGCCCGCGCGCGATGCGGCCGCCGAAGGCCTGTCCAATCGCCTGATGGCCGAGGCAGACGCCGAGGATCGGCAGCCTGCCGGCGGCGGCGCGGACGAGGGGCACGCAGATGCCGGCGCGGTCGGGATCGCAGGGGCCCGGCGACAGGATGATGCCCTCCGGCCGCGCAGCGAGGGCCGCCTCCACCGTCAGCGCGTCGTTGCGCCACACCGCCACCTCGGCGCCGAGCTCGCCGAGATAATGGACGAGGTTGTAGGTGAAGCTGTCGTAGTTATCGATAAAGAGGAACATGGAACTCGATCCGTTGCCGCCCGTTCCGGCGCCCGCTCGTCGGCACCGCACGGGTTATAACAGGTCGCCGGAAGCGGCGGAAGGCGAGGCGGCGCCGGCGCTGCCGGAAATTGCCACAGGACCGGCAAAGCCGGCCATGCCAGGTGCATTCGGAGAAACACTCTCCTATATTCGGTAGTGTGCGGAAGTCGAGACGCCATCATCTAGCGAAACCTGATCTTGGGCGCCGCGCGGCGCGGGCGTCGCTCCTCCTGCGCGGCGTGCTCGCGTGGCTCGGCTGGCGCCTCGCCGAGCTGTGGCGGCGCATCGCGCGGCGAAGCGGTTACGGCCGCGCGCGGGGCGGCGGCATGCGCGCCGTTGCCGCCAATCGCCGGCTGGTCTTTGTCCTCGCGGCACTCGTGATCGGCGGTGGGCTCGGCTATCTCCTCGACCTTCGGCAGCCGCCGCCCATGCGCGCCCATTCGACGCCGCCGCGCCTCTTGTCGCTCACGCCCGTTCCGGCCCCGCGGCCCGCAGCGCCGCCTGCGGCAGCGCGCATAACACCCGTTCCGGCGGCGCCCTCGGCGGCCGAGTCGCGCGCTCCGGCCCCGTCCGCTGGGGCGTCGGCGCAGCCAGGCCCGGCGCCGACGCCGCACAATGAGCCGCATGTCCTCTACGAGGAGCCGCTCAAGAATGGTGGCCCGGCGCTTGGCGAGGGCGGCGCGCGCAAGCCGATCCTGGCCGGCGAGCTCGCCGCGCTGGCGGCGCGCCCGCTGCTCGGGCCGAAGCCGCTCTGGGCGCAGAACGCCCGCCCGATGCCGGAGCTCGGCAACCACCCGATCATCGCGCTGATCATCGATGATTCGGGGGTGGATCGGCGCCGCACCGAGCGCGCCGTCGAGCATCTGCCCGCGGCGGTGACGATGTCCTTCATGACCTATGCGCCTGAGGTCGCGGAGCAGGTCGCAGCGGCGCGCGCGCGCGGCCACGAGATCATGGTGCATGTGCCGATGGAGCCCGAGAACGCGAGAATCGATCCCGGACCGCGCACGCTCTATGTGGGGGAATCGGCCGACGAGATCGAGCGCCGCCTCGATTGGGACCTGTCCCGCTTCGACGGCTACGTCGCGATCAACAACCACATGGGCAGCAAGTTCACGCGCGATCCCGCCGGCATGGCCGTGGTCTTGCGCGCGCTGAAGGCGCGCGGGGTCTTCTTCGTCGATTCGCGGACCACGGGCGGCTCGGTCGGCACCAGGCTCGCCCAGGAGATCGGCGTGCCCCATCTCGAGCGCGACGTCTTTCTCGACAATGTCGACACGCGGGAGGAGGTGACGTCGCGGCTCGCGGAGCTGGAGCGCATCGCCCGCCGCGACGGCTACGCCATCGCGATCGGCCATCCGCGCGACGCCACCCTCGACGTGCTCGAGCGCTGGACGAGGCGGGTGCAGGATGACGGCTTCGTGCTGGTGCCCGTAAGCACCGTGATGCGCCTGCGCCTCGCCGCCGACCAGGCCCATGCCGCCGCGGCGGCGGCGGTCAGGACGGGAGGGTGAGGCGCGTGATCATCGCGCATGAGGAGGATGTCGCGCGCATTCGCCGCTGGTTCGAGCGGCTGGCGCAGCATGTGCGCGAGGTCGATTTCGCCGGCGCGCGCCCGCTCTTCGCGCCGGACTTCGTCGCCTTCGGCACCTTCAGCGATTTCGTCGAGGTGCGGGAGAAGGTTGAGGAGGCGCAATGGCGCAACGTCTGGCCGCATATCGACGGCTTTCGCTGGCGCCCCGATATCCGCGCCATCGTCTCGGCCGACCGCCTCACCGCGGTCGGGATGGCCGTCTTCGATTCGACGGGCTATGCCGCCGACGGCAAGCCGTATGATCGCCCCGGCCGCGCGACCGTCGCCTTCGTCCGACGCGGGGTTTCCGAGGATTGGGTCGCGCAGCATACGCATATGTCGCTCTTCCGCGGCGTGCCCTCGCGCTCATTCAAGCACAAGCCCGAGAAAACCTGAGCCGGCCATGAATTGGCCGGGTAAGGACCCCGGTGTCGCTCGCCCGCCATTGGCGAGGCGCGGCCTATATTCCCGAATGCGGTTGTGCATTTACCAAGCCTTAACCACGGCGGGTGGTAAATGGGAGTCCATGCGGCCCACGGGAGGGGATGGCAATGGCGCGTGGTCACATCCTCGTCGTCGAGGACGATGAGGAGCAGCGCAAGCTATATGCGGATTTCCTGAGTTGCTTCGGCTACGACGTCTCGGCTGCCGCCGGATGGGAGGATGCCGTCGTCCTCATCAACGGGGCCGAGGACGTGCGCATCAAGCCCATCCTCGTCATTCTCGACGTCATGATTCCCGATATGGACGGATTCGAGATTTGTCGGCGGCTGCGCCAGGCGCTCGGGAGCAAGATTCCCATCCTCTTCTTCACCGCTTATGACGGCGACCCTGCGACGGTGCTCAAGGCGCTGCAGGCCGGCGGCAACGACTTTCTCGTCAAGAGCGGCTCGCTCAATCCACTCCTCGACCGCATCAGCCACTGGACCAAGCCGTCGGTCCTGGACGTCATCGAGACCGCGCGCGAGAAGGCGATCCGTGAAATCACCGCGAAGCTCAAAAAGAGGCGCACCGGCTATGCAGTCGCCTGACGAGATGGCACAGGCCAATGAGTGCGCGCTCGCCGCATTGGCGCGCATGCGGCAATTGGGAATCCCGCCGGCGCCGAAAAACTTCGAGCTCTGGTACAACTATTTCGCTGGCACGATGCGCGAGCTCGTTCAGGCCCTTGACGCCGCGCAGAGCAGTGGCGGGAAATTCACTGCCGAGGTCAACCAGGAGCTCCATCAGCGCCTGCTCGCCTCCGAATCCGAAGACCGGCGCTCTGCCCAGGAGCGGGACCTCAAGGTCGAGGCGATGGTCGAGCGCGTGCTGGAGGCGATCGCCCATGCGGAAAAGGAGAGCGTGCGCTACGGCGGCACGCTGCAGGCCTTCGAGGACTCGATCGGCAAGAATATCAAGATCGTCGATCTGCGCGAATTGATCGCCGGCATCATGGCGGAGACGCGCTGGATGGCCCAGCAGAACAAGGCCCTCGAGGAGAAGCTGGGGCACTCGCTGCGGGAGATGGAGATGCTGCGGGAAGACCTCGTGGCGACGCGGGTCGAGGCCATGACCGATGCGCTCACGGGACTTGTCAATCGCAAATGCTTCGACATGAGCCTCGACGAGGCGAGCGCCTGGAGCCGCCGGAGCGGCGAGCCGCTGGCGCTGTTGATGATCGACATCGACCATTTCAAGGACTTCAACGACCGCCACGGTCATCAGGCCGGCGATCAGGTGCTGAAGCTCATCGGCCGCACGCTTCAGGAGAACGTCAAGGGGCGCGACGTCGTGGCGCGCTACGGCGGAGAGGAGTTCGCGATCATCCTGCCCAACACCGCGCTTGACGGTGCTGCGAGCGTAGGCGAGCAGATCCGCGCCGCCGTTGCGACGCGGCACCTGGTGCGGCGGGATACCGGCGAGGGGCTCGGCAAGATCACCCTTTCCATCGGCGTTGCCGCCTATCGCACGGGCGAGCCCGCCGCCAATTTCATCGAGCGGGCGGACGCCGGGCTCTATGCGGCCAAGCGCGGCGGCCGCAACAAGGTGATCACCGAGACGGCGGTCGCGGGCGCCGCCGCGGCGGAGAGCTCGATCACGAATTCGGCCGCCTGAGCCGGAACCGGCGGCCTATCACCGTCACGCCCTTCGCCTGGCATCCTCCGCTCCCATCTGCCAAGGATGGGTGAAGATCGTCGCCCCGATCAGCATGTCCACCGTTCGGCCGTCGGCGGCGAGGGGGAGGACGAGGCGCTCGACATAGAGGACATCGGGTGGATTCGTCGAAGTGGGCGGTCCCAGCCACCAGCAGGAGCCGCCGGCGGCGACGGCGCGAAACTGCGTTTCGGCGCGCGAGCCTTCAAAGCGGGGATGCGCCTCGTCGAGGAACCGGCCGGTGTAGTCCTCGCCGACGGCGCGGACGAGATCGGTCCCGCGCAGACGCCAGCGGAAGCGCAGCCGCGGCGCATGCAGCACGTCGACCAGGTAGAGGATCGGCAACAATTTGGGAACGTCGACAGGATCGATGCGGGCGCGCGACGGCAGCGCTCCGGGCTCCGGCCGGAGGCGCAGCCAATACACCGCGAAAGCGGCGATGCGCGGGTCGACCGCATGGGGCGCCAGCTCGGCGATTGAGCGCGCCTCGGCCGCGCGCGGGACGATATGCTCGGCGGGCTGCGGCGGCGCATTCGTCATGTCAAGGCGTCCATCGCAGATCGGGCTCCGTCCCTTGCTTGGCTATCCCGAGCGCGAGGCGAAGCGGACGGCCTCTTCGGCGGCGCGGATGAGGGCGCGCGCCTTGTTGCGCGTCTCCTGGTACTCGGCCTCGGGATCGCTGTCGGCGACGACGCCGCCGCCGGCCTGGACGAACATCGTGCCGTCCTTCACCACCGCGGTGCGCAGGGCGATGCAGGTATCCATGGCGCCGTTCGCGGCGAAATAGCCGACAGCACCCCCATAGACGCCGCGCCGCTCGCTTTCCAGCTCGTCGATGATCTCCATGGCGCGAATCTTGGGCGCCCCCGACACCGTGCCGGCGGGAAAGCCGGCGATGAGGGCGTCGATGGCGTCATGCTTGGGGTCGAGCGTCCCCTCCACATTGGAGACGATATGCATGACATGGGAATAGGGCTCGATCGCCATCTTCTCGGTCACCTTCACGGTGCCGATCTTGGCCACGCGGCCGACATCGTTGCGCGCGAGGTCGAGCAGCATGAGGTGCTCGGCGAGCTCCTTGGGATCGGCGAGCAGGCTCTCGGCGAGCGCCTTGTCCTCCTCGGCATCCTTGCCGCGCGGCCGCGTGCCGGCGATGGGGCGAATGGTGACGGTGCCGTCGCGCAGGCGGACCAGGATCTCCGGGCTCGAGCCGACGATGGCGAAGCCGCCGAGATCGAGAAAGAAGAGAAAAGGCGACGGATTGAGACGGCGCAGCGCGCGATAGAGGGCGAAGGGCGGCAGGCGGAAGGGCACGGCGAAGCGCTGCGAGGGCACCACCTGGAAGATGTCGCCGGCGCGGATATATTCCTTCGCCCGCTCGACGAGGCGGTGATAGGCCTCGCGGGTCATGTTGGCGCGCGGCTCGGGGAGCTGCCCGCCCGCATTGCTGCCGGTCTCGCGCCGATAGCTCACGCTGCGCTCGAAATCCGCCACCAGATCGGCGAGCCGCTCGCGGGCGAGATCATAGGCGCGTTCGGCGGCGACGCCCTCCTCCGGCCAGACCGGGGTGAAGAGGGTCACCGTATCCTCGAGGCTGTCGAAGACGGCGACCACCGTCGGGCGCAGGAAGAGCGCCTCGGGAACGCCGAGCGCATCCGGGTTCTTGTCGGGGATGCGCTCCATCTCCCGCACCATATCGTAGCTCATATAGCCGAAGAGGCCGGAGGCCATGGGCGGCAGGCCGGGCGGCAGCTCGAAGCGGCACTCCGCGACGAGGGCGCGGAGGGACTCGAGAGGTCGCGCCGGGCAGGGCTCGAATGCTTCCGAGTCGACACGGGCGCGGCGGTTGATCTCGGCGCGGCCGCCGCGGCAGCGCCAGATGAGATCCGGCTTGAGGCCGACGAAGGAGTAGCGGTTGCGCACGCCGCGCTCGACCGATTCGAACAGGAAGGAATGGGCGCGGCCGTCGGCGAGCTTGAGCATGGCCGAGACGGGGGTGTCCAGATCGGCAATGAGCGTCGTCCACACCACCTGCGCCCGCTTGGCACGGTAGGCGGCGGCGAAGGCGTCGAAGGATGGGGCAACGGTCATGAGCCGACGAGGCTGTTCACGACATCCTCGTGGATCTCGACGCCGTAATGGCGCTCCAGGGCGCTCTCGAAGGAATCGAGAATGTCGGAATCGCTCGAGCTCGCAAGCGCGTTGCGCAGCTTCTGCACGCCCGCCTTGTCGGCTGCGGGATCGGCCGGCGTCACGGAGTCGAGCTTGGCAACCATGGCGCCGTCCAGCGACGGTGCGGAGACGACCTCGCCGGGCTTGGCCGCGAAGAGGGCGGCGACGAGGGCCGGGGGCAAGGCGGGCTTGGCGCCTTCGCCGGTGCGCGTGAAGGGCGTCGTCGTGGCGAAGGTGTAGCCGCCCTGCTTGGCGAGATCGGCGAGGGCGGCACCCCCCTTGGCCTTGTCGGCAAGGCCCTGCGCGAGCTTCTCCGCGGCCTTCATCCGCGCCTCGTGCTCCCAGCCGGCCACCACCTTGTCGCGCACGGCGGCGAGCGGGCGCAGCTCGCTCGGCTCGATCTTATCGACGCGGAGGATGAACTCGCCGCCATTGCCGTCGTCGACGAGGTCGCTCTCACGCCCCTGGGCCGAGGCGAAGGCGGTGGGGAGGAATTTCGAGCTCTTCGGCAGGCCAGCCACCGGCTGACCGTCGGGACCCTTGCCGTTGCTGTCCACCGCCTCGAATTTGAGCAGCTTGAGGCCGAGCTTCTTCGCGGCCTCATCGAGGCTGGCGCCGCCGCCGAGGGCATCCTCGAGCTTGTTGCCGGTGTCGTAGACGGCATCGGCGGCCTGGCGCAGCGCAAGCTGCTTGGCAATCTGGTCCTTCACCTGGGCGAGGGGCTTGGTGCCGCCGGGGGTGATCTTCGTCACCTGCAGGATGTGCCAGCCGAGCGGTGTCTGGACGGGCGCGCTGACGCCGCCTTCCTTGAGGCCAAAGGCGGCCTTCGCGAGCGCCTCGTTGCCGACATCCGCCTGCTTCACGGTGCCGATCTCGATGGGCGGCTTGCCGGTGACCGTCTCGGCGACCTTGTCGAAGCTCTGGCCTTCGCTCAGCAGCGCCTCGGCGCGCTTGGCGGTCGCCTCGTCGGGGCAGAGGATCTGGCGCAGGCTGCGCTGCTCGGGGACGGTGAACTCCGCCGTGCGCGCCGCATATTCGTTTTCGATCTGATCCTCGGGAATCTTGATGCCGGCCGCGAGCGCCTCCGGGGTGATGTCGACGGCGGTGATGGCGCGGTATTCGGGGGCGGTGAATTGCTGCGCATGGGCCTTGTGATAGGCCTCGAGATCGGCCTCGCTCGGCGTCGGGATGTCCTTGATCGCCGCGGCGGAGATCGACAGGGTGTCGGCGACGCGCCGCTCCTCGCGATAGCGATAGAGTGTGTCGACCAGGAGATCGGGGATGACGACCCCGGCCGTCACTGCGTCCGCGACCTGCTCACGGGCGAGATCCTGGCGGGTGAGGGCGACGAAGCGGTCCTCGCTGTAGCCGGCGTTGTAGAGCATGTTCTCGAAGAGCTTGCGATCGAACTGCCCCTGGGGGTTGCGGAAGGTCGGGCTGCTCATGATGGTCTGGCGCACCACCTCGTCGCTGACGGCAACACCGGCGTCGTGGGCGGCGAGGCCGAGGAGGATGCGCGAGATCATGTCGTGCAGCACGCGCTGGGGCAGGCCCATCTCCCGCGCCTTCTGAGGATCGATCTCGCTCTGCAGCATGCTCTGCAGGCGGTTGAGCGAGCGGCGGTACTCCTCCTGGAACTCCTGCGGCGTGATTTGCACCGAGCCGATTTCGGCGACGTTGCGCTGGCGAAACCCGGCGCGGAAGATGTCGCCGATGCCCCAGATGGCGAAACTGACGATCAGCATCCCGAACATGATGCCGACGACGACGCGGGCCACGATCACCTTCAAGCCCGCCTTCTGCTTCTCCACCATTGCCGGTCTTTCCGCTAAGCTCTTGGAATATGGCGTTTCGCAGGCACCCGCCCGGAAAGCGCGGCATCATAGGAGCGCGTCGAAAGGCGGGCAACATGGGATTTTGACGAGAGGCGGCCGCGCGCCCCTTTCAATTGCCCGGTCGCCACGCTAGGAAGGCGCGCGCAATGCAAGGGAGGAGGAGGGGATGCCGCGACGGGCGCTCATCGTCGGCAATTGGAAGATGAACGGGCTCGGCCATGGCGGAGCGGGGCTGGACGGGCCGGCGCTCGCCGCCGCCTTGCGCGACAAGCTCGATGGGGGCAACGCCTGCCGCGGCGACCTCGTGCTGTGCCCGCCGGCGACGCTCGTGGCGCGGATTGCGGCAGTGGTAGCCGGCAGCGCCATCGCCGTCGGCGGCCAGGACTGCCATGCCGCGGCGAGCGGCGCCCATACCGGCGACATCAGCGCCGAGATGCTGGCGGATGCCGGCTGCCGCTATGTCATCGTCGGGCATTCCGAGCGGCGCGCCGATCACGGGGAGAGCGACGCGATTGTGCGCGCCAAGGCCGCCGCGGCCCATCGCGCCGGGCTGACCGCCATCCTCTGCGTCGGCGAGAGCGAGGCGGAGCGCGATGCGGGCCGCGCCCTCGAGGTGGTGGGAGCGCAGCTCGCCGGCTCCTTGCCGCCAGCGGCGACGGCGGCGAATACGGTCATCGCCTATGAGCCCGTCTGGGCGATCGGCAGCGGACGCACGCCGACCCCGGCCGAGATCGGCGAGGTGCACGGCTTTCTGCGCCGCGCGCTCAAGGGCCGCGTCGACGAGCCCGGCGCCGCGCGGCTCCTTTATGGCGGCTCGGTCAAGGCGGCGAATGCGGCGGCGATCTTGGCGATCGGCGACGTGGACGGCGCCCTCGTCGGCGGTGCCAGCCTCAAGGCCGAGGAGTTCTGGGCCATCGCCCAATCGGCTCCTGCGGCAACTTCACCCTAGCGGAACGGGCGCCGAGACATTAAATAGCGGGTGGCCGCGGGGACGGGCCGTCCGGCGCAGGCCTGCCGTCACGACCGCCGGCCACCACGAGAGATCGCGAATATGCAAGCTGTCGTCATCGTCATCCATCTCATCCTGGCTGTGGCCTTGAGCGCCGTCGTGCTGCTCCAGAAGAGCGAGGGTGGAGCGCTCGGCATCGGCGGCGGCGGTGGGATGGGCGGCTTCATGACCGGCCGGGGGGCGGCGAATTTCCTTACCCGCGCCACCGCGATCCTGGCGGCGGCCTTCATGGTGACGAGCATCGCCCTCGCCTATATCGCCAGCCACGGCGTCGGGCACCGGCCGTCCATCTTCGATCAGGCTCCCGCGAGCTCGAGCCCGACGGCGCCCGCGAAGCCGACGACACCGACCACACCGGCAAGCCCCGCGCCGAGCGCGCCGAAGACCCAGGGCGCGCCGTCGACGGCGCCGGCTGCGCCCCAGGCGCCGACACCGCCGATTGGGCAGTAATCGGGTGTCAAGCACAATATTTTGCGAGAGGCGGCCGCGCACCGCCTCTTTCGCTTTGGAATGTCAGAGCGCGGCAATATAATGGTGGCCCATGCAGCGGTACATCTTCATTACCGGCGGCGTGGTCTCCTCTCTCGGTAAAGGCATCGCCTCGGCCTCGCTCGGGGCCCTCCTCCAGGCGCGCGGGTTCACCGTGAGGCTGCGCAAGCTGGACCCCTACATCAATGTCGATCCGGGGACGATGAGCCCGTATCAGCACGGCGAGGTCTACGTCACCGATGACGGCGCCGAGACCGATCTCGATCTCGGCCATTACGAGCGCTTCACCGGGGTTGCTTCGCGCCGCAGCGACAACGTGACGACGGGGCGCATCTATTCGGACGTGATCGCGCGCGAGCGGCGAGGGGATTACCTCGGCGCCACCGTGCAGGTGATTCCGCACATTACCGACGCTATCAAGGAATTCGTCCTCGCCGATGCCGGCGGGGCCGATTTCGTGCTCTGCGAGATCGGCGGCACCGTCGGCGACATCGAGGGGCTGCCCTTCCTCGAGGCGATTCGCCAGCTCGGCAACGAGCTCGGGCCCGAGCGCACGATGTTCGTGCATCTCACCCTCGTTCCCTATATCGCCACCTCCCACGAGCTCAAGACCAAGCCGACGCAGCATTCGGTCAAGGAGCTGCAGAGCGTCGGCATCAAGCCGGACATCATCCTGTGCCGCAGCGAGCGCGCCCTTCCGCCGGGCGAGCGGCGCAAGATCGCGCTCTTCTGCAATGTGCGCGAGGAATGCGTGATCCAGGCTCTCGATGTCAGCACCATCTACGAGGTGCCGCTGCGCTATCACGCCGAAGGCTTCGACAACCAGGTCATCCGCCATTTCGGCATCAAGCAGGAGGCCGAGCCCGACCTTTTGCGCTGGAGCAACATCGTCGAGCGCATCCAGCGCCCGGAGGGCGAGGTGACGATCGCGGTGGTGGGCAAGTACACCCATCTCCTCGACTCCTACAAATCGCTCTCCGAGGCGCTGACCCATGGCGGCATCGCCAATCATGTGCGGGTCAACCTGAACTGGCTCGACTCGGAGATCTTCGAGCGCGACGACACCATCCAGCACCTCGAAGGCGTGCACGGCATCCTCGTCCCCGGCGGCTTCGGCGAGCGTGGCTCCGAGGGCAAGATCCAGGCGGCCCGCTTCGCGCGCGAGCGCAAGGTGCCCTATTTCGGCATCTGCTTCGGCATGCAGATGGCGGTGATCGAGGTGGCGCGCCACGTCGCCGGGCTCAAGGGCGCAGGCTCGACCGAGTTTGGCCCCGTCGCCCATCCGGTTGTCGGTCTGCTCACCGAATGGATGCGCGGCAATCAGCTCGAGCGGCGCGGCATCGGCGACAATCTCGGCGGCACGATGCGCCTCGGCGCCTATGACTGCGATCTCGCGCGCCACAGCAAGGCGCACGCGGTCTACCACGCCGATCGTATCAGCGAGCGGCACCGCCACCGCTACGAGGTGAACATCAACTACAAGGCGCAGCTCGAGAAGGCGGGGCTCAGCTTCTCGGGCATGTCGCCCGACGGCGAGCTCCCGGAGATCGTCGAGATCCCCGACCACCCCTGGTTCATCGGCGTGCAGTTCCATCCGGAGCTCAAGTCGAAGCCTCTCGCCCCCCACCCGCTCTTCACCTCCTTCATCAGGGCGGCCGTCGACCAGAGCCGGCTGGTGTAGCCGTGAGCCTTGCCCGTCGCGTCCGGATCGGCAAGCTCGAGCTCGGCAACGACCGGCCGCTCACGCTTATCGCCGGTCCCTGCGCGCTCGAATCGCGCCAGCACGCCCTCGAGATGTCCCAGGCGCTCAAGGAGATCACCGACAAGCTCGGCGTCGGCCTCATCTACAAGACCTCCTTCGACAAGGCGAACCGCACCGCGATCGACAGCCCGCGCGGCATCGGCCTCTCCGAGAGCCTGCCGATCCTCGCCGAGGTGGGCGAGGCGCGCGGCATTCCCGTGCTCACGGATGTCCACGAGCCGGCGCAATGCGCGGTCGTGGCCCAGGCCGTCGACGTGCTGCAGATCCCCGCCTTCCTCTGTCGCCAGACCGATCTTCTCGTCGCGGCGGCGCGCACCGGCCGCGCGATCAACGTGAAGAAGGGGCAGTTCCTTGCCCCCTGGGACATGAAGAACGTGGCCGCCAAGCTCACCCATGAGGGCAACGACAAAGTGCTGCTCACCGAGCGCGGCGTCTCCTTCGGCTACAACACCCTGGTCTCGGACATGCGCGCCCTGCCGATCCTTGCCGAGACGGGCTTCCCGGTCGTCTTCGACGCCACCCATTCGGTGCAACAGCCGGGCGGGCAGGGGACGAAGAGCGGCGGCCAGCGCGAATTCGTGGCCGTGCTGGCGCGCGCCGCCGTCGCCGTCGGCGTCGCCGCCGTCTTCATGGAGACCCATCAAGACCCGGACAAGGCCCCCTCCGACGGGCCCAACATGGTGAAGCTCAAGGACCTGCCGGCCCTCCTCGAGACGCTTCTCGCCTTCGACCGCATCGCCAAGGCGCGGCCGGCAATGGCCTAGCCGGCACGGCTGCGCCGCTCAATCATTGGCGGCGCGCTTGAGCCGCGGCCGCAGCGGCGCACGCGTCTCGCTGGTCCCGATCTCGAGCAGGCGGTCGAGGAGGTCGAGGAGGGTCTGCCGCTCCGTTGGCGCGAAGGGTGCGAGCAGGCGCTCCTGGGCGCGGCGCAGGGCCGGCTGCACCTCGTCGATCAGCTTCGCGGCGGCGGCGGTGACGGCAAGGGTGCGCTTGCGCTTGTCGCGCGGATCGACGGTGCGGCGGACGAGATCGCGCGCCGCGAGGATGCCGACGACCATGCCGGTGGTGGAGCGGTCGAGGCCGAGGAGGCGCGCGAGGGAGATCTGGTCGAGCCCCGGCCGCAGCGAGAGCACGAACAAGACGCCATATTGCGTCGGCGTGAGGTCGAAGGCCTTGCACTCCTCCATGAAGATCGCCTGGGCGATCTGGTGGGCGCGGCGGAGCTTGAATCCCGGGCGTCCATAGATGTCCTTGAGATCGCGGGGCTTGGATTCCGGCATGGCGGGCGCTGTCCTGGTATGGCGGCGGCCGGCGCGATCATGGCCGGCATCCTCTCCGCGAGTCAATCTGGGCAGACGTCTGACGAGTGTAGCGGCTGCCTCGATCGCGCTCAGCCGCGCGCGGCCTCGTGGTTGCGCCGCTTGCGCCGGGGCGGGTGGTCGGCCATGTCCTTGGCACTGCGCTCGGTCGCCAGCACGGGGACGCGCGAGACGCCGTTGAAGGTGCGCGTGAACTTGTCGAGAAGTGCGAGGAACTGCGCCTGCTCCTCCTCGTCGAAGGCGGCAAGCACGCGGCGCTCGGCGCGCCGCACCGGCTCGGCTAGGCGCCGGAGCATGTCCTCTCCCGCGGCGGTGAGGTTGAGCGAGCGCTGCCGCAGATCGCCCGTCTCGGCATCCCAGGAGACGAGCCCCGCATCCGCCAGCTTCTTGACGACCATGCCGGCCGTCGAGCGGTCGAGGCCGAGCAGCTTCGCGACCGAGATCTGATTGACCCCGGGCCGATGCTTGAGGATGAACAGCACGCCGTACTGGGTCTTGGTGATCTTGAGACCCTGCATCTCCTCCATGAACAGCGAGACGGCAATCTGATGCGCGCGGCGGATCATGAAGCCGGGACGGCGATAGAGCCTTTGCAACGGATCTTCGGGCATGGGTGTCCGCGAGGTGCTGCCGCTTCGCATAATGCGTATTCCCGGTAGCAGGCACAACTGCCGAATCGACGGATGATTGACAATTCGCGGCGCCGTGGCATCATCAAATATGGCAGACGTCTGACGATTTAAGCGGCGAGCCGGCCGCGGGAATGTCGCGCGGCTTTGCGGGGAGACGGCGATGGACGTGATCATCATCGGCGCCGGCATCGGCGGCCTGACCCTCGCCTTGATGCTGGAGCGCGCCGGCATTCCCTGCCGCGTCTTCGAGGCCGCCCCCGCGATCAAGCCCATCGGCGTCGGCATCAGCCTCCTGCCCCACGCGACGAGGGAGCTCTGCGCCCTGGGGCTGGAGCCGGCCCTCGCCGAGGTCGCGATCACGGCCAAGGAATCGTGCTTCTTCAACCGCTTCGGGCAGCTCGTCCACCGCGAGCCCGTGGGCCGCTATGCGGGCTACGAGTGGCCGCAGTTCCAGATCCACCGCGGCGACCTCCAGGCCGTGCTCCACCGGACCTTCGTCGCGCGCGCCGGGGCCGATCGCGTCGTCACCGGCTGGCGCTGCACGGGCGTGGGCGAGGAGGGCGGTGCTGCGCTCGCGCGCTTCGAGACATTCGACACGCAGGAGCCTCTGCCGCCTCAGCGCGGCCGCGCGGTCGTCGCCTGCGACGGCATTCATTCCGTGGTGCGCAAGCAGCTCTATCCCGCCGAGGGCGACCCCATCTATTCCGGGGTCAACATG
The DNA here is from genome assembly GCA_035294245.1 of Alphaproteobacteria bacterium. Taxonomy (GTDB): domain Bacteria; phylum Pseudomonadota; class Alphaproteobacteria; order JACZXZ01; family JACZXZ01; genus DATGLG01. The sequence continues at coordinate 43,174 of DATGLG010000025.1, read as the reverse complement.
TGGCGCGGCGTGACGCGCTGGCCGCCTTATCTCACCGGCGCCACCTATCTCCGCGCCGGCTGGCTCACCACCGGCAAGATGGTGATCTATCCCATTCGCGACCGCATCGATGCGGCGGGGCGGCAGCTCGTCAACTGGGTCGCCGAGATCGAGACACCCCATTACAAGAAGCGCGACTGGAACCGTCCCGGCAATCTCGCGGATTTCATCGGCGCCTTTGCCGATTGGCATTTCGACTGGCTCGACGTGCCGGCGCTGATCCGCGCCTCGGATATCGTCTTGGAATTCCCGATGGTCGATCAGGACCCCTTGCCGCGCTGGAGCTTCGGCGGCGTCACGCTTCTCGGCGACGCGGCGCACCCCATGTATCCGCGCGGCTCCAACGGCGCCGGACAGGCGATCCTCGACGCCCGCGCCCTGGCGGACAGCCTGGCGGCGACCTCCGATCCCGCCGCCGCGCTCCAGGCCTATGAGGCGAAGCGCCTCGAGGTCACCGCCAATGTCGTGCGCATGAACCGCAAGAATCCCCCCGACGCGATCCTGCGCGAGGTCTATCTGCGCACCGGCGACAAGCCCTTCCGCAATATCGACGAGGTGATCAGCCGGGAGGAGATCATGGCCCTCTCCGACGGCTACAAGCGCATCGCCGGCTACGACAAGCAGTCGCTGCGCTCGACCACATCCTGAGCGGAGCCGAGGGCGGCGCTTGACCGGCCGGGCGGCGGCGGCTACCAAGATCGCGACCTGAATCGCCGCCAACCGAAGGGGAGACAGCCCGTGAAGACCGCACTCTCGACCGCGCGCATCCCGACTCTCTTCGCGACGTTCTGGCCCGGCGCCGGGATCGCCAGGGCCGTCGTCATGGTGCTCGGCGGCAGCCTGCTGCTGGCCTTGTCGGCGAAGGTGCAGGTCCCCTTCTGGCCGGTGCCGATGACGATGCAGAGCCTCGTCGTGCTGCTGCTCGGCATGAGCTATGGCAGCCGCCTCGGCGCCGCAACCCTCGCGGCCTATCTCGCCGAGGGGATTTGCGGGCTGCCCGTCTTCGCCGGCGCGACGGCGGGGCCCGCTTATATGATGGGGCCGACCGCGGGCTATCTCGTGGGCTTCCTCCTCGCCGCAGCTCTCTTGGGCTGGCTCGCGGAGCATGGCTGGGGCAGGGGCGTCGTCCGCCTCGCGGTCGCCATGAGCATCGGCCATGTGCTGCTCTTCGTCCCCGGTGTGCTCTGGCTCGCGGTGCTGCTCGGCTGGGGCAAGGCGATTGCCGTCGGCGTGACGCCTTTCATCGCGGCGACCGTGCTCAAGACGGCACTCGGCGTTGCCGTCATGTCGGCGCTTTGGGGCCTGGCCGGCCGGCGCGGAGGGTCCCAAAGCCTGGGACGCTAGCGCGGCGGCGCGCCGCGACGCCGGTGCCCGCAGCCTTTCCGGTTCCCGATCTGCGCGCCTTTCTCGCGGGTAAATGGCGGTTGTCGCGTCGGATGGACGACCGGCGCCTCGGCGCGACCGGCCGGCTGGACGGCACGGCGGTCTTTACCCCTGTGCCGGACGGTCTCGCCTATGCGGAAAGCGGGCTGATGCGCTTCGGCCCCTATCGCGGCATGGCGACCCAATCCTATCGCTTCGAGCTCGTCGGGCCCGCCCAGGCGCTCGTCCGCTTCGCCGATGGCCGCGCTTTTCACCGCCTCGATCTCGGCACGGGCATCGCGGCCGTGACGCATGATTGCGCGCCCGACCGATATCGCGGCCGCTATCGCGTGGTCTCGCCGTCGCGCTGGGTCTTGCACTGGCTGGTGGAAGGTCCGCGCAAGGATTTGCGCATCACCAGCCTCTACTTGCGCGACTGAGCGCTCAGGCGACGCGCACCTGGCCGCTCGACGGAGCGAAGCGCGCCGCGACATTCCCCTTGTAGTCGTGCGAGCCGGCATGGGTGAGCCTGCTCTGGAGATCGAGCCAGATCTCGCCGCCAATGGCGCGCCAGCGCCGGCAGAAGGCGTAATCCTCGCTGAGATAGGCGCCGGTCTCGGGATCGATCACGCAGTCGAAGAGGGCGTAGAGATTGGCGCTCTCCTGGGGCGGGCGCGGGAAGACGTGGATCGCCTTGTACTTCGTCTCGGGATAGGCGGCGGCCATCCGCTCGAGCGCCTGGCGCTTGATGAGCTGGAAGCCGGTCCCGGCATATTGCGCGGTCGCGAAGCCGTCGGCCATTTTGAGCGCCTCCCCCTTGCACACCTCGCCGACATAGACGAGGCCGGCCTCCTCGAGGGTCTCGTTGGTCTTGCCGAAGCGCTCGGGGACGCGCTGCCAGTCGATCACCTTCGCCGGATAGAGCCCGGCGACGATGTCCTTGTCGAAGCGCAGCATGCGCGCCACCTGCTCGGGCTCGAAGGAGATATCGGCGTCGACGAAGAGGAGGTGGGTGGTGGCCGGGTTGTCGAGGAAGCGCCCGACAATGGTGCTGCGCGCCCGGGTGATGAGCGCGTCATGGCCGAGGGTGATGACGGCGACGTCGAAGCCAGCACCCGGCGCGTAGGCGGTGAGGCGCAGGATCGACATCATGTACTCATGGGCGACGAGTCCGCCGAAGCACGGGGTTCCGATCACGACCAGCGGTCTCGCCATCGCAGCGATCTCCTCACGACGCAGATACGCCGCAAGCTAGTGCGCGAGGGCTTAACGATCTCTTAAGCATACCGGCGCGGGAGCGGTGCAGCGCATGCGCATCCGACGGCCGGCCGCTGGCGAGGCGAGGGCGGCACGGCGGCTGACGAGGCGAGGCGAGCCCGATGAGCTCGATCCTCGCCTGCCTCAGTGGAAGTTGAGCGGGAAGATGAAATTGATCCCGGGCGGCTCCGGCGCCGGCGCGTAGACCACCGGCGGTGGATAGGAGTAGCTCGGAACCGGCGCGATATAGGGGCGATGCTCGCGCCAGTCGCGATCCTCGTGATGCCGGCGCTCGTGGCGGACCTCCCGATGATCCCGGCCGTGGTCGTCGCGGTGATGCTCATCGGCGGCGAAGGCCGCCGGCATCCCGAGACTGCCGGCCACCGCCGCGGCCAGTACGAACGCCGTGGCGGTGGCGCGCAGCTTTCGGGCGCCTATGACGAGATTGCGTAGGGCGATGCGCATCGGCGCGACCTCGGACCCTTTACTGCTGCTGCGGCGCTGCCGGCTTCTTCGCAGCGCCGTGATGATGCCCGTGATGGCGGCCCTCGAAGCTGCTGAAGACGGCATCCGCGTTCTTCTTCTGGGTGTCGGACATGCCGTCATAGAGCGTCTGGAACGCCGTCGTGAGCTTCTGCAACCCGTCTGCATGGGCCTGGGCGATCGCCTGGTAGGAGCGCAGATCGTCGAGCGCCGTCATGCTCTGGATATTGGCGCGCCGCTGCTTGAGCAGGTCCTCGACCTGCTTGGCATTGTCGCGCATCACCTGGGCGACGGCGCTCCACTGGGTCTCCTGCTCCGGCGTGATCTTAAGTCGGCTATGCAGCTCCTTGATCCGGTTCTCGACCCGGTCGGTCGGCGAGAGGCGGGCATGGCGCATGCCCTTATGGGGTGTTGCGGGTGCTGTCTGGCTCGGCGCCGGCGCCGTGGTGCCGGATTGGGTCTGATCCTGCGTGGTCTGGGCCAGCACCTCCGCGGCGCTGGCCGGCGCAAGCCCGGCAAAAGCAACCGAGCCCAGGAGGCCGGCCGCCAAGGCGGCGCGGGCGGCGGAAAGAGTGAGGCGGGACATGTTCAAAGCCTGCTAAGTTGTTGCGGTCGTCGGCGTGCCGTCACCGGGCAAAGCGGAGAGGACACGCCTGCACCAGATACGTCGACGCCGCGATTTTCCGGCGGTGGTGCCGCGACCCGATAAATTCGATCCCATCATGCCGACCGCAAGCGGCGGCCCGGGTGACAAATTTGAGCCGCTGGCGAGGGCCGGCCGGGGCGGCCGAGATGGATTGCGCACACCACCGATTTCGCATACCGTATACGAAATCACGGAGAGGGAGGCGATGGACCGGCTCTCGGCGCAACAGCCGCTCGTCGACCGCGTCTACCACGCCATCCTGGATGCGATCTGCGACGGCGAGCTCGCGCCGGGGCAGCGGGTGACCCAGGATGAGCTGGCGGCGCGGCTTCAGGTTTCGCGTCAGCCGGTGCTCCAGGCGCTTCTGCTGCTGCGGGCCCAGGGCTTCGTGCGCGACACGGGGCGCCGGGGTGCCGTGATCGCCGCGCTCGACCCCGCCTTCATCGCGCATCTTTATGAGCTGCGCAGCGCCCTCGACGGCGCCGCCTGCCGCGGAGCCGCGCGGCGCGGCCGGGCCGATGCGAGGCTCTGGGGCGCCTCTCTCCTCGCGGCCGGGCGCGCAGCGGTGGCATCCGGCTCGGTGCGGCGCATGATCGAGGCGGATATGCGCTTCCACCGCTTTCTCTACGAGCTCTCGGGGAATCCCGTCATCGCCGAGACGGCGGCGCTGCATTGGCAGCATATCCGCCGGGCGATGGGCGGCTATCTGCGCCGCTACCGCGCCCGCCAATCCATCTGGGACGAGCACGCCGCCATCCTCGACGCGGTCGTCCGCGGCGACGAGGACGAAGCCGAGCGCCTCGCGCGCGCCCATGCGGAAGCGGCGATGGCCAATCTCATCCGCGCCATCGAGGCGGAGGACAGTACCGCGCAAGAGCCCCACAAGCGGGCCGTTACCCCAAATCGGAAGAGGAGTGCGAGATGAAGCTGACAGCCGACCAGATCGCGGAATTCGAGGAGGAGGGCTATCTCTTCCTGCCCAACCTCTTCTCGGCGGAGGAGATGACCCTCCTCGCCGGCGAGCTTCCCGGCATCTTCGCCCAGCGACGCGAGGAGGTGATCCGCGAGAAGAACTCGGAGTCGCCGCGCACGGCCTTCTACGTGCAGACATGGAACCCGGTCTTCGCCCTCGTGGCGCGCCACCCGCGCCTCGTCGAGCCGGGCATCCAGCTCCTCGGCCACGACAAGCTCTACATGCATCAGTTCAAGATCAACGCCAAGGCGGCCTTCGACGGCGCCGTCTGGCAATGGCACCAGGACTACGCGACCTGGTACAACGACGACGACATGCCGGCGCCGCACGCCATGAACATCGCGCTCTTCCTCGCCGAGGCGAACGAGTTCAACGGGCCGCTGATGCTCATCCCCAAGAGCCATCGCAAGGGACGGCTCGCGGCGGGGCATGACGTCACCACGACGAGCTATCCCCTCTGGACCACCGACAACGAGACGATCGCCAGGCTCGTCGACGAGGGCGGCATCGTCGCCCCCAAGGGGCCGCCGGGCTCGGTGCTGATGTTCCACGGCAATCTGGTGCACGCCTCGGGCTCGAACCTCACGCCGTGGTCGCGCTGGATTCTCTATCTCTCGCTCAACCGCTGCGACAACGCGATCCGTCGCTTCAAGCGGCCGACCTGGATCGCCAATCGCGACTTCACCCCGATCGAGATGCTGCCCGACGACTGCCTGATCCGATATGCGCGTCAGCGCCGGCCGGCGGCGGAATAGGGAGGCGGCCATGAATCTCCACACGCTTCTGCTCGCGCGCGAGGCCGAGGGCAGGCCCCTCCGCGTCGGGCTGATCGGCGCCGGCAAGTTCGGCGCCATGTTCCTCGCCCAGGCGCGCCGCTCCCGGGGGCTGCACGTCCTCGGCGTCGCCGATCTGGCGCCCGCGCGCGCAAGAGAGAGCCTCGCCCGTGTCGGCTGGCCGCCCGAGAGCTTTGCCGCGCGCTCCCTCGACGAGGCGCGGGAGCGGGGCTCGACCTGGGTCGGCGACGACGCGTCGGCGCTCATCGCCCATCCGGCGCTCGAGGTGGTGATCGACGCGACGGGCTATCCGCCCGCCGGCATCGCCCATGCCCTAGCGGCGATCGCCCATGGCAAGCATATCGTGATGGTCAATGTGGAGGCGGACGTCCTCGCCGGGCCGCTCCTTGCCGAGAAGGCGCGCGCGGCCGGCGTGGTCTACAGCCTCGCCTATGGCGACCAGCCGGCGCTCATCGCCGAGCAGGTCGATTGGGCGCGCGCCTGCGGCTTCGAGGTGGTGGCGGCGGGGAAGGGCACCAAGTACCTGCCCGAGTATCATCGCGCGACGCCCGAGACGGTGTGGTCCCATTACGGGCTGACCGCCGAGCAGGCGCGGCAGGGCGGAATGAACCCGCAGATGTTCAACTCCTTCCTCGACGGCACCAAATCGGCGATCGAGATGGCGGCGGTCGCGAATGCTACGGGCCTGACGCCGGCCCCCGACGGGCTCGGCTTCCCGCCTTGCGGCGTCGACGATCTGCCGCGCGTGCTGCGTCCCGCCGCGGAGGGCGGAGCGCTCCACCACAAGGGCCAGGTCGAGGTGGTCTCCTCATTGGAGCGCGACGGGCGGCCGGTATTCCGTGATCTGCGCTGGGGCGTCTATGTGGTGTTCGAGGCGCCGTCGGATTACGTGCGGCGCTGCTTCGCCGAGTACGGCCTCGTGACCGACCCCTCCGGGCGCTATGCGGCGCTCTACAAGCCCTTCCATCTCATCGGGCTCGAGCTTGGCATCTCCGTCGCGAGTGCCGGGCTGCGGCGCGAGGCCACCGGGGCGCCGACGGGCTTCCGCGGCGATGCCGTGGCGACGGCGAAGCGCGATCTCGCCGCCGGCGACACGCTCGACGGCGAGGGCGGCTTCACCGTGTGGGGGAAGCTCGTGCCGGCGGCCGACAGCCTGCGCGCGGGCGCGCTCCCGATCGGCCTTGCCCATCGCGTCAAGCTGCGCCATGCGGTTAAGGCCGGCGCGATCCTGCGCTGGAGCGACGTCGTCGTCGACGAGACGAGCGAGGCCGTGCGCGTGCGTCGGGAGATGGAGGCGCGCTTTGGCGGCGAGCGCCAGGCAGCGCAACGTCCGGCGGCGGAATAGGCGCTGCCGGAACCGCGAAGAAAAAAGAGAGCTGCAGGCGCCAGTGGCGTCTGCAGCTCGCAGTCCATCCGAGTGGAGACTCAGGTTCAGAAGACGTATTGCATGCTGGCCATGAGGCGCTTAGCGTCGCCGGTATTGCCGCCGGGCAGGTCGACGTTGGGCGGGTTGCGGTAGTAGTCCTCGCCCCACATGAATTCGAGCCCGACATTGACCGCCTTGACCGGGCTCCAGATCAGGTTGGCATGGATCGACTGTGCCCGCTTGACCTCGGCGTTGTTCCCGGCTACCGCGCCCGCGACGTTGGGCACGGGGCCCTGCCAATCGGTCGACTGGCTGCCATAGGCGACGGTCGAGCGGAGCTGGTCGGTCCAGAAGTGCTGGTACCAGATGAAGCCGCCATAATTGGTATTGACGAAGAGCTGCGGCGCGGCGCTGCCGAAGCCGGTGATCACCCCGTCGCCGAAGGGTGTCGAGCCCAACTGGAAGTAGCGGTCGATGCCGCGGCCGAAATCGCCCGCGAAGCCGGCCTGGTCCTTGCCGAGGACGGGAAGAAGCTCGCCGACATTCACCGTGCCGCTGAAGATGCCGCCGCCCGCCCACTGATCCTTTTGGAGATTGGTGGTGGGGCCGGCGGTATTGGTGGGATCGCCGCCATTGTCGAGAGCGAAGCGACGCAGCACGCCGGAGAGGCTCAAATGCCCCCAGGTGTCGGTGTACTGCGCGCGGGCGGTGATGTCCGGCATGGTGGCGACGCTCACTCCGCTGACCGGACTGGTCGTGCCGATGGCGCCGAGGCCCGTGCCGCCGGTGGTCACCGCGCCGGCCGGGGCTGCGGTGGTGCTCAGGGCCGCCTGCGGGTTCTCGAGCGAGCCCGAGAGGGTGAACTTGCCGAGGACCTGCGTGTAGCGAATCTGGGCCTGGCGCCCTGCCGAGGCGCCCTGCGGGCCGTTGAAGTCGAGGGTCTCGGGCTGGTCCTCGACGTCATCGAAGTTCGACCAGGTCTGGCCGGCGAGCACCGGGCCGAGGACGCCATAGGCCTCGCGCATGCGCGGGGCGTTCGAGGTGTTGCCGCGGCCGCTGCCCGCAGCACCGAAGAAGTCCAGCGAGATATAGGTCTTCATCTGGCCCCAATCGGTGGGCGTGCGCGTCTCGAAGGAGAAGCGCGACTGACGGGCATGGAATCGGAAGGCGCCGTCCTGACGGGAAGCAGCGTTGGAATTGCCCGGGATGCCCGTCGAAACGAACGAGTCGCCGAGGCTGGCGTCGAAGTCGTAGATGAAGTCGACCTTGGTGTAGCCGTGGATGGCGACGGAGGTGTCGCTGCCCGGCAGCTTGAAGGAGCCGGGGAAGTCACCGCCGACGACGGCGTCGGCCGGCGCAACCTTGGTGTCGCTCGTCACCGCCTGCTGCTTCTCGAGCTGGTCGAGATGGGATTGCAGCGTGTCGATCTGCGTCTTCAAATCGTCGATCTCGCCGGCCGCCGCAAGCATCGGACTCGCCGCCAAGGCCGTGGCAGCGCCCGATCCCAGCAGGACCGCGCGCAGGGTCTTTCTGAACAGCATGAACCTCCTCCTCGTTTGTGGGTCTGTGACTAGTCCCCGACCGAGGAGAAGAACCTCTCATCGCATTATGGTTATTCCCCTGCGCACGCGTTTGTGAACTTTGAGAAAATTTTCGTGAGGCGGAAATTTTTTGCGCGAAATCGGAGTCATCTTTGCCCTCTCGCGCTCCGATCGTGACGGCGGCGCCGAGCCCCGGCACGGCCATGCGCAGCGTCCTTGCCGGCGCGGGTCCTCTTGCGTGGAAGAGCCGGAGGCAGAAACATAGCTTGGCCGCTTCCGCGCCTTGGCGGCCGGAGAGCGACGACTCCCGTCTTGCGGCGCGCCGCGCGGCGATGGAGATTTAGCGGGGCCCCTGCGGGGGCGGGTCCCGAGGGGGAGGGTCCGGAAGGAGATCTCGGCATCATGACGATTCGCAGCTCGACCTTGCTCCTGGCGGCCGGCGTCCTGGCCTTGGCATGCTGGGGTTGCAGCGCCCTCGCTTTCGTCGGCACGGCGGCGGCGCGGCCGGAGCCCTCCTTCTCCGTGAGCTCCCCCGCTTTCGCCGATGGCGGCCTCCTTGCGCGCAAGAATGCCGCCGCCGAGGGGAATTGCGGGGGCGAGAACGTGTCGCCGCCGCTGCAATGGTTCCACCCGCCAGCGGGAACGCGCAGCTTCGCCGTGATCGTCTACGATCCGGACGGCAAGAAAGGCCTCGGCAGCGTGCACTGGATCGCCTATGGCATTCCCGCCTCGGTGACCTCGCTCGCGGCGGGGGCGGGGAGTGCGCCGTCCGGGGCCTTCACCGGCGGGATGAACAGCGCCGGCCTGCTGCGCTATCGCGGACCGTGCCCGCCCGCGGGCGATCAGCCGCATCACTACATCTTCAGCGTCTATGCGCTCGACGCGGATCCCGCCGTGCTTGTTCCCGGCCTCACGCGGGACGCTTTCCTCGAGGCGATCCAGGGCCACAGCCTCGCCGCCGCCAGCATCGTCGGCCGCTATGGTCGCTGAGCACGGCTCAGGCCATCGACAGGCGCTCGTGAGGCGTGCGCACATAGGCGCGCATCAGCTCGTCCTGACTCGGCAGCTTGGGCGCGCCGGCGATCGCCGACACGACGCCGAGCAGGACCAATAGCAAGGCAACCAGGGCCCAGGCAGAGCGCGCGTTGCGATGTGACATCATTCTTTCCTCGTCGCTCAGGCGCCGCTACCCGACGCCACGTCATTCCTCGAGAGAGCAAGACGCCGCGCGCGGCGGCTTTATGCCGTGAGACGAGGACACATTGACGTGAGCGGCCGTGACGACGCCGTGAGTTGCCGCGACGGGGCCGGCTCAATGTCACCGATCGCAATCAGGACAGCGCGCCTACGGAGATCTCATCACGAAAACGTGTTGGCGGTGCGGGAAGAGCGCAGGCGGGACCGCGATCCTGATCACGGGGGCGGAGGGAGTCTGGCGTAGTTGCAGTGAGACGCCACGGCGTCAGATCGGGCGCTCGCCGCGCATGACCGCGCCATACCAATGGAAGCTCGCCTTCGGGATGCGCCGCTCGCTTGCGTAATCCACATAAGCGAGGCCGAAGCGGCGCGTATAGCCGGCCTGCCACTCGAAATTGTCCATGAGCGACCAGACGAGATAGCCGCGGACGTTGCAGCCGGCGGCGAGCGCGCGGCGCAGCGCGCGCAGATGGTCGCCGAGGAAGGCGATGCGGGTGGGATCGGCAACCTCGCCGTCGGGGCCGAGGCGGTCGTCATAAGCAGCGCCGTTCTCGGTGATCATCACCGGCGGATTGCCATAGAGCGCCTTCAGCTCCATCAGAATATCGAGGAGGCCCTCGGGCTGGACCGGCCAGCCCATCGCGGTGAAGCGCGCCGCGCGCGGCCGTCCCCAGCCGGTATCGAAGAGGGCGCCGGGCTGGGCGCGCACGGTCATCTTGGAATAGTAATTGACGCCGAGGAGATCGAGGGGCTGGCGAATGATCGCGAGATCGTCCGGCCGCACGAGCTTCGCCATTTCCGGCACGAGGATGCCGGGAATGGCGCCCCGCATCACGCCGTCGAGGGCGACGCGGTTCCACACGGCGTCCCAGCGGATCGCGGCGGCGCCGTCCGCGGCGCGCGCGCTATCGGCGACGACAGGCTGCAGGCTCAGCACCGTGCCGAGCTTGGCGGCGGGGCGCTCCGCGCGCAGGGCCTTGAGCGCCGTGCCCTGCGCGAGGTTTTGATGGTGGAGCGCTGCGAGACAGGCGGGCGCGCCGCCGCCCAGCCCCGGCGCATGGGCGGCGAGGCCGTAGCCGAAGATCGCCATCACCGACGGCTCGTTGAGCATGAGCCAATAGGGGACGCGGTCGCCCAAGCGCCGCGCCGCCGCGACGGCGTAATCGGCGAACCAGCCGGCGCTGTCACGGCTCATCCAGCCGCCGCGCTCGTGGAGCGCCAGGGGCAGGTCCCAGTGGAAGAGGCAGGGCATCGGCGTGATGCCGGTGGCGAGCAAGCCGTCGACGAGACGGTCGTAGAAGTCCCAGCCCTTGGCGTTCGCGGCGCCGGTGCCGGCGGGAATGACGCGGGACCAGGAGATGGAGAAGCGATAGGCGGTGAGGCCGAGCCGCCGCATCAGGGCGATGTCCTCGCGCCAGCGGTGATAATGGTCGCAGGCGACGGCCGGGGTCCCGCCATCGGCGATCTTGCCCGGCTGCCTTGCGAAAGCGTCCCAGATGCTGGGGCCGCGACCATCCTCGGACGCCGCCCCCTCGATCTGCGCGGCCGACGTGGACGCGCCCCAGAGGAAGCCGGCGGGAAAATTCGCCGCAGCCGTCGTCGCGGCGGCGCGGCGCGGCAGAAGGGGCAGGCTCAGCGCGGCGGCGAGGAGGCGGCGGCGCGACAGGAGCATCGCGCTTACCCGGCGCCGGCGCCGACTCCCGCTCCGCGCCGGAGCGCATAGAGGAGGATGGCTGCGCTGGCGGAGACGTTGAGCGACTGCATCGGGCCCCCACCCGGGATGGTGACGATCGCCTCGCAGGCTTCGCGGGTGGCCTGCGGCAGGCCGTCCTCTTCGTTGCCAAGCACGAGGGCGAAGGGCCGTCCCGGCTTTTTGGCTGCCTCGCGGCGGAGCTCGTCGGGAGACCGGCCCTCGCCGAGAGCGGCACCGAGCACGAAATGGCTCTCGCGCAGCCGCCGCAATGTCGCGGCGAAGCGCTGCGCCTCGTAAAGCTGCAGATGCTCGAGCCCGCCCTCGGCGATGCGATAGCTCGCATCGGAGGGGCGCGCCTGCTCGGGATGATCGGAGAGGATCATCCGCCGCACGCCGAAGAAGGCGGCGCTGCGCGCGATGGCGCCGAGATTGTGCGGATTGCCAATGCCGTCGAGAAGGAGCAGCAGCCCGCCCTCGCGGCCCCAGCGGCGCGTCTCGGCGAGATCGAGGGCGGGAAGGGGGCGCGGCTGCGCCACCGCGACGATTCCGCCATGGAGGACGGTGCCGGCCACGCGCGCAAGCTCGTCGCCACCAACGAGGCGGTAGGGCTTGCGCTGGCGCGCCAGCTCGGCGCAGAACGCGCCAACCTGCGCCTTCAGGCGCTCGTCATAGAAGAGGCGCTCGACCCGGAAGGCCTCGGTGGCGAAAAGGGCGGTGACGGCCCTGAGCCCCGCGACGCGCAGGAGATGGCGCTGCTCCTTGGCGGGCGGGCGCTCGTCGCGGCGCGGCGGCCGCTGCGGTTTCCGGGCTGGCGAGGTCATCGCCGGATCATGTAGCACGGATGGATGCGCGCGGATATCGGTGGAGCGCACCTCGTCGCGGAGCCTGCTCTTGCATCTCCCCAGATCGTCGTCCCGGCCGGAAGCCCACGGGTCTGGCTGAAAGCCGGCCCGAGGGCAGGCTCCGCGCAGAGCCGGGATCCAGGGCCGCATGCCTGGATGTCCGCTCCCCGCCTGCGCGCTACGGCATGCACACATCTCAGTCTGCACTCTCCCCCTCGTCATTCCCGCGAAAGCGGGAATCCAGTATTTCCGCGGAATCCAGGGCCTGGATGCCCGCTTTCGCGGGCATGACGGCCAAACAAAGCAAACCGTTGGAGTCACAACACTAGGCGACGGTCGCTTTCTCGGCGCGGCTGAGCGCCTGGGCGCAGCGCACGATGCGGCGCCCGGCCTCGGCGAGAGTCGCATCCTCGGCGCTGAGGGAGATGCGGAGCAGGCCCACAGCACTCCGGCCGAAGCCGTCGCAGGGCAGGACCGCGACACCTTCCCGGTCGAGGAGCGCCCGCGCGAAACGCTCGGAGCCGCCCTCGACGCGGCGCACGTCGAGCAGGACGAACATGCCGCCTTCAGGGGCGATCACGCCGCAACCGGGTGCTGCGGCGAGAATGCCGGCGAGCAGCGCGGCGCGGCGCTGATAGTCGGCGCGGAGAGCGGCGACCTCGGGGAGATCGCGGGTGAGCGCCGCGAGCGCGCCGTCCTGGATGAAGGGCGGGCCGCCATAAAGGGTGCAAAGGATGAGATTGAAAAGATGCGGCATCAGGCTGCCCGGCCCGATGATCCAGCCGAGGCGGAAGCCCGGGATCGCGTGGGACTTCGACAGGCTGGACACCACGACGGCGCGCTCGGCCATGTCGGGGAGCGACCACGGGCTGATATGGGGGCGCGCGAAGGCGAGGTCCTCATAGACCTCGTCGGAGAGCAGCCAGAGATCGTGCCGGCGGCAGAGTGCGGCGACCGCTTCCACCTCCTCGCGGGTCAGCACGGCGCCTGTCGGGTTGTGGGGGCTGTTGATCCAGATCACGCGGGTGCGCGGGGTGATGGCGCGGGCGAGGGTGTCGAGATCGGGATGGAAGGCGTTCTCCGGCCGCAGCGGCACGTTCACCATGGTGGCACCGCTCGCCCCGACCACGGCCTCATAGGTGGCGTACATCGGCTCGGGCACGATCACCTCGTCGCCGGGTCCCGCAAGGCATGCCATGGCGAAATAAAGTCCCGCCTGAGTTCCCGGCACGATGGCGACGTTCTCGGCGGCGCAGGGGCGGCCGGTGCGCCGCGCGAAGCGCGCCGCGACGGCGCTGCGCACCGCGGGGTAGCCGAGGATCGGCGCATAGCCGGTGCGGCGGCGGCGCAGCGCGTCGATGGTCGCTTCGATCACCGGCGCCGGCGGCGCCTGGTCGGGATCGCCCACGGTGAGCAGGATGACGTCGCGGCCGGCGGCCTGCTGGCGGACGGCGTCCATATGGACGCTCCAGGCCGCGGCTCCTTTGCCGGCTATGCGATCAACGAAAGGCGAGAAGCGCAAGCGAGCATTCCTTCTTCTTGTGGCTTACCAGCACCCGACCCTCGAAGTTCAGGAATAGCATTGCGGCTGCGCGCCGCCAAGGCGCGGCGATGCCTGCACGCGGGATAAAAGATCACGCGTCGCGCGCCAAAACGTCACGAAGCCGGCACGCGGCTCAGCCGGGGTTGTCCGCGGTCTTCTCCTCGCCGCGATGGGGCGACGACGACGCGAGCGACAGATGGACGACATCGAGGCGCACTTGCACGACGCCGTCATGAGTCATCCCGAGGGCTTTGGCCGCGCGCGGCGTCAGATCGATGATGCGGCCGCGGTGATAGGGCCCGCGGTCGTTGATGCGCACCTTGACGCTGCGCCCGTTGCTGAGATTGGTCACACGCACGATGGAGCCGAAGGGAAGCCAGCGATGGGCCGCGGTCAGGGTGGTGGGACGGAAATGCTCGCCATCCGCCGTCTTGCGGCCGGGGAGGCGGTACCACGAGGCCGCGCCGAGCTGCACGATGTCCTTCGCGGTGACGACGTGATCGTCCGTCTCGTCGCCGCCGGCTTCCGCGGGCGCCGCCTGGATTTGGCCCGTAGGCGGCGAGACCGCCTCCGCGCAGGCCGGGGCCATGGCCAATCCGGCGGCCGTCGCGCCAAGGAGCAGCAGCGCCGCGCCGAGATGGGCGAGGAGTCCGGAGCGCGAGGCCGCGGGCTCCGGCATCCGCGCGCCCCTTGCGGGCGCGGATGCCGCGTGCGAGTGCGAGCCGTCGTCCTCCTGCGGAATGATGATCATGGCGACCCCCTTCAGCGACCGCGCCGGCGCGCCGAGGCGCGGGCCGCGACGGGGGCGGGTGAGGCGGCACCGGAGAGCAGTGCCGCGGCGGCCGCGCCGAGCGCGGCGCCGATAATGGCGGGGGCTGCGGCGGGAATTCCCGCGCTCGCGGCCAGCACGGCACCCATCGCAGCGGCGATGGCGCCGCCGCTCGCGGCCGATTGAAGCCGTCGGTGGCGCTCGGACAGCACAAGGGCCCCCACCAGAGGAATGAGCAGGAATGCCATCGTTCCATAGGGCAGGGTCGCGTCATGCATGGATGCCTCCTGTCATCGTTGACGGGCGCGTTCCCCGGGAGTGGCAGTGGTGCGGGTCGCTGGGGTCTCGCGCCCCGTTTCACGGAACCGCGAATTCGGAGAGAACGCCGCGGCGCCCCTTACGCGAAGGGCTCCGCGGGGCGGCGCAGCGGCCGCCGCTTGGATGGAAAGAAAGTAAGCAAGGCGCTGTGACATTCCCGGCGTGAAAATCGGGACAAAATTCGGCGCCCGGCTGCCGCGTTATGACCGCAAGCGCAAGATTCGTCCTCTACGACGCCTTGTTGTGACAATTTCTTTCACCGGCCGGGCGGGCGGTCACAAGGGAAGACCGGTTGAGGAAAATCAACGCGCAAGGCCGCATGCAGCGCGCCCGCGAACCGAGGCGCTGCGACCGATCCGGAAATAAATAGCCGGCTATTATTTTTCCATGAGCGCGCGGAGCCGCTCCGCCAGCTCCGGCCAGCGATAGGGCTTGGCGATGAAGACGAATTCGCCGTCGAGCCCGTGATTGGCGGAGAGTGCGCCCATCGGATAGCCCGAGGCCAGCAGCACGCGCAATCCTGAGCGCAGCCGGCAGGCCTCGCGGGCGAGCTCGATGCCGTTCATGCCCTTGGGCATCACCACGTCGGTGAAGAGGATATCGATCCTCGTGTCGCGGCGGAGGATGTCGAGAGCCCCCATTCCGTCGCCCGCGGTCAGCACGCAATAGCCCAGGGACCGCAGCGTCTCGACGGTCGCCTCGAGCACATCGGGATCGTCCTCGACGGCAAGGACGGTGAGGGGCGCGGACCGCGGTCCCTCGCCCGCCGCCGTCTCGACGAGGGCGGCGGGAAGATAGAGCGTCACCGTGGTGCCGCGGCGCGGCTTGCTCGCGAGGTCGAGATGCCCTCCCGACTGGGTGACGAAGCCGTAGACCTGGCTCAGGCCCAGGCCGCTGCCTTGCCCCACCTCCTTGGTGGTGAAATAGGGCTCGATGGCGTGGGCGAGGACGTCGGCGGTCATGCCGTGGCCGGTATCATCGACGGCAATGGCGATATAAGGGCCGGGTGCCGTGGGCTCCGCCATCGCCGCGGCGCGCGCCTGGTCGATCTCGACGTTCCGCGTCGTGATTCGCAGGGTGCCGCCCTGGGGCATGGCGTCGCGCGCGTTGACGGCGAGGTTGAGGAGCGCCGATTCGAATTGCTGCGCGTCGACCGAGGCGAGGCGGAGCGCCGGATCGAGGGCGATCGAGACGTCGATCATCTCGCCGCAGGCGCGGCGCAGCACCGCCTCGAAGCCGCCGATCAGGTGGTTGACGTCGTGGGGCTCGGGGTGGAGCGGCTGCCGACGCGCGAAGGCCAGCAGCTGTTCCGTCAGCTTCGCGCAGCGCACGGCGGCGTGCCGCGCGATCTCGATGAGCCGGCGCTCGCGATCGCCGCTGACCTTCCGCGTCAGAAGATCGAGATTGTTCGAGATCACCGTGAGCATATTGTTGAAGTCGTGGGCGATCCCGCCGGTGAGCTGCCCCAGCACCTCCATCTTCTGGCCGTGGAAGATGGCGTCGCGCGCGCGCTCGAGGGCCTCCTCCTCGCCGTGGCGCGCGGTCAGGTCGCGGGTGACGTGAGCGAAGCCGACGATCTCGCCGCCATCGTCGTAGATGGCGTCGACGACGGCACTGGCCCAGAAGCGCGAGCCGTCCTTGCGCAGGCGCCAGCCCTCGTCCTCGAAACGGCCGTTCTCGCGCGCGATGCGGAGGGCTTCGTCCGGCTTTCCGGCGTCGCGGTCCTCCGGGATATAAAACCGGGAGAAATGCGTGCCGAGAATACCCTCGCGCTCATAGCCCTCGATCCGCTCCGCCCCTGAATTCCAGCTCGCGACGATCCCCTGGGGATCGGTCATATAGATGGCATAGTCAATGACGGCCTCGACGAGGCGGCGGAAGCGCGTCTCGTCGCCGCCCGTCGCACCGCTGTCTCTCCCCATCAAGCCTCGACTTCCCTCCTCGTCCCGTCATTGGGACGCCCATCCCATTCCCACTGCAATCTAACGTCCGGAAGCGGGGGCCGTTCCATGAAGGAGAGGCAGGGCGCCCCGGCGTTTATGCTGGAGCGGCCTCGACGAGCATGACGTCGAGCAGGTAGCTGCCGTCTGGCTCGGTGCAGAAATGGCGATGCACCTCCGCGGACATGCGCGCCTGGAGCGAGCGGATCGCCTGCACATGCAGCTCGGGCGTGCGCATGCGCTCGACCCACGACGTGAACTC
The DNA here is from genome assembly GCA_035294245.1 of Alphaproteobacteria bacterium. Lineage (GTDB taxonomy): Bacteria > Pseudomonadota > Alphaproteobacteria > JACZXZ01 > JACZXZ01 > DATGLG01. Next base: position 26,149 of record DATGLG010000025.1, on the reverse strand, counting down.
GAGGCGCAGCCGGCGGCGCGCTATCGCCCCCGGCGCAAAGCCGGCGCGGCGCAACGCCTCGATCCATTCCGCCTCGGTGTAGTTGCGCACATGGGAAGGGTCGCGCAGCAGCTCGATGCTCTGGAGATAGGTGTCGAGGAGGGGCGTGCCCGGCGTCACCGTATCGGCGAAGGCAGCGCGGCCGCCGGGCTTGAGCACGCGCCGCGCCTCGCGCAGGGCCGCGGGAAAGTCGCGCCAGTGATGGGCGCTGAAGCGCGTGACGACGAAATCGAAGCTGGCATCGGGAAAGGGCAGGGATTCGACGGCGCCCTGGCGCGTGACGATATTGCGCAAGCCGCGCTGCCGCGCCGCATGGGCGACGGCTTCCAGCATCTCGCTCGAGAGATCATAGGCGACGACCTCGGCGACATGGGGGGCGGTATTGAAGGCGACGTGGCCGCCGCCGCAGCCGAGATCGAGAAGCCGCGCCGCGCTGTGGCCCGCGACCATCGCCGCGAGCTGCTTGAGGTCCTCGCCCTGGGCGTGCACGGCGCTCGCGACATAGGCGGCGGCGCGGGGGCCGAACTGGCTCGTCACCAGGGTCTGATGGGTGGGGGTGCTGGCGGCTGGGCTCGGGGTGGTCATCGCAGGCTCCGGATCGCTGAAGTGCTCATGATACGCCCGCGTGGGTCGCGGGTGACGCCTTCCGTAGCAGTCCAGAGATACCGGTACCAGCTAGATCGTTATCCTGGTATAAAATACTCCCATGACGACGCCCGCGACAGCCGTCCGCCGCCGCGAGCTCGGCGAGTTCCTCCGCGCCCACCGCGCCCGGCTCACCCCGGCCATGCTCGGCCTTGCGGCCGGCGCGCGGCGGCGCACGCCCGGGCTGCGGCGCGAGGAGGTGGCGCAGCTCTGCGGCATGAGCGCCACCTGGTACACCTGGATCGAGCAGGGGCGCGAGGTCTCGGTCTCGCCGGCGGCGCTCGCCCGCCTGGCCGAGACCCTGCGCCTCGCCCGCGCGGAGCGGGCCTATCTCTTCGATCTCGCCGGCAAGCGCGATCCGGCGCTGCCGGTCGCGCCCGCGCCGGCCGCGGTGCCGCCCGCCCTCGTCGCCACGGTGACGGCCCTCGCGGAGCCGGCCTATCTCCTTGATCGCTGCTGGACCGCGCGCGCCTGGAACAAGGCGGCGGCACGGCTCTTCGCCGGCTGGCTCGACGGCGACGGCGGCGACAGGAACCTGCTCCGCTACATCTTCCTCGTACCGGGAGCGCGGCACCTCATCTGCGATTGGGAGGCACGCGCGCGCCGGGTCATCGCGGAGTTCCGCAGCGATTACAGCGCCCATCTCGACGATCCCGAGATGCGGGCGCTCATCGAGGCGCTGCGGCGCGGCAGCGCCTTCTTCGCGCGCGCCTGGGACGCCCACGCCGTCGTGGCGCGGGAGGGCGGCTTGCGCACCTTCAACCACCCCCGCGAGGGCTTTCTCCGCTACGAGCAGGTGACGCTCACCCCGGCAAGCCAGCCGGGGCTCAAGCTCGTCGTGCTGGTGAAGGTTGCGGGCGAGGCGAAAGAGGAACGAGTGCGACGCCGCGCAGCGGCCTAGACCTGAAGCGGCGCCCCGTCGTTGCCGCGCAAGCGAGAGTCTCGTGGAGCGCCCCGACAGTTGCAGGCTTTTCATTCGTCACCCGGACAAGCCGTGCGAAAGCACAGCGCGATCCGGGGTCCATTTAGCGATGCGCCTGCTACACGATGGGCCCCGGCCCTCGCGTTCCGCTCGGCCGGGGTGACATAGGGGGATCACTGTCGAAAGTATTTTGTTCGGCGTCCTGCTAAGCTCGACCAAGACCGATGGCGAGCTGCGGGAGAGGGGCGCTCAGCGCAGGCTCTCGGCCGGCGACTCGTCGAGCATGCGGCGGATGGTGGGAACGCAGCGGCCGCACTGCACCTTGACGCCGAAATGGCGGTGGATGTCGGCGGGCCGCCCGGCGCCGCTTCCCTTGGCGGCTTCGACATCGCGACCCCTGAGCGCGTGGCAGATGCAGACATACACGGGCGGTGCTCCTTGCGGCGAGGCTGAACAAGGGGCATCATACATACTTGCGAGTGATTTGCAATAGCAATCGCAGACATCGACCGACTCTGGAAGGAGATCAAAAACGTGAAGGGAAACAAGGCGATCGTTACGCAACTTAACCGCACGCTCAAGAACGAGCTCACGGCCATCAATCAATATTTCCTCCATGCGCGCATGCTGCGGAACTGGGGCTTCGCCGCCCTCGGCAAGCGGGAATACGACGAATCCATCGAGGAGATGCGCCACGCCGACAAGCTGGTCCAGCGTATCCTCTTCCTTGAGGGCCTCCCCAATCTCCAGGACCTGGGCAAGCTCCTCATCGGCGAGGACCTGCCGGAGCTGATGAAGGGGGACCTCGAGCTCGAGCGCGGCAGCCGCAAGGATCTCGCCGACGGCATCGCCCTCTGCGAGCGGGAGGGGGATTTCGTCAGCCGCGACCTCCTCCTCGGCATCCTCAAGGACACCGAGGACCATATCGACTTCCTTGAGACCCAGCTCGGCCTCATCGACAAGCTCGGCCTGCAGAACTACCAGCAGAGCGCGATGGGCGAGCTCGAAGGCGAGGGCTGAGCCGGCGCGGCCCCGGTCTACAATTCCAAGCTGTATGCGGGCAGGAGGATGCGCGCGAGATTTTGCGCCGTCGCCGCTTCCGTGCTATGTGACGTGCGGGCGCCGTTTGCGAGGACCATTTCGGGGCAGGGGAATGGACGAGGCGAGGGGGGCCGCCGCGGCTGCGACGCCGGCGGCGGAGCGTGGGCTCGGAATTCGCTATAGCAACCGGCCGGGTCTGGCCGGCCTGGTGCTCTCGAATTATTTCCTGACGCTTGTCACGCTCAGCATCTACCGCTTCTGGGCGCGCACGCGGCTCCGGCGCTATTTCTGGAGCAATATCGAGATCGCCGGCGAGCCCCTCGAATATACCGGAACGGGGCGCGAGCTCTTCATCGGCTTCCTCATCGCGCTCGCGATCCTCGCACCCCTCGCCGTCGCCTATATGGTGCTGGTGCGGCTTGCCCTCGGCAATCTCGCGGCCTCGATCGCGCTGCGCCTCGTCTATGTCGTCGCCATCATCGCCCTTATCCAGGCAGCCCATTTCCGCGCCCGCCGCTACCGGCTCACGCGCACGGCCTGGCGCGGCATCCATGCGGGGCAAGGTGGCTCGACCTGGCGCTATATCGGGCTCTCCTTCCTCTACAGCCTGCTCATGCTGGCCACCCTCGGTCTTGCCTATCCCTGGATGGACCTGGCGCTCGCGCGCTACAAGATGAGCAACACCTGGTTCGGCGACACCCGCTTCAGCCTCGACGGCGCCGCCGGGCGCAAGCTTTTCCCCTATTGGCTCCTCGCCTGGGCGCTTTTCGCCGTGCCGCTCGTCATCGCCTATGGCGCCAACTGGCAGATCTTCGTCGAGCCCGTGCGACAGGGTCATGCGACGCCGCCACCCCATCCGATGGCGTTCCTCTTCTTGCTCGCAAGCATTCTCCTCGGGATCCCTGCGCTGATCGCCTATTGGGTCGCGAGCCTGCGCTATGTCGCCTCTTGCACCCGGCTCGGCGGTAGTCGATTGCGATCCGCAGCGCGGATCGGGCGGGTCATCGCGATCTCGGTGGGCTATTACCTCGCGCTGGTCGTGCTCACGATAGTGGTTGGACTCATCCTCTACGCCGTCGAGGCGGGAACCGAGAGCGCGGTTGGCATGCCCCAGGCGAGCGGTCATTTGATGTTTGCCGTTGTCGTCGCTTGTGCCCTGGTGATTTTCCTGCCCGCGTCCCAGCTCCTCAGCTATTGCTTGCTTCGGGCGCGCGTCCTTCGTCATCTCGTCGACACGCTCACGCTCGAGAATCCCGAGGCGCTCGCCAGTGTGACGCAATCGGCCCGGCGGCGGCAGCGCTTTGGCGAGGGCCTTGCCGACAGCTTCGAGATCGGCTCCTTCTGAGTGGACGAGGCCGCCGCACCGCCGCCGGGATGGCCGGCCGAATACAGCGACGGCCGCGTCGCGATCGTCCATCCGGCGCTGGCCCGGCTCCACGCAAGCGCGCTCATCGTCACGGATCGCAACGACCGCGAGCTGGCGCGCTGGCCGACCGACGAGGTGCGCCTGATTGATGTCGCCGGCGGGAAGAGCCGGCTGCGCCTCGCGCGGGCGGGTGGAGATGCGCGGCTTACGGTGCTGAGCGCCTCGGCGCTCCCCGCGCTCGAGGCCGCTTGTCCGAAGCTGCGCCGCAACGCCCATGGCGGGCCCGGCTGGCGCGCCATGGCCCTCGCCCTCGGCGCCGCCGCAGCCGCCGCGGCCTTCCTCTTCCTCGTCGTCATCCCCCTCGCCGCGCGCGAGGCGGTCTATTGGGTGCCGCCGCGGATGGAGGTGGCGCTCGGCCAGCGCACCGCGGCACTTCTCACGGGCATCCTGCGCCAGGTGGGCAAGATGAATGCCGGTCCCGACGAGTGCGACGCGCCCGCGGGCCGCGCCGCCCTCGACCGCCTGACGGCGACCCTCGTCGCCGCCGCCAAGCCGCGCATGACGCCGCACTTCCGCGTCATCAACTCGCCCGTCGTCAACGCCCTCGCCCTGCCGGGCGGGCAAATCCTCGTCTTCAAGGGCCTGATCGACGTCACCGCCGAGCCCAACGAGCTCGCCGGCGTGCTCGCCCACGAGCTGGCCCATGAGGAGCTCGGCCATCCCATCTCGATCGTGATCGAGCGCGGCGCCGGCGCCTTCCTGATCGGCCTCCTCCTCGGCGACGTGGTCGGCGGCTCGATGACCGTGGGCGCCGCCCAGGCGGTCCTCGAGGCGCGCTTCAGCCGTGATGCGGAGCGGGCGGCGGATGCGCGCGGTGTCGCGATCCTGGAGAGCGCCGGGCTCGATCCGCGCCCCTTCGGCCGCTTCTTCGCGCGCCTCGCGACGAAGGACGAGGCCGCGTCGGGCATCCCTGGCTTCCTGCAGAGCCACCCGCCGAGCGCTGCACGCGCGGCCCTCGTCGAGGCGGCACCCGCCGGCGGCCGCGACGCCGTGACGCCGGCCGACTGGCTCGCCTTGAAGCGCATCTGCGATTAGGCCCCCCGCCTTGCGTCGGCGGCGGCAGCCGTCTATCTGTGGCAAGGGGGACGGGGAGGACATGATGATCCGAGGACTGGGCTTCCGCCTGCCGCTCGCGCTGGCGCTCCTGCTCGCGCCGGCCGCACCCGCCGCAGCCTATGACGTCAAGGAGATCGGCAGCTATTACCTCGGCGGACACATGGTCCATGTCGAGGGGCTGCCCAAGCAGGAGGTGCAGTTCTCCACGGGCGCGCCGGTGGCGAGCTACGATCCCAATGGCGATGTCGAGACAGGACAGATGTATGTGCAGGTGGTGCGGCTCACGGCACCGCTGGCGACCCTGCCGCTCGTCTTCTTCGCCGGCGCCGGGTTCTCGGGCTCCGTGTGGGAGAGCACCCCCGACGGGCGGCCCGGATGGCAGCAATACTTCCTCGCCCACGGCTTCGACACCATCGTCCCCGATGCGGTGGGACGCGGCCGCTCCACCTGGTCGCGCTGGCCGCAAATCTATAGCGCGGCACCGCTCTTCCGCACGGCGCAGGAGGGCTGGGCGCTCTTCCGCATCGGCCCCCATTACGACAGCAATCCCGCCAAGCGCCAAGCCTGGCCCGGCGAGCAGTTCCCGGTGCAGGCCTGGGACAACCTCGTCAAGCAATTCGATCCGCGCTGGACCACCATCGACGGGCCGACCCAGGACGCCTACAACGCCCTGGTGCAGCGCGAATGCCCCTGCATCCTCATCGCCCATAGCCAGGGTGCCGCCTTCGCCATCGCCGCCGCGGTGCGCGCCCCCGACAGGGTGCGCGCCATCGTCGGCCTCGAGCCGCGCTTCACCCCCGATCCCGCCAAGCTCGACACGGCGAAGCTCAAGGGCATCCCAATGCTCTTCATCTGGGGCGACAATATCGACAAGGATCCGGCTTGGGAGAACCGCCTGGCCAATCCGCAGAAATTCGAGGCGGCCATGCGCGCCCAGGGCAACCGCTTCGATTGGGTGAGCCTGCCCGAGCGCGGCATCCACGGCAATTCGCACATGCTGATGATGGACCGCAACTCCGAGCAGATCGCCGACATCGTGCGCGACTGGCTCGCCCAGCAGGGCTTCGTGCATTGAGGCTGGCGCCGCGCGGGCGGTGCCGTGAATTGCGTATCGGCTGGGAGCCCGGCGCTACCGCGTCACCGTGAGGCGCCGCGCCATCCCCATCTTGTAGTGCCCCGTCTGATTGCAGAACACGACATAGGTCCCGGGCGGGAGCGCCAGGCGCAGGGTGGCCGCGGTGCCGGGCTTCATGTCCTCGATGCCGGCCAGACGGGGAAGCTTGTCTTCCGCCACCTCGTCCTCCTTCGCGTCATAGGGCAGGGATTTGACATCCTGCTTCCATGGCGTGATCAGGAACTCGTGCATGGTGTTGCCCGAGGCATTCTTGATCTTGAATTCGACCGCACCAGCCTTGATCTTGTCCTGGCTCAAGGTGATCCCCATGGTGCCGTCGCTCTTGTTCCACAGCTCGACCTTCACCGTGTCCGGCTCGCCGGCGTAAGCGGCTGCGGCGATGGTGACGGCGCCGCCGACGGCCATCAACGCGCACGCGATAAGACGCGAAAAGCCCTGCATGACAGACCTCCTCCGCCAATCGGACCCCTGAGCGCAGGCCTGCATCTTAGTTGCGCGACCTGAACGGTAGCTGAACGCGCCACGAAACGCGTGACACCTCCCTTGCGCGTCCTTTAAAACAATCCGACGGCGGCGGGGTGCCCGGCGAAATGGGGAGGGAAGATGCAGAATATCGACCGCTGGTTCGTGGGGGCCGGGATCATCCTGGGCATCGCCGGCATGCTCATGGGCATCGACATGGGGATGCGGCAGGACTTCACGCTTGCCCCCGTCCATGCCCATCTCAACCTCGTCGGCTGGGTCTCGCTGCTCCTCTTCGGGCTCGCCTATCGCGCCGGACTCGCGCGCAGCGACGGCTGGGCCACGGCGCATTTCTGGATCGCACTCGCCGGCGCCATCATCTTCCCCATCGGCATCTCTGTCGCGATCACGGCGCAGCAGCCGGCCCTCGCCATCGTGGGCGCGCTGCTTAGCCTGCTCTCGATGCTGCTTTTCCTCGCCAATTTTCTCCGCGCCCGCGCGGCGTAGGGTGGTAGATCGTGTATCGGTCGAACGGCCATTATAACCTCGTCATTCCCGCGAAAGCGGGAATCCGGCAGCTCCTGGGCCCCCGCTTCCGCGGGGGCGACAAGGGAGTGTTTCAATTCGACCGGATAGAATCTTCATCAACAAGCAATGACCGCGCATAGCTCTCTCAGCCTGCTCTTCTTCTTCGCGGCGGCGCTGGTGATCGCGCTGACGCCGGGACCCGGCATCTTCTATGTCGCGGCGCGCAGCCTCGCGGGCGGACGGCGGGAGGGGCTGGCCTCGAGCCTCGGCACCGGCCTCGGCGGGCTCGTGCATGTCGCCGCGGGCGCGCTTGGCGCCTCGGCGATCCTCATGGCGAGTGCCGAGGCCTTCGCCGTCCTCAAGCTCCTCGGCGCCGGCTACCTCGTCTATCTCGGCATCAGGACCTGGCGCAGCGCCGATACGGCGGTGGCAGACCTCCGCGTCGCTCCCGCCGGCGGCCGCCGGGCCTTTCGCGACGGCGTCGTCGTCGAGGCCCTCAATCCCAAGACGGCGGCCTTCTTCCTTGCCTTCATTCCCCAATTCGTCGACCCCGCCGCACATGATTTCGCGGCTTTCGCCCTGCATTTCGCCGCGCTCGGCCTGATCTCGGTGGCGATGAACACCGCTGTCGATGTCCTCGTCACCCTCGCCGCGGCGGCGTTTCGCGACCGCCTCGCGCGCCAGCCGAGGCTGATCCGCCGCCTGCGCCAGGGCGCGGGCGGCGTGCTGTGCGGGCTCGGCGTCTCCCTGGCCCTGGCGCAGCGGCCGAGCTGAAACGCCGCCGCGCGCTCGGCGGAATCCCGCCTTCCGCCTTGCCTCGCTCCCGCCGCCCGGCTATCTGTCGGAGCCTGTCGATCCGGACGGCCGCAACCGCGCGAAGCCCAGCCCGTCCGCCCAGAAGGAGCCCGCCATGACCGCCATCCGTGACATCCGCGCCCGGGAGATCCTGGACAGCCGCGGCAACCCGACCGTCGAGGTCGACGTGCTGCTGGAGACGGGGACGCTGGGGCGCGCCGCAGTGCCCTCGGGGGCCTCGACGGGCAAGCACGAGGCCGTCGAGCTGCGCGACGGCGACAAGAAGCGCTATGGCGGCAAGGGCGTGCTCAAGGCCGTCGAGGCGGTCAATGGCGAGATCTTCGATGCGCTCTCCGGCCTCGACGCCGAGGAGCAGGAGCATATCGATAGCCTGATGATCAAGCTCGACGGCACCCTCAACAAGAGCCGCCTCGGCGCCAATGCCATTCTCGGCGTCAGCCTCGCCGTCGCCAAGGCGGCGGCGCGGGAGCGGCGCGTGCCGCTCTACCGCTATGTGGGCGGCGTGCGCGCCCATACCCTGCCGGTGCCGATGATGAATATCGTCAATGGCGGCGCTCACGCGGACAACCCCATCGACATCCAGGAATTCATGATCATGCCCGTCGCCGCCGCGACCTTGGCCGATGCGGTGCGCATGGGCGCGGAAGTGTTCCAGGCGCTTCGGAAGAAGCTCAAGGATGCCGGGCACAACACCAATGTCGGTGACGAGGGCGGCTTCGCGCCCAACCTCAAGAGCGCCGACGAGGCGCTCGGCTTCATCGTCAAGAGCATCGAGGCGGCCGGCTATCGCCCGGGCGAGGAGATCGTCCTCGCCCTCGATGCCGCGGCCTCGGAATTCTACAAGAAGGGCAAATACGCGCTCGAGGGCGAGGGCAAGAAGCTCGATGCCGCCGGGATGGTCAAATACTACCAGGCCCTCGTGAAGCGCTATCCCATCGTCTCGATCGAGGACGGCATGGCCGAGGACGATTGGACGGGGTGGAAGGCGCTCACCGAGGCCCTAGGCGGCAAGGTGCAGCTCGTGGGCGACGACGTCTTCGTCACCAACCCGACGCGCCTGCGCCGCGGCATCGGCGAGGGGATCGGCAACGCCATCCTCGTCAAGGTCAACCAGATCGGCACCCTGAGCGAGACCCTGGAGACCGTCGAGGTCGCCCATCGCGCCGGCTATCGCGCGGTCATGTCCCACCGCTCCGGCGAGACCGAGGACGCCACCATCGCCGATCTCGCCGTCGCCACCAATTGCGGCCAGATCAAGACGGGCTCGCTCTCCCGCTCGGACCGGCTGGCCAAATACAACCAGCTCATCCGCATCGAGGAGGAGCTGGGGCCCGTCGCCCATTACGCCGGCCGCCACGCCCTGCGCCTCGCGCCCGAACGCGCCGAATGAGCGCCGGGATGCCGTGATCGAACTGTGACAAGCGCCCCGCTTTGGCGAAGATCAAGGCGACGCGCGGTGCGACTCCATACCTTGACATCGTTGTCCGCCTCTCGAGTCGTTCCGTCGCGAGGGGCGATGCCCACCACCACCTTCGCCCGCGCTGACAGACGCGGGCATCTTTTTGCTCCCGCGCTACAAACGCGCACCTTGCGCCCCTACGCGGCCGGGCCCTGGCCGAAGAGGATTTTCCGTGCCTCCTCCGAGACGGGCGCCCTGGGCGCATAGACGTCCTCGACGCCGTCATAGGCCTTGCGGGTGGCGGGCCGCGCCTGAACCGCGGCGAACCAGCGCTTGAGATGGGGAAACTCGTCGAGGTCCTGGCCGTGAGCCTTGTGGGGCACGATCCAGGGATAGCAGGCGATGTCGGCGATCGTATAAGCCTCGCCGGCGAGGAAGGGGCGGTCGGCGAGGCGCCTGTCCATGACACCGTAGAGGCGGCGCGTCTCCTTCGTATAGCGCGCGATCGCGGCGGGCATCTTCTCGGATGCGTAGACGCTGAAATATCCGGCCTGCCCGGCCATGGGCCCGAGCCCGCCCACCTGCCAGAACAGCCATTGCAGCACCTCGGCGCGGCCGCGGAGATCGCCCGGGATGAAGCGCCCGATCTTCTCGGCAAGATAGAGCAGCATGGCGCCGGACTCGAACAGCGAGACGGGAGCGCCGCCCCCCGGCGGATCGTGGTCGATCATCGCCGGGATCTTGTTATTGGGCGAGATGGCGAGGAATTCCGGCTTGAACTGCTCGCCCTTGCTGAGGGCCACGCGGATGAGGCGATAGGGGAGCGCGGCCTCCTCGAGGAACATGGTCAGCTTGAGCCCGTTCGGCGTCGGCGCGTAATAGAGATCGATCATGCCGTCATCCTCTTGCCCGTCGCGGCGTTGCCGTACCGCACGCGCAGGATGGATCGCGGCTTGGCCGTCGCACAGAGCCAGAAGCGGCGCGATCGAATGGGCCAAGCGGATGGCGTCGGGGACGGGCCGGCGCCGAGAGGATTGACGTGACAGCGGCGCCATGCTGCGGTCCCGTCGATCGGCGCGCGATCACCGCCGGCATTCCGCGTTGCGGCGGCGTCTCTCCGGGAGAATCCTTGCCATGACCACCATCGATCTGCGCAGTGACACCGTGACGCTTCCGACCGAGGCGATGCTGGAGCGCATGCGACACGCCGAGCTCGGCGATGACAGCCGCGACGGCGATCCCACGGTGCAGAGGCTCGAGGCGCTCGCCGCGGCGCGCACCGGCAAGGCGGCCGCCCTCTTCGTGCCAAGCGGCACCATGGGCAATCTCGTTGCGCTCCTCGCGCACGGCGCGCGCGGCGGCGAGCTGCTCTGCGACGCAGGCGCCCATGTGCTGCGCTCGGAGATGGGCGGGGTTGCCGCCATCGCCGGGCTCCTCCCGCGCATCCTGCCCAGCCGGCGCGGGGCCGTGGAGCTCGACGCGCTGCGCGCGACGATCACGCCCGCGATGCTGCCCCATCGCGCCGCGACGGCGCTCGTCTGGATGGAGACGAGCCACAACGACGCGGGCGGTGCGGTGCTGCCCGTCGCCCATATGCAGGCGGTCTATCGGCTTGCGCGCGAGCACGGCGTTCCCGTTCATATCGACGGCGCGCGCCTCTTCAACGCGGCGGCGGCCCTCGGCGTCGATGCGCGCGCGCTCGTCGCCTGCGCCGATTCCGTGATGTTCTGCGTGTCGAAGGGCTTGAGCGCGCCCGTGGGCAGCCTCCTCGTCGGCACCGGCGACTTCATCGCCCGCGCTCGCGGCTTCCGTCGCATGGTCGGCGGCAATCTCCGCCAGGCCGGCGTCATCGCCGCCGCCGGCATCGTGGCGCTGGAGGAGATGATCGAGCGGCTGCCCGAGGACCACCGCACGGCCAAGCGGCTCGCAGAGGGGCTGGCCGCCATCGATCCCGCCTTCGTCGATCCGGCCGCGATCGAGACGAATATCGTCCGCGTCGATGTGGGCGGCGGCCGCTACGACGCCGCGCGATGGGTGGAGGCGCTCGCGGCGCGCGGCGTGCGCGTCGGCGCCTGGACGGCGCGGCAGCTCCGCTGCGTCACCCATCGGCATATCGGCATGGGCGAGATCGAGCGCGCGCTCGCCGCCTTCGCCGCGGTCGCGCGCGAAGCGGCGTAGGGATGGCGACGGCGCCCGCGCTCAGCCCTTCGTGATCACGTGATAGCTGCGGCTCTTGTTCTTGAGGTTGATCTCGACGCCGCGCCCGACATTGCGCTGATAGCCTTCGAGGCGCTTGAGCTTGCGGACTTCCACCGTCTTCTGCTCCTTGCCGCGGACCTTGCGGTACACCTCGACGTGCAAGGTGCCGCCGGTCAGGGAGTGGAGATAATAGCTCTTGCTCTCGCGATGCCTGCCGGTCGAGCTCCCGGGCGGCAATACAACCGCGCGTATCAGCTTCCCCTTGTGCTTGTGGATGACGATCACCTTCACCTTGCGCTCGCGCCGTGCCGCCTTCGCCATCGCCGTTCTCCCCTGACTGCATGTTCCGGAGCGGCCGCGCCTCGCCCCGATTTGCGCGTGGCCGCGGCTCCGCGCATCGCGGAGTCGAGGCAGCGTGACAGCACGCTTTCAATTCCGCAAGCGCGGTGCGATAAATTCTCACGGGGAAACTGACGCATGGGGCCGTGATGCGGTGCCCGTCCTGCCGCAGCGACAATCCCGAACGCGCAAGCTTCTGCGGCAATTGCGGCGCTCGGCTGAGCATCACCTGCGCCGGCTGCGGCGCCGTCAACCTCGCTTCCGTAACCTTTTGCACGAGCTGCGGCCTTCGCCTCGATGCGCGCGCCGCGCCGAGCGCCGCCGAAGCGCGGAGCCCGCAGGCGGCCGCGCGGACGCGGCTTCCGGAGGACGAGCGCAAGGAGGTCTCGGTGCTCTTCGCCGATATCTCCGGCTCGCTCGGCCTCATCGTCGACCGCGACCCCGAGACCGCGGACGCCATCCTCTCCGAGATCATTGCCCAGCTCGTCGATGCCGTGCATCGCTATGGCGGCACCGTGAACAAGATGCGCGGCGATGGAATCATGGCCCTGTTCGGCGCGCCGGTCGCCCAGGAGGATCACGCCGCGCGCGCCTGCTACGCGGCGATGGCGATGCGCGAGATCGATCACCGCCGCCTGCGCCTGATCAGCGAGGGCTTCGACATCCCGGTCAAGGTCCGCGTCGGGCTCAACTCGGGCGAGGCGGTGGTGCGCAAGATGAGCGACGACTTCGCCGTCGGCTATGACGCCGTCGGCGAGATCGTCCATCTCGCCTCGCGCATGGAGCAGACGGCAGCACCGGGCACGATCCGCCTGACCGCGGCGACGCTTCGCCTCGTGCCGGGTCTCGTCGAGACGCGGCCGCTCGGGCGCCTGCCGATCAAGGGCCTGGCGCAGCCCATCGAGGTTCACGAGCTTGCCGCGATCCACGCGCCACCCTCCTCGGTCCGCCCGCTGCAGCGACGCGAGCTCACGCGCTTCGTCAACCGAGAAGGCGAGCTGGCCGGGCTCGACCAGGCCCTCGCCGAGGCGGCGCAGGGGCGCGGGCAGCTCGTCGCCCTCGTCGGCGAGGCGGGCTTCGGCAAGTCCCGCCTCCTTGCGGAATTCGTCGCCTCGTCCGGGGCGGCCGCCTGGCGCGTGCTCAAGGGGGAGTCCTATTCCTACGACAAGCTCACCAGCTATCTGCCCTTCGTCCGCATCTTCCGCAGCTTTTTCGGGATCGGGCGCAACGACGATACCGCCGCCATCCGCGCCAAGGTGCTCGCCGGCCTCGGCGCGCTGCCGGCGGAGCTCGGCTGGGCGGTGCCGGCCTTCTTCAACCTCCATCACGTCGAGGGCGCCGACAATCCCTGGGCGCCCTTCGACGCCAGCGAGCGCCGGCAGCGCCTGATCGACGCCATCCGCAGCGTGCTGCTGCTGGCAAGTCGCGTCCAGCCGCTGATCCTGATCCTCGAGGACCTGCACTGGATCGACGTGGAGACGCAGGCGGTCATCGACCAGATCGTCGAGAGCCTGCCGCGCGCCGCGATCCTCTGCATCGTCACCTATCGCCCCGAATACCGCCATGGCTGGGGTGGGAAGTCCTATTACCGGCAGTTCTATATCGGCCCGCTGCGCGAGCATCACGCGGCCCTTCTCCTCCAGGCCCTGATCGGCAGCCACCGCCAGGTCGAGCGGCTGAAGCAGATGCTGCTCGAGCGCATGGAGACCAACCCGTTCTATCTCGAGGAATGCGTCTATTCCCTCGTCGACGATCAGGCCTTCGCCGGCGAGCCCGGCGCCTATCGCCTCACGGGCGCGATCGACACTCTGCGCATACCGGGAACGGTGAAGGCGGTCCTCGCCGCCCGCATCGACCGGCTCAAGCCCGTCGAGAAGCGCATCCTCCAGGCGGCCGCGGTGATCGGCGAGATCGTCCCGCTGCCGGTCTTGCGCCGGGTGGCCGATTGCCCCGAGCCCGAGCTGCGCGAGGCGCTCAAGCGCCTGCAGGAGACGGAGTTCCTCCACGAGACGCAGCTCCTTCCCGAGCCCGAGTACCGCTTCCGCCATCACCTGACCCACGAGGTCACCTATGGCGGCCTGCTGCGGGAGCGGCGGCGCGCGCTGCACACCCGGGCCGTCGAGGCGATCGAGACCCTGTTCGGGGAGCGCGCGGAGGAGTTCGCCGAGAGCCTGCTGCGCCACGCGGCCGAGGGCGGGGTGTGGGACAAGGTCGCCCAATACGGCAGCGCCGCCGGCATCAAGGCGGCCTGGCGCTCGGCCAATCAGAAGGCCGTGACCTTCTTCGATCAGGCTCTCGCCGCCCTTCAGCATCTCCCCGACGACGCGCACAACCGCAGCCGCGCCCTCGACCTGCGGCTCCATCTCTGGCTCTCGCTGTTCCAGCTCGGCCGGCTCGAGGCGGGCGTCGACAATCTTAGCGAGGCAAGGGAGCTTGCCGAGCGCATCGGCGATCAGAGCCGGCTCGCCCGCGTGCTCATGTTCCTCAACCACGTGTTCTGGCTCATGGGCCGCCAGGATTCCGCGGTGGCGATGGGCGAGAAGGCCTTGGCCCTCGCCCAGCTCCTCAAGGACGAGGAGCGCGAGGCGCGGACGCGCTTCCACATCGGCATCAGTTATCTCGCCTGGTGCGAGTTCCGGCGCGCCATCGCGGCGATGCGCGAGACCATGTCCTATTGCCGCAAGGCGGCGCTCTCGAGCCCGCTCGGCTCCCTGACCAGCATGACCCTCGGCTACATGGCGCGCGCCCATGCCGAGCTCGGCGAGTTCGATGAGGCGGCGGCGCTCGCGAGCGAGGGGGTCGAGATCGCCGATGCGGAGGGGCGGCCCATCTCGACCATCATCGCCTATTTCAGCGCCGGCTATGTCCGCCTTCAGAAGGGCGAGCACGAGGAGGCGATCCCCCTGCTCGAGCGCGGCCTCGAGCTCTGCCGCGTCAACGAGGCGCGGGTGATGACCCCGATCGCCCAGGGATTCCTCGGCGCCGCCTATACGGGGGCGGGGCGCGCCGAGGAGGGGGCCGCCCTCCTTGCGGAGGCGGTCGAGGCGGCGGCGGGCATCAAGCTGATGCTCTACCAGCCCTTCCGGCTGGCCCAGCTCGGACGCGCCTATCTGGCAAGCGACCAGGCCGTCGCCGCCAAGAGCCATGCCGTCAAGGCGGAGGCCCTGGCGAGCGAGCAGCGCGACCCGGCGGCGCGCGCCGAGGCGCTGCTGCTGCTCGGCGAGATTGAGTTCCGCGGCGGCGGCTTCGACGCCGCACGGGTCGCGGACCGCTATCGCGAGGCCCTCGGCATCGCCGAGGCGCTGGGCATGCAGCCCCTTGCGGGCCATTGCCACCGCCTGCTCGCGGAAGTGGCGTCGCGCGCGGGCGATGAGGCTCGCGCCGCCGCGGCGCGCGAGGCCGCGCGCGCCGTCTATTCGCGCCTGGGCATGACGCGATGGCTCGACCGGCTCGGCGGCGAGGGGAGATGAGCCGCGCGACGCATCCCCCGCCGCCGGTCGCCGCGCTCGAGGCGGCGTGGGCGCTCGTGGATCGCCCGGACTACCGCAAGCTGATGGCCTCGGCGCAGCAGTCGCTCGAGGTGCGCGTCACCGGCGAGGGCGCCGCGCTCGCCGGGATCAAGGTCGTCTTCTACCTCCGCGACGCCGGCGGCATGATCTGGGCGGCGCGGGGCAAGACCGATGGTCGTGGGCGGGTGCGGCAGCGCGTTCCCGCCGGCTTCACCGTCGCCTTCGTGCGGGCGGTCCCCTATGCGGGCTTCTGGAGCGCGCTGCGTCGGATCGCGCCGCGGGCGCGCGCGGTCACGATCGCCTGCCCGCGCCATGTCGAGGCGGGACGCGGCGGCGGCGCCTGGTGGCACCGGGTGCTGGGCGTCGACACCAGGGATGCCGCGCGCGGTGCCGGGATCCGGGTCGGCGTGCTCGACACCGGCTGCGGCCCGCATCCCAATCTGCGCCATGTCGTCTCCGTCGGCGTGTTCGAGCAGGGCCGCTGGCGCCGGCGCGCCAAGGCCGTCGATGTCGACCCCCAGGGACACGGCACCCATACGACGGGCATTATCGGCGCGCGGCCGCGGCGGCGCGGCGACTATGCGGGCCTCGCACCGGGCTGCGCGCTGTTCCACGCGCGGGTCTGCAAGAGCCGGGAGGAGGATATCGCGCCGCGCAGCGTCGCCCGGGCGATCCGGGTGCTGGCGCGGGATTACGCGTGCGACCTCATCAATATGAGCCTGGGCGGCGGCCCGCCCTCCAAGGCCGAGAAGGCGGCCATCGCCTATGCCTTCGCGCGCGGCACGCTCTGCATCTGCTCGGCGGGCAATACGAGCCGGAGCAGCAACGGGCGGCTGAGCAGCAAGGTCGACCATCCCGCCGCCTTCCGCCAATGCGTTGCGGTCTCGGCGATCGGGCGCGCGGGGCGGCCGCGCGCGCCGGCGGGGACCTGGTCCGCCCATCAGCGCCCGCAGAGCAAGGCCCATCGGGGCCGCGACGGCCTCTTTCTCGCCGCCACCAGCAAGTTCGGCATGCGGCTCGCCTGCGCCGCGCCCGGTGTGGGCATCGTCTCGACGGTGCCCAAGCGGGTGCGGGTGCGGGTACGGCGACCCTATATGGAGATGGACGGCGCCTCGATGGCGAGTGCGGCCGCCTGCGGCGCTCTCGCAGTCATCCTGTCGCGAAACGGGGGCTACCTGTCGCTGCCGCGCAACGGCGCACGCGCCGCGGCGGCGCGCAGCCTGCTCGTCGCGCACTGCCGCAGCCTCGGCCTTGCGGCGAAATATCAAGGCCACGGCCATCCCCGCGCGTAAGGCCGTCATTGCGAACCCAAGCATCGCGAGGGGGAAGCAATCCAGAATTTTTTCTGGACCGCCACGACCGCGGAGCCTGTCCTCGGGCCGGCCTTCGGCCGGACCCGTGGGCGGTCTCGCGGTGACGATTCTACTCCTTATCGCACGTCGGCGCTGCCTGGCATGAGCGCGGCGCCGCGCTCCTCGGCGTGATGATTAGGCGCTTGGCGCGCGGGTGGCAGTGACGTTGCCGTCGAGAGCGCCGCGTTAACGGAATCGCAAGGAGTTTGTCGCAGCGGATCAATCTTTCCGCAAGATTTGCCGGCGATGATGGCGTCCATGGGAATCCTCGCGGAGGATGTTTCCATGCGCTCCAGACTGGCTCTCCTCGCGGCCGCAACGCTCCTGCTCTCGAGCGCATGCGTCGCGCGCGCCCAGGAGCGGGGATCGGAGAGCACGAGCTACGTCATCGTCGAGCACGAGGAGCCGAGCTTTACCGTGCTCGCCGTAACCGGCGGCATCGTCCCGCCGCTCGCCGGCGACGTCGCCGCACGGCTCGCGCGCATTCCCGCGGGGCGCCGCGTCCTCATCGATCTCGACAGCGCCGGCGGCGAGATGGCCGAGGGCCTCAAGCTCATCGCGCTCCTCAAGCGGGAGAAGGAGCGGCGCCAGATCGACACCCTCGTCTATTACGGGCATCTCTGCGCCTCCATGTGCGTGCCCGTCTACATGATGGGCAAGCGGCGCTATGCCGCCGCGGTTTCCAACTGGATGTTCCATCCGGCGCATTTCGGGCCGCTGCCGGTGATCGATCGCGGCGCCACGGTGCGGGTGCTCGACCTCATGGTCGATCTCGGCATCAGCCGCCGCTATCTCACGCAGCTCGACGACGAGGACGTGTTCTCGACGGATTCGGAATATTGGACGACCGGGAGCGAGCTCTATGCCGAGAAGGCGGGGATCGTGACCGATCTCCTGCCCCAGAAGCTGCGGCACCCCGATCCGGAGATCGCCTTCGATCCGCAGATCCAGCCGCGGTAGCAGGTTGTCACGGCAAGGACTGCGCGCGGCGCAGGACTACGTGATCCAGAAGCGATCGCGGAGGACTGGATTGCTTCGCTCCCTTCGGGAGCTCGCAATGACGCCGTCTGTGGTTATCGCGAGCCCCGTGAAAGGCGAAGCGATCCAGAATTACGGCCAAGTCCGGATTGCTTTCCCTTCGCGAAGCTCAGCGTCGGCGCCGCTAAAGCGGCAGCCCGAACTGCTCGGCGAAGCCGCGGCGGCCGGCGGCGGTGAGAGTCACGGCGCGGCTGTCGCGCACGCGCTCGATCCAGCCGAGCTCGAAGGCGCGCGTGGCGAGTGCTGCACCCAGGGCGCCAGCGAGGTGGGGCCGGCGCTCGCTCCAATCGAGGCAGGGGCGGCAGAACAGCCGCCGGCTGCGGCGCACGACGCCGACATCGATGCCGAAGCCGCGCAGGAATTCCGTCCCCGCATCGGTCACCTCGCCGCCATCCTCGGAGAGGGCGACATGGCCGCGGCCGCACAAGGAATCGGCGAGCCCGACGCCGAGCCGCCCGGCGAGATGGTCGTAGCAGGTGCGCGCCGCCTGGAGTGCCGCGTCGAGGCGCGAGGGCGGGCGATGGCGGCGCGGGCCCTCGGCGGCGACTGCCATGACACTTTCCAGCATGCGGCCGACGAGGGGCGTGGCGAGGCGGAAATAGCGGTAGCGGCCGCGCTTCACCACGTCGAGCAGCCGCGCCTCGGTGAGCTTGGCGAGATGCCCGCTCGTCGTCTGCGGCGAGACGCCCGCGCAATAGGCGAGCTCGCCCGCGGTGAGCGCGCGGCCGCCCATCAGGGCGCAGAGGATATTGGCACGCGCCGGATCGCCCACGAGGGCGGCGATCTCGGCAAGCTGGAGGCTACCGATCATGAGGGCAGTCTAACCCGCCCCGGCTCCGATGCCATCCCCAACGCTTCGGCCGCCGCCGAAGCGTTGCCGCGGGACGGGGTGCGGCCGCGCGGTGAGCGCGCCGGTCACGCGGTGCCCAGCGGGGTGGTGTAGCTCAGCAGCACCGTCTTCGCACCCGGATCGGCCGAGTGGCCGAGGCCCAGCATCAGCCCCGACTTGAAGATCTCGAACATCGTCCGCGCCAAGGCGTCGGCGAAGACGGGACCGAGCTGCTCGGCATAGGTGTCCTCGACGATCTCGGCGATGCGGTCCTTGTACTCGATCATGGCGAAGGCGATCTGGGCGTCGAGATCCTCGGTGGCTTGAGCGTTCGTGTTCGGCATCATGGGATCGGGGCTCCTCCAGGCTCGCCGCGCGCCGAGAGCGATAGGGGCGCGCGCAGCAACGGCGCGGAGACTAGCCCCGCCCGGCAGCCGCCGTTTTGATCTAGCTCAACGCGGGCCGTTCCGACGCGAACGGGAAATTTGCCGGAAAAAAACAGGCAGATCCGCGATTTCGCTGTTGACCGCGAGGAATCGCCTGTGATTCGATCGCGTCATGAGTCTCGCGCGTGAGTTTCGCCGCCGCCTTCCCGGCATCTCGACCCAGCTCGTGCTGGCCTCGCTCGTCGCCTATTTCGCCTATCACGCCGTCGAGGGCGATCGCGGGCTCAATGCCTGGTGGAGCCTCACGCAAAAGATCGCCCGCGCCAAGGACACGCTCCAGGTGCTCGAGGCGCAGCGCGCGGCCCTCGATGCGCGCGTCGCCCTGATGCGCCCCGACAGCCTCGACCCCGACATGCTCGAGGAGCGCGCGCGGGTCCTCCTCAATTTCGGGCGGCCCGACGAGATCGTCATTCTCGACAAGCAGAGCCAGCCGCGCTGAGCGGTTATTCCTCAACGTCATCGCGACCCCGAGCGTTGTGAGGGGGAAGCGATCCAGCTCGTCCTCGATGCTTCCCGGATCGCTTCGCCCCTGCGGGGCTCGCGATGACGGGAACTTTTGGGTGACAGGGATTTTTGGGCGCTACGACTCCGCGTTCGTGGCTGGGCGCGGATGGAAGCGGCCGCCGGGCCGCGCCGCGCCGTCGTCGAGCATCTCGCGGATTTTCTCGCTCAGGGTCGTGTAGGTGAAGGGCTTGGGAAGCCAGGCGACACCCTCCTCGCCCCCCGCGGGCGACGGCCTGTCGGGGCGGCCGCGGCCATAGCCGGTGGTGAGTAGCACCTTGAGCGCCGGCCAGCGCAGCCGCGCGCGCTCGGCCACCTGCCGTCCGTCCAGCGCGCCCGGCAGCCCGAGATCGGCGAAGAGGAGGTTCACATCCCGATGCATCTCGAGGAGGCGGAGCGCGCTGGCACCCTCCCGCGCCTCGACGACCTCGTAGCCGAGCTC
Organism: Alphaproteobacteria bacterium; assembly: GCA_035294245.1. GTDB lineage: Bacteria > Pseudomonadota > Alphaproteobacteria > JACZXZ01 > JACZXZ01 > DATGLG01. The sequence goes on along the minus strand of DATGLG010000025.1, from coordinate 6,025 downwards.
GCGCAGCATCTCGACGCTGCACAGGCGGAGTTCGTCATTGTCCTCGACGAGGAGGATCTTCTCGCCGGCGCGCGCCGGGCGCACGCCGCTGTCGCGACGGTCCTCGCGCAGCTCCGAGCCCCTGAAGCGCGGCAGATAGAGCCGCACCACGGTGCCCGAGCCGACCTCGCTCGCGATGCTCGCATGCCCGCCCGACTGCTTGGCGAAGCCATAGACCTGGGAGAGGCCGAGGCCCGTGCCGGCGCCCACCTCCTTGGTCGTGTAGAAGGGCTCGAAGGCCTTCGCCAGCACGGCGGGGGGCATGCCGGTGCCGCTATCGGCGACCGCGATCACCACGTATTCGCCGGGATGGAGCTCGGCCTCGGCCGCAGCGGCGGCGGCGCCGATCTCGACATTCGACGCGCTGATGCTCAGCCGGCCGCCGGCGGGCATGGCGTCGCGCGCGTTCACGGCGAGATTGAGGAGGGCGCTCTCGAGCTGGCTCGGGTCGACGAAGACGGTCCACGCCGCCGGGGCAACCCGGCTCTCGACGGCGATGCGCTCGCCGAGGGTGCGTTGCAGCAGCTCGCAGACGCGGCTCATGAGGGCCGGCAGGAGGACCGGCTGCGGATCCAGCCGCTGCTGCCGGGCGAAGGCGAGGAGCTGGCGCGTCAGCGTGCCGGCGCGCTCGGCACCGCGCAGGATGGTATTGGTGAAGCGCCGGAACTCCGCCTCCCGGCTCCCCGGTGCCGGGTCGAGGCGCCGCGCCAGCGCCTCGGCGCTGCTGACGATGACGGTCAGGAGATTGTTGAAGTCATGGGCGATGCCGGCGGTAAGCTGACCGATCGCCTCCATTTTCTGCGCCTGGCGGAGCTGCTCCTCGACGGCGCGCTTCTCCGTCATGTCGCGCGTCACCTTGGCGAAGCCGATCAAGGCACCGCTCTCGTCGCGGATGGCGTCGATGACGACGCTCGCCCAGAAGCGGCTGCCGTCCTTGCGCAGGCGCCAGCCCTCGAAGTCGAACCGGCCATGCTTCCGCGCCGCCGCGAGGGCGCGCGCCGGCAGGCCGCTCTGCCGGTCCTCCTCGCTATAGAAGAGCGCGAAATGGCGGCCGACGATCTCGTCCCTCGCGTAGCCCAGGACCTGCGCGGCCCCGGCATTCGCGTCGAGAATGCGGCCGTCGCCGTCGAGGAGGAAGATGGCGTAGTCCACGACCCCCTGCACCAGCAGCCCAATCTGGCGCTCGCGCTCCTGGAGCCGGGCCACGGTGTCCTTGAGCTCCTTGGTCCGCCGCGCGACCTCGGTGATGTCCTGGAAGCAGCTCAGCGCCCCGACGACGGTGCCGCGCGCATCGCGCAGGGGATTGACGTTGACGAGGCAGGCGATCCGGCTTCCGTCCGGGCGCTCGATGAGGACCTCCTCGCCCGTGACGGGAGCGCCGGTGCGAAGCGCCGCCGCGACCGCGGTCGCCGCATGGGGAAGGGATGCTCCGTCGGGACGGAAGAGCCGATGGGCGCCGCAATAGCGCTCGTCCCCGGAGGCCTGGTCCGGCGCGCGCCCCCACAGCGCGACGGCGGCCGTGTTATAGGCGAGGAGGCGCCCGTCGCCGCCGCAGAGGCAGGCGGGCACCGGCAGGCATTCGATCGCAACAGGATCGAGCGGCAGCTCATCGTGCAAAGCCGGCCGGCTCGGCAGGTAACTCGCGGCCACGGCGATCTCCTCCCCGGTAGAGCCCGGTATTTGCTGCGCCTTTGCCAGGCGCATATCCCTGCTCGGGCTTGGCAGGCTTGCGGCCAAAACTCGCCGGCCCGATCCCGGCGACAAACGGCGTGCTGGCGACAAACGGCGCGCTTGAGTGATCCCGTCGGGCGATCTCGGCCGCCGGCATCAGAGAGCGATTCTTCGCTCCTCTCTGCGTCGCCGCAAGAGGACGACCCGGGGCGGCGCTGTGACAACGGTGTGCGCGGGACGATGCGCGGCGGCGGCATTGCGGGAGATCCGCCGGGCCAATTTTGTCACAGCGCACGGCCCTCTCTCGGCTGCGACCCGCCGCTTTTTCATTGGCGAAAACTGCAATATTGTGATAAATTTTTAGCTAATGATAAGAAGAAATGCGCTATAGCCGTAGCGTTAATAAATATTACATCTCGAGAACGGGGCGGATGCTCTCTGCATCTGGCGGATCAGGGGAGCATGCACCCGCAACACTCGCGAAGAACCAACTAAAAAGGATCGGCCGTGGGGGTCTGGCTCGCGCCGAGAGCGCGAAAACGCGAGGTCCTTGCCTGTGGGCACTTCATCGAAGAGCCGCCGGGAAGGTTGACATGTCAGACATCAATCTGGTCGTGGTCGATCCGAACGCCCTCTTTCGCGCCGGATTGGTGAGCCTTTTGTCGGCGACGGGCTTCGGCAAGGTGGAAGCCGTCGCGACGGTCGAGGAGTTCAGCCGCTCGCGCGGCGGCCGCCCGCCTCCCGAGATCGTGCTCGTCAATCTCGCGCCGGACTTCGATGCCGTGGCCGCGATCAGCGAGATCGCCGCCGTGGCGCCGGGGGCCAAGATCGTCTTCCTCGCCCATGAGCTCGATATCTCGCTGCTGACCGCCTGCTTCGCCGCGGGCGCTTATGGCTATCTCCTGCAGGACATCTCCCGCAACGCCCTCGAGGAGAGCCTGAAGCTGGTCAAGGCCGGCGAGAAGGTGTTCCCCTCGCGCCTCGCCTCGATGATGGCCAATCTCGTGGGGCGGCATTGCGAGGGTACGGCGAACGGGGCTGGGTTGAGCGCCTACAACTTCTCCACGCGGGAGGTCGAGATTCTGCGCTGCCTCGCCGCCGGCCAGCCGAACAAGGTGATCGCGGCCACGCTCGACATCGCCGAATCAACGGTGAAGGCGCGGCTGAAGGGCATCCTGCGCAAGACCCGCGCCTGCAACCGGACGCAGGCGGCGATCTGGGCCTTCGAGCAGGGGCTCGCCAATGGGAACAGCCATCCGGCTGCCGGCGAAGCCGGGACCGCGGCGACGCCCGGCCTCGCGCGCCGCCCCGCCGCCGAGCCCGTGGCGCATGGCTCGCCATCCTCGGCTTCGTGACCGCCTGCCCGCCAGGGCGGCGCCGGCATGACCGCCGCGGCGCGCGCCATGCTTCTCGCGGCCGCCATCGCCGCGCTGCCGGTTGCGGGTCCCGCCGCAGCCGCCGATGCGCATAGGGGGCCGGTCGTCTCCCTCCTCGAGCTGCGCCAGCAGAGCGTGGTGGTGCAGAAATACGATCTGAGCTGCGGTGCCGCCGCGCTCGCCACCTTGCTTCGCTATCAATATGGCGATCCCGTGACCGAGCGGGAGATCACCCGCGGGCTGATCAGCCGCAAGGAGTATATCGAGCATCCCGAGCTCGTCCGCGTCCGCCAGGGCTTCTCGCTGCTCGACATGAAGCGCTTCGTCGAGAGCCGCGGCTACGAGGGCGTCGGCTACGGCAAGCTCGAATTCGCCGATCTCCTCCGGCTGGCGCCGATCATCGTCCCGGTCAGCCCCGTCGGCTACAACCACTTCGTCATCTTCCGCGGCGCGCTTGGCGGCGAGGTCCTGCTCGCCGATCCGGCCTATGGCAACCGCACCATGTCGCGGGAGAAATTCGAGCGCGTCTGGATCGAGTTCCCGAATTTCGGACGCGTCGGCTTCATCGTCGCGCGCAAGGGGGAGCCGCGCGCCGCCAGTCTCCTCGCGCCCAAGCCCGATCTCTTTGTCGCCCCCACGAGCGCCATGGTGCGACAGGCCCTGCCATTCTAAGCTCATTCCGGATCTCGCATGCCGTAACGACAGCTCGAGCAGCATAAGTGGGAGGCACGCATGATGAGTCCCCTCAGGCTTCGGCCGGCGCCGGCCGTGACGGCGCTCCTTGCGCTCATGATTGCCGCGGCCGCGACCCCGATCGTCGCAAACGCCCAATCGGCGGAATCGGGCCCGACCATCCAGCAGCTGCAGAAAGAGGTGGAGGCGCGCGACGCCATCATCCGCGACCTACTCCGCCGGGTGGAGAAGCTGGAGAGCGAGCTCGATCCCCGGGACGCGGCCGCAGGCGGCAAGGCGGCGACGCGGCGCAAGAACGTGGCTGCGGCAAAAGCGATGCAGGACGATCCGCCGGCGCCGCCCATCCCCACGCCGCCGCCCGCCGCGGCGACAACGGCGCCCGCGGCGCCTTCGCGTCAGCAGACCCAGCTCGCCCAGCAGGGCGCCAATCCGCCGCCGGCCGCGCAAGGGGCGGCGCAGGCGCCCGGCCAGTTCGCCGTCAGCGAGGAGGCGGCCGAGCGCGCGCTCGAGCGCGCCCTCGTGCAGACGGGCGCTCTTCTCCTTCCGCCCGGCGTCGCCGAGGCCGTGCCGGGCATCACCTATATCCGGCGCGAGGCGACCCAGGCCAATCAGCTCGTGCTCACCTCGAACGGGCAGCTCCTCCTCTCCCAGAACCTGCTCCGCAACGACGAGGTCGACGGGAGTCTGCTGCTGCGCGCCGGCCTGCCATGGTACTCGCAGATCGAGGTGACCTTGCCGCCCGTCGTCTACAAGAACAACTCGACGGCGACGCAAGTGGTGGGCTCGGCCCTCAGCGAGCAGACGGTGACCGCGCGCGGCTTCGGCGATCCGACCTTCACCTTCATCAAGGGGCTCACCCATGAGGGCGAATGGATGCCGAGCCTGTTCGGAAGCGTGGCCTGGAGCGCCGATCTCGGGCAGACCCAGAACGGCATTCCCCTCGGCAACGGCTTCAACGAGCTCAGCGCCTCGCTCACGGCGGCGAAGCGCCAGGACCCGCTCGTCTTCATCGGCGGTCTCGGCTACACCACCTCGTTCCAGAAGAACGGGGTGCAGCCTGGCGACCAGTACACGACGACGGCGGGCGTGCTCTTCGCCGTGAGCCCGGAGACCTCGCTGCAATTCGCGCCGAAGCTCACCTTCGTCAACGAGGAGAAGTTCCAGGGCGCGCGCGTGCCCGGCTCCAACCAGCTCGTGGGCGTCTTCTCCGTTGGCTTGCTCAGCATCCTGGCGCCGGGATTCGTGCTCAACCTCACCACCGATATCGGCTTCACCCACGACGCGCCGGCCTTTGACCTCAAACTGCAATTCCCTATTCGGTTTGATTTGGGGGCGTAGGGTGGCCGCGGAGGGTCACGAGCCATGTCATTGCGAGCTCCCGCGGCGCCGAGCGCAGCGAGGCGGCGGAGACGTCATTGGGATGTCATCGCGACCCCGAGCTTCGCGAGGGGGAAGCGATCCAGTCTTCCGCAAATATCCTGGATGGCGTCGTCCCACGCCACCTCGCTTTCGCTCGGTGTCGCGCTCCTCGCCATGACGACCGCGACCGCTTCGCGAGGCTCGCGATGACGAGCTGTCTTGAGCTTGAGTGCCCGCGCGCCTCACCCCTTGAGCGCGTGCATGCCGTGGGTCACCGCCGCGCAGGCGTGAAGGGCGGCCGTCACCATCACGGTCTCGGCGATCTCAGCCTCGGTGGCGCCGGCCGCCCGCGCGCGCTCGGCATGGATCTCGATGCAATAGGGGCATTGGGTCGCGAAGGCGACCCCGAGGGCGATCAGCTCCTTGTACCTGGCGGGAACGGCGCCGTCGGCGAGGGCGGCTCGGTCGAAATGGCGAAACGCCTGGACCGCGTCCGTCGCCTTGGCTTCGAGGGTCTTCAGCTTCTCGAGCTGCCGCATGTCGTACATCGTCGCGTCTCCTTTCGACTGGCGCGGTTCCTGCCCGCCGCGGCCGTGCCGGGCTGGGCGGGCGTATCTCGGTTGGGGACGGATCATTGCTGTCATCCTGCGGCGCGGAGTTTTGTGGGGTTGGGGATGAGGTCGAAGAGGTTGGGGAGTCTGGCGTGCATTTGGCGCTCGAGGGTGTCGACGACGGCGGCGCAGGGCTGGCGCATGCCGTGGTAGTCGACCAGCGGCCCGATGGGGGCGAAGAGGATGCCGAAGCGGCTGAGGAGGCGGAGGAGGGCGGGCTCCATGACGGCGACGAGGTGGGTGATGCCCTGCTCGGCGCAGGTGGCGAGGACGGCG
>DATGLG010000024.1:0-30832 GCA_035294245.1 Alphaproteobacteria bacterium | reverse complement strand
TCTGGCCGGCCATCGCCAAGCCCGGACCCGCCATCAGGGCGATGGCGGCGCCGGAGCCCAGCAGGGCCGTGCGCAGAGTCTTGTTGAACATGGAACCTCCTCCTCAAAGAGCTCGGATGGTCTGCTTCGTTGGCTCGGCAGTATCGCGCCGAGTTCATGCGTTTGTGAGCCGAGCAAGGAAAAGGGTCAAGGCATTTCCGCCCCAATCCGCACAATAAATCCACACCTGTGGCAATTCCGTCACAGATGCGTTCAGGCTTTCTTCACAAAGACTTGCAGATGGTTAATATCGCGGCGAGCGAAGTCGTGGGACACCCCCGTCGCCCTTGAGTCTCCCCACCTCACCCGCTCGCTCCGCTTTGCTTCCCTCTCCGCCCCTGGGGGCGGAGGGGGTAAGGAGCGCCATAGGCGCGACGAGGGTGAGGTGGGGGTCGAGAGTGCTGGTGAGGTGGTGGGGGGACAGGGATGTGAGGCGGCGTGATACACACCGCTCGTGCTAACTTCCGCGTATGAAATCTCCGACGCGCATCCGACCACGTACGCAGCGTGCCCGCGCCTTGCGCCGGGATGGCACGGATGCGGAAAGACTCTTGTGGCGGGCCCTGCGCGAATCGAGGCTACCGTGGCGCTTTCGGCGCCAGCATCCGATCGGGTCGAGCATCGCCGATTTCGCCTGTCCGGCGCGGCGGCTCGTCATCGAGCTCGACGGGGGCCAGCACGCAACACAGGTCGCGGCCGATGATCGGCGCACGGCTGCGCTGGCGGCACGCGGCTACCGGGTGATCCGCTTCTGGAACCACGACGTGCTCGGCAATCTCGACGGCGTGCTCGCGGCGATCAAGGAGGCGCTGGAAGAGGGATAGAACGGCACCTCATCGCTTTACTTCCCCCATCGTCCCCCTTGCCCCGGCGGCGGGCGAAGACGTATGCCAGGGCATGATGTTGCCGAGACTCCCTTCCCGCTCCTTTTCATCCCCACCTCACCCCGGCCCTCTCCTCCCCCCACCTCACCCTCCCGCTGACGCGGGGCCCTCCCTCTCCGCCCCCGGGGGCGGAGAGGGAAAGGAGCACCGCAGGTGCGACGAGGGTGAGGTGGGGTATCCGCCGAAGGCGGAGAACCAGACGGGTGCCCGAGGGCGCCGGTCATGACCCCCGCCGAGATCGCCGCCGCCTATGACGCCGCCGTTGCCCATCAGCGCGGCGGGCGCCTCGCCGAGGCGGAGGAGCTTTACCGCGCCATTCTCGCGGCCGCCCCCAACCATGCCGAGTCGCTCCATATGCTGGGCGGGCTCGCGCTCCAGGCGGGACATGTCGCCGCGGCCACCGGCCTGATCCAGCGCGCCGTCGCCGCCGATCCGCGCCGCGCCCTCTTCCACGCCAGCCTGGGCCAGGCCTGGCTCCAGGCCGGCCAGGCGGACGCGGCGCTCCAGAGCCTCCGTCAGGCGACCGCCTTGGCGCCCGATTTCGCGACCGCCCATTTCCTCACCGGCCTCGTGCTGCAGCAGAAGGGGCGGCTCGACGAGGCCGCGGCCGCCTTCGAGACGGCGCTGCGCTTCCAGCCCCGCTTTCCCCAGGCCCTCTTCAATCTCGGCGCCATCGCCGAGGCCCGGGGCCGAGGCGCCGAGGCCGCCGCGCGCTACCGCGCCGCCCTGGCCCTCGCCCCGGATTTCGCCGCGGCCCATCTCAATCTCGGCATCGGCCTCGCCGCCGCCGGCGATCTCACCGTCGCCCTGCCCCATCTCGAGCGCGCCGCCGCCCTCGCCCCCGGGCTGCCCGAGACGCAGACGGCCCTCGGCAATGCCCGACTCGCCAGCGGCGATCCCGACAAGGCCGAAGCGGCCTTCCGCGCCGCCCTCGCCGCCGCACCCCCGGGCCCGGACCCGCGGCGGGCGCGCGCCCAGCTCGGCCTCGGCAACGCCTTCCGCGCCCAGGGCCGGCTGGAGGCGGCCCTCGTCGCCTATGGTGACGCCGCGGCGGCCGAGCCCGGCCTCGCCGAAGCCCTCATCAATGCCGGCGGCGTCGCCGGTGAGCTCGGCCGCCCGGCCGAAGCCGAGCGCCATTTCCGCCGCGCCATCGCCACGGCCCCCAAATCGGCCCTCGCCCAGGCGGGGCTGAGCCATGCGCTCGCCGCCCTCGACCGGCCGGCGGACGCACTAGCCGCGGCGGAGCGCGCCGTCGCCCTCGACCCCGCCCTTGCCGAGGCCCAGACGACCCTCGGGCTTCGCCTCCTCGAGCTCGACCGCAGCGACGAGGCCGCCGCCGCGTTCCGGCGCGCCCTCGCCGCGGCCCCGGGCTTTCCTGCAGCCCTCGTCCCCCTCGCCCGGATCGCGGGAGGCGGCGAGGCGGACGGGGAGCTGACGGCCGCGCTGCGCAGCGCGCTTGCGGCGCCGCGGCTAGGCGAGGCGGACCGCATGGCCCTGCTCTTCGCCCTCGGCCGGCGGCTCGACAAAGACGCCACGGCGGACGAGGCCTTCGCCGCCATCGCCGCGGCGAACGCGCTGTTGGCACGGCACCAGCCCTTCGATCTCACCGCCTTCCGCCGCGAGGTGGATCGGCTCGTCGCCGTCTTCGACGGCACCTTCTTCGCCCTGCGCCAAGAGCTGGGCTCGGATCGGGCGCGCCCGATCCTCGTGGTGGGGCTGCCCGGGGCCGGCGCCGGCCTCGCCGCCCGGCTCCTCGCCCGCCATCCTCAGCTGGGCCGGAGCGCCACACCGGCGGCCTGCGACCGCGTGATCGCGGCGCTGAACGAGTTTCCGGCAGCCGCGCGCGCCGGCAAGGCCTATCCCGAGGCGGCGGCCTTCCTCGATCGCGAGGGCGCCATGCCCTTGGCCCAGGCCTATCTCGATGCCGTCGCCGCCGGATCCGACGCAGATGCGCGCATCGTCGAGGCCGGCCCCGACACGATCCTCCGCCTCGGCCTCCTCGCGCTGCTCTTTCCCCGCGCCACCGTGATCCATTGCCAGCGCGATCCCTTCGATGCGGCCCTCGCCTGCCATTTCCAGGATGCGGCGGCGCCGCGCCGCTTCGCCGCCACCCTCGACAGGCTCGGCGGCTATTGCCGCGAATACGAGCGGCTGATGGACCATTGGCGGCAGGTGCTGCCGCTTCCCGTCTTCGAGCTTCCCTATGAGGAGCTCACCGCGGCGCCGGAGGCGTGGTGCCGCCGCCTCCTCGCCCATTGCGACCTGCCCTGGGACGCACGTGTCCTGGAGGCCGTCGGACACGGGCGCGGCATCGGCCGCTGGCGCCGCTACCGGGGTCATCTCGGCCCGCTCTTCGCGGCCCTCGGCCGCACGCCCGGCGCGGATGATACCTGCATAAGATGATGATTTCTCTCGTCGTCCCCGCGAAAGCGCTACGGCATGCACACATCTCAGTCTGCACTCTCCCCCTCGTCATTCCCGCGGAAGCGGGAAGCCAGTATTTCCGCGGAAAACCTGGATTCCGGCTCTCCGCTGCGCTCCGGCCGGAATGACGGCTATTCCTTTGGAAGCGGCGCCCATCCAGACTTGTGTGCAAGCCGTAGCGCGAAAGCGGAGACTCAGACTTGTAGGCACGCTGGCATAGATCGTCCCATTGTGACGACTGGCGAGAATATAGGCGCAAAGTCGCTTGTCGATCATTCTGCCGTCACCGCTGGGTCCCCGCTTTCGCGGGGACGACAAAAATGGAGCATACGATCTATAAAGTTGCGGAGAACGGCTCTAGTAGTCCTCCTCGCGCTTGCCGCCTGCGCAGGGCCGGCGCAGGCGCCAGCGGACGGAGCGCGGGTCGAGCCGCCGGTGACGCTCTCGTTCCCGCCACCCGCGGTAACGGGGATCGATTTTCCCGATTACCGCGCGGTCGCCGAGCGCAATGCCGGCATCTATGTGCGCCTGCGCATCCTCGGCACGGCATCGGTCGCGGCCGGCGCGGATCGCGGCCTCGCCGCCGCCAATAACGCAGTAAGCTATGCTAGCGGCTTCATCGCCGATCCGCGCGGCTATGTGGTGACGGCGGCGCATATCGCCCTCTCGACCGATTTCACGGCGGAGGTGATCACGACCGACGGCCGCCGCTTTCAGGGCCGCATCGTCGCCGTCGCGCGCGGGCGCGAGCTCGCCCTCATCAAGATCGCGCCCTTCCCCGGCATGGCGGCGGCACACCTCGCCGACAGCACGAGCCTCGTCAAAGGCGAGCCCGCGTTTGCCATCGGCACGCCGAATCATCAGGGCGGCGTCGTCAATCTCGGGATCGTGCTGCGGCCGCGCGAGGCGATGCGCATCCGCTACAACGATTTCGGCTATGACGACGCGATCGCCCTCGCCATGGCGATTCGGCCGGGGGATTCGGGCGGCCCCGTCTTCGACCGCGAGGGCCGCGTGATCGGGATGGTCGCGAGCTTCGCCCTCGGCAATGGCGGGAGCAAGCCGAGCGCCGCCCCCAACATCGCCTTCGCGGTGCCGGCGAACGCCATTGCGGCCTTCATCCGCGCGAATGCCGAGCCCTGAGCGGCGCGCCGGTCGCAGTCGACTCGACAAAGCGCTCCATCTCCCTATTTAACCGCATGCTCCCGATCCGTCGTCCCGACCGGAGCAGAGTGCAGAGCCGGGACCCAGAAGGGAGCGAAAGTCTGGGTTCCCGCTTGCGCGGGAACGACGAATAAAGAGTTGCGGAGATTTCTTCGGCATCGGCATGGGAGGATTGCGATGGGGCTCCTGATCGACGGCGTGTGGCGCGACCAGTGGTACGACACCAAGGCGACGGGCGGGCGCTTCCAGCGCCAGGAGTCGCGCTTCCGCAACTGGATCACCGCCGATGGCAGCAGTGGCTTCAAGGCCGAGCCCGGGCGCTACCATCTCTATGTCTCCCTCGCCTGCCCCTGGGCCCACCGCACCCTGATCTTCCGCGCCCTCAAGGGGCTCGAGGGCGTCATCTCGCTCTCGATCGTCGATCCCCATATGGGTGCCGAGGGCTGGGCCTTTTCGGACGGGCCAGGCTGCATCCCCGACACCGTCAACGGCAAGCGCGTCCTCCACGAGATCTACACCCTCGCCGACCCGCGCTATACCGGCCGCGTCACCGTTCCCGTGCTGTGGGACAAGACGAGCCGCACCATCGTCAACAACGAATCCGCCGAGATCATTCGCATGCTCAACAGCGCCTTCGACGCCTGGGGGCGCGCCGAGCTCGACTTCTACCCGCCGGCGCTGCGCGGCGAGATCGACGCGGTCAACGACTTCGTCTACGGCGCCATCAACAATGGCGTCTACAAGGCGGGCTTCGCCACCACCCAGGCCGCCTATGAGGAGGCCTTCGACGCCCTCTTCGCCGCCCTCGACCGGCTCGAGATGCGGCTCGCCCGCCAGCGCTATCTCGCCGGGTCGCGCCTCACCGAGGCCGATTGGCGCCTCTTCACGACGCTGGTGCGTTTCGACGCCGTCTATTTCGGCCATTTCAAATGCAATCTGCGCCGTATCGAGGACTACCCGAACCTCTCGAACTATCTCCGCGAGCTCTACCAGGTGCCCGGCGTGGCGGCGACGGTCGATCTCGGCCATATCAAGCGGCATTATTACGGCAGCCACACGACGATCAACCCGACGGGCATCGTGCCCAAGGGTCCCGCCCTCGACTTCGCGCGGCCCCATGACCGCGACCGCCGCTACGAGGCCGCAGCGTGAGGGCACGGCCGCGGCGCCGCACGATTTTGTGATGAGAGCCCCCTTGCCGCGGCCCTAAAATGCGGCCCCCGGCACACATCCGGCGAATGGCGTGTCGGTACGACCGCGACGAGAGGGAGTCAGCACGATGAGCGAGATGACCGCGCGACCCGTCCCCTATATTCCGGCGCTCAGAGGCCTCTATGACGACCTCGCGGGCTGGAGCTATCCGGTGATGCGCTTCTTCACCGGCCTCTTTCTCGTGCCCCACGGCGCGCAGAAGCTCTTCGGGGCGTTCGGCGGCGAGGGGATCGGCGCCACCGCGGCCTTCTTCGTCAAGGACGGGATCGAGCCGGCGCTGTTCTTCGCCTATGTCGTCGCCTGCACCGAATTCTTCGGCGGGATCTGTCTCGCCCTGGGCTTCCTCACCCGCCCCGCCGCCATCGCCGTGATGATCGAGATGGCGGTCGCGGTGATCGTGGTCCATCTGCCCCACGGCTTCTTCTGGACCAAGCTCGGCTGCGAGTATCCGCTGCTCTGGGGCCTGCTCGCCTTCGGCATCTTCTGCCGCGGCGGCGGCCCGCGCTCCATCGACAATCTGATCGGACGGGAATTCTGAATGGCGCCGAAGCGCGCGCGGCGGCAGGCGGCCGCGACAGGACCATGACCGCGCTGCCTAGCGTCTTCGTCTCCCATGGCGCCCCGACGCTCGCCTTCGACGACGTGCCGGCCCGCCACTTCCTCCAGGGCCTCGGGGCGGCGCTGGGGAAGCCGCGGGCGATCCTCTGCGCCTCCGCCCATTGGGAAACCGCCGAGCCCATGGTGAGCACGGCGCCGCAGCCGGAGACGATTCACGATTTCGTCGGCTTCCCCGCGCCGCTCTACCGCCTGCGCTATCCGGCCCCCGGCGATCCCGACCTGGCCGCACGCGCCGCGGCACTCATCGAGAGCGCCGGGATGCGCTGCGCCGCCGACCCCCGGCGGGGCCTCGATCACGGCGCCTGGGTGCCGCTTCTTCTCATGTACCCGACGGCGGAGATTCCCGTCGTGCAGCTCTCGGTTCAAGTGGCGCGCAGCCCGGCCCATCACCTCGCCCTTGGCCGCGCCCTCGCCCCGCTGCGCCGCGAAGGTGTTCTCGTCCTCGGCAGCGGCGGCGCCACCCACAATCTCGGCGAGTTCCGCGGCCAAGCGGAAGATGCGCCCCCGCCCGAGCATGTGCGCCGCTTCGACGCCTGGCTCGCCGCCGCTGCCGAGGCGGGCGACGAGGCCGCTCTCATCGATTACCGCCGCGCGGCCCCCGAGGCCCTGCGCATCCATCCCCGCGCCGAGCATTTCCTCCCCTTCTTCGTCGCCTTCGGTGCCGGCGGGCCGGGGGTGAAGGGCCGCCGCCTCCACGCCAGCTTCACCTATGGCGTCCTTTCCATGGCCGCTTTCGCCTTCGGCTAAGCGCCGTCGCCGCGCGTGACTCTGCCGGCCGGCCCGTATAGTAAAGGCGCATTCCGTCGCAACGGCCGGGGACCGCTTTTGATTCGCACGCTGCGTCGTCTCGCTCTCGTTCTCGCTCTCCTGGGCATCGCACCGGCGCTGGGCGCCCAGGTCGCCACGCAAGACCGGGTCTTCGCCCAGCTCGTCGAGGAATGGCGCCGCGCCCTCGACCAGGTGCAATTCGCTCTCGGCCGAGGCGATCTCTCGCGCGAGGATCTCGACGCGCAGCGCGCCCGGGTCGATTCCGTCCGCCAGGCGGCGGAGCAGGCGCGTAGCGATGCCGAGGCGCAGCGCAAGCCGCTCGCGGACCAGCTCGCCGCCCTCGGCCCCGCACCGGCAGCGGGACAGCCGCCCGAGGCCGCCGACGTCGCCCGCCAGCGCAAGCAGCTCGTCGATGAGATCGCGCGCTACGACTCGCGCATCAAGCAGGCCGAGGTCACCCTCGCGCGCGCTGGGGCGATCGCCGGCAACATCACCAGCCTCGGCAACGAGATGATCGCCCACCGCCTGCTGGCGCGGGAGCGCCCGCCGCTCGCCATCGACACTCTGACGGCCGCGGCGGCGCAGCTCGTTGACGTGCTCGGCACCATGGGCGCCGCCGACCTCGCCTGGTGGCGGGACAAGGGGCAAACCTTCCGGCCCGTCACCTTTGTCTGGATCGGGCTCCTCGCGCTGACGGCGCTCGGCGCCGGCTGGCCGTTGCGCAACTGGCTGCTGCGCCGCTACGGCCACGTGCCCTCCCTCGCCGACCCCTCCTATGCCCGGCGCGCCCTCGCGGCCGGCGCCGAAGGCCTCGCCCGCGGCTTTCTCCCCGCGGCCGGCCTTCTGGCCCTCGGCGGCCTCTTGTGGAGCGAGAAGGTGGTGACGGAGCTGCCGGAGCGGCAGGTCGCGGGGGTCCTCGTCGGCATCGTCTTCTTCTCGCTGATCTCCGCCCTCGCCCGCGCCGCCCTCGCCCCCGAGGCGCCTGCCTGGCGCATCGTGCCCTTCGGCGCCGAGGCCTCGCGCACCCTCTGCCGCCGCATCACGGCGCTGGCGGCGGTCGCCGGGATCGCGCTCTGGATCGGCATCTCGATGCAGCCGCTGCGGCTTCACGCGCCCGATTTCTTCAACGTGTTCGGCCTCGTGGTGAACACCCTCGCCGCCGTCCTCGGGATCAGCCTGCTGCAGCGCCGGCTGTGGCGCATCGAAACCGCAACAGCGGCGAGCGAGGCGAGCCCCGCGGCGATGCCGGCGCATCCTCCCGAGCCCAACTGGTCGTGGCCGCTCCTCCGCCTCGTCCTCGGCCTGGCGCTGGCCGCCGTCCCCGTGCTTGCGCTCGCCGGCTATCACAATCTCGCGGCGCATATCGTCTCGCGCGTCGTGCTCACCGGCGTCGTCGTCGGCGTCTTCCTCCTCCTTCGCACCTTGGTGCGCGAGCTCGTGACCCTCCTCGTCTCGCCGGAGAGCCCGCGCTCGGGCCGGCTGCGGCGCGTGCTCGCCCTCACCGACCAGGGCGGCAAGTTCCTCATCTTCTGGCTGGGCGTCGCCGTCGATTTCGTCCTCATCGTGGTGGGCGGCACGTTCACCCTGCGCATGTGGGGTGTGCCGGACACGGCGATCGGGAACTGGGTCGGCGACGCGCTCCACGGGGTCACCGTCGGCAATCTGCGCATCTCGCTCGCCGACATTGTGCTCGCCGTGGTGGTGTTCGTCGGCTTCTGGACCGCGACTCGGCTGATCCAGCGCGTGCTGAGCGACAAGCTCCTGCCCCAGACCCGCCTCGATCCGGGCGTGCGCCATTCCCTCTCGGCGATGATCGGCTATGTCGGCTTCGTGATCGCCGCCGCCTTCGCCATCTCGACCCTCGGGCTCAGCCTCGCCAATATCGCGATCATCGCCGGCGCCCTCTCGGTCGGCATCGGCTTCGGCCTCCAGAACATCGTCAACAACTTCGTCTCCGGCCTCATCCTTTTGATCGAGCGGCCGGTCAAGGTCGGCGACTGGGTCGTGGTGGGGCAGAACCAGGGCTACGTCACACGCATCAGCGTGCGCGCGACCGAGATCGAGACTTTCGAGCGCGCCTCGGTGATCATGCCGAATTCCGAGCTGCTCTCGAGCGCCGTCGTCAACTGGACCCATCGCGACAAATACGGCCGCGTCGACATCAAGGTGGGGGTGGCCTACGGCTCCGACACCACGAAGGTGCGCGACGTGCTCCTCGCCTGCGCGCGCGAGAACCGCGAGATCCTGTCCTGGCCGGCGCCCCGGGTATTTTTCACCAATTTCGGCGACAGCACCCTCGATTTCGAGCTGCGCGCCTTCATCGCCGACGTGGAGAGCCGCGGCAGCATCGCGAGCGACCTTCGCTTCGCCATCGACAAGGCCTTCCGCGAGGCGGGGATCGAGATGGCCTATCCCCAGCGCGACCTCACCCTCCGCAATGTCGACGAGATCGCCCGCGCCCTCGCCGGACGTCCCGTCGCAGCGGCCTCGAAGCCCGACCCGGAAAAGAAGGCCGACTCCGAGGTCGTCGCCATCCGCAAGGCGGCGGGCGAGGCGGGGATGGAGGGCTGAGCGGGGGACCCGCCTCCCGTCGCTCGCCATCGCGGTAGAGGGGGGCCACGGCGATGCCCTCGAGGACCCGCCTTCGGCAAGAGTCTTCTGCGCGACAGCCTCTCCGAGTGCTGCTGCTGCTCAGGCGCTGCGCCGGAACGGCACGACGTTGTCGTGGACGGCTTCCGGCGGCGGTTTTCGTGGCGGCTGCAGGGCGATATAGCGCGCAACGCCGACGGGAGACCTCGTCTCATAGAAGCGCCCCCGCGACTCCGGCATCCCGGCCGCGGCCAGATAGGGCGCCAAATCCCAGCTCGTGCCCCGTATCCTGGTGACGGCCACGGGATGACCGGAACCCGCCTCCGGCGCGCGCCTCTCCGTTTCTCGCGTGCCCGCAGCGCGCCGCCAGCCGCCAGCCCGAGCCAGCAGGCGTTGCGTCCAGGCGACGAAGCGTAACATGATGGTATCTCCCCTCCGGCAGGCCGATCCGGACCCGGGCCTCCGCACCGGATCTCAAGACCTGCGCGTCTTCGCGCGCGGGGCTTAGGATCGCCCGATTCCCAACTAGGTCGCTCTTCCGGCTGGGACAAACGAGGAGTTTTCGTGACTCACATGAGCAAAGCGCACATGAGAGTCCGCCTGCGCGCGTTGTGCGCTCAGCCGCCCTGCCGCCTCATGAACGCCTCGGCGCGCTTGCGCAGCTCCTCGGGCGGCACGTCCTCCTTGTGGGTGGAGAGGTGCCAGACATGCCCGAAGGGATCGGCGATGCTGCCGCTGCGGTCGCCGTAGAACTTGTCCTCGATGGGCCGCAGCACCCTGGCCCCGGCGGCGACGGCCTGCCGCGTGAGCGCGTCCACATCCTCGACATAGAGGAGGATGCTCACGGGCGAGCCGCCGAGGGATTGGGGGCTGCGGCAATCCATGCCGGGAAACTCGTCCGCCATCATGATCCGCGAATCGCCGATCTTGACCTCGGCATGGCCGATCTTCCCGTCGGGTGCCGGGATGCGCAGCATCTCCTGGGCACCGAAGGCCTTCTTGTAGAAGGCGATGGCGTCAGCCGCCCCCTTGATGGTCAGATAGGGCGTGACACTGTGATAGCCCTCGGGAACCGCTTTGATCTTGCCTGCCATGCTTCTCTCCCTATAGACGATCGGCGCATCGCGCGTCGCCCCGATTGTCGCAGCGCGCCGGATGCGCCGTCAAAGGTCGAGGGTGCGTCGCGCCATCGCGCTCTCCCACAGCTTGTCGCGCTCCTCATCGAAGACGAGGGCGGGATCCGCGGGAGCCGTATACCAATCGTGGCGCGCGATCTCGTTCTCGAGCTGCCCCGCCGACCAGCCGGCATAGCCGAAGGCGACAAGAGCCTTGCGAGGTCCCTTGCCGTGGCCCATGTCGCGCAGCACATCGATGCTCGAGGTCACCGCAATGCGGCTGTCGACGGCGATTGTCTCCGGGCGTCGGTATTCGGCGCTATGGATGACGAAGCCGACTTCCGGCTCGACCGGACCGCCCGCATAGATGAGAACCTTGCCGTCGATACCCTTCGAATCGGCGCCGGCGGCGTCGAGCAGGCTCGCGAGCGAGCGCTCCTCGACGGGGCGGTTAAGCACGATGCCCAGGGCGCCGCTCTTGTCGTGGCGCACCACGAGGATGACCGTGTGGTCGAAACGAGGATCGCCGATCTCGGGGGCGGCGATGAGGAGCTGACCGGTCAGCGCTCCACGTTCGGCGGGGGCGGTTTCGGGAGCCGGTGTCGCCGCCCGCAGGATCGCCGGGGATAGAAGAAGGGTGAGGGCCACGAGCAACCGAGACGGACGGATAAGCATGTCGGATGTCCCAGCCTGGGAAGCGTACTGCGCGTCCCCCGCACGCGCGGCGCACAGAATAGCAGATTTTCAGCCCGCGGATGCCTCGGCTCGTCTTGGCGCCGCGCCACCCTCCTCAGGCTTGGCGCACAGCCGAAGCACCCGCCGTCAGAGATTGCCCTTCTTGGTCTGGTCATAGAGATATCCGGCTCCGGCGCCCACGGCCCCACCGACAGCCGCGCCGCACCAGACGCAGCCTGTGAGGGCGCCACCCAAGGCGCCGGCGCCCGCACCGATGGCGCCGCCCGAGAGCGTGCGCTGTTGGGTGTTGCTCATGTTCGAGCAAGCTGCGGTGCCCAGCATCGCGATCGCTGCGAGAGATACGAGAAAAGGTCGCATAATGCATCTCCTTGCGAAAGACGCCACACGAAAGCGCCGCCACGGCCACCCTGCCGCGGACGCCTCGCGTCCGGTCCGGTCCACCTCGCCTAAACCAATTCTAAACTGGTCACCCTCGGGCCGAAGGGCCAGGGTTGACCCTTGGGGACCGCAGCAGCGACCAGCATTGCCACAGACTTGTCACCGAGCAGGCGGCGGCGAAGCGCGGCAGCAGGCGAAAGAAAGCCCCGCCATCGGTGGCGGGGCCAGGAAAGCCGGACGCGCCGCATCACACGTCATGGCTTATGGAGCTGTGGCGAGGATGACGCGAAAACAGGGCAGAACTAGGGCGAACTCTCGACCAAGCTGCGCAACAGCGAGGAAAGGCCCCGCCGGGCGGACCGGCGGGGCAGGTAAGCGCGTGAGGTCGAAACAGTGTTGTTACGCTTCGTCGGGCCCGATCCTGTGCAACGCCGCACCGACCATGCGAGGAGAGGACTGGCGCGCGGTATCGGACCTCGATCTGGGTCAGATCTCGATCTGGCCGCCGAGCTCAATCACCCGGTTGGAGGGAATGCGGAAAAAGTCGGTGACGCTTTGCATCGAGTTGGAGAGCAGGATGAAGATGCCCTGGCGCCAGCTCGAGAGCGGCGAGCGCTTCGCCCGCACGATCTTCTCGCGCCCCACGAAGAACGAGGTTTCCATCAGGTTGAAGCGGAACTGCAGGATGCGGCATTGGGCGAGGGCGCGCGGGATATTGGGCTGCTCCATGAAGCCGTAATGCACGACGATGGTGTTGAAATTGTGCTCGAGGGCGCGGATCTCGATGCGCTGATCCTCGTAGACGCGCGGAATGTCCTCCGTCTGCACGTTCATCAGCACGACGCGCTCGTGCAGTACCTTGTTGTGCTTGAGATTGTGCAAGAGCGCCGTCGGCACCTGCTCGATGTCGCCGGTCATGAAGATCGCCGTTCCCGGCACGCGCTCGGGGTGGTCGGGCTTGATGCTGCGGATGAAGGTGGCAAGCGGCAGCGCGTCCTTGGCCCGCTGGGCGTAGAGGACCGCGCGGCCGCGCATCCAGGTCGACATCAGGACGTAGACGAAGGCCGCGACGACGAGAGGAAACCAGCCGCCCTCCCGAATCTTGAGCAGATTGGCCCCGAAGAAGGAGAGATCGACGATGAGCAGGAAGGCGAAGAGCGGTGTCGCCAGGACCGGGCTCCAGCGAACGACGCCCACCATATAGGTATAGGCGAGAAGGGTGGTGAGCGACATCGTCCCCGTCACGGCGATGCCGTAGGCCGCCCCCAGGTTGTCCGAGGTCTTGAAGCCGAGCACCAGGGCCAGCACGGCGATGAGGAGGAAGAAGTTGACGCGCGGCACATAGATTTGCCCCGAGGCCTCGGCCGAGGTATGGCGGATCAGGAGGCGCGGCAGATAGCCGAGCTGCACGGCTTGGCGCGTCATCGAGAAGGCCCCGGAGATCACGGCCTGCGAGGCGATCACGGTCGCCACCGAGGAGAGGACGACGAGGGGGTAGAGCGCCCAGTCCGGCGCCAGGCGGAAAAATGGATTATCGAGCGCCGACGGCGTGCGCAGCAAGAGCGCGCCCTGTCCGAAATAATTGAGGAGAAGGCTCGGAAAGACGATCCAGAACCAGGTGGCGCGGATGGGCCCGCGCCCGAAATGCCCCATATCCGCGTAGAGGGCCTCGGCACCGGTCACGGCAAGGACGACGGCACCGAGGAGCACGAAGCCGCGCCAGGGATCGGCGAAGAGGAGGCGGATGCCGTAGAGCGGGTCGAGGGCGAGGAGGATCGCCGGCTGCAGGATGATCTCGCTCAGCCCGAGCAGCGCGATGGCAATGAACCAGAGCGCCATCACCGGCCCGAACAAGCCACCGACCCGCGCCGAGCCGCGGCGCTGGAAGAGGAAGAGGGCAAGCAGCAGCAGCACCGTGATCGGAATCACATAGGGGTCGAAGAGCGGCGTCGCGACCTTGAGCCCCTCGACGGCGGAAAGCACCGAGATCGCCGGGGTAATGACGCCGTCGCCATAGAAGAGCGCGGCGCCGATCAGCCCGGCCGCGAGGATCAGCCGATGGCGCCGGCCGCGGCGGCTGGCGCTGCGCAGCGCAAGTGCTGTGAGCGCCAGGATGCCGCCCTCGCCCCGGTTGTCGGCGCGCATGATGACGACGACGTATTTGAGGGCCACGATGATGATGAGAGCCCAGGCAATGAGCGACAGCACGCCGAGGACCCCGGGCCGGGTCACGCTCCCGATATCGTCGAAGCATTGCCGGACGGTATAGAGGGGAGAGGTGCCGATATCCCCGTAGACGACGCCGAGGGCAGCGAGAATCAGCCCTTGATGCGCCTTGCTTTGCACCTCGGAGCCGTTTTCTCCCGTGGTTTGCGCCATGCGCTCCTGCCGGTCTAGGAAAGGGCCCGTGTTTATCCCTTTTCCTGTTGCGTAGCAACATGAAGCCGCCCACCCGCGGCGAGGAAGAAAACGTCCTTGTAACTCAGTGGATTAGCGATTGGTTCCCAGGCTGCGAAGCGGCGGGCGCGGCGCTGCCGGCCGAGTTGCGGGGGACGGCCGCGCCCCCGGCATGGCGGCCCGGACAAATTGGCTATTCTCCCACGTCGCGCCGCGGGGGTAGCACACGAAGCCAAGCCGGGAGTACCCCTCGCCTGATGTTCGCCGATCCCCGTAAGCTCGCCGTGGCACTGGCGGGCCTCTGCACCTTCCTCGACCTCTATGCGACCCAATCGCTGCTGCCGCTCTTCGCGCGGGACTTTCACGCGAGCGCCGCCGAGGTCAGCCTGACGGTGAGTGCCACGACCTTTGCCGTCGCCATCGTCGCCCCTTTCGTCGGCGCCGTCGCCGATGTGCTCGGGCGCAAGCGTATCATCGTCGGTGCCATCTTCCTTCTCGCGGTGCCGACGGTGCTGCTCTCCTTCAGCGTCACGCTCCACCAGCTCGTACTCGGCCGCTTTGTGCAGGGCCTGCTGCTTCCGCCCATCTTCGCCGTGACCGTCGCCTATATCGGCGACGAATGGCCGCGGCGCGAGATCGCGGCGGTCACCGGAATCTATATCTCCGGCTCGGGGCTCGGCGGCTTTCTCGGCCGCTTCATCTGCGGGCTTGTCGCCGAGGCCTGGAGCTGGCGCGCCGCCTTCCTTGTGCTGGGCGCCGTCAATCTTCTCTGCGGCGTGATAGTTGTCCGCTATCTCCAGCGCGAGCGGAATTTCGTGCGCACCGCGGGGATTCTCGGCTCCTTCCGCACCATGGCGCATCACCTCCGCGATTCCCGGCTGCTCGCGACGTTCACCGTGGGCGCCGTCGTGCTCTTCTCCTTCATCGCGACCTTCACCTATGTCAATTTCTACCTCGCGGCGCCGCCGTTCAATTTCTCCTCGGCTGCGCTCGGCTCGATCTTCGTCGTCTATCTTCTCGGCGTGGTGTCCTCGGCCCTGGTCGGACACGGCGTGCGCATGATGGGGCGGAAGCGCCTCGTCCTCTGCTCCGTCGCGACTTGGTGCCTCGGCCTCCTGATCACCCTCGTCCCCAGCCTCGTCACGGTCATCGGCGGGCTCGCCATCGCCGCGGCGAGCGGCTTCGTCTTCCAGACCTGCGCGACCAGCTATCTCACCTCGGTCGCGACCCATGGCCGCTCCTCGGCCGTGGGTCTCTACGTCACTTGCTATTATCTCGGCGGCAGCATCGGCGGCGTCGTGCCGGCGCCGGCCTGGGAGGACTTCGGCTGGCCCGGCTGTGTTCTTCTCGTCGTCGCGGTGCAGATTCTCGCGGCCTTGATCGTAGCCCGATTCTGGCAAGAGCCGGGGCTGCCCGAGACAGCGTGAGCCCACGGATACAAGTGCTGCGGGCGCTCAACCATTCAGCGCCGCGGCCATCCATGCTAAGTCTCATTGGCATCGAAGGGGCGAGCCGCCGGCCGTCGGGCGCGGCTGGCGCAAAGGCGGAAGATTAAGAGAGAGAGGAAGGTCTGAATGCGGATCGATCACCAGGAGTTGAGCGGCATCGGCGAGCGCATCGTGACGGCGGGCGGCAGCGCGCCCGAGGAGGCGCGCCTCGTCGTGCATCATCTTGTCGAGGCCAATCTCCGCGGTCATGACAGCCACGGCATCGGCATGCTGCCGCGCTATGTGCAGAACCTCAAAGCCGGCACCCTCATTCCCAACCGCCGCGGCCGCGTGGTCAAGGAGGACGGCGCCTTCATCACCTATGACGGCGAGCGCGGCTATGGCCAGGTCGTCGCGCGCGAGGCCACCCTGCGCGGCATCGCGCGTGCGCGGCAGGAAGGCATCGCCGTGGTGGCGCTCCGCAACGCCCATCATATCGGCCGGGTCGGCACCTATGGCGAGCTCTGCGCCGAGGCGGGGCTCGTCTCGGTGCATTTCGTGAACGTGATCGGGCATGGCGGCCTCGTCGCCCCCCATCGCGGGCGCGATGCGCGCCTCTCGACCAATCCCGTCTGCATCGCCGTCCCCGCTGCGGAGCCCGGCCGGCCGATCGTTCTCGACATGGCGACGAGCAAGGTCGCCATGGGCAAGGTGCGGGTCGCGAAGAACCAGGGCAAGACGCTCCCTCCCGGCCTCCTGCTCGACGCCAGGGGTGAGCCCTCGACCGATCCCAACGCGCTGTTCGGGACTCCTCATGGCGCGATCCTGCCCTTCGCCGAGCACAAGGGCTATGCGCTCGCCTTCATCTGCGAGCTTCTCGCCGGCGCCGTCGCCGGCGGCGGCACGCTGCGCCCGGAGAACCAGACCCAGGACACCATCACCAATTGCATGCTGAGCTTCGTGCTCGATCCGGCGCGCCTCGTGGCCCAGGACTGGCTCAAGGCCGAGATCGCGGCGATCACCGCCTGGGTCACCGCCTCGCCGCCGCGCGACCCGGCCGAGCCCGTGCTCATCCCCGGCGATCCCGAGCGGCAGTCGCGCGCATCACGGCTGCGCGACGGCATCCCCCTCGACGAGGCGACCTGGAAGGAGATCGTGCAGGCGGCGGCCAGCCTCGGTCTCGCCCTTGGCAAAGGCGGGGTCGCGGCCTAAGCCGTTCCGAGGGGGCGACGTTGGCATCCCCCGAGGACCGACGGCACCACGAAACCGAAGCGAGAAGGCGAGAAGGGAGGAGACGAGATGAGCGAGAAGACCCGGCCGGTCCGCTTTAGCGGCGGCTGCCTCTGCGGCGCCGTGCGCTACGAGATCCGCGGCCCCTTGCGGGACGTGGTGGCCTGCCACTGCTCCCAGTGCCGCCGCACCACCGGGCATTTCATGGCCGCGACCGCCGCCAAGCGCAGCGACTTCGCGCTGACGGCGGAGCGCGGCCTCAAATGGTACCGCTCCTCGGCGGCGGCCCGGCGCGGCTTCTGCGCCGAATGCGGCTCGGTGCTGTTCTGGGAGGGGGACGGGCGCGACTACATCGCCATCGCCGCGGGCGGGCTCGACAAGCCCACGGGGCTGAAGCTCGTCGAGCACATCTTCGCCGCCGACAAGGGGGACTATTACGAGATCACCGATTCCCTCCCCTGCGCCCCCGCGGGCGGCGCGATCATTCCTTTCCCCGTCACCTGAGCCTCGAGGGAGAAGCGACATGACGTCGAGCCGCGCGTCGTCATTACCCCGAACGGTGATCCATGATGAGGTGGTGCCGCCGAAATCCCCCTGGAGCCGCATCGTCAAGAAAGGCGAGATCCTGCGCATCACCGATCTCGAGGGACAGCAGGCTGTCGACTTCCTCTGCTACGACGCCGCCGATCCCTCCGACCGCTACAGCGCCACCAACACTATCAAGGTGCAGGGCAAGATCTTCGTCGAAGAGGGCACGGTGCTCTATTCCGATCTCGGCAACGCCCTCTTCACCGTGGTCGAGGATAGCTGCGGCAAGCATGATTCGATCGCCGGCTGCTGCAGCGACGCGAACAACTTCCTGCGCTACGGCGTGCGCGGCGAACCCAATTGCTACGACAATTTCCTCAAAGCCCTGGCCCCCTTCGGCCTCGGGCGCAGCGCCATCGTCAGTAATGTGAACTTCTTCATGTACGTGCCCGTCGAGGCAGATGGGCGCATGGCCATCGTCGACGGGCTGTCGCGCCCCGGCAGCCACGTCGCGCTCCGCGCCGAGCGCGACGCCATCGCGGCCCTCTCGAACTGCCCGCAGATGCACAACCCGGCCAACGGCTACAACCCGACGCCGATCCGCGTCACCATCTACCGCTAGCACCGGCTCGCCTCGCCCAATTCTCGGTCCAGGCCGTCATGCTTCTCAAGAGATGCTTGATTCACCCGATTGTTCCTGATATGTTCTCAGCGGCTGTGAAGAGGAAGCTCAGGAGCATGTCGCGCATGCCTACGGACAATCCCCTGGTCAAAACCAGCCGGCTCGCCGGCCTCAAGGGCGACGGTCGCAGCGCCTATCTCAGCGAGAAAGGCGCCTTTCTCGGCCGCGGCACGCCGCTTCTCGAATTGCGCCGGGATGCCACCGATCGTTCCTGCTGGCAGCCGCGGCCGCTCGAGGAATTGGAGCGGGTGCTGAGCGCCGGCTATGGCGTGCCGATCGATCTCGGCAGCCGCATGGGGGCTCTCGATGCCGTCGCCAGGGCGCTCTCCGCCGGGGATGCGGCGCGGGCGGCGGTGGCCCTCCTCCATGCGCGCTTGCCGCCGCTCCCCGGCCCTGCCGCCGCTCGCCGCCTGGCGGAAGCGGACCGGCTCGCGAAATACAGCCCGTCCCAGACGCGCATTCCCAAGGGCCAAGCGGGTGGCGGGCGATGGACGCGCGATGGCGAGGACGACGCTGACGGGACCGCCCATCGGGATGCGAATGCTCTCCTCCAAGACATCGCCTACACCCTTCCGCCGAAGGAAGCGGAATTGGCGAAGAAGCTCTTCGCCCTCCTCAAGGAGAGCCCGATCGATTTGGCCGCGCTGTGGGACGCCTTGAAGGCGGAACGGCTCGACTTCGACAACCTGCACGCCGTGCTGAAATCCGCCTTCGATCCGCCGCGAACCCTCGCAGAGCTACAGACGGCGAGGCCGCCGCAAGGATTCACGTCATGGGCGGCGCTGCAGGACTATCTCGAGCCGGCGCCCCCTGGCTATGAATGGCACCATATCATCGAGCAGGCGCAGACCCGGCCGGACCTCACGAGCTCCGAAGGACGGCGCAAATGGATTCAAAACACCGAGAATGTCGTGCTGATTCCCGTGCTCAAGCATATGCTTATTTCCGGGTATATGAGCAGTGTCATCACGAAAAACGGCCTACGCTATCGAGATGCGATTCGCCTGCATGATCCTGATATACAGCGCGAGATCGGCCTCGGTTTACTTCGCAGATTTGGAGTGCTGAAATGAATGGTCGTGACTTATCGTGTGTGAGCGACAAACAGCTCGTCGAATTGTTTGAGCACATTGCGATCGAAATGTCTAAATGTGAGTTGACAGTTAAATATAACAGGCTCGCATCGGAATTGGAGCACATCTGGGACACGCTGCATTCGCGCGGCCATGACGCGACGCGAAAACTCTTGCCGCTCCTCTCCCATGCCAATCGGCGCGTGCGCTACTGGACGGCAGCCATGTGCCACGACGACGCGCCAACCGAATGCAATCAAGCCTTACGAGAGCTCACCAAGGAGCGGCATCCGGGCGTAGCAATGCACGCAGAGCTTCTCCTCATGGAGCGCGATCCAAAGTTCCGCGAAGAGTTTAGCAAGCATTCAAACCGCCGCTACGGCTGTTAAATAAGAGTCCTCCAATGAAAGAGCCTGCTCTCGCCGAACTGAGCGACGAGGAGCTCGTGGAGCGAATCGTGCAGCTCGCGACGGAAATGTCGAAATGTGAGCTTACCCAACACTACGATCGCTTGACGTTTAAGATGGGTGATGCACGCAAGACATTGCACGCTCGCGGCTCGGAAGCGGTAAAAAAGCTGCTGCCGTTCCTTGATCATCCGATCCCGCGGGTGCGGCAGATTGCGGCGGTGATTTGCTATGACGAGGCGCAGGACTGCAACCGCGTTCTGCGTACGCTCAGGACTCAGAAGAACCCCAACACCAGCATCGAAGCTTTGCTCTTCCTCCTCGATCATGATCATGAGCATGCCAAGGAATTCTCGGAGGACATGAATCGTCGCTATGGTAATCAGAGCGATCCACCGCCATGATCATCGAGCTGGTCACGCTCAGGGCGGAAGGACGGCATCGCGACTACCTAGACATCGTCCGTCACCGCCTAGTGTTGTGATTTTGGCATTCGGTTCGCATTCAAAGGTCGTCATTCCGGCCGGAGCGAAGCGCAGAGCCGGAATCCAGGGCCGCATGCCTGGATGCCCGCTTTCGCGGGCATGACGGCCAATAGAACGAACCGTTGGAGTCACAACACGAGCACCCGCGCGACCGCCGATTAGCCTCTGAAAGCGCGCCTTCATCCGCGCGTGGCAGGGACGGACGGCCCCCTCCGTGCCCGCAGTGAACAATGCACTGGCCCGCTCCGGGACGATCGGGTATTCAGACGGCTCGGGGGACGGAAACGACCGAGGAGAAGACCATGCGCATCAGGAGCCCTATGCTCGCCGCAGCAGCAGCCGTCGTTGCCATGACGCTGGGCGGGGCCGGCGCCGCTTCGGCGGCCGACAAGGTCTCGATCATGGTGGGCGGGATCGAGAAGATCATCTATCTCCCCGCCAAGCTCACCGAGCAGCTCGGCTATTTCAAGGAGCAGGGGCTCGATGTCCAGCTCCTCTCCCAGCCGGCGGGCGTCCAGGCGGAGAACGAGCTTTTGGCCGGCGCCGTGCAGGGGGCCGTCGGCTTCTACGACCACAGCCTCGACCTCCAGGCCAAGGGCAAGTACATCGAGTCCGTGGTGCAGTTCAGCCACGCGCCGGGCGAGGTCGAGCTGGTCGCAAGCCGGCTCGCCGGCCAGATCAAGTCGCCGGCGGATTTCAAGGGGCGCACCCTCGGCGTCACCGGCCTCGGCTCCTCGACGAATTTCCTCACCCAGTATCTCGCCGAGAAGCACGGGGTGAAGTCGAGCGAGTTCACCTCCCTCCCCGTCGGCGCCGGCAACAGCTTCATCGCCGCGATGAAGCAGGGCAAGATCGACGCCGGCATGACGACGGATCCCACCGTGGCGCGCCTGCTCGCGACCGGCGAGGCCAAGATCCTCATCGACATGCGCACGGCGGCCGGGACCCGCGCCGCCCTCGGCGGCGTCTATCCGGCCGCCTGCCTCTACATGGAGAGCCGCTGGGTCGATGCGCATAAGGAGATCACCCAGAAGCTCGCCAACGCCTTCGTCAAGACGCTGCACTTCATCGCGACGCATAGCGCCGAGGAGATCGCCGACAAGATGCCGACGGATTACTATGCCGGCGACAAGGCGATGTATGTGAAGGCGCTCGCCGCCAACAAGGCGATGTTCACGCCGGACGGCAAGATGCCGGCGGACGGCCCCAAGACGGTGCTGGCCGTGCTCTCGGCCTTCGACAAGAACGTGCAGGGCAAGACGATCGACCTGGCGAAGACCTATACGACGGCCTTCGTCGACGCGGCCCATTAGGCAAAGTCAGGCAATCGCGACGCCTCGTAACGCCGCGCCGCGAGGCCATTGCCGACGAAGACAAGGCATGACGGAGAGCAACGGCCCCACCATCGAGCTGCGCAAGGTCAGCCGCCGCTTCACGACACCCGACGGCAAGTCGCTGCTCACCCTGCGCGACTTCGACATGGCCGTCGGGCGCGGCGAGTTCGTCGCCATCGTCGGGCCGACGGGCTGCGGCAAATCGACGACCCTCAACCTCATCACGGGCATCACGCCGCCGAGCGCCGGCACCGTCCGCGTCATGGGCGCCCCGGTGAGCGGCATCGATCCGCGCATCGGCTTCGTCTTCCAGACCGACGCGCTCTTCCCCTGGCGCAACGTCATCGACAACGTCTCCGCCGGTCCCCGCTTCCGCGGCGCGCCGAAATCCGAGGCCTATGCGCGGGCGCGGGAATGGATCGGCCGCGTCGGCCTGGCCCAGTTCGAGCGTCATTATCCCCATCAGCTCTCGGGCGGCATGCGCAAGCGTGTCGCGCTCGCCCAGACCTTCATCAATGGTCCCGAGATCCTGCTGATGGACGAGCCCTTCAGCGCCCTCGACGTGCAGACCCGGACCCTGATGCAGGACGAGCTGCTCAAGCTGTGGTCGAGCGCCAAGGCCTCCGTCGTCTTCGTCACCCACGACCTCGAGGAGGCGATCGCGCTCGCCGACAAGGTCTTCGTGCTGACGGCGCGGCCGGCGACGGTGAAGTCCGTCTACGCAATCGACCTGCCGCGGCCGCGGGTCATCTCCGAGATCCGCTATGAGCCGCATTTCACGGAAATCTCTCGCGTGATCTGGAACGACCTGCGCGAGGAGGTCCAGATCGGCTATGCCCATGCCCAGGGCCTCGCGACCCCGGCGGGCGGGTAGCGGCGATGGCGCTCATGCTCGATCTTCTTTATCAACCGTCATTCCGGCCGAAGCCCCCGGGTCCCGCCGAAGGCGGGCCCGAGGACAGGCTCCGCGGAGAGCCGGAAGCCAATGATTCTCAACTCTGGATGCCCGCTTTCGCGGGTATGACGATGTCGGTGAGCCGTTCATTGGGGTCGGTGCATTAATGGCGATGCGCGAATCCCGCGACGAGATGCCCCGCGAGGCGAGCGACGAGAGCGAGCGGGCCGAGAGCGCCGCAAATGCCCTGGCGCGGCGCAGGCGGCGCGTCAATTTCTATCGCGTCGCCATTCTCGTCGTCGGTCTCGCGCTGTGGGAGATCCTGGCGCGCGTCGGCGTCATCGATCCCTTCTTCTTCGCCGCCCCCTCGCTGATCGCCAAGCAGCTCTGGGACTGGATCAAGAACGGCACCTCCCAAGGGCCGCTCCTCGTCCAGATCTGGGTCACCCTCGAGGAGACCCTGCTCGGCTTCGGCATTGGTGCCGTGCTCGGTGTCGTCTTCGGCATCCTGCTCGGGCGCAACCGGCTCCTCGCCGACATCTTCAGCGTCTACATCAAGGTCGCGAACTCGATTCCGCGCATCGTGCTCGGCTCGATCTTCGTCATCGCCCTCGGCCTCGGCATGGCCTCGAAGGTGGCGCTCGCCGTGGTGATGGTCTTCTTCGTCGTGTTCGGCAACGCCTTCCAGGGCGTGCGCGAGGCCGATCGCGCCATGATCGCCAATGCGCGCATCCTCGGCGCCTCGCCCTTCCAGGTGACGACGGCGGTGGTGATCCCCTCGGCGATGAGCTGGATCCTCGCAAGCCTCCATGTCAGCTTCGGCTTCGCCCTCGTCGGCGCCGTCGTCGGCGAGTTTCTCGGCTCGCGCCAGGGCCTCGGCCTTCTCATCGCCACGGAGCAGGGTCTCTTCAGCGCCTCGGGCGTCTTCGCCGCCATGATCGTGCTGGCGGTGGTCGGGCTCGCCGCCGAGATGATCATCACCTGGATCGAGAACCGCCTCATCAAGTGGCGTCCGGCACCCTTCAGCGAGACCGAGACCGGCGCCTGACGCTCTCGTCGATGGCGATCAGGGGCGGCGCTTGACGCCGCGGCTCGGCGGCGCCGTCCACGGATCCTCGGGCCAAGGATGCCTGGGATAGCGGCCGCGCAGGTCGCGCCTGACCGCCGCGTAGCCGCCGCGCCAGAAGCCGGCGAGATCGCGCGTCACCTGCACCGGGCGCCCCGCTGGCGACAGGAGATGCAGCACGACGGGAACGCGGCCCTCGGCGACGCAGGGCGTCTCGGCGAGGCCGAAGAGCTCCTGGAGCTTGACCGCGAGCGCCGGCGCCTCGCCGGTCGCGTAATCGAGCGTGACCTCGCGCCCGCTGGGCACGCGCAGCCGCGCGGGCGCTTCCTCATCGAGCCGGCGCCGCTGTCGAGGATCGAGCCGATCGGCGAGGATGCGCGAGAGATCGAGGCCGGCGAGGTCGGCGCGGCGGCGCATCCCGACGAGATATGGCGCGAGCCAAGTCTCGAGCGAGGCCTCCAACGCGGCATCGCCGAGATCGGGCCAGGCTGCCTCGCCGTCGAGGCGGCGCAGAAAGGCGACCCGGGCCTGGAGATTGCGCGCTGCGTCCGTCCAGGGCAGTGCCGCGAGCCCGAGGCTGCGGATGCCCGCCGCCAGCGCCGCGGCCACGCGCTCGGGTGGCGCATCGTCCCACGGCGCATCGTCGAGCACGAGGGCGCCGAGCCGCCGCCGGCGGCGCGCCTGCACGGCCTCGCCGCGCCGATCCCAAGCGACCTCCTCCGCGGTCTCGAGCGCCGCGGCGAAGCTCGCCTCGATTTCCGCCCGGTCGATGGGTGCCGCGAGGAAGATGCGGCCGTCGGCTCCCCCGCCCCCGATCTCGGCGACCACCAGCCAAGGCTCCTGCGCCAGCGCGTCACCCTCGGCAAGCACGGCGCCGCGGCCGCTCGCCAAGCGAAAGCCCCCGCTCGGGCGGCGCTGGGCGATGCGGTCGGGATAGGCGAGCGCCACGAGCGCGCCGGCCTGGCGCGCATCGAGGGGCCGCGCCTTGAGCCCCAGCAGCCGCAATTCTTGGCGCATCGCCTCGCGCACGCGGCGCAAGGCGCCGTCGCGCAGGGCGCAGCCGGGCGGCAGGCGGCGCTGCACGCGATCATCCCCACCCAGGATTTCGAGGCGCAAGCGCAGATCGGCATCCGCAGCGGCACCCGGGCCGGCGAGGATGTCGCCCTCTTCGAGCAGCGCCGCGACGGCGACGGCTTCCGGACCGAGCCCGCGTTCTCTCGCCACGAGGGCCATATGGCCGAGGCGGGGATGCATGGGAAGCCGCGCCAGCGCGCGGCCATGCGCGGAGATGCGGCCGTCGGTTTCGAGCGCGGACAACTGGCGCAGCAACGCCGTTGCCTGCGCATAGGCGGCCGTCGGGGGCGGATCGAGCCAGGCGAGCTGGCCGGGGTCACGCACGCCCCAGGCGGCAAGGGCGAGTGCGAGGGGTGCGAGATCCGCCTGCAGGATCTCAGGCGTCGCCCGCGGCGGGAGGCCGCGGGTCGCCGCTTCGGGCCACAGCCGGTAGCAGAGGCCAGGACCGAGGCGGCCGGCGCGGCCGCGCCGCTGCGCCGCCGCATCCTGGGAAACGCGCACCGTCTCGAGACGCGTAAGCCCGGTGACCGGGTCGTAGCGCGGCACGCGGGCGAAGCCGCCATCGATCACCACGCGCACGCCTTCGATCGTGAGGCTCGTCTCGGCAATGGACGTGGCAAGGACGATCTTGCGTGCGCCCGCGGGTGCCGGCGCTAAAGCCAAATCCTGCGCCGCCGGCGGCAAGGCGCCATAGAGAAGTGCTATGACGACGCCCGCGGGGAGGCTCGCCTCTTCGAGCAGCCGCGCGGTCGCCCTGATCTCGCGCTCGCCGGGAAGGAAAGCGAGAATATCCCCCTCGCTCTCGGCAAGGGCGCGCCGCACGGCCTCGGCCATTGCCGGAGCCAGGCGCTCGCGCGGCGGCGCTTCGAGATGGCGCGTCTCGACCGGATAGGCGCGGCCCTCGCTCTCGATCACCGGCGCATCGCCGAGGAGCCTCGCGACGGCGGCGCCGTCGAGGGTCGCCGACATGACGAGGACGCGAAGATCGGGCCTGAGCGCCTGCCGGAGATCGAGGACGAGGGACAAGGCGAGATCGGCCTCCAGGCTGCGCTCGTGGAACTCGTCGAAGATCACCAGGCCGACGCCGTCGAGGGCGGGATCGTCCTGGAGCCGGCGGGTCAGGATGCCTTCGGTCACGACCTCGACGCGGGTCTGCGGACCGACCCGGCTTTCCAGCCGGACGCGATAGCCGATGCGCGCCCCGGGCGCTTCGCCCAGGAGCCGCGCCATATGCCGGGCCGCCGCGCGCGCTGCGAGCCGCCGCGGCTCGAGCAGGATGATCCCTTGGCCCGCCAGCCACTCGGCCTCGAGCAGCGCGAGCGGAACCCGCGTCGTCTTGCCGGCACCAGGGGGCGCCACGAGCACGAGCGCGCCGTGCCGGGCGAGGACCTCGTCGATGCGCGGCAGCAGCGGGGTGACGGGGAGCACATCCATGGCGGCGCGTTTTCGCACGGCCCGCACCTGCGGGAAAAGAGGGGCGCGCTCCGGCGAGCCGACGTCGCCCCACTCGCGCAGGCGTGAGCGGGAACGCCCTGGACTTCCCCCAGGAGAGGCGGCAAGCTCCCTTCCCATCAGCAAAATCGCAATTGAAACGCCCAATCAGAACAATCGGAGGTGCCCCATGCTGACGCTCTACTATTCCCCCGGCGCTTGCTCCATGGCGTCCCACATCGCCCTCGAGGAGACCGGTGCGGCCTACGAGGTGAAGCCGATCATCCTGGCCAAGGGCGAGCAGAAGACCGAGAGCTATCTCAAGATCAATCCGCGGGGGAAGGTGCCCGCCCTCGGCGTCGACGGCAAGGTGCTCACCGAGAATGTTGCCATCCTTACGTACCTCGCCAAGCGCTTCCCGGAGAAGAAGCTGCTGCCGGCCGATCTCTTCGAGGAGGTGCGCTGCATCTCCACCATGGCGTGGTTCTCCAACACCGTGCATCCCTCCTTCACCCATATCATGCGGCCGGAGCGCTTCGCCGCCGAGGAAGCGGCCCATGCCGTCGTCAAGGAGACCGGGCGCAAGGCGTTCTGGGCGAATTGCCAGGAGATCGATTCCCTGCTCAAGGGGAAGGAATGGGTGATGGGCGCGCAGTTCACGGTGGCCGACCCCTACGCCCTCGTCTTCTATGGCTGGGGCAAGCGCATCGACCTGCCGATGCACGAGCTCGCCGCCTACACCGCCTTCAAGGAGCGCATGCTGAAGCGCCCCGCGGTGCGCAAGGTGCTCGAGCGCGAGGAGAGCGGGCTGCTCAAGGCGGCGTGACTCGGTCGCACGAGCTATAAGGGCCTTGTCGTTGCGAGTTCCTGCGACGCCGCGCGAAAGCGCGGCAGCCGCCCGTCTCTTGCGTGCACGCAGCCGTCACGCCGGCGACCCGTCGCGAAGCTCCGGTACCGGCATCCGCGACGTGGCGGCGACGATGGCGAGTGCGAGGATATTCGCCCCGGCGCTGACGAGGATCGGCACGACATAGCTGTGATTGACGTCGAAGGCGAAGCCGGCGGCGCTCGGCCCGATCAAGGTGCCGACGGCAACGCTCGTATAGAGGATGCCGATGATGCCGCCGACATTGCGCCCGCCGAAATAATCCATGACGAGCGCCGGCAGGAGGGCCACCCAGCCGCCATAAAAGACGCCGAAGAGGAAGGCGAAAGCGGCGAGCGGCCAGACGCTCGTCGAGACCGCCCAGATGAGCATGGCAAGCGCCATCCCGACGAACATCGCCATCAGGGAAAGGCGCCGGCCGAGACGATCGGCGAGGCCGCCCAGGAAGAAGCGCCCGGCCGTGCTGCCCACGCCGATCACGCCCAAGAGAAGGACGGCCGAGGACGGCGAGATGCCGTGATCGAGGGCGTAGGGGACGAGATGGGCGAAGGGGACGAACACGCCGAAGGAGCAGATCAGGCAGGCGACGTAGAGGCCAATAAAGGGACGAGAGCGGACGGCGTCGTGCACGGAGGCGCCGCTCGCCCGGCGCGTCGCCAAGTCCGTGCGCGGCGGATTGCCGTCGGGGCCGAGGCCGCGATCCCGCGGATCATCGGCGATGAGGACCGACATTCCAGCGCCGAGGACGGCCGTGAGCCCACCGATCGCGAGATAGGCGCCGCGCCAGCCGATATGACCGATGAGGAAGGACGCCAAGGGCGGCATCACGAGCGTGCCCACGCCGATGCCGCTTACCGCGAGCCCGGAGGCGAAGCCGCGACGCCGCACGAACCAGCGCTGGACCGCACCCAAGGCGGGCACGTAGGCGCAGCCGACGCCAAGGCCCACGCCCAAGGCATAGGCCGCGTAGATCTCGGTCAGGCTGCGCGCCACACTGGCGAGGACCAGGCCCGCACCGATCAGGAGCATGCCGATCACCGCGAGCGGGCGTGAACCCCAGCGGTCGGCCAGGGGCCCGCTCACCACGCCGAAGCCGAAATAGAGGCAGCCGGCCAGGGAGAAGACGAGGGACACGGAGCCGCGCGAGGCCGCGAAATCGCGCTGCAAGGGCTCGACGAAGGCGCTGAAGGTATAAGCGCTGCCGAAGCCGAGGAGTGTCACGGCGAAAGCCGCAGCGACGACGAACCAGCCATAGAAGACGCGCGGATGGGAGCGCGCTGGAAGATTGACCATGGCGAACTCTCTCTGGCGAGCGGCCGACGCCGCCGGCATTCATATCTCATACGATGGATTAGGATCTCTAATCCGGAGACAGCCGCGGATGTGGATTTCCCTTTCGCTATGCCGGGAAAATTGGCTATGAAATCGGAAACGGCAAGCCAGATGTTCTGCTCTTATCAGGTTAGATATTCTAAATGATGCAGCGGACACCGCCCCTCAACGCGCTCCGCGCCTTCGAGGCCGCGGCGCGGCATCTCTCGGTCAAGGCCGCCGCCGCGGAGCTCCACGTCACCCCCGGCGCCGTGAGCCAGTTGCTCAAGGCGCTCGAGCTTCATCTCGGCGTGAAGCTGTTCAACCGGGTGAATCGCGGCATCTTCCTGACCGAGGCCGGACAAAGCTATCTGCCGCCCATCCGCAACGCTTTTCGGCAGATCGCGGAGGCGTCGCGGCGCCTCGCCGTCGCCGCGGAGACCGGGATCCTTACAGTGAGCGTGACGCCCTTCTTCGCCTCGGCCTGGCTGGTGCCGCGCTTGAAGGCGTTTCAGGACGCGCATCCCGAGATCGACCTCCAGGTCGTGACCAGCAATGCCTTGGTGGATTTCTCGCGCGACGCCGTCGACGTCGCGGTCCGGCACGGGCTCGGCCGCTATCCCGGTCTCGCCAGCGACCGCGTCATCGCCGTCGAGATCGTTCCCGTCGCGGCGCCCGCGCTTGTCGCGAAGCTAGGCCGGCCGACGACCCCCGCAGCGCTGACGCGGTGGCCCCTCGTGCACGACGCCGAGCGCAAGGCCTGGCATCTCTGGTTCGAGGCACAGGGGATTCACGACATCGGCCCGCCGCGCGGCCCCGCCTTCGATGATTCGGGCTTGCTGCTAAAGGCGGTGCTCGCTGGGCAAGGCGCCGGGCTGCTGCCGGCGGCGATGGTCGCCCTCGATGTCGCAGCCAGGCGGCTCGTCAAGGTCGCCGACGTCACGATGCTCGACGACTTCGCCTATTACCTCGTCTGCCCCGCGGAATACCGGGAGCGGCCCAAGATTACCGCATTCCGCAACTGGATACTCGAAGCCGCCGCAGCGGACGAGCACGCGTCGCGATCACGCGCGACGAAGCCACGACCTCGCCGAGGCGCACGACCGCGGCGATGATAAGCCGACCCATCGCGTCCGGCATTCAGGCGAGTTGCCAGTCATGCTTAGCCCTGCCTATCGCCTGCTCAGCGATGCCATCATCTCCGTCCAGGAGCAGGTGATTCGCCACTGTCACTGCTTCGAGCACTGGGGAGTGCTTTCGCGCCCCGAAGGCGGCCACGCGCGACTCCGCAATGGACAGGCTTCCGCCGTGTCCGACCTCAGCCTTCGATTCAGGCCTAGACTTCGATGCCAACTTCAGCGCCGAGTGGATCAG
Organism: Alphaproteobacteria bacterium; assembly: GCA_035294245.1. GTDB lineage: Bacteria > Pseudomonadota > Alphaproteobacteria > JACZXZ01 > JACZXZ01 > DATGLG01. Next base: position 1,345 of record DATGLG010000024.1, on the reverse strand, counting down.
TATTGACGATCCCTCGCCCTTGACCAAATCCGTACGCTCTGCGCGTGAGACCCTGAATCTTGCGTCGAAGCTGCGACGCGGCGGCATGCTGAAAGCGGATTGGGATCCGATTAAGCATCCGCGCTGGCCAGCCAGAAGCCCAGGCGGGATCGGCGGTGAGTTCGCTCCTGCCAGAAGTGGTGCGGACGATGTCTCGTCGGACGCTGCGGCCTCACCCACCATCCCGGCGCAGGTCACCATTCCCGCGCCTCTCGATATGCCGTTTCCCAGCGAATTGCCGATTCCCCGGCCCTTCGAAGTTGTTCCGCGGCCGCTCGACATTCCTGACATACAGCAACGCGAGGGCATTCCACAAAACCCCTATCCCGACCGCGTCGAATGCGTCGAGGAATGGCAGGTCGCCGAAAGATATTGCCGAGACTTGCGAAAGCGCGGCCTATTAGGCAGAGGCGACTACCGCGGAATGGGTAAATCACTCTGGCAATGCATGATGGGCCAAGTCTCGGAGGCGTGCGGCGGCAACAGCACGAGTGCATAGTCTTGCAATATAGGAAGAGCTGATGAAAGAACCAACAACGCCGAAGGAGTTGCTCGAGCTGCACAAGGTTCTGCGATCCGATACACAACGCTATCTGCAGATCGCAAATGAATGGATTCGCAGAAACCCACGCAATTCTCACGCTTATTTTAGCAGGCATCACGCATGGATGGAGATGGGCGAGCCGAACCGCACGCTCGAAGACATGAACAAGGCGATCGCGCTAGAACCGGATCCAATTTCATATCTTTCACGTGGCGAAATCTATCGGCACCTCGGGGAATATCAGAAGGCAATCGAGGATTTCGATCTCGGAGAGCAATTGGATCCCAAGGGCTGGCAGGAGGACGTGCTGGGGCTGCTCTATCGAGCCGATTGCCACGCACGGCTCGGGGACGAAGCGGCGGCGCTTGCGTATTGCGCGCGCCTGCCCGATGACTTCTGGACACCTGGAGTCTACGACGCACCTGCCGGCAGCAAGGCGGAGATTGCGGACGAGCTGCGTCGCATCGCGGCCAAAGCGCGGGGCAGGGGGCCATAATCTCGGAGCAGCAACCGATCCTACCATCGCCGGGCGAGATCGGGGCTCGGGTCACCGGCTTTGGCGCGTGGCGAATTGGGCAGCAGCAAGCGCGCTATGTAGATTGGGGAAGGGGCATTGGGGGATGGTTGCGGGGGCAGGATTTGAACCTGCGACCTTCAGGTTATGAGCCTGACGAGCTACCGGGCTGCTCCACCCCGCGATTGGGTTGGGTTGGGGGCGGGACGCCTTGGGGGCGCCGCGCGGGTGCGAAGGACGTGTCGGAT
>DATGLG010000023.1:0-10691 GCA_035294245.1 Alphaproteobacteria bacterium | reverse complement strand
CGGGTCCGGCCGAAGGCCGGCCCGAGGACAGGCTCCGCGGAGAGCCGGAATCCAGGTTTTCCGCGGAAATACTGGATTCCCGCTTTCGCGGGAATGACGAGGGGGAGAGTGCAGACTGAGATGTGTGCATGCCGTAGCGCGAAAGCAGGAGCCCAGAAATCTCCGGATTCTCGCTTGCGCGGGAATGACGATCCCATGCCGTGGGTCGACGTGAACTGATCTTACGATAGTCGATACAGGGCCGCTCAGCGCGAATAGAACTCGACAACGAGATTCGGCTCCATCTGCACCGGATAGGGCACGTCCGCGAGCTTGGGGCCGCGGATCATCTTGCCCTGCATTTTCTTGTAGTCGACCTCGAGGTAGTCGGGCACGTCGCGCTCGTTCGAGACGATGGACTCGAGCACGAGGGCCATCTCGCGCGACTTCTCCTTCACCTCGACGATGTCGTTGTCCTTCACCTGATAGGACGGGATGTTGACGCGGCGGCCGTTCACCTTGACATGGCCGTGGCTCACCAGCTGGCGCGCGGCGAAGACCGTCGGCACGAATTTGAGGCGATAGACCACGGCATCGAGCCGGCGCTCGAGGAGCTGCACGAGCTGCTCGCCGGTGTCGCCGCGGCGCCGCATCGCCTCGAGGTAGTAGCGGCGGAACTGCCGCTCGGTGATGTTGCCGTAATAGCCCTTGAGCTTCTGCTTGGCGGCGAGCTGAAGCCCGTAATCGGAAGGCTTGCGGCGGCGCTGGCCGTGCTGGCCGGGGCCGTATTCCCGCTTATTGTAGGGGCTCTTGGGCCGGCCCCAGAGATTGACGCCGAGACGCCGGTTGATCTTGTACTTCGAGGTCGCGCGTTTGCTCATTTCACTCTCGCAGGATGTTCGTTGTTGTTGTCCCGATAGGTCGCGCCCGGCCGAAGCGGGCGGACGGGGTCGTCACCATCTCTGGGTGGGACCCGCATTCTCGGGAGGGACGCGGGAGTATAACGGCCGACGGCGTCCTGTCAAATCTTTCAAATTCGGCCATCCTTTTGCTTTTTCAATGGCTTATCAGGATGCGGCCGCAACGGCGCCAGGGCCTTGCGCCCCGCTCGCGTGGCGCGGGGCTCGACGAGGCTCGCAACGATGCCGTGGAGCGTGCGCACTTCCTGGGCGGTGAGCTCGGCGCGCTCGAGCATGTTGCGCAGGTTGCGCACCATGGTCGGGCGCTTCTCCGCATTGCGCAGGAAGCCCGCCTTGTCGAGCTCACTCTCGAGATGCGCGAAGAGGCCGAGGAGCTCGGCGCGCGTGGCGCGCGGGCTCTTTCCCAGCGGCAGCCGGCGCGGCGGCGCCTCGCTGCCGGCGAGCCACCATTCGTAGCCGACAAGGAGCACCGCCTGGGCGAGATTGAGCGAGGCGAAGCCGGGGTTGAGCGGCGCCTCGATAATGGCGTCGGCAAGCGCTACGTGATCATTGGCGAGGCCGGCGCGCTCGCCGCCGAAGAGAATTCCGATGCGCTCGCCCGCAGCACGCGCCGCACGCAGCTCGGCAGCGGCGCGGCGCGGCGTCACCACCGCCTTCACCATCTCGCGCGGACGCGCGCTCGTGGCGTAGAGCCGCTGGAGATCGGCGCTCGCCTCCTCGACGCTCGCGAACACGCGCACCCGCTCGATCACCTCGGCGGCACCGGAGGCGGCCGCCGCGGCCTTGGCATTGGGCCAGCCGTCGCGCGGCTGCACGAGGCGCAGATCGGTGAGCCCGCAGTTCAGCATCGCCCGCGCGGCGAAGCCGATATTCTCGCCAAGCTGGGGCTCGACGAGGATGATCGCAGGCCCGGCGTCGCCGCGGCGGCGGCTCTGCTTGCTGGTGTCGGTCCCCGCCATGACCGGCGGCAGCTAATGGGCGACGGCGCCGTCGCGGAACAGCTTGTAGACGATGCCGTCGCGCAGCGCCTCGTAGGAGGCCTCGATGATGTTCGCCGAGATGCCGACCGTCGACCAGCGCGCGCCCACGCCATCGGCGCTCTCGATCATCACCCGCGTCACCGCCCGCGTGCCCTCCGTGGGCGTCAAAATGCGCACCTTGTAATCGACGAGGCGCATGTCGGCGAGTTGCGGGTAGCGCGCCGACAAGGCCTTGCGGAGCGCGGTGTCGAGGGCGTCGACCGGGCCGTTGCCTTCGGCGACCTCCATGTGCGGCGCATCGCCGACGAGGAGCTTGATCACCGCCTGGGAGATGGTGGTGAGCTCCCCTTTCGCATTCCAGCGCCGCTCGGTCTCGACACGGAAGCTCTGGGTCTTGAAATAGGGCGGCAGGCCGTCGAGCTCGCGCCGCGCCAGGAGCTCGAAGCTCGCCTCGGCGCCGTCATAGGCATAGCCCTGGTATTCGCGCTCCTTCACCTTCTCGACGAGGGCCTGGACCTTGGGATTGTCGGGATCGACGGCGAGCCCGATATCGCGGAAGCGCGCCAGGATGTTGGCGCGGCCGGCCTGGTCGGAGACGACGATGTGGCGCGCATTGCCGACAAGGCCCGGCTCCACATGCTCGTAGCAGCTCGGGTCCTTCTCGACGGCGGAGACGTGCAGCCCCGCCTTGTGAGCAAAGGCGCTCTCGCCGACATAGGGGGCATTCCGCCGCGGCGCCTGGTTGAGCAGCTCGTCGAGCAGGCGCGAGACATGGGTGAGCTGGGCCAGCCCCTCGCGATCCACGCCGGTCTCGCATCCCATCTTGAGCATGAGGGTCGGGATGAGCGAGACGAGATTGGCGTTGCCGCAGCGCTCGCCGAGGCCGTTGAGGGTGCCCTGGATCTGCCGCGCGCCCGCGCGCACCGCAGCGAGCGAGTTCGCCACCGCGTTGTCGGTGTCGTTGTGGCAATGGATGCCGAGCCGCTCCCCGGGAATGCGCTTCGCCACCTCGCCGACAATGTGCTCGACCTCGTGGGGCAGCGAGCCGCCATTGGTGTCGCAGAGCACGACCCAGCGCGCTCCGGCGGCATAGGCCGCCTCCACGCATTGCAGCGCATAGGCGGGATTCGCCTTGTAGCCGTCGAAGAAGTGCTCGGCGTCGAACAGCACCTCCTCGACCTTGCCGCGCGCGTGCTCGACGCTCTCGGCGATCATGCGGAGATTTTCCGCAAGCGTGACGCCCAGCGCCGTGACCACGTGGTGCTCCGAGCTCTTGCCGACGAGGCAGACCGCCCGCGCCGGCGTGGACAGCAGGGCGGCGAGCCCGGGATCGTTGGCAGCGCTTCGCCCGGCGCGGCGGGTCATGCCGAAGGCGGTCAGCCGCGCCTTCGCGAGCCGGGGCGGCGACGCAAAGAAGGCGTCGTCCGTCGGGTTCGCCCCCGGCCAGCCCCCCTCGATATAGTCGAGGCCGAGGCGATCGAGAGCCTGGGCGATGGCGGCCTTGTCGGTCGCCGAGAAATCGACGCCCTGGGTCTGGCCGCCGTCGCGCAGCGTGCTGTCGTAGAGATGAATGCGCATGGCCCCTGCCGATCCTCTGCCCCGGCCCGACCGGGGGCCGCACGTTGCCACGGGATCGCCCGGAAAGTCAAAGACTTGCCCTGCACCGGGCGGTGGCGCCCGGCTTCGGAATTTGCCCGCGAGGGGCGGTTCCGTCATGATGGCGGACCGGACCGCCGCTTCTCCGCAAGGCCGGGGGCAATGGGGGCAGGATTGAGAGACGGAACGAAGAGCCGAATGGCGGCGCGCGGCACCCGTGGCTTGACCATGGTTCTCATGCTCGCGGTGCTCACAGGCCTTGGCGCCTGCGACCGTCTGCCCGGGCTTTCGGGAAGCTGCCGTGGTCCCAACGCGCAGGTCATGCGGGTGAGCGAGCTCTTCTTCGGCCGCTCGATGCCGGATGGCGGCTATGTCGGCGACATCGACTGGGAGCAGTTCCTCGAGCAGCAGGTGACGCCGCGCTTTCCCCGCGGCTTCACCGTGCTCGATGCCTATGGCCAGTATCAAATGTCGAACGGACTGATCGCCCGCGAGAACAGCAAGATGATGATCGTGGCCGCCGACGACACCGCCGACACCACGGCCAAGCTCGACGCCATCATCGCCGCCTATAAGTCCCGCTTCCGGCAGCAGGCCGTGATCGCGCTCGAGCGGCGCGAATGCGTCGCCATCAAGTAGAGCGTTGGAACAGGACGCATTTGGGTTGACTCGCGACCATTCGCATCGTCATTCCCGCGCAAGCGGGAATCCAGCTAACCTAGACCCCCGCTTTACGCGGGGGTGACGCCCGAGATGTTTCAAGCCAACCGCTTCAGGCGCAAGAACGCGAGCAATACGATCCGCATCACGGTGGCGGCAGCGCTCTTGATCGGCGTCGTCGGGCCGGCTTTGGCCGGCGAGACGGGGCGCTTCTCGGCCATCGAGGAGAACGACTTCTTCACGCCCGACAATCGCGACCGCCATTACACCCAGGGCGCGCAAATCGGCTATCTCTCGCCCGATCTCGGCGCGGGCGGCATGGCGACACCCATGGACTGGCTGAATTCCCTTCTCCCGGTCTTCCCGAAGGGGCCCACCACCTCGCGGCATTTCGATCTCTTCATCGGCCAGGAGATCTTCACGCCCCAGGACAAGACCCTTGCCGTCCCCGATCCCCATGACCGCCCCTATGCCGGCTGGCTCAATGCGGGGATCGGCTTCTTGGACGATGCGGATCAGCGCACCCTCGATCACTTCGCGCTCCAGATCGGCATCGTCGGGCCGGCATCCTACGCCAAGCAGACCCAGAACCGCTTCCACCTCGCCATCGACAATCCGGATTCGAAGGGCTGGGACTATCAGCTTCACGACGAGCCGACGCTCAACTTCTATGCCGAGCGCCACCGCCGCTTCATCGCCGATCTCGACGACGCCTTGTCGGTCGAGGCGATCCCGGAGGCGGGTGCTGCTGTGGGCAATGCCTATGATTATCTCGCCGCCGGCGGGGTTGCCCGCTTCGGAAAGAATTTGCGCGTCGATTACGGCCCGGCGCTGATCGGACCCGGTCCTTCGGGCACCGACTATTTCAACGCGGCGAATTTCAAGCCGGATAGCCGCTGGGGCTGGTACGTCTTCATCGGCGCCGAGGGCCGCGCCGTCGCCCACAACATCTTCCTCGACGGCAACAGCTTCCAGGCCAGCCGCTCGGTGCCGCGGCGTCCCCTAGTCGGCGACCTCGTCACCGGTGCGGCACTCTTCTACTCGAGCTGGGCGCGGGTGAGCTATACCTACGTCAATCGCAGCGACGAGTTCTACGGCCAGCACAACGCCGATAACTTCGGCTCGATCATGGCCTCGATCGTGCTGCCGTTCTGAGGCGCCTCATCCCGTGCGCCGCCAGGTCGTGCCCTGAGGCGTGTCCTCGAGAAAGATGCCGCGCGCCGCGAGGTCATCGCGAATCCGATCGGCCTCGGCGAAGTTCCGGGCCTTGCGCGCCGCCTTGCGGAGCTCGATCAGGCGCTCGATCTCGGCGACGTCCTCCGCCCGCGCAGCACCCTTGAACCAGGCCTCGGGCGCCGCCCCCAAGAGCCCGAGCGCGCTGCCGCAGGCGGCGAGCCGGGCGGCCAGGCGCCGCTTCTCGGCGAGATTAGGCTCGTTGAGCGTCCGGGTCGCGAGCTCGTCCACGACCGTGAGCGCAAGCGGCGTGTTGAGATCGTCATCGAGGGTAGCCTCGAACGAGGCGTCGGGCTCCTCTGCTTCTCTCCCGGCGACCCCCATCAAGGCGCGATACCAGCGATCGAGCCGGGCCCGCGCCTGATCCGCCGCGGCACGGGTGAAATCGAGGGGCTGGCGGTAATGGGTGGCGAGGAGAACCAGGCGCAACACCTCGCCGGGAATACCCTCGTCGAGAAGCTGGCGCACGGTGAGGAAGTTGCCGAGGGATTTCGACATCTTCTCGCCATTTACGACGACATAGCCGTTATGCACCCAATAGCGCACGAAGGGCTTGCCATGGCCGCACTCGCTTTGGGCGATCTCGTTCTCGTGATGGGGGAAGATGAGATCAAGCCCGCCGCCATGAATGTCGAAGCTCTCGCCGAGATGCGCCGCACTCATGGCCGAGCACTCGATGTGCCAGCCCGGCCGGCCGCGCCCCCAAGGGCTCGGCCAGCCCGGCTGCGCGTCGCTCGACGGCTTCCACAGCACGAAGTCCGCCGGGTCGCGCTTATAGGGTGCAATCTCGACCCGGGCGCCGGCGATCATCTCATCGCGGTTACGGCGAGAAAGCTTGCCGTACTCCGCATCGGTCGAGACGCTGAAGAGGACATGGCCTTGGGCCGCATAGGCGTGCCCCCGGGCGATGAGCCGCTCGATAAGGGCGATCATCGCCGGGATATGCTGGGTGGCTCGAGGTTCCACATCCGGCACCAGGGCGCCCAGCGCCGCCATGTCGGCATGAAAGGCGTCCGTCGTGCGCGCCGTCAGCGCGTCGATGGGCTCGCCGCGCTCCTCGGCCGCCGCGATGATCTTGTCGTCCACGTCGGTGATGTTGCGCACATAGACGACCGTGGGGTAGCGGCGCTTCAGCAAGCGGTAAAGCAGGTCGAAGACGACGACGGGCCGGGCATTGCCGATATGGGCGAAGTCATAGACGGTCGGGCCGCAGACATACATCCGCACGCGCCAGGGATCGAGGGGTGCAAAGACCTCCTTGTGGCGGGTGAGGGTGTTGTAGAGCGTGAGCGGCACGAGGCGCTTCCTTTACATCGCGGCCGGGCGAAGGCCGCGCCGGCGGAGGCGCCTTGGTAACAAATTGCCGCGCGCAGGTCGATAGCCGAGCCTGCCGGCCTATGGCCCCCAGAATAAGCTTGCGGTCACAACCATCCAGTCTATTTGCGAAAGACTGGATCGCTTCCCCCTCGCGATGCTCGGGGTCGCGATGACGCTCCTTGTGGCTCCTGCATTTACCACTGCGAGTGCGCTAAGGCGGCTCGATGCGGAAGGAGTCGAGAAAGCGCGTGGCGGCAGCGCTCCCGTCGAAGCCCGGCGGACCGTCCACGATGGTGCGATAGATGCGCTCGCCTTGCACATAGAGCCGCGCCTTGTAGACGAGCCCGTCGCCCCCGGCGATGACGAGCTCGCGCGCTTCCGCAGCACCCAGGTTGAAGCGCCGCTCGCTCGTCAGGCGGCCACCCACATCCTGCACCGCTGCATCGCGCACGGCGTCGAGGAGCGCCCGGGCGTCGAGGCTCCTGACTCGCTCGGGCGGATAGATCGTGTAGGAGACGAGATAAGCGCTCTCGCCCATCTCGACGATATAGTTGCGGGACGTCTCGCCGATCAGGCTCTTGGGCTCGCTGACCTTGGGCGCGTCGGGCAGGCTGACCGAGAAGCCGGCCTCAGGCACCTCGAGGGTCTGCCAATGCTCGGCGGCCTGCCCCATCGTGACACCGCAGAGAAAGGCCGCCAGCGTGGTCGCGACGAGATGCCGCACGGCGCTAAGCTGTATCGCCGGCGAGACGCGCCTCGGCGCGGCTGCGGCCCATAAGAGGCAAGAGGGCCGCAAGCTCCGGCCCTCGCTCCCGCCCGGTCAAGGCGAGGCGCAGCGGGTGGAACAATGCCTTGCCGCTGCGGCCGGTCTTCCGCTTGACCGCATCCACCCACTGCTGCCAGGTGCCGCCGTCCCAGGGCTCCGGCGGCAGCATGGCCGCCGCCGTCCTGACGAAGTCCGCATCCTCGATGAGCGGCGCCACCTGGCCGCGCACCACGCGCCACCACAGCGCCGCATCGTCGAGGCGCGTGAGATTGCCGCGCACCGCTTCCCAGAAGCTGCGCTCAACCCCGTGCAGGCCGAGCGCTGTCAACCGCCCCACCACCACCTCGAATGGCGTCTCGTGCAGGAGGCGCGCGTTGAGGCGCGCGAGCTCCGCCAGATCGAACTTCGGCGCGGCGCGGCCGAAATGCGCGATGTCGAACTCCGCGATGAGCGCATCGAGATCGAGGCGCGGCTCGATCGCGTCTGAGGTACCGAGCTTGGCGAGAAGGCTATTGATCGCCATGGGCTCGATCCCGCTCGCGCGCAGCTCGGCGATCGAGAGGCTGCCAAGACGCTTGGAGAGGCCTTCACCGCTCGCGTCGGTCAACAGCGTCAGATGGGCGAAGTGCAGATTTTGCTGCTCGCCTCCAAGCGCCTCGTAGAGCTGGATCTGGGGTGCGGTGTTGGCGACATGGTCCTCGCCGCGGATGATATGGCTGATGCCGAGCTCGAGGTCGTCGACGACGGAGGACAGCGTGTAGAGCGGCCGGCCGTCGGCGCGGATCATGACCGGGTCGGAGAGATGCCCCGGCTCGATGCGCACGGTGCCGCGCACGAGGTCCTGCCACTCGACGGGCTCGTCGAGAAGGCGGAAGCGGAAATGGGGGAGCCGTCCCTCGCCTTCCAGCCGCCTGCGCTCCGCTTCCGAGAGCCGCAGCGCCGAGCGGTCATAGACAGGCGGCAGCCGCCGCGCGAGTCGCGTCTTCCGCATCAGCTCCAGCTCTTGAGGCGTCTCGTAGCAGGGATAGATGCGGCCGGCGGCGGTCAGGCGCTGCACGGCGTCGTGATAGCGCGCGAGCCGGTCCGACTGCCGGGTGAAGCGGTCCCAGGTGAGGCCGAGCCAGGTCAGATCCTCCTCGATCTTCTCCTCATAGGCGCGCGTCGAGCGCTCCTCGTCGGTATCGTCGATACGCAGGAGAAAGGTGCCGCCGTGCTTGCGCGCAAAGAGCCAGTTGACGAGCGCGGTCCGCACATTACCGACATGGAGCCGGCCCGTCGGGCTGGGCGCGATGCGAACGGCGGGACGCATCGGATGACGATCTAGCCCTTGAAATGGTTGGTGATGGGATAGCGCCGCTCGCGTCCGAAGGCGCGGCGCGTAATCTTGACGCCGGGTGGGGCCTGGCGGCGTTTATACTCGGCGCGGTCGAGCATGCGCCACACCTTCATCACCGTCTCGCGCGCAAAGCCCTTGGCGACGATCTCGTCGGGTCGCATCTCCCGCTCGATCAGGCATTCGAGAATGCCGTCGAGCTCGGCATAGGACGGCAGCAGGTCCTGATCCGTCTGGTCCGGCTTGAGCTCGGCCGTCGGCGCCTTGGTGAGGACGCGCTCGGGGATGACGCGCCCGGCTGGACCGCGCATCCCCTCGGGATGAACCTGGTTGCGCCAGCGCGAGAGCGCGTAGACTGTCGTCTTGTAGACGTCCTTGAGCGCGTTGAACCCGCCGCACATATCGCCGTAGAGGGTGGCATAGCCGACGGACATCTCCGATTTGTTGCCGGTCGAGAGCAGCATGTATCCCGTCTGGTTGCTGAGCGCCATCAGAGTGGTGCCGCGGATGCGCGGCTGGATGTTCTCGGCGACGACGTCGCAGGGCTTGCCGTTGAGCGGCGCCTCCAGCATGGCATCGAAAGCGTCCATCGCGGGCGTAATCGGGATGGTATCGAGGCGGCAGCCGAGAAGGTCGGCAACCGCTGTGGCGTCCTCGAGGCTCTCCGTCGAGGTGAAGCGGGAGGGCAGGCGCACGCCGCGCACTTTCGCCGCCCCGAGCGCGTCGACCGCGACCACGGCGGTGAGCGCCGAATCGATGCCGCCCGACAAGCCGACGAGCACGCCGGGAAAACCGTTCTTGGTCACGTAGTCGCGCACGCCGAGGGTCATCGCGTGGTAGATGGACTCGAGGCCGTTGCGCACAGGCTCGACCGCGCCTTCGACACAGCGCCAATGCTCGCCTTCGCGGCGCCAGCGGGTGAGAAGCACCTCCTCACTCCACGCCTTGGCCTGGGCCGCGAGCGAGCGGTCGGGATTGAGGGCGAAGGAGGCGCCGTCGAAGACGAGCTCGTCCTGCCCGCCGACCTGATTCACGTAAAGAAGCGGCAGGCCGGTCTCCGTGACGCGCGCGACGGCGAGATTGAGGCGCTCGTCGCCCTTGTCGCTCTCGAAGGGCGAGGCATTGATGACGACGAGGATCTCGGCGCCCGATTCCGCGAGGGTCTCGCTCGCATCCGGGAGCCACATGTCCTCGCAGACCTGGAGGCCGATGCGCACGCCCTTGAACACCACCGGGCCGGGGGCAGGCCCGGCGGCAAAGATGCGCTTCTCGTCGAAGACGCCGTAATTGGGCAGCTCGTGCTTGTAGCGGATGAAGGCGATGCCGCCGGATTCGAGGAGAAGCGCGGCATTGAAGAGCTTGCCCTGGCCGCGCCAGGGCGCGCCGAGGACGATCGCCGGGCCGCCATCGGCCGTTTCCGCGGCGAAGGCCTTGACCGCGACTTCGACGGCGTCCTGGAAGGCGGGCTTGAGCACGAGATCGTCGGGCGGATAGCCCGCCACCACCATCTCGGTCGCCACCACAAGATCGGCGCCGCGGGATGCGGCCTCGGCGCGAGCGGCGCGCAGCTTGGCGATATTGCCCGCGACGTCGCCCACCGTGGGGTTGAGCTGGGCCAAGGCGATGGTGAGATTGTCGGTCATGAGAGGCTGCTAATCGAGGCTTCCGGAGCGAGCGCAGGAACCGGAAGGCGCCTCGTCATTGCCATGTGAGAGGCTGCAAAGGCTAGGTCGCGCTCCCCCGACTGTCAATGGCAGCTATGCGCGCGTGTAGTTAGCTCGTGATCTGACCGGTTTTCGTGACGCGTGATTTGTCCGGTTTTTGAATCGCTCCAAAAGGGAGCGAGCGATGGGGCGGGCAAGGACGTTGCAGGAGATCCGGGTGCTGCGGTTCGAGGCGTTGTTGGA
>DATGLG010000022.1:0-56990 GCA_035294245.1 Alphaproteobacteria bacterium | reverse complement strand
CGAGGGCAAGCTCGGCGGCCAGGCCCAGGTGAAGGGGGTCGCCGGGACCTGGAAGGACCTGACCGACAACGTCAACCTGATGGCCGCCAACCTCACGGGGCAGGTGCGCAATATCGCGGAAGTGACCACCGCCGTCGCCAGTGGCAATCTCTCCAAGAAGATCACGGTGGTCGTACAGGGGGAGATCCTGGAGCTGAAGAACACCATCAATACCATGGTGGACCAGCTCAACGCCTTCGCCTCGGAGGTGACGCGCGTGGCTCGGGAGGTGGGCACCGAGGGCAAGCTCGGCGGCCAGGCGCGGGTCCCCGGCATCGCGGGGACCTGGAAGGACCTGACCGACAACGTCAACCTGATGGCGGCGAACCTCACCGGCCAGGTGCGCAACATCGCCGAGGTGGTGACCGCGGTCGCCAATGGCGACCTCAAGCGCAAGCTCGCCGTCGAGGCGAGCGGCGAGATCGCCGCCCTGGCCGATACCATCAACGGCATGATCGACACGCTCGCGACCTTCGCCGACCAGGTCACCAACGTGGCCCGCGAGGTGGGCATCGAGGGCAAGCTCGGCGGCCAGGCGCGCGTGCCCGGTGCCGCCGGGCTGTGGCGCGACCTGACCGACAATGTGAACCAGCTCGCCGCCAATCTAACGACCCAGGTCCGCGCCATCGCCGAGGTGGCGACGGCGGTCACCAAGGGCGACCTCACCCGCTCGATCACCGTCGAGGCCTCGGGCGAGGTGGCGTCCCTCAAGGACAACATCAACGAGATGATCCGCAATCTCGCCGACACGACGCGGAAGAACACCGAGCAGGATTGGCTGAAGACCAATCTGGCCAAGTTCACGCGCATGCTGCAGGGACAGCGCGACCTCGTGACGGTGACGAACCTCATCCTCTCGGAGATGACGCCGCTCGTGAACGCCAGCTGCGGCGTGTTCTACCTGAGCAAGGTCGACGGCGAGGAGGAATATCTCGAGCTGGTGGCGAGCTACGCCTACACCCAGCGCAAGCATCTCGCCAACCGCTTCCGCCTTCGCGAGGGCCTCATCGGGCAATGCGCCTTCGAGCGGCGCCGCATCCTCCTCACCAACGTCCCGCCCGACTACATCCAGATCACCTCCGGCCTCGGCGAGGCGGCGCCCCTCAACATCATCGTCCTGCCGGTGCTCTTCGAGGGCGAGGTCAAGGCCGTGCTCGAGCTCGCCTCCTTCGAGCGCTTCAGCGAGGTCAACCAGACCTTCCTCGATCAGCTCATGGAGAGCATCGGCATCGTGCTGAACACGATCGCCGCCAATATGCGCACGGAGAAGCTTCTCGAGCAGTCGCAGCTCCTCACCGCCGAGCTGCAGAGCCAGCAGGAGGAGCTCAAGAAGACCAACGACCGGCTGGAGCAGCAGGCCAAGTCGCTGCAGAAATCCGAAGAGCTGCTCAAGAGCCAGCAGGAGGAGCTGCGCAAGACCAACGAGGAGCTCGAGGACAAGGCGCAGCTGCTGTCGAATCAGAAGAAGCAGGTGGAGATCAAGAACCAGGAGATCGAGCGCGCCAAGGCGGCCCTCGAGGAGAAGGCCGAGCAGCTTGCCTTGACCTCCAAATACAAGTCCGAATTCCTCGCCAACATGTCGCACGAGCTGCGCACGCCGCTCAACAGCCTGCTCGTCCTCTCGCAGCTGCTCGCCGACAATCCCGATCGCAACCTGACGGAGAAGCAGGTCCAGTTCGCCGAGACGATCCACACCGCGGGCACCGAGCTTCTCGCGCTCATCAACGACATCCTCGATCTCTCGAAGATCGAGTCCGGGACGGTCACCCTCGATATCGGCGACGTCAATCTCGAGGATCTCAAGGATTACGTCTCGCGCAACTTCGACCAGATCGCCCAGGACCGCAAGCTGCGCTTCGAGGTGGCGCTCGACACCACCCTGCCCCGCGTCATGCATACCGACGCCAAGCGGCTGCAGCAGGTCTTGAAGAACCTGCTCTCGAACGCGTTCAAGTTCACGGCCAAGGGCGCCGTCGAGATGAGGATCGCCCGCGCGACCTATGGCTGGAACTCGAGGAATCCTATCCTGAACTCGGCGTCCATGGTCGTCGCCTTCTCGGTGCGCGACACCGGAATCGGCATCCCCGCCGACAAGCAGAAGGTCATCTTCGAGGCGTTCCAGCAGGCGGACGGAACCACCAGCCGCAAATATGGCGGCACGGGGCTCGGCCTCTCCATCAGCCGCGAGATCGCCCGCCTCCTGGGCGGGGAGATCACCGTGGTGAGCGCGCCCGAGCAGGGGAGCACCTTCACGCTGTTCCTGCCGATCGCCTACAACGTCGCCGCCGCGGCGTCGCGGCCCAATACCGCGATCGACAAGATCCTCCCCACCCCCGACGAGCCCGCCGAATGGAGCCCGATCGGCGCCGTGAAGGACGACCGCGACGCCCTGGCCCCGGGCGAGCGCAGCATCGTCATCGTCGAGGACGACGACAAATTCGCGACCGTCCTGCTCGATGCGGCGCGTCAGCGCGGCTTCAAGGGCCTCGTCTCCCCGAATGGCGGCCACGCCTTGGCGCTCGCCCGCCGCTTCAGGCCGGAGGCGATCCTGCTCGACATCAAGCTGCCCGACATGGACGGCTGGCGCCTCCTCGACATCCTCAAGCGGAATCCCGAGACGCGGCACATCCCCGTCAACGTGATCTCCGCCGAGGATCCGCGCCGCCTCGGGCGGAAGCTCGGCGCCTTCGCCGCCCTGCCCAAGCCGGTCGACCGCGAGACGCTCTTCGGGATGATCGAGCGCACCGAGAACTTCCTCTCGCGGCGCGTGCGGCATCTCCTCCTCGTCGAGGACGACGAGGTGCAGCGTGCCCATGTCGCCGCCATGATCGGCAACGGCGATGTGGAATTGACCGCCGTGGCGAGCGGCCACGAGGCGCTCGCGGAGATCGCGCGGAAGTTCTTCGACTGCGTCATTCTCGACCTCGGCCTTCCCGACATGGACGGGCTTGAACTGATCGAGCAGTTGCGCAAAGATCAAGAAAATCCGATGCCGATCATCGTCTATACAGCCCGGGAGCTGAGCCGGCGCGAGGAGCTCAGGCTTCAGCGAATGGCGGAATCGGTGATCGTCAAGGGTCCCGAGGCGGGGGCTCGGCTGTTCGACGAAAGCGCCTTGTTTCTGCATCGGGCGGTGGCCGGCCTGCCGGAGGACAAGCGGAAGCTGCTGAGCGGCTTGCGCCAGCGGGAGCCGGTGCTGGCGGGCCGCAAGGTCCTGATCGTCGACGATGATGTGCGGAACATCTTCTCGCTGGCGAGCGTGCTGGAGCAGCATCAGGTCGAGGTCCTGCACGCCGAGAACGGCCGCGACGGCATCGCCCTCCTCGAGCGCACGCCGGCGATCGATCTGGTGCTGATGGACGTGATGATGCCCGAGATGGACGGCTATGAGACGATGCGGAGCATCCGGGCGCGGGAGCGCTTCCGGACGCTGCCGATCATCGCGATCACGGCGAAGGCCATGAAGGGCGATCGGGAGAAGTGCATTGCAGCGGGCGCGTCGGACTACGCCGCCAAGCCCGTCGACATCGATCATATCCTCTCGGTGATCCGCGTTTGGCTGCGCAAGCATTAGGCGCCTCCGGAACGGAGCCCGACCGTGCGTAGCGTCAAGGACGACGAGACAACCGGTACGCGCGACGAGAGCCCGCCCGCGGGCGACGAGGCTGCCGCCATGGCCTCGCTGCCCAAGGCGAACATCCTCGTCGTCGATGACAAGCCGCGAAACCTTCTCGCCTTCGCGGAGATGCTGGCGGAGCTGGGCGAGAACGTCATCCAGGCCTCGTCCGGAACCGATGCGCTGCGGCATCTCTTGCGCGAGGACGCCGCCATCGTCCTCATCGACGTGCAGATGCCGGACATGGACGGCTATGAGCTCGCGGAGCTCATCCGCAGGCGCGAGCGCTCCCGCCATACGCCGATCATCTTCATCACCGCCTTCGACCGGGACGATCAGGACGTCAGCCGCGGCTATGCGCTGGGCGCCGTCGACTATGTCTTCAAGCCCATCGATCCCGTCGTGCTGCGCACCAAGGTCTCGGTCTTCGTCGAGCTTTATAAGAAGACGGAGGCGATCCGGGAGCAGGCCCGGCATGAGCGCCGGCTGCAGATCGAGAATCTGCGCGTGCGGACCGAGAAGATCGAGGCCGAGCGGGCGCTCCGCCAGATCGAGGAGCGGCAAGCGCTCATCATCAAGTCGCTGCCCATCGCACTCTATACGGCCGATCTCGGCGGGCGCTTCTCGGGGCCGCGCTTCCTCAGCGAGGCGATCGCCGGCACCGTCGGGTTCAAGCCGACAGCCTTCATCGACGACGTCGATCTGTGGACGGCGCGCATCCATCCGGCCGACCTGCCGCGGGTCCTGGCCCAGGTCGCCGCCGTCGCCGAGACGGGCACGCTCTCGACCGAATATCGCTGGCGCTGCGCCGACGGCTCGGAGCGGATATTCCTCGACCAGGCCGTGCTGGTCGGCGACGAGGGCGGCGCACCCAAGGAGATCTTCGGCACCTGCCTCGACATCACCTATCGGCGCCAGCTGGAGCAGCAGCTCGTGCAGTCCCAGAAGATGGAGGCGCTGGGCCAGCTCACGGGCGGCATCGCCCACGACTTCAACAATATGCTGAGCGTGATCATCTGGAACCTCGACCTGGTGACGCGCTCGCTCAAGGGCGGGGGCAAGATCTTCGACCGCACCCAGAACGCGCTGACCGCGGCCCTGAACTGCGCCGAGCTCGTCCGGCAGCTCCTCACCTTCGCCCGTCACCAGCCCCACCAGGCGAAGGTCATCGAGCTCACCGAGCTCGTGCCGCGCATGGCACGGCTCCTGAGCCCCGTCATCGGCGAGGCGATCAAGGTCGACATCCGCCTCCCCGCCGACGACATCTGGCCGATCTTCGCTGATCCCGCCCAGGTGGAGTCGGCCCTGCTCAACCTCGCGATCAACGCCCGCGACGCCATGCCCCAAGGCGGCACGCTCACGATCGAAGGCGCCAATATCCGGCATGCCGGAGGCGAGCCCGAGCCCGCGGCCGGCGACTACGTCATGCTGGCGGTCAGCGACACCGGCAGCGGCATGCCGCCGGAGGTGATCGACCGGGCCTTCGAGCCGTTCTTCACCACGAAGCCCCCCGGCAAGGGCAGCGGCCTCGGCCTGAGCATGGTCTATGGCTTCGCCAAGCAGTCGGGCGGGCATATCGAGATCGAGAGCGCCGTCGGCGTGGGGACGACGGTGCGCCTTTATCTGCCGCGAAGCGAGGCGTCGCGCGAGGCGGCGGGACAGGCCGAGGCCGGGAGCGATCACGCCAGCCTGGCGGCCGGGCGGATCATCCTGGTCGTCGAGGATAACGACAATGTCCGCAGCATGACCGTGGCCCGGCTGGAGGAGCTCGGCTACCGCCTCTGCGAGGCCGACAGCGCCGCCGCAGCCCTGAAGATCCTGGAGAGCGACGCCCGCGTCGACCTGCTGTTCACCGACGTGGTCATGCCCGGCGGCATGAGCGGCATCGACCTCGCCCGCCGCGCCCTTGAGCTGCGGCCGGCGCTGAAAGTCATCTTCGCCTCGGGCTATGCCTCCTCCTTCCCGACCACCGGCGGGGTGGCCGGAGAATTGTTGCAGAAGCCTTACCGCGACGAGGAGTTGATGCGCGCGTTGCAGCGCACCCTGGCCGAGCGCTCCGCCTCGCCAGGCGCGCTCCCGCGCTCGAATGCGACGAGCATCGCCGCCGGAAGCTAGCGCACGATCCCATAAGCTCATGCGCCAGGGTGGACTGCGCTGGGGTCGCGCGGTCCTTCACCGGCGGCGGAAGTCAGGACCGGAACCCCAGGGAATTCCTGGTGTTGTTTACCGTGGACTTGCAAAGTGCTGAGCTTGTGCGCACCCGAGCCGGCGACGGAACGAGCGAGAGGGGGAAGGCGGCCGCGCCACGAGGGGCGGGCTGTGCCTCGGCTTTGGCATCTGCTCGCAGGGTCGCCGCGACCCTGGCCGGGCCTGCCGCGCAATGTCTTCCGCTACGTCCTGCGTACGAGCGCCGCGCACCAGCTCCTGCTGTCGCTGCTGTCGGTGGCCGCCTTTCTTTTCGAGCTGGTGCCCCTGGAGCTCCAGCGGCGCATCGTCAACGATCTCGTGAAGCATCACGCCTATTCCCTGGTGGTGCTGCTCTGTGTCGTCTATGGCGGCATGGTCTTTGCGCAGGGGGCGACCAAGCTTGCGGTCAATCTCTACCGCAGCTGGATCGGCGAGCGGGCGACGCGCGACCTGCGCCGGCGCGTGCGGGCGCTCGAGCAGGAGGAGGCGCCGCCCGTGGACGAGGCGGCGGCGAGCGGCATCCAGGTCGCCATGATCGTGTCGGAAGTCGAGCCGATCGGGGGCTTCGTCGGCGAGAGCATCTCCGAGCCGCTCCTCCACGGCGGCATCCTGCTCTCCACCTTCGCCTATATGATCCACCTCTCGGCCTGGATGGCGCTTGCGACGTTTGCGCTGGTGCTGCCGCAGGCCGTTTTCATTCCGTTTCTGCAACGGCTCATCAACCGCCGCACCAAGCTTCGCGTGCGCCTGCTGCGCAACGTGAGCGCCAGCGTCATCGCCACGGGGGACGAGGAGCATGGCGGCAGCAAGGACCCGCGGATCGACCGCGTCTTCGCGCTCAACATGGGCGTCTATCGCCTCAAATTCACGATGAATTTCCTGACGAACTTCTGCAATCACCTGCAGATCGTCGCGGCCTTGCTCATCGGCGGCTTGCTCGTCTCCAAAGGTCAATTCGAGATCGGCGGGGTCGTCGCCTTCATATCGGCGATCACGCGCCTCAAGGACCCCTGGGACGAGCTCGTCGACTATTTCCGCAATACCACGCTGACGCAGGTGAAGTTCCGCCTCGTCGCGGACGCGGTGAACGCTTTCGCCAGGGGCGGGCGGCCGGCGCGCTCACGGTGAAATTCCACGTGATCTGCTGCTGACATGCGCCGGGTCGATATTAGATCATAGGAGTGCCGTTTCCGCCTTCGGTCAATGCCGACCGTCTTGGCCAGTTCAAGGAAGGAGGCCGTTATGTCCGTAGACATCCAACTCGAGCGACTTTACGACCGCATCCAACTCGTGCGCGGGCCCGGCAAGCCCCGGGACGGCAGGTTGTGCATCATGTCTCTCGTCGCCTATCTGGCGGGGGAGTCTCATGGCGACCGGCCGTCCACGGCGTCACCCGTCATCCGCAACTTCGCGATCCAGCTCAATGACGGGGTGAAGGCCGAATGGCGCCAAGAGCTTAAGCCTTTCGCGCCACGCATCATCGGGACCAATGACGGGCATGAATGGATGCGCGGCGAGGCGCTCGTGCAAGCCGTCGTCGACGAGATCCTGCCGCGGGCGAGCGCCCAATTCGGCTTCAGCGAGGGCGAGATCTATGACCGCGTTCTCGATCCGTTTATGACGCCCTATCCGCCCCAGGCGGTGGTCAGCGGCCACGAGGCTCTCGGCGCGCTGCTTTGCCAGGTGAAGCTCGCCTATAGCCGGAAGGACTATCTGATGCTGGCCACCTGGGCCGGAAACCTTCTCGTCGTGCTGTCCCGCTGCGCCCATGGCGTGAGCGAGAAGCGCTGGTACTGGGCCAAGGCCCTCGAGCTCCTCGACCGCCTGTGCGATATCGGCGGCGAGCAGCGCGTGCCGGCCATTTCCATGGCCCGCCTCCAGCAGGCGCAGCCGATCCCGGCGACCGGCAAGGGCGGCAGAGCCTCGCTGCAGAGCCTGGTCAACGAGCTCGGTCGGGTGAAGGGCGTGTGCAAGAGCATGCTGCAGCATGTGATGTGACGCGGCGGTGCAGGCGAGGTCAGCGCTTTCTGCCTCCGGGCGGTGCGCCGCCCCGGGCGTGCGCGGCGATGGGGAGATTCGATGGACGCCGAGACGAAGACGACCGTTCTCCGCATGATCCCCTATGGGCTCTATGTGCTCACGGTCGATGACGGCCGCGGCAATCTAGCCGCCGCGACCGTCAACTGGGTGACGCAGACCGCCTTCAACCCGCCGCTCCTGGTGGTCGGGGTGAAGACGGATTCCGGCACCTATCAAGCCGTCAAGACGGCGCGAGCCTTCGCCCTCAACATGCTCGGGAAGGAGCACAAGGGCCTCGCCTTCACTTTCTTCAAGCCGACCGAAGTGAAGGACGGCAAGCTGAACGGCCAAGCGTATGAGCGAGGTACGACCGGCGCGCCAATTCTGACCGAGGTGCCCGCGGCCGTCGAATGCCGCGTCAAGACGATCGTGGAGGAAGGGGACCACCATGTCGTCGTCGGCGAGGTGGTGGATGTCCATTTGCGGAAGCCGCCGCCCGGCCGCCCCGATCTGGCGATCCTCGAGCTCAAGGATCTCGGCGAGAACGTCTTCTACGGCGGCTAGCGCTCCGCGCGCCGGGGCGCGCCGGCTCATCATGGAAGGCGATACGGGCCCCGCTTCGGCGGGGCCCTTTTTGCGCGTCGCCGCAAGCCGGGAACGCCGCGAGCAGCGGTCAGACCATCCCCGCGACGATGTTGATGGTAAGCGCCAAGACCACGACGTTGAAGAAGAAGCCGAGCACGCCGTGGGCGAGCACGATGCGGCGCAGGCGGCGGCTTGCGACCTGCACGTCCGAGACCTGGAAGGTCATGCCGATGACGAAGGAGAAATAGAGGAAGTCCCAGTAGTCGGGATCCCCCCTGCCGGGGAATTCGAGGCCGCCGAGATCGGCGCCGTCCGCCGCATCGTCGTAATAGGCGTGGGCGTAATGCAGGGCGAACATGGTGTTCATGAACACCCAGGAGAGCAGGATCGTGGCCGCGGCGAGGCCCACATGGAGCGCCATGTGGCCGCTCGGGAGGTCCTTGAGGCCGTGGAGCTGGAAGCCGATCGCAAGCAGGATCGCCACCGCGACGGCGGCGGCCAGGGCGAGCACGATGGCGCGGCCGGCATCCTCGGCGCGGGCGCGGCGGCGCAGGGCGGCGGGCGTCGCCTGCACCATCATGAGCCAATTCGCCGCGAGGAACACGAGCGCACCGACATCGAAGGCGACGAGGAGCCGCGTCGCGAGCATGATCGTCGCCGGGAGCGCGATATAGAGGGCGATGGCGACGGCCGTCGCCAGGATGAGCCGCGGACGCTGACGCAGATGCCGCGCATAGGCAAGAAGGCGCGGGCGGGGCCGAGCGCGGGGATCGTTGCGGGGCGGCGCCATGATCCGCGCATGCTGCGTCGCCGCGCGGCTGCGCGCAAGCCGCTCGCGCGCAGCGCCCCATCGCAGCCGCGGCGCCTGCCTCGGCCGGCAAGCGCCTTGCGGCTGCCCTGGGCCTGGGCTAAGACCAGAGCGACACCCCGCCGAGCCAATGCCCACGCGGCGCTGTTCGCCGCGCTGCCAGGGAGGATCGCCGTGCCAGCCGAGGAGCGCCCCGCACCGACTGCGGCCGAGCTTTACTTGCGGCGGCTCGCCGAGAGCGGCGTCGATTACCTCTTCGCCAATGCCGGGACCGATTTCCCGCCCATCATCGAGGCCCTGGTCAAGGCCGCCGAGGAGGGCACGCGGGTGCCCCAGACCTTTGCGATCCCCCACGAGAATCTCGCCGTCGCCATGGCTTATGGCCACGCCATGGTCTCGGGCCGCGCCCAGGCCGTGATGCTGCACGTCAATGTCGGCACGGCGAACGCGATCTGCGGTCTCCTGAACGCGGCGCGGGAGCGCATCCCGATCCTGCTCGCGGCCGGCCGCACGCCCTTCTCCGAAAGCGGGCATGAGGGCTCGCGCAGCCTCTATATCCACTGGGGGCAGGAGATGTTCGACCAAGGCTCGATGCTGCGCGAGATCGTCAAATGGGATTACGAGCTGCGCCTGCCCGACCAGATCGAGCCGGCCCTCGACCGCGCCCTGGCCCTGGCCCGCAGCGAGCCCAAGGGCCCCGTCTATCTGACCCTGCCGCGCGAGGTGCTGGCGGCCCCGGCGCCCAACGGCGCGCGGCGCAAGCCGCAAGCTGCCGTCCAGGCTCCGGCACCCGCTCCCGCGGCGATCGCCGAAGCGGCGGTAATCCTCGCCGCCGCCGAGCATCCGGTCGTCATCACCTCCAGCCTCGGGCGCGATCCGGCGGCGGTGCCGCGGCTCGCCGCGCTCGCCGAGCGCTTCGCCTTCCCGGTGGTGAGCCACGTGCCGCGCTGGCTCTGCCTGCCGAGCGACCACCCCATGCATCTCGGCTACGACCCGGCCCCCTTCCTCGCCGAGGCCGACGCCGTCCTCGTGATCGAGAGCGACGTGCCGTGGATCGCCTCGCGCATGGCGCCGCGACGGGAGGCGAAGGTGATCCATCTCTCGGTCGAGCCCCTCTTCTCCCGCTATCCCATGCGCAGCTTCGAGGCGGATCTCGCGATTGCGGGAAGCCCGGCTCTGGCGCTGCCGATGCTGACAGAGGCCCTGGCCGACGAGGAGCCGCAGATGGCGCAACGCGTTATGGCGCGGCGGGAGCGCCTCGCCGCACGACGCCAGGCACAGCGCGCCAGCCTGCAGGCGACCTTCGAGAAGGTGCGCCAGGCGCGGCCGCTCCATCCCGCCTTCGTCTCCCGCGCCATCGACGCCGTCAAGGGCGAGGACGCCATCGTCATCAACGAGCTCGGCCTGGCGCTTGAGCAGATGAGCTTCCGCAAGCCCGGCACCTATTTCGCCTCGAGCCCGGCGGGCGGGCTGGGCTGGGGCCTGGGCGCTGCGCTCGGCGCCAAGCTCGCCGCCCCGGAGCGCCTGGTCATCGCCGCGGTCGGCGACGGCAGCTACATGTTCGGCAATCCGACGCCCGCCCATTACGTGGCCCGCGCCCAGGAGCTGCCGGTGCTCTTCATCGTCTTCAACAATGCCGGCTGGGCCGCGGTGCGCAAGGCGACGGAGGCGATGTATCCCGACGGGCGCGGCCGGCGCGCCAATCGCATGCCCCTCACCGCCCTCGAGCCCTCGCCGGCCTTCGAGAAGGTGGTCGAGGCCTCGGGCGGCTATGGCGAGCGTGTGGAGGCGCCCGAGGAGATGGCGCCGGCCCTCGAGCGCGCGCTGCATGCCGTCAGGGTCGAGAAGCGACAGGCACTCCTCAACGTCGCCTGCGCCATTCCGACAGCACGGCTCTTCTGACATGGCGCAGCAGGGCGAGGCGAGCACGATCGCGAATGGCGGCGCGGCGGCGCAGCCCTGGCACGCGATCCTGCATGCAACCTTGAAGCGCAACCAGGTGCGCCTCGTCACCTATGTGCCCGACCGCGTGCTGACGCCGCTGATCGATCGCGTGCACGACGACGCGTTCTTCACCGCCTTCCCCACGACCCGCGAGGAGGAGGCCGTGGGCATCGTCGCCGGCGCCTGGATGGGCGGGATGCTCGGCTGCGTGCTGATGCAGACGAGCGGCTTCGGCACCTTGCCCAACGCCATCGCCTCCCTCGCCGTGCCGTTCCAGATTCCGCTGGTGATGATCGTCTCCGAGCGCGGCACCCTCGCGAGTTCAATTTCGGCCAGGCGCTGGTGTGCCGCACCATGCGCCCGGTGCTCGACGCCCTCGCGATCGAGAACCACACCATCACGCGCCTCGACGAGCTCGACTTCATCGCCGACCGCTCGATCAAGCAGGCGGTCGCGACCCAGGCGCCGGTGGCGCTCATCCTCTCGCCGCTCCTCACCGGCGGCAAGGTGTTTAAGGCGTGAGGGCGGCCATGCCGGAGCGCGACGACAAGCGGGGGCAGAGCGAGCGGCGCCTCGACAACATGAAGGTGATGAACCGCTTCGAGCTGACGCAGCGGCTGGTCGCCAGGCTGAGCCGCAAGGAGGCCGTCGTCGCCGGCATCGGCAACACCAATTTCGACCTCTGGGCCGCCGGCCGCCGCCCCCAGAACTTCTACATGCTCGGCAGCATGGGCCTCGCCTGCCCGATCGCCCTCGGCGTCGCCTTGGCGCAGCCCCAACGCCGCGTCATCGCCCTCGAGGGCGACGGCTCGCTCCTCATGCAGCTCGGCGCGCTCGCCACCATCGCGATGCTGCGGCCGAAGAATCTCGCCATCATCGTCATGGACAACGGCGTCTACCAGATCACCGGGGCCCAGCGCACGGCCACGGCCTTCGGCGCCGATCTCGTCGCCATCGCCCGTGGCGCCGGCATCGAGCGCGCGGCCTGGGCCGCCGACGAGGGCGATTTCGACCAGCTCGTCGCCCGCGCCTTGACTGAAAATGGGCCGATGCTAATCGCCGCGCGCATCGACGACAAGCCGGCCGTCGCCACCACCGAGCGCGATCCCGCGCAAATCCGCGACCGCTTCATGCGGGGCCTGGGCGTCAAGACGTAGCTTGGCAAATATCACCTCCGGGCGGCCTACAGGCTTAACAAAGCCTTAATTACTCTTCCCTTACACTCGGCTGGCGATCGCAGCTCGACGAGCGCCAGCCTCATGCCGTTCACGTCCGTGCAAGCGTCACCGACCAACACCTCCGATCAGGCGCTCCGCCGCCGCCTCGACGGCGCGCCGAAGCTCGACCTCATCGAGCATATGCGCAGCGCCATTGCCGCCAACGACAAGCGCTGGCTGACCGTCGTCTCGGAGATCCGCAAGCTGAGCCGCGGGCCGGGGGCGCTGAGCGCCGAGGAGTATTTCTATTATCGGCTCTACGACCCCGCGCTCCCCTTCGCGGCAAAGCAGCGCTTCGTCGGCAAGGCGGCGCAACGGCGCATCCATGCCGCCTGCAACGATCCCGCCTGGCGCGAGCTTGCCCATGACAAGCTCGTCTTCTATGCCAGGATGAGCGAGTGCGGGCTGCCGGTGCCGAGGACACTGGCGACCTATCGCGCGGCGCAGGGCCTCGCCGGGGCGGCGTCCCTGGCGGACCAGGCCGAGCTCGCGGCCTTCCTGCGCCGCAACACCCTCTACCCATGCTTCGCCAAGCCGGTGGACGGCATGTACAGCCTCGGCGCCTTCAGCATCGACGGCTATGACGCCGATGCGGATGCGCTCGTGCTCGCCGGCGGCGCGAGGCTGCCAATCGCCGATTTCATCGGGCGGCTCGACGGCGCCGATTATGCCGGCTATCTCCTCCAGGAGCGCCTGCGTCCCCATCCCGAGATCGCGCGCATGATCGGCGAGCGCATCGCCACGGCGCGCCTCGTCATCCTCTTCGCCGGGGCCGAGCCCGAGATCTTTCGCAGCCTATGGAAAATTCCGGTCGGGGCCAACATCGCCGACAATTTCTGGCGTGCGGGCAACATGCTGGCGGCGATCGATTCCGCCTCGGGGCGCATCCTGCGCGTCGTTTCCGGCGTCGGAAAGGACCACCGCCTGCGCGACGCCCATCCCGACACCTGGGAGCCCCTCGTCGATCGGGTGTTGCCGCTTTGGGTGGAGACCACGGCCGTCTGCCGGGCCGGTGCCGCAGCGCTGCCGGGCATCCGCACCCAGTCCTGGGACATCGCCATCACGCCGACGGGTCCCGTGATCGTCGAGGTGAATTTCGGCGGCGATCTCAACCTGCCCCAGCTCGCCTTCGGCGCCGGCATTCTCGACGAGCGGTTTCAGGCCCATCTCCTGGCCTGCGCCGCGGCCCGCTCCAACGACTCGTCCAGTGAGCGGAAAAGCGCGCCGCATCGGCCCTGAATCGTCACTCTCGCCTTTTTGCGGGTTGACACTTGCAAAGCGCAGGCGTAGATGCGGGGCGACGGCGGCGCGGATACGCGCTGCGGTCGAGCAGCGAGCAACCGAGAGAAAGATGGACTGCCACAGTCGTCGTGCCCGTCTGGATGCCTCCAGGGCAAAGCCAGCCGGGCGCACAAATGAGAGCGGGACTACTCCCTGCCGCAAGGGCGGGGTGATCATGGGCAAGCCGAACCTCGCGTAGGCGCGCCCGGCTCACCTTCCGGCCCATGGCAGGGGCGGTCGAGGAAGGTGAGCCATGGAGAAGATCCTCACCGTGAAGATGCGCGCGCCCGCCGGCAAGGCGGGGCTGGTGATGCGCCGCGGGGGAAGCCGCCCGGCGCGGACCTGCCGCCATCATCTCCATTCCCTCATTCCCTTCAGCCGCGACAACGCCGAGGCCGAGCCTCCACCCGCCTCGCCTTCATGCGCATAGCGCTCGCACCGGGAAGCGCGCCGATTTCGAGGGCCGCTCGACCGGGTGCCGGTTCGACGAGACTTGCCTTGAAGGACGACGACGATGACGATGACGGAAGCCACCATTGCGCGCGGAGCGGCGCTGGACACCGCCCATATCGGCGACATCCACGGCGCCCTCGGCACCATCCGGCGCCATGATATCGGCCCGCGCCAGAGCTGGCGCGCGCGCCTTGCCACCCTTCTCGCCGTGCTCGGGCCGGGCCTGATCGTGATGGTCGGCGACAACGATGCCGGCGCCTTCGCGACCTATACCCAGGCGGGCCAGAACTATGGCACCGCGCTGATGTGGACGCTGCTGCTTCTGATTCCCGTGCTCTACGTGAATCAGGAGATGGTGCTGCGCCTGGGTGCGGTCACCCGCGTCGGGCACGCCCGACTGATCTTGGAGCGCTTCGGGAAGTTCTGGGGCGCCTTCAGCGTGATCGACCTCTTCCTGCTGAACGGGCTCACCATCGTCACCGAGTTCATCGGCATCAGCCTCGCCCTCGACTATCTCGGGCTGCCGAAAGCCTGGGGCGTGGCGCTCGCGACGCTCCTGGTCATCGTCGCCGGGAGCACCGGGAATTTCCGCCGCTTCGAGCGGTTCTCGCTGATGCTCGTCGCGGGCAGCTTCCTGCTTGTGCCGATCATCCTCCTCGTGCATCCGCCGATGGGGCAGATCGCCCATGATTTCTTCGTCCCGCAGCTGCCCAAGGAAGGGGCCCTCAGCGACGTCATGCTGCTCGTCATCGCGATCGTCGGCACCACGGTGGCACCTTGGCAGCTCTTCTTCCAGCAGAGCTACGTCATCGACAAGCGGCTCACCACGCGCTTCGTCAATTACGAGCGCGCCGATCTCGTCATCGGCATCGTGCTGGTGATCGTGGGCGCCGTGGCGATGATGGCATTCTCCGCCGCGGCCTTCAGCGGCACGCCGGAGGCCGGCAAGTTCACCGACGCCGCCGGCATCGCGGTCGGGCTCGAGAAGGCCGCGGGGCGCGTGCCCGGCGTGCTCTTCGCCCTCGCCCTGATCGACGCCAGCATCATCGGCGCCGCCGCGGTCTCGCTCTCGACGGCCTATGCCATCGGCGACGTGCTCAGCCTCAGGCACTCCCTCCACCGCAAGCCCGCCGAGGCGAAGGGCTTCTATGCGGTCTATGGCGGTCTCATCGCCGTGGCTGCGGCGCTGGTGCTGGCCCCCGGGAGCCCCCTCGGGCTGCTGACCGAGGCTGTGCAGACCCTCGCCGGCGTGCTCCTGCCGAGCGCCACCGTGTTCCTGCTGCTGCTCTGCAACGATCGCGCCGTGCTGGGGCCCTGGGTCAATTCGCGGGGGCTCAACCTCTTCACCGGCGCCGTCATCGCCGTGCTGGTGATGCTCTCGCTGATCCTGACGGCCGCCGTGCTCTACCCGGATATGGGCTCGGACGCGATCATCGGCATCCTTGCCGGCGGCAGCGCCATTGCCCTTGCCGTCGCGGCCGCCGCTTTGCTCGCGAAGCGCAAGCATGGGATCGTGGAGGCCACGCCCGCCGCGCGCGGAGGTCGGGAGACTTGGCAGATGCCGCCCCTCTCGGAGCTCCAGCCGATCAGGCTCACGGGCTTCGGCCGGATCTGGATGATCGTGCTGCGCGGCTATCTCGTTGGCGCCTGCGGCCTCGTGATCGTCCGCGTCGTGCAGCTCGCGCTCGGCGGCTGAGGCAAGCGCATCGGAAGTCATCATATAACATTTGCGGTTCCGCGACCGGACAGGGGCAGGGGGCGATATGATCGATGAACGGCGCGCGGCGCGCGAGGGCTCAGCCGGGCGGCGCCTGGGCCTCGCGGCCATTGCCCTTGCCGCGGGGCATCTCCTCGGCCCCGCGACGGCGGCGGCCGACGAGACCCTCTACGAGGCGGACGGCACCAAGGTGAGCAGTGGCCTTGCCGCCACTTTCGGGGCCTTCGCCGTCGGCAATACCGATTTCAGCGCGGGCGACTTCAATACCCATCTGCCCTTCGGCTCCTGCCCGGCCTGCCGAAAGACCGATCGGGAATGGGTGGAGGGGTCGCTCAAGCCGTCGCTCGGCGCGCAGCAATCATTAGGGAGCTATGGAACGGGATATACGCTCCTCAGCCTCGTCGCCCAGGGCACGCGCGGCGATGGCGATGCGGCGTCATCGCTGCCGCAGCAGGGGCTCGGCTCGACCACGGGCCACCACCCCACCCATGTCGATCTCGAGGATGCGGTGGCGAGCTGGCGCTCGGGCGATCTCCTCAAGGACTCCCTCGGCGCCGACGCCGTCGACGTCTCCTACGGCAATCAGGATTTCCTCGTCGGCGACGGGCTGGTGATCGGCCTCGGCACCTATGACGCCTTCCGTCGCGGCGCCTTCTACACCTCCCTCGCGACGGCGTTTCAGCGCACCGCGATCCTGAAGCTCAATCCCGAGGGCGTGCCCCTGCGCGGCAACGTCTTCAAGCTCGAGACCAACACCGACCAGCATCTGATGCAGGGCTTCGACCAGCCTCTCTCCAAGCTCGCCGGCTTCAACGCCGAATGGTACCGCGCCGGCGCGAAGAAGGAGGGCGACGACGCGCCGCCGCCGGATGTCTGGACGCTCGGGCTCATGTATTTCAACATCTACGACGCCGACAGCAACTCGACATCCGGCCCCACCGGCGCCTTCAGCTTCGCCCCCGGCAAGACGGCGTCATCCCTCTCCGCGGCGGCCAATCGCGACGGCCTCAACGTCGTCAGCCTGCGCGCCGCCGGCTCCTTCCTCGAATTCGATCGCGACATCCTGTTCTACGGCGAATATATCCGCGAGGAGAACGGCAGCGCAGACCGCGAGGTGAATGCCGACGCCTGGTACATCGAGCCCGGCTACAAATTCTCGCAGCTTCCCTGGACGCCGCAGGTGAGCCTCCGCTACGCCCAGTTCAGCGGCGAATCCGACCCCAACGGGCGCGTCAAGCATTCCTACGACCCGCTCTTCTACACCGCCGGCCCGCGCGGCTATGGGAGCTGGTACATGGGCGAGATCTATGGCTGGTATCTCGGCACGCCGAGCAATATCGACGTGGCGATGGCCGCGGTGAGCGTCACTCCCCGCGACGACCTGACCGTGGGCCTCATCTTCTACGATTTCCGCTTCGACCATGTGGGCCAGTTCGCCAATCCGGCCATCCGCAGCAGCCACGCCCTCGACGAGACGGATCTCTACGCCGTCTGGACGCCGGCGAAATGGCTCACGCTCTCCGGCGTGCTCGGCTTCGGCGTTCCCGGCGAGGGCTTCAAGCAGGCGGCGGCCGCCTTCGTCGCGGCGAACGGGCCGGCTGGGCGGTCCGTCGGCAGCACCATGCTGCTCGGCGAGCTCGTCGCCGCGGTGAAGTTCTGACGCCGTTCGGTCAGCCGGAGCGTTCCCGGGACCGCCGACTCCTGCTATAGTCGATCGCAGCCGCGCAACAGGGACGCGGCGCAATTATAACGAACGACAAAAGATAGAAATAAAGATAAGGCGCAGGGGGACGCATGCTCATCGAGATCCCGGAGGTCTTGCCTCCGGCGGACGCCGAGCGCTTATGCGAGCGTTTGCGGTGCGCGAATTTCATCGACGGTCGGGCCACGGCCGGCAATCTGGCCGAATCCATCAAGCGCAATCGCGAGCTTCCCGTCACCGAGGAGTGGCTGGCCTTCGGCAAGGAGATTTGCGCGGCGCTGACGGCCAATTCCCTCTTCAACAATTTCGCGCTGCCGCGCCGGCTGATGCTTCCCATCTTCAGCCGCTATGACAAGGGCATGGCCTATGGCGCCCATAGCGATGAGGCCATCCTCGGCATCGAGAAGCCGGCCCAGGCGGTGCGCAATGACCTGGCCATGACCCTCTTTCTCAGCCCTCCGTCGAGCTATGACGGCGGCGAGCTCTCCGTCGAGACCCCCGTCGGTCCCCACGCCTTCAAGCTGCCGGCGGGCCATGCGGTCGTCTATCCCAGCCACTATCTCCACGAGGTGCGGCGGGTGACGCGGGGCACGCGCCTCGCCGCCGTCACCTGGATCCAGAGCTTCGTGCGGGATGCCGAGCGCCGCGCCGTCCTCTACGAGCTGGGCTGCGCCTCGACCAAGCTGCGCGGCGAGGGTGCGGCGCATGCGGAGGTCAACGCCATAAACAACGTCTACCACAAGCTCCTGCGCATGTGGGGGATGGACTGAGGCGTCACCCGGTAACGGCGACGCCGATCAGGCGGCCGATTCCGTAGGTGATGCCGGCGGCGAGGAGGCCGATCGCGAGCTGGCGCAGGCCCGAGACCACGATGCCGCGCCCGGTGAAGAGGCTGGTGCCGGCGCCGATGGCGAAGAGCGCCACGCCGCTGAGGGCGATGCTGGCCGCGACGGCGAGGGCGCCGCTCAGCAGGAAGAACGGCGCCACGGGAAAGACGGCGCCGGCGGCGAACAAGAGGAAGGAGGTGCCGCCCGCCGCCCAGGCCGAGCCGCCCAGCTCGTCGGGGTCGATGCCGAGCTCCTCGCGCACGAGGGTGTCGAGAGCGGTGTCCTTGCGCGACATCAGGCGGTCGGCAAGCGCCCGCGCCTGCTCCTCGCCCAGGCCCTTCGCCTGGTAGATGAGCACGAGCTCCTCTTTCTCCTCCTCCGGAACCTCGCGCAGCTCCGCGGCCTCCTGATCGATCTGGCGCTGATAGGATTCGCGCGCGCTGCTCACCGAGAGCCACTCGCCGAGGGCCATGGAGCAGGCGCCGGCCAGGAGCCCGGCCAGCCCGGTCACCAGGATGGCGCGGGGCGCCAGCGCCGCCCCCGCCACGCCCATCACCAGGCTCAGATTGGAGACGAGCCCGTCATTGGCACCCAACACCGCGGCGCGCAGGGCATTGCCGCCGAGGCCCCGGTGCCGCCCCTCGAGCCGCGCCAGGACGCCGCCGGTGACGACGCCGGGAACGCTCCCCGCAATGGCCTGGAGGATGCGGGCATGGGAGCGCTCGGCCTCGGGCAGGCGGCCCGCCACCGCCTCCGGCTGGGTATCGTAGGCGCCGCTATCCAGCTTCTCGAGGGTGTTGATCGCCGGGAGCACGAATTGCGGCCCGAAGCGCCGGGCCAGCCAAGCCAGCGCGCGGGTGCGGAAGCCGGGACGCAGCCGGCCGCCGCCGGGAAGCTTCTTGCCGAGCTTCTCCAGGCGCCTCTCCCAGAAGGCGGCGTGGGCCTCCTCCACCGCGGCGAGGCGGCGATAGACCTCGGCCAGCTTCGCATCGGGCTCGGCCGCGGCGAGGGCACGATAGAGGCTCGCGCTGTCCACCTCGCCCTGGAGATTGGCGCGGTAGCGCGCGGCGGAGCCCTTGTCGCTCATCTCGCCTCCGACCCGATTCAAAACACGGAACTTCCCGCCAAATACCAAGGCGCAAGGGGCTCGGCAACGGGCCGCGCCAATTTTACGGTTCCTTCAGATTTACGCCCGAGATTCGGCTCATGCTTCGGGTTCTGAGCTGCATAACCGGCGAGCACGATCTGCGCCTCGTGGTGCTCGCGGGGTTGGTTTGCGCCTTCGCCTGCTATACGGCCTTCAGCCTGGTCGACCGCAGCCGGGAGAGCGGCGCCAAGCATATGCGCTGGATCTGGATCTCCGGGGCCGCCGTCGTGACCGGATGCGGCGTCTGGGCGACCCATTTCGTCGCGATGCTCGCCTTCCAGCCCCATCTGCCCATCGGCTACGACCTCGGCCTCACCGCCCTCTCCATCGCCATCGCCGTCTCGGTGACCTGGCTCGGCCTGGCTCTCGCCTTGCTCAGCCCGGGAGCGGCGATGTTCGGCGGCGCCATCGCCGGCATGGCCGTCGGCGCCATGCATTTCACCGGCATGGCCGCGATGCGCGTTCCGGCGCGGGTCGTCTACGACGCCGCCTATGCCCATAGCTCGCTCATCATCGGCGTTGTGGGCGGTGCGCTCGCCTTCCATATCGCCTTCCGCCGCCGCCGCATGCGCAATCGCATCGCCGGCGCCATGACCTTCGCGCTCGCCATTTGCGCGCTGCATTTCACCGCCATGGCCTCGGTGACGCTGATTCCCGATCCCACCGTCCCGATGCCGCGCCAGGTGATGGCGCCGGAATGGCTCGCCGTCACGGTGGCGGCGGTGACGCTCCTGATCGTGGCCCTCGGGCTCGCGGGATCGATCGTCGATCGGCATCTCGCCGACCGCGCCGAGGACGAGGCGCACCGGCTGCGCGCCCATGTGGCCGAGCTCGAGGAGACCAAGC
The DNA here is from genome assembly GCA_035294245.1 of Alphaproteobacteria bacterium. Taxonomy (GTDB): domain Bacteria; phylum Pseudomonadota; class Alphaproteobacteria; order JACZXZ01; family JACZXZ01; genus DATGLG01. The sequence continues at coordinate 36,602 of DATGLG010000022.1, read as the reverse complement.
AGACCTTGGAGGCGACCACGCGCGACCTGCAGGACGCGCTCGAGGCCGCCGCCGCCGGCAGCCAGGCGAAGTCCCAGTTCCTCGCCACCATGAGCCACGAGCTCCGCACGCCCCTCAACGCCATCATCGGCTTCTCGGAGATGCTCGACAGCGAGATCTACGGGCCCCTCGGCGATGCGCGCTATGCCGAATACATCCGCAACATCCGCGATAGCGGCGTCCATCTCCTCAAGCTCATCAACGACGTGCTCGACTTCTCCAAGCTCGATGCGGGCCGCCTCAAGCTCCAGGACGAGGAGGTCGACATCGACCGCGCCGTGGCCGACGCGGTCAAGATGTTCGAGCTGCAGGCGGCGGATGCGGGGATCATGCTCGTGCGCCGGGTCGAGCCCGGCCTGCCCCGCCTGCGCGCCGACGCGCGCCGCGTCCATCAGGTGCTGCTCAACCTGCTGTCGAATGCGGTGAAATTCACCCCGGCCGAGGGGCGCGTGACGACCTCGGTCTTCCTTCACGAGGGCGGCATCGCCATCGCCGTGACCGATACCGGCATCGGCATCGCCGCCGAGGATATCCCGAAGGCGCTCGAGCGCTTCGGCCAGGTGGACAGCAGCCTGAGCCGCCGCTACGAGGGCACCGGCCTCGGCCTGCCCCTCGCGCGCCGGCTCATGGAGCTCCATGGCGGCCGGCTCGAGCTCGAGAGCGAGCTCGGCCACGGCACCACGGTTACCATCGCCTTTCCCGCCGACCGCCTCATCCGCACCGTCCGGGCCGCGTAGAGCCCCGGCATCGACGCCCGTCCTTGTCATCATTTCGCGGTCGACAAGCGCTGTGCGCTGGCGTAAACGATCCACAGCCTCGCGGCGTGGCGGAACCCGCGCCCGGGGCCATGTGAAAGGCGCATGCTGCAGCAATGAACGCATCCGGAGACCCTGGTTGTAGACGCTTCGACCCGGCGAGCATGCAGCCGTAGGGGCCGGTGCCTTTGGTTCCCGGTCCCGCGGCGCTCCGTGGCGAAGAGGGACACAAAGGCAGGCCATGACCCCTCGATTTCTCGATCATGACGGACGTCGCCGCGCCTTGGCGCTGCGGCGCCTGTTCCGCTCGGCTCTCGAGCCGCCCGCCCGCGCCGGCGACGCGTGATCTGACGGGGCCGCGGCGCGGAGATCGCGGCGCGCCTCCATCCGCCGAAGCCCTGGGTGCCCGAGCAAGCGATGCGTGACCATCCCTATCTCCTCGCCGTCAGCAAGGCCCGCGGCTTCCTGCCCAATCGCTGGGACATCGTGGCGCTGCCCCTGATCTTCGGCGCGCTTGTCGCGATGGTGATCGGCGGCCGCGAGATGACCGCACCCGTCGAGGCGCTGCGGACGGCGGCCATCAGCCTCGATCCCGCCAACCTGCCGGAATACGCCCTGCGCTCCACCCTGCGCATGCTGGCGGCCCTCGTCGCCTCTCTCGTCTTTACCCTCGTCTACGCGACGGCGGCGGCCAAGTCGCGCCGGCTCGAGCTGGTGCTGATCCCGGTCCTCGACGTGCTGCAATCGGTGCCGGTGCTCGGCTACATCTCGTTCACCGTCGTCTTCTTCGTCTCGCTCTTCCCCCGCAGCGTCCTCGGCCCCGAGCTCGCGGCGATCTTCGCCATCTTCACGAGCCAGGCCTGGAACATGGCCTTCAGCTTCTACCAGTCCCTGCGCACGGTGCCCCACGATCTCGACGAGGCCTGCCGCGCCTTCCGCTTCTCGGCCTGGCAGCGCTACTGGTTCCTCGAGGTGCCCTTTGCCATGCCCGGCCTCATCTGGAACATGATGATGTCGATGTCGGGGGGCTGGTTCTTCGTGGTGGCCTCGGAGGCGATCACCGTCGGCGACAAGAGTATCGCCCTTCCGGGCATCGGCTCCTATGTCGCCCTCGCCATCCAGCAGAAGGATCTCGGCGCCGTCGCCTGGGCGATCCTCGCCATGTTCGTGGTGATCGGGCTCTACGACCAGCTCATGTTCCGTCCCCTCGTCGCCTGGGCCGACAAGTTCCGCTTCGAGAACGTGGCGAGCCAGCTGGCTCCGGAATCCTGGCTCCTCAACCTGCTCCAGCGCGCGCGCTTCCTGCGCAAGGCGACCGAGCCGCTGGACCGAGCCTTCGACATCTTCCTCCGTCTCCGCTTCGTGCCGCGCCGGCGGGGCGCGCGCCTGGCGCGGCCGCGGCGGCATCTTCCCGGCCGCGCCCTCGACATCGTCTGGTACGTGATTGTGGCCTTGGCGGCGATCTATGCGCTCAAGGCCGTCATCGGCTACGTCACCGCGGAGGTCGGCTGGACCGATCTTGGGCTCGTCCTCAAGCTCGGCGTCTACACGATGATCCGGGTGGCGCTGCTGATCGCCCTCGCCTCCCTCATCTGGGTGCCGCTCAGCGTGATGATCGGGCTGCGGCCAAGGCTCGCCGAGCGGGTGCAGCCCCTGGCCCAGTTCCTCGCCGCCTTCCCGGCCAATCTCCTCTTCCCGGTTGCCGTCTTCCTCCTGGTGCGCTTCGGGCTCAATCCGGACATCTGGCTGAGCCCGCTGATGATCCTCGGAACCCAGTGGTACATCGTCTTCAACGTGGTGGCGGGCGCCAGCACCTTCCCCACCGATTTCATCGAGGTGGCGAAGAACTTCCGCCTGCGCGGCTTCCTCTGGTGGCGCAAGGTGATGCTCCCGGGCATCTTCCCCTATTACGTGACGGGGGCGATCACCGCCTCGGGCGGCGCCTGGAACGCCAGCATCGTGGCCGAGGCGGTGAGCTGGGGCGATACCAAGCTCGCCGCCCACGGCCTCGGCGCCTATATCGCCGAGATGACCGACAAGGGCGATTTCCCGCGCATCGTGCTGGGCATCGCCGTGATGTCGGGCTTCGTGATCCTGTTCAACCGCCTGCTCTGGCGGCCGCTCTACGGCTTCGCCGAGCGGCGCCTGCGGCTCGACTGAGGGAGGGCGAGGAGATGGCCTATACCGAGACGACGGCGAGTGCCGCGACCGCGGCACCCCTGCTCGAGCTCCGCGGCGTGCGCCAAGCCTTCCCGCGGCCGGCGGGGGGCGAGCACGTGGTGCTGGAGAATGTCGACCTCGCGCTCCGCGAGGGCGAGATCGTCGGGCTCCTGGGCCGCTCCGGCTCGGGCAAGTCGACCCTGCTGCGCATCTGCGCCGGGCTCATCCGCCCCAGCGCCGGTGCGGTGGTCTATCGCGGGGCACCGCTCGAAGGCTGCGCCGAGGGCATCGCCATGGTGTTCCAGACCTTCGCCCTCTTTCCCTGGCTCTCGGTCTTGGAGAACACGGAAGTGGGCCTCGAGGCGCGCGGGGTGGCGCCCGAGGAGATGCGCCGGCGCGCCCTTGCCGCCATCGACCTCATCGGCCTCGACGGCTTCGAGTCCGCCTATCCCCGCGAGCTCTCGGGCGGCATGCGCCAGCGCGTCGGCTTCGCCCGCGCCCTCGTCGTCGATCCGGCGCTCCTGCTCATGGACGAGCCGTTCTCGGCCCTCGACGTGCTCACCGCCGAGACCTTGCGCACCGACCTTCTCGATCTCTGGATCGAGAAGCGCCTGCCCATCAAGTCCGTCCTGCTCGTCACCCACAATATCGAGGAGGCGGTGCTGATGTGCGACCGCATCCTCATCCTCTCCGCCAATCCCGGCCGCGTGGTTGCCGAGATCAAGGTGCTCTTCCCCCATCCGCGCAGCCGCCTCGATCCCGCCTTCCGCCAGATGGTGGACGACATCTATGCCAAGATGACGGCGCGCCCGGCGCCCGCCCCCGGCGTCAAGGCGCCGACGGTCGGCATGTTCGACCGGCTGCCGCGCATCTCGACCAACCTGCTCTCGGGCCTCATGGAGACCCTGGCCGCACCGCCTTATAACGGCCGCGCCGACCTCCCGCCGCTGGCCGCGAGCTTCCAGCTCGAGGTCGACGACCTCTTCCCGATCGCCGAGGCGCTGCAGATCCTCGGCTTCGCCGAGCTGGCCCAAGGCGACATCCAGCTCACCGCCGGCGGCCGCGTCTTCGCCGTCTCCGACACCGAGACCCGCAAGAGGATCTTCGCCGACCACCTGCTGCGCTCCGTCCCCTTCGCCGCCCATCTGCGCCGGGTGCTCGACGAGCGCCCCGGCCACCGGGCGCCGCGGGTGCGCTTCGAGGCCGAGCTCGAGGACCATCTCTCCGAGGAGGATGCCCAGTCGACCCTGCGCGCGATCATCAGCTGGGGCCGCTATGCCGAGCTCTTCTCCTATGACGACGAGGCGGAGATGTTCAGCCTGGAGAACCCGGGCGCCGACGGCGAGGCGGCGGCGTAGGCAGCCGGTCCCCGCGCTAACGATTTCTCAACCATGATCGCGGAGCATCGCCGGGGTGCCGCCCTTGGCGGCAGCCTTGTCCGGGCTTCGCGCCGCCCCGGTTACTTCGCCTCGCAGCGCTCTCCGCAAGCGGCGGACCCATGGCCTACTCCTTCAAATCGCCCAAGGCCGCGAAAATCTTCCAGGAGGCCGCCGACCTTCATCTCGGTGGGCAGCTTGACGCCGCCGAGGCGCGCTACCGCGCCATCCTGAAGCTCGACCCGGGACATTACGACTGCCTGCATCTCCTCGGCGTCATCCGCTTGCAGCAGGGCCGGCTCGAGGACGCCGCCGAGGTTCTGCGCCAGGCCCTGCGCCGCCGCCCCAAAGCCGCGGAGGCCCATTACAATCTCGGGCTCGTGCTCAAGGATCTGGGCCGCAGCGAGGAGGCCGTCGCCTGCTTCCGCAATGCGCTGCAGCTCGACGCCAAACATGTCGAGGCCCTCACCGCGCTCGGTGCCCTGCTCGGCCGGGAGGGCCGGCTCGACGAGGCCGTCGATTGCTATCGCCGCGCGACGGCGATCAAGCCCGACGACGCCGCTGCGCAGAACAGCCTCGCCGGGGGCCTGATCGCCTTGGGGCGGGCCGACGAGGCCGCATCGGCGGCGCGGCAGGCAATCCGGCTCAAGCCCGACTACGCCGAGGCCCATAGCAATCTCGGCGACGCGCTCCAGGGCCTCGGGCGCCGCGACGAGGCCATCGCCTGCTATGAGAAGGCCATCGCCCTCAAGCCCGGCTATGCCGAGGCCCACAACAATCGCGGCGTGGTGCTCAACGACCTCGGCCGCCTCGACGAGGCAATCGCCGATTATGACAAGGCGCTCGCCCTCAAGCCGGCCTATCCCGAGGCCCACAACAACCGCGGCGTCGCCCTGAGCGCCCTCGGCCGCCTCGAGGAGGCGCGCGCCGACTATGCCGCGGCGCTGGCGCTGCGGCCGGCGTTCCCCGAGGCCGTCAACAATATGGGGCTCCTCCTCGCCGATCTGAGCCAGCATGAGGCGGCGCTCGAGCGCTACAGCCAGGCCCAGGCGCTGCGCCCCGATTACGCCGACGCCCATTTCAATGAGGCCCTCTCGCGCCTTGTTCGCGGCGATTTCGTCGCCGGCTGGGAGAAATACGAATGGCGCTGGCGCACGCCGCTCTTCGCCGGCCGCTCGCGCCGGCTGACTCAGCCCCAATGGCAGGGCGAGCCTCTCAGGGACGCGACGCTGCTGCTCCATGCCGAGCAGGGTCTCGGCGATACGATCCAGTTCCTCCGCTATCTTCCCCTCGTCGCCGCGCGGGTGCCGAATGTCGTGCTCGAGGTGCAAGCCCCCGTGATCCCGCTGCTCGAAGCACTTCCCGGCGTGAGCCGCATCGTGGCCTCCGGCGACGCGCCGCCGCCCCATGACCGGCACGTCCCGCTCCTCGGGCTGCCGCGCATTTTCGCGACCCGGCTGGAGACCATCCCGCCGGCGCTGTCCCCACTGACCGTTCCTCCGGAGCGGGCCGCTGCCTGGCGGGACGCGCTCGCGGCGACACCGCGTCCGCGCATCGGCCTGGTCTGGGCCGGCAGCCGCGCCCATAAGAAGGACCGGCGGCGCTCCATTCCGCTTACGCGCCTGGTGCCGCTGCTCGCGACCACGGGCGTGCAATTCGTGAGCCTGCAAAAGGAGCTGCGCGAGGGCGACGCCGAGATCCTGCGGGCGAAGCCCAATCTCATCGCCGCGGGCGAGCGCCTCGCGGACTTCGCCGATACGGCCGCCCTCGTCGCCCAGCTCGATCTCGTGATCACCGTCGACACCTCGGTCGCCCACCTTGCCGGAACGATGGGTGTTCCCACCTGGCTCCTGCTTCCCTTCGCGCCCGACTGGCGCTGGCTTCTCGAGCGCGAGGACAGCCCGTGGTATCCGTCGCTGCGGCTTTTCCGCCAGCCCGCGCCCGGCGCGTGGGATGCGGTGATCGCCCGTCTTCAGGAAGCGCTGGGGGGTTTCGCGCGGTAAGAAGCCCTAAGATTCCGCTATTTCCGCGCGAAGACGTGGTAGTAGCTGTAGGGCGCGTCGCGGTAGCGCTGCGCCAGCGCCTCGACCTCGACGGCCACCGCCTCGACGGGCCGCCAGGCGAGCGGGGCGTCGTCATCGCCGATCATGACGGCGCCCGACGTGAAGCCATGCCGGAGGAAGTCGCCGAGGAATTCCGCGTCGCCTTTCGCGCGCGCCAGGGCGTAGGGATAAAGCTGAAAGGCCACGGCTTCCGTCGCGGCGAGCACCGCGCGCCCACCGGCCACAATATGCGCCTCCGAGCCCTGGGCCGTGATCTTGACGGCGATCGGCGGGACGAGCCGCTGCGGGTCGAGGATGTCGTCGAGGCGTTCCGCCGCGACCTCGATGACCCGCCATTGCTCCTCGCCGAAGCGGCCGCCCTCGCCGCGGACGCGGATGCGATGATCGGCGAGATTGCGGTCCGACAGCTCGAAGCGCAGCATCGTGCGCTTGTCGAAGAGCGCCCGGTTGAAGAGCTCGACATTGGCGCTCGGGCAATTGCTGGCCACGTTGCGCGCGAGATGACGGAAGGCCGAGGGCTCGGGCTCGAAGGCCTTGCACGCCACCTTCGGATTGCGCGCGATCGGAATGGTGGTGAGGCCGATATTGGCGCCCACATCGATATAGGTGCCGCCATCCCGCTGCTCGAAGAGATCGATGAAGAACGCGTTCTTCGCCGCGGACCAGGTCTTGCGCCGCGCATAGGCGGCCATGAGGACATTGTCGTCGAGGGAGCCCTCGATCAGCCCGAAACGCCCGGAGACGGCGATATCGGCAACGCCGAGGGAGCGGCCGAGGGCCTGGAACGCCTCGTATTGCTCCCCTTGCTCGGCGAGGCCCTCCAGGAGCGCCCGGCGCGCGCCCGGCGGCAATCGGCGCGCAAACTCGGTAAGCATTGTCTTGGCAAGCGCTCGCATCACGCCGCGCTCCTTCTGGGCCACTGTCCAGGTTAATACCCGCGGAAGCTGTAGCGATAGTGATATTGTTGTGATGCGCCTGTGACGGTTACGGTCGCGAGGTCGCCCGCGCTTTCGGGCGGCCGTCGATGGCGGCGTCGGCGGCGAGGAGGGCGGCGATCTCGTCCTTGCCGAGACCATATTCCCCGAGGAGCTCGACGCTGTGCTCGCCGAGCAGGGGGGCCTCGCGGGTGACCTCGGGCTGGGACTCGCTCCAAGTCTGCGGCATGCCCATGACGCGGATGCGTCCCTCGCTGGGATGCTCGACCAGCTTGAAGAAGTCGATCGCCTGCATATGCGGGTCCTCGATCAGCGTCTCGGGGGTGTTGAGCCGCACCGCCGGGATATCCGCCGCCTCCAGGAGAGCGAGCCATTCAGCGGAGGTCTTGGTGGCGAAGGTCTCGCTCAGGAAATTGTAGAGGAATCCGATGTTCCGCGTGCGCGTTGCCATGGAGGCGAAGCGGGGATCCTCGGCCATCTCCGGCCGGCCGGCGAGGGCAAAGAAGCGCCGCCAATGCTTGTCGTTGTAGACGAGGACGCCGATATGGCCGTCCTTGGTCCTGTAGGGCCGGCGGTTGGGATCCATCAGCCGCACATAGCCGGCCGAGCCCATGGGCGGCTCGAAGGTGAGGCCGTAGAGGTGGTCGCCCATGACGTACTGCGCCATGGTCTCGAACATGGGGACCTCGATCGACTGGCCGCGGCCCGTCCGCTCCCGGTAATAGAGCGCCATGCCGACCGAGGACGCCGCCATGAGGCCGACGGTGCGGTCGGCGATCGTCGTCACCACATAGGTCGGCTCGCCGACCCCGCGCGCCTGGAGCACGGGAAGCGAGATCGCCGATTGGATGAGATCGTCATAGGCGGGCTTCGCCGCGTAGGGCCCGTTCTGCCCATAGCCGAAGGCGCCGCAATAGATGATGCGCGGATTGATGGCAGCGATCTCGGCATAGGCGGCGCCGAGCCGCGCCATGGCCTGGGGACGGAAGCTGTAGAGGAGCACGTCGGCCCGGGCGAGGATGCGGTGCAGCGCCGCGCGCGCGCCGGGCTTCTTGAGGTCGAGGGCGAGGCTGCGCTTGTTGCGGTTGAGATGGAGGAAATAGGGCCCCATCCCCGGGCTGCGCGACGGGCCGACGCCGCGCAGGGTGTCGCCCTCGGGCGGCTCGATCTTGCAGATATCGGCACCCATGTCGCCCAGGATCTGCGCCGCATAGGGCCCCATCACGTTCATCGTCATGTCGGCCACGCGGACGCCGGCAAGCGGACCACTCATGCTGTCTTTCCTTTCCTCGTCGTCGTTCCCCGACACTGTCCGCCTCGATTGGACCACTTCTATCGTTGCCCCCGCGGAAGCGCTAGGGCATGCACACAAGTCTGGATGGGCGCCGCTTCCAAAGGAATAGCCGTCATTCCGGCCGGAGCGCAGCGGAGAGCCGGAGTCCAGGTTTTCCGCGGAAATACTGGATTCCCGCTTTCGCGGGAATGACGAGGGGGAGAGTGCAGACTGAGATGTGTGAATGCCGTAGCGCGCAAAGCGGGGGCCCAGAGCCACTGGATTCTCGCTTTCGCGAGAATGACGGTGTGGCTATGAGCTATAACTGATCGTCGCCACCAGCAAATATACCTCGCGCTCACCGCTTCTCGCCCGCCCGCGCGAGGATGCGCTCGGCGAGGACGAGATGGGGCCGGTCGATCATCTTGCCGCCGATGCCGATGGCGCCCGCCGCGGGGTCGGCGGCGAAGGCCTCCACCACCTGCCGCGCCCAGGCGAGCTCCTCCGCCGTCGCCGCGAAGGCGCCATTGATGACGGCGACCTGGGCGGGATGGATCGCCATCTTGCCGGTGAAGCCCATGCGGCGGGCGGCGGCGCACTCGGCCTCGAGGCCCTTGTCGTCCTTGAAGTCGGTGAAGACGGTGTCGATCGCCGCGACCCCCGCGGCGTGGGCGCCGAGGAGGCAGAGCGCGCGCGCCAGGCGGAAGACGTCGTCATAAGCGCCGTCGGGCCTGCGATTGGCGGCGCCCAGCACCGCCGCCAGGTCCTCCGCCCCCCAGGTCAGGCCCTCGAGGCGCGGCGTGACGCCGCGATAGCCGCCGAGAGCGAAGACGGCCTCGGGCGTCTCCGTCGCGATCGCGACGATCCTGGTGTCGCCCAGGGGAATCTCGGCAGCCGCCTCGAAGGCCGCGAGATAATGGTCGAGGCGGCGCAAATCCCCGGGCGTGCTCTTGGGCAGCATGATGCCGTCGGGGCGGCCGGGCATCACCGCGGCGAGATCCGCAAGCGGCGCCTCGCTCGCGAGGGGATTGACGCGCACGTAATAGCGCTGGCCGCCCGCGCGCGGGGCGGCGAGAAAGCCGCGCGCGAGCCGGCGGGCCTCGGGCCGGCGCGCCGCGGCGACCGAATCCTCGAGGTCGAGGATGAGGACATCGGCGCCGGACTCGCGGCCCTTGGCGAGCTTGCGCTCGCTGTCCGCGGGCACGAAGAGAAGCGAGCGCATGCCTATGCCCCCGCCTTGGGCTGGCATCTCATGAAGGCGGCGCGCTGGCACACGGCCACCACCTCGCCGCGCTGGTTGATCGCCTGGTGCTCGAACTCGACGATGCCGGCATCGGGGCGCGAGCGGCTGAGCCGCTTGCCCCTCACGATCGTCCGCGCGCGCAGCGTATCGCCGTGGAAGACCGGCTTGGGGAACTCCACCTTGCTCATGCCGAGATTGGCGATGGTGGTGCCGAGGGTCGTCTCGCCCACCGTCATGCCGATGAGAAGCCCAAGGGTGAAGAGGCTGTTGACGAGGCGTTGCCCGAACTCGGTGCCCTTGGCGAATTCCGCGTCGAGATGGAGCGGCTGGGGATTCATGGTGAGGGTGCTGAAGAGGACATTGTCCATCTCGGTCACGGTGCGGCTCAGGGCATGCTCGAAGGTCTGCCCTTCCTGGAACTGCTCGAAATAGAGGCCGGCCATGCTGTTGCTCTCCGTTGTCGCCGGCGCCCGCGGCGCCGCTCAATAGGACTTGGGCAAGCCGAGCACCTTCTCGGCGATGAAGTTGAGGATCATATGCGGGCTGATGGGGGCGATGCGCGGGATCAGGCTCTCGCGCAAGTACCGCTCCACGTGATACTCCTTGGCATAGCCCATGCCGCCATGGGTCATGACCGCGGTCTCGCAGGTCTCGAAGGCGGCCTCGGCCGCCAGGTATTTGGCGGCGTTCGCCTCGGCGCCGCACTCCTTGCCCTGGTCGTAGAGCGCCGCCGCCTTGAGCACCATGAGATTGGCCGCCTCGAGCGCCGCCCAGCATTTGGCGAGGGGATGGGCGATGCCCTGGTTGCGCCCGATGGGGCGGTCGAAGACGACGCGCTCCTTCGCATATTGCGCGGCCTTGCGCAAAGCGGCGCGGCCGATGCCCACGGCCTCGGCGGCGATGAGGATGCGCTCGGGGTTCATGCCGTGGAGGATCGAGCGGAAGCCGTCGCCCTCGGGCCCGATCCGGTCCGTCGCCGGCACGACCATGCCGTCGATGAAGACCATGTTGGAATCGACGGCGTGGCGGCCCATCTTCGGGATCTCGCGGATCTCCGCGCGGCTGCGGTCGAGGTCGGTGTAGAAGAGGGTCAAGCCGTCGGTCTTGCGCTTGACCGCCTCCAAGGGCGTGGTGCGCGTGAGGATCAGCACCTTGTTCGCGACCTGCGCCGTCGAGATCCAGATCTTGGTGCCGGAGATGACGTAGCCGTCGCCGCGGCGCTCGGCCTTGGTCGCGAGCCGGGTGGTGTTGAGCCCGACATTGGGCTCGGTCACGGCGAAGCAGGCCTTGTCCTCGCCGCGGATGAGCGGCGGCAGCATGCGCCGCTTCTGCTCGTCGCTGCCGAAGACGACGACGGGCTGCAGCCCAAAGATGTTCATATGGATGGCCGAGGCGCCGCTCATCGCCGCCCCGGATTCGGCGACCGCCTGCATCATGATCGCCGCCTCGGTGATGCCGAGCCCCGCGCCGCCGAACTCCGGGGGCATGGCGATGCCGAGCCAGCCATCCTTCGCCATGGCGGCGTGGAACTCGGCAGGGAAGCCGCCCTCCTTGTCCTTGGCGAGCCAGTAATCGTCGCCGAAGCGCGCGCAGAGCTTGAGGATCGCGTCGCGAATCTGCTCCTGCTCGGGCGAGAATGCGAAATCCAACCGCCGCCTCCCTCGCGCGGCCGGCGGAGCAAGCTGGCCCGCCGCCGCGGCTTCGGCGTATGTTTTAGAGCAGGATGTGCTTGGGTTGCAAAGAAAGCGCCGTCATTCCCGCGCAAGCGGGAATCCAGCAATGCCTGGGCCCCCGCTTCCGCGGGGGCGACAAAGAAGGCGCAACAGCCTAAACCATCACGTTTTAGGCTCTTGGAGCTTAGGCTCTTGGGGCGCACCGCGTCGAGCAGCGAAATGCGACGCCTGGCCGCCGCGGAACGAGGGAGAGGATGAGCAATCTGACGGCCCCGCCGGAGGCGACCGCCTGCGCCGCTGCTCCAGAGACGCAACCGACCGTCGCGGCCTATCCGGCGCGCCCGGCCGATCTCGGCGGCGGGCTCGCGGTCCATCGCGCCCTGCCGCGGCGCGAGCGGCGGCTCGTCGGCCCCTGGTGCTTCCTCGACCATTTCGGGCCGCTCGTCTTCGCCGCGGGCAAGCCGATGGATGTCGCCCCTCATCCCCATATCGGGCTCCAGACCGTGACCTGGCTTGTCGAGGGCGAGGTGCTGCACAAGGACAGCCTCGGCAATGCCCAGCTCATCCGGCCGGGGCAGCTCAACCTCATGACCGCCGGAGGCGGCATCGCCCATTCGGAGGAGACGCCGCCCGCGCATACGGGCCGGCTGCACGGGGTCCAGCTCTGGACGGCGCTGCCGGAGGCCCAGCGCCAGGGCGCCGCCTCCTTCGCCCATCATCCCGAGCTGCCGACCGTATCCCTCGGCTGCGGCCGCGCCGTGGTGCTGATGGGCGCGCTCGCCGGGGCGCGCTCACCCGCGAAGGCTTATTCGCCGATCATCGGCGCCGAGCTTCGCGGCGAGCGCGACGGCCGACTTGAGGTGCCTCTCGATCCCGCCTTCGAGCACGCGCTCCTCCCCATCGCGGGACGCGCCACCCTCGACGGCAGGGCCTGCGATATCGATACGCTCTACGACCTTGGCGGCGGCCGCGACCGCCTCTCGCTGGAAGTCGCCGCGGGCGCGCGGCTGATGCTGATCGGCGGCGCGCCCTTCGGCGAGACCATCCTCATGTGGTGGAACTTCGTGGCGCGCACGCCCGAGGAGATCGCCCGGGCGCGTGAGGACTGGGAGCAACAGCGCCGCTTCGGCGAGGTCGCCGCCTATGCCGGCGCCCGTCTCCCCGCCCCGCCCTTCGCCGGGCGTCTCAAGCCTGCCTCTTGATCGCGCGCATTGCAGTCATCGCCGTCACCCTGGCCGAGCCCGGCTTGGTCCGGGGGAGAGCCGAGGGCCAGTTCGAAACCATAGCCTACGCTCTGGGCCCCGGATCGCGCCGCGCCCCGCGCGGCTTGTCCGGGGCGACGGGTACAAATGAGCGCTCACCCCACGAGCCGCCTACCGCGCGTCGTGGAAGATGATGCCGAGGGTGAAGCGCCGGCCCGAGCGGATGCGGCTCACCCCGTGGCGGAGATTGACGCGGTAGAAGCCGCGCGCGCCGCGCACGGGGCGGTGATGCACCGGGAAGATCACCGCCTCGCCTTGCGCGAGCGGCACCACCTCGGCGCGCGACTGCATGCGCGGCCGCTGCTCGACGAGGAGGAACTCGCCGCCGGTGAACTCCGCGCCGGGTGTGCTCAGAAGCAGGGTGAGCTGCAAGGGGAAGACCAGGGGGCCGTAGAGGTCCTGGTGCAGGCAGTTGTAGTCCCCGGCCCCGTATTTGAGGAGAAGCGGCGTCGGCTGGGTCTGCCCGGTGGCGTGGCATTCGGCGAGATAGGCCGCGAGACGCGGCGGAAAGCGCCCCTCCTCGCCCAAGGCCGCGCGCCAGCGATTGGCGATGGGCGCGAGGCGAGGATAGAGCGCGCGGCGCAGGGCTTCGACGGGGCTTGGCAGGGGATAGCGCAGATATTTGTACTCGCCGCTGCCGAAGCCGTGGCGCTGCATCACCACACGGCTGCGGAAACGATCTTCGGTCTCGTAGAGAGCGGCGAGCTCGCGACATATCTCCGGGTTGAGAAGCGCCGGGAGCGTGGCGTAGCCGCGGGCGTCGAGAGCGCCCGCGACGGCGTCCCAGTCGATCTCGGCGAGGCGGTCCCTGACCTCGGCCGGGGGGATGGTGGCGGTGGCGGTCATGGCGGAAAGATGAGGCCGCGCCCGCCCCCCGTCCATCCGCTTCTTGCCGCCAAACTCCTCAGCCGCGATCCTCGCCGCCCTCGGCGTCGCCCTTCATCGCGAAAGCGGGTCCGGGTGAGCGGGATGCTCGCCCTCACTCTCCTGCAAGGACTTCGAGCGGGCAGTTGCGTCCCTCGGCCCCCCAGAGCGACCACGGGATCATCGCCGCGACGCCGATGAGCCAGAAGCCGGCGATGACGCCGAAGGCGGCCATGAGGGAGAGGCGCTGCGCCACCGCGACGAGGAGTGGGGGTGCGATGGCGGCGCCGATGCGGCCGAAGGCGACGGAGAAGCCGATGCCCGTCGCGCGCATCCGCGTCGGGAACAGCTCCGAGAAGGTGGGATAGGCGGCGATCCACGCTCCCGTGGCGCAGAGATTGGCGATGGTGAAGGCGAGCATGACGCCGGCGGCGCTGCCCGCCGCGGTGGCGCTTGCCATGCTCAGCATCGCGAGGGCGGCGAGGAGATAGAAGCCGGCCACGGTCGCCTTGCGCCCCGCCTTGTCGAGGAGATAGGCGGCGATGAGGCCGCCCACCGCGGCGCCGACATTGCCGATGATGAAGAACCACGGCACGACCTCGTCGGCGATGTGGATATGGGGCAGCACCAGGAGCGGCAGAAGGGCGAAGAGGCCGTAATAGCCGGCGGCCTCCGAGAAATCGAGGGCGCAGCCAAGGGCGAGGCGCCCCGGATGGCGGCGCAGGAGCTCGCCGAGCTGGCGCCGGAGGCTCGCGGCGTCCGGGCTTGCGGCCGCCGCCGCACCGTCGAGCGCCTGGGCCGTGCCGGCGATCAAAGCCGAGGCCGCCGCGGCCTCCGCCTTGCGGCCGCGGCCGAGCAGCCAGCGCGGCGATTCCGGGAGCGCGCGGCGCGCCCATACGCTGAAGAGGGCGACGACGGCGCCAAGGGCGAAGGCGCAGCGCCAGCCGATCGAGGCCGGCAGCAGATTGATGAAATAGAGGGTCGCCACGCCGGCGAGGATCGAGCCCAAGGGCCAGAAATTCATCACCGCGGCGGCGGCGCGGCCGCGATAGCGCGCCGGGATCAGCTCGCCGATCGCGGCGTTCACCGCCGAATACTCGGCGCCGACACCGATCGCGGTCAGGAAGCGGAAGACGAGGAAGGCGTCATAGCCCGGCGACAGCGCCGAGACGACGGTGAAGGTCGCATAGACGAGAAGGGTGACGACGAAGAGCCGGCGGCGACCGAAGCGGTCGGCCGCATAGCCGAAGAGCAAGGCCCCGATCATGATGCCGATCAGCCAGACCGAGACGAGGAGCGAGGCCTCGGCGGTGGTGACCTGCCATAGCCTCTGGAGCACGCCGAGGACGCTGCCGACGATGTTGACCTCGAAGGCGTCGAGCATCCAGCCGAAGCCCAGCACGAGGGTGATGCGCGTGTGGATGGGGCGCCAGGCGAGACCGTCGAGCAGCGGCCCGAGCCGTGACCCGGCCGCCGAAGGATATCCGCCCTGCCCTATCGCCATCGCGCGCTCCCAGATCGCTTTGCGGCGCGACGATAGCGTGGCGCCGGCGGCACCACAATGCGGGTGGCGCGCGGCGGCATCACGTTCGCGCGACGGGATCGCGACGGGAGGCCGCGTACGCCGCCTATCGTGCCGGCGCCTGCAGATCGATGCGCGGCGCGCAATTGCGCCCGCCATAGCCGACGCAGCTCTGCACCTTGTTCCATTCGACGAAGCTGGTGGCGAGCCAGTAGAGCAGGGCGACGCCGGCGATCACCGCGAGGATGGTCAATGGACTGCCGCCGCCCTGTCCGTCATTGCCGTCCGGGCTCCCGCCGTCCATCGCCTATTGCTGGTCGAGGGGGATCGACGGCACGCAGTTGCGGTGCCCCAAGGTCACGCAAGACTGCACGCGGTCCCAATCGACGAAGGCCGTCGCCAGCCAATAAAAAAGCGCGACGCCGACACCCACCAGCAGGAGGATGAGATAGCTGCGTAGGAGGGGACCGGGCGGCTCGAAGCGGTGCCGCGGCTCGTTGTCGTTGGCCGCGGCGGGCACGCGGTGAAGCGGCGCGACACGGCTGCCGAGCCGCGCGCTCGATTGCGATGTCCTGGAGAAATTGCCCATCGCGGCTCATCCCCACGCTGCGGCCCGAGGCCGCCGTCACGCGCCGTGCGCGCCATCCCCGCGCAGCGGCATTCTATCGCTTCCGCGCGACGAGGTCGATAAGCGCCGACATGCCGTGATGGCCCGGCCCCTCTTGGACCTCGGCGTCATAGGCGCTGAGCTCGGTGATCTCCATCGCGGCGAAGGCGGCCCGCAGCATCGCCTCGGTGTAGAGATTCTCGAGGTGCGGCGGGCCGCCGGTGCGGTATTCGAGCTGCTCGGGCCGGTAGCCCTCGAGGAGAAGGAGCCCGCCGGGCTTGAGCGCGCGCTGCATGCCCGCGAAGATGCGCTCACGCAGCGCCGGCCCCGCGAACTGGATGAAAATCGCGGCGACGACGTCGAAGGCGGCGTCCGGCCATGTCCATTGCGAGAGATCGGCCTGCTCGTGAGTCATCGTGACGCCGCGCTCGGCGGCGAGGCGGCGGGACTTGGCGAGAGCATTGGGCGAGAAATCGACGGCATGGACGTCGAGGCCCTGCTCGGCGAGCCAGACGCCGTTGCGGCCCTCGCCGTCCGCCACTGCCAGCACCCGCTGGCCCGGGCGCAGCAGATGGCCGTGAGCGGCGAGGAAGCGGTTCGGCGCCGTGCCGAAATGGTAGTGCTCGCCGGCGAAGCGCTGATTCCAGTGATCGAGGGGCGTGCGGTCGTCGTCGGGCGAGGCCATAGCGGCTCCTGCGAGCGGGTCTGGAAGTCAGGAGGGAACTCTAGCAGGTCGCCGCCAACCCTGCACCGTCGCCGAATTTTGCTGAGGCGCCCGGCGGCTTTTGCCTATACTTGCTCCTTTACGCCATCCTGTTCTCGGGAGTCATGCCATGTCGGTGATGGAGGAGCGCTTCCGCGCGGTGCAGCAGACGGTCGAGCAGGCGCGCGCCATCGAGGCCAGCCTCGGCGTCGGCGCCGCGGCCCTCGAGGCGCTCAAGCCCGCCCTCATCGCGCTCGCCAGCCGGAGCGAGCTGTTCCCGCCCGAGGATTTCGCGGTGCCCGAGGGTGCGACGGCGCGCATCTATCGCCTCGCCGAGGATGCGGATCATCGCTTCGCCCTCTACGCCTCGGCGGGGGTGCCGGGCAAGGCGGTGCTGCCCCACAACCACACCACCTGGGCGGTGATCTCGGGCGTCTATGGCGAGGAGCACAACGTCTTCTACGACCGCATCGACAATCGGGCGACACCGGGCGAGGGCAAGCTGCGCAAGACCGGCGAGCTCACGGTGGTGCGCGGCAACGCCGTCGCCTTCCTCCCCGATGATTTCCACACCATCGCCGTGACCGGCGGCGAGGCGGCGCTCCATCTCCACCTCTACGGGCTTAGCCTCGAGCATCTGCCTGAGCGCATCCAGTTCGAGTCCGACGAGGGCGGGCGCTATCGCGTCTTCCCGAGCGCCCCGCGCATTCGCACGCCGGAGGCGACGCCGCAGGCGGTGAAGGCGATGCTCGCCGACGGCGAGGAGCTCGCCATCCTCGACGTGCGCGAGGGTGGGGTCTTCGCGCGCAGCCATCTTCTCTTCGCGAGCTCGCTCCCGCTCAGCCGGCTCGAGCTCGGCATCGACCGCCTGGTGCCGCGGCGCACGGCGCGCGTCGTCGTCTGCGACGACGATGGCGGCGAGCTCGCCCAGCGCGCCGCCTATCGTCTCTTCGCGCTCGGCTGGAAGAATATCGCGGTGCTGAAAGGCGGCGTGGCCGGCTGGCGCGCGGCGGGCTATGAGCTCTTCAGCGGCGTCTTCGTGCCGAGCAAGGCCTTCGGCGAGCTCGTCGAGCATCGCTGCGACACGCCGCGCATCGAGGCGGCAGAGCTCAAGCGCCGCCTCGACGCCAAGGAGGACGTGGTGATCCTCGACAGCCGCCCCCTCGACGAGTTCCGCGCGATGAGCATTCCCGGCGGCGTCGATTGCCCCGGCGCCGAGCTCGTCTATCGCGCCTTCGACCTGGTGCGGCGCCCCGAGACCCTCGTCGTCGTGAACTGCGCCGGACGCACGCGCAGCATCATCGGCGCCCAGTCGCTCATCAATGCGGGGCTGCCCAACCGCGTCGTCGCGCTGAAGGACGGCACCATGGGCTGGCACCTCGCCGGCTTCGAGCTGGCGCGAGGCTGCGCCGATACAGCACCGCCACCCTCGCCGGCGGGCCTCGCCAAGGCGCGCGAGGCGGCGGCGCGCGTGGGCGAGCGCGCCGGGCTTCGCCGCATCGACACGGCGACCCTCGCGCGCTTCGAGGCGGAGGCGACGCGGCGCACGCTCTACCGCTTCGACGTGCGCAGCCCCGAGGAATACGCGGCCGGGCATCGCCCGGGCTGGCGCTCCGCCCCCGGCGGCCAGCTCGTCCAGGCGACCGATCAATACGCGGGCACGCGGAACGCCCGCATCGTGCTGGCCGACAGCGACGGCGTGCGTGCGACGATGACGGCCTCGTGGCTGATCCAGATGGGCTGGGAGGACGTCTATGTCCTCGACGCGGCGCTGCCGGCAGACGGGCCCGAGCGAGGCCCCGAGCCGCTCCGCCTCGCCGGCGACGCGCCGGCCGTGGCGACGATCGCCCCCGCCGCGGCGCGCGCGATGATCGAGGCCGGCGAGGCCGTCGTGGTCGATTTCGCCACCAGCCTCGAATACCGCGCCGCGCATATTCCCGGCGCCTGGTTCGCCATCCGCGCGCGCCTCTCCGAGAGCCTCGCCAAGCTGCCGGCGGCGAGGACCCTGGTGCTGACCTCGCCGGACGGTGTCGTCGCCCGCTATGCCGCGCGGGATCTCGCAACCCTTACCAAGCGCGAGCTTCGCGTGCTCGAAGGTGGAACCGCCGCGTGGCGGGCGGCGGGGCTGCCGCTCGCGGAGGGCCTCGAGCATCTCGCCGACGAGACCGAGGATGTCTGGTACCGCCCCTACGACCGCCGCGAGAGCGTCGAGGCGGCGATGCGCGACTACCTTAAATGGGAGGTCGACCTGCCGGCCCAGATCGCCCGCGACGGCGACGCCCGCTTCCGCGTGCTGAGGTAGGGTTCTCGATCCGAGGAGCGGTCATTGCGAGCGCCCGCGGCGTCGGGCGCGAGGCAATCCAGAGCAAGACAAGCGTTCTGGATCGCCACGGCCGCCTGGCGGCGGCCTCGCGATGACGCCGCCATTCTGAGCGCCTACCCCACGGCGCGGAGGCCGGCGCCCGGCGGGGTGACGAGGCGCTCGCGCGGCAGGCGGACGATCGCCGTGGTCCCGGCGCCGACGCGGCTGGTGAGCTCGAGCGTGCCGCCATGGAGCTCGACGAGGCGCTTGGTGAGGGGCAGGCCGAGGCCGGTGCCCTGGCTGCGGCGGTTGCTCTCGTTCTCGACCTGGGCGAAGGCCTGGAGCACCTTGGGCAAATCCTCCTCGGCGATGCCGATGCCGGTATCGGCCACGCTGATCACGGGCCGCCCCTCGCCGTCGACGGCGGCGGTGACGGTGATGCGGCCGCCCGCGGGCGTGTATTTCAGGGCGTTGGTCAAGAGGTTGAGGAAGATCTGCTTGAGGCGCTTGTGGTCGCAGCGCAGCTCGATGGGGGCCGCCATGGGCGCGAAGACGAGGCTGACCTTGGCGGTATCGGCGCGCAGGCTCAGCATGCGCACGCAGCCGTCGATGACGGCGCCGAGATCGACCTCCTCCTCGTGGAGGGAGAGCCGCCCCGCCGCGACCTTGGAGAAGTCGAGGATGTCGTTGATCATGTCGAGGAGATGCTCGCCGCTGTCGCGGATGAGCCCGGCATACTCCACATAGGTCTGGCTGCCCACCGGGCCGATGGCCTGCTCGCGGATCATGTCCGCGAAGCCGATCACCGCGTTGAGCGGCGCGCGCAGCTCGTGGCTCATATTGGCGAGGAAGGCGGATTTCGCCTCGCTCGCGTGCTCGGCGGTGGTGCGCGCCTCGATCAGCGCCGCCTCGAGGTCCTTGCGCTTGCTGACGTCGCGGAGGACGCCGATGGTCTCGATCAGCGCTCCCGATTCGGGATCGCGGATGGCGCGGCGCGCGATCTCGACCCAGATATAGCCGCCGTCCTTGCGCCGCATCCGACTCTGATACTCGCAGCCGGGCGCATCCTGCTGCAGGGAGCGCAGCGCCGCCTCGACCCCAGGCGCGTCCTGCGGATGAATGATCTCGAAGATGTTGCGGCCGACAAGCTCCTCGGGCGCATAGCCGAGCACTTGCCGGCAGGAGGGCGAGACATAGGTGCGGACGTCCCGCGCGTCGATGACGCTGATGATGTCGGAGACGTTGTCGGCGAGGAGGCGATAGCGCCGCTCGCTTTCGGAGAGCGCCTGCTGGGCTGCGGTGCGGCGACGCAGCTGGACGACGATCGCGGTCCCCATCGCGACGACGAGAAGGCAGAGCAGGCCGCCCGCGGCGAGATCGGTGCGGGCGTCTGCGCGCCAGGGCGCGAGGAGATCGTCCTCGGCCTTGCCGACCCCCACCACGATGGGATAGTGGGGCAGGCGCTCATAGGCGTAGAGGCGACGGATGCCGTCAAAGGCCGAGGTGGTCCAGTAATGCCCGGCCGGCGCTTTCGGCAGCTCGTCGTGAAAGAGGCGGGAATCGGCGAGGTCGCGGCCGATATTCGCGTCGTCGAAGGGATGGCGGACGAGCGTGATGCCGTCGCTGCGGAAGAGGGAGATGACGCCCTGCGGCCCCACGTCGATGCTGTCGTAGAAGCGTTGAAAGTAGTCGAAATCGATGGCGGCGAAGGCGACCCCGGCGAAGCTGCCGTCCCGCCGCTCGAGGCGCCGCGTGAGCACGAGCGTCCAGCGCCCGTTGAAGCGGCTGCGCAGGGGCGCGTTGATGCGCATCCCGGGGTCGTCGTTTTCGCGGTGATAGATGAAATAGTCGCGATCGGCGTTGCTGTAGGCCGGCAGCACCGGGAGGGACGAGACGATCCAGCGGCCGGTCGCGTCGAGAATGCCAGCCTCGCGGATCGCGGGCGTGTTGCGGGCGCGAATCGCCAGGAGGCGACCAAGGCGCTCGGCCTGGTGCGCGCCGAGGCCGTCATGGCGCACCCGCTCGACGACGCCGTCGAGGACGAGATCGACGCTCTCGAAGGTGGCCGCGGCGTGCTGCGCCAGCGTGCGCGCGAGGTTCCCGGTGTCGAGGACGGCCTCGGCAAGGGTCGCCTGCCGCGCCTGCCAGACCTTCCAGCCCACGAAGCCGGCCAGGCAGGCGCACACCGCCAGCACGAGGACGCCGACCATCGCCGGGGCCGAGACGCGCGCGAGCCATGACGATGCAAGGCGTGCGGAGAAAGAACGGACGCGCTCCATTCCGCCAATTTCGCAGCAACGGGTTAAGCGGTTGTTAACCGGTGACGATTTCCCGCAAGCGCGCCGCCGCCGCGGCACCGCGCGGCCATCAGCAGGCTGTAAGCAAAGCCAGCCCGAAAATTGCAGTTTTTCAAGTCGCGGACCGGCATTTCCCAAGCCGAAATTCGTCACACCCCCGCACCCGCCGGGCTGGCTATACTCGGTGACAGGCCTATACTTAGCCATATAAGGAAGCGGCGGAAGCACGGCCGGGCCACACGCCGCCGTCACGACGAGCCGCCCATCCGAGCGCTCAGGGAGCGCGTCATGCCAGAGCCGGCGATGACGATGCACGAAACGCCCGCTCCGCAAGCACCGCCTCCACCGCACGCGGCGGCCGGCGCGGCCCAGCCGCGACACCATTCAGCGCAACGAGAAGCACGAGGAGGACAGCGATGACCGATCACGTAAGTCGGCGGGATCTTCTGCGCCGCGGCGCTGCCGGGCTGGCGGGAGCGGGGCTCATCGGCCTGGCGCCGGGACTGGCGCTCGGCGCCCCCGCGGCGAAGAAGAAATTCAAGATCGCGCTCTCGAATTCCTATATCGGGAACAAGTGGCGCATCGAGATGGAGAACGTCTTCAAGGCGGCGCTGCAGATGGAGCCGTTCAAGTCGCAGGTCGAGGGCTCCTGGTTCAATTCGGGCAACGACGTGAGCAAGCAGTCGCAGCAGGTCTCGAACCTGATCGCCCGCAAGGTCGACGCCATCGTCATCAACGCCGCCTCGCCGACGGGGCTGAACGGCATCCTCGGCCAGGCGAGCGAGCGCGGCATCCTCGTCGTCTCCTTCGACAACGTCGTCACGGCGCCGAGCGCGCTCAAGGTCAACACTGACCAGGTCGAGTTCGGGCGCAAGCTCGCCGAATGGCTGGCGCAGAAGCTGGGCGGCAAGGGCAACGTGATCATGGTCACCGGGGTCGCCGGCACCACGGTCGATCTCGACCGCAACAAGGGTGCCGACGAGGTCTGGGCGAAGAACCCCGGCATCAAGGTGGTGAACCGCTACACGGGCATGTGGGACTCCTCGGCGGCCGAGCGCAACACCGCGGCGATCCTGCCCTCGCTGCCCAAGATCGACGGCATCTGGTGCCAGGGCGGCACCGACGGGGTGCTCAAGGCCTTCATCGCCGCCAAGCGCACGCCGCTGCCGCCGACGGCGGGCGAGGCCGAGAACGGCTTCCGCAAGTTCATGATCGGCTATCTGGGCCAGAAGGTGGAGGGCATCTCGATCGGCCAGCCACCCTTCCTCTCGGTGATCTCCCTTGAGCTCGCGCGGCGCGTCCTCGCGGGGCAATATCCCAAGAAGGACATCACCATCCCCTTCCCCTATGTCACCAACGAGACGGTGAAAGAGGGCGAGACGGTCTTCCCGAAGCTGCCCGACAGCTTCTTCGCGGACTTCACCGATAGCGGGCCGAACGCGACGGTCAAGATGTGCGTGGAGGGGGCACTCGACGGCAAGGCCTGCCCCGGCAGCCTCAACGTGAACCTGCCCGCCGCATGACCGTGGTGCCGCCGGCCGCCGGCGACGGCGCCCCAGCGCCCGTCCCGGCGGTCGAAGCCGTCAGGCTCGCCAAGTCCTTCGGCGGCGTCCGCGCCCTCGCGGACGCCTCCTTTGCCGCCGCGGCGGGCGAGGTGCACGCCCTCGTCGGCGAGAACGGCGCGGGAAAGAGCACCCTCATCAAGATCATGGGCGGACGGTTGCGCGCCGATGGGGGCGAGGTCCGCATCAAGGGCAAGGCGGTCGCGCTGCGCAGTCCCGACGAGGCCCATGCGCGCGGCGCCTGGACGGTGTTCCAGGAGCTCACCCTCCTCCCCTGGATGAGCGTCGCCGAGAACCTGCTGCTGCGCCGCGAGCCGCGCGGCCGCCTCGGCCTCATCGACCGGCGGCGCATGGAGGACGAGGCTGAGGCGGTGCTGACAGCGCTCGGCATCGAGCACATCGATCCGCGCGCCCTCGTCGAGGACCTCTCGCTCGCGCAGCGGCAGATCGTCGAGATCGTGCGCGTGATCATCCAGGAGCCCGAGATCCTCTATCTCGACGAGCCGACCTCCTCCCTCGGCGAGCGCGACGTGGCCTGGCTCTTCGAGCTGATCCGCGGCTTGCGCGCGCGCAACACCTGCATCATCTTCACCTCCCATCGCTGGAACGAGATCACCAGCATCGCCGACCGCATCACCATCTTCCGCAACGGGCGCGAGGTCGGCACCTTCGCCACCATCGACGAGGGCGAGGCGGTGACCCTGATGACCGGGCGCCGCGTCGACGCGCTCTACCCGCCGCTGCCGCCCCTCAGGCGCGGCGGTGGTCCGATGCTCGAGTTGCGCGATCTCTCGAGCCGGGGCGTCGACCGCGTCTCGCTCGCGCTTCAGCGCGGCGAGATTCTCGGCGTCGGCGGGCTCGCCGGGCACGGCCATCGCGAGCTCTTCTTCACCCTCTTCGGCGCCCAGCGCGCTGCGGGCGGGGAGATCCGCGTGCATGGCGAGCCGCGGCGCATCCGCAGCCCGCGCGACGCCATCGGCGCCGGCTTCGGCATCGCGCTTGTGCCCGAAGACCGCAAGACCGAGGGGCTGCTGCTGCCGATGTCGGTGCGCGACAACCTGACGCTCCCGATCCTCGGCCGCATCTCCTCCTTGGGCGTCATCCGCGCCGCGGAGGAGCGCGCCGTCACCGGCGAGATGGTGCAGCAGCTCAAGGTGCGCACGCCCGGGCTGCGCCATCCCGTCGGCAACCTCTCCGGCGGCAACCAGCAGAAGGTCCTGGTGGGGCGCTGGCTGCTCGCGGATTCGCGCATCCTCCTCTTCTACGACGTGACCCGCGGCGTCGATATCGCGACCAAGCACGAGATCTACGAGCTCATGCGCCGCCTCGCGGGCGAGGGCCGCGCCATCCTCTTCTATTCGAGCGACGCCGAGGAGCTCGCCCATCTCTGCCACCGTGTGCTGGTGATGCGCGAGGGCCGCATCGCCGCCGAGCTCGCCGCTCCCGGCATCGCGGCCGAGGACATCGTCGCCGCCGCCCTGCGGGACTCCCTTGCCGCGTGACGCCGCCCTCCCGCGCGGGCGGCGCAGCCGCCTCGCCCACCGGCTCGCCCAGAATGTGGGCCTGATCCTCGTTCTTGTCCTGCTCGCCGCCGCCATCGCCCTCTACGCGATCATCTATTGGCTGCAGCAGAGCGCCTGGCCGGGCAATTTCGAGCTGACCTCCGCGGTCAACAGCACCATGCCGCTCGTGCTCTCGGCCTTCGGCCAGACTCTCGTCGTGCTGACGCGCGGGCTCGACCTCTCGGTCGGCGGCCTCATCGATCTCGCCAATGCGCTGGCCGCCGTCCATATCGGCAACGGGGTCGGCAGCATGATCCTGTGGACCGCCGTCGTGCTCCTCGTCTGCGCAGGGCTCGGCCTCGTCAACGGGCTCCTCGTCGGCATCGGGCGGCTGCAGCCCATCCTCGTCACCCTCGCCACCCTCTCGATCTTCCAGGGCCTCGCCATCCGCGTGCTGCCCCAGCCGGGCGGCAGCATCCCCCCGGCCTATACGGCGGCCCTCGTCAACACGAGCGGGCCCTGGGCCCTCCTCTATGTGCTGCTGCTGGTGCTGCTCTGGCTCGCCTTCCGGCGCAGCTCGGTCGGCGTCGCCCTCGTCGCCGTCGGCAATGACGAGAACGCGGCGCGCGCCAACGGCATCGGCGTGGTGCGCACCAAGATCGTCGCCTACGCCCTGAGCGGGCTCTTCGCGGGTGCCGCCGGGCTCTTCCTTGCCGCGACGGCGACGGCGGGCGACGCCACCACGGGGAACGGCTACACCCTGAGCTCGATCGTCGCCGTGGTGCTGGGCGGGGTGAGCCTCTTCGGCGGGCGCGGCAGCGCCATCGGCGCCATCGCCGGCGCCTTCGTCACCACCATGATCGTGAACATCCTCTTCTTCTCCCAGATCGATCCGCTCTACCAGTCGTTCTACGAGGGCCTGTTCCTCGTCATCGCGGTGATCCTCAGCACCGTGATCGGCCGATTCTTCCGCAGGAGGCGCTGATGGCGACGCCAGATTCGCCCGAGCTCCGGCTCCCGCTCCTCGATCGCCTCCATCTCACCCGCGACCGACGGCGCATCCTCTATGCCGTCCTCGCGGCGATCCTCCTCTTCGTCGGCGGCGATCTCGTGCGACCGGGCTTCGCCGGCATCGACAGCATCGAGGCCGTGCTGACGGTCGCCTCCTTCGTCGGCCTCGTCGCCGCGGGCCAGACCTTCGTCATCCTCATCGGCGGCATCGATCTCTCGGTGCCGTGGATCCTCAACGGCGCCGCCATCCTCCTCGTCACCAGCTCCCTCGGCGAGGATACGCGCGCCATCTACGCGATTCCCCTCACCCTGGGCATGGGGGCCGGTGTCGGCCTCCTCAACGGGCTCGGCATCGTCCTCCTCGACGTCCCGGCGGTGGTGATGACGCTCGCCATGAACGGCATGATGGAAGGGCTCACCCTCGGGCTGAGCGGCGGGCTCACCTGCGGCGCCTGCGCCTCCTATGCCCCGCCCGTGGTGCAGGACGCGGTGCATGGCAGCGTCCTCGGCGTGCCGGCGGTGCTCTATCTCTGGCTCGCCGTCATCGTCATTGTCTCCTTCGTGCTGAGCCGCACGCGCTTCGGCCGCAACACCTACGCCATCGGCAACAACGTGCAGGCGAGCTATCTCGCCGGCGTCAATGTGCGTCTCACCACCATCCTCCTCTACATGCTGAGCGGCCTCTTCGCCGCCCTCGCCGGCATCCTCCTCGTCGGCTTCGGCGGCCAGGCTTCCCTCGGCATGGGGACGCCCTATCTCTTCCAATCGATTGCGGCGGTCGTCATCGGCGGCGTCTATATCCTCGGCGGGCGCGGCCATTATCTTGGCAGCGCTGCGGGTGCGGTGAGCCTGGTGGCGCTCGTCAGCGTGCTGCTTGCGATGAATATGCCGGAATACGGCCGCAACATTATTTATGGCGTCGTGATCCTGGTGCTGCTGCTGCTCTATGGCCGCGAGGAGGCCGAGAGCTGAGCGCGCCGAAGAGCGCGGCGCGCCCTGCGAGGGAGGATGCCCATGACGACGAGAGCGCAGACCACGAAAGCCAAGGCGGCGAAGGCGGCGAAGGCGAAGCCGGCGCGGACGGCCGACGTCACCTGCGTGCTCGACGCGCGCGCGCTGCTCGGCGAGGGGCCGTTCTGGGACGTGCCCGAGCAGCGCCTCTATTGGGTGGACATCAAGCGCCGGCTCATCCATCGCTTCGACCCGGCGACGGGGAAGGACGAGAGCTGGGCGACGCCGGAGGACGTTGGCTCGCTTGCCGTGCGCGAGAAGGGCGGGCTCATCGTCGCCCTCAAGACGGGGTTCTATTTCTTCGATCTCGAGACGGGCACGGCGACCCCGGCGGCGCTCCCCCTCGGCGAACCGCCCCATAACCGCTTCAATGACGGCAAGACCGACCGCCAGGGCCGCTTCTGGGCCGGCACCATGGACGACAACCAGAAGCTCACCACCGGCGGGCTCTTCCGTCTCACCCCCACCCTCGACTGCAAGCAGATGGTGCGCGACATCTGCTGCTCGAACTCGCTGTGCTGGAGCCCCGACAGCCGCACCATGTATTACGCCTGCAGCGGCCAGCAGCTCGTCTGGGCCTGGGACTTCGAGCCCGCGAGCGGCGAGATCAGCAATCGCCGCGTCTTCGCCGCCATCGGCGAGAAGCGCGTGGTGCCCGACGGCGCCACCGTGGACGCCGACGGCTATGTGTGGATCGCCATGTGGGGCGGCTGGAGCGTGGTGCGCTACGATCCCAAGGGGCGCATCGACCGCGTCGTCGACATGCCGGTGCAGCAGCCGACCTGCCCCATGTTCGGCGGCCCCGGCCTCGACGTGATGTACGTGACCTCGGCCTCGATCGGCCTCGACCCCCAAGAGCTCGACCGCCAGCCGCAGGCCGGCAGCCTCTTCGCCGTCGATGTGGGCGTGAAGGGCCTGCCCGAGGCGCGCTTCAAGGGTTGAGCGGCTGCCGCGTCGCGACGGGCGTTGGAGAGTGGGCGCGGCGCCGGCTGGTGCCGCTCGCCCCGGCGAGCTTGTCGATGAGCGCCGTGTCCTGCGCGAGCCGCGCCGCAGCACCGTCATAGACGACCTTGCCGTCGTCGAGGACATAGGCGCGATCGGCGACGGAGAGGGAGAGGCGCGCATTCTGCTCGACGAGGAGCACCGAGAGCCCCTCCTCGCGCATCTTGCGCACGACCTGCATCACCTCCTGCACGATGAGCGGGGCCAGGCCCTGGGACGGCTCGTCGAGCAGCATGATGCGCGGATTGATGAGGAGCGGCCGCGCGATCGCCAGCATCTCCTGCTCGCCGCCCGAGAGCTGGCCGCCGAGCTGGGCGCGGCGCTCGTCGAGGCGGGGGAAGAGCGCGAAGATGCGCTCGAGGGTCCACGGGCCGCGCCGTCCCTGCGGCACCCGCAGATTCTCCAGCACCGTCAGGCTGCCGAAGATCTTGCGCCCCTCGGGCACGTAGCCGACGCCGAGCTGGGCGATGCGGTGCGCGGGCCAGCGCGTGGTGTCGTGGCCGAAGATCTCGACCTTGCCGGCGCGCGGCGGCGTCAGCCCCATCAGGCTGCGCATCGTCGTCGTCTTGCCGGCGCCGTTCCGCCCCAGCACGGTCACGATCTCGCCCTCGTTCACCTGGAGCGAGACGCCGTGCAGGATGTGGCTCTTGCCGTAATAGGTGTGAATCTCGTGCGCGGTGAGGACGGCGGTCACTCGGCTTCTCCCAGATAGGCGGCGCGCACGCGCTCGTCGGCCGAGATCTCCTCGGGCGTGCCTTCCGCGAGCTTGCGCCCCTGATCGAGCACGGTGATGCGCTCGGCGATGCCGAAGACGATGTCCATGTCGTGCTCGATGAAGAGGATGCTGAGGCCGTGGTCGCGGTGCAGGCGCCGTACCAGCTCGACCATGTGGTCGGTCTCGGCGTCGCCCATTCCCGCCGTCGGCTCGTCGAGGAGGAGAAGCCGCGGCTGCATGCTGAGCGCCATCGCCACCTCGACCACGCGCTGGTCGCCGTGGGGAAGCTCGCCCACGACGCGCTCCGCCTTTCCCGCGAGATCGACGGTCGCAATGATCTCGTCGACGCGCGCGTCGAGCTTGCGGCGCGCCGCGCGCGGGATCCAGGGCCGGGCATTGGTGCCGGCCGCCGTCTCGACGGCGACGCGAATGTTCTCGAAGACGCTGAGGTCGTGGAACACCTCGGTGATCTGGAAGGTGCGCACGATGCCGCGGGCCACGCGCCGCGCCACCGGGAGCGCCGTGATGTCCTCGCCGTCGAAGGAGATCGTCCCGGCGGTCGCCGCGTGAAAGCCGGTGATCAGGTTGAAGAAGGTCGTCTTGCCGGCGCCGTTCGGGCCGATCACGGCGCGCAACTCGCCCTGCGCCATCTCGAACGACACGTCCTCGACCGCGCGCAGCGTGCCGAAATGGCGCGAGACGCCGTCGAGGCGCAGCAGGCTCGCGCGCGGCGCGGCGTCGGCCATCGGCTTACCGCCGCTCCGGGCGAGCGCGAGCCCGCTGCGGGCATCGGAGGCCGCGCTCCAAGAGGCTCCGTCCCTCATGTCGAGCGCGCCCGCCGCGGCAGCATGCCGAGAAGCCCCTTCGGGAACAGCAGCACGATGAGGACGAAGAGGAGGCCGATGAAGCTCATCCAATTGCCGGTCAGACTCGAGAGATAATCCTGGGCGATGACGAAGATGGTCACACCCAGAAGCGGTCCCCAGAAGCTTTGCATGCCGCCGAGCACGATCATGATCACGAAGTCGCCCGAGAGGATCCAGTGGAGGTCGGCGGGCGAGGTGAAGTTGAAGAGGAGCGCGTTGAGCGTGCCGGCGAGGGCGGTGATGAAGCCGGCGATGGCGAAGGCGGCCCAGATGTAGCGCTCGGTGCGCACGCCGAGAAACTCCATCCGCCGCCGGTTCTCGCGGATCGCCACCCAGGTATGGCCGAGGGGCGATTTGAGCAGCGCCCACATGATCGCCACCGCGACGGTGAAGCAGACAAGGACGAGATAGTAGAAATGCGTGGGCCCGAGATCGAAGGTGACGCTGCCGAAATGCAGCGGCTGGCGCTCGAAGCCGGCGAGGCCGTCCTCGCCGCCGGTGACCTCGTTCCAGCGCACCGCGATGAAATAGAAGAGCTGCCCGATCGCGATGGTGATCATCGCGAAATAGATGCCGCGGCGGCGCATCACGAGGGGCCCGAGGATGGTGGCGGCGAGGCCGCCGGCCAGGGTCCCCACCAGGATCGCGAGGGGCGTGCTGGGCGCCAGATACTTGAGGGTCATGCCGGCGCCGTAGGCGCCGAGCCCGAAATAGGCCGCCTGCCCGAAGGAGAGCCCGCCGGTGAAGCCGAGCAGGAGATTGAGCCCCATGGTGGCGAGGGCATAGACCAGGATCTTGGAGCCGAGCGCCGAATAGCCGCCGAGGAGCGGCAGCCACCACGGCGCCGCGATCAGCGCCGCCCAGAGCAGCAGCGGAGGCGCGTAGCGCTTCATTCGAAGAGCCCCTCCTCGCCCAGGAGGCCGCGCGGGCGGACCACGAGGACGATCAGCATGATCAGGTAGATCACCGCCTCGCTGGCGGCGGGGTAGTAGGTGGTGGTGATGCCGGAGGCGAGCCCGATGAGGAGGCCCCCCAGCACGGCACCCGAGAGGCTGCCCACGCCGCCGACGATGATGGCGACGAAGCTCGGCATGATGAGGCTGTTGCCCATGGGCGGCGTCAGTCCGAGGATCCCGGCGGCGAGCACGCCCGCGAGCCCGGCGAAGAGGCAGCCGACGGCGAAGTTCACGGCGCGCAGCTTGTAGATGTCGACCCCCAGCGCCGAGACGGTCTCGAGATCGCGGGTGCCGGCGCGGATGCGCGCGCCGATCAGGGTGTAGCGCAGCAGCAGGAAGAGGCCGATGACCACCGCGATGGTGATGCCGACGAGGAAGACGCGATAGCCGGTGATGAAGAACAGCACCGAGCTCAGCGGCGAATCGAGTGCGGCCGGGATGCCGAAGGGCAGCCCCTGCGCGCCCCAGATGGTGCGCGTGAGATCCTCGATGATGAGGGCCAGCCCGAAGGTGAGCAGCAGGCTGTAGAGCGGATTGGCGCGATGGTAGAGCCGCCGCACGATGAGCTGCTCGACGGCGAGCCCGATCAGGGCGGCGAGGGCCGGGCCGGCCACGAGGGCGCCCCAAAAGCCGAGATAGGGACTGAGCGTGAAGGCGAGATAGGCGCCGATCACGAGGAAGCCCCCATGGGCCATGTTGATGACCGAGTTGAAGCTGAGGATGAGGGCGAGGCCGAGCGCCATGAGGGCGTAGAACACCCCCTGGATCAGGCCGTTGAACGCATTGAAGAGGAGAAGCTCCATCGGTCCCCGTTATCTGTTATCCGCTCGGAGATGGCAATCCAACATTCGCGCCGGTCGGTTTCGGTTAATGACCCTCGGCCGTCGTCCCCGCGAAAGCGCCCGTCGAAGCCGGCGCGCGCAAGGCCCGCACGCTGCCGCCGCGCGCGGAGCCAGGCGGCGTCCGCGCGCAATCCGGCGGCAATGACGGGTCCTTGCCTGCGCGTCGAGGCTCAGGCCGGATAGTCGAGCTTGCATCCGGTCTCGGTGACGGGCAGCGAGGTCTTGTCGCCCGCGACGATGTCCGCCACCTTGAACAGATTGGGATAGGTTCCGTTCGAGATCGCCTCGCCCGGGAACTCGCTCGACATCAGCTGGTGGTCCTCCTTGCGGAAGTAGACGTGGTTGGGCTGCAGCTTGACCTCGGGGGGCAGGTCCATCCCCTCGAGCGCATGGGCGACCTTGGCGGCCTCGAGCGACTTGGCGCGCTCGACGCCGAGGGCCAGCGCATGGAGCCCGGCATAGCCGAACCAGGTCCGCGCACTCGGATAGGAGCCGTCGGTATAGGCCTTGCGATAGGCGGCGACCCACTCCTTGACATGCGGCGTGTTGGGCTGATCCCACCACCATTCGAGCGTCCACCAGCCGAGCCGGCCCTCGGGCGGCAGCGCCCGCAGCACCTCGAGCTCGGAGAGCCCGCCGCCGATCGCGAACTTCTTGGTGAGGCCGAACTGGACGGCCTGCTTCATCGAGTTGACCAGGTCCTGGCCGTCGGTGAGGTTGATCAGCACGTCCGGCTTCGCCGCCTGCGCCTTGATGAGATAGGAGGAGAAGTCCGTCGTGCCGAGGGGGGCGAGGGAATTGCCCAGCACCGTGCCGCCCATGCCCTTGAGGATCTTGGCGTAGGATTCCTGGAGCGTGTGGCCGAAGGCGTAGTCCGGCGTGATGAAGTACCACTTGCCGCCGAACTTCTTGTAGAGCGTGCCGGCGAGGCCGGCCGCCAGCATGTAGGTCGTCGTGCAGATGCGGAAGGTCGTCCAGTGGCATTGCGAGCCGGTGACCGGATCGGTGTGGCCGCCGGTGACCATGTAGACGACGCCGGCGGAATGGGCCACCTGGTTGACGCTGAGCGCCGTCGCCGAGGAGACCGCGCCCATGAGGAACGAGACGCGATCCTGCTCGATGAGCTTGTGCGCCTTCTGCGCGGCGAGGCCGGCATTGGCGTTGTCGTCCTCGACGGTCAGCGTCACCTCGCGGCCGAGCATCCCCCCCTTGGCGTTGATCTCCGCGAGGGCCATCTTGGCGCCCCGCACCTCGCTCTCGCCCTCGGCGGCGTAGGTGCCGGTCAAGGGATCGTGCATGCCGACCTTGACCGGCTGCTCGCCCTTCCCATAGGCGAGAATCGGCGGTGCGGCGATCGCCGACGCGCCGACCGCGAGACCCGTCTTGAGCAGATTGCGCCGGGAAATTCTAATTCGTGCCATTCTTCCTCCTTCGCCGGCGCGTTCGTTGCGTGGTTATCTTGCGGCCGGGCGAGGAAGGAGTCCGCGCAGCATGCGAGACGGTTTTGATCTTCGATCAGAAACCGCTTGCGTTATGCGAAGCACTCCCTCCCCGCCGAGCTCTTACGTGGAGCCGGCTTGTGCAGCGTATCTTGTGGAGGCAGCGTCTGGCTGTCCACTGAAATATATTTCCGCGATGCGGAATTGCATCTTGCCATTTCCGCTCACGCTGGATTGCTTCCCCCTCGCATAGCTCGGGGTCGCAATGACGCCTCCTTATGCGATGGTGAGCACGAGCAGGCAACGCGCCCCGCGCCCGGCTCAGCGTTTCGCGGCCTCGCTCTCCTCCTGGGCGCGCAGCTTCGCGATCGGCCATTGCACGAGCCTGGCGAAGTCGTAGACGGTGCTGTCGTCCTGGTCCCAGCAGACATAGCCGCGGCAATCCCGCGGCCGCGCCTTGTAGACGGTGCAGGTGCGATCGGGGGCGAGGAACTGGCAGGTCTCGTAGCCGGACTTGATGCGCTTCTTCCCCTTGCGCGTCACCTCGACGATGTGCTTGGCCTCGAATTCGCGCACGGTGAGGCCGAGATGCTTGGCGAGGCGCCGGATGTCGGCGCGGCTTACCTCCACATAGCCTGCCATCTTGCAGCAGAGGCTCGGGCATTTGAGGCAGCTCAACGGCGGAGACTTGCTCGCTTGGGTCTTGCTCACGGGACTCTCGCTCGATGCAGTTGAGGGTGGCGCGGCCGGCGCGGCCGGCCATCGCGCGCCGGCGCAGAACTACTCCATCCGCGCCGGAAGTACAGCGAAACTTTCCGTTAGTGCTGGATGTGCTCGGATTGAGTCGAGGAACGATCATCATTCCCGCGCAAGCGGGAATCCAGCGGCTCCTGGGCCCCCGCCTGCGCGGGGGCGACGAAGAAGGCCCGTCAACCCAACCCCGCCGCGCTAATGCTGCGCCGCGCGGACGACGAGCGCCGGGATCGTCGCCTCGCCGAGGGCGCGCATGGCCTCGAGGCGGTGGAGCCCGGCGACGAGGACGTAGCGCGCCTTGTCGCGGCGCACGCGGATGGGCACCTGCAAGCCGCTCGCGAGGATGCTCTCGGCGAGGGCCTCGACCTTCTTCCCATCGAGGGTCGCGCGCAGCTTGGCCGGCACGTAGATCTCGTCGAGCCTCACGGGAACGGGTTGCAGGAGCAGCATCGCCGCGTCCCTCAGCCTTCAAGCGCCGCCATCACGCGGCCGATGAAGCCGTCGATCGCCGCGGGATTCATCCAGCGCATCACCGCGACGATCCCCGTATTGGGATCGATCCAGGTGGAGTTGCCGCCGGCGCCGCTCGCGAAGAAGCTCTCGGGCGAGGCGCTCGGATAGCGCCCGCGATTGGTGTTGAGCCACCAGAAATAGCCGTAATTCGGATTGATGTCGCAGGGCGCCGTCGCGCGCGCGATCCAGCCCGCGGAGAGGAGGCGGCGGCCGCGCCATTCCCCGCGCGCCAGCATGAGAAGGCCGAGGCGCGCCTGGTCCTCGGCATGGATGAAGACGCCGCCACCCCAATGGCTGCCGCCGGGGACCGAGACCATCGTCTTGCCGTCGATCTCGACCGTCGAGTTGCGATAGCCGTGCCATTGCCAGTCCGACGAGGCGCCGATGGGCGCCATGATCGCCTCGGCGAAGACCTCGGGCAGCGGGCGGCGGAAGAGCCGCAGCAGCGCGAGGCTCAGGCGGTTCACGCGCACGTCGTTGTATTCCCAATAGCGCCCCGGCTCCGCGAGGATGCGCGGCGTGCCCTTGCGGCTCTTGGCCGTGCCCTCGGCGGCGAGATCGCGGTTGCGGTCGACGAGATCGGGCTTGTCCCAGAGGGTGCCCTCCCATTCCGAGGTCTGCTGCAGGAGATGCTCCCAGGTGATCTTGGCGTTGTGGGGCGGCTCGAAGCCGCCGTCCTGCACGCGCAGGCCGACGGGCTCGCGCGGATCGGGCAGCAGGCCGCGGTCATGGGCGACGCCGGCGAGGATGCTCAAATAGCTCTTGGCGATGCTGAAGGTCATGTCGACCTGGCGCGTGTCGCCCCAGCGCGCGACGAGCCTGCCGTGGCGCGTGACGAGCCCGTTGGGGCCGCCGCGCGGCTTCACGGGGCCGAGGGTCTCGTTCCAGGGCGGGGGCTCGAAATAGGCCTTGGCGATCACCGCGGCGAGGTCGCGGCTCCACGGCGTCTCCTGCGCCTCGGCGAAGGCGACGGCGTCGGCGAGGCGAGCGGCGTCGAAGCCGGCCTCGGCGGGATCGAGGCGCGGCCAGGGCGTGCCGTTGTCGTCGGCGGGAAAGGCGAGCTCGGTCATGGCGGGCTCCGGTTTCGAAGGGACTCTAGAGCGGATTTCATCCAGAATCCGCCATTGTGAATACGCAGTTCGTTCGGGGCGTCATTGCGACCCCGAGCTTCGCGAGGGGGAAGCAATCCAGCTCTCCGGATTCTCTGGACCGCCACGACCGCTTCGCGGTCTCGCGGTGACGATTGTGTATCACGCATTGGCGACCCCCGACCACCAGGCCGAATCGTCACCCCCGGTTCTCGGGAGCGGTCAAGTCGCGCACGCCGTCGCCCAGGAGATTGATGGCGAGGACGAGGAGGAAGAGCATGGTGCCGGGAATGGTAATGAGCCAGGGGCTGAAGAACATGAAGGGCTTGCCTTCCGAGAGCATGAGCCCCCAGGAGGGGAGCGGCGGCTGCACGCCGAGGCCGAGGAAGGAGAGCGCCGCCTCGAGGAGGATGGCGTGGGCCATCTCGAGGGTCGCGACCACGATGAGGTTGTTGAGGGCGTTGGGCAGCACCTCGCCCACGAGGATGCGGAAGGTCGAGGCCCCCACCGCCGCGGCGGCGGCGATGTAGTCGAGCCGTCGGATCTGCTGGGTGGTGCTGCGCATCACCACGAGGAAGCGGTCCCACAGGAGAGCGCCCAGGACGAGGATCACCACTTCGAGGGAGCCGTGGATGACGGCGACGACGGCAAGCGCCACCAGGATCACCGGCAGGCTGAGCCGCACCGTCAGCAGGAACGAGATGGCGAGGTCGACGCGGCCGCCGAAATAGCCGGCGAGAATGCCGAGGCTGCCGCCGATGAGCCCGGAGATTGCCATGGTCGAGACGCCGATCAGGAGGGAGATGCGGGCGCCGTAAAGGAGGCGCGCGAGATAGTCGCGGCCAAGCTGGTCGGTGCCGAGGGGATGGACCCAGCTTCCCTGCGCGTGCCAGACGGGCGGGATGAGGCGCTGCGCCAGGTCCTGGGCGTAGGGATCGGCGGGGGCGAGGAGCGGCGCCAGGATCGCCATCAGCAGCACGAGGAGGAGCACCGCGGCGCCGAAGGCGAAGCCGCGATGGCCGAAGACGCGCCGCCGCCAGCGCGTGAGGGGGCTCGGCGCCAGCACGGCCGCGGCGGCCGCATCGGCGCGGGCGCGGAAGCGCTCCCCCGCCCCGCTCATGCGCCCTCCGCCGCGCGCAGCCGCGGATCGAGCCAGGCATTGAGGAGATCGGCGGCCATGGTGAGCACGATATAGAAGCCCGCGATCACCAGCACGATGGCCTGGATCACCGGAAAATCGTTCTGCACGATGCTCTGATAGGCGAGATAGCCCATGCCGTCGAGGGCGAAGACGGTCTCGACCACGACGGAGCCGCCGAGCACGAAGCCGAGCTGCACTGCCGTGAGCGCCACCACCGGGAGGAGCGCGTTGCGTAGGGCGTGCTTGACGACGACGCGCGCCGGACGCAGCCCCTTGGCGCGCGCGGTGCGGATATAGTCGGCGGCAAGCGCCTCGAGCATGCCGGTGCGGGTGAGGCGCATGATCGCCGGCGTCGCGTAGTAGCCGAGAGTGATCGCCGGCATGACGAAGCTTGCCCAGCTCTCGGTCCCCGAGATGGGCAAGAGGCGCAGCACCACGCCGAAGAGATACATGAGCAGCAGCCCGAACCAGAAGGAGGGCATCGCCTGCCCGACGACCGACACGGTGAGCGCCAGGCGGTCGATCCAGCTATTGGGGTTGAGGGCCGCGACGATGCCGAGGGGGACGGCGAGCGCCAGCGCGAAGAGGATCGAGCACGCGCCGAGGGTCAGGGTCACCGGCATGTGGCCGAGGACGAGCCCGAGCACCGGCTTGCGGAAATAGAGGGACTCGCCGAAATCGCCGGCGAGCATGTGGCTCAGCCAGTCGAGATATTGCGCGGCGAGCGGCCGGTCGAAGCCGTAATGGTGGCGGATGAACTCGACATCGGCGGCGGTGGCGTTGGGCCCGGCGATGGCCGCCGCCGGATCGCCCGAGAGATGCAGCAGGAGGAAGCTGATCGCCGAGACGGCGAGCCCGACGAGAAGCGCCAGCCCGACGCGCTTGGCGGCGAAGGCGATCACCTGCTCCCCCACCTTGCCGACTCGCTTTGCCCTGGAGTCCGAGAATTCATGAATTGGGATCCCACTTCCGTCATCCCCGCGAAGGCGCTACGGCATGCACACATCTCAGTCTGCACTCTCCCCCTCGTCATTCCCGCGAAAGCGGGAATCCAGTATTTCCGCGGAAAACCTGGATTCCGGCTCTCCGCTGCGCTCCGGCCGGAATGACGGCTATTCCTTTGGAGG
>DATGLG010000021.1:0-63904 GCA_035294245.1 Alphaproteobacteria bacterium | reverse complement strand
GGGGGGGGGGGGGGTGACGAGGCTTCACCGCCAAGGCGACGATTCGCGGGGGCCCGGTGTAGAGTAGCGATGCGCATGAGACGACGATCCTTCCTCACCCGGGCGGCCGCGGGCGCCGCGGCGGCGGTGCCCCTGGCGCGGCTCGCCGGCGCCGCGCCGACACAGACCATGGAGCCCACAAGCGGCGGCGATGCCGTCGCCCGCATCGGCGCCTTCGTCGAGACGGTGCGCTATCACTGGCGGGTCCCCGGGATCGCCGTCGCGGTGATGGCCGCGGGCAAGCCCCTCATGGCTGCGGGCTTCGGCCGGCGCAGCCTCGCCGACGACAGCCCCGCCGACGCCCATACCGCCTTCAATATCGGCTCCTGCGCCAAGGCCTTCACCGCCGCGGCGGCGGCGCTCCTCGTGGATGCGGGACGCATCGGCTGGGACGATCCGATCAAGCCGGTCATGCCCGAGCTCGTCCTCGACGATCCCGCGGTCACGGCGGAGGTGAGCCTGCGCGACTTCCTCGCCTGCCGCGTCGGCCTCTCCCGCGCCTCGATCGCCGAATACGGCTCGGATCTGAGCCGCGCCCAGGTGATCGCGCGGGCCCGCGACGTGCCCCGCGCAGCCCCCTTCCGCAGCCGCTTCTGCTATAGCGATGTCGGCTTCATCCTCGCCGCCGCGGCGATCGGCCACCTCGCCGGCATGCCCTTCGAGGACTTCCTCGCCCGGCATCTCCTAGCACCTCTCGGCATGGCGGACAGCAGCGCCGCACCACGGCCCTGGCTAACCTTGCGCAACCTCGCCGCCCCCCACGATTTCCTCGACTACCGCCCGCGGGCGCTCCCGCCCCGCGACGGCGACAATCTCATGGGGGCCGGCACCCTCGCCCTGAGCGCTGCCGACGCGCTCGCCTGGCTCGGGCTCCAGCTCGGGCAGAGCAGGCTCATCAGCGCCCGCAGCCTCGCCGCGATGCAGAGCGTGCAGATCGCCACCCCCCAGCGCTACGGGCTCGGCTGGCATATCGGCGAGAGCCACGGGCGCAGGCTCGTCGCCCATGGCGGCGAGACGCGCGGCTTCACCGCCCTCGTCCGCATTCTCCCCGAGATCGGCTTCGCGAGCTTCGTCGCCGCCAATTCCGAGAGCCACGCCCCGGCGGCAATCTCGAGCTTCATCGACCGCAGCTTGAACGGCCTGCCGCCCCGCGACGAGCTCGATGACTACGACACCGCGATCGCCGAGCGCGTCGCCGCGGCGGCGCAGCGCTATGAGCTGGACCTGAAAGCCGACCCGCTGACGCCTGCTGCGCTCCCCCTCGAGGCCTTCGCCGGCACCTATCGCAATCGCGGCTTCGGCACCCTCACCCTCGCGCTGCATCCGGAGGCGGGCGCGCTGCGCTTCGCCATCGCCGACCTCTCGCTCTATGACGGCTGGCTCCTGCGCTACGGCGCAGTGAGCTTCGCCCATCAGGAGGACGCCGTGCCGGGACAGATTCGGCCGCCGCGGCCGCGCCGCACCCTCGATCCGCGCGTGCATTTCCGCGCCGAGGCCGGGCGCGTCAGCGGCCTCGACTGGCTCGACAAGTGGTTCGGACCGGTCAGCTTCGCGCGCGCGTAACGCGGCGGGCTGCGCTGCGTTTCTTGACGACGCGCCGCTGCGCGCGCGTCGCGCGCGGTGGCTCGTAGAGAAAATCCCCGGTGCGCATCTTGCCGCAGAGAAAATCGACGAAGACGCGGATGCGGCTCGGCAGGTGGTGGCGGTCGAGATAGCAGACATAGTGGCCGCGCCGGCGCGCGATGTAGTCGGTCAGCACCGGCACCAGGCGGCCCGCCGCGATATGGGGAAGCGCCTGATAGCTGCCGATCTGGGCGAGGCCCATGCCGGCGAGGGCCGCGCGGCAGGTCGCCTCGGCGTCGTTGACCGTGAGGCTGCCGGTGACGCTGCGATTGAAGCGATTGCCGTCCTTCTCGAACTCCCAGTTGAAGATGCGGCCGTTGCTGGCGAGGCGAAAATTGATGCAGCGATGCTGCGCCAGATCGTCGGGGGTCTTGGGCGGCGCATGATGAGCGAAATATTCCGGCGCGCCGCAGACGATGAGCTGCATCGGCGCCAGGCGGCGCGCCACGATGTTGCGATCGTCGAGCCGCCCGTTGCGGATGGCGACGTCGATGCGATCCTCGACGAGATCCGCGAAGCGGTCGTCGAGATAGAGATCGAGGGCGATACCGGGATAGCGGCGCGTGAATTCCGGCAGCAGGGGCAACAGGCATTGCCGCCCGAAGCCAACCGTGGAGCTCACGCGCAAGGTCCCGCGCGGCTCGCGGCGCGCGTCACGCAGCAAGGCCGCGGCACTCTGGAGGCCTTCGATGGCGGGGCGGCAGCGCTCGTAGTAGAGAGCACCCTCGTCGGTGAGGGCGAGGCGGCGGGTCGTGCGGTTGAGAAGGCGGACACCGAGAGCGCGCTCGAGATGCTGCACGTTCTTGCTCACCGCCGGGGCGGAGACGCCCAGCGCCGCGGCCGCCTTCGCGAAGCTGCCGGTCGCGACGACCTTCACGAAGGCGGCGATGCCGGCGAGATTCTCCATGGGCGCACTCGTAACTTGCGGTTAATGGTCTTCTAACCGATTGAGCCGTAACCGGAAGCGATATTCTCGCCTAGACTTGCCCCCGACGCCAGCGCCGAGGTCGCGCAACGCCAGCATGGAGGCGGGATGGACAATGTCTTCTCGGTCGGTCTCGGCGAGATGCTGATCCTTGCTATCTATGATCCGCCGCGCCGGCGAGTCTGGCGAGGTGCGGAGCCGTGCTGATCGCTCCGAAAGCCGTCGTTCCGGCCGGAGCGGAGCGTAGAGCCGGAACCCACGAGGTGTTGAAAATTGCTGGCCTGCCGCTTTACGCGGGGGCGACGACTGAAGCGTTTCGATCCCAGTGGATCACGCTCTAAAGGCGACGCTACGAAGGAGGAGATCATGTCCCTCGCGATGCCGAGCCGCGCCTCCGGCCTCTCCGGATTGAGGGCGCGCCTTCCGACCTTGGCCCCACCGCTCGCCGCCCTCGTCTACCCCTTCCTCCTGCAAGGCTTCAACGCCAGCGCCACCACCATCGCCAAATCGGGTGGCGGTGCGGGGACGCTGCCCTGGATCATGGCGGCGGTGTGGCTCCTCCTCGCTTTCGCCGTTCCGGCCATCGCCCTCCTCGTGGCCATGTCCCTGGCCGAACTCCGGGCACCCAGCGCTGCGCAGCTTCGGGCCAAGCGAATGGCGCTTGCCGCCGTCGCGGCGCCGACGCTCTTCACCTTCATCGGCGTCGTCCTCTATATGCTGCACGACCCGGTGCCGGACACCTGGTTCTGGGTCGCCTGCTGGGCGATTGCGATCGTCATGCTCCTCCGCGCCGACAACGAGGCGCCGGCCGCAGCGCCGGCGCGCCCTGTCCCGGCGCCGTTGCGCGTCGCCCACGGCTTCTCGGCGCTCGCCATCATCGCCATCTTCCTCGCCCTCCACATCGCCAATCATCTCACCGGCCTGGTCGGCCCGACGACCTATGACGCCGTGATGAAGGTCTTCCGCCACGTCTACCGCACCAACCTGCTGCAGCCGATCCTCGTGGCCCTCTTCTTCTTCCAGATCGGCAGCGGACTCTATTTCGTGTGGCGGCATACGGCGGCGCCCAGCGACCGCTTCCGCACCTTCCAGATCGCCTCGGGCGTTTATCTCGCCTTCTACGTGCTGGGCCACATGGACTCCGTCTTCATCTTCGCCCGCACCTATCTCGGCATCGACACCGGCTGGAACTTTGCGACGGGGGCGCCCACGGGCCTCGTCAAGGACCCCTGGAATATCCGGCTCGTGCCCCATTATTGGCTCGGCGTGTTCTTCGTGCTTTCCCATCTCGCCGCCGGGGCCCGCGCGGTGATGATCTCCCACCGCGTCAGCCGCGTGCTTGCCGACCGCTTCATGATCGGCGGCGCCGTGGCGGCGGGGCTGATCGCCACCGCGATCATGCTCGGCATGTGCGGGCTGCGCCTGCATTTCGCGTAGCGGTCTCCTTGTGCATCCATTCGCGGGACGTGCCCGCGCCGGCTGTGCTAGGCTCCGGCGCTCGGCACGAATTGCGGGCGGGGGGCGAATCGCAGGCCATGAACAGCACCGAGACCGGCGACTATTACGACGCGATGTTCCGCAAGGGCGGGTTCGAGGGCGTCTTCGACCTGCCCTATTGGCACTCGACCTACTATCCGCTGCTGCGCTCTGTGCTGCGCGAGCTCAAGCGCGCCGGCGCGCGGCAAGTGCTCGAGGTCGGCTGCGGCACCGGCGCCTTCGCCCACCTGCTGACGCGGCGCAGCGACATCGCCTATCGCGGCTTCGACTTCAGCCCCGTGGCGGTCGAGAAGGCGCGCGCCCGGCTCGGCCGCAGCGATCTCTTCGCCGTCGGCGACGCGCTCGCGCCCGCGAGCTATGCCGCACCCCATGACAGCATCGTCTGCACCGAGGTGCTCGAGCATATCGAGCGGGACCGCGAGGTGATCGCGCAATGGAAGCCGGGGACTTTCTGTGTTTGCAGCGTGCCCGACTACGAGTCCGAGAGCCATGTGCGCGTCTTTCGCGCGGAGGCGGAGGTGCGCGAGCGCTATGGCGGGCTGATCGCGATCGAGCGCGTGCAGCGCATTCGCAAGCCGTTCCTCTCCGACATCTCCTGGCGGAGCCGCCTCAGGGCGCTGCGCTGGAACCGCCATCGTCCGCGCCGCCTGCTGCAGATCCTCAACCTCGCTTATCTCGGCGAGCTCGGGACCTGGCTCGTCTTCTCGGGCCGCCGGCGCCCGTGATCAACGTCTCTCATTTCGATTCCCCCATGTCACCCCGGCCGAGCGGGACGCGGGAAGCCGGGGCCCATGGCGCAATGGTATCATATGGGCCCCGAATCGCGCCGTGCTCCCGCACGGCGTGTCCGGGGTGACGAGTAAAACGATGCAACTGCCGGATTCGCTCCACGAGGGTTGCGACTCCGACGGCTCGTTCTGTTTGATCGTCATGTCCGTGGAAGCGGCGGCCCTGGAGTCCGGCTCTGCGCCGTCCCTGGACGTTTTTTAATCCGCAAGACATCTCGCGGCCACTTGGCGTGCTCACATCTCTGCTGCGGCGCCGCCTTGCCAGCGCGACGCCCGAATTCGTCCGTGGAGGTTGTGTCATGACCAGCAAGCAAACGGTTCCCCTGCTCGCGGCGGCCCTGCTCGTCGCGGCGCCGATGGCCTATGCGGCGGGCGCCGGCACGGGCACGCCGACGACCACATCGTCCCAATCCGCGCAATCCGCGCATGAGATGAGGAGCGCGCACGAGACCAAGGCGATGCACGAGGCCAAGTCGGAGCGCCCCCATCTGTGGCGCGCCGAGCTGCGCGCCGAGCATCTCGCCCCGGCCCAGATCAAGGCCTTTGACGACGCCCTCGTGCCCCTCGACAAGGCCGTCGCGACGGCGCAGAAGGCCGTGG
This sequence comes from Alphaproteobacteria bacterium, assembly GCA_035294245.1. Lineage (GTDB taxonomy): Bacteria > Pseudomonadota > Alphaproteobacteria > JACZXZ01 > JACZXZ01 > DATGLG01. The sequence continues at coordinate 58,432 of DATGLG010000021.1, read as the reverse complement.
GCGGACAGGCCGTCGATGCCGATTTCCGCCACCAGGACGAGCGGCTCGTCTACCGCATGCATGTCCTCAAGGGCAACGACGTCACCCCGGTCACCGTCGACGCCATGAGCGGCAAGATCGTGGAGAAGGGACGCGCCATCCCGATCCGCGACTTCGATCAACAGGACCGCGCCGTACTGGCGGCCATCAAGAGCGCGAGCATACCGCTTGCCAAGGCCGCCGATACCGCGACGAGGCATGGCGGCGGCAAGGCGATGGCCGCAGCCCCGGCGAGCGCCAAGGGTGCCCTCAATTATCAGGTCACGGTGGTGAGGAACGGCAAGGCCCAGACCCTCGAGGTCAATGCCGGAAACGGCCATGTCGCCTGAGCCCGTGCTGAGGGCGCGCCGCATTTCTTGACGTTTGCTCGCGCGGCGGCCGCGATTTCTCGCGAAGCCGCGCGCGCGATGTCAAGCGCGGGAGGCGGCATATTTTCGCCTCATTCGCTCCGTAGAACTCGAGGCTTCGAGCATCGGCGAGGGAGCGGGCCGCACCGGGCATGATCTCCGCGGGCGCGGAGCAACGAGAACACGTCAACAATGGTGGGCAGTTCTTCTCTAGGGAGGAAGCGATGTCGAAGACCGAGACACGAGAAACGCCCTTATCCGCATCCCGCGAGCACGACACCGGCCCGCGCCTTAAGCGCCGCCAGTTCCTGACCGCGGCGGGCGCCGGTGCTGCCCTTCTCCTCGCCCCCGGCGCGCTGCGCGCCCAGAGTGCGAACGGCAGGGTCGCGATCGGCGTGATGGGCCCCTTCACCGGGCCGGCCAGCCGCACCGGCGACGCCTTCAAGAAGGGCGTCCAGATGGCCCTCGAGGATGCGCGCAAGGACAAGGACCTGCCGCTCACCATCGGCGGGCAGAAATTCGACGTGGATATCGTCTGGGTCGACAGCCAGTCCGATCCCGAGAAGGCGGTCAAGGCGGTGCTCGACGCCCTCAACCGCCAGCACGTGAAGTTCCTCATCACCGGCTGGCACTCCTCGGTGGCGATGGCGGTGATGGATACGGAAGTGCCTTTCCACGTCGTCCATCTCGGCCATATGGGCGAGGCGCAGACGATCTCGGAGAAGCTGCTCAAGGATCCGAAGAAATATGCCGGCTGGTTCAAGGGCTGGCCGGCCCCGCCGATCTTCGCCGGGCTCTACGGCCCGCCCCTCGAATACTTCATGAAACAGGGCCTGTGGAAGCCGGCGACGCGCAAGGCGGCGGTGCTCGTCGAGGACACCGATTACGGCCGCGGCTGGGGCCAGGCGCTGACCGACAGCCTCAAGAAGGCCGGCTTCACGCCGCTGCCCTACGACGTGACCCCGCTCGACCAGACGGAGTTCGCCCCGCTCCTCACCAAGTACCGCGCCGAGAAGGTGTCGGTCGTCGCCATGACCTCGACGGGCAGCGTCTCCGCCTCGAACTTCGTGAAGCAATACGCCAATTCGCATATCAAGGCGCTCATGATCGGCCACGGCCTCACCTGGTTCAGCGAGTGGTACAAGCTCACCGGCACCGCCTCGAACTACATCATCACCGCGGATTCACCCCACGCCATCGCGCCCTGGCAGAAGGACTGGGTGAAGACCTACAAGGCGAAATACAACGAGGAGCCGAGCCTCGCGCCCTCGGGCATGCCCTACGACTACACGCGCATGGCCTTCAAGATCATCAACAAGGCCGGCACCTGGGATTTCGCCACCCTCACCAAGACCGTCCACGAGACTCCCTATAAGGGCGTGTGGCAATACTACAAGTTCTCCGACAAGGCGGGCCCCCACGCGCTGGCACCCAACGAGGTGGAGACGGGCCCCTTCATGGAGGGCTTCTTCTTCCCGCTCGTCCAGCTCATGAACGGCGACTACAAGATCATCTGGCCGACGAAATATGCGGATGCGAAGTTCACCCAGCCGCCCTGGGTGTGACGGCATTCCGCCGCACGGCCGGGGCGGGCGGCGCGGGCCCGCCCCGGTCTCTCCACTCCCTTCTCTCGTCATTGCTCGGGCGCGCCGCTTGTCCGGGGTGACGATGACAGGGGGGCGACCGCTCGGCTCACGCACCAGCCAGGGATGCGCCCGGAATGACGCCGCTCCTCAGCATCGAGAGCCTCGTCAAGCGCTTCGGCGGCCTCGTCGTGCTCGACGGCGTGTCGCTCGCGGTCGAGAAGGGGCGCATCCAGGGCATCATCGGCCCCAACGGCGCCGGCAAGACCACGCTCTTCAACGTCATCAACGGCATCTATCGCGCCGATGGCGGGCGCGTCGCCTATGGCGGCGTCGACATCACCCGCAAGCCGCTCAACGCCATCGCATCCCTCGGGATCGGCCGCACCTTCCAGGTGGCGCGCGTCTTCAACGAGATGACGCTGCTCGAGAACATGCTCGTGCCCGCCATCCGCCTCGGTCTCTCGGCTGCGGCCGCCGAGGACCGGGCGATGGAGCTCCTGGCGCTCGCGCGGCTCGACGGGCTCGCGCGCCAGCCGGCCGTCGAGATCTCGGGCGGGCAGAAGAAGCTCCTCGAATTCATGCGCACGCTGATGGCCGACCCGCCCCTCGTCCTTCTCGACGAGCCGTTCAACGGCATCAACCCGGCGCTCATCGAGCTCCTCGTCGACATCGTGCTGCGGCTCAACCGCGAGCAGGGCAAGACCTTCCTCCTCATCAGCCACGAGATGCCCCATGTGACGCAGCTCTGCGAGCGCGTCTTCGTGCTGAACGCGGGGAAGACCATCGCCGAGGGCGCGCCCGCGGCGCTGCGCGAGAACCCCCTCGTCATCGAGGCCTATCTGGGACATTAGTGTTGTGACTCCAACGATTCGTTCTGTTTGGTCGTCATGCCCGCGAAGCTTGTCCCCGCGCAGGCGGGGAGCGGGCATCCAGGCATGCGGCCCTGGATTCCGGCTCTGCGCGGAGCCTGTCCTCGGGCCCGCCTTCGGCGGGACCCGGGGGCTCCGGCCGGAATGACGACCTTTGAATGCGAATCGAATGTCAAAATCACAACATTAGCGAGGTGACGACATGATCCTCCCGGCGCGGGCATGGCGGCCCGCAATCCCCTAGGCGGGCGCCATGGCCCTCGAGGTCAAAGGCGTTGTCGCCGGCTATAGCCGCGAGGTCGCGATCCTCAACGGCGTCGATCTCCACGCCGCGGACGGCCTCGTCACCCTCATCCTCGGCCCGAACGGCGCCGGGAAATCCACGCTCCTCAAGACCATCTACGGCTATCTGCGGCCGCGCGCCGGCGAGATCCGCTTCGACGGGCAGGACCTCACCACCCTCGCCCCCAAGGACATGCTGCGCCACGGCGTCGCCTATCTGCTGCAGGGCGGCAGCGTCTTCCCCGCCATGAGCGTCGAGGAGAACCTCGCCCTCGGCGGCTGGATCCTCGGCGGCGGGCGCGGCAGCCGCGAGGCGGCCTTCGCCGCGGTCTATGCGCGCTTCCCCCGCCTCAAGGAGCGGCGGCGCATGGCCGCGGGCCTGCTCTCCGGCGGCGAGCAGCGCATGCTCGAGATCGCGCGCCTGACCATGACCGGCCCGCGCATCCTTCTCCTCGACGAGCCCTCGGTCGGGCTCATGCCCAAGCTCGTCGACGAGGTCTATGCCGAGATCGCCAAGCTCAAGGCGGAGAAGTTCACCATCGTCATCGTCGACCAGAATGTGAAGAAGGCGATCGAGATCGCCGATTACGTCTATGCCCTCCGGCTGGGGCGCAACAGCCATCAGGGCCCGCAGCGGGAGTTCAAGGGGCGGCTGCCCGAGATCGTCAAGGAGTGGCTGTGATGGACTGGAGCATGTTCGCCGATCCCGGCGTCCTCAGCGACCTCACCCTCCAGGGGCTCGTGCGCGGCTCGATGTACGCGCTCATGGGCCTCGGGCTCTCGATCATCTTCGGCATCCTCGACATCGTGAATTTCGCCCATGGCGAGCTCTTCATGATCGGCAGCTATGTCATGTACTACGCCATCGCGGTGCTCGGACTGCCCTTCCCCGTGGGCGTCGCCGCCGCGGCCGTGGTGGTGTTCGTCGTCGGCGTCCTCATCGAGCGCGGCCTCGTCGAGCCGCTGCGCAAGCGCGCCGGCCGCGAATGGCTGATGGACGCCTTCGTGCTCACCATCGGCCTCATGGTGATCCTGCAGAACGCAGCCCAGATCCTCTTCAGCGCCGAGCGCCTCGGCGTGGCGCAGCTCATCCCCGGCGACCTCTCCTTCGGCGAGATCGACGTCAGCTTCGAGCGCCTCGCCATCCTGGCCATCGCCGTCCTCGTCGTCGCCCTGCTCTGGGCCTTCGTCAAGTTCACGCGCATCGGCAAGGCGATCCGCGCCACCGCCCAGAACGCCGAGGCGGCGCAGACCCTCGGCATCGACGTCAACCGCATTTACACTGTCGCCTTCGGCATCGGCGCGGCCCTCGCCGGCATGTCGGGGGCGCTCCTCATCTCGATCTATCCCGCCTATCCCACCGTCGGCGCCGATCCCGTGCTCAAGAGCTTCGCCGTCGTCATCATCGGTGGGCTCGGCAACGTCTCTGGCGCCATCGCCGCGGGACTCCTTCTCGGCGTGATCGAGGCCTATACCTTCTTCCTGATGTCGGCGGGATGGCAGAACGTGCTCACCGCCGCCCTCGTCGTCGCCATCATGATCGTGAAGCCGAGCGGGCTCTTCGCCCCCAAGGGAGCGCGGCCATGAGGCGCCCTGCGGCACCCGCGGAAGGGCTCACCCCCTTGCGCCTGGCGAAGCTCGCCCTCCTCGCCTTCTTCCTCCTCGGCCTTCCCGCCCTCCTCGACATTCCCTATGTGACGAGCATCTACATCTCGGCGCTGATGTTCGGCATCTTCGGCGCCATCTACGACCTCATGATCGGCTATGCCGGCCTCAGCAATTTCGGCTTCGCCGGCTTCCTCGCGGTGGGCGCCTATACCTCGGCCTTGGGCGCCGTGCATGACGGCATCAGCCCGTGGCTCGGCCTGCTCCTCGGCGGCCTCGCCGCGGCCTTGGTGGGCCTCGTCACCGGGGTGATCACGCTGCGCCTGCGCGGCCTCTATCTCGGCCTCATCACCTGGTTCGTCGGCGAGGGCATCCGCTTCTCGATCTCGAACACGCCCGGCTATACCCGCGGCGTCCTCGGCCTCTCGGTGCCGCCCTTTCCCGACATCCTCGGCATCGACTTCTCCCGCGGCGGCGACGCGCTCGCCTATTACTACCTGCTGATCGTGCTGGGGGCGGCCATCATGGCGGCCATGCACCTGCTCGTGCGCTCCCGCATCGGGCTCGCCTTCAAGGCGATCCGGGAGGACCAGCTCGCCACCGAGAGCCTCGGCCTCAGCGCCACCAAGTACAAGCTGATCAACTTCGTGGTGGCGATGTTCTTCACCGGCGTGATGGGCGCCTTCTACGCCCATTACCTTGGCATCCTCACGCCGACGCCGGAGGAGTTCGGGGTGCCGCGCACCGTCGAGATCCTGACCCTCGCCTATGTCGGCGGACGCGGCACCCTGTGGGGCTCGCTCTTCGCCGCCTTCCTCCTCATCGGCTTCCAGGAATATTTCCGCGGCCTCGGCGCCTATCGGCTGGTGCTCTTCGGCGTGCTCCTGATCCTGGTCATGCTCTTCGCGCGCAAGGGGCTTGCCGGCTTGAAGAAATTCGTATGGTAACGAAATTAAGGACGTGGGTTGAACCCGCCCGCTCGCCGCGGAGGCTGAGCGGGCCGAGCACGGAGGATGGGAGATGACGTTTCGTTCCCGTTTCGTCAGCATTCTCGTCGCCTGCGCCGCGGTCCTCGCGACCGCCTCGCTCTTCGGCTGCGGCGGCCAGGCGCCGTCCGAGACCACGGCCGCGGCCGGCACCCCCGCAGCCGAGGCCAAGGCGGAGATCGCCGGCTACAAGGTCGGCTCGGGCGACAAGCTGCACATCGCCGTGTTCGGCCAGGAGCAGCTCACCGGCGATTTCGACGTCGACGGGAAGGGCGACATCTCCTATCCCCTCATCGGCACCGTCCCGGTCGGCGGCATGACCGCATCCCAGATCGCCGATGCCCTGACCAACCGCCTCTCCCCCAACTACCTCAAGAACCCGAAGGTCACCGTCGAGGTGATCAAGTACCGGCCCTTCTACGTCCTCGGCCAGGTGCGGAAGCCCGGCAGCTATCCCTATGTCGACGGCATGTCGGTGCTCCAGGCGGTGGCGATCGCCGGCGGCTTCACCCTGCGCGGCGACCAGAGCGGCGTCCTCATCGCCCGCGCCAGCGACCCGCAGCACAAGGAGCAGCACGTCTCCGTGGACGCGCCCGTCTATCCCGGCGACGTCATCCGCGTGCCGGTGATCTTCTTCTAGTGTTGTGATTTCGACATTCGATTCGCATTCAAAGGTCGTCATTCCGGCCGGAGCCCCCGGGTCCCGCCGAAGGCGGGCCCGAGGACAGGCTCCGCGCAGAGCCGGAATCCAGGGCCGCCTGCCTGGATGCCCGCTTTCGCGGGCATGACGGCCAAACAGAACGAACCGTTGGAGTCACAACACTAGTGGAGCCTCGGGCCGGCAACATTCGAGCCTGCCGCGCTCCCCGCGCCGATATGGTAGAAGAGGCGGACGGCGCATCGTCGCCCGGGGGAGCCCATATGAAAGTCTCGGCCTTCAAGATCGGCTTGCTGCTTGCCGTCCTTGGCATCACGGGCACGGCGGTGCACGCCTTCGTCCACGGCGCCGTCATCGATCCCGATGCGCTCCTGATCGGGATCATCCCGGCGCTCATCGGGCTCGCCCTGATGCTGGCGGCCCTCATCCACTACACCGGGCGCTGAGCGCTCCGCGGAGGCGCCGGTGGAGAGCTACGACTACATCATCGTCGGCGCCGGCTCGGCGGGCTGCGTGCTCGCCAACCGCCTGAGTGCTGGCGGCCGCCACCGCGTGCTGCTGCTCGAGGCCGGCCCGCGCGACCGCAACCCCTGGATCCATATCCCCCTCGGCTACGGCAAGCTCTTCACCGATCTGCGCACCAACTGGGCCTATTACTCCGAGCCCGAGCCCCATCTCGGCGGCCGCCGCATCTACAATCCGCGCGGCAAGGTGCTCGGCGGCTCGAGCTCGATCAATGGCCTCGTCTATATCCGCGGCCAGGCCGAGGATTTCGACGCCTGGCGCGACGCCGGCAATCCCGGCTGGGGCTGGTCCGACGTGCTGCCCTATTTCAAGCGCGCCGAGGACCAGGCGCGCGGCGCCGACGACTGGCACGGCGCGGGCGGGCCGCTCTGCGTCTCCGATACCGCTCCCCATCCCCTCTGCGACGCCTTCATCGACGCGGCGGCGGAGATGCAGATCCCGCGCAACCGCGACTTCAACGGCGCGCGCCAGGAGGGTGCCGGCTATTTCCAGCTCACGGCGCGGCGGGGGCGGCGCTGCAGCGCCGCCGTCGGCTATCTGCGCCCGGCGCTCAAGCGGCCGAACCTGCGCGTCGTCACCGAGGCGCTTGCTGCGCGCGTGCTCTTCGAGGGGAGGCGCGCGATTGGCGTCGAGTGTCGCCGCGGCGGCGCCGTCGCGACGGCGATGGCCGGGCGCGAGGTGATCCTCGCCGCGGGCGCCCTCGCCACCCCGCCTCTCCTCCAGCGCTCCGGCGTCGGGCCGCTCGATCTCCTCAAGCGCCTCGGCATCGCCCCCGTGCTGCCCCATGAGGGCGTCGGACGCTCCTATCAGGATCACTACCAGGTGCGGCTCGTGCTCAGATGCGCGCGTGCCATCACCCTCAACGACGACATGCTGAGCCTGCGGCGCAAGCTCGCCATGGGCCTGCGCTATCTCCTCTTCCGCACGGGGCCGCTCACCATCGGCGCCGGCTATGCCGGCGGCTTCTTCCGCACGCCTCTCGCCGCGGATGGCCGGCCCGACGTGCAGTGCCACTTCATCAATTTCAGCGTCGACAAGATGGGCGACGCGCTCCATCCCTTCTCGGGCTTCACCGCCTCGAGCTGCCAGCTCCGCCCCGAGAGCCGCGGCGAGGTGATGGCGAGCGCGCCCGACCCCGCGGCGCCGCCCGCGATCCGCGCCAATTTCCTTGCCGCCGACCGCGATCGGCGCGTGCAGGTCGAGGGCCTCAAGCTGCTGCGGCGGATCATGGCGGCGCCGGCCATGCGCCCCTTCATCGCCGAGGAGCGCGATCCCGGCCCGCGCGTGCAGTCGGACGACGAGCTCCTCGCCTTCTGCCGCGAGCGCGGCTCGACCATCTATCATCCGAGCTGCAGCTGCCGCATGGGCACCGACGCCCTCGCTGTCGTCGACCATCGCTTGCGGGTCCGCGGGCTCGAGGGCTTGCGCATCGCCGATGCCTCGATCATGCCCGCCGTCGTCTCCGGGAACACCAACGCCGCGGTGATCATGATCGCCGAGAAGGCGAGCGACATGATCCTCGAGGCCGCTTGAGGTCCCGAGCCAACGAGCCATGCCGCGCGGATGCGGCCACCATCATTCGCCACGTGCTCCGGCGCTCGCGCGGGTTACGGCAGGCCGTCGTGGCCGGACTTGTTCCGGCCACCCACGTCTTTCATTAAGAATTGAAGGCATGGACGCGCGGGACGAGCCCGCGCGTGACGATCGTGAGTGTTTTGAGGCCGCGTATGGAATCGATAGACCCGACCGAGCAGAAACATTTCTCGATTTAGCCACAGGCCCACGCGAAAATGACGATGTAAAATCCGCTGCTCACCGCCTTATCCTTAGCAAGGCATTCGCAGCATCCGCCGGCCATCACGCAGCGATGCGGCGCATCCCATTTTTGTCACGGCGCGGCGAAAATTTCGCACCGGGAAGGCCGCGCCGCCGCGTAGTATGTAGGACGCAAATGCGGAGCGAAGGTGGCGATTTGACAGCGATGAGCCGGCGTTAACCGTGCCGGCGGACGTGCTTCAGGTGCAGAGCCTCGTCTGTGGCTGAACATCCATTCAGGACGACCGCGCCCCCAACCCCTTCCATCAGGTGATGCCATGTCGATCGGCTTTCCCAGGATAGCCGTGCCTTCCGCCCGGGCGGAGGCCGCCAGCCGGCGCGCCCGGCCCCATTCCCGCCGCGGCGCGTGGCGCGCGCTGCTGTGCCGCGCCGCCCTCGGCACCGCCCTGCTGCTCGGCGCAGGCGGGGCCGCCGCCCTCGCCGATCCGCCGGGCCGCGTCGGGCGCCTCAGCTATATGGAAGGCACCGTCTCGTTCCATACGGCGGACCAGGACCAGTGGTCGGCGGCCGTGCTCAATTACCCGGTGACGACCGGCACTTCGTTCTGGACCGAGCCCAATTCCCGCGCCGAGATCGAGGTGGGTGCGGCCGAGGTGCGCATGGATCAGAGCACCGAGCTCGACGTCGTGCGCCTCGATGATGCGGCGACGCAGCTCCAGGTCGACCAGGGCGTCGTCAACGTCCATCTGCGCAGCCTGCCGCCGGGCGGCGTGCAGGTGCGCACGCCCCAGGCCACGGTCGAGCTGGTCAAGCCGGGCAGCTACCACATCGATGCCGGCCAGCCGAATGGCGACACCCCGGCGAGCCAGGCCCAGGTGGTGGTGCTGGAGGGCGAGGCGCGCATCGACGGGCCGCGCGCGGCGCTCGACGTGCAGCCGGGCGAGGCGGCCACCGTCAGCGGCAATCCCGTGACCTTCAGCCTGGCGGAGGGCGAGGCGACCCCCTTCGACGACTGGGCGCTCGCGCGCGAGCGCCGCGAGGCCGCCGCCAATACGGTGCGCTACGTCTCGCCCCAGGTGACCGGCTATCAGGACCTCGACGATTACGGGCAGTGGAGCAGCGCGCCGAGCTACGGCGCCGTGTGGTACCCGACCGCGGTGCCCGTGGGCTGGGCGCCTTACCGCTACGGCCACTGGGCCTATGTGCCGCCCTGGGGCTGGACCTGGATCGACGACGCGCCCTGGGGCTTCGCGCCCTTCCATTACGGGCGCTGGGTCCTCATCGACGGGCGCTGGGCGTGGTGGCCCGGCGTGGGCGTGGTCGCCGCGCGGCCCGTCTATGCGCCGGCCCTCGTCGCCTTCATCGGCGGCAATGGCTGGGGGGTGTCGCTCTCGATCGGCTCGGCGTTCCCGGCGGTGGGGTGGGTCCCGTTGGCACCCTATGAGGTCTTCCATCCCTATTACCGCACGAGCCCGACCTATATCCGCAACGTGAACATCACGACGGTCAACAAGACCGTCATCAACAACATCACCGTCGTCAAGAACGTGACGGTGAACAAATACGTGAACCAGCAGGCGGCGACCGTGGTCCCCTCCGCCGCCTTTGCCGGCGCAGCACCCGTGCAGCGTGCCGCCCTCGCGGTACCGCGCGGGGAGCTCGCCCAGGCCCATGTCACGCGCACGCTTGCCCATCTGCAGCCGACTCCCGCCGCGCGCGCAGGCCGCGCCGTGCCCGCCGCGGCCGAGATAGTGCCGCGCGCCGACATGCCGGCCAATGTGGCGAAGGGCCCGGTGAAGGCGCCGGCGAGCCGGCCCGTGGCCAATATCGAGCCGCAGCGGGGAGAGGCCGCCGCACCGCACGAGACTCGCGAGACCCATGCGCCGCGCGCGCCCGAGGCGCAGGCGCCCCATGCTCCCGCGATCACGGCACCCCACGCGCCCGCGGCGAACGGGCCGACGGCGCCGGCGACGCCCAAGGCCCCCGGGCCGGCAATCGCGCCGAAGCCCGAAGCGCAGCATCTCGCCCATGCGCCCACGCCGCCCTCGCCTCATGCCGAGGCGCAGGACGCGCATGGCGCGCCCAAGCAGCCCGCCACCCATGCCGAGGCCCAGCACGCCCCGGGGCCGCCCATCCATCGCGCCGCGGTCGCCCATGCGCCGACGGGCCATGCCACGCCCAGCCATGAAATCCGCGCTCCCGCGCGGGAGCCCATGATGAAGGTCCAGCGCCCGGTGCAGCAGACCCATCTCGCGCCGACGGCCCAGGGCTGGAAGCGCGAGGCGTCGCAACCCCACGCCGCGCCGGCGAGGAGCGCGCCGCCGGCCGCCCACAATGCGGCGCCGAAGCCGAGCGCGCCGGCGAACGAGCGCAACGAGCACAAGCAGCAATAAGAAGGATCGTGAGCGGCGACGCGTCGCCGCTCACGTCCCCGGATTGAGGAGCGTGGAGAGATAGCGCTCGACGGCAGCGGCATCCCCGGCGCGGGCGACGAGCCCGACATAGCCGTCGGGGCGGATGAGCGCGAGCGCCGGCCGCTGCGCGGCGCCCCCGCCTTCAGGTCGTGCCGCTGTGACGAGGACATCGCCATGGCGGCTGGCCATGTCGCGGATGGCGTGATCGCCGGCCCCGCAAATCAGAACGAAGCGGCCCCTTCGCAGCAGGCGATGGAGGCTCGTCGCCTGGCCCGCATCATCGACGAGGGGCACATCCCGCGCGCGATCCCCGGGAGCGCCGATGCCACCGGCCACGCCGGCGCCTTGGCTGAGCGGGCTCTTTGGATAGGCGATCTCGGTCTCCGACAAAATCACGGCAAAGCGGCGCCTGACGGCGGGCAGGCGCATGGCGAGGGCGACGATCCCGTTGCGCAGGAGCTGGCCCAGGGGATTGCGCATGAGGGCGAGGCGCGTGGCCCGGCGGGCATTGCGCAGCACCATCGCACCCACGGCGCTGCGCTCGGCGCTGTAGCTGTCGAGCAGCACGCCGTCGCGGCCGCGGCCGCGGCAGACGAGGGCGAGGCGCCAGGCCAGGCCGCAGGCGTCCTGGATGCCGGTATTCATGCCTTGCCCGCCCACCGGGCTGTGGATATGCGCGGCGTCGCCGGCGAGGAAGACGCGGCCGGCGCGATAGTCGCGCAGCATGCGCTCGTTGATGCGGAAATGGGAGAGCCAGACGGGATCGCGCGCCTCGAGCCCGCCGGGTCCGCGCCGGTCGAGCGCCGCCTGCACGTCGGCGAGGGTCGGCTCGGCGTGCGGCGCGGCCGTGGCCGCAACGCCGAGATCGGCGACGATGCGAAAGCGCCCGGCGCCGATCGGGAAGATCGCGAGCGCCCCCTCGGGATGCCAGAAGATCGAGAGCTCGTCACCCGCAAGGGTGCCGCCGGCGAGGCGCACATCCGCGAGGATGAAGCCGCTCGCGGTCGTCTCGCCGACGAAGGGCAGCCCCAGCAGATGCCGCACCGCGCTGTGGGCGCCGTCGCAGGCGATGAGCCATTCGGCGCGCAGGCTCTCCTGCTCGCCGTCGCCGTGGACGAGGGTGGCGAGGACGCCGCTCTCGTCCTGCGCGAGATCGACGAGCTCGACGCCACGCTCGACGGCGCCGCCGAGCGATGCGAGATGCTCGTCGAGCAGGCGCTCCGTCTCGCTCTGGGGCAGGAACACCGCGCCCGGATAGGGGCTGTCGATCCCGTCGAGGGCGATGCGGGCGAGGCGGCGCCGTCGCGCATAGATATTGGCGTAGGCCACGCGCGTGCCCGCGGCGATCACGCGCTCGGCGCAGCCCATCGCCGCCATCATCTCGAGGGTGCGGCTCCAGACGACGAGGGCCTTGGACTTGCTGCTGCGCGTGGGCGCCTTGTCGACGATGCGCAGGGCGACGCCGTGGCGCCGCAGCTCCGCGGCCATGGCGAGGCCGACCGGCCCTGCGCCGACCACCAGCACATCCGTGTGCCGCGAGACCATTCGCCCCCTCCGCGTCGCGCCCGGCATCATGGCATGGGCTCCGCCGCGGCGGAAGCGGCGCGCCGCCACCTCCACATCGGCGCCGCTTGACGCGATGGGATCGGCCGGGCACTCTTGCCCGCATTCCGAGGGGAGCCCCGTCAGGGGGCTGAGACACCGCCGGCGCATCTTCCGAGCGAGCAGGCGCAGCGCGGGAACCCTGAGAACCTGATCCGGGTCATGCCGGCGTAGGGACTGGGACCAATGATTGCCTCGCTAAGGGCCGAGGCGCGAAACCCGCCCTCCCCGGATCGGCCGCAACGCGCTTAGCCGGGGAGAGCCGCCATGTTGAGAATCTGCGTCTTCGGGGCCGGGGCCATCGGCAGCTATCTCGCCGTCGAGCTGGCGCTCAAGGGCCATGCCGTCTCGGTGATCGCCCGCGGCGCCCATCTCGAGGCGATCCGCCGCCGCGGGCTCACCCTCCGCATCGAGGGCGGCGAGAAGAATGCGGCAATCCCGGCGAGCGACGATCCTGCAGCCTTCGGCCCCCAGGATTTCGTGATCTGCGCGCTCAAGGCCCATCAGGCTTATGAGAGCGCCGAAGCCTTTGCGCCCCTCCTCGGCCCGCGCACCGCCGTCGTCACCGCCATGAACGGCATCCCGTGGTGGTACTTCTATAAGACGGGCGGTCGCTTCGAGGGCCGCCATCTCGCCGCCGTCGATCCCGGCGGCCGGCAGTGGCGGCATATCGGCCCCGAGCGCGCGATCGGCTGCGTCGTCGATCCCGCCTGCGAGATCGTGGCCCCCGGCATCGTCGCCCACCATGCGCTCAAGCGCTTCACCCTGGGCGAGCCCGATCGCAGCCGCTCGGCGCGCATCGTCCTGCTGAGCGAGGCCCTCGCCGATGCCGGCTTCGAGGCACCGATTCGCGACGACGTGCGCTGGAACGTCTGGCTCAAGCTGTGGGGGAACGTCTGCTTCAATCCGATCAGCGTCCTGACCCACGCCACGCTCGACCGCATCGTGGCCGAGCCGCCGCTGCGCAGCCTCTGCGAGGCGATGATGCGCGAGGCCAAGGCGGTGACCGAGGCCCTCGACATCCGCATTCCCGAGGCGATGATCGCGCGCCGCTTGGATGCCGCGGGTGCCGTCGCCGGACACAAGATGTCCATGCTCCAGGACCTGGAGCGCGAGCGCTCCCTCGAGATCGACGCCCTCGTGACGGCGGTGCAGGAGCTCGGCCGCTTGACCGGCGTGCCGACGCCGACCATCGACGTCATCCTCGCCTTGGCCGCGGCGCGCGGGCGCGAGGCCGGGCTTTACGCGCCTCTCGCTCCGGCGGCGGTAACCAGTTCGTGATTGCGGGAGCGGCCCGATCGGGAGAAAGATAGCGCCCTCGTCTTTCTCGATCTCCTCAACAAAGGACCCCCATGGAACTGCGCAATCTCGGACGATCCGGCCTGCGGGTCTCCCTCGTCGGTCTCGGTTGCAACAATTTCGGCGGCCGCATCGATCTCGGGGCGTCGCGCAAGGTGGTGCACAAGGCCCTCGATCTCGGCATCACGCTTTTCGACACCGCGGACATCTATGGCGAGCGCGGAGGCTCGGAGGACTGCCTGGGCCAAATCCTCGGCAAGCGGCGCAAGGACATCGTGCTCGCAACCAAATTCGCCATGCCGATGGACGAGGCGGAGACGCTCAAGGGCGCCTCGCGCCGCTACATCATGAGCGCCGTCGAGGCCAGCCTGAAGCGCCTCCGCACCGATTGGATCGATCTCTACCAGCAGCATCGCCCCGACCCGCTCACGCCCATCGAGGAGACCTTGCGCGCGCTCGAGGACCTGATCCGCCAGGGCAAGGTGCGCTATATCGGCTGCTCCAACCTGCCGGCCTGGCAGGTCGTCGAGGCGCAATGGACGGCGCGCGAGATCGGCAGCAACGCCTTCGTCTCGTGCCAGGACGAGTACAGCCTCCTCGTGCGCGACATCGAGCGCGAGCTCGTTCCGGCGATCGAGGCCTACGGGCTCGGCCTCCTGCCCTTCTTTCCCCTGGCGAGCGGGCTCCTCACCGGAAAATACAAGCGCGGGGCGCCGCTCCCCGCGGGCACGCGCCTCGCCAATACCCAGCGCCTGGCCGATCGCTTCGCCACCGAAGCCAACTGGCCCATCGTCGAGGCGCTCCAGGCGTTCTGCGCGCAGCGCGGCCACAGCCTACTTGAGCTCGCCTTCAGCTGGCTCGCGGCGCGCCCCGGCGTGGCGAGCGTCATCGCCGGCGCCACCAAGCCCGAGCAGCTCGCGCAGAACGTCAAGGCTGTCGGCTGGGCGCTCACCGCCGAGGAGATGGCCGAGGTCGACCGCATCACGAAGAAGGGGTGAAGGCTGCTGATCTTATTGCCGCCACGCTTCCAGCTCGTTCTCCGACAAAGGCTCGAAGAAAGCCGGGCCGATGGCGATCTTGCCGCGCATGGCACCGAACTTTCGCTTGCCCTTGGTCGTGACCGGAACCAGACGCGCCACGGGCTTGCCGTCACGCGCGATGGTCAGCACCTCCCCCGCCTCGACACGCGCAAGAAGCTGAGGAAGCTGTGTTGCGGCATCACATACTTCGAAAGTACCGCCCATGAGCAACCTCATTAGCTAGTGGAGCGAATCCGACAGTTGCATCCGTTTTATTCGTCACCCCGGGCAAGCCGTGCGGGAGCACGGCGCGATCCGGGGCCCATATGATACCATTGCGCGATGGCCCCCGGCTCTTGCGTCCCGCTCGGCCGGGGTGACATGGGGGAATCGAAATGAGAGACGTTAGTCACTAGAACCGAGCTACTGAGGTAGCTAATGCTTAGCTTCTCGGCCATCGCCCTAAGGCCCCGGGCCTACTCGATTCCAGCTTGCGCGCAGGGCTACCTGGAGGGCGGCGTCGCGTGCAGGTGCGACAGAAGGACTCACTTGCGTCACGGCTGGCCTCCGTGCCGGCCGTCCACGTCTTGCAATCCGAGGAAGGACGGCGTGGGTGCCCGGAACAAGTCCGGGCACGACGATGCGACAGCGGCGACTCAAAAACAAGAGGCGCGCGAGCTCGCAATTCCTATGATCTCCTCCGCCGCGGGCGCAGGAGATGAGCATGGCGGGGATCGTAGAGGGCGCTCGCGCGGAAATCGCCCGGCGCCAGCACCCGTCCCACCAGCACGAGGGCCGTGCGCGTCAGCTTGGCGGCGCGCACCTTGCCGGCGATGTCGGCAAGGGTCCCGCGGATGATCGCCTCGTCGGGCCAGCTCGCGCGGTAGACGACGGCGACGGGGCAATCGGCGCCGTAATGGGGCCCGAGCGCCGCGACGATGGCGCGCAGATTGCGGATCGAGAGGTGGATCGCGAGGGTGGCGCGAGCGCGGCCGAGGGATTCGAGCTCCTCGCCCTCGGGCATGGGCGACGCCTTCATCGCCGTGCGCGTAAGCACCACGGTCTGGCTGACCTCGGGCAGGGTCAGCTCGCATTTGAGCGCCGCGGCGGCGGCGGCGAAAGCGGGGACGCCGGGGGTCACGTCATAGGCGATGCCGAGCGCGTCGAGGTGCCGCATCTGCTCGGCGACGGCGCCGTAGAGGGAAGGGTCCCCCGAATGCACGCGCGCCACCTCGAGCCCGGCCTCGTGGGCCGCGAGCATCTCGGCCACGATCTCGTCGAGGGTGAGAGGCGCCGTATCGACGACGCGCGCCCCCGGCGGCGCATGGGCGATCACCGCCTCCGGAACCAGCGAGCCCGCATAGAGGCAGACCGGCGAGCGCGCGATGAGATCGCGGCCCCGCACGGTGATGAGGTCGGCGGCACCGGGACCCGCGCCGATGAAATGCACGGTCATTCCGAGCTCGTCGCCGTCGCCGCGGCGGGCCGATAGCCGCGGGGCGTATAGACCCTGGAGCCATGGCCGTCGCGGCGCGGCAGCAGCCGCGTCGCCGAGCTGCCGACCAGCACGAGGGTGAGCATGTCGATCCCGTCCGGCGTCAGCTCGCCGAGGGCGCTCACGCTCACGCTCTCCTTCTCGCGGCCCAGATTGCGTGCGAGCACCACGGGCGTCTCGGGCGCACGATGGCGAAGGAGAATATCGCGCGCCGCCACGATCTGCTGCGTGCGCCGCCGGGAGACCGGATTGTAGAGGGCCACGACGAAATCGCCTTGGGCGGCCGCGGCGAGGCGCCGCTCGATCACGGGCCAGGGCGTCAGCAGGTCGGAGAGCGAGATCGCGCAGAAATCATGGCCGAGGGGGGCGCCGATCCGCGCGGCGGCGGCCTGCATCGCCGAGATGCCGGGGGCGACGCGCAGGGCGACCCGCTGCCATTCCGGCGGACCCGCCTCGACCAGCTCGAAGGCGAGGGACGCCATGGCGTAGATGCCCGGATCCCCCGAGGAGACGAGAGCTACCTCGCGGCCCTGGGCCGCCAGCGTCAGGGCATGGCGCACCCGCGCCTCCTCCTCGCCGAGGGCGAAGCCATGCTGCGCCTTGCCGCGAGCGAGCGGCCCGAGGAGGTCGAGATAGAGGCGATAGCCGACGAGGTCATCCGCCGCGGCAAGGAGGCCGCGCGCCTCGGGCGTCAGCCACTCATCGGCACCCGGCCCGATGCCGATGACGGAAAGCCGGCCTCGCGCGCGGCCGAGCCGGATCGGATCGATGGGCCGCGGCGCGCGCGCAATGGCGCAGGTGACGCCCTCGCCGATCTGCTTGGGCAGCACCAAAGCGCCCCCCGGCCCGACCGCAGCAAGGGCGGCGCCCTCCGCGACCCCGTGGCAGCCGGTCTCGCGGAACACAATTTCGGAGGGTGTGGCAAGGCGAGGAGCTTGCGCCTCCAGCTCCGCGGCGGTGAAGAAGCGCGCGGGCACGCCGAACCACTCGGCGGCGCACAGGACCGCCCGCTCGTCGGCCTTGAGGTCGATGGAGAAGAGGCCGGCAACGGCTTCCGAGGCAAGCTCGCAATCGTCGAGCCAGCTCTGCACGAGATTGATCAGCTCCGCCGGATCGGCCTCGCGCTCGCAGCCGACGCCGACGGCGAGCGTCGTCGGGCGATAGAGCAGCCGGTCGGGAGCACCCTCCCCCATCGCCTCGCTCACGCGGATGGTGAGCGCGCCGTTGTCGTCGATGGGCAATGCGCTTGCGGCGAGCCAGGGTGCCTCGCCCTCGACGCGGACCTTGGCACCGGCGAGGAGTGCCGCGGTGAAGGGCCTGACGTGCCGGTGATTGGCGAGGCGGTAGCCGGGGGGCGGCTCATCGAGGGCGACGCCGAAGCGGAGATCGCCCGCGGTGGTGATGGCCGGCGCCACGCCCAGCAACGCCGCGATGCGCCGCGCCAGCTCGTTGGCGCCGTGATGGCCGCCGAGCAGCGGCACGACGGCGCTGCCGTCCTCGGCGACGGCGAGCACCGGCGGCTCGCGCCGCTTATCGTGGAGGAGCGGCGCCAGGACGCGGATCAGCAGCCCGGCGGCGCAGAGCCCGACGATCGCCGTGCCTTCGGCGAAGAGGCCGCGGAGATGTGCGGTCGTGCTCGAGAAGCGCAGCGCGGCGTCGCTCACGCGCCCCGCGCGGCCGTGTATCTGCGCATCGGGAATTTCGGCGGCGAGGCGTTGCGCCAAGGGCAAAGCGCTCTCGCTCAGCGCGACGATGGCGATGGGCCTGCTCATCGCCAGGCCTCGCCGCGCTTATGCACGAGGATCATCGAGAAATAGGGCACCGAGGCGGGATCGACGGCGTCGAGGGGCAGGATGCGCTGGCTCGCGAGGCTGGCATGCTCGATATAGCGGGCGCGGTCCGCAAGCCCCAATCGCGCGATCACGCCGCGCACCTTGGCGAAATGGCGGCCGAGCTTGATGATCGCCGCGGCATCGATCGCCGCGAGACGCGTCGCCAGCACGCCCTCGTCGAGGGGTGCGGGGATCACCGTCAGCACGTCGTCGCGCGCGGCGAGCGGCGCGCCGAGGGCGCCCGCGCAGGCCATCAGCGAGGAGACGCCCGGCACCACCACGACGGGATAGCGCGCGGCGAGGCGGGCGAAAAGATAGAGGAACGAGCCGTAGAAGAAGGGATCGCCCTCGCACAAGGCCGCCACGTCGTCGCCGCGCGCAAGCGCGGCGCCGATCGCCGCGGCGGCCTCGTCATAGACCGCCTGCGCCGGCGCGCGCTCGACGCGCATGGGCACGCGAATGACGATCTCCCGCTTTATCGGCGAGAGGTGGCGCGCGACGATGGCGCGCGCGAAGCTGGCGCCCTCCTCGGGCGCGGGATAGGCGATCACCGGCGCCGTGCGCAGAAGGCGCAGCGCCTTCACGGTAATGAGCTCGGGATCGCCGGGGCCGACGCCGAGGCCGTAGAGGGTGCCGATGCCGGCGGCGCTCATCGCTTCACCGCGGCGAATTGGGTGACGGGCAGGAGCGGCCGCCAGCCGCTCAGCGGGCCGAGGGGCTCGGCGCGCGCAATCGCGATGCGCGTGAGCGCGCCGCCCACCGCCGTGCGCCAGGCCGCGAGGCGCTGCTCGCCCTCGACGGTGACGACATTGGCGACGAGGCGTCCGCCCGGCCGCAGCGCCGTCCAGCAGGTCTCGAAAAGGTCCGGCGTCGTGGCCCCGCCGCCGATGAAGACGGCGTCGGGAGGCGGGAGGCTCGCGAGCGCCTCGGGGGCACTGCCGGCGACGATCTCGAGCCGGGGCACGCCGAGCGCCGCGGCGTTGTCGGCGATCAGCGCCCGCCTTGCGGCGTCCCGCTCGACGGCGGCGGCGCGGCAGGTCGGATGGCAGCGCAGCCATTCGATCGCGACCGAGCCGCAGCCGGCGCCCACGTCCCACAGAAGCTGCCCGGGCACCGGCGCCAGCGCCGCAAGGGTCATCGCGCGCAGCTCGCGCTTGGTGAGCTGGCCGTCATGGCGGAAGGCCTCGTCGGGGAGGCCGGGGATGCGCGGCAGGAGCGGCGCGTCCTCATCAGCGACGCAGGCGATGGCGACGGTGTTGAGATCGGCGATGCCGTCGACACGCCAATCCTTTGCCGTCCCTGCCGTGATCCGCTCGCGCGGCCCGCCCATATGCTCGAGCACGGTGAGGTGGCTGCGGCCATAGCCGCGCGCGCAAAGATGCGCCGCGACGGCGGCGGGGGTCGCGCAGTTCTGGCTCAGCGCAAGGAGCCGGGCGCCGGGGGCGAGAAAGCCGTTGAGGAGCGCGAGCGGCCGGCCATGCAGCGTGAGCGCCTCGACCTCGGCGAGGGGCCAGCCCAGACGCGCGCAGGCGAGGCTGAAGGCGGAGACGCTCGGCACGATTGCCATCTCCGCGACGGGAACGCGCTTCGCCAAGGTGACGCCGATGCCGAAATGCATGGGATCGCCCGTCGCCAGCACGCAGACGGGCGCCGGGCGGCGGCGCAGGATGTCGTCGACGAGGCGGCTCAAGGGCGTCGTCCAGGTCAGCCGTTCGCGGCCGTCATCGGGCAACATGGCGAGATGGCGCGCGCCGCCGACGAGGATCTTCGCATCGGCGACGAAAGCGCGCGCCGAGGCGCTGAGCCCGGCAAGCCCGTCCTCGCCGATGCCGACGATGGAGAGCCAGCGGCACGCTTGCTCGCTTGCGCTTGTGCTCATGCCTCCTCCGCGGCGGCGATGGCATTGACGGCGGCGGCGGCAAGAGCGCTGCCGCCGCGCCGTCCATGCAGGGTGACGAAGGGCACGCCGCGGCTGTCGGCGGCGAGGGCCGCCTTGGATTCCGCGGCACCCACGAAGCCCACGGGGAAGGCGAGGATCGCTGCCGGGGGCGCCGCCCCTTCGTCGAGGAGCTCGAGGAGGCGGAAGAGCGCCGTGGGCGCATTGCCGATGACGACGACGGCGCCGGCGAGGCGCGGCCGCCACAGCTCGATTGCCGCGGCGAGGCGGGTGGTTCCGGCCGCCGCCGCGCGGGCGCGAAGGCCGGGGGCGTCGAGCAGGCAGAGGATTTCCGCCTGCGCCGCCAGGCCGCGGCGGATGATGCCGTCCATGACCATGCGGCTGTCGCAGAGGATCGGCGCACCGCCCGCGAGCGCCGCCCGCGCCGCCGTCACGATATCGGGCGAATAGGCGAGATCGGCGGCGATGTCGGTCATGCCGCAGGCATGGATGAGGCGCACCGCCAAGGGCTCGAGTGCCGCGGGCAGGCCCGCGAGATCGGCCTCGGCGCGGATCGCCGCGAAGGAGCGCCGATAGATTTCCGCCGGATCGCGCAGATAGTCGATCATCGCCTCAATCATCGCCGCCGCCGCGCTGCCGCGCGGCGTCCAGCGCCTTCAAGGTCGTCGGTCCGAGAGGGTGATCGGCATGGGGATAGGGATGATGATGACCGGGGTCGTGCGCGTGAGAATGCCCGTGATCGTGACCGTGGCCGTGATGATGATGGTGCTCGTCACCGTGCCCATGATCGTGATGATGCGTGTGATGATGGTCCGCGGCGGTGCCGATGCCTTCGACGTGATGATGGTGGCTCTCCTGGGGCAGCGCCACCTCGTCCTCGAAGCCGAGGAGCTGCACGCGGTACTTGCACATCTGGCAGTTCATGTTGCCGGTGCCGGCGAGGATTTCCTCGATGCGCGCGGCGAAGGTGTCGAGCACCAGGGGATTGTCGTTGAGATAGGCCGCCTTGACGAACTCGATCCCGGGATGGCGCGCGGCGACGAGGTCCGTGTGCTCATAGATGCGGCTCACGAGAATCCCCGAGAAGAGGAAATAGGGGAAGACGACGATGCGCCGATAGCCGAGGCGCGCCGCGTGCTCGAGGGCCGGGGCCACCAGCGGGAAGGTGACGCCGGAATAGGCCGTCTCGCCCCAGCCGAAGCCGAAGCCCTCCCAGAGGAGACGCATCACCTTGGCGATGTTGGAATTGGCGTCGGGATCGGAGGTGCCGCGCCCGACCACCATCAGCATCGTGTCGTGCCGCGCGATGCGATCGCCCGCCTGCGCCAGCGCGGCGGCGATCGAGGCGCCCGCCGCCTCGATCATGCGCGGATCGATGCCGAGATCGCGACCGAGGCGGATTGCCACCTCCGGATGCTCCGCCTGGTAGCGATTGAGCACCGAGGGCACGTCGTTCTTCACATGCCCGGCAGCGAAGAGCATCCCGGGTACCGCGAGGATCTCGCGGCAGCCGCGCGCGCGCAGCTTGTCGAGCCCCTCGCGGATGATCGGCCGCGCGAATTCGAGGAAGCCCCATTCGAGATCGTATTGGGTGAGCCGCGCGCGCAGCTTGCGCGCGACGGCGCCGAACTCCTCGATGGCGGAGGGATCGCGGCTGCCATGGCCGCACAACATCACGCCGGTCTTCCCGCTCATCCGCTCCTCCGCTGCCGTGGCGCTGTGGCGGCCATGCGGCCCCGCGCCAAATTGAACAGTTCATCGATGTCGAGATGCGCCGCGAGGTGATCGGCCAGCCGGTCGAGCACCGCCTCGATGCCGGCCTCGAAGGCGAGCCCGCTCCTTGCGCGCGGCTTGAGGCGGTCGAGGAAGGCGTGACGGAAGCCGTCGGCGGCGAAGAGGCCGTGAAGATAGCAGCCCATCACGCGGCCGTCCCGCGAGACGGCGCCATCGGGCTTGCCGGCCAGCCGCAGCATGGGTCTCGCCGTGTCTGCGCCCACGGTGCGGCCGACATGCATCTCGTAGCCGCGCAAGGCCGCCCCGCTCGCGACCTCCCGGCCCTCGACCTCGACGAGGCGTTTGTCACCCGCGAGCACCGTCTCGATTGCGAGGAGCCCGAGCCCCGGCGCCTGCGCCGGCGGGCCCTCGATGCCGTCCGGATCGGCAACGCGCGCGCCGAGCATCTGATAGCCGCCGCAGATGCCGAGGACGGCGCCGCCGCGGCGATGATGGGCGCAAAGATCGATGTCCCAGCCCTGGGCGCGCAAGAAGGCGAGGTCGGCGAGCGTCGCCTTCGAGCCCGGGAGGATGACGAGATCGAGATCGCCGGGCAGCGCCTCGCCGCCGCGCAGGAAGATGAGCTGCACGTCGGGCTCGGCGCGGAGGGGGTCGAGATCGTCGAAATTGGCGATGCGCGGATAGCACAGCACGCCGATGCGGAGCGGCCGCGCTTCGCTCTCCTCCACGCGCGCGAGCGCGAGCGAATCCTCGGCGGGGAGCCGCACGGCCTCCGCAAACCAGGGCACGACGCCGAGGCTCGCGAGCCCGGTGCGGCGCGTGATCTCGGCGAGGCCGCCGTCGAAGAGGCGCGCATCGCCGCGGAACTTGTTGACGATGTAGCCGCCGAGCGATGCCCGCTCGGCCTCGCTCAGCAGAAGATGGGTGCCGACGAGCTGGGCAATGACGCCGCCGCGCTCGATGTCGCCGACGAGAACGACGGGAAGCCCGGCGGCGAGAGCGAAGCCCATATTGGCGATGTCGCCCTCGCGCAGATTGACCTCGGCAGCGCTGCCCGCGCCCTCAACGAGGACGAGATCGGCTTCATCCGCGAGGCGGCGATAGCTCTCGAGCACGCGCGGCAGCAAGCTCGGCCGCAGGCGCTGATAGTCGCGCGCGCTCGCGCTTCCCATCATCCTGCCCTGCACGACGATCTGCGCCCCCGCCTCGCCCTGGGGCTTGAGCAGCACCGGGTTCATGTCGGTGATGGGAGCGGTGCCGCAGGCGCGCGCCTGGAGGGCCTGGGCGCGGCCGATCTCGCCGCCGTCGGCCGTGACCGCGGCGTTGTTCGACATGTTCTGGGGCTTGAAGGGGCGCACCACGAGGCCGCGCCGCGTGAAGGCGCGGCAGAGCCCCGCCGTGAGCAGCGACTTGCCCACATCCGAGGCCGTCCCCTGGAGCATGAGCGCTGCAGCCGCCATCAGAACTCGATCCCCTTCTGCGCCTTCACACCCGCCTGGAAGGGATGCTTCACCAGGGTCATCTCGGTCACGAGATCGGCGATCTCGATAAGCTCGGGCTTGGCGTTGCGCCCGGTCACCACGAGATGCAGCTTCTCCGGCTTGGCGGCGAGGACCGGCACCACCTCGTCGAGCGGCAGATGCTCATAGCGCAGCGGGATGTTGAGCTCATCGAGGACGATCAGGTCGTAGCGCGGGGCCGGGCCGCGACAAGCCTCGATCATCGCCTTGGATGCCTCCCACGCCGCACGCGCGGCGCGGATGTCGCGGGCGCGGTCCTGGGTGTCCCAGCTGAAGCCTTCGCCCATGGCGCGGATCTCGACGAGGTCGGGAAAGCGCTCGAGCACGCTGCGCTCGCCCGTCGCCCATTTGCCCTTGACGAATTGCACGATGCCGATGCGCATGCCGTGGCCGAGGGCGCGCAGCACGAGGCCGAAGGCCGCCGTCGACTTGCCCTTGCCTTTGCCCGTGTGGACGATGAGGAGCCCCTTCTCCCGCGTCTTGGTCGCAAGCATGCGGTCGCGCGCCGCCTTGCGCTTTCGCGCCTTCTCGTTGGCGCGCGCGTTGATCTCGTCCTCGCTCAGGCTCTCGCTTGCCGGCTCGCTCATGTCCTCATCTCCGGATGGCCCGCCGCGGCGAGCGCGGCGAGCTGGGGGTAGGCGGAGTTGGAGCGCGGCCGCCACAGCCCGCGCTCCTGCGCCTCGATCAGCCGCGCCGCGATCTCGCGCGCAGCGGCGGGATTGTTGTCGCGAAGGAATTCGTACACCGCCGCGTCGCCGAGATAGGCGTCGTAGACCGCATCGAAGTGGTGATCGGCGACCGCATGGGTCGTTGCGGCGAAGGCGAAGAGATAGTCCACCGTCGCCGCCATCTCGAACGCGCCCTTATAGCCGTGGCGCATCGCGCCGGCGATCCATTTCGGATTGACGACGCGGGCGCGCACCACGCGCGCGATCTCCTCGGCCAGGCTGCGGATGCGCGGGCGCTCGGGGCGCGAATGGTCGTTGTGATAGACGGCCGGCTGCCGCCCGGCGAGATGGCGCACCGCCGCCGTCATCCCGCCCTCGAACTGGTAGTAGTCGTCGGAATCGAGGAGGTCGTGCTCGCGATTGTCCTGGTTGTGGAGGACGGCCTCGACCTTGGCGAGGCGGCGCTCGAAGAGGCGATGCTCGGGCCTGCCCTCGCTGCCGCCGCCATAGGCGTAGCCGCCCCAGGCGAGATAGGCGCGCGCGAGGTCCCCTTCGTCCCGCCAGCAGCGCTCGTCGATGAGCGCCTGAAGCCCGGCGCCATAGGCTCCGGGCTTCGATCCGAAGACGCGATGCCCGGCGCGCCGCCGCGCGGTCGCCTCATCCACGCCCGCGGCGATGAGCGCCTGGGCATCCTCGGCGACGCGCGCGGCGAGGGGGTTCATCTCGGGAGGCTCGTCCAGCGCCGCGACCGCGCGCGCCGCAGAATCGACGAGATCGATCTGCGCCGGAAAGGCGTCGCGGAAGAAGCCCGAGACACGCAGGGTCACATCGACGCGCGGCCGGTCGAGGACGGCGAGCGGCAGGATCTCGAAGCCTGTCACGCGGCGCGAGGCGGCGTCCCAAGTGGGACGCACACCCATCAGCGCCAGGGCCTGGGCGATGTCGTCGCCCCCGGTACGCATATTCGCCGTACCCCAGGCGGAGAGGGCGAGAGCCTTGGGCCAGGCGCCGTGCTCCTGGCGGTGGCGCTCGAGGAGAAGACAGGCCGATTGCCAGCCGAGCTGCCACGCCGCCGGCGTCGGCACGATGCGGCTGTCGAGGGAGTAGAAGTTGCGCCCCGTCGGCAGCACGTCGAGGCGCCCGCGTGTCGGGGCTCCCGAAGGACCCGGGGCCACGAAGCGGCCGTCGAGCCCGGCGAGGACGCCGGCGATCTCGCGCGCCCCGCTCGCGGCGACGGCGGGGCGGATCGTCGTCTCGATGGCGTCGAGCACGGCGCGGCTGCGTTGCCATTCCAGCGCCGCGTCGCACTCGCCGGCGACGAGGTCGCGCGCCAGACGCTCCAGCCGCTCGACGGTATCGCCCGTCGTGCGCCAGACGCCGGACGCCTCGAGGATAGCCGGGCGCGAGCCTTGCCACGGCGCGCCCATGACGCAATCGAGAGGATCGAAGCCGCCGCGATCGAGGCCGAGATCGGCCGCGAGCGCGCGGAGGAGCGAGGCATCCCCGTCGCGACCCGATCCGCGCGGCAGGCGGGTGAGCGCCACCAGGAGATCGGCGAGCGGGCCGCCTTGCGGCGATTGGCCGAAGACGTGCAGCCCGTCGCGGATCTGCATCTCCTTGAGCTCGCAAAGATAATTGTCGAGCTTAGCGAGGGCCGCCGCCTCGCCGTCCACCGCAACGATGCCGCAATCGCGATCGAGGCCGATACGGCGGCTGAGCTCGAGGATGCGCTCGGCGAGAAGGCGCAACCGGCGCGGATCGACGCCCGCCGCCTCGTAATACTCGTCCACGAGCTGCTCCAGCTCGGCGAGGGGACCGTAGGATTCGGCGCGCGTGAGGGGTGGGGTCAGGTGATCGACGATGACCGCCTGGGCGCGGCGCTTGGCCTGGCTGCCCTCCCCGGGATCGTTGACGATGAAGGGATAGAGATGGGGGAGCGCGCCGAAGGCGGCCTCGGGGAAGCAGTCGCGCGACAGCGCGAGGGCCTTGCCCGGCAGCCATTCGAGATTGCCGTGCTTGCCCATATGGATGACGGCATGGGCGCCGAAGCCCTCGCGGAGCCAGGCGTAGAAGGCGAGATAGCCATGGGGCGGCACCAGGGCGGCGTCGTGATAGCTGCGCACGGGATCGATGTTGTAGCCGCGCGCCGGCTGCACCCCGATCACGGCATTGCCGAGCGCGAGCACGCCGAGCCGGAAGGCGTCGCCCTCGACGAAGGGATCGGATTCGGGAGCACCCCAGCGCTCACTCACGGCGGCCCGCACGGATTCGGGGAGCCGTGCGAACCAGGCGCGGTAATCCGCGAGCGCGTAGCGGATGCCACCCGCGCGCGCGGCGCGCCCGGCAAGATCATTGGTGGGTCCCGCCGTGAGTTGCGCCATGAGGGCGTTGCCGCTTTCGGGAATCGCCGCGAGGCCATAGCCCGACGCCGCCAGGGCGCGCAGCAGATTGACGGTGCCGGCGGGCGTGTCGAGGCCGACGCCATTGCCGAGCCGGCCGTCGCGGTTGGGGTAATTGGCGAGCACGATGGCAATGCGCCGCTCAGCGGCCGAGGTCGCGCGCAGCCGCGCCCAATTCGCGGCGAGATCGGCCGTGAAATCGACGCGATCGGTGACGGGGGCGTGAACGATGATGGCGCATTGGGTGGCCGCGTCGAAGCGCGCCTCGCTCTTGAACGAGATCGCGCGCGCGAGGATGCGGCCGTCGATCTCGGGCAGCGCCACGTTCATCGCGAGATCGCGCGCCGAGAGACCGCGCATGCCGGCGCGCCACGCCGTCTCGCTGCCGCCCGCGAGCACTACTTGCAGCACCGGGCAATCGGCGGCGGCGAAGGGCGTCTCTCCCCCCTCGCCGCCCGGAGTGGCGGCGGCGAAGCCGGTGGCGTTGAGGATGACGGCGGGCGGTGCTGCGCGAAAGAGCTCGTCGATCAGGCCGGCCGAGACGGGATCCTTGAGGCTCGCGACATAGATGGGAAGCGGATTGAGCCCGCGCGCGGCGAGCGCCGTGACGAGGGCGTCGATAGGCGCGAGATCGGCCGCCTGCACCAGGGCGCGGTAGAAGACGATGGCCGCGACGCCGGCGCCGTCGCGCCATTCCGCACGCAGCTCCGCGAGGCTCGGACGCTCGAGCCCCGGCCAGTAGAGCCCGGCGCGCAACAGCGGCAGCGGCTCGAGCCAATCGCCGTCCCGCCCGATCAGGGTTGCCGCATAGGCGAGGAGATGCCGCGCATTCTCCGCTCCGCCCTCGACGGCATAGCGCCACAGGCGATGGCAAGCCGCGGCCGGCAAAGTTGAGAGGCTAGCAAGCTCCGGATCAGGGCGGTCGTCGCCGGGCAGAAGAGCCAAGGGGATGCTCTCCTCGCGGCAGACGGCGACGAGGCGCTCGACGCCATAGGGCCAGTAGCCGACGCCGCCCAAGAGCCGCAGGATGACGAGCCGCGCGCGGCGCACCACGCGCTCGACATAGAGATCGACGGAGAGGTTGTGCGCGAGGTGCTTGAGATTGGCGAGGCGCAGCGCGGGACGCGCGCCCTCGAGCCGCGCATGGGCCGCGGCGAGGGCCGCGAGCTCGCTGTCGGCAAGAGAGAGCAGCACGATCTCGCCGGGCGTCTGGCCGAGATCGACGGCCTCGGTGCCGTCGTCGATTCCGCCGGGTGTCGCGGCGAGGAGATGCATGGGCCCGATCCGCTTCTATCCCGCGAGGGCGGCGCGGATGGCGCCGCGGTCGAGGCCCTTCTGCCCGATGACGACGAGCCGCCCCTCCCGCGCCTCTCCATGCGCCCAGTCGCGGTCGTAATAATGCTGCACGCGGGCGCCGACCCCTTGCACGACGAGGCGCATCGGCTTGCCGGCGACGGCGGCGAAGCCCTTCACGCGCAGGATGTCGTGGGCGGCGATCACCGGCGCGAGCCGGGCGATCAGCGCCGCCGGGGAGGCGAGCTCGGCAAGCGGCAGCGCGAAGCTCTCGAACTCGTCGTGGTCGTGATCCGTCTCGCCGTCGTGGTGGGAGCGGCGCGCCTCGATGTCGGCCTCGGCGCCGACACCGAGGCCGAGCAGCACCGCGGCATCGATCGCGCCGTGGCGCGCGCGCAGCAGCTTGGCCGATGGCCGCAGATGCGCCGCGACCGTTCGCTCGACCGCCGCCAGCCCGGCCTCGTCGAGGAGGTCCGTCTTGTTGAGGATGACGAGGTCGGCGCATTGGAGCTGGTCCTCAAAGAGCTCCTCGATAGGGCTGTCGTGATCGAGATTGGGATCGGCGGCGCGCTGCGCGGACAGGGCCGTGAGATCCGCGGCGAAGCGCCCCTCGGCGACGGCAGCACCATCCACCACCGCGACCACGCCGTCGACGGTGACGCGGGTGCGGATGTCGGGCCAGTTGAACGCCTGAACCAGGGGCTTGGGCAGCGCCAGTCCCGATGTCTCGATGACGATGTGGTCGGGGCGCTCGGGGCGCGCGAGCAACGCCTGCATGGTGGGAAGGAACTCGTCGGCCACGGTGCAGCAGATGCAGCCATTGGCGAGCTCGATGAGATTCTCGGCCGCACAGGCCTCCTCGCCGCAGCTCTTGAGGATCTCCCCGTCGACGCCGACTTCGCCGAACTCGTTGATGATGAGGGCCAGGCGCCGGCCGTTCGCAGTGCCGAGGAGATGGCGGACGAGGGTTGTCTTGCCGGCGCCGAGGAAGCCGGTGACGATGGTGGCGGGCAGCTTGCTGTTGATGAGCATGCTCAGGTCTCCGGATTTGGCGCCGTCTTCACGGGAACGGGGAGGCCGGCGACGACGAGGTCGACCGCTTGCGCCGCCGCGGCCACGGCCTGATGCAGCCGCCCGGCATGGTCGCGGAAGCGCCGCGCGAGCGCGTTCTCGGGCACGATGCCGAGCCCGACCTCGTTCGAGACGAGGACGACGGGGCCGGCGAGCGCCGGAAGGGTCGCGACAAGCCCTTCGATCTCGGCCTCGGCGTCGCGCCTCGCCGCGAGCAGATTGGCAAGCCACAGGGTCAGGCAATCCACGAGCACGCCGCCCGCGGGACTGGCGCTCCGCTTGAGCGCCGCGGCGAGCTCGAGGGGCTCCTCGACAGTCACCCAGCGCGGGCCGCGGCGCGCCTGGTGGCGGCGGATGCGCTCGGCCATCTCCGCGTCGCCCGCCTCGGCCGTCGCCAGATAGATGCAGAAGCCCGGCTGCCGCTCGACCAGCCCCTCGGCATGGCGGCTCTTGCCCGAGCGCGCACCGCCCAGGACGAGGGTCACCGGCGGCAGGGGACCAGCGCCGGTCATCGGCGACGGCTTCTCTTCCGCTCGCCGCGAGCGGGCTCCGCTTGATGCGGAGAGATCAGGCAACGCATCGGTCTCACCCCGGGCCGGAAGGTCGGGTCGCGCCGCGGCGTCGATACCGGCTGGAAGGGCGGCGATGAAGGAGAAGGCGGAAGCCGAGAATCCCGCTCTCCGGCTCACCCCGGCCGGCTCGCTCGTCGTGGCGCGCGATGGCAGGTCTCCTGGCTCACGGCCCCTTGCCCTATGCACCGGCCTTCCCGGTTTCCCAGTGGCGGTGTGGTGCGGGCGGGCCGCCTACAGTTGCGGGGGCAGCCGCGGCATGGGCCGGGAGCATTCCGGCCGCACCGCGTTCCCTATTCTCCCCACGGTCTGGGGACCATCGCGGCGGGCATACTGGGCGCGCGGCGGGCGCGCCGTCAAGCCGAATGACGATTCCCCACGCGGCACTGCGGCGCCGTCGTCCTCGCTCAATCGCCGGCGAGATAGCGGCGCGCGGCGGCAAGCTCGGGGCGCGGACCACCGGAGCCCGACATCTCCACCAGCGCAGCGTAGTAATGCCGCGCCTTGCCATCGTCACCGGCGCGTGCCGCTGCCTGTGCCGCGCCCCAGAAGCTGCGGAACCGCCGCGGATCCCGGCTCAGCGAGGCCTCATATTCGGGCAAGGCCTCAGCAAATCGGCCGCTCTCCAGCAGCATGTCGCCAAGAAGCTCGCGCGCCGGCACCAGGCGGCCCGGGCTGACGGCGGATTTCTCGCTCCGATCCTCCTCGTCCGCCGCTCGGCGCATCACGATCAGCGCCTCTTCGCCATTGCCTTTGGCGTAAGCGATCCAGGCCTCGGCACCCAGCCGCTGCACCTCGACCTCGGCGGCCCAGTAGGAATCCTTCGCCGCCTTGAGAGTCGCGACGACCTCGCGCAGTCGGCGCAGATCCTGCTCGGCGGCGACGGGATCGCCGCTACGGGCGGCGCCGAGCGCGCGGGCGAAATAGCGGATCGCGCCGGTGTAGGGGAACTTGCTGTTGTCCGGATCGGCGAGTCGCGCCGCCTCCTGCCACATCCCCCGCTCGACCACATAGCGCGCCGGAATCGCCGCCCGCGCATAGTCAGCCGTGCGGCTCGGCGCCGCCAGCTCGTGGATTCCGTCGACGATTTGCCGAGCATCCTCGTCGCGGGCGAGCTGAAGATCGGCATAGACCATATAGTCGTAGGCATGCAGCTCCTCGGTGACGGCGCCCGCCGCTTTCGCGGCCTCGACCGCGCGCCGATTGGTCGCGGCCGATTGCTCCCACAGCCCGACGCGCGTGAAGATGTGCGACGGCATGTGCAGCGCGTGGGGCGCGGCCGGCGCGATATCGGCGTAGCACATCGCCGCCGACAGGCCCTGATCGGCGAGCGGCGGATAATCGTTGGCGTGGATCAGGTAATGGGCAACGCCCGGATGATCGGGATGCTTGGCGAATTGCGGCTTCAGGATCGCTGCCGCCCGCAACGCACGGGCGAAGCTCTTATCCGTCGGCGACTGGGTCGCCGCCAGATAGAGTGCGAAGAAGATCTGCGTCTCGTCGTCGTCGGGGTATTGCCTTGCCAAGGCTTCGAACGCATCCGCCAAGGAGCGCAGCCTCGCCGGATGGGGCCGCTCGGCGAAGCGATCGTAATAGGCGGCGATCGCCTCGATATAGCCTCGCTCGCGCGCGGTCTTGGCGCCGATGGCGCGGCCTTGCGCGATCGCCTGCAGCGCCGCCTTCGCACCGGCCGGAGTGGCGCCGGTGGCGAAGGGATTGCCGATGGCGATCGTGGCGATGCCCCAGGTCGCGACCGCGCAGGCGGGGTCGCGCTGCAAGACATCGCGAAACGCCCTGTCCCCTTCATCCCACCAGAAGGAATGCAGCAGGGCCACCGCGCGCTGGAGCTGCGGCTGCACGGCCTCGGCGCAGGAATTGGCGAAGGATACGGTGCCGAGCTTCCCGTCGGGTGCCGCGACGGCGGCAACGGCCGCCATCGTGGTCAGAACCAGCGCCAAAGCGATGCGGGTGGCGGCGAGCATGGGACCCCCTGACCGGCAACGCCGGCGCTCCAGGCGGTTACGGGGCGAGAGCGCTCTTGGACCCTTATAGCTGAATCGTCCCGGCGTTGGAATGGCTCGAATGCGCCGGGACGCGCCGCCCAGGCAGGCGTCAGCCGACGGCGCGCTCGCGGCCGAGGAGGGCGGCGCGGAAGCGCTGGACGAGATGGCGGCCGTCGCGCGGGGGCAGCACCATGGGCTCGCCATCGAGGGCCACCTTCGCCGCCGCGAAGACTGGGCCCTTGGCCTGGAAAAGAAGCCGGGCAAGCATCTCGACATCCGCCGGGCCCGTTGCGCGCAAGGCCTCGGCGAAGCCGGCCGCCGCCGCGACGGCAGAGAGATCGACGCCTTTTCCCGTGAGCCCCGCCTGCGCCCCCGTCTCGCCGAAGGCCTCGTTGTCGAGCACCAGGATGGCGAGATTGGCCGGGCGCTGCGCGGCGATGGCGGCGAGGCTGCCGAGGCCCATCAGCATCTCGCCATCGCCGGTGACCACGAGCACGCGTTGCTTCGGCTGGGCAAGTGCAAGGCCGAGTCCCAGCATGGCGGCGCTGCCCATCGCGCCCCAGAGATAGAAGTTGCGGTCGTCGTCGCCCGCTGCGGCGACGTCGTAGGTCGGCGAGCCGAGGCCGGTGACGACGAGGGCGTCGCCGCGCGCCTTCAGGAGATCGGCCACGAGGTGACGGCGCTTCAGCATGGCATCCCCCTTTCTCATCGCCCAAAGCGCTTGGCGCCCAGCACGCGCTGGGTGATCAGCACGGCCGCCTGCAGCCCGCCATGGAAGGCGAGACCCGCCGCCGCGGCGACGGTCTCGCCCGCTTCCGCGGCGCGCTCCACGGCATAGGTCTTGACGCCCATGGCCTCGAGCACCGGGCGCACCGCACGCCCCATCGGCACCTGCCACGGGTTGAACTCGCCCCATTCGCCGCGCATGGTCACGATCATCAGGAGCGGCACGCCGCAGAGGGTCGGGAGCGACAGCATGTTGACGCAGTTGCCGACGCCGCTGCTCTGCATCAGGAGGGCGCCGCGATTCCCGCCGAGCCAGGCGCCAGCGATGAGGCCGATGCCCTCCTCCTCGCTGGTGAGCGTGACGAGGCGCATGGCGGGGTCGGTGGCACAGAGCTCGATGAGGCGCGTGAGTCCGGCATCAGGCACGGTCGCCACCTGGCGAACCCCGTGCTCGCGCAGCACGCCATGGACCTCGCGTGACCAGTCGGCGTCGCGGGAGCGGGAAGCCATGAGGGGAATCCCTGTGTGGGGCGGGGCCGTCGCGCGGCGCATGATGCCGAGGCGCGGGAGCGCCGTAAAGGGCTTTCCCCGACATATATCCCCGGCACTTGCTTTCCGCCGCCGACCGTCCCAATTTGCGCGTGTCGCCGCGGTCGCGCGCCGGCCGGCGGCGACGGGGGACCCATGGACGCTCCGCTTCTACCCAGCCTCGAGGCGCTGGCCGCGCGCGTGCCCGACGGCGCCACGCTCGCCATCCCCGCCGATTACACCGGCGTCGCGATGGCCGCAACCTTCGCCCTCATCCGCCGTGCCGCCAAGCGGCTCCGCCTCGTCTGCGTGCCGACGAGCGGCCTCCAGGCCGATCTCCTCATCGGCGCCGGCTGTGTGGAGGCGATCGAGACGTCGGCGATAACCCTCGGCGAGTTCGGAGCGGCGCCGCGCTTCGTCGATGCGGTCAAGCGCGGCGCCATCGAGCTGCGCGACGCCACCTGCCCCGCGATCCATGCCGGGCTCCAAGCCGCGGAGAAGGGGATTCCCTTCATGCCCTTGCGCGGCCTTATCGGCAGCGACCTCATGGCGAGGCGCGAGACGTGGAAGGTGATCGACAATCCCTTCGCTCCCGGCGATCCCATCGCCCTCGTCCCGGCGATACGGCCCGACATCGCCCTCTTCCACGCGCCGCTCGCGGATCGCGAAGGCAATGTCTGGGTCGGGCGGCGGCGCGAGCTCGTCACCATGGCCCATGCGGCGCGCGAGACGCTCGTCACCGTCGAGGCGCTGCGCGAGGCCAGCCTGTTCGAGGACGAGACCCTGACGGCGGGGACCATTCCCGCGCTCTATGTGAGCGCGATCGCCGAGGCGAAGCGCGGCGCCTGGCCGCTCGGGCTCTGGGATCGCTACGGCGCCGACGAGACGGCGCTGCAGCTTTACGCCGGTGCCGCGCGCGATCCCCAAGGCTTCGCGCGTCTGCTCGAGGCCTGGCTGGCTCGCCCCGCCGCCGCCGCGGAATGAGCGGCGCGACGCCCACCGAGCTTCTGATCGCGACGATCGGGCGCCTTCTCGCCGGCTGCCGTCACGTCGCCGTCGGCGCCGCCTCGCCGATCCCCGCCGCGGCGGCCCTCCTCGCCCGCGCGCAAGGCGGCGATACGCTCAAGGTGAACCTGCTGGGCTCGCGCCGCCACAACCTCTTCACCAATGGCGGCGTCGAGCTCTTCGATTGCGCCGCGGAAGGGCGCATCGACGCCTTCTTCCTCGGTGGCGGCCAGATCGACGGCGAAGCCAATATCAATCTCGTCGGCACCGGCCCCTATCCGGCGAGCCGGGTGCGCTGGCCGGGAAGCTTCGGCTCCGCCTATCTCTATTTCCTCGTGCCGCGGGTCATCCTCTTCCGCGAGGAGCACAGCCGGCGCGTCCTCGTCGACAAGGTGGATTTCGTGAGCGCCCCGGGAACGAGCGCGCCCGGCATCCACCGCCCCGGCGGCCCCGTCGCCCTCGTCACGGGCCTCGCCCATTTCGCCTTCGACAGGAGCCGCCGGCGCTTTCGCCTGGTGAGCGTGCATCCCGGCCACACCGCCGAGGAGGTGCGCGACAATACCGGCTTCGCCTTCGACGCGGACGATCCCGTGCCGGCGACGCCTGCGCCCGACGCGGCCACGCTCGCGCTCCTGCGCGGGCGCGTGCGCGAGGAGCTCGCCGAGACCTATCCGCGCTTCGCCGCGGCGAGCCTCTCCGCGCAGGCGCCGTGAGCGCGATGCGCGGCGGCCGCGGGCAGCGCGCCCGCCCTTCACTTCCGTCCGATCACCGTCCACAAGGAGCAAGAGAGAGGAGCGCGCGTTGCTTGCCCAGCTAACCATAACAAAGATCGCGGCGATCGCGGGAATCCTGCTGATCTCGGGCCTCATCAAGGGGACCATGGGCGTGGGCCTGCCGCTCATCGCCGTGCCCCTCATCTCCCAGATCGAATCCGTGCCGATCGCCATCACCATGCTGGCGACGGCCTCGGTGCTCAGCAACGGCTACCAGGCGATCCGGAACGGCGAGATCCTGCCGGTGGCGCGGCGCTTCTGGCCGCTCTTCATCCCCCTCGTTACGGCGCTCTTCGCGGGCGCGCGGCTCCTCGTCTCCCTCGACGAGAAGATGCTGGGGCTCATTCTCGGGGCCTCGCTCCTCGTCTTCGCGGTCGTCACGCCGTTCCAGCGCCGCTTCGAGATCGGCGCGCGCCACGAGCGGGTGCTGAGCCCGCTGGTCGGGCTCGTCGCGGGCTTCCTGGGCGGCGTGTCGTCCTTCTATGGGCCGCCGCTCATCATGTATATCGTGGCATTGCGCCTGCCGCGGGACTTCTTCGTGAGCGCCGTCTCGGCGGCCCTTCTCCTCGGCGGGCTGCCGCTCCTCGTCTCGCTCTTCGTCTACGGCATCATGGGGCGCGACGAGTTCATCCTCTCCTGCCTCGGCGTCATCCCGGTCTTCGCCGGCCTTCTCATCGGCCAGCGCGTGCAGCGGCGCATCCCGCAGGAGACCTTCCGCAAATGGCTCTTCGTCATCCTCGGGCTGATCGGAGTCAGCACGATCCTCCACGCGCTCTTTCTGTGATCGCGCTGCACATGCCCGACAGCAGCCGAGCGGCTTTAATTCAAAGATGTCAAGCTAATGAAGCTGCGCCTTGGGCGGTGGCGCAGTGGCAGCGCTCTCGGCGCTGCCCCACAGCTGATCGCTCGCCCAATCCATCGCCTCGGTCAAGGTCTCGCGCCCGACCTGATCGGCGACGATGGCGGCGACCTCGTCGAGCGCCGCCGCGAAGCTTTGCGCATGGCCCTCGCGGCCATGGGCGCGCAGCAGCTTCACACAGGTGCCGCCGTGGAGGATCCAGAGCGCCGCCACGCGCGCATCGTGCTGCCGGTCCCTCACAGCCGCCTCGCGGAAAGACGGAAATCGGCGCGCTCAGCGACTGCGTTCATATCGGCCCCCTCGATCCGGTGGCGGGAGTGCTGGTCACTCGACTCTAGGCCGCGATGGTTAACGAAAGCTTGACCGCCGCTGTCGAATGATCGTCCCGAGACCGTCAATATATTGACACGAACCAGTGGCAAAATACAACAGCTGGTAAGCAATGGACATCGTCATTCGACGCACGAGAATTTTGCGGGATGCGGCGGGCTTGCAGTCGTCACGCCGCCGCCCTATGCTGCGATGGCAGCAAAAACACGCCAAAAGTAGTGGGCACGTGTCGGGTTCCGGCATGGTTTTTCCCGTCGAGGGGCGATGACCCGTCCTTCGGCGCGCCCTTCAATTCGTGCCCAGAGGAGGCAGACTATGGCTAGAGAGACGAAGCAGGCGACAGGCAATGGCATGCCGGCGGCCGTCGATTATCGTCGGCTGATGAGCTTGAGCAGTGCCAATGTCGATGCGCTGATGAAGGCGAGCGAGGCGATGATGAAGGGCATCGCCAAGTTGAACGAGGAGATCGTCAGCTTCACCAACTCGCGCTTCAAGGAGCAGATCGAGGGCAGCCGCGCCATCGCCCAATGCGACAATTGGAGCGATGCCGTCGAGCAGCACATGACGATGGCGCGCTCGGCGACCGAGCAGTATCTCGCCGAGGCGAGCCGGCTCGCCAATCTCGCCGCCGAGGTGACGATGGCGAGCTGGGCGCCGTTCCAGAGCTATCTGCACGAGCGTCTGAGCGAGACCCCGCGGGCGGAGCGGCGCGCCGAGAAGTAAGGCGCGGCGCGGCCCAAGCGCGACAGCGAAACGGAACCGGCCGCGACGGGTCGAGAAGATCCTCGCGGCCGTGCCGTCTCTCAGCGCGTCTCGTCGCCGGCGCGGGTGGCGGCGCGGGTCTGCCGCGCGAGGCGGCGGAACTCCAGCAGGCTCAGGGGAATGCTCGCCACATAGACGAGCGCGATGAAGGGCAGCGTCGACCATGGTGCCGCGACGAGGAAGGCGGCGAAGAGGCCGACCAGCAGGAGGAGCGGCAGCACGTAGCGCTGGGGGATGCGGATGCTCTTGCCCGAATAGGTGGGGATCTGGCTCACCATGAGCATCGACACGGCGACGATGATGATGCCGTTGACAAAGGCCGTGCCGAAAATGCCGCCCGGTCCGAGATCGAAGGTGATCATCATCGGCGTCAGCACCAGCCCCGCCCCGGCGGGCGCCGGGACGCCGGTGAAGAACCTGTAGGCCCAGGGCGGCAGGTCGCCGGCGCCAAGCTTGGTGTTGAAGCGCGCCAGCCTGAGCGCGCAGCAGACGGAGAAGATCAGCACCAGCGCCCAGCCGATGCTTCCCGCCGAGCGCATCGTCCACTGATAGAGCACCATCGACGGCGCCACGCCGAAGCTCACCACGTCGGAGAGCGAATCCATCTCGGCGCCGAATTTCGTGCTGCCGCCGAGCATGCGCGCGATGCGGCCGTCGAGCGCGTCGAAGATGCCGGCGAGCATGATGGCGATGACCGCCGGCTCGAAGCGCTGCTGCAGGCCGAAGCGGATCGCGGTCAGGCCGGCGCAGAGCGCCAGCACCGTGAGGATGTTCGGGATCAGCTTGTTGAGCGAGAAGTCCTTGAGGCGATGACGGGGGCTCGGCGCCAGCATCAGCGCACCTCCCCGCGGCGCGGCGGCTCGATGCCGTCGAGATCCGCGATCACCGTCTCGCCCGCGATCATGCGCTGCCCGGCGGCGACAAGAGGTGCCACACCGGGCGGGAGATAGACGTCGACGCGGCTGCCGAAGCGGATCAGCCCGAAGCGCGCGCCGGCGCGAAGCTGCTGCCCCTCGACGACCTCGCAGACGATGCGGCGCGCGACGAGCCCGGCGATCTGCACCACCGCGATCTCGCGCTCCGTCTCGCCCTGGCGGATCGCGAGCTTGAGCGCCAGGCGCTCATTATGCTCGCTCGCCTTGTCGAGGGAGGCGTTGAGGAAGCGCCCCGGATGATAGGCGCGCTGCATCACGCGCGCATCGCAGGGCACCCGGTTCACGTGCACGTCGAATACGTTCATGAAGATGCTCACCCGCGTCAGCGGCTCGGCCCCCATGCCGAGCTCGGGGGGCGGGGGCGCCTCGACGATGGGGAGGACGACCCCGTCGGCGGGGCTGATGATGAGCCCGGGGCGCAGCGGCGTCACCCGCTCGGGATCGCGGAAGAAATAGGCGCACCACGCGGTCAGCGCCAGGCCCACCCAGCCGAGCGGCCAGACGAGCCAGAAGAGCAAGACGGTGGCCAGCGCGAAGAGGGCGAGGAAGCGCCAGCCGTCGCGATGGATCGGGGCAAGAAAGCTTGTCGGCAAAGGTTCTATCCCTGGTCGCCAGCGCGGCGCATCATAACGGCCTATTCGTCCCGCGGTAAGCCCCGGAAAACAGCGAAGTTTACCGCCCATTAAGGAGCCCTCGCCTAACGTGCCCCACCGATCAGGAGCGGCCCCGCGAGCGGCCGGAGAGCATGACGACTGGCGCGCAGCGGCCCATCATCATCGACAGCCTTCCGACCGAGACCATCCCCTACGAGGTGGGCTCGCTTTGCGTGACCGAGGCGGGCACCGTCACCATCCGCGAGAACACGGGCGCGCTCCGCTTCCATTTCACCTTCGCGGACATCCGCTTCTCGGCGCTCGCCCGCCGCGGCGAGAGCGCCGCCAGCCTGCGGCTCTGCGGCTGCCTCGGCGTGCTGCCCTACTCCGCCGAGTCGGCGAGCTTGCGCCGGCACATCCTTGCGGTCCTCCATGAGGCAAATCGGGCCGCCCATGGCCGGCTCATCGCGGCCGACAACCAGAACATCCTCTTTCTCGACGAGCTGGCGGTGCCGCTGCCCTTCACGCCGATGCGCCTCGTCACGCAATTGGTGCTTGGCCTGCTCGATCTCAAGCCCCATCTCGACCGCCTGCGCGCCACCCTCGGCGAGGCATCCGCAGCCTCAGCCGCCTAAGTCGCACCGCGGGGCGCGGGGGCGATCCCCTCGAATTCACCGCGCCGGCTAATTCACCACGCTGGACTTCTTCGGCACGACGAAGACCTGGCCGGGATAGATCAGGTTGGGGTCGCGGATCTGATCCTTGTTGGCCTCGTAGATCACCGTGTAGCGCAGCCCCTCGCCGTAGGTGCGCCGCGCCAGGCGCCACAGGCTGTTGCCGGGCTGCACGACGATATTGTCGCCGGCTGCCGGCATCATGTCGCCCGGCTTGGCGCGCTGGAACGGCATGGCCACGCGCTCGGTGACACGGCCTGACGCATCGAGCTGGTCGAGACGCAGCGTGTAGAGGCCGGGATCGACCTTGTTCTCCGGCTCGAGCCGCCACGCTCCGCTCGCGTCGACAAGGGCGCGGCCGAGCAGCTGATTGTCGAGATAGACCTGGACCGTCGTGTTCGGCGCGCCGCGGCCGGAGAGGATGAGACGGCCGGCCTGGTCGTAATCCACCACACCGAGCGCGAGCGCTGTCGAGGGGCCGGGTGCGGAACCCGGCGCCTGGAGCACCTTGCTCGCGGCGCCGCCCTGACGCGGCACCGAGAGGGCAAGGACGCCGGCGTTCTTTCCGGCGGCGCGCCCGGCGATGTCCTTCTCGGGCTCGGGCACCACGAGCAGCACTTCGCGCTCCGAATCGAGGGTGCGGCCGTCGCCGAGCTGGGCCGATAGCGCCAGGCGATGATCGCCGGGCGCGAAGCTCCCTTTCGGCATCAGCACCCATTCGCCGCGCGCATCCGCCGTCACCTCGCCGATCACCTTGTCGCCGTCCTTGACGGTGACCCTGGCGTTCGGCGCCGCGCGACCTGCGATCACCGCACTTCCCTGCTCGATCCGCACCACGTCGAAGGATGGCGGCGCGCCTTCGGCTGCGGGCAGCTCGCCGCGAGAGGGGGCCGCCGGGCCGCTCGCCGCGTTCGAGACCGTCGTCGTCGGCGCCGCGGGCGAGGGCGCGGGCGGAGCAGTGGCGGCGGCCGATTCCGGTGCGGCGGGCGACTCGTGATGGCCGCGATAGACGACATAGGCCTCGGCGGCCAGCAGCCCCACGCCAGCAATCACGAAGAAAGTAACGGTCTTCCTCACGCCAGCCTCGCTGCCGCCGCGCATCGATCGGCCCTTTGGGAGCGCTCCGCCACTCATACCCCCCTTTGCCTCCTCAACTCAAGCACGGCAACGTGGCAAAAAGATGGCCCAACGCCTTGCGCGGGCTCAGGACTTCGCCTTCGGCTTGGCAACGGCATGGCGGATGGGCGGCAGGGATTTGAGATAGGCAGCAATCGCCTTGCGATCGGCGTCGGTGAGCTTGCTGGTGCTCGCCTCGACGACCTCCCCCATGCCGTCGCCGACGCTGTCGCCGTCGGGCTTCAGCCCGGTCTCGAGCAGATAAGCGATGTCGGCGGCACTCCACTTGCCGATACCGGTCGCCTGGTCGGGGGTGATGTTGGGAACGGGATCGCCCTCGGGCCCCTGGGCCGTGCCGGAAAGCGCCTCGTCGAGATCGAGATTCCCCAGCCGGTTGCGCGGCGTGTGGCATTCGCCGCAATGGCCGAGGGCGTTCACGAGGTAGGCGCCGCGGTTGAGCTCGGCGGATTTCGCCGGATCGGGCTTGAACGGCCCCCTCTTGAGGAAGAGCCGGTTCCACACCGCCATGAGGGGGCGAAAGCCGAAGGGAAAGCGCACCGCATGGGGCTTGTTCGGCTGAGCCACCGGCGGCACGGTCTTGATATAGGCCCAGAGGGCGGCGATGTCCTCGTCGGTCATGCCCGTGAAGGAGGGATAGGGGAAGACCGGGAAGTAATGGGTGCCGTCCGGCCCGCGGCCCTCGCGCAGGGCGCGGCGGAAGTCCGCCGCGCTCCAGCGCCCGATGCCGTTGACGGAATCGGGGGTGATATTGGGCGAGTAGAAGGTGCCGAAGGGTGTCTTGAGAGCTCGCCCGCCCGCGAGGAGCTTGCCGCCCTTGGCCGTATGGCACTCGGCGCAGCCCGCCGCGGCGAAGATGTAGGCCCCGCGCGCGAGCACGGACGCCTCCCCATCACCGGCGCCGGTGGCGAGCCCGCGATTCGCGCCGCCGAGACCGACGAGCACCGCAAGCAGGAGGGCGATCGGGCGCCAGCCGCCCGGCCTCGGGTCCGAACCTCGCCGTCCGACCGCAGCGGCGCCTTTCCGCCCCACCGGCACCCCGCTTCGCTTCACCTATTGCTTCAACGGCTTGCGGAACTCCTTGTGGCAGGCGCCGCAGGCCTCCTTGCCCAGCACCGCGACCTGGGCGCCGATCGCCTTCATGTCGCCGCTCTTGGCGACCTCGACGAGCTTGGCGCTCTCGGTCTGGAGGCGCTCGGCATCGGCCTTGAACTTGTCCATGTTCTGCCAGATCTCCGGCTTGGCATTGGTGTCGCCGGCCTCCGGACCGGAGCCCGGAGGCACCAGCGCCGGGACCAGCTTGGACATCGCGTTGATCGCCTCGGCATGGGCGAGGATGTCCGACGCCCCGAACGGCACCTCCCCTTTCAGGATGAGCACGATATCCGCCGCATGGGCGCCGATCGCCTTCATGACGTTGCGCCGATACTCGATCACCTTGCCCATATCGGCGGCCAGAACCGCGGTCGCCCATGCCGTCACGACGCCGACCGCCCCCAGGATCACCACCCTCTTCACCAGCCGTTTCATATTGTCGTCCTCCCTTGCAACTGTCGTACCCCCGCGTCACTCCCCTGACATTCCTCGCCGCGGCCAAGCCCGTCGGCAAAAAGGACAATCCCATATCCGCCCGCCGCGGCAAAGCTCGCGGCGACATTGCCGGAGGGCCCGTGGCCAGGCAAGCGGCACCCGTTCACAAGGGGGTGAGGGTCGGGTCCGCGCGGGGCCTTCCGCGGCGACCCGAAGGGGGCCATATTGCCGGGTCGAACCCCGGCGCATCGGTTCGCCCCTTTGCTCCCAATCCCGCCCAGGATTCCCTCGCGATGGTGAAGCTCTCCTCCGTTTGCGTCTATTGCGGCTCCGCCTTGGGACAGGCGCCCGCCTACCGCGCGGCGGCCGCTCGGCTCGGCGCCCTGCTCGCAGCACGTCGCATCACCCTCGTCTATGGCGGCGGCGGCGTCGGGCTCATGGGCGTGCTCGCCCAGGCCGTCCTCCAAGACGGCGGCCAGGTGGTGGGCGTCATCCCCCGCTTCCTGCTGCGCGTGGAGAAGGGCGTGCGCGAGCTCACCCGGCTCGAGGCCGTCGACAGCATGCATGAGCGCAAGGAGAGGATGTTCGCCCTCGCCGACGGCTTCATCGTGCTGCCCGGCGGCTTCGGCACCCTCGATGAGACCTTCGAGATCATCACCTGGAAGCAGCTCGGCCTCCACGACAAGCCGATCGCCGTCATCGACGTGGACGGCTATTGGGAGCCGCTGCGCCGGCTCTCCGAGCATATCATCGCCGCCGGCTTCGCGCCCGAGCGCGCGCGGCACCTCTTCCGCCTGGTGCCCGATGCCGAGGCGGCCTTGGCAGCCCTTGCCGAGGCGCCGACGCCCGCGGTTCCGTCCGCAGCCCCCGAGCGGCTCTAACCGAAGCAAGCCGAGAGACGAGAGAGACCATTATGCCTGACAAGCCAAGCGCGGCTCCGGACAGCACGGCGGTGCGGGTCGCCTTGTGGCGGGCCCTCCATGTCGAGATCGATTCCCCGCCCCATGTGCTCGACGACGAGGTCGGCCTCAAGCTGGCGGCCCCGGATGAGGACTGGCGCCGCCGCGGGGACATGGACCCGCAGTTCACGCGACCGTTCCGCGCCGCCATCGTGGCTCGCGCGCGCTTCATCGAGGATCTGGTCGCGGAGCAGGCCGGCCGCGGGCTGACGCAGTATGTCATTCTCGGCGCCGGCCTTGACAGCTTCGCCCAGCGAAGGCGGGAGATCGCATCTCGCCTCAGGGTCTTCGAGGTCGACCGGCCCGGCCCCCAGGCCTGGAAGCAGCAGCGCCTGATCGCGCTCGGCTTCGGCATTCCGGACTGGCTGCGCTTCGTGCCGGTCGACTTCGAGACGGGCGAGTCCTGGCGGGATGGGCTCGTGTCGGCCGGCTTCGACGACCGTAAGCCGGCAATCGTGGTCTCGACGGGCGTCAGCATGTACCTCACCAAGGCCGCGAACGCGGCCGCGCTGCGCGAGGTCGCGGCACTCGCGCCGGGCTCGACGCTCGCCATGACCTTCCTGCTCCCCCTGGAGCTCGCGGATCCCGAGATACGCCCCGCGCTCGAGATGGCGGAGAAGGGCGCGCGTGCAAGCGGCACACCTTTCCTCAGCTTCTTCACGCCGTCCGAGATCATGGCGCTGGCCCGCGACGCCGGCTTTAAAGAGGCACGGCACGTCTCGGCGGCCGATCTTACCCGGCGCTACTTCGCCGGCCGGTCGGATGGCCTTCGCCCGCCCAACAACGCCGAGGAGCTCCTGATCGCGACGACCTGACGTCGAGACTCTTGCGCCCGATGGGGAGGGTGATATTGTCCGCCGCGATCCGGCGCCTGTCGCCCGCGGCGCCGCCCACGCCTCCCATCCTCCCAATCCAGGGACCATGCGATGAAGAAGATCAAGGTTGCGAACCCGATCGTCGAGCTCGACGGCGACGAGATGACGCGCATCATCTGGCAGCTCATCCGCGAGCGCCTGATTCTCCCCTATCTCGACGTGGAGCTGAAATACTTCGATCTCGGCATCGAGAATCGCGACAGGACCGACGACCAGATCACGATCGACGCCGCCAACGCCATCAAGAAATACGGCGTCGGTGTGAAATGCGCGACGATCACGCCCGACGAGGCGCGGGTCAAGGAGTTCGGCCTCAAGAAGATGTGGCGCTCGCCCAACGGCACCATCCGCAACATCCTCGACGGCACCATCTTCCGCGAGCCCATCGTGTGCCAGAACGTGCCGCGCCTCGTGCCCAACTGGACCAAGCCCATCGTCATCGGCCGTCATGCCTTCGGCGACCAGTACCGCGCCACCGACTTCAAGGTGCCGGGGCCGGGAAAGCTCACCATCACCTACACGCCGAAGAACGGCGGCAGCCCCATCGTCCACGACGTCTTCGATTTCCAGGGCGGCGGCGTAGCGCTCGCCATGTACAACCTCGACGACTCGATCCGCGGCTTCGCGCGCGCCTGCTTCAATTACGGCCTCACGCGCGGCTTCCCCGTCTACCTGTCGACGAAGAACACCATCCTCAAGGCCTATGACGGCCGCTTCAAGGACCTCTTCCAGGAAGTCTTCGACACGGAGTTCAAGACGGAGTTCGAGAAGCGGAAGCTCACCTATGAGCATCGCCTGATCGACGACATGGTGGCCGCGGCGCTCAAATGGAACGGCGACTTCGTCTGGGCCTGCAAGAACTACGACGGCGACGTGCAGTCCGACACGGTGGCCCAGGGCTATGGCTCGCTCGGCCTCATGACCTCGGTGCTGCTCTCTCCCGATGGCCGCACCGTCGAGGCCGAGGCGGCA
Organism: Alphaproteobacteria bacterium; assembly: GCA_035294245.1. Lineage (GTDB taxonomy): Bacteria > Pseudomonadota > Alphaproteobacteria > JACZXZ01 > JACZXZ01 > DATGLG01. Next base: position 14,289 of record DATGLG010000021.1, on the reverse strand, counting down.
CACGGCACCGTCACCCGCCACTACCGCCTGCATCAGCAGGGCAAGGAGACCTCGACCAATCCCATCGCCTCGATTTTCGCCTGGACGCGCGGCCTCAAATACCGCGGCCAGTTCGACAACACGCCCGAGGTGACGAAATTCGCCGAGACGCTCGAGAAGGTCTGCATCGCCACCGTCGAATCCGGCAAGATGACCAAGGATCTTGCCATCCTCATCAGCCCGAGCCAGCCCTGGCTCAATACCCAGGCCTTCCTGACCGCCCTCGACGACAATCTCAAGAAGGCGATGGCCGCCTGAGCCGAGCCCCGGAGCGCCGCCGATGATCGAGCTCGCCGGCAAGGTCGTCCTCGTCACCGGCGGCTCGCGCGGCATCGGCGCCGAGACGGTGCGCCGGCTCGCGCGCGCAGGCGCCGAGGTCGTCCTCCATTACGGCCGCAGTCGCGGCCAGGCCGAGGCCGTCGCCGCTGAGGTCGGAAGCACCCGCTGCCATCTCGTCTCGGCCGATCTCGAGAAGCCGGGAGCCGCCGATGTGCTGTGGCACCGAGCGCTCGCCTGGCGCGGGCGGATCGACGTCGTGATCAACAACGCCGCGATCTACGAGCCCGCGCCCCTCGCGGGCGAGCCCGCCGCCTGGAGCGAGGCGTGGCGGCGCACGCTCCAGATCAATCTTGTCGCCGCCGCCGATCTCTGCCGCCTCGCCATCGCCCATTACCGTGGCCGCGGCGGCGGCATCATCGTGAACGTGGCGAGCCGCGCCGCCTTTCGCGGCGACGCGCCCGATTACATGAGCTACGCCGCCTCCAAGGGCGGGCTCATCGCGCTCACGCGCACGATCGCCCGCGGCTTCGGCAAGGACGGCGTCATTGCTTATGCGATCGCACCCGGCTTCGTCGGGACCGAGATGGCGGACGAGTATTTCGCCAAGTTCGGCAAGGAGTCCGTCGTGCGCGAGATCCCCTTGGGCGAGGTGGCGCCCGTCGCGGAGGTCGCCAACGTCATCGCCTTCCTCGCCTCGGGCCTGGCGCGCCACGCGAGCGGCACCACCATCGACGTCAACGGCGCGAGCTACGTGCGGTGACCCGACGGCCGGGCTCTACGTCACGGGACAACCTTGCGCCCGGATCTCGACACCGGAAGCCCGGGCATGGCGAAGCGCCCCGGTGTTGCCACGTGAAATCAAGGGACGGAGATCATTTCCATGCCCCGATCCGTCCGTCGCCGCGCCGGCGCCGCGGTCAGCCCTTCTTCGCGTAGAACTGGCACCAACCCTGCGGACTGATGGGACTCGCGACGATTTTGCAGGCGTTCGGCGGTTCGAACTGGAGGCATGTCGAGCACGCTTGGCCGTTGTTCGGCTTGTCCTGGTACTTCGCGGCCTCATGGGTGAGCTTGTTGGCTTGAGCCACGGCCGCATCGGGTATCGCGACCAGCTTGAAGGAGGCGGCTATCCCGGCGGCGATCGGCACGCTTCTCAGCAGAGCACGTCGAGAAATCTTCTCTCCCCCGGCTTTGGTTTCATCCACCATTGGGCACTCCTTCCATCGCACGAGACCCGGCACCAATTCTCTTAACGCCTACGCGCCGAGGGAGTTCCACATCGTTGGGTGAACTCGCTCGCGCGGACTAACGATCCTCTGCGAATTGAAGGTTTCCGCATCGCTTCTATAGCCGACCTGCCGGCCTGTCCACGACCCGAGCGACGCACCCCGCCGGTCCGACGATAGCCATGCGCGAAGGCCCGCCGCCTCTCGATCATCGTCACGGGTCATGCGAAGGATCTCGCTAACTGAACGGATTCATCGGCGCGGCATAGGTCGGCATTTTCGCGTAATCCGGCGGGACGCTCCACAGCGTCGCGAAATACCAGGCCGACCAGGCGACGACCACCAAGGTCAGCACCCACACCCATACCGGGATCGGCGAGCGCGATTCTGCTCGATGCGGCTCGAACGGCTCCTCGGCGCCGAAGGCGTTGACCATGAACCTCACCAGGCCATGCACAACAGCACCGTCATTTAGCCCCGAGATCGTGATCCCCGGGCCATTGCGGACCAGGAACTGGACACGCCGCACGCCGATCTGGCCGGTTGCGTCCTGCGCCTCGATGCGCAGCCGATGCTCGCCATCGGGCAGATTCTTGGTGTCGAGCGTCACTTCGGCGGGAGGACGATAGTCGGCGACCGGCTCTGGCTGATCGTCGAGGAAGACGCGGATCCGAGGCTCGGCCATCGGCTTACCCTCCTTCAGCGGTCGGGGCGCAGGATACGGTATTTGGGATGGTTCGAATCGCGCTCGCCCGGCCTGATCAGCAGGCGCAGCGCAACGGCGAAGCACAAGAGCGTCACCACCCCGGCCGCGCCCGCGACCAGGATGTTCCCGAGGACCGTTCCGGCAGATCCGGCAGAGCCTGAAGCAAGCGCCTGATGAACGCCGCAGATATTCTCCAGCGTCTGCACAAACGATGCGGCGACCGAGTCCGCCATGTTCGCCTCCTTCGCCCTACTTCTTCTTGGCGCGTTGCTTGGCGACATCCTGCGGCGTGACCGGCGGGGCGTTATTGCCCCAGGACGTGCGCTCATGATCGATGATGTCGGCGATCTGCTCATTTGAGAGTTGCGCGGCGAAGGACGGCATTTGCGCCGCGTAGTTCACGCCCGAGATGGCCTTGTCCTTGAGCCCATCGAGGACGGTGCGTATATGCGCGGTCGGATCGGGAGCCGTCACGACAGGATCGTGGGCGAGCGGCGGAAAGACGCCGGGAACACCCGTTCCCATCGCACCGTGGCAGGCGGCGCAGTTGGCGGCGAACAGCCGCGCGCCCTCCGCTGCGTTGAAGCCTGCCTTTGCGGCAGGCGGTACCGCGGAAGTGGCTGGAGCCGGCGCGGCCGCCGCAGCGGCGGGTCGGGCACGCGCCGGCTGGTTTGCCCGCACCGTGACGACGTCCGCCGATGTGATCAGGCTGCCATGATTACCCCAGGAGGTGCGCTCGTGGTCGATGACGTCGGCGATCTGCTCATCGGAGAGCTGCGACGCAAAAGCCGGCATCTGCGCGCTGTATTTTTGGCCACCGATCTCCTTGCCCTGCAAACCGTGGAGCACGGTGCTGATCTGCTCCGTCGGATTGGCGGCATTGACAACGGGATCACCCGCGAGCGGCGGAAATGCTCCGGGCACGCCCTTGCCCTCCGCGCCGTGGCAGGCGGCGCAGTTGGCGGCGAATACCTCTGCTCCTGCGGCGGCATCGAAGCCGGGTGCCCCGCCGGCCGCGGGCGGGACGACCGCCGATGGCGCGCCACCCGGCTGCGCCTGCGGGAGGGATGGCTGCTTCAGCGACAGGAGATAGGCGACCAGCGCCTCGCCGTCCTCGGTGGGAACGACCACTCCGTGCGCCGGCGCGAAGGACGGCGGCAGCGGCACCGGCTGCTCGCCCGCGGGCGCCTTGTCGACCACGCGGAAGAGCCAGGGGAAAGCCGGCATGATCGACTCCGGCACCACCGCCCGCGGCTCGTAGAGATGGATGTATTGCCACACGCTGCTCGACTGGCGGGCGCCGACGTTGCTGAGGTCGGGGCCGTTGCGCTCCGAGCCCAGCAGCTCCGGTGTCTGATAGGCATAGTCGCTCGGTGCCGAGGGGCGTCCGAACATCCTGTCGCCGGGCAGCGGCCGCACCTGCTGGGTGTGGCAGTAGAAGCAGCCCTCGGCCACGTAGATATCGCGGCCACGCGCCTCCTCCGGCGTCAGCGGCGTCACGCCGGGCCCCGGCGGAACATGGGAGAGCCAGATGCCCGGAAGCACGCCCATGATCACAGCCAACCCCGCATAGATCAGCGTGGAGCCGCCAAAGATCCCGAGCGCCTTGTTCATGCCACGGCCGCCGCCTCGGAGGTGACGGGAGCCGCCGCATAGGACCGGCCATAGGTCATCGTCCAGACGTTCCAGGCGAAGACCAGGTGGCCAAGGAACATCAGCGTGCCGCCGACCGAGCGCCACAGCCAGTAGGGTGCCGCGTCCTCCACCGACTGGATGAACGCCACGCCGCGGATCCAATCGAGGCCCTGGATGGTGCCGGCGGCCGAGAGTGCCACCACATAGATCGCGACTCCGACCGCCGACAGCCAGAAATGGATTCCCATCGCGAGATTGTAGGGATACTTGCCCGTCGCCCGTGGCAGCAGGGCATAGACCCCGCCCCAGATGGCGAAGGTGACGAACCCGTACATCGTCAGGTGCGAATGGCCCACGGTGAAGTTGGTGAGATGCCAGAGCTGTTGCAGCGAGCGCAGCGCCTCGATCGTGCCCTGCAGCGAGCCCAGCAGATAGCCGAACACGCCGACAAGAATGAACGTCGCCGGCGAGCGATGCACCCAGCCATGCTGCCCGCGAAACGTCAGCAGGAAATTGGCGCTGCCGGCCAGGACCGGCACCAGCATCGCTACGCTGAAGACGATAGAAGTCGTCTGCAGCCACCAGGGCAGGGCGCTGAACTCGAAATGATGCGCCCCGATGATCGGATAGAAGACGAGATTGGTCCAGAACGCGAGGACGCCGAGCGAATACGAGTAGATCGGCCGGTTGAGAAGCTTCGGCAGCGCATAGTAGAAGACGCCCAGCGACAGGGGCGTGAACCACAGGCCCACGGCGTTGTGCATGAAGAACGCCTGTACGGCCACCTGGCCCAGCCCGAACTGGTACCAGGGCAGGATCGACACGATCACGATGATGATCGTCCACAGCGTGCCGCCGATGGTGTACCAGTTTGAGAGGTAGATCGCCTCGTCCTCCCGGCGCGCCACCGTCGCGAGCATGTTCCAGGCGGCGGTAATCAGTCCAAGCCCGAGGATGACGCGGATCCACCACAGCCACTCGCGGTATTCCTGCCCGTAATTCATCCCCATATCGAGCGTGACGGTGCCGAGCACCGCCGCGAGGTTGATGAGCCCCAGGCTGATCCAGGCGAGCGCGGGACTGTAAAGGCGCGCGCCCGAGCTGCGCGCGGCGATGAAGAGGGCCAGGCCGATCAGCGCCGGACTTGCCCAGGCATAGAATGTCCCATTGGTGTGGATCGCGCGCAGACGCCCGAACGAGAGCGCCGGCGCCGTGCCGAAATCCGGATAGGCGAACTTGAAGCTGACCAGGAGGCCGACGGCCGTGGCGAAGAGGAGCCACAGCGTCGCCGACGCGATATAGGCGCTGAATACATTCGCCAGAGCCCGGGCGTCCTTGTCTTGGCGCTCTTGGTAGGAAACGGTGTCGCTGCCCGACATGAGCTCCTCCCTCTCCTCCAGTCCATCGGTTTGCGGCCGCACCCCACCTGATCGCCGACCCCCTCGGTCCGATCTTGCTCCCTCCCACCCACGTCTCGTCAACCGGGTTTGTTTGGTCCAGAGGAGCCTTAACTCTCACAGGGCGCGCAATGACATTCACCGCGGCGTCATCACAGCGTCACGGCTTCCGCCTAGGATGACGCTATGACTCACGACATCTTCACGCCTATGGCGAAGCGGCTGCGCGCGTCTGCCGCCGTCCTTCGCCGCCGGAGCCTCACCACCGGAGACGAAGTTCTCGAGCTTGTGCTGGCGGAGCGCTGTCTCCTCCTCGCGAGCCGCATCGAAGCCTATGCGGAAGCGCTCGACGGCGATGACGCCGAGAAGACCTCGCGCAATCCGGACGATCGCGCCCCAGCCGCTTCGCACATGAACGGCTCTAAAAGACCCATCATTGCGAGGACCGCGCGCGCAGCGCAGTGGGACGAAGCAATCCACAAGGCGCAGCGAGGCTGGATTGCTTCGCTCCCTTTGGGAGCTCGCAATGACGCGCTCTCATGATTCACTTTCCAGGATGATGAATCCTAGCGGCTCAACGCTCGTATCGCGCGATCCAATCCGTCGAGGGTGAGCGGGAACATGCGCCCGCCCATGAGCCGATCGATCATCTCGATCGAGACGGTATAGGGCCAATGGTGCTCGGGCACCGGGTTGAGCCATACCGCGCGCTCATAGGTGTGGAGGAGGCGCTGCAGCCAGAGCTGCCCCGGCTCCTCGTTCCAATGCTCGACACTGCCGCCGGGTGCGGTGATCTCGTAGGGGCTCATCGAGGCGTCGCCGACGAAGATCAGCTTGTAGTCGCCGGGGAAGGTGTGCATGAGGTCGAGGGTCGCCATGCGCTCGACGCGCCGGCGGGTGTTGTCCTTCCACACCCCCTCATACACGCAGTTGTGGAAGTAGAAGAACTCGAGATGCTTGAACTCGGAGCGCGCCGCCGAGAACAGCTCCTCGCAGGCGCGCACATGAGGGAACATCGAGCCGCCGACGTCGAGGAGGAGGAGCACCTTCACGGTGTTGTGGCGCTCGGGCACGAATTTGAGATCGAGATAGCCGGCATTGCGCGCGGTCGAGGCAATGGTGTCGGGCAGATCGAGCTCCTCGGCGGCGCCCTCGCGCGCGAAGCGGCGCAGCCGGCGCAGCGCCACCTTGATGTTGCGCGTGCCGAGCTCGACCTGGTCGTCGAGATTGCGGAACTCGCGCTGGTCCCACACCTTGACGGCGCGGTTGTTGCGATTCTCATCCTGGCCGATGCGGACGCCCTCGGGATTGTAGCCATAGGCGCCGAAGGGCGAGGTTCCCGCCGTGCCGATCCATTTCGAGCCGCCCTGGTGCCGGCCCTTCTGCTCGGCGAGGCGCTGGCGCAGCAGCTCCATCAGCTTGTCGAGCCCGCCCAGGGCGGCGATCTGCGCCTTCTCCTCCTCGGTGAGGAGCCGCTCGACGAGCTTCCTGAGCCATTCCTCGGGAATCTCGACGGTCTCGCCGGGCGGAGTCTCGATGCCCTTGAAGCAGGCGCCGAAGACGCGGTCGAACTTGTCGAGATGACGCTCATCCTTCACCAGGGCCGCGCGCGAGAGATAGTAGAAATCCTCGATCGCGTAATTGGCGAGCCCCGCCTTCACCGCCTCGATGAGCGTGAGATACTCGCGCAAGGAGACCGGGACACGGGCCTCGCGCAGCGCGAAGAAGAACTGGGCGAACATGGCGGGCGGCTCCTGCCTTTCTCCCGCAGCGGGGACGTCAGCTCCGCCGCTCAGCGCGCGCGAGGAAGGCGATGCGCTCGAGCTGGTGCACGTCCTGCTCGCTCTTGAGGAGGGCGCCATAGAGCGGCGGGATCACCTTGCCGAGCTCGTGGCTGCGCAGCGCCTCGGGCGGGATGTCCTCGGCCATCAGCAGCTTGAGCCAATCGAGCAGCTCGGAGGTCGAGGGCTTCTTCTTGAGCCCCGGCACTTCGCGCACGGCGTAGAAGAGGTTGAGCGCCTCGCGCACCAGCTCGGCCTTAACACCCGGATAATGCACCTCGACGATGCGCTCCATCGTCTCCTTGTCGGGGAAGCGGATGTAATGGAAGAAGCAGCGGCGCAGGAAGGCGTCGGGGAGCTCCTTCTCGTTGTTCGAGGTGATGATGACGATGGGGCGGTGGCGCGCTGCGACGGTCTCGCGCGTTTCGTAGACGTAGAACTCCATGCGGTCGAGTTCGAGCAGCAGGTCGTTGGGGAACTCGATATCCGCCTTGTCGATCTCGTCGATGAGGAGCACCGGCCGCTCCTCGGCTGCGAAGGCGTCCCACAGCTTGCCGCGCAGGATATAGTTGCGGATGTCGTGCACGCGCCCGTCGCCGAGCTGAGAATCGCGCAGGCGCGACACCGCGTCGTACTCGTAGAGGCCCTGCTGCGCCTTCGTCGTCGACTTGATGTGCCAGGTGATGAGCCGCTTGCCGAGAGCCTTGGCGATCTCGTGGGCGAGGATCGTCTTGCCGGTGCCGGGCTCGCCCTTGACGAGGAGGGGCCGCTCCAGCGTGATCGCGGCGTTGACCGCGACCATCAGATCCTCGGTCGCGACATAGCTATCGGTGCCCTGGAAGCGCATGGGTGCTCCTTGCAATCGTGGCGTGATGGTCAGGCGCGCGCGGCGAGGGCCGCCTCGATGGCGTCGAGCGCGGCTTGCAGCGCCGAGGCGTCGGGCCCGCCGGCCTGGGCCATGTCGGGACGGCCGCCGCCCCCCTTCCCGCCCAGCTTCTCGGCGCCGACGCGGACGAACTCGACGGCGTTGAGGCGATCGGTCAGATCGGGCGTCACGCCGACGACGAGCGAGGCCTTGCCCTCGGCCTCCGCGGCGATGGCGACGACCCCCGAGCCCACCTGCTTCTTGAGCGCATCGGCCATGGCCTTGAGCTCGCGCGCCGGCACGCCGTCGAGCCGGCGGGCCGCGAATTTGACGCCGCCGATCTCCTTGGCGCCGTCGCCCGCAGCAGCCCCGCCGCCGCCAGCCGCCAGCCGCTTGCGCAGCTCGGAGAGATCGCGCTCGAGCTTGCGGCGCTCCTCCATGAGACTCGCGACGCGCGCCGGCAGCTCGGCGGGCGAAACCTTGAGCGCCGCGGCGGTTTTTTGCAGCAGCGTCTCCTCGCGCTCGACGTGATCGACCGCGGCGGCCCCGGTGAGCGCCTCGATGCGGCGCACGCCGGCGGCGAGTGCCGCCTCGCCGGTGATCTTGAAGAAGCCGATATCGCCGGTACGCCGCACATGGGTGCCGCCGCAGAGCTCGGTCGAGAAGGCCTGCTCGCCCTCGTCGAGGCCCATGGAGACGACGCGCACCTCGTCGCCGTATTTCTCGCCGAAGAGCGCAAGCGCCCCCTGCTTCACCGCCTCTTCCGGCGTCATCAGCCGGGTGCCCACCTCGCCGTTCTGGCGGATGCGGAAATTGACCTCGGCCTCGACCGCCGCGATCTCCTCGGACGTCATCGGCTTCGGATGGCTAAAGTCGAAGCGGAGGCGATCCGGGGCGACGAGCGAGCCCTTCTGGGTGACGTGGCCGCCGAGGACACGGCGCAGCGCCTGGTGCAGGAGATGGGTCGCCGAGTGATTGGCGCGCAGCCGGTCGCGCCGCTCGACATCGACGCGCAGCTCGACGGCATGGCCCGGGGCGACATGGCCCTTCGTCACCTTGCCGAAATGGACGAAGAGGTCGCCGGCCTTCTTCTGCGTGTCATTCACGACGAGCTCGAGCCCGTCGGCGCCGAAGATGATGCCGGCATCGCCCATCTGGCCGCCGGATTCGCCGTAGAACGGCGTCTGGTTGACGACGACGGCAACAGTGCTCCCGGCCTCGGCGCGCTCGACGGGCTTGCCGTCGACGAGGACGGCCTTGACGATGCCTTCCGCCGAGGTGGTGTCGTAGCCGAGGAACTCGGTGGCGCCGCAGCGCTCGCGCAGCTCGAACCAGACGCGCTCGGTCGCCTGCTCGCCCGAGCCGGCCCAGGCCTTGCGCGCCTCGGCGCGCTGGCGCTCCATCGCCGCATCGAAGCCGGCGGTATCGACGCTCCGCCCCTGCCCGCGCAGCACGTCCTGGGTGAGGTCGAGGGGGAAGCCGTAGGTGTCGTAGAGCTTGAAGGCGACCTCGCCGGGGAGGGCCTGCTGCGGCGGCAGCGACGCCGTCGCCTCCTCGAGGAGCCGCAGGCCGCGGCCGAGAGTCTGCTTGAAGCGCGTCTCCTCGAGCTTGAGGGTCTCAGTCACGAGGGCCTGGGCGCGAATGAGCTCGGGATAGGCGGCCCCCATGCGGTCGACGAGCGCCGGGACGAGCCGCCACATCAGCGGCTCCTCGCAGCCGAGCATATGGGCGTGGCGCATGGCGCGGCGCATGATCCGGCGCAGCACGTAGCCGCGCCCCTCGTTCGAGGGCAGCACGCCGTCGGCGATGAGGAAGGAGGTCGCGCGCAGATGGTCCGCGATCACCCGGTGCGAGACGGCATGCGGCCCGTCGGGCGCCGTATGGCTCGCCTCGGCCGAGGCCTCGATGAGGCCGCGCATGAGATCGATGTCGTAATTGTCATGCTTGCCCTGGAGCACCGCGGCGACGCGCTCGAGCCCCATGCCGGTGTCGATCGAGGGGCGCGGCAGCGGCACGCGCTTGCCCGGCTCGATCTGCTCGTACTGCATGAAGACGAGATTCCAGATCTCGATGAAGCGGTCGCCCTCCGCCTCGGCGCTGCCCGGCGGTCCGCCCGGGATGCCCTCGCCGTGATCATAGAAGATCTCGGAGCATGGGCCACAGGGGCCGGTATCGCCCATGGCCCAGAAATTGTCCGAGGTGGGGATGCGGATGATGCGGCTCTCGGGCAGGCCCGCGATCCGCTTCCACAAATCGTAGGCATCGTCGTCCTCGGCGAAGACGGTGACGAGAAGGCGGTCCTTGGGCAGGCCGAAATCCCGGGTGACGAGGGTCCAGGCGAGCTCGATCGCGCGCTCCTTGAAATAATCGCCGAAGGAGAAATTGCCGAGCATCTCGAAGAAGGTATGGTGGCGCGCCGTATAGCCGACATTCTCGAGGTCGTTGTGCTTGCCGCCGGCGCGCACGCATTTCTGCGCCGTCGCGGCGCGCTGATAGGGCCGCCTCTCGACGCCGGTGAAGACGTTCTTGAACTGCACCATCCCCGCATTGGTGAAGAGCAGGGTGGGATCGTTGCGGGGGACGAGCGGGCTCGATGGCACAACCTCGTGGCCGTTGCGCTTGAAGAAGTCGAGAAAGGCGGCGCGGATCTCGTTCGCGGTCGTCGTCATGATGCCTATCAATCTGGGGCTTTCCGGCGGAAAACCAAGGCACGCGGCCGGCTTCTCCGCGGCCCCGCCCCGAGCGGACCGGCGTTTCTACCCCGACCCCGGCGGCGCTGTCCAGGCAGGGCGCCGGGGTCCGCATCATCCCATGACTCCGCCCGAGCCGCATTCGGGGATTGCGGCATGGCGGCGTCCGACTATTCTAATCGTAAAGTTCCTTCGTGCGATTCCCCCTTTCAAGCTCGTCCTTCCGGCCGGAGCCCCCGGGTCCCGCCGAAGGCGGGCCCGAGGACAGGCTCCGCGAAGAGCCGGAATCCGGGGGCCGCAAGCTGGATGCCTGCTCCCCGCCTGCGCGGAGACAAGCCTCGCGGGCATGACGGTGAAAGAGGAAAAGACATTGGAATTCGAGCATCTTCAACGGCGTGCGCCCGACGGCAGCGGCGCGCGATCTTCAGCGGATATCTCTCGGAGGTAACAAGGATGACCCACGGCATGGTGAGCGCGGCCCAGCCCGAGGCGGTGGAGGCGGGGATCGAGACCTTGCGCGCGGGCGGCAATGCGGTGGACGCCGCCGTCGCCACGGCGCTCGTGCAGACCGCCGTCGATCCGCAGATGTGCGGCATCGCCGGCTTCGGCTGCATGCACATCTATGCGCCGCGCGCGGGCGTGCACACCTGCCTCGAGTTCTACGGCCGCGCCCCCCTCGCCGCACGGCCCGATATGTGGGCAAAGCTGCTGCTCGGCCAGGCCGAGGACGGCTTCGGCTTCTTCATCGAGGGCCGGATCAACGAGCTCGGCTACGGCGCCATCGCCACACCCATGACCCTGCGCGCCCTGAATACCGCCCTCGAGCGCTACGGCACCCGCAAGCTCACGGACCTCATCCGCCTCGCCATCCCCTATTGCGAGGACGGCTTCATGGTGCGCCCCCATGTCGCCGCCTATTGGAACCAGGTCCCGACCGAGAGCCAGGCGCCCCACACCGACATGCTCACCGCCATCCCGGCGACGCGGAAGATCTACGCCAAGCCCGACGGCAGTCTCCGGGGCGTCGGCGAGATCCTGCGCAACCCCGATATGGGCGCTGCCTATCGCCGCATCGCGGACGCCGGGGCGGAGGATTTCTATACGGGCGAGATCGCGGCCCGGATCGCCGCCGACATGGCGGCTCACAGCGCCCTCCTTGCCAGGGCGGATCTCGAGGCCTGTCGCGCCGAGGAGAACGCGCCGCTTTGGGGCAGCTACCGCGGCTACCGCATCGCCACGGCGCCGCCGCCCGGCGGCGGGCTCGTGCTCCTCGAGATGCTCAACATCCTCGAGGCCTTCGATCTGCGCGCCCTCGGCCACAACACGCCGGACTATATCGCCACCGTCGCCGAGGCGATGAAGATCGGGCAGGTGGACCGCGAGGCCCATCTGGGCGATCCCAAATTCGTCGCCGTTCCCGTCGAGAAGCTGTCATCCAAGGCCTATGCGGCGGAGCTCGCCGCCCGCATCAAGCGCGGCGAGAAGACGAGCGTGCCACGCATCAAGAAGAAGGAGGCCGCCGACACGACCCAGGTCTGCGTCGTCGACGCGCACGGCACCTGCGTCTCCTTAACCCATACCCTCGGGACACCCTCGGGCGTCGTCACCGAGGGGCTCGGCTTCATGTATAACGGCGCCATGGGCGCCTTCGACCCGCGGCCGGGCCGGGCCGGCTCGATCGCGCCCGGCAAGGCCCGCGCCTCGAGCATGGCTCCCAGCATCGCCTTCAAGGGCGACAAGCCCTTCCTCGTCGTGGGCGCGCCGGGCGGGAGCTACATCGTCCCGGGCATCCTGCAGGTGATCCTCAACGTGATCGATTTCGGCATGACGGCCCTCGAGGCGATCTCGGCGCCGCGCTTCTGCGCCACCTCCGACACGATCTGGCTCACCAACCGCATCCTGCGCTCGGCCGAGCGCGAGCTGGTTGCGCGCGGCTATCCGGTGAAGCGCTCGCCGCTTAATTTCTATTTCGCCGGGGTGCACGGCATCCGCATCGTGGACGGCAAGCTCGACGGGGCGGCCGATCCCGGCCGCGACGGCATGGCTGCTTTTGCGTGAGCGCCGGGGCGTCGGCCGCGGCGCTCAGCGGACGGTCGAGCGGGAGAAGAGGTTCAGCACCAGAACCCCGGCGAGAATGAGGGCGATGCCGATGACGGCGGCAAGGTCGAGGGACTGGCGATAGAGGACATAGCCGATGATCGCCAGGAGGACGATCCCCGCCCCGGACCAGATAGCATAGGCGACGCCGACGGGAATCTCGCGCAACGCGAGCGAGAGGCAGTAGAAGGCGACGGCGTAGCCGGCGACGACGACGGCCGAGGGGATCGCATGCGCGAATCCGTCCGAGGCCTTGAGCGCCGAGGTCGCCGCGACCTCCGAGAGAATCGCGATCAAGAGATAGAGCCGCGCCATGCCGTCCTCCGTTGCCGCTGGTCGAAGCCTTGGAGCGTAATGCGTTTGGAGTGAGGCACCACGGTCGTCGCCCCCGCGAAAGCGGGGGCCCAGTGTCGCTGGATTCCCTCTTTCGAGGGAATGACGATGTGACGGCGGCTGGTCAATCCAAATGCAACCCACCCCAATCTAATCCAGCCCCGCGATCGAGGCTCCACCCCGACAGCAACGCGGCCCCGGATTGCTCCGGGGCCGTGCCGCTCGCGCCACTGGCGTGCGCTTGGGGGAACTCGAGGGGCGGCGGCGCCGAGCCGGGCCCCGCGCCGAAGCCTATTCGCCGGCCTCGGCGGCTGCGTCGTCCTCGCTGCCTCCCTCGCCCATGAGGGCGTTGGCGACGATCCCGGCATTCTGCCGGATCGCCTGCTCGATAGCGGCGGCGATGTCCTTGTTCTCGCGGAGGAACTGCTTGGCGTTCTCGCGGCCCTGGCCGATGCGCTGGCCGTCATAGGAGAACCAGGCGCCCGACTTCTCGACGATGTTCGCCTTGACGCCGAGATCGATGAGCTCGCCGGTCTTGGAGACGCCCTCGCCATACATGATGTCGAACTCGACCAGCTTGAACGGCGGCGCCAGCTTATTCTTAACCACCTTGACGCGGGTCTGGTTGCCGACGACCTCGTCGCGGTCCTTGATGGCGCCGATGCGGCGGATGTCGAGGCGCACCGAGGCGTAGAACTTCAGCGCGTTGCCACCCGTGGTCGTCTCCGGGCTGCCGTACATGACGCCGATCTTCATCCGGATCTGGTTGATGAAGATGACCATGCACTTGGACTTGGAGATGGAGCCGGTCAGCTTGCGCAGCGCCTGACTCATCAGTCGCGCCTGCAGACCGACGTGCGAATCTCCCATGTCGCCCTCGATCTCGGCCTTCGGCACGAGTGCCGCCACCGAGTCGACGACGATCACGTCCACCGCTCCAGAACGCACCAGGATCTCGCAGATCTCCAGCGCCTGCTCCCCCGTATCCGGCTGCGACACGAGGAGATTCTCCACGTCCACACCGAGCTTGGCCGCGTACTCCGTGTCGAGCGCATGCTCGGCGTCGATGTACGCCGCAACGCCACCACCACGCTGCGCGTTCGCGACGACGTGCAAGCAGAGCGTCGTCTTACCGCTGGACTCGGGGCCGTAGATCTCGGTGATGCGCCCCTTCGGAATGCCGCCGATACCGATCGCCGCATCGAGGTTGATCGCCCCCGTCGAGATCGCGTCGACACGCA
>DATGLG010000020.1:0-103983 GCA_035294245.1 Alphaproteobacteria bacterium | reverse complement strand
CGTCACCGCATAGTCGTCCGGCTGCGTGCCGAAGCGCTTGGTGTAGCGCTTCACCCAGTCCTGAACCGCCGGGTCCTCCGTCACGTGCGGCGAGGCGATCGTCGCATACCACCCCTCTACCGCCGGGAAGCCGCCGCCCTTCAGGATGTCCGGGCTGACGAGCCCGTCGCCCCCGGCCTTGACCGCCTTCGGGATGACGTCATAGGACTGCTTGATCAGCTTGACCCCCGCTTGCCCGACCCCGCCGTAATAGAGGGCGTCGGGGTTGAGGCCCTTGATCTTGGTGAGAATCGTCGTGTAGTCGGCCTCCTTGGGGTTGAGCTCGTCATGGCCCAGCACCTTGATGCCGATCTTCTTCGCCTGCGCCTCGAACGAATTGGCGAGGCCGACGCCATAGGCCCCCGAATCGTCGAGGATGTAGACCGACTTCACATGGAGCTTGTCCTTCATGAAGTTGGCCATGTTGGGGCCTTGGAAGGCATCCGTCGTCACCGTGCGGAAATAGACGGCCTTGCCCTGGGGCCGGTACTGGCCGGCGAATTTCGGATCGGTGATGTCGGGGTTCGTCGAGGACGGCGTGATGGTGGCGAGATCGGCCGCCGAGAGGATCGGCGACATCGCCTTGCCCTCGCCGCTCATCTGCGGCCCGATGATGCCGACGACCTTGGGATCCGAGGCGAACTTCTTGGCGTTGGTGGCCGCCTGGGCCGGGTCGTACTGGCCGGCGGTGGCGGTGCCGCTATCGAGCACCGTCATGCCGATCTTGTAGCCGGCCACCCCGCCCTTGGCGTTCGCCTCCTCGATGGCCATCTGGGCGCCGTATTTGATGCGGGTCGCCGATTCCGCATCCGCCCCCGTCAGCGGCAGCTCGATGCCGATAGTCACCATCTTCTCTTCCGCTTGCGCGGGAACCCAAGCGCCGAGCGCGGCGATCGCCGCGATCATGCCGAAGCCGAGCACGGCGCCTGGTCGTCTGCAGTATGGTGCTTTCATCCTCTCCTCCCATCCATTCGCATCCGATCTTCACCACCGTCGATGGCGATTCTCTCCGCGCATCGGCGCGCCGTGCGCCATCGCCTCATGGATGACAGGCGACGAGCACACGGCATGGGTGTGGAAAGCGCAAACGGTCCACTCCTTTTCGGCCGTTGTCAACCTTCAACGCCGCGGCCGTTCCCGGCGATCGGCGACAGGCGTGGCCCGACGCCTTCAGACGCGACTATGGCAGTTGTGGAACATGGACAATTCGTTTAGGCTCAAACCATGTCTGTCGAGGAGGATGCCGACACCGCGGTCTCCCGCATCGCCGCCGCCATCGGCGAGCCGGCGCGGGCCCGCATTCTCTTCTGCCTTCTCGACAATCATGCGAGATCGAGCACGGAGCTCGCCGTCGTGGCGGAGGTAAGCCCTTCCACGGCGAGCGTGCACCTGAAGCGCCTGCAAAGCGAGAGGCTGATCAAGGTCCAGGCGCAGGGGAAGCATCGCTATTACAGCTTGCACGGACCGGAGGTGGCGAGCGTGCTCGAAGCCCTGAGCGTGCTGGCCGGCAGCCCCCGCCGGACATTCGTGCCGAATACGCCCCGCCACCTGCGATTGGCCCGGACCTGCTATGACCACATTGCCGGGACCTTGGGCGTGGCGCTCCATGACCGGTTCAGGGCGCTCGGCTGGCTGGCGGTCGGGTCGGCGGGGCACGGCAACGGCTACGACCTGGCCCGCGAGGGGGTCCGAGCATTCGAGTCTCTCGGGATCGATGTCGAGGCGACTCGAGCCCTTCGCCGGCGATTCGCGTGCCCGTGCCTGGATTGGAGCGAGCGGCGGCCGCATATGGGTGGAGCGCTGGGCGCCGCCTTCCTGACACTCGCGCTCAAGAGGAAGTGGGTCGTCCAAGAGCTCGACAGCCGGGCGCTCTTCGTCACCACCACCGGGCGCCGCGAGATGCTGACGCGCTTCGGCATCCGGATGTGAGTCCCGCCTGGCGCCTCATTTCGCAGGGCGGCTCATCGACGATACGGATATCCGTAAGCGAGATGCGCAGCACCCAGGAATAGGCCCCTGTCACGGGGCCGGCGCCGATGACCTGCTTGTCGGTCGCTGCGGAGAGCCTCGCCTCGAGCGGTCCTTTGAGCCACTGGCGTCCTATGCCGCTTTCTTCGCCAATCTCCTGACCGCCGGGGTCAGCGAATGCCCGGCCCGGAAATAGTCCTGCCAGGCGTGGTTCTTTGCGACGAGAGCGGATGCCGTGCGGATGGTGAACTTCGCCGGATCGAGGCCTGCGCGAATTTGGGTCCAGGGCAGCGGCATCGAGACCGGCGCGCCCTCGCGGGCGCGCGGCGACAACGGGGCCACAGCAGTCGACAGTCGGTCATTGCGCAGATAATCGAGGAAGATGCGACCGGCTCGGCGCGACTTGGCCATGTTCACCACATAGCGGTCGGGGCTGTCGGCCGCCATCTGTCGGCACACCTCTTCGGCAAACGCCTTGGCTTCCGGCCAGGTCGTCCAATTCTTCTTCGGCTGCGCCAGAGGTGCCGTCACGTGCAAGCCCTTGCCACCGGTCGTCTTGCAAAAGCCGACAAGGCCGAATTCCTCCAGCCGCTCGCGCAACTCCCGCGCAGCCTCGACGACCCGGTCGAAGGGCACGTCGGGCGCGGGATCGAGGTCGAAGACGAGGCGCCCCGGCCTGTCGGGATGCCCCGGCTCGCAATTCCAGGGGTGGAGTTCCAGCCCGGCGATCTGTGCAACGGCGATCAGGCCTTCGACCCGGTCGATTTGCAGGTAGGGCTTGCGATCCCCGGAGACGGTCACAAGCTCCAGGAGGTTCGACATCTTTTGCATGGCGTGGCGCTGGAAAAACCTCTCGCCGGCGATGCCGTCGGGCGCGCGAACGATGGAGCACGGCCGCCCCTGCAAATGACGGATCATCCAGGGGCCGACCTCCTCGTAATAGCGCGCGAGATCGAGCTTCGTGACCGGCTTCTGGTCGCCGGCATCCGGCCATAGCGCCTTGTCGGGATTCGATATCGCAACGCCCATAACGAGGGCCGCGCGGCTGCGCGCGCTTGCCGACGCCCTCCGGGGACGCTGGCCGAGGCCGGGCTGCACGACATCGCCGCCTCCCGCCTCCGGCCTTTCGGCTTCAACATCCTCCGCCGGCTTGTCCTCGCGCAGGCCCTTGAACGCGGCCTGGCGCACCATGCCGGACTCGGTCCAGCCGGCGAATTCGATCTCCGCCACCAGTTGCGGCTTCACCCAATGAACATTGGGCTCCTTGCGCGGCGCGCCCACGCCGCCGAAAGGACTCTTCCGACTGGCAACGGCCTTGAGGCGCGTGAGAATGTCCTTCGCCCGCGCGGTGCCAAAACCTGTCCCCACGCGGCCGATATAGACCAGATGCTTGCCACGATGCACGCCTACGAGGAGGGAGCGGAGATGCGTGGCTTGCCCGGTCCAGCCGCCGATCACAACCTCGTGCCCGGCGCGGCACTTGGCTTTGGTCCAGGCATCGCCCCGCCCGGAGCGATAGGGTGCGTCCAGGCGCTTCGAGACGATGCCTTCGAGCGACATGCGGCAGGCGGACTTCAGGATCGCGTCGCCGCCGGTCTCGAAATGCTCGACATAGCGGATCGGCATGGCGCGGCTCTGGACGTTGTCGAGCAGGGATCTCAGCGCCGCCTTGCGCTCCGAGAGCGGCAGGGGCCGAAGGTCGCGGCCATTCGCGAAGAGAAGGTCGAAGGCGAAGAAGATCAGATCGCCATCGGCCTTCTCCGACAACGCGGCCTGAAGGCTCGCAAAATCCGGCACGCCGTTCTCGTCCAAGGCGACGATCTCGCCGTCGATCAGGCAATCGGGCAGATCGCGCGCAGCCTTTGCCAGCGAGGGAAACTTAGGGGTCCAATTCAGGCCTTTCCGCGTCTTTACCGTTACGCGCTCATTTTGTACGCGGAGCTGCACACGATAGCCGTCGAACTTGATTTCATGGGCCCAGGCCTTGCCGGAGGGCGGGCGATCGACGAGGCGGCAGAGCTGCGGCGGGACGAAGTCGGGAATCTGCACGCGGCCGCGACCTTCGCGTGCCATATCCGAGCGACCGGCGGCCGCGATCTCCTCCCGGAGCGGACGAGATTGCGCCTTCCTTCCATCCCCGTCGGCGGCGTCCTCGCTCCGGTCGGATTGCCATACCGCGTTCGCCGCCGCGGCTTTGCCGCTCGCCAGCATGAAAGGCTTAGGCCCCGGCTTCTTGCCGGCGGCGATCTCGGCCATGGAGCGCCCCGACGCCACCGAGCGATCCTCGGCCAGCAGCGCTTCCGTACCGCCCGGCCTCGCGTCGGCGTCGCGATGCTTGATGAGGAGCCAGTTGGTCCGCTTCCCGCGATTCCGGTCACGTGCCATCCGCACCAAGACCCAGCCGCCGCGGAGCTTCTCGCCGGCAAGAACGAATCTGAGCTCGCCGGCGCGCAGGGCTTCCGCCGGTGGCTTGCTCCCCTCCGGCGCCCAGAAGCCCCGATCCCACAGCATCACGGTGCCGCCGCCATACTGTCCCTTCGGGATCGTGCCCTCGAAATCGCCGTAGTCGAGGGGATGGTCCTCCACCTCGACGGCCAGGCGCTTGTCGCGAGAATCGAGGGAGGGCCCGCGCGTCACCGCCCATGACTTGAAGACGCCGTCAAGCTCGAGTCGAAAATCGTAATGGAGACGCCTCGCCGCGTGCTTCTGAATGACATAGCGGAGATGCTCGGCGGGCTTGACCTTCGCCTTGCCCGTCGGTTCCGCCGTCTTGCCGAAGTTCCGTTTCGCGCGATAGCTGGAGAGCTTATTCCTCGTCATGGGATCGCATCATCGCGCATGGGCTCGCTTACGGTGCTTTGGCGACGACTTGTGCCTCGCTGCGCGGCCGCCCTTCTTGAAGTCGACCACTTTGCGCTCGTCGTCACGCGGCTCCCCGCGGCTTGGCATGCCTTTTCGCTCCAAGCTCCTCTTCAAGGCGTCCATCAGGTTGACGACGTTGGTCGGCTCCTCGCGAGTCTCGGCCGCGTGGATCGGCTCGGCGCCCTTGGCGCGCCGCTTCAGCATGGCGATAAGGGCCTCCTCGTAAGGATCCTTGAATTCCGCGGGTTCAAAATCGCCTTCGTTCTGCTCGATGATCCGCGATGCGATCTCGATCATCTTCGGATCCACCTTGACGTCCTTGATGTCGTCGAAGGGCGCTCTCGCCTCCACCTCCCGGGCGTCGCGCATGCGATGAAGGACCAGGCCCTTATCGCGCGGCTTGATGATGACGACATGCTCGCGATACGACAGAACCAGGCGACCGAGCGCCGCCCTGTTCTCCTTTTTCATCGCCTCGCGGATGACAGTATACGCCTCGATGGCCATCTCGCCATTCGGAACGACGAAATAGGCGCCGTCGAAATAGACCGGATCGATGTCGTCGATGCTCACAAACTTCTCGATCGCGATCGTCTTGGTGGATTCCAGGCGAATTTCGGCGAGATCCTCGTCGGTGACGGTCACGTATTTTCCATCCTCGATCTCGTAGCCGCGCACGAGGTCCTTCCGCTCGACCTCGCCGAGATCGGGATCGAACGGCCTCATCTGCACCCGGTTATGGGTCTTCGGGTGAATGAAATGGAACGAGACCGTATTCGCCCTCATCGTCGCGTTGATGAGCTGGATGGGGCAAGTGACGAGGGACAGCTTGAGGAAGCCGGACCACGAGGGGCGCTTCGCCATGGCTCACTCCGATTTTGGTATCATACCGGAACTCACCGGAACTATGGCAAAACGCGCCCGTCGCCGGGCGAGTTCCAGTCTCGCCCATTCGCCCTCCTCGATTTGTAGGTGGAGCGCGACCTCCCCCTATATCTGGGGCTATGGCTTGCCTAGTCGCTTGCGGCAGCGACGGCAGCCGCTCGCGAGGCGACCGCAGCGCCATCCTCGCGCCGCTTGAGCATCGCCATGGCGCCGAGGCAGAGGCCGAGCGCAGCGAGGAAGAGGACCAGCCCGAGCAGCCCCGTCGGCTGCAGCCAAGCGAACGCCCGACCGGCGAACACGGCCAAGCCGGCGCCGGAGAGGAGCAGCGCCGCGCCGCAGTAGCGCGCGACGCCACGCGCCGGCATCCATCCTTCGCGCACCGTCGCTAGAGACAGCAGCACCAGCGTCAGGATATTGGCGCTCATTCCCAGCCAGACGGGATGGATGCCGTAAAGGAAGTGGGCGACGCCCCATCCGCTCAACTGATACCACAGCATGCCGGCAACGAAGCCGACGATCATCGAGATCAGGGCCGCCAGCGGCGTGGCGCCGCGCCACAGCAACGCCGTGATCACGGGGGCGAAGGTGGCGGAATTGCGCGCCGTCCAGGCGAGAATGTTCCACCACGCGGATTGCTCGGATCGCAGCAGGCCAAAAATCACCATGAGCACGGTCAACAGCACCAACGACCAACGGGTATAGCGCACAAGATCGGCTTCGCTCGCCCGTGGCCGAAACGCCATCATGACGTCGCGGCCGAGGGAGGTGGCGCCCGAGAACTGGCAGGGGCCGCCCCAACCGAGGGCGCAGGCCCAGATGCCGAGGAAGAACACGCCGACGAGGGGCGCCGGCAGCACCTTCTCCATATATTGTGGAATGGCGATAAGGCCTTGCGCACCCCTGGGTAAGGCCGACGCCGCGGTCAAGCCCAGCAATGTCGCGACGATGACGAAGGGAATGCCCATCAGGCAGGCCCAATACAAGCCGCGACGGCCCTCGGCGGGCGTCCGGCACGACACCGCCATCTGGAAGGTCGCCTGGGCCAGCGGCACGTTGATGATGAAGGTGCCGAACCAGGCGGCAATCTGCGTCATGCCGACGGTATCGGCGACGAAGTATTCCGGGCGGGCCGCGGCGAGCTTGCTGAGCCCGCCCAATCCCGTCCCGGCAATCACCGCGACAAGGCCGATCGTGAGCATGACAAGGAAGACGACGCAGTTGATGCTCTGGGTCAGGCCGATCGACCACATGCCGCCGCTCTGGAGATAGGCGAGCAGCAGCGCCGCCGTCAGCACCAGGGACCAGAGCATCGGAATGCCCGTCGAGACATGGACGGCGGAGGCAAAGGCGAGCGCTGTCGCCACCGACCACATGGGGAAGGCGAAGGCGGTGATCGCACCGGCGACGGCACGCGCCGCACGGCCATAATGGTCGCCGATCAGGCCGGAAATGGTGACGAGTGCACGCTCGCGGAAGCGAGTCACAAGAAAAAGCGCGATGAGCAGCACTTGGATGGTCTCGGCGACCCCGTACCATGCCGCCGAGATGCCCCTGAGATAGCTGAGCTCGAGGACCGCGATGAAGGTCGAGCCCGAGAAGAGCCCGGTGACGCAAAGCGCCACCAGCAGCGGCGAGAATTGCCGCCCGCCGACGAAATACCCGCCCGTAGCGCTTTGCGCCTTGCGGCGCGCGAGGCGTCCCGTGGCCACCAGCAGCACCGTATAGGCAACGGCGAGACCCACCACCCATTGGCCATAGGTGTTCATCGCGTCGCCTCCGCGACCGTCCAGGTGACGGTGACCTTGGCGCCGCTGTCCCGCACCAGATTGTAGACCGGGCAGCGCTTCAGCACGTCGCGCTTGAGCGCCGCGAGTTGCGCCTCAGGCGCCCGGGTCGCCAACGTGATGGCGATATCGACGGATTGGAAATGCGGCGATACCTCCGCGGTGCCGAAGAGCCCGCGCTGATCGACGAGCCCCGTGCACTCGATGCACAAATCGTCGAGCGCGACCCCCTGCTCCTTCGCCACCAGCTCGATGACGATGCCGAGGCAGCCGCTGAGCGCTCCGGCGACATACTCCATCGGGGTGGGCCCCTCATTGTTGCCGCCGATCTTCTCGGGCTCCGCGGTGACGAAGTTAAAGTCGCGGACCGCAAGATCGTTGCGATAGCGGCCCTTCCATCGACCCTCGACGCGCACCGTCTTGATCTGGGGCGCGTGGTCCTCCGCCAGCTTGGGCGATGCGGTCATGGCTCGGTCCTCCTCTCGCTTTTCAGCGGCAGCGCCGACGGCCGAGATAATCAACGCCTCCTCGGACAAGTCAATTAGTTTTTACAAGAAGGCGAGACAAAAAAATCTAAATATACTAAACTATCATGTTAAATATGCCGCTAATGATGACGAATCGAGGCGGTGCGCTGAGTTCGCGACGGCGCGAAAGAAATTAAACGTTCCGGCCGCGCCCGGATTTTGCTAAGGGCATGCGTCGCCGCGAGCTTCCCGAATGCGCGGATAGCAGCAAACCCGATGGCAGCCGAAAATCTTCTCGAGGTCCGTGACCTGAAGGTCGAGTTCGCAACCGAGGACGGCACAGTCCGTGCCGTCGACGGGGTGTCGTTCGACATCGATCGCGGCGAGACTCTCGTCATTGTCGGCGAGTCGGGGTCCGGGAAATCCGTCACCAGCCTGGCCGTGATGCGGCTCATCGCGAGCCCGCCGGGACGGATCGCGGCCGGCGAGATCAATTTCCGCGGTCGGAACGGCCGGCCTCGCGATCTCACCCGGCTGTCCGACGCGGAGATGCGGCGAATCCGCGGCAACGAGATCGCCATGGTGTTCCAGGAGCCGATGACCTCCCTCAATCCGGTCTATACGGTCGGCAACCAGATCACCGAGGCGATCCGCCTCCACCAGGGCAAGAGCCAGCGCGAGGCGCTGGCCCTCGGCATCCACATGCTCGAGCTCCTCGGCATCCCGGAGCCGGCGAAACGGATGGAGAGCTACCCCCATCAGATGTCAGGCGGCATGCGCCAGCGCGTGATGATCGCGATGGCGCTCTCCTGCAACCCGGCCCTCCTCATCGCCGACGAGCCGACGACGGCGCTCGACGTGACCATTCAGGCCCAGATTCTCGAGCTGATGAAGCGGCTCCAGCAGGAGCTCGGCATGGCCGTCATCTTCATCACCCATAATCTCGGCGTGGCCGCCGAGATCGCCGATCGGATCCTGGTGATGTATGCAGGGCGGGTCGTCGAGGAGGGCCCGGCCCGCGACGTCTTCAGAAACCCGCGCATGCCATATACGATCGGCCTGATGAACTCGGTTCCGCGCTTGGGCGCGAGAAAGGAGGGTGGTGGACGCCTGGAGGCAATCCCCGGCAACGTGCCCAATCCGCGCGATCTCCCCAAGGGCTGCGCCTTCCATCCCCGCTGCGGCTTCTTCGTCGCGGGCCTCTGCGACCGGGACTCCCCGCCCCTCGAGCAATGCGGCCTCGATCATGCGGTGCGCTGCGTGCGCTGGCGGCACGTCATGGAGGCTCGGGCGCAGTGACGGCCACCTCTCATCTCCTCGAGGTGCGCGACCTCAAGGTCTGGTTCGCGGTGCGCGGCGGTCTGTTCTCGCGAGCCGGCGCCAGCGTGAAGGCTGTCGACGACGTCTCGTTCCACGTTGAGGCGGGCGAGGTCGTGGGACTGGTCGGCGAGTCGGGCTCCGGCAAGACGACGGCGGGGCGCGCGGTGCTCCGCCTGGTCGATCCGACGGCCGGCGCGGTCGTCTTCGACGGCCAGGACGTGTCGCGCATGTCTCCGCGCGCACTTCGCGCTTTCCGCCGCAAGGCGCAGCCGATCTTTCAGGACCCCTTCGCCTCCCTCAACCCGCGTCTGCGTGTCGAGCAGATCGTCGCCGAGCCGCTGGTGGTCCATGGCTTGGCGAATGGACGGCGGGCACGGCGGGACCGCGTCGCCGAGCTGTTGAGTCTGGTCGGCCTCGCGCCGGATCACATGAGCCGCTACCCGCATGAATTTTCCGGCGGGCAACGCCAGCGCATTGGCATCGCGCGGGCCCTCGCCGTCGGTCCGGTCTTCATCGTGGCGGACGAGCCTGTCTCCGCTCTCGACGTCTCGATCCAGGCGCAGATCGTCAACCTCCTCCGTGACCTGCAGGAGCGGCTCGGCCTCGCCCTTCTCTTCATCGCGCATGATCTCGCGGTCGTCGAGTATATCTCCGATCGTATCGTCGTGATGTATCTCGGGAAGATCATGGAGCACGGGCCTAGCCAGGAGTTGTGCCGGAGCCCGAAGCACCCCTATACGGAGGCGCTGCTCTCGGCCGTTCCCGTCCCCGACCCCGAGCGCAAGGGCAAGCGAATCGTGCTGACCGGCGACATTCCGAGCCCGATGAATCCGCCCTCCGGTTGCGTGTTCCGCACCCGCTGCCCCTACGCCATCGCGGATTGCGCGAAGGTCGTGCCAGAGCTGCGCGAAGTGGCTCCCGGACGCTTCAAGGCCTGCATCCGCGACGACATATTGTGATCGTGCGATCTCGACGCTCCTCTCCCGCGGGCTGCATCCTCCATCAACACGCTTAGCAAGGACCGGCCATGCTCACGCTCTTACGCGTCAAGGAAATCCACACGCCGGAGCCGTCCCAGGCTCACGATATCTTCATCGCCGACGGCCGCATCGCGGCGCTCGGCGATGGCCTGGGCGTGCCCAAGGGCGTCGAGACAGAGACGTTCGACTTTCCCGAGGGGATCGCCGTTCCCGGCTTCATCGACCAGCATGCACATGTGACGGGCGGCGGCGGCGAGGGCGGCTTCTCGACGCGCTGCCCACCGATCAGCGCCGAGGAGGTCGTCGCGGCAGGCTTCACCACCATCGTCGGCTTGCTCGGCACCGACAGCATTAGCCGCTCGCCCGCCGATCTCCTCGCCAAGACGCGCGGGCTCCGCGAGCAGGGCATCGAGGCCTATATGTACACGGGCGCCTATCGCGTGCCGCCGCCGACGCTGACCGGCGACATCCAGCGCGACATCGCATGGATTCCCGAGGTGATCGGCGTCGGCGAGATCGCCATCTCCGACCACCGCTCGTCCCAGCCCACCCAGGCCGAGATCGAGCGGCTGGTGAGCGAGGCACGGATCGGCGGCATGCTGTCGCGCAAGCGCGGCATCGTGCATTTCCATCTCGGCTCGGGCGCGCGCGGCCTGGCGCCCTTGAAGCGCCTTCTGAGCGAAACCGAGATCCCAGCCGACCAGATCATCCCCACGCATGTCAACCGGCATCGCCGCCTGCTCGAGGAGTCGGCCGACTACGCGAAGACGTTCGGCGCCGCCGTCGACATCACGGCCTTCGAATTTCCCGGAAAGAACGCCGTCACGGCCGTCGACGCCGTGCATTACCTCCTCGATCAGGGCGTGCCGATCGGGCAAATCACCATGAGCTCCGACTGCAACGGCAGCCTCCCGGAGTTCGACGAGAAGGGTGAGCTCGTCGGCATGCGGGTCGCGACCAATACGGCGCTTCTGGCCGATTGGCAGCGTCTCGCGCGTTCCGGTCGCCTCGCGTTCGGGGATGCGCTTGCCCTCATCACCCGCAACATCGCCCGGGTGATCGGAATGGCCGAGGCGAAGGGGCGGCTTGCCACGGGGGCAGATGCCGACATCACCGTTCTCGATCGGGAATTGAAGCCGGTCGCCGTCTTCGTGAAAGGCCGGCGCCTGCTGTGATCGCTCACAGCTTCAAGAGGCGCGGATCGATCTCGTCGCGCAACCAATCGGCGATGACGTTCAGGCTGAACACGATCCCCATCACCACGCCGGCGGGAAAGACGATCAGCCACCAATTGCCGGCATAGATGAAATCGCGCCCCTGGGAGATCATCATCCCGAGCGACGGCTGGGTGATCGGCACGCCGACCCCGAGGAAGCTCAGGGTCGCCTCGAGCGTGACGGCGACGCCGAAATCGACCGCCGCGATGACGAGAAGCGGCGATACGGCGTTCGGCAAAATGTGCCTGAGCACGATGCGCATCCTCCCGCCGCCGAGGGCCCGCGCCGCCATGACATAGTCCTCCTCCTTCACGGCGAGCACGGAGCCCCGCATCGTGCGCGCATATTGAACCCAGTCGCCGACGACGATCGCGAGGATGACGAGAAGGAGGCTGTTGTTCTTGAAGACGCCGAGGAGGAGCAGCGCGATCAGCGTCGTGGAGAAGGAGAGGAACGAATCGGCGATGCGCATGATGATCGTATCGAGCCAGCCGCCGGTGAAGCCGGCAAGCAGTCCGATTCCGCCGCCGATGAGGCCGGCGAGGACGACCACGCTGAATCCGACGATCAGCGAGGTCTGGGAGCCGTAGAGGATCGTGCTGAGGATGTCGCGCCCCTGGACGTCCGTGCCCAGGAGATAGGGAAGCGTTCCCCCGTCCATCCAGAGCGGTGGGATCAGGGAATCGCTGAGATGGAGGGATTGGAGGTCGTACGGGTTCTGGGGCGCGATCAGTGGGGCGAGTATGGCGCCGGCGATAACGAGGACGAGGAAGGCGGCGCCTGCGACGGCGAGCGGGCGGCGCAGGAAATGACGAAGCACGCGGGATGAGCGCCGCCGCGGCAGCGTCGCCTCTCCCGGATGCAAGCCGCCGCTTGGGACGTTGACCGTCTCAGTCATAGCGAATTCTCGGATTGAGCAGCGCATAGCTGATGTCGACGAGCAAATTGAGCCCGACGACGATCAGCGCCACGATGATGATATAGGCCGCGACGACCGGGAAATCGCTCTCGTAGAGCGAGGTCAGCAGCAGATTCCCCGCCCCCGGCCATTGAAAGATGCTCTCGGTTACGATCGAAAAGCCGATGAGCTGCCCCAATTGCAGGCCGACCATGGTGATGACCGGAATGAGGACATTGCGCAGCGCGTGCTTGAAGAGCACGCTCCATCGGCCAAGGCCTTTCGCCCGCGCAGTGCGGATGTAATCGGCCCGCAGGATCTCCACCATGCCGTTCCGGGTAAGCCGGTAGAGAAGCGCGAGCTGAAACATCCCGAGCGTGATCGCCGGGAGCGCCAAATGGGCCCAGCCGCTGGCGGTGAGAAAGCCGGTGCTCCACGGGTCGATGACCGGCACCACATCGCCGCGGCCGAAGGGCGGCAGCCAGCCGAGCCACACCGCGAAGACGAGAATGAGGAGGATGCCGACGAGGAAGGTCGGAAGGGAGACGCCGAAGAGCGAGCCCGTGAGCGTCGCCTTGCTGAAGACCGAGCGCGGATAGGCCGCGGAGAGCACCCCGAGCGCGACACCGAAAATCACTGCGCCGACCTCGGCGGTGAAGGCCAGCTCCAGGCTCGCCGGCAGACGCTCCAGGATGAGGCCGAGGACGGGAACCTTGGCGACATAGGACATCCCGAGATTGCCGCCCACCGCGTTCGCGATGAAATGCAGATATTGAATGTAGAAGGGCTGATCGAGCCCCAGCGCTTTCCGGATCGCCGCCTCCTGCGCCGCCGTCGCATATTGCCCCGCCATGGTGACGGCGGGATCGCCGATATATTGGAAGATCGCGAAGGCGATGAACGAGACGATGAAGAGGACGACGATGCCCTGAAGGAGTCGTCTGGCGACGTAAGCGCTCATCTAGCTAGCGATCCTGCATGGGCGGCACCTCATACGGCTGGTAGTGCCATCCGCGGCGCAAATACGAAGGCGATGGCGGGGCTGAGAACGCGAATGCGCGATCTCAGCCCCGTGACCGATTCGAGCTCGCTTACGAGCCGAACGAGATGTCCTTGTAGACGATCCAGGTATCGGCGCGCGGCGTGAAATGGATGCCTCGATCCTTGCGGATCGCGTAGTCGTCCTCCTGGTAATGGAGGGGGATGACGACGACCTGCTCCATGGCCGCCTCGTTGAGCTTCTGCAGCGCCTCTTCCCGCTTGGCCGGATCGATGATGTTCGTCGTCGCCGCGTACATCTCGTCGAGCTTGGGATTGCTGTAGCTGTCGCCGTTGGTGCCGCCGGAGCCGCCCTTCGGGTCGACGGTATGGAAGAGCTGGTTATATGTGCGGCCAAAATCATAGGAGCCGTCGAACCAGCCGATCAGGTAGGACTGGAGCTCGTGCCGGTCGACCTTCGGAAAGAAGACGGCCTTGGGCTCGGAGACCACCTTGACGCGAATGCCGACCTTGGCGAGCTGTGCCGCGACCGTCGCCTCAATCTGCGCGTCTTGCACATAGCGATCGTTGGGACCGTTCAAAGTGAGGTCGAAGCCGTTGGCATAGCCCGCCTCCTTGAGCAGCGCCTTCGCCTTGGCAGGGTCGTAGGGCAGCCGCTTGATCGCCTTGCTGTAGCCGACCGTCGGCGGATCGGGGACCTGGGCTGCCGGGGAGGCATGGCCGAACATCACCTTCGCGATGATCTCCGGCTCATTGATGGCCATGTACATGGCTCGGCGCACCCGGAGATCCGCCGTCGGCGTGCCCGGCTTGTTGGCGATGGCGAGGAAGATCGAGCGGCGCGCCGGCCGCGCGACGACCTCGACCTTCGGATTCCTCTCGACGGCCTTGATCAGCGCAACAGGCACGTCCTGCAGGATGTCCACATCGCCGCTCGCGATCGCCGCCAGCCGCGTCGAGGCTTCGCTGATCGGACGAAGCTCGACATTCTCGATCTTCGGCTTGCCACCCCAATAGGCGTCGTTCGCCGTCACCTTGAGATACGAGCTCTTTACCCATTCCACGAATTTATAGGGGCCGGTGCCAATGGGATGCTGTGCTACCTCGCCTTCCGAGCGCGACGCGGTCGACTTCTGGTCCATGATGAAGAAGAGGGGCAGCGCCTGCACGAAATAGGGCACCGGCTGCGTCGTCGTGATGTCGATCGTCCACGGGTCGTTGCCGGCCGGCTTCACGGACGCGACGAGCTGGGCGAAGTTCGAGAACTCCGAGACCTTCGGATCCTTGCCCCGCTCGAAGGTGAACTTGACATCCTCCCAGGTGAATTCATTGCCGTTGTGGAACTTGACGCCCCGGCGCAACTTGAACCGCCAGGTATTGGCGTCCACGCGCTCCCACGAGGTGGCGAGGCCGGGAACGAGCTGCCCCGCCGTATTGCGCTCGAGAAGCGCATCGAAGATGTTGTCCATCACCGACATGTTCGAATCGACGTCGTGCGCCAAGGGATCCATGCTCTGCGGACCGGCGCCGACAGCGATGACCAGCGGCTTGCTTCCCGCCGCCGCGGCCGGAGAGATCAAGATGCCGAGCACGAGCGCCAGGGCCGCGACAGCCGGCACGGCCCCGAGGAAGAGACGGTTCATTATCATGGCCTCCCTGTTCCGAGTTTCCCCATTCTCCGGCTTCGTCGCGGCCGTCGCGGCGAGCCTCCTCGCGACGCAACGCACCGATGCCAAGCACACGGGAGAGGAATAGCCCCGCCTCAGGCCTGTTTCAAGCGGCTCGTCGCCCGGCTCCTGACGCCATTGGCGCGGCCGCATATCGCGGCCACACAATCAATGCGCGCGTCTCCGAAACCAACCCCGCGAGCGAGCCGCGCGGGTCCCGTTCCGGCTTCTGCTACGGACTCACGCGACGCGGACCGGATAATGGAGAAAACCGCGAAAGCGGGCGCGCCCGCCGCGGACGAAGGCGCCGTCCCGCGCGATCGTGCGGAATCTCTGCACCAGCTTGCCGATCGCGACCTGCCCTTCCATGCGGGCGAGGGAATTTCCGGCACAGGCATGGATGCCGGTCGCGAAGGCGAGATGCCGGTTCGGCCGGCGACGGATGTCCAGCTCGTCAGGATCGGGAAACTGCGCCGGATCCCGGTTTGCCGCACCGATGCCGATATGGATATAGGTGCCGGCCGGCATCGCGACGCCGCCCAGCTCCGTATCTCGTGTGGCACGGCGATTGCCGAGCTGGTTTGAGCTCTCCATGCGCAGGAATTCCTCGACGGCGCTTTCGATAAGCGCGGGATCGTCCCGCAGAGCATGCAGGGCATCGGGATGGCGGATGAGCAGGTCGACGGCATTGCCGATCAGGTTCGTCGTCGTCTCATGGCCCGCGTTCAAGAGGAAGATGCAGTTGTGGAGCAGCTCAACCAAAGTCATCTGCTCTTCGCCGTGCTTCGCACCGGCAACCTCGCTGGCGGCGATGAGCTTGGACAGAATTTCGCTCTCGTCCCGCGAGCCTTCCTTGACCCGCCGCCGGACGAGGTCCTCGAGATAGGCCTTGAATTCGGCGACGGCTTTCACGCCCCGCTCGAACTGCGCCGGCGTGAGGACCGGCTCGAGAGCGCCGAGAATGGCGAGCGACCATGCCCGCAATGGGTCCCGCTCGTCCTGCGGGATGCCCAGCATGTCCCCGATCAGCTGGACCGGAATGGCCGCAGCGAAATCGTCGATGAGGTCGATCTGTCCGCGCTCGGCAGCGCGGTCGAGCAGCCGGTCGACCAACGTCTCGACGCGTGAGCGCAGCGCCGCGAGCGCACGCGGCGTGAAGGCCGGGGCGAGCAGCTTGCGAACCCGGGTGTGATAAGGCGGATCGTTGAAGACGAGGCTCGTCGTATGATGCTCGTAGAGCAGGCTCTCGCCGAAGGGCGGGCGGAAATCCACCTTCTTGTCGGAGCTCCACGTCGCGGCATCCCGGTAGACCGCGACGCAATCGTCATAGCGCGTCAGGAAATAGGAGCCATCGGGCATGCGATGGATCGGGTCGCAGGCGCGGAGCGCATGATAGAGCGGATAGGGATCGTCGAGGAACGCCGGATCGAGCCTCTTCAGGTCGAAGGCCAGTGCCGCCGCCTGGAGGTTGGGATCGGAGACAGATACAGCGCCCGAGGAACTCATGGCTTTCCCGCCTTATCGCAAGGCAGATCAACGCCTCACCTTTCGGATATCTTATCGGGATTCGCCCGAAAGGGCGATCTCGGTGACGCCGACCGATTTTCAGGTGAGGCGCCGAGCTTGGGCAGTAAAGAGGCTATTTCTTCTCGTATATATAGAAATCTGCGAATGAGCCAAGCTTGTCGCCGTATTTTTCGCTCGGGTACTTGTTATCGATCTTCTCTAGCAGTTTCCATTGGGAAAATCGCAGCTCGACGTCCTTCGAAAAAGCTCTGTGCCGCACATGCGCGTTGGGGATGACTTCATCATGGTTCGATGAGTAAATTGCAACGTATCTTAGCGAGCTATGGAAGAGATGAGCGAGATACAAAGAATATCCTGTATCTTCGATTAGATGATATATTACATCCAACGACAGCCCAAGCTCTGCCGAAAAGATATGCAGATTGTCATAGAAGCAGTCAGGGTCATAAAGAAAGAAGCTTTTCGAGGTATCCGCTCTAAATTTCTCGATACTGGAGGCAATAGCAGTCCTCGAAACATCAAGCCCAACATATTTTGGGTAAGACGCCAGCGATAGCTGATTACCATCGCCGCAGCCAAATTCGATTACGGAGCTCACCTTGTGCTCGGAGACGAAGTCATTGAGCACTTGGGCCTTGAACGCAGATAGCCGCCCATATGATCCGGAGCCGGAATTTCCGCCCTTTGCGTAGCGCTCTTCCCAATATCGATTGGTGCCTGGAAAGCTCGGACGGAAATGATCGGCGTAGCGCCAAAGGAATGGCATCTTCTTCATCATGGCGCCCAAATGCATCGTCGTGCCCTTCTAATCTTTATTCTTCCACTATTCCCGAGGTGCTTTGCGCTTCCATCTTCGCTTTCGCAAAGCGAGCCGCGCTTTTCCGACTAAAATCTCGCTGCTCAAACGAACATGAAAGCATGTGCTCATATTTACGGTAGGTAGCTTCCCATGTGAATTCGGAGACAACAGCAGCATGCAAGGCCATCCCCATGCGCTCCCGTTTCTCGCCGTCGCTAAGCAGCTGACCGATAGCATCAGCCAGTTTCACGTCGTCATCCGGTGGGACCAGAAGGCCGGTTTCGTTATGAGTGATAATTTCAGGAATTCCACCTACTCGGCTCGCGACGACGGGAGTCCGCGCCGCACCGGCTTCCAATATCACGATCCCAAATGCTTCACTCCTAGAGGGTAAAGCAACCATGGCCGCTCGCTGCATCAGGGAGGCAACTTTCGCGTTTGGCAGGTCGATGAGAAGAGTTACCCGATCACGAAGACCAAAACGATCTATCTGGCGCTCGATATCGATTCGAAACGACGAATCGCGTCCCGCCAAAACGAGATGGCTTGATGGGTATTGAGCAGCCACGCGCTCGAATGCGCGCACAAGTACGTCCTGCCCCTTCGTTCCTTCGAAGTTGGCGACGCATACAACAAGTTCCTTGCCAACCGTTGCTTCAGGAAGCGGACAAGGCTCCGCGCGTCCGAGAAAATACCTAACGTCCAAACCGTTGTGAAAGACCTTGGCATTTGGAATCGAGCCGAGCATCGAGCGCGAAACCGCGACCGCGCCGTCGGCCATTCCAAGCATCATCGCGTGCAAGATTCGGGGCAATCTCCCCGAACGATTCAGCGTCGCCAGATCCGAACCATGGTAGGACAAGACAATTCGGCCGCGGAATAAACCCAGGCGACGCAAAAGCAAGAAGCTAAAATATTCAAGGCCGATATAGTGGGGGTTTACGACTTCAACCGCATGCTTCTTGAGCATGCGATGTAGCCGAGTCAGCTCGATTGGCAGCGTAAGGATATATTTTATGAACGAGCTTATCGGCTTGGTTGCGTAATATGGGGCCCTCAAGCGTAGTCTTAATATGTATAACCCATTCCCCCCCCCCCCCGTAATCCCTCCTGCGGCGATGACGAAGCCCAATCCAGGACGAGGAGCGCAGGACGCCACTTTCCGGCTTGCTGAATTTGCCGATATAAATTGGTGACAACCTGATTGACGCCCCCGATTGTGTCGGCTTCCCAAGGCGACACGAGCATGTAGACGCTCTGGGCTGCACCAACACTACAGCGATCCGATGTCCTTATCATGTGTCAAACTAAGTTTAGTCGGCCCGCATTTATACATGTATGCATTGCATCTCGGTTCTAATCCGAACGCCGTTTTGAGCACAACCAAAATTTGTATGTACGCGGCAGATGCACGGAATGGTTAATGGTCCATTCGGACCATTGCTTAACTGCGAAGATTGCCAGAGTGATTGTCTACGGCACTAACCCGCCGCGAATCTCGGGAAAAGCTTGAGCGCGTTCTCCCGCTCGATGGCGCGGAGGTCGTGATCGTCGAGGCCGAGCTCGGCGAGGCCTTTGACGGTCGCCGTCATCGTCGTCTCCGGCGCGAAGGGATAGTCGCTTCCGAACAGCACCTTTGCGGGCGGCACGAGCTCGAGCAGGGCGCGGAAGGCGAACGGGTTCGCGGAAAGTGCGGTGTCGTAATAAAGGCGCCGCAGCTCCGCGATGACGCCGTCGGGCACGCTTTTCTTGTATTCCGGCTTGGCCCCGAGGCGTGCAATGCGCTGCGCGAGGAAGGGCACCGCGCCGCCAGCATGAGAGAAGATGTAGCAGATGTTCCGGCAGCGCGCGAAGGTGCCGCCGAACAGCAGGCTGGTGATCGCGCGCGTGGTATCGAAGGGGAATTCGAGAGTTGCCGCGGGAATCTCGCCGAGGCACTGGCTGCAGGGTGCTGCAGTGGGATGGAAGTAGACGACGGCCTTGCGCCGGTCGAGCTCGTCGAAGACGGGCGCGAAAGCGAGATCGCCGGGATATTGGCTGCCATAGCTGGTCAAGAGCCCGATTCCCTCAGCCTTCAGCACATCGAGCGCGTATTCGATCTCCCGCAGGCTGGCGTCGATGTCGGGAAGCGGCAGGCTCGCGAAAAGGCCGAAGCGCCCCGGATGGTCGCGCCGCATCTCCGCAGCATAGTCGTTGCAGTGGCGCGCGAGGTCCCGTGTCGCCCGGGGGTCGCCGAACCACAGCCCCGGCGCGGAGATCGACGTCACTGCCGTCGCAATGCCGTTGCGGTCCATCGCCTCGACCGATTGCGCCGGCGTCCATTGCGGCGTGCGGCCCGCCAGGATCAGCGGCCCGATCCGCGCATCGCCGACCGAGGCCACATATTCGGGCGGCAGGATGTGGTGGTGCACGTCGATGCGGTGACCGCTCATGATTTTCCCTGGAGCGATTCGACGAGCTTGTTGGCGGCGAGGATGGCGCCGCTACCGGCATCGTTGCCGTAGATCAGCCGCGCGAGCTGTCCCCCGAGATAGGGATGGAAGCCGAGATCGTAGAGCTTGCGGAAATCCCTCTCCTCGATGGCGCGCCGCTCCTCGGCCCGAAGCGGATAGCGATCGAGCACGGATTTCTCGTCCCTCTGGAATTGCCGGCGCAGCTCCGGATCCCACTTGAGATCTTGAACGAGATCATGGCCCGCCAGGTTCGGATCGAATTTCTCGAGGCCCATCGTCTTCCCTCCCTAGGTGCGAGCGTCGAGATCCCAGGCGACGCCGCCGATGCCGCAGCGGAATCCGCTATGGATGGTGTAGCCGAAGCACTCGCCGCGACGCTCGCCGATGGCGCCGAGGATGACGACCCAGGCGAGCAGCTCGCTCGTGCCACCGGAGCCCGCCGCCTCCATGCGCTCAATGGTGAGCTCCGCAAGCAGCCGCGCGTGATCGCCCTCGACGCAGAGATCCAGGAACCAGCGGTCGAAGGCCTCGTCGATGACGTAATAGCGGGCACCGCCCGGCTCATGGCTGAGCCCGCCCGAGCCGATCAGCCCGACGCGCATCTCCCGGGGCAGGTCGTCGCGAATGAACTCGGCGAGCGCCTGGCCGACCGCATAGCAGCGATGCTGGTCGGGATAGGGCGGCACCGTGCAGTTCTGCAGGACGGGGACGAGGGCCGTCCCGTTCTTGTCGAGGTCCATGAGCACCGTCGGCACGGAGATATTGTCGTCGAACTTGAGGTTGTCCCGCGTCGCGAACATCCGGATGCCGCGCCGACCCATCCCCCGGAACAAGGCCTCGGCCACGGCGGGATTGCCCTTGATCGCGTAATCCCGGCAGCCGATCCACGGCTTGAACCACTCATAAGGCCCGCGATGCTCCGGCGCCATGCCGATGAGGAAATCGGGGTAGCTTGTAATGCGGTTGTTGGTGATATGGTCATTCGCGAACACGATCAGCACATCGGGCCGCGCCTCATGCAGGCGCCGCGTCAGATTGGCGAAGGTATTTCTGACCACCGCTCGCGATTCGTCGGGCGCCTTGTCGAGCAGGCCGACGATTGCCGGCGCATGGGGAACACCCGCAGCGTATACGATATGGGCCATGTCGCCTCCCTGAGAGCGCCCGCTCGCCCATCCGGCGCTCGCGCCTCTTCCTTCCTCTAAAGTCCGGTTTCGGGCACGAGCCGCGAGCCGTCGATCATGCGGGAATAGCGGAACGGCCGCGGATCCACGAGTGGCGCGTCGCCGGCGACGAGATCGGCTGCCAGCCGACCGGCGGCGGGCGCGATGCCGAAGCCGTGGCCGCTGAACCCCGTCGCCAGATGGAAGCCCGGCAGCGCCTCGACCGGGGAAATGACCGGCACGGCATCGGGCGTCGTGTCGATCATGCCGGCCCAAGTCTCGGCAATCCGGATGCCCTTGAGCGCCGGATAGGCTTTCCGCAGATTGGCGATCGCCAGATCGAGCACGTCGCGATCGGGCTCGGGGTCCAGCACGCGGACGGCCTCGAAGGGCGATGGGCCGTCCAGGGCCCAATGGCGGGGAATGCGCAGCGCGCGGAAGAACGCAGCGCCGAATTTCAGCTTGATGCTGCGCCATTCCTGCGAATAGGCCGGCCAGAAGGCGCGCATATAGCGCAAGACATCGGGCGTGACATCGAAGCTGGCATGGCCGCGAAAGCCGACCGTATAGCCGCCGTCGAGGCGCCGCCGGATGCCGAAACCGGGCGCGCTGATGGCGCCCTCGAAGACGGAGGGCGCCGGCTCCGTCCGCAGGGCGGAGGCACGCACGCCGAGCTGCGGCAAGGTGATGCCGTGCCGCCGGCAGAACAGCGACGACCATGCGCCGGCGGCGCACAAGACGGCCCGAGTGCGGATTGGTCCCTTCTCGGTTACCACGGCCGAGACGGCGCCCACCTCGGTCTCGAGCCCGCGCGCAGCACAGCCCTGGTGCAGGGTGACGCCGAGGCGACGCGCCGCCTGGGCGATGGCCGGTGCTGCCTGCGCCGGCTCGGCGCGGCCATCGCTCGCCGTATGCAGCCCGCCGATCCATTTCTCCCCGCAGCCCGGCGTCATGGCCTGAGCCTCGGCGGCGCTCAGGAAGCGCGTCTGGATCTGATATTGGCGCGCATGCTCCAGCCATCGCTCCCAGCGGGCAAGCTCGTCCTTGTCCTTAGTGACGTAGAGCACACCGGTGCGGCGAAAGCCGGTATCGGCACCCAGCTCCTCGTTGAGCCCGCCCCACAGCGCCAGGCTCTCCTTGATCAGCTGAATCTCCCGTGTGTCCCGCCCCTGCTGGCGGCACCAGCCCCAATTGCGGCTCGACTGCTCTCCCGCAATACGACCCTTCTCGATCACGGCGACCGAGAAGCCCTTCTTGGCGAGGAAATAAGCGGCGACACAGCCGATGATGCCGCCCCCGATCACGACCACGTCGGCGGTTGCGGGGAGC
Organism: Alphaproteobacteria bacterium; assembly: GCA_035294245.1. Lineage (GTDB taxonomy): Bacteria > Pseudomonadota > Alphaproteobacteria > JACZXZ01 > JACZXZ01 > DATGLG01. The sequence goes on along the minus strand of DATGLG010000020.1, from coordinate 81,626 downwards.
CTGGCGTCGCTCTCTACCGTATCGACGGGCGGAGACATCCCCTGCGATCCTCCCTTGCCGCGCGAATCGCGTCAGTCGCGATCTTCCGGGAGCATCGGCGACGCGTCAACTCCCATTCGGGTGCTCGAGCGGTCCGGCCATGACAAGGCCATATGGTTCGATTATTCTGGCGTCATAGGAGGACTTGATGGCGGAAACGGCCGAGTACGAGCAAGCACCGCGCGCGGCGCGGAGTTCGTGCAATATTCCGCCAGCGCAGCCGCTTGTCGGCCCCTTTGCCTGGCGCGGACAGGAACTCGCGCAACGAGCCGACTGGATCCGTCGGCTGACGGCGTCCGAGACCGGCGAGATCGATGCAGCGCTGCGGCAGGTGGAGGCGCGCGCCGTTCCACTTCTCGAGATCACGCGCGAGGCCTTCCCGCTTCCCACTCTTTCCGCGACCTTGAGCGAGTGCAGCCGCGAATTGGAGGAAGGCCGCGGCTTCGTCCTGCTGCGCGGCTTGCCGGCTGAGCGCTACTCGACGGAGGAGCTGGGGAAGATCTTCTGGGGCATCGGCACCCATCTCGGCACCGCGGTCTCGCAGAGCAAGAAGAACGGGGAGTTCCTCGGCGAAGTGCGCGATGTCGGCGTGAAGCTCGGCGAGCCGACGTCGCGCGGCTATCGCAGCCGCGAGCATCTGCGCTTCCATACTGACCGCTGCGACGTCGTCGGGCTGCTCTGCGTGCGCACCGCCAAGTCCGGCGGGGCGAGCCGGATCGTCAGCTCCGTCGCGATCCATAATGAGATTCTGAAGCGCCGGCCCGATCTGCTCGCGCAGCTCTATCAGGACTACTACCACAGCCGCCAGGGCGAGGAGGCGCCCGGCGAGGCGCCCTATTACATCAATCCCATCTTCGGGATCTGCGGCGGCCGCTTCACCAGCCAGTATTCCCGCTCTTATATCGAGTCGGCCCAGCGCTTTGCCGAGGTGCCGTGCATCACCAAGACGCAGGACGAGGCGCTCGATCTTCTCGCGGAGCTTGCCGAGGAGTTTTGCTTCCACATGGAGCTCGCCCCCGGCGATATTCAATTACTCAACAACCACATCACCTATCATTCCCGCACCTCCTACGAGGATCATCCCGAGCCCGAGCGCCAGCGCCTCCTGCTTCGCCTCTGGCTTTCGGTTCCGGGGAGCCGGCCGCTGCCGGCGGGCTACGAGACCCTATGGGGTCGCGTGGAGGCGGGCGCCGTGCGCGGCGGCGTGACATCGCACACCGGCTATCGGAATATCCTGGAGTACCGCGAGGCTCTGGTGCGCCGCTGAGTCCCGTGCCGGGGAGCGGTCAGGCAAGCGATGCCGCCGCTTGCCCGATGCCGCCGCGCATAGCGCCCGGCTCGATCGAACCCCACAGCACCTCATGACCTTCCGGCAGCGCCCGGCTGTTCGGCATGGAGAGCCAGAGGCGGAGCAGGAGGCGGCGCCGGCCCTGCGTTGCATCGTCCGAGAAGGCGGTACGGGCGTGATAGATGACGTGATTGTTCAGCAATTGAATATCGCCGGGCTCGAGGGTCATCTCGAAGGCAAGCTCCTTGGCGAGCGTCGCCAGGAGCTCGATGGCTTCCCGTTGCGCCGCCGTGAGCCGCGGAACGCTCGGCACCATCTGGGCCGTCTCGATATAGGTCAGGGAATAATGGCTGGTGAACTTGCCGTTGCGCATACCGAAGATCGGCAGCGCGTAGACCTGCTCGGGGCCGCCCGCCTCCTCGCCGAAGCGGCTGCGATAGAAATCCTGGAATAGCACGTCCAGGAGGTCGGGGCGTCGCCGCAGCATCTCGTTATGAATCATGGTCGAGCTGCAGAGCAGGCTCTGCCCACCCGTCTTCGCCTGCTGCACGCAAAGCAGCCCGACCACATCGCAGCGATCGGTGTGGAAGCGCAGCGCGCCGTTCGAGACCGTGCGCGCATAGGACGACAGGAAGACCTTGTCGTCCTGGCCCGTCTTGATCTGGCCGTAGCGCTCGCCGACCGCTGCACCCTCGTCGTGGATATCGCGCATCAGCTCGCCGCGGCAGTTCTGATAGACCGGATGACCGATATGGCTGCCGATCCCGAACCAGATTTGCCGCAACTCCGCGAGGGCGTAGCGTTCGACGGGAAGGCCGCGCAGCTTGATCATGCCGCAGCCGTCTTCGAGCTCCCGAGCGATTTCCGCAAACTCCTCCGCAAGCCCCGGAAGCGGGAAGTTCTGCCGATCGATCTCGTGCCAAGGGATGCCGCGGGCCCGGACGGCTTTGAGGGCCCCGTCGATCTCGTCGAGCGCCGCCGCGCTCAGATTTCGGACCCAGCGATCCGATCGCGCCATGTCCTCGCCAAACCAGGCGGAAGCATCGGAAATCGGGGCTCGGCTCACCATGATTCTCCTCCCGGACCGCACAAGGGCATCGCCGCCGTGCGCGGCTAGCATTTAGAGACGCGGAGAATCCCGAGTCAAGCCGCGGCCGGCGAGCTCACTGCCGAATGCGGCGGAGCAAGCCGGCCGTAAGCAGCACGGCGACAGCGACCGCCACCAAGGTCGAGCTCACCGCGGTGATGGTCGGATCGATCTGCATGATCACGCTGGTCCAGATGCGCACCGGCAAGGTCATCGTGGTAGGCGAGGAGAGCAGCAAGGGCACCAGCAGCTCGTCAAAGGAGGCGAGGAAGGCGAACAGGGCGCTCGACACGACGCCAGGAGCGATGATCGGCAAAGTGACGTGGATAAAGGCCCGTAGCGGCGAGGCGCCGAGGATGATCGCGGCCTGCTCAAGCCGCTGGTCGAATCCTTGCAAGGTCGCCGAGACGATGACGACGACGAGCGGAAGCGTCAGCACCGTCTGGCCGAGCGCCATCGCCACCGGACTTCCGATCATGTGCAGACGCGAAAAGAGGAAGAACACCGCGATGGCGATGATGATTCCCGGCACGATGAGCGGCGAGAGGATCAGCACATAGACGGCGGTCTTGCCGGGAAATTGCCGGCGCACGAGGACAACGGCGGCGAGCACGCCGAGCACGACGGAGAGCCCCGTGCACATCAGCGAGACGCGAAAGCTCAGCCAGAGGGAGGTCATCCATTGCGGATCTTGCAAGAACGTCCGATACCATTGCAGGGAGAACCCCGGCGGCGGAAATTGCAGATAACGCGCCGAGCTGAAGGAAAGCAGGATAATCAGCGCAATCGGCAGGAGCAGGAAGAGGAGCACGCCGCCCGCGATTGCCCAAAGCGCCCAACGCTTCCATGCCGCCACCCCGATCTCGTCGATTTCGGCGACGGCTTCCGTCATGCGCGACTCTCGAAAAGCGACTTCAAGCCGACGGCGCGGTCGTAGAGGACGAACCCCAGGGCCGTGAGGATCAAGAGGAGGATCGCAAGAGCCGAGGCGAAGCTCCAGTTCATTCCGAGCTCGACCTGCTGCTCGATGACCATCGCGATCATCTGGTCGCGCGCCCCACCGAGAAGACGCGGCGTGATGAAATAACCGACGGCGAGCACGAAGACGAGCAGCGAGCCGCCGACGACGCCGGGCAGGCTCAGCGGTAGGAAGACGTGCCGGAAGGCGCGCCCGCCGCTGGCGCCCAAGTTGCGCGCCGCCCGCAGCAAGCCGCGGTCGATGCCGCGCATCACGCTATAGAGCGTCAGCACCATGTAGGGAAGCAGGGCATAGGTCATCCCGATGAGCACGCCGTAGCGATTGAAGAGGAGATTCGCGGGTCCGACTCCCGCAAAATGAAGCAGCTGGTCGAGGACGCCATCCGGCCCCAGGATGATCATCCAGGCATAGGTCCGCACCAGGATATTGGTGAAGAGCGAGAGAAGGATGCAGGCGAGGACCGCGTTCGCCACGCGCCGCCTCGCGCCGACGAGGATATAGGCGACCGGATAGCCGAGGATGAGCGTCAGCACCGTCACGGTGAAGGCGATCTCGAAGGTGATCGCGAAGATGCGCAGATAGATGACGTGGGTGACGATTTGGCGATATTGCGCAAGGGACACGCCCGCCGGTTCCGCGACGCTGCGCAGGACGATATCGATCATCGGATAGGCGAAAAAGATTGCGAGGAAGACGAGCGCCGGCAGGAGCAGCCAAATCCCCTTTCCGCGCAGGCGAGGTCCCGCAATCAACGCAGCGCCTCTCTCGCTTCCGACCGGCGCTTCTGCTCCCATGTCTCGCTTGAGTCTCGCCATTCCGTTCTCAATCGGACGGCCGTGCCGGCAGAACGGCCGCGTGATCAGCGCGCCAGGTCACGGTCACCTCGTCGCCGATGGCGATCCGCGAGGCGATCTCCCGGTTCTGGGTCTTGACGGTCAAGACCTCATCCGTCATGGCGATCCGGCATTTCACCGCATCGCCGACGAAGATGATTTCGACGACGCGCCCCTCCCAGCAATTGTCGCCGGCGACGGAGACATCGCCGGTGATGGCGAGGCGCTCCGGGCGAATCGAGGCGACGACCGACATGCCCCGCGCGACCCCCTTCGATGCTGCCGCGCGGAAGCGTCGCCCGCTGGCATGCTGCACCTCCGCTGTGTCGTTCGCGTCGAGATCGACCACGGTTCCGGCCAAAAAATTCGATTCGCCGATGAAATCCGCGACGAATTGATTGGCCGGCCGATCGTAGAGCACCATAGGCGTGTCAATCTGCTGAACGGTCCCGCTCTGCATGACGACGATGCGGTCGGACATCGTGAGCGCCTCCTCCTGATCATGGGTGACATAGATGACCGTCATGTCGAGCTCGCGCTGGATGCGCTTGATCTCGGCCTGCATCTGCTCGCGCAGCTTCTTGTCGAGGGAGCCCAAGGGCTCGTCCATGAGGAGGACGCGCGGCTCGAAGACGATAGCGCGCGCGAGAGCGACGCGCTGCTGCTGCCCGCCGGAGAGCTGGCGGGGATATCGGCTCTCGTAACCGGGAAGCCGCACCACCTCCAATGCCCGACCCAGCTTCTCCGCGATCTCGTGTCGCGACCGCCGCCGCATTCGCAGCGGAAAGGCGATGTTCTCCGCGACGGTCATATGCGGGAACAGCGCATAGCTCTGGAACACCATGCCGAGCCCGCGGCTTTCCGGGGGCACGCGCGCAACGGGCCGATCGTCGATGTAAATCTCACCTCTCGTCGGCGCCACGAAGCCGGCGATCATCATCAAGGTCGTCGTTTTGCCGGAGCCGCTCGGGCCGAGGAAGGTGACGAACTCGCCGGGGTGAGCGGCGAGGCTCACGTCGCGCACTGCCCAAACCTCGCCATAGGCCTTTTGCAGACCCTGCAGGCGAACTGCAGCGCCTCGCGCCTTCACGCCGTCGCGCATGTCACCGTCCAAGGGCGCCCGGTACCCGATCGATCACTTAGCCGCCGAGGAGGAAGGCCTGCCACTTCTCAGCAATCTCTGCGCGATGGGCCACCCACCATTCGGCGTTCGTGGCATAGGAGATCTTCAGGTGCTCGGGCGAGGTCGGCAGCCGTGCCGCGGTCTGCGCATCGATATGATCGAAGGCCTTCTTGTTGATGGGGCCGTAGCCGGAGAGCCGCGCCATTTCCGCCTGCTGCTTGGGCTGCATGGCGAAATCGATGTATTTATAGGCGTTCTCCAAGTTGGGCGCGCCTTTGAGGATGCACAGGGTCTGGAGCTGGCGCGAGGATTGGTTCCACTCGATCGCCACCGGCGCCTTCTCGTCGACGAGGGGCAGGATGCGCCCGCTCCAGACGCTCCCCAAGACGACTTGCTTGCCTGCCAGCATCTGCGCGGAAACGGCGCCCGAATCCCACCATTTCGTGATATGCGGGCGGATCTCCCGCATCTTCTTGAACGCCCGCGCAATGTCGAGGGGATAGAGCTTATCCATCGGCACGCCGTCGGCGAGCAGCGCAAACTCGAGGTTGGGGATTTCGGCACTCATATCCTCCAGCATGCGCGGACCCGGAAAGCTCTTCACGTCCCAGAATTCCGCCCAGCTCGTCGGATGCTTGCTCGAGAAGACGCTCGTGTTGTAGCCGAGCACCGTCGCATAGGTGTTCTCGCCGATATAGTAGTCGCGAACCGGATCGATATCGGCCAGGTTCACGCGCTTGAACTTGGAGCGGTCGAGCTTCTCCAAGGCGCCGCGCTGCTGGAACGTCACGGTGGTGAAGGCGCCCAGATCGGCGACATCCACCTGGATGTCATGGGCCTCGACCATGGCCACGAGCTTGGCGACATTGGTCGCGAAGGAGACGACCTCGATGCCCGTTTCCGCCGTGAAGGGCTCGAAGATGGCTTTGCGCAGGGCCTCCTCGTAAGCACCTCCGCCGGTGCGGACGATCACCTTTCCCGCGGCGGCGCGCGCCGCCGAGCGCCGTCCGATGACGGGCAGCAAGCTCAGGGCAGCGGCCCCCGCCCCCGCCTTGGCACCGCGGCACAGCAACTCGCGGCGGGAAATCCCGGACGCCCTGCCGACGCCGCTCTCTGTCTTACGCCTCATGGATCCTCCCTATGATTTTATGGAGCGTGTCCCGCACGCCGCCCCATTACTACCGCTTCGGCGCACGCCCTCCAAGAACCGAGTGCGGCATCGGGCTCCGAACGGCGCGCATGCACGCGGAGGTCGCAAGCAGGTGGCACACTACGCGTTGCGGCCAGGCGCCCTTCGTTATGAGAACGTCTCGCCTATGCCGCGACGCGCCGTTGCCGCGCCAGTTCGGGCGGCGGCGCCTTGTGGAAGACCCCGCCCTTCATGATGGCGAGGAGTCGGGTGCGATCCTGGAGAATGGCAAGCTCGGCGAGGGGATCGCCGTCGACGAGGAGAAGGTCGGCGAGGAAGCCCTCGCGCACCTGTCCCAGCTCGCCAGCCAGGCCCATGATCTCGCCGCCCCAGCAGGTCGCCGCGACGATGGCCTCCATCGGCGTGAAGCCGAGCAGCGACACGAAATGCTCGAGGTCGCGCGCATTGCGGCCATGGGGATTCCAGAGGAAGCCGTAATCGCCGCCCGGCAGGACACGCACGCCGCGCCGATGAAGGTCACGCATGCAATCGATGGTTGCCTCGAGATCTCGGGCGATGCGGGCCTTGGCGGCGTCGCTCGTGGGCAAGCCGTAGCGACCCGCTTCGTGGAGCCTCGCATAGGTGACTCCAAGAGCCGGTGCCACAAAGATGCGCGACTTTTGCGCCTCAAGCATGTCGCGCGCCTCGGCGTCCGCGTGGCTCGCGTGATAGATCACCTCCACACCCTGACGAAGGCATGCCTTCACCGCTTCCGCGCTGCGCGCATGAGCCGCCACGCGCTTGCCGTGCCGGCGTGCGATATCGGCGACCGCGGCGATCTCGTCCTCGGTCATCAAGGTCGCATCCGAGGGCGTCGCCGGTGTCGAGGTGTCGCCCGACGGGTTGATCTTGATGATGTCGACCCCGTCTCGGCAGGCCTCGCGCGCGGCCTTCCGGAACTCGATGGGACCGTCGCAGGGGCGGGCATACATCGCCTCGCCGGGATCGAGATGGAGCTGGCGCAGATCGCCGACCCCACCGGTCACGGTGAGCTGCATGCTGGCGGCGAGGAGCCGGGGTCCGGGAATATCTCCGGCCTCGATCGCGTTGCGCACCACCACATCGAGCCGTGGCTTCGTCGCCGCGGCGCTGAAGCAGGCCGTGAAGCCCTGGTCGAGATAAAGCTTGGCGTGGCGGATGGTGAGCAGGAGATGCTCCTCGGGCGGAGTGGCCGTGAAGGCATGGGGGCTCGCAGCGTCGACGAAGCTCAGATGGGCATGAGGCTCGACGAGTCCAGGCATCAGCGTCGCGCCTGCGCAGTCGACGATCATCTCATCCGCGGTTACGCGCGCTACCCCCGCCGCAGCGATCTCGGCGATGTGCGCGCCGGCCACCCGTATATCGGCAGGGCGTGGTGCAGCACCCGTGCCGTCGAGCAGCATCGCGTCGCGAAAGAGAACCGCATTCGTCAATCCGTTCCCTCCCGGTTGCTGCCATCCCTTGTCGCCTTCATCGGGCCGATGGCGGCGAGCATCGCGTCAATGCCCGCTTCGAGCCGCGTAACGGGTGCGAAGCCGAGTGCGGCATCGAGGCCGTCGTTCCGGATGCCCCAGCCGCTCGGCGGTAGCGGCGCCGGGACGGGTTGGGCGCGCACATGAGGAAACCGCTTCTGCAAATATGCAACCGCCTCCTTCATCATACGGCGATCCCCCGCCACGTTGAAGGCGGCGAAGGCCGGGAGAGGACGCGTCACCGCATGTAACAGCACCTCGACTGCGTCGTCGAGATAGGTCCAGTCGATCGGCTCGCAAAAATCGGGATAGGCGACGATCGGCTCGCCTGTCGCAAACTGCTCGATGACGGTTTGGGCATCGCGCCAGCCGCGCGCGCGGCCGGGCCCGTAAATCCAGCCGAAGCGCAGCACGAGGAAGCGCGGCCCGCCGGGCGTGGCACTCAAGGCCCGGGCAAGATGCTCACCGAAGGCCTTGCTGGCACCGTAGACGCTGCGCGGCATGAGCGGAACATCGTCGCCGCTGCCCTCGGCGCAGGCGCCCACCGCGGCGATCGAGCCGGCATAAATGACGCGAGACGCCTGTGCCTTCATAGCCGCTGAGAACACCGCAGCCGTGCCGAGGGCGTTTACGCGGGCGGAGGCTACCGGATCAACGGCCGAGGCGTCGGTCAGAAGTGCCGCCAAATGCAGCACGGCCTCGGGCGATGCGGCCAAAACCGCCGCCTCGACCTCGTCAGGGTCGCCGATGTCGCATCGATGGTCGACATCTCCGGCTCGATCAAGCGTCGTCACGGTATGGCCGGCATCCCGCGCCCGCACCGCGAAGGCGCCACCGAGGAACCCCGCGCCGCCGGTGACGAGGATGCGCATCGCGCCCGCGATCAGTACTGGATCACGCCCATGCGGCGGAAGGCGCCGTGAATCCGCTCGGCATAGGCGTTGAAGCTTGGATATTCGCCGAGATGCGCCGGCCTTGGGCGCGGCAGGTCGATCGCGATCTCGTCGACGATGCGCCCAGGGCTCGGCGACATTACCAGCACGCGATCGGACAGCCCGATCGCCTCCTCGATGCTGTGGGTGATGAAGAGCACCGTCTTCCGCGTCTCCATCCACAGGAGCTCGAGGTCGTGCCGGATCTGCGTTCGGGTGATCGCATCGAGCGCGCCGAAAGGCTCGTCCATGAAGAGAACCGACGGCTGATGGATCAGGGCGCGCGCAATCGAGACGCGCTGCCGCATCCCGCCCGAGAGCTGCTTCGGGTAACGGTCTGCCGCATGGGGAATGCCGAGCTTCTCGAGAAGGCGCAGCGCCTCCACGCGCGCCGGCGGCAGCGGCTGATGGCGGATTTGCGGTTGGAGCAGGACGTTGTCGAGCGCCGTGCGAAAGTCGAGCAGCAGATGATCCTGAAACACGATGCCGACATCGGTGAGAGGGCGATCGAGTCGCTTGCCATCGATCAGGATTTCCCCGCTGCTTGCCGGCACGAGCCCGGCGCAGATCAGCATCAAGGTGCTCTTGCCGCAGCCGGATGGCCCGATCAGGCTGACGAACTCGCCGCACCGGATCGAGAAGGAGACGGCATCGAGCGCCGTGAAGCTGCCACCCTTTGCGGCAAACCGTTTGGCGACGCCGCGGCCCTCGATCGCCGCACCCATCGCCGCGGCGCGATCGGTCGAGCTGCCTATTGTCTGCTGCGCCGCCATCATGAGCAGGCCGGCGGCTTCGGCGGCAGGAAATCGGTCGTATAATAGTCGGTGATCGGATGATCCTTTGGCAATCCGAGGTATTTCGTCAGGAGGGTATAGGTGACGTCCCAGTTCTTCTCCGGCACCCGACCGAGCGCCGTGGCACCCGGCGCGCAGACGAGCAGGAGATCGACCTTGAGCTGCTTCAGGATCTGGTCCTGGGTCGCCGATGGAAACTGCTCGACCACCGCGGCGGCGGCGGCCTCGGGATTCTTCCGCGCCGCGTCCCAGCCCTTCAGGCTCGCCTCGACGAATTTGCGATAGAGCTCGGGATTGGCCTTGAGCTTGTCATCCCGCGCGATCACCGAGAGACCGACCGTTGGAACACCGATATCGCGATAGTACATCTGGTTGAGCTTGAAGCCGCGATCGGTGATCTGCACACCCTGGAAATCCGCCCCGCCGAGGATGGCGTCGACCTTCTTCTGCAGGAGCGTGCCCACCAGCGCCGAGGGATCGATATTGATGATGTTCACCTTCGCCATGTCGATCTGATTGGCGGCAAAGATAGCGTCGAGAAGCGTCGTCTGCGCCGTTCCGGGCTGGACCGCGACCTTTCGCCCGACCAGATCCTTGGGCGACTTGATGCCCGAGGATTGCAGGGACATGATGGAGAAGCCGTTGGTCTGGAGGATGGGAGCGATGATCTTGACGGGCCCTCCTTTCGAGCGGATCTGCATGGCCGCGGGCGCATCGGCGAAGCCGATATCGGTCTGGCCCGTCGCCACCATCTGTGCCGTGGTCCCCGAGCCCTGCCCCTCCTGGATCGTGAGCGCGATCCCCGCGTCCTTATAGAAGCCGAGCTTCTTCGCATACATGAAGCCGGCCTGCGGACCACCGGCCAGGAAGTTCAGCGTCAAGGTCATAGGCTTCTGGTCGGCCGCATGTGCGGACGCGGCCGAGCCGAGGAAGGCCGCCGTCGCGGCTGCCAGCAGAATTCTCCCGAGCATCGTTTCCTCCCTGTTCTGTTTGGCTCCCGGGCGGTCAGGCCTTGCGCTGCCAAGGCATGAGCAGCGTTTCGAGCAGCTGTACCGCATAGCTGAAGAGAATGCCGACGACGCTGAGCGCCACAAGGATCGCGAAGATGAGCGGCATGTCGAGATAGCTCGTGCCGCGCAAAAGCAGATAGCCGAGCCCCGCATTGGCGCCGACGAACTCGGCCACGATCGCTCCCGTCGCCGAAAAGACGATCGAGACCTTGAGCCCGGCGAAGATGTAGCTGAGCGCAGCCGGAAGCCGGATATGGCGGAATGTCTGCCACCCGCTCGCGCCCATTGAGCGGGTCAGATAGAGCACGCGCTCGTCGAGAGCGCGAAAGCCCGTCATGCTCGCCACCAAGGTCGGGAAGAAGCAGAGGAGGAAGGTGAACAGCACCTTGGGAAAGGGTCCGAACCCGAACCAGACGATGAAAAGCGGCGCCACCGCGATTTTGGGCACGAGCTGGAAGAAGACGATGAGGGGATAGAAGGCGCGCTCCAGCGGCCGGAAGGACACGATGACGAAGCCGAGCGGGATCGAGATCACCGTCGCCAGGAGAAAGCCAAGCACGATCTCATTGGCGGTGACCAGCGTGTTCTGCCAGATGATCGCCCGTGCCTCGATCAGCTTCGCGAAGAACTCGGTCGGCACCGGCAGGATATATTGCGGCACCTGGAAGACCCGGACGAGGACTTGCCAGGCGATCAGCAGGACCGCGAAGGTCGCGACGGGATACATGACGAGCGCGACCATGCCCTCGCGGCGCTTATAGGGCTCGGCGGCCGGAGCAGCCGGCATGGTAACGTCCTCGCTCACAGCTCGCCCATGCCCGCCGCGCGCGGCGCGGCCGCAGCCAGGCTCCCGCCGGCTTCCTGTCGCGCGGCGTGCCGTTGACGCTGGCGCAGCGGCCACAGAGCCGCGACCTCGCGCGCCGCGGCGATCAGCGCCGCACCGATCTCTTCGCGACGCTCCCGCCCCAGCCGCACCATCGGCCCGGCAACACTGAGCGTTCCCGCGACCGGCGCCTCGGGCGAGTCCCAGGCGCGGAAGGTCACGGCGACCGCGACAGTGCCCGCCTCCCCTTCCTCCACCGCGACCGCGTAGCCGCGCCGCCGCGTCTCGGCGAGATGGGTGCGCAACTCGTCGACGGTGCGGACGACACGCTTTCCGGCGTTTGGTGGTGCGCGGAATCCCTGCGCGAAGACGATCCGGAGCGCCTCCTCCTCCTGCAAGGTCGCCAGCCACGCCTTGCCCGTCGCCGTCGCATGAAGCACGACCTCGTGGCCCATCTCGGGGTCGTAGCGCAGGCCGCGGGTGGCACCCTGCGCACGTGCGACCCAGATCAGCCCGTCGCCCTCGACCACGGCAAGGCGGCAGTATTCCGCCGTGTCACGGGCCAACCGATCGAGCACCGTCTGCGCCACATCCGGCAGCCGCCGCGCATCAAGATAGCGGAAGGCGAGAACCGCGAGGCGCAGCGACAGCAGATAGGCCTGGGTCGCAGGGTCCTGAGTGACATAGCCATGCGCCGCGAGGGTCGCAAGCATGCGGTGGGTAGCACTTTTCGGCATATCGAGCCGCGCTGCGATATCGCCGAGGGACAGCCCTTCCGCCTCCTGGGCGAGTGTCTCAATCAAAGCAAGGCAGCGATCGACCGCAGCGACCATTTTCAGAATATCGTCCCGATCTGGAATACTGTTCCAGTATGTCAGTTAATGCGATAGTGTCAATGCCGAGAATGCCCGACGCCGAAGGAGAGGGAGGGAAGAGATGAGCCTGGCGGGACAAGGCGCGGTTGCGATCTGGAACGATATCGCGCCGGAAGGGCGGAGCGTCTTCTACGCCTGGCACGGCCGGGAGCATGTGCCCGAGCGAGTCGGGATTGCCGGCTTCCTCCGCGGGCGTCGCTACGTGGCGATTCATGGCAGCCCGGAATATTTCACCCTCTACGAGGTCGATACGCCGCAAACCCTCACGGGGCAGGATTATGCGAGCCGGCTGAACAATCCCACGCCGTGGACCCTCGAGGCCGTCGGCCATTTCCGCAATGTCGCGCGCTCGATCTGCCGGGTCGCCTGCTCCTTCGGGAATGCCCAGGGCGGGCTCATCGCCACCTGGCGCTATGATGTCGCCGAGGCCGCGGCGGAAGATCATCGCCGCGCCCTCGCCCAGCGTCTGCTTCCCGAGATCGTTGAGCGGCCGGGCATCGCAGGGGCGCATCTCCTCGTCGCCGACATCGCAGCCAGCGCCGTCGACACCGAGGAGCGGAAGAAGCGCGGCGAGCCCAACCGGGTTCCACGCTGGATCCTCCTCGTCGAGAGCTGGGACGACGCGGAACCCTTCGACGCCTTCTGCCGCGAGGCGCTGAGCGATATAGCTCTCGCGGGAACCGGCGCCAGCGCTCCCGCTGAATACGGTCTTTATCGCTTGCAGCTGTCGCGCGCGAAGCTGCCTTGGAGCGCCGGGTGAGCGCATGAACCGCTATGCGCTGGACGGGAAGATCGCGATTATTACCGGCGGCGCTGGGGGGATCGGCCGCTCGATTGCGAAGCTAATGCTGGCATCCGGGGCCTCGGTCTGCCTGTGGGACATCTCGGCGGCGGCGCTGGAGCATGCCCTCGAAGAGCTTGCGGCGCCTCACGGCAAGCTCACTGCGCGGGCCGTCGATATCACCGACGCGGAGGCGGTTGCGACCGCGGCAGCGGCCGAGCACCAGGCCTTCGGACGGGTCGACGTGCTGGTCAACAATGCGGGAATCCTCGGCCAGGTGACGCCGAGCTGGGACACGGACCCCGATGATTTTCGAAAGGTGATCGAGGTCAATCTGATCGGCGCCTACCTTTGCCTGCGCGCGGCAGTGCGGCTCATGCGAACGCAGTCACCGCGGCCCTATCGCGGCCATGTCGTGAACGTGGCCTCGATCCAGGGCAAGGAGGGCATGCCCTTGGCCGCCGCCTACAGCGCGTCCAAGGCAGGCCTTATGGCGCTGACCAAATCGGCCGCAAAAGAAGTCGCCACCGAGGGCATCTATATCAATTGCATCACCCCCGCCGCCGCCGAGACGGCCATGGCGAAGCTCATCACTCCGGCGCGCCGCGTCGACATCCTGAGCCGAATCCCCATGGGTCGCTTCGTCGAGGTGGACGAGATCGCCCGCATGGTCGCGTGGCTTGCCTCTGACGATTGCTCCTTCTCGACGGGGGCGATCTTCGATCTGTCCGGTGGCCGCGCGACGTACTGAGCCTCGCGTCGCCGAATCAGACCCCGTAGACCCCGCGGCTGCGGCGCGGCATCATCGCGTGAAGTCGGCAAGGGGCGAGGACGCCATGGGCGAAAGCGGCCGCTTCATTCTGGCGATCGATCAGGGTACCACGAGCACGCGGGCCATGCTCTTCGATCGGGAGGGCCGGCCCCAGGGCATGGCGCAGAAGGAGCTGCCCCAGCTCTACCCGGCGCCCGGATGGGTCGAGCACGATCCCGAGGAGATCTGGTCGGCGACGATCGAGGTGTGCCGCCGCATTCTCGCCGACGCAGCGCTCACGGCCAAGGACGTGGCGGCCATCGGCATCACCAATCAGCGCGAGACCACGATTCTTTGGGAGCGCCGCACCGGCCGCCCCATCCACAACGCGATTGTCTGGCAGGACCGCCGCACCGCGGAGGATTGCCGCCGTCTCGCCGCGGATGGCCTCGAGACCTTGATCGCGTCGCGCACGGGCCTCCTCCTCGATCCTTATTTCTCCGGCAGCAAGATTGCCTGGCTCCTCGATCACGTACCCGGCGCGAGGGCCGCCGCCGAGCGCGGCGAGCTTGCCTTCGGAACGGTCGATTCCTTTCTGCTGTGGCGCCTCACCGGCGGCCGCGTGCATGCAACCGACGTCACCAATGCCGCCCGGACGCTGCTTTTCGACATCCATGCCCAGGCCTGGGATGCGGAGTTGCTAAATGCCTTGCGCATCCCGTCGGCGATCCTGCCGGAGGTGAAGGGAAACGTCGCCGCCTTCGGCGAGAGTGAGCCATCCCTTCTTGGCGCTTCGCTTCCGATCACCGGCATGGCGGGGGATCAGCAGGCGGCGACAATCGGCCAAGCCTGCCTCGCGCCCGGCATGATCAAGGCGACCTACGGTACCGGCGCCTTCATCCTCCTCAATACGGGCGGCGAGGCCGTGCGCTCGCGCCACAAGCTCATCACCACGATCGCCTATCGCCTCGCGGACGGCGCGCCGCGCTATGCCGTCGAAGGCAGCATCTTCGTCGCAGGCGCCGCCGTGCAGTGGCTGCGCGACAAGCTCCGCTTCATCCGGCATGCCGGCGAGAGCGAAGGGCTGGCGGCCGGGCTTCCCGACAATCGCGGCGTCTATCTCGTGCCCGCCTTCACCGGGCTCGGCGCGCCTCATTGGCTTCCCGAGGCGCGCGGCGCGATTGTCGGGCTCACCCGCGACAGCGGCCCGGCGGAGATCGTGCGCGCGGCGCTCGAATCCGTGTGCTACCAGACTCACGATCTCATGAGCGCCATGACCGCAGACGGCGCCGCCCGACCGACCGCGCTTCGCGTCGATGGCGGCATGGTGGGGAACGACTGGCTGCTGCAGTTCCTCGCCGACATTCTGGCACTTCCTGTGGCGCGCCCCGCCGTCGCCGAGACGACGGCTCTCGGCGCCGCCTATCTCGCCGGGCTGCAATGCGGCTTCTTCACCTCACCCGAGGCCATCGACAGGCAATGGCGGCAGGACCGCCTCTTCGAGCCGCGCATGACGACGGAGACCCGCGCCCGTCTGCTGGAGGGATGGCAGCGCGCCGTCACCGCGAGCCGCCACGGCTGCGCAACCGCCTAACGCGCGCTCGCGGCTCTTTCCATCTCGGCCGCTCGCCCGGTGATTTCGGCCCGCGCCGCCTCCTCGCCGATCGGCGTCACGCCGAGTGGTGGAGCGAAAGGCTCCTTCTTGTCGAGAGGAACCGTCGGCCGCCGCGTCATGCGCCACACCGTGAAGAAGGCGAGCAGCACCGTCACCACGACGACGAAGATGAAGAGTCCGCGCGGGCCGAGCCGCCCCATCATCGCCGCCGCGGCGATCGGGCCCCAGCTGGCGCCAAGGCCCCAGGAGAGCAGGAGTCCGCCGCTTGCCTTCACGGCGTCCTTGGGATCGACGAAGTCGTTCGCGTGCGCCACCCCGAGGGGGTAGAGCGTGAAGGAGAAGCCGCCATAGAGGCAGACAAGCGCGATCATCGCCGCCTTGGCGTGTCCGGCAAGCGCGGTGATGAGAAGCGCCGTCGCCGCCGTCGCCAATGCCACCGCGAGGATGACATAGCGGCGGTCGTAGCGGTCCGAAAGCCTGCCGATGGGATACTGCAGGGCCAGACCACCCAGCACCGCGGCCCCCATGAAATAGGAGACCTCGCTCAGATCGAACCCGCTGTTCTGCGCGAAGATCGCCCCCATTCCATAAAGCGACGAGGTGACCAGCCCGGAAGAGAGACAGGCCAGCACGCCAAGTGGCGAGATGTCGTAGAGCGCGCGCAAGCGCAGGGTTGAAGATTGTAACAGCCCCGGCGTCTCGGCGCTCGTCAGCACCAGCGGCACCAGCGAGAGCGAATAGAAAAGAGCCGCGAGCAGGAAGAAATCCCGGCTGTGGGGGTCGCGCAGATCGAGAAGAAGCTGTCCCGTGCCGAGCGCCAAATAGCTGACCATCATGTACAGGGAGAGCAGCCGGCCGCGCGTTCCGACGCTCGCCCGCGCATTGAGCCAGCTTTCGACCACCATGAAGAGCCCGGCGAAGCAGAAGCCGAGCGTCGCCCGCATCACGCCCCAGACATAGGGAGAGACGAAGAACGCCGAGATCAGCACGATCGCGGAGACGACTGCCGCGAAAGCGGCAAAGGCGCGGACATGGCCGACGCGGTTGATCAGCCGGTCGCAGGTGCGGGCGCCGACCGCCATGCCGGCATAATAGGCCGACATGACGAGTCCAGTGACCTCGGGCGGAAAGCCCTCGAGGTTCATCCGCAGCGACAGGAAGGTCGAGAACATCCCGTTGCCGGTGTTGATGATCGCGACGCCGAGAAGCAGCGCCGCCACCGACATGAGGAGGGAGACCATACCGGCTTATCCCTCGAGGATCGCGATTCCGTAGCCCTGGGCGGCGTCCTCGAGCCAATGCCAGAGATACTCGGCCAGGCTCCGCTGCACATAGATGTCGTAGGCGGAGCCGGCCGCGATGCCTCCCCCGCGCCGGTGGATAATTACCGGCACCTGCGCGAGGAGCGTCTGGGCGCAGTGATTGTGCAGGAAGACGCGCGGGTGGATGTCGAGCGAGCAGCCTTGCGCCAGCACGTCGCGCGCCCGCGGCCCGGCGAGCCCGATCGCCGCGCGAGCCTCGCTGAGATCGACGACGGCGACGTGCTCGCCGGCAAGCCTCTCGAGGAGCGTCTTTGCGGCGGCTTCGGTCCGCTCCTCGGAGAGCACGGCAAGCCACTCGTCGGGACCGAGCCAGAGGATGCGGGCCTCCCGCCCCTCGGCCACGCGATTGGGCTCGAGCGGCGGCGCAGTACCCAATACGCTCTCGACGGCGGCGCAGAATGCCGGATCGCCGGAGCCGCGCAGGCCGAGCTGCCCAAGAAAGCCGTGGTCGCAGAGGTGCACGCCGGCGGTCCCCGGCTCGATCGTCGCCCGCTTGGCGAGAGTGAGCTGGGCCAACGCGCCCTGGCGGAGATAGCGCTCAGTCATGGAGCCGCTTCCCCTCCGGATCATAGAAGCGCGGATCGACGACATTCGCCTCGACCACCGAGCCATCAAGGAGCGGGAGCCGCACCCGCTCCCCATGCCGCTTGAGCCCGTCGACGATCAGCGCCAAGGCGATCGAGCGACCGAGAATGGGGCTCATATAGCTCGATGTCACGTGGCCGATCATCGGCATCGGCGGGCGGTTTCTTACCTCGGAAACCACGTGCGTGCCCTCGGGCAATACGAAATCGGGGTCCCGCGTGAGCAGGCCCACGAGCTGCCTGCGGCCTTCGCGGGCGAGATCGGGCCGCGCCAATCCCCGCTTGCCGATGAAGTCGGGCTTCTTCTTGGAGACGATCCAGCCCATGCCGAGATCATACGGCGTCACCGTGCCGTCCGTCTCCTGGCCGACGATGATATAGCCCTTCTCGGCCCGCAGCACGTGCATCCCCTCGGTGCCGAAAGGCGTGATGCCGTAGGGAGCTCCCGCGGTCATGCAGGCGGTCCATAGGGCATGGCCGTAGCTCGCCGGCACGTTGACCTCGTAGGAGAGCTCGCCCGTGAAGCTGACGCGAAAGACGCGCGCCGGAATTCCCGCCACATGGCCGCTGCGCACGCTCATATGAGGGAATGCCGCCGAATCCAGAGCGATATCGCTGGTCAGCTCGGCGAGCAGGCGCCGGGCATTGGGTCCGGCAATGCCGATCGTGGCCCATTGCTCGGTCACCGAGGCGCAATAGACGCGCCACGAGGTGAATTCGCATTGCAGCCACTCCTCGAGCCACGCCAGCACGCGGGCGGCGTTGCCCGTCGTCGTGGTCATCAGGAAATGATTGGGTCCGAGCCGTGTCGTGACGCCGTCATCGATGACGAATCCTTGCTCGTCGAGCATCAGGCCGTAGCGCGAGCGGCCGATATCGAGATTGCCCCAGGCATTCGTATAGACCATATCGAGCAGCTTGAGCGCATCGGGCCCGCGGATGTCGATCTTGCCGAGGGTGCTCGCGTCGATGATGCCGACGCTCTGGCGCGTCGCCAGGCATTCGCGGGCTACGGCCTGGTGCATGGTCTCGTCCGGCTTGGGATAATACCAGGCGCGCTTCCACTGCCCGACATTCTCGAAGCGAGCGCCCGCGCTCTCGTGCCAATGATGCATGGGGGTGCGGCGCACCGGGTCGATCTGCGCGTCCACTGCGCGACCCGCGAGCGCGCCGATCCCGACGGGCGTATAGGGCGGCCGGAAGGTGGTTGTGCCCACCTCGGCGATTTCGGCGCCGATATCATGCGCAAGGAGCGCCAGGGCGTTCACATTCGAGGTTTTCCCCTGATCGGTTCCCATGCCGAGGGTCGTATAGCGCTTAAGATGCTCGACCGAGGCGTAGCCCTCGCGCGCCGCGAGGGCGACGTCGGCCGCGGTGACGTCGTTTTGAAGGTCGACGAAATGCTTTGCGGTGCCGCCGGTCGCCTTCGCGGGCGGCACCAGCCAGAGCGCGCGGCTCTCGCCTTCGTCCTCGAATTCGGCGGCTGGCAGCACGCCGCCCGCCGGCGCAACGCCGAAGCCAAGCGCCACCGCCGCCGCGGCCCCTGCAGCAGCGCCCTCCGCAAGGCAATCGGTCAGTGTGAGAGCCCCGTTTGCCGCGCCGGCCACCAGCGTCGGCTGAAACGGCTCGCCGGGGAGAAAGCAGCCGCGCGATACGTCGTAGCGGAGCTTGCCGCGTGACTGGGAGAAGAGATGCACGGTCGGGTTCCATCCACCCGAGACGCAGATCAAATCGCATTCGACCCGCCGCGGCGGCCCCGCGAGCCTGGCACCGCTCGCGTCCAGGGCCGCCACATCCGCGGCGCCCACGCGCCGAAATCCGTGAGCGCGGGCCACCACCTGCCCGGCAAGGATTTCGAGGCCGGCCTGTCGGGCGCGCTCGGGCAGGGCGCCCGACGGCCGAGGACGTGCATCGACGATCGCCGCGATCTTGATTCCGGCCGCATTCATATCGAGGGCGGCGCGATAGGCGTCGTCATTGGTGGTGAAGACAACGGCGCGCCGCCCCGGCCGAACGGCAAAACGATTGACGTAAGTCCGTGCCGCGGAGGCGAGCATGACGCCGGGAAGATCGTTGTTCTCGAAAACGAGAGGCCGCTCGATGGCGCCGGTTGCCAGGACGACACGCTTGGCGCGAATGCGCCAATAGCGCTGGCGCGGGCCGGATGCCTCGGGGCCGAGATGATCCGACACGCGCTCCAGGACGCCGAGAAAGTTATGGTCGTAATAACCGAAGACGGTGCTGCGCGGCAGGAGGCCCACCTCTGGGAGCGCCGCCAGCTCGGCCACAGCCGTTGCGACCCAATCGAGCGCAGCTCGACCGTCGATGGTCGCCCGCAGGCCAAGCAGCGCACCGCCGAATTCGCTCTGCTCGTCCGCGAGAATGACGCGCGCGCCGCTGCGACCGGCGGCGAGCGCCACCATGAGGCCGGCGGGTCCGCCGCCGACGACCAGCACATCGCAATGGGCATTGCGCCGCTCGTAGCGATCCGGGTCCGGGGTTTTCGGCGCTCGGCCCAGTCCCGCCATCCGGCGGATGAGATACTCGTAACCCGTCCACCATGAGCGCGGCCACATGAACGTCTTGTAGTAGAAGCCGGCTGGCAGCAGCGGTCCCGCCAGGCTATTCAAGGTGCCGAGATCCACGTCGAGACTGGGAAAGCGGTTCTGGCTCTCGGCAACCAGCCCGTCGCAGAGCTCGACCTGGGTCGCGCGCAGATTGGGCTCGCTGCGGCCGCCCTCGCCGAGCTGGACGAGCGCGTTCGGCTCCTCCGGCCCGGCGGAGAAGATGCCGCGCGGCCGGTGATATTTGAAACTGCGGCCGACCAGGGTGATGCCGTTGGCGAGCAAGGCCGAAGCGAGCGTATCCCCAGCATAGCCTTGCAACCGGCGCCCGTCGAAACGGAACTGCAGCGGCTTGTCGCGATCGATCCGCCCGCCTTGCGCGAGCCGCATGCGCTGGCGCCTCATTCACCGCCTCCCGAAGGCGGCGGCTCGTCCATCTTGTAGACGGCTTTGATCTCGTGGGTCACCGTATCGCGCAGCAGGTTGAACCAGCGCCGACAGCCATGGCGATGCACCCAGCGCTCGCGATGCGGACCCTTGGGATTGGCGCGCATGTAAAGATACTCGGCCCATTCCGCATCGCTGGTCGCCTCGGGACTCGCCGGTCGGGCGATGTGGCCCTCGCCGCCGCAAGCGAATTCCGTCTCCTCGCGCGGACCGCACCAGGGGCAAGGAATGAGATGCACGGCCCTTCCCTTAATGAGCCACGCCGGCCGAGCCGTGCTCGTCGAGGAGCCGACCCGTCTCGAAGCGTGTGAGCGCGAAGGGGGCAGCCAGCGGATGCGGCGCATCCTGCGCCACCGTATGGGCGAAGGCGAAGCCCGAGCCGGGGATCGCCTTGAAGCCGCCGGTGCCCCAGCCGCAGTTGAGATAAAGCCCCTCGATGGGCGTCTTGCCGATGATCGGGCTGGCATCGGGGCAGATATCGACGATGCCGCCCCATTGCCGCAGCATCCGCAGGCGGCTCACGATCGGAAAAAGCTGCTTCAGCGCCGCAAGCTGGTTCTCGATGATATGGAAGCTGCCCCGCTGCGCATAAGAGTTGTAGCCATCGATGCCGGCGCCCAGCACCAGCTCGCCCTTGTCCGATTGGCTGACATAGACATGCACCGCACCCGACATAACGACGCAGTTCAAGACCGGCTTGATGGGCTCGGAGACGAGGGCCTGGAGCGGATGGCTCTGGATCGGAAGTCGCAAACCGGCCATCGCCGCGAGCACGCTCGAGTGCCCGGCGGCGACCAATGCCAGCTTGCGCGTCTCGATCGAGCCCCGCGTCGTGTCAACGCCATGGACTCGGCCGCCGGCGATCCGGATACCCGTCACCTCGCAGTTCTGGATAATGTCGACGCCGCGCGCATCCGCAGCCCGGGCGAAACCCCAGGCGACAGCGTCGTGGCGAGCGACGCCGCCGCGGCGCTGCAAGGAGGCGCCAAAGACCGGATAACGCGCCTCCGGCGAGGTGTCGAGAATCGGGCAGAACGCCTTCACTTGCTCCGCATCGAGCAGCTCGCCATCGATGCCGTTGAGGCGCATAGCGTTGACGAGGCGCTGCTGTGCTCGCATCTCATGCGGGCTGTGTGCCAGCATCATCAGCCCGCGCTGGCTCAGCATGATGTTGAAATTGAGCTCCTGGCTCAGCCCCTCATAGAGCCGGAGGGATTTCTCGTAGATCGCCGCCGAATCATCGTTCAAGTAATTCGAGCGCACGACGGTGGTGTTGCGCCCGGTATTGCCACCACCGAGCCAGCCTTTCTCCAGCACCGCCGTGTTGGTGATGCCGTACTCCTTGGCGAGGTAATAGGCGGTAGCGAGGCCGTGCCCGCCGGCGCCGACGATCACCACGTCGTAAGACGGCTTGGGCTCCGGGCTGCGCCACGCCCGCGCCCAGCCCGTATGGTGCGTGATCGCGTTCCGCGCCAAGCTGAAAATGGAATAACGCTGCAAGACTGCCCCCGAGCGTGCCACCTGACGTCATGGCGGCGGCATTCTTGCATCGCTCTTTCGTTGCGACAACAGCGAAGTCCAACTGGCCTCGCCGGGCGCGCCGCTCGCGGCCGCAACGATCGGGCTGATGCGAGCGATCAGAAGAGGCTGGGCTGCACGGGGGCCGTCGCGGCTTCCGATTCGACCTGGAGCGCAAGGCATGAGGCGTCGTCGAAGCGCACATCGTTGACACGCGCCGAGACCGGCTGGACCATCATCGCCGAAGCCGGATAAGGCCGGAGCAGCGCCAGGGCCTCCGCGACCGGCGTAGCCGGGTCGAGCCAGGCGGCGTAGTCCGCCGCCGAGAGAATTACCGGCATGCGATGGTGGATCGGCCGCAGAAGCTCGTTCGCTTCCGTCGTTACAATCGTACAACTTTCAATCGGCTTGCCGTCGGGCGACCTTTCCCAGAGTTCCCAAAGTCCGGCAAAGGCGAAGAGCGGCAGCGGCTCTTCGCCCTCCTCTTTGAGGCCGATGCGATAGGCCTGCTTCGCACGGCCCTCTCCTTTCCATTCGTAGAAGCCGTTCGCCGGAACGAGGCAGCGGCGCGCAAGGAAGGCAGCACGAAAAACCGGCTTCTCCTCGAGGCTCTCCGCCCGGGCATTGATGAGCTTGGCGCCGATCGACGCCTCCGTCGCCCAAGAGGGGATCAGGCCCCAGCGCACCAAAGCGAGCGCGCGCACGCCGGGCGAAGGCTTTCCGTCGCGGCTCCGTCGCTTGTCGGGGCGAGCGCGCACGATCGGCACCGTCTGCGTCGGCGCGATATTGAAGCGTGCCGGCCAATTCGGCAGCGGGCCGGTGAAGCCGAAGAGGAGCTGGATCGCCTGTGGCGGGGTGGTGAGATGATAGCGTCCGCACATGCCGGCGGATCATACGGGATCGGCGGTGTGGCGCCACCCTGAAGATACCGTCGCTTGTTCGCCGCGCGCGGCGCGGCGCTTATGCGGAGAACGTCGCTAGTCGCACAGGCTGGCGACGGGCGCCCCAGCCCCCGGGCCTCGGCTCGAAGACGCCGGCGCAAGCTTCTCCGCAGGTGGCGCAGCGCCCATCGGCGGTGAGGTTCCAAGCGCCGAGCTCGTACCAATCCCGGCCGATGAGAAGGCCGCCACAGCCGTGGCAATAGGTCCCCTGCCCCTCGGGATCATGGACATTGCCCGTATAGACGTAGCGGAGGCCGCAATTCCGGGCGATGCGCCGCGCGCGCTGCAAGATCTCCCCAGGGGTGTGCGGCCGATCGAGCATCTTCCAGTCGGGATGGAAGGCTGTGAAATGAAGCGGGATATCCGGCCCGAGCTTCTCCGCGATCCAGCGGCACATGGCCTCGGTCTCCACCGGCGAATCGTTCTCGCCGGGGATCATGAGATTGGTGATCTCGAACCAGACCTTCGTCTCGTGCCTCAGGTAGACCAGCGTATCGAGAACCTCGGCCAGGCCGCCCGAGCAGACGCGGTGATAGAAGTCCTCGGAGAAAGCCTTGAGATCGACATTCGCCGCATCCATGTGCCGGTAGAATTCGGCCCGCGGCTCGGGGCAGACGTAACCCGCCGTCACCGCCACGGCTTTAATACCCTGAGCGCGGCAGGCGTCGGCCACGTCAATCGCATATTCGTGGAAGATGACGGGATCGTTGTAGGTGAAGGCGACGGAGCGGCAGCCGAGCGCCGCCGCAGCCCGGGCGATCGCCGTAGGCGATGCGGCATCGGACAGCGTGTCGATCTCGCGCGACTTGGAGATGTCCCAGTTCTGGCAGAAGCGGCAGGCGAGGTTGCACCCGGCGGTGCCGAAGGAGAGGACCGGCGTTCCGGGCAGGAAATGGTTGAGGGGTTTCTTCTCGATCGGGTCGATGCAATAGCCGGACGAGCGGCCATAGCTCGTCAGCACGATGCCATCCCCGGCCCGCGCGCGCACGAAGCAGAGGCCGCGCTGCCCGTCCTTGAGCTTGCAGGCACGCGGACAGATATCACATTGGATGCGCCCATCCGGGAGAGCATGCCAGAACCGGCCGGGCACGCCTTCGATCGGATCGCGACTCAGAGTTTCAGATGCCATAGGCCTCGCAATCGGCAGCTGGACTCCCGCTCGGCCTCGAATACGCCATATAATAAGAAGATTCACGTTATCATCTAGGGTCGAGGCGACGCTTTCGCAACCAGATGGCGCGGAGGATCGAAGCGAGAGCCATGACGGAAAACGCCCGGCCGGCGGCCGTCGCCGGCTTCTTCTATCCTGATGATCCGACAGAGCTCGCAAGGGTCGTTGGGGACTATCTCGGCACCCATGCGGAGACGAGTCCGGCACCCAAGGCGATCATAGCGCCGCACGCGGGTTATATTTATTCTGGCCCGGTGGCGGCCTCCGTCTATGCCCGCTTGCGCAGCGCGAAAGGCCGGGTTCGCCGCGTCGTCCTGATCGGCCCCGCGCACCGGGTGGCGCTACGCGGACTGGCAGCACCCCGCGCCACTTCCTTTGCGACCCCTCTTGGCGAGCTTCCCGTCGACCGCGAGGCGCTCGAGCAAATCCTGGCTTTGCCGCAGGTCAGCCTGTCCGACGAGGCCCATCGCCTCGAGCACAGCCTGGAGGTCCAGCTCCCCTTCCTCATGGCGACCCTCGGCCCGGTGGCGATCGTCCCTCTCGTCGTCGGCGATGCCCGCGGTACCGAGGTGGCCGAGGTCATCGAGGCGCTGTGGGATTCCGATGAGACGCTCGTCGCCATCAGCTCCGATCTCAGCCACTATCACGATTATCAGACTGCGCGGCGCATGGACGCCGCCACCTCGGCGGCGATCGAGGCCCTCGACGAGGAGCGGATCGGCTGGGATCAGGCCTGCGGCCAAGTGGCGATTGCGGGCCTGCTGCAAGTGGCACGGAAGCGTGGCCTCACGGCGAGGACCCTCGATCTGCGCAATTCCGGCGACACCGCCGGGCCGCGCAACGAAGTGGTCGGCTATGGCGCCTATGCCTTCGATTGATGCCGCCCCGCCGCCTGGCGTGGTGCTGGATGATGCCGCGCTCATGGCGCGATACGGCTCGATGCTTCTGGCGCTGGCGCGGCGAAGCGTCGTCGCCCAGATTGCATTGCGCCAGAAGCTTGCTGTCGATATTGCGGACCCGCCGGCGGTGCTTCAGCGGCATCGAGCTTGCTTCGTGACTCTGACCCAGGGCGGCGAGCTGCGTGGTTGCATCGGCACTCCGATCGCCCGGCGCCCGCTGATCGAGGACGTCGTCGAGAATGCCGGTGCCGCGGCGACCGAGGATTACCGCTTCGCGCCGCTTCGCGAGTCCGATCTGACCACCCTCGAGATCGCCATATCCCTGTTGTCGCCGCCGCTTCCGGTCATGGCCGCCAGCGAGGCTTTGCTCCTCGCCCAGCTTCGCCCCAAGATCGACGGCCTTCTTCTCCAGGACGGACGGCGCCAGGCGCTCTTCCTACCGCAGGTCTGGACGTATCTGCCCAAGCCGGCCGATTTCCTGGCGCAGCTGCGCATCAAGGCGGGCCTGCCGCGCGACCATTGGTCGCCGTCGCTGCGCTTCCAGCGCTTCACGAGCGTAACGGCCCGCGAGTCGAAGCAAGGCGGCAGCGGCGAGCCGTAGCCGATCGACCTGGCATTTGTTCGACGAGCCTGGCGGCCAGCCGTCAGCGCTTTATGAGCAAGCCCTGCCCTGTGGGCAGCTCGAGGGGCTCATGCCCGCGCGCGGCAAGCCAAGCGTCCTCCGCCGCCTTTTGTTGCGCGTAAAGCGCCCAGCCGTAGTCGTCGAAGATGACGATCCCACCCGGCACGACCCTGTCGAAGAAGCGATTGAGGACGCCGAGCTCGGCTTCGGTATTATTGAGATCGACGTGGAGAAACGCGATCCTCTCCGGCTCCTGCCCCTCGAATGAATCCGGCACCCTGCCTTTGACCACGTGGACGCCGGGATATCCTGCGAACCGCCCAACGACCTTCCCGTAGAGGTCCTTTCCGTGCGCCGGCATCCCATGATGCGGCATGGCGTCGTCGTGCTCAAAGAGATCGTAGAGATAGAAGGCCTTGCCCGACGTGTTGAAGTCGACGTAATCGCAGATCATCTTGGCGCTATGCCCGCGATAGGTGCCGGCCTCGACGAAATCGCCTTCAAGACGCAGACTGCTCTTCGCCGCCCAGCAGAGCACATATTTCCGCCACATGCAGGCGACCTCGGCCTCGTCGGGCTGGTTGCGAACGAGGGCGTCCATGAACTTCGGGCTCGACAGGAAGCTCAGATTCTTGCCAAAGGTGATCAGATTGTCGCCGGCGAAGACGCCGTCCGACGGCACCGTTGCCAGCATCTTCAGGGCTCCGGCGGAGAAGGCTCCGGGATCGTTCACCATGTACCAGACATTCGATAGAACGCGCTGCATGAAG
Organism: Alphaproteobacteria bacterium; assembly: GCA_035294245.1. Taxonomy (GTDB): domain Bacteria; phylum Pseudomonadota; class Alphaproteobacteria; order JACZXZ01; family JACZXZ01; genus DATGLG01. The sequence goes on along the minus strand of DATGLG010000020.1, from coordinate 55,218 downwards.
GCTGACCTCCTCGAGCCGTGCAAAAGCGTACGAATTCCGTGGTTGAGAAAGTCTTAAGGCCGCGATATTCGTGGCGAGGCGACAACCATCGGCGGCCATGGGATGACTGTCGACGTCGCATCTGCCGCCGAGCCAGTAATCGCCGGATCATCTTCACCGCCCGCGTGGCGCTCTCCGGACCGCAGGGCCCGACTTCCACGAGAAGGTACTCATGAGCGAACCCAAGACCTTGCTGCAAATGGCTAACGCCCCCGCGACGCCGAGCAAGATCGGTGACGCGGCCCTCATCCTCATCGATTGCCAGCGCGAATATGTCGACGGCAAGCTCCCGCTTCCGCGAGTCAAGCCGGCCCTTGAGGAGGCCGGCCGCGTGCTTGCCTTGGCGCGGGTCGGCAACGCGCCGATCATCCATGTGGTCCACCACGCCCAGCCCGGCGGCGGACTCTTCGACCCCAAGGGGCCCTATGTGGCGATCGCCGATCCGGTGAAGCCGCGGGACGGCGAGCTGATGATCGTGAAGAGCAAGCCCAACGCCTTTGCTGGCACCGATCTCGACGCCCGGCTTAAGGCGCTCGGCAAGAAGGAGCTGATCGTCGTCGGCTTCATGACCCATATGTGCGTGAGCTCGACGGTCCGCGCGGCGCTCGACCACGGCTATCGTTGCACCGTCGTCAGCCGAGCCGTCGCTACCCGAGACCTGCCCGACGGCAAGGGCGGCGTCGTGGATGCGGAGGCGCTGGGGAAAGCGGAGCTCGCGGCCCTCGCCGACCGCTTTGCTGTCGTTGTCGAGGATGTCTCCGCCTGGGCCGGCTGAAGGCGGCGCCCGGTACACATCACCGCTCCAAATTTGAGCTCAACCTGACCGACGAGGTTTCATCGATGGGAAAATTTGGCATGGGGCAACCCGTCCGCCGCGTCGAGGACGAGCGCCTCCTCACCGGCCATGGCCGCTATACGGATGACATCTCCCTGCAGCACCAGGCCTATGGCTATGTGCTTCGCTCTCCCCATGCCCATGCGCGGATCCTTCGCCTGGACGCCCGGGATGCTCGCGCAGCCCCAGGCGTGCTCGCCGTCCTCACCGCCGACGAGTTGAAGGCGGACGGGCTCGGAACCCTGCTCTGCGCGATTCCTCTCGAGAACAAGGACGGGACTCCTCTCAAGACGCCGCCGCGGCCGCTCCTCCAAGGCGAGCGGGTGCGCTATGTCGGCGATCCCGTCGCCTTCGTCGTCGCCGAGACGTTGCAGGAGGCGCGCGACGCCGCCGAGCTTATCGACGTCGAGTACGAGACCTTGCCGTCAGTCACCGCAACGGCTGGCGCTCTTGCCGCGGCGGCGCCGACCATATGGCCGGAAGCGCCGGGCAATCTCTGCTTCGATTGGGAGCTCGGCGACCGCAAAGCGACAGAAGCCGTCTTCGCGCGCGCCAAGCGCGTGATCCGCCTCGAGATCGTGAATAACCGGATCGTGCCGAACTCGATGGAAGCGCGCGGCGCTATCGGCGATTACGATGCGTCGCAGAACCGGCTCACCCTTTACACGTCGAGCCAGGGCAGCCACGGGCTGCGCGCCGCCTTCGCGAAGGAGGTGTTCAATATCACCATCGACAAGCTGCGCGTGGTGACGCCCGATGTCGGTGGCGGCTTCGGCATGAAGATCTTCCCCTATCCCGAGCAGGGGCTCGTGCTGTGGGCGGCGCGGCGCCTCAAGCGCCCCGTCAAGTGGGCGAGCGAGCGCAGCGAGGCGTTCATCTCGGATTCCCACGGGCGCGACAACGTCTCGGTGGCCGAGCTGGCGCTCGACGAGAATGCCCGGTTCCTCGCCCTTCGCGTCTCGACGGTCGCCAATCTCGGCGCCTATCTTTCGCAATACGCGCCCTATATTCCGACCGAGGCCGGCACCCACATGTTCGCGGGCGTCTATACCTTCGAAAGCGTCTATGTGGAGGTGAAGGGCGTCTTCACCAATACCGTGCCGATCGACGCCTATCGCGGCGCCGGCCGACCCGAGGCCGCCTATCTCGTGGAGCGCCTCGTCGATCATGCCGCGCGCGAGCTCGGCCTTGCGCCCGACGAGATCCGACGACGCAATTTCATCCCGGCCGAGGCGATGCCCTATACGACGGCGACGGGCCTCGTCTACGACACGGGCGACTTCGCCGGCGTCATGGCCGAAGCGTTGAAAGCCGCCGATTGGGCCGGCTTTGCGAGCCGCCGCGCCGCCTCACCCAAGGCCGGCAAGCGCCGCGGCATCGGTCTCGCCTATTACATCGAGAAATGCGGGGGTGGCGAAGATGAGCGCGCTCACATTCGCTTCGAGCCCGATGGGCAGATCAGCCTGTTCGTGGGCTCTCTCTCGAACGGCCAAGGCCACGAGACCGCCTTCGCTCAGCTGGCCGCCGATCGCTTCGGCGTCGATATCGGGCGCATCAAGGTCATCCAAGGGGACACCGATCTCATCGATTTCGGCCGCGGCACCGGCGGCTCGCGCGCCCTGCCGGTGCAGGGCTCGGCGGTGGTGCGGACGGCCGATAAGGTGCTCGAGAAGGCGAAGAAGATCGCCGCCCATCTGCTCGAAGCCAATGAGCTCGATGTCGAGTTCAAGGAGGGCGTATTCGCGATCGCCGGCACCGACCGGCGCATGACCATCGACGAGGTGGCCAAGGCGGCCTTCGATGCCAAGCGGCTGCCCGCAGGCATGACGCCGGGCCTCGAGGACAAGGTGCATCACATGCCCGCCGCCCCAACCTACCCCAATGGCTGCCATATCTGCGAAGTGGAGATCGACGAGGCAACCGGCATCGTCGAGGTTGTGCGCTATCACGTCGTGGACGATTTCGGCGTGGTGGTGAATCCGATCCTTCTGGCAGGGCAGGTGCATGGGGGCATCGCCCAAGGCGTTGGCCAGGCGCTCCTCGAGCGGACGGTTTATGATCCCGAATCCGGTCAGCTCCTCGCTGGCTCATTCATGGACTACGATATGCCGCGGGCGGACAACCTGCCGGAGATCGTCTTCGCGACGCACAACGTTCCGTCGACGGCCAACCCCCTCGGGGTCAAGGGCGCCGGCGAGGCTGGGGCGATCGGAGCGCCGCCGGCCGTCATCAACGCCGTCGTTGACGCGCTCGCCGAGCTCGGCATTCGGCATGTCGATATGCCGGCGACGCCCGAGACCGTTTGGCGCCTCATCGCGGGCGCCAAGGCGGCCAAGGCCGCCTGAGAGCGTTGCGCGAAGCCGGCTTCCTCGACGACGTCATCCGCCTTGCCGAGCGCGCGGGGGAGCGCATCCTCGCCCTTTATGAGGCAGGCTGTCCCGTCGAAGAGAAGCCGGATCATACCCCTGTCACGGCGGCCGATCGGGAGGCGGAGGCGATCATCCTGCCCGGGCTTGCCCGGCTGACGCCGGAGATACCCGTGGTGTCGGAAGAGGCCATGGCGGCGGGCGCGCGGCCGGCTGTCGGCGAGCGCTTCTGGCTCGTCGATCCTCTCGACGGCACCAAGGAATTCATCCGCCGCGTCGGCGAGTTCACGGTGAATATCGCGCTCGTGGAGTCCGGACGGCCCGTCCTTGGCGTCGTGCATGCGCCGGTGACCGGCGAGACTTATGCCGCCGCGGGGCCGGGGACTGCGCAGCATCGCCGCAGGGGTGCGAAGCCGCGGCCCATCGCCGCCCGCACGCCGGCTCCCGACGGCCTCGTCGTGCTGGTCAGTCGCTTTCACGCGAATGCGGCCAAGCTCGACGACTATATCGCGCAGAAGCTGACCGCGCGAGGACGCAGGGTGAAGGAGCGCCGCACGGCGGGCAGCGCGCTCAAATTCTGCCTCATCGCAGCAGGCGAAGCCGATCTCTATCCCCGCTTCGGTCCGACCATGGAGTGGGACACGGCCGCCGGGCACGCCCTGCTTCTCGCCGCCGGCGGTCGCGTCGAAACCCTCGCCGGTGAGCCGCTCCGCTATGGCAAGCCGGATTTTCTCAACCCCGATTTCGTTGCGGGTGGACGATAGAAATCCGCGGCCACCCCTTGATTTTTCCCGTGCCGAGTCGCACACTATGATCGTGCTGAAGCTTCAGAAAAGCGATCAGCCTATGAACGGCCGACGCGAGGTCGGCCGCTACGATGCCGCCGCTAAACCTGAGCGGTGACGTTGGTGAGGTCATTACCGCGGATGGCCGGCACCAAGATAGATAGAGGAAAGAGCCGTCCTCAGTGGCGGCTCTTTCGTTGAATGGGATCTTGCGGGCGATCTCGCCCCCTCAAAACCGCCGCGCCAGCCACGATGACGTTCACGAATCAAGAAGATGGCGCACCAAATCCCTTCGCATCCGAACGACCCGACGATTGCTGAGGCCGCGCGCCTGCTGAGCACCGGGCAGCTTGTCGCGTTTCCGACAGAGACCGTCTATGGGCTCGGCGCCGATGCGCGAAACGACCGCGCCGTCGCCGCGATCTTCGAGGCCAAGGGCCGGCCGCGCTTCAATCCGCTCATCGTGCATTGGCACGATCAAGAGGCTGCCGCGTCCGCCGTGATCTTCGACGCGCGTGCCGACAGGCTGGCGCGGCGCTTCTGGCCCGGCGCTCTCACACTGGTCTTGCGGCGACGGCCGGAGGCTCAAATTTCGCTCCTCAACAGCGCCGGGCTCGACACCCTTGCCGTGCGTGTTCCCGCGCATCCGGTCGCCCGGCGCCTGCTCGTCGCTTTCCAGGGGCCAGTCGCGGCTCCCAGCGCCAACCGCTCCGGCGCCGTGAGCCCGACCACGGCGGCTCATGTCGCGGAGTCGCTCGGCGAGCGCGTCGCGCTCATTCTCGATGGCGGGGCATGCCCGATCGGCGTGGAATCGACGGTGATCGATCTGACGGCGCCGCGGCCGATCCTGTTGCGCCCGGGCGGCATCACCGTGGAGGCGATCGAGGAGGAGCTGGGCGGCCCTCTTGTCGTCGCAGCGCCGCCCAAAGGCGCGCTTCCATCGCCCGGCATGATGGAGAGCCACTACGCGCCACGCCTGCCCCTTCGCCTCGACGCGCACGCCGACCCGCATCCTCGCGAAGCCCTGCTCGCCTTTGGACTTGATGTGCCGGCGGGATTCGCCGGCTGCCTGAACCTCTCGCCCGGCGGCGATCTCGGCGAGGCGGCCGCCAATCTCTTCGCCATGCTGCGCGCCCTCGACCAGCCGGAATTCTCGGGCATCGCCGTGATGCCGATTCCGGAACGCGGCCTCGGCCGCGCTATCAACGATCGCCTGCGGCGAGCCGCCGCACCGCGCCCCCGCGGCCGGCAGGTGGGCATCGCACAACCGGATGCCTTGCCCGGGCCTCGGGGGTAGGCTACATCCGTTCCAGGACAGGCGACGTGGGCGGAAGGCCGTTGTGACTGCTGTTGCCAAACTCGTCCCGGCGGATGCGCTCGCCGCGATCAAGGCGGCTGTCGGCGCCAAGGGCTGGATCGACGATCCCGCCGAGATGGAGCGCTACCTTCTTGACGAGCGCCGCCTCTATCGCGGCCGCACGCCTCTTATCGTGCGCCCGGCGACGACCGCGGAAGTCGCCGCGGTCGTTGGCATCTGCGCGCGCCACCGCATTCCCGTCGTGCCGCAAGGCGGCAATACCGGGCTCGTCGGCGGCTCGGTGCCCCACGAGCATGGCGGCGAGATCCTCCTCTCGCTCGCGCGAATGAGCCGCATCCGCGCCATCGATCCGCTCAACTACACGATGACGGCCGAGGCGGGATGTATCCTCGCCAATCTTCAGAAGGCTGCGGAAGACGCCGATCGCCTGTTCCCGCTCAGCCTGGCAGCGGAGGGAAGCTGCATGATCGGCGGCAATCTCTCGACCAACGCCGGCGGCGTCGCGGTGCTGCGCTACGGCAACGCGCGGGAGCTGGTACTGGGCCTCGAGGTCGTGCTGCCGGATGGGCGCATCTGGGACGGCCTCACCGCGTTGCGCAAGGACAATACGGGCTACGACCTCAAGCAGCTCTTCGTCGGTGGCGAAGGCACTCTCGGCGTCATCACCGCGGCGGTCCTCAAGCTTTTCCCGCGCCCGCGGCAAACCGTGACCGCCTTCGTCGCGGTGCCGACGCCCCATGCGGCACTCGAGCTCCTCGCCCGCGCGCGCGAGGGCTCGGGCGACCAGCTCAGCGCCTTCGAGCTGATGCCACGCTTTGCCGTCGATATCGTGCTGCGCCATATCGCGGGGAATAACGATCCGCTCGCCAAGCGCTACGAGCATTACGTGCTGCTCGAATTCACGACGGCCGATGCTGCGGGCAATCTCGCCGAGCGCGTGGAGAATCTGCTGGGTGCCGCCATGGAGGCGGGGCTCGTGCAAGACGCCACGATCGCGGCGAACGAGGCCCAGGCGAAGGCCCTGTGGCGCATCCGCGAGAGCATCCCGGAGGCGCAGAAATTCGAGGGCGGCGGCATCAAGCACGACGTCGCCGTCCCGGTCTCGCGCGTCGCCGATTTCATCATGGAGGCCAAGGCCGCATGCGAGGCTCATGAGCCCAAGGCGCGCGTACTGGCGTTCGGGCATCTCGGCGACGGCAATGTGCACTTCAATCTCTGCCCGCCGCTCGAGAGCGACCCCGCGGCGTTCCAGTCGCGCTGGGAGGAGTTCAACCACATCGTCCATGAGATCGTCGTGGGCATGGGCGGCAGCATCAGCGCCGAGCACGGCATCGGCCGGCTCAAGCGCGGCGAGTTCCATCATTATGCGCCCGCCGTCGAGCTTGACATGATGCGCGCGGTCAAGCGGGCCCTCGATCCGCATAACCTCATGAATCCCGGCAAGGTGATCTAAAGCCAAGCGCCGCTGCCGCGGGAAAGGATGCTCGATGTACACCGCTCCGATCCGTGACATGCGCTTTGCCCTCGATCTTGCCGGCCTCGAGCGCATATCAGCGCTGCCCGGCGGCGCCGAGGTGACGCCCGATCTCGTCGAGGCCGTGCTGTCGGAAGCCGCCACGGTGGCCGCGGAGGCACTGGCGCCCCTCAACCAGACCGGCGACCGGGAAGGCGCGCGACTCGAGAACGGTGTCGTCTACACGCCCAAGGGCTTCAAGGAGGCCTACCGCACCTTCGTCGAGGGCGGCTGGAACAGCGTGCCCTTCGATCCGGCCTATGGCGGCCAAGGCCTGCCGATGCTCCTTCACATCGCCTTGAGCGAAATGTGGAGCTCGGCCAACCTCTCCTTCTCGCTCTGCCCGCTTCTCACCTTCGGCGCCGTCGAGGCGATCACGCATCACGGCTCCGACGCTCAAAAGAAGCTCTACCTGCCCAAGCTGATCTCGGGCGAATGGACCGGCACGATGAACTTGACGGAGCCCCAGGCCGGCTCCGATCTCAGCCTCATCAAGACGCGCGCGGTGCGGGAGGGCGAGCACTACCGCATCACCGGGCAGAAGATCTTCATCACCTATGGCGATCACGATTTCACCGATAACATCATCCATCTCGTATTGGCGCGCACGCCCGATGCGCCGCCCGGAACGAAGGGCATCTCGCTCTTCATCGTTCCCAAGGTCCTGGTGAAGCCGGATGGCAGCCTCGACGGGCGCAACGATCTGCGCTGCGTCTCCCTCGAACACAAGCTCGGCATTCATGCGAGCCCGACCGCCGTCATGGCCTATGGCGATAGCGGCGGTGCCGTCGGCTATCTCGTCGGCGAGGAGAATCGCGGCCTCCAATACATGTTCACGATGATGAACAATGCGCGGCTCGGCGTCGGCCTCGAGGGGGTTGCCATCGCCGAGCGCGCCTATCAGCAGGCCCGCGACTATGCAAGGACGCGCGTGCAGAGTCGCGACATCGCCGGCGACGATCCGCATCCGGTGACGATCATCCATCATCCGGACGTGCGACGCATGCTGCTGACCATGCGCGTCCAGGCGGAAGCCTCGCGGGCGCTGGTCTATCATGCGGCGGGGCTGCTCGATATCGCCAAGCGGCATCCTGAAGCGGCGGAGCGCGACGCGGCGCAGCAGCTCGTCGATCTCCTCATTCCTGTCTGCAAGGCCTGGTCGACCGATCTCGGCGTCGAGGCGGCCTCGCTTGGCATTCAGGTCCATGGCGGCATGGGCTTCATCGAGGAGACGGGTGCTGCCCAGCATTACCGCGATGCCCGCATCACGCCGATCTACGAAGGCACCAACGGCATCCAGGCCAATGACCTGATGGGCCGCAAGCTCGGCCGCGACGGCGGCGAGACGGCGCGCCGCTTCATCGGCTCCATGCGCGAGACCGACGGCGCGCTCGCAGCGGCGAAAGGCGAGGCGCTCGCGGCCCTTCGAGCCCCCTTGCGTCAGGGCCTGGACACGCTTGCCGAGGCGACCCAGTGGATGGTGGCGATGATGGACAAGGACATTCGCCGCGCCGCCGCCGGCGCCGTCGAATATCTGCGCCTCTTCGGGACGGTAACGGGCGGCTGGCTCATGGCACGCGCCGCCCTGGCCGCTGTGGCGCAGCTTGCCGGCGGGACGGGGGACGAGGCCTTCCTCAAGGCGAAGCTGGTGAGCGCGCGCTTCTATGCCGATTCCATCCTCGCCCGCGCGCCGGCCACCCTGGCGCCGATCACCCGCGCCGGGGAAAGCGTGGTGAGCTTCGCGGAGGAGCAGTTCTAGACACGCTCCCGACCCGCCATCAACCTTCCGGGCATCCGCTGCCGAACCCTCTTGATGTGACGGCCGTCACTGTGGCGCCTCAGCCGCTTCCCCACACTGGGCGCATCCACAGAGGCGCCCACTCTGTGAACCTCGGGGCGGGTCTCCTTCACGAGACCCGCCCCTTTTTATGCGCATCCCCCATAGATAAACCCAAATTAGCAAAAAATTATGATGACTATCATATTAATAACCCCTATAATATGACGGTAACCATATAGATCGACGGCGATTTTGACCCGCACCACGCCACGTAAGGCAGCAACCCGGCGACGCATCATCGAGGCGGCGAGCCGTCGCTTTCGGAAGGAGGGGATCGAGGGTGCCGGCGTGGCGGAGATCATGGGCGAGGCCGGGCTGACCCATGGGGGCTTCTATGCGCATTTCGTCGACAAGGACGCCCTTGTCACCGCCGCAGTCGAGGCGGCGATGGCTGAAGGGCGCGCCGCCTGGACCGACGGCTTGGAGACCCTGTCCCCGGAGCAAGCCTACCGCCGCATCGTCGGGCGCTATTTGAGCGGGAGCCATCGCGATGCGCCGGAGCGAGGATGCCCAATGGCGGCGCTTGCCGGCGAGCTTGCGCGACGCAGTCCCGAGGGTCGAAAGCGCTTCGAAGAGGCGCTTGGCGCCACCCTCGCAGCACTCCTGCCCCACATGCCCGACGATGATCCGGATCGCCGCCAGGCCCGGATGATCGCGACCGTGGCGCTTTGTCTTGGCGGCCTTCTGCTGTCGCGCATGGTCGCCGAGCCTGGGCCGTCGGACGAGATCCTGCGCGCCTGCCGGCGCTGGCTCGTCGCCGACCTCGGGGACAGCAACGAGCTACCGCCGCATCGCCCGAGCCGCTAAGCTCGGAATCTTCCCGAGGAGAAGCCCATGTCCGTCGCGCTCCCCAACTGTCCCAACCGGCGGATCCTGCTGGCGAGCCGCCCCAAGGGCGAGCCGCGGGAAAGCGATTTCAAGCTGGTCGAGGCACCCATGCCCGAGCCTCAGGAGGGCGAGCTTCTGGTCAGGGCGCTCTACCTATCACTCGATCCCTATATGCGCGGCCGCATGAGCGACCGCGCCTCGTACGCCGCGCCGGCCCAGATCGGCGAGGTGATGGTGGGCGGCGCCGTCGGCCGCGTGGTCGCCTCGCGCAACGAGCGCTTCGCAACAGGCGACATCGTCGAAGGGATGCTGGGCTGGCAGGATTACGCCATCTCCAACGGCAAGGGATTGCGCAAGATCGATCCCGCCCTTGCCCCGATCTCGACGGCTCTCGGCATCCTCGGCATGCCCGGGCTCACGGCCTATTTCGCCCTGCTCGATCTCGGCAAGCCCAAGGCCGGCGAAACGGTGGTGGTTTCCGCCGCTTCGGGTGCCGTCGGCGGCATCGTCGGGCAGATCGCGAAGCTCAAGGGCTGCCGCACGGTCGCCATCGCCGGCTCCGACGCCAAGCTCGCCTATTGCCGAGACGAGCTGGGCTACGATGTTGGCGTGAATTACCGCAGCGCGCGGGATATACCGGCAGCGCTCAAGGCGGCGTGCCCCGACGGCATCGACGTCTATTTCGACAATGTGGGCGGACCCGTGACTGACGCGGTGTTTCCGTTGATCAACCTGCGCGCCCGCATCGTCATCTGCGGCCAAATCTCTCAATACAACCTGGAGAAGCCCGAGATGGGGCCGCGCTTCCTCTGGCACCTCATCCGCACCCGGGCGCGCATCGAGGGCTTCCTCGTCTTCGACTACGCCGATCGCTACAAGGAGGGCCTCTCCCAGCTCGCGGCCTGGCTCAAGGAGGGCAAGCTCAAGTACCGCGAGGACATCACAGCGGGACTTGAGAACGCGCCGCGAAAGCTGATCGGGCTACTCCGAGGGGAGAATTTCGGCAAGGCCCTCATCAAAATCGCCGATTAGGCGCGGCGATGCCCACGCCCGAGATCTCCGCCGTCGATGCCTTCGAGCGCAAGAGCGTCGGGGTGCTCGATTCCGAGATGGAATTCGTGGACGAAGGTACGGGGGCGCCGGTCGTCTTCCTTCACGGCAACCCGACCTCGCCCTATCTGTGGCGGAACATCATTCCCCGTGTCGCCGCGCTCGGCCGCTGCCTCGCCCCCGACCTCGTGGGCATGGGCCGCTCCAGCCGGATGCCGAGCGGATCCTACCGTTTCGCCGACCACGCCCGCTACCTCGACGCTTGGCTCGACGCCGTCGAGCCAGGCCGCAGGATCGTCCTCGTCGGCCATGATTGGGGCGGCGCTCTCGCGTTCCATTGGGCGCGACGCCATCCGGACCGGATTCGGGCTCTCGTCTATATGGAGACCATCGTCCGGCCGCTTGTCTGGGCCGAATGGCCGGAGAAGGCGCGCACCATCTTCCAGGCCATGCGCTCGCCGGCCGGCGAGGACCTGGTCCTGCAGAAGAACGTCTTCGTTGAGCGCATCCTGCCGGCCAGCGTGTTGCGCCCGCTCGCGGACGAGGAGATGCGGGCCTACCGCGCGCCATATCTTGAGCCTGGCGAGAGTCGCCGGCCGATCCTGACTTGGCCGCGCGAGATTCCCATCGACGGCGAGCCGAAGGAAATGGCCGAGATCGCCGACGCCTATGGCGAATGGCTGCGGAACAGCCAGGTCCCCAAGCTCTTCATCAATGCCGAGCCGGGCTCGATCCTGACCGGGGCGCAGCGCGAGTTCTGCCGGCGCTGGCCCAACCAGCAGGAGGTCACGGTCAAGGGCAGCCATTTCATCCAGGAAGACTCGCCGCGGGAGATCGGCGAAGCGATCACCGCCTTCCTGGATCGCCTCCGGGATTATTGCTAGGACGGACACGGCGTCCTCAAGGACGACAGAGGGATCAGCGGGAGCTCACATGGCGACGCTTAGAGAGAAGGCCCTGTTCATCACCGGTGCCAGTCGCGGCATCGGCCTCGCGATCGCCCTGCGCGCCGCGAAGGATGGCGCCAGGGTCGCCATCGCCGCCAAGACGGTCGAGCCGCACCCCAAGCTCCCAGGCACTATATTCACTGCGGCGAAGGAGATCGAGGCCGCGGGCGGAGAATGCCTGCCGCTCGCCGTGGATATCCGCGACGAGGCGCGAGTCTACGATGCCGTCGAGCGGACGGCGGCGCGCTTCGGCGGCATCGACATCCTCGTCAACAATGCAAGCGCCATCAGCCTGACCGGCACCCGCGAAACGCCGATGAAGCGCTACGACCTGATGAACGGAGTCAATGCGCGCAGCACCTTCCTCTGCTCCCAGGCTTGCCTCCCCTATCTCAAGAGGGCGCCCAACCCCCATATCCTCACCTTGGCGCCGCCCCTCAATATGAAGGCGCGCTGGTTTGCGCCGCACCTCGCCTACACCATGGCGAAATACGGCATGAGCATGTGCGTGCTGGGCATGGCCGAGGAGCTCCGTTCCGACGGCATTGCGGTCAATGCCCTTTGGCCGCGCACGATCATCGCGACGGCGGCGCTCCAGGTGATCCCCGGCGTCGATCCGCGCAAGGGCCGCAAGCCCGAGATCATCGCCGACGCCGCCCATGCGATCCTCTGCCGCGACAGCCGCCGCTGCACCGGCAATTTCTTCATCGACGAGGAGGTATTGCGCGAGGAGGGGATCACCGATCTCGCGGCCTATGCCGTCGAGCCGGGGCAGCCGCTCCTTCCCGATCTCTTTCTCGATTGAGGCGCACCATGTCCCATACCGCGATCGAAGCCGTCCTCGACGATTTCTGGCGCGCACGCCAGGACGGCGTCTATTTCCCGCCCGCCTATAACGGCGAGCTCACGTTTGATGACGCCTATCGCATCCAGCTCGGCCTCATCGCCCGGCGCGAAGCCGCGGGCGAGCGCCAGGTCGGCTGGAAAGTGGGGCTCACCGCCAAGACGATCCAGGATCAGTTCCGTGTCCATGAGCCGGTCTTCGGCTGCCTGCTTGCCGAGGGCGTCAAGGGAAACGGCGCTGTCTTCGCCTGCGGTGAGTTGATCAAGCCAGGCTTCGAGAATGAAATTTGCATGCGGCTCGGGCGAGATCTCACTGACCCCCATATCGATGCCGCCACAGCGCGACGCGCCATCGAGTCCTGCCATCCCGCTTTCGAGATCACCGAGACCCGCGGCGACTTCACCGCCGAGCTTGCGTTGGCGATCGCCGACAACGTCCAGCAGAAGGCCATCGTCCTCGGTCCGGCGACGCGGATGAGCGGCGATCTCGACCTCGCCGCCATCGGCGTCCGCGTCGAGATCAATGGCGAGGAGGTTGCGGCCGGGAAAGGCGACGCAGTGCTCGGCGACCCCGTGAACTCCGTCGTCTGGCTCGCGAAGAAGCTGGCCCAGTTCGGCCGCGGCCTCAAGGCCGGCGATCTCGTGATGACGGGGTCCTTCACCCGCCAATTCCTTCTCCACCCTGGCGACCGCATCCGCGCGCGTTTCGACCGGCTGGGCGAGGTCGCTGCCGAATTCCGCTGATGCGACGCACCCTCGGCCTTTTCTCTTGATTCACGCAAAGCCGCACCGTAAGAGGCCGCGTCGCGGCTCGATCTCGCGGTTCGGGCCCGGAGAACGGCGCAGCGGAGCGGGATAGACAGGCATGGACTGGTACAGGGAAACCCTCTATCCGGAGGTGAGCCAGAGCTTCAAGGTGGAGCGGATCATCCATCGCGAGAAGACCGAGCACCAGGATCTTGTCATCTTCGAGAACAAGGCGATGGGGCGCGTGCTGGCGCTCGACGGCGTCATCCAGACCACCGAAGGCGACGAGTTCTTCTATCATGAGATGATGGGGCATGTTCCTCTCATCGCCCATGGCGCCGCCAAGCGCGCTCTCATCATCGGCGGCGGCGATGGGGGCTTGCTCGAGGAAGTGCTCAAGCATCGCGGCCTCGAGCAGGTCGTGATGGTCGAGATCGATCCTCACGTGATCGAGCTCTCAAAGAAATATCTGCCGTCGATTCCGGGTGCCGCCTTCGAGGATGCGCGCGCCGAGATCGTCATCGCCGACGGCGCGACGTTCGTCGCCGAGACGGAAGAGCGCTTCGATGTCGTCATGGTGGATTCGACCGATCCCCACGGCCCCGGGGAGGTGCTGTTCACCTCCGAGTTCTATGGAAACTGCAAGCGTTGCATGAATCCGGGCGGCATCATGGTCACCCAGAACGGCGTGCCCTTTTTTCAGCCGGAGGAGCTGAGCACGAGCTGGAAGCGCCTGACGCCGGTTTTCCCCGATGTGAGCTTCTACGTGGTGCCGGTGCCGACTTATTACGGCGGCTTCATGACGCTCGGCTGGGCAAGCCTGGACCCGCGATACCGCACGACGCCGGTCCACGAGATCGAGCGGCGCATCGAGGCCGCCGCGCTCGCAACGAAGTACTACAACGCGGCGATCCACCAGGCCTGCTTCGCCCTTCCCAACTATGCGCGCGCGCGCCTCCGCTGAGGCCGCAAAGACGAGACCGTCATATGACCGAGAGGCGCCGCCCGTGGACGGCGCCTCGGGTCACCGACGCAGATGAGCTCGAAGGCGATCGTCATGCCGACTTGATGGTGATCTTCCGCTCCTTTTCCTTCGCTTCCTTGCTCTTGGGAAGGGAGATCGTGAGGACGCCTTTCTTGAATTCAGCCGAAATCTTCTCGGCGTCCACGCTCTCAGGCAGGCGGAAGCTGCGCTGCAGCGTGCCATAGCTGCGCTCGCTCAGGTAATAATCCTTCTTCTTCTCTTCGCGCTCGGCCTTCTTCTCGCCTCTGATCGTAAGGACGCCATCGCTCACCGTCACGTTGAGGTCCTTCTCGTCCATTCCCGGCAATTCGGCCTCGATCTCATAGCCTTGGTCGGTCTGGGCGACATCCACGCGCGGCGCCAGCGTTCCAAAGGTCGTGGCGAGCGGCTCGCTCGACCGTCTGAAGGGATCGAAATCGAACAGGCGGCTCGGAAACGACATGAGACTCGGCCAGCCGCGGAAGAAATCGTCGAACAGACGATCGATCTCTCCTCTCAAGCTGACGAGCGGGTGCGCGCCGCTCGGCGCCTGGGGCGCCGGCGTGCCGGTCTTTTCCACGGGAACCTGTCTGCCGCGTTCCATGGTCTATCCTCCTCTTGCTCGGGTGATGACTTCGCGCCCATCTCTTCCGCGCTCCTTGTATTCTAAGTAGGACGCCGGGCGCGGCGTGCAATGCGCAGCGGCGCACTTTGGGTCGACTCGACGGAGGCGAGGAGGCAGAGATGATGGAGCCGGGAACAGGTGGCGAACTTCGCGGGGTCGTCGTCACCGGTGCGGCGGGAGACCTCGGGGGCGCCGTCGCGGACAGCTTTCTTGCCGACGGCTATCGGGTCTACGGCGCGGATATCGCCCCGATCCAGCCGCGGCCCGGCCTCATCGACGTCACGCTCGACGTCACCGATCGTACGGCGGTTTTCGCGCTCGCCCGCCGCGCTGCGACCGAGACCACCCTATGGGCCTGGGTGAACGGCGCCGGGATTGTCGCCGTGGAGCCCATCGAGGAGGCGGACCCTGCGATCTGGGACCGGATCATTGCCGTAAATTTGACAGGCTGCTTTTACGGATGCGCCGCGGCCCTCGCGATGCTCAAGGCTCGCAGCGGCGGCCGGATCGTGAATATCGGCTCGATTTCGGGTCAGGTCGGCGGCGTCGGGCCGCACCCCGCCTATGGCGCCTCCAAGGCCGGCGTCCATGCGCTGACCAAGAGCTACGCCCTCGCCGGCGCGCGCTACGGCATCACCTGCAACGCCGTCGCCCCCTTCGTGCTCGAGGGCCGCATGGCGGGCGCGTTCAGCGAGGCGCAGAGAGAGAGGCTTGTCAGGGGCAACCCCACCCGTCGGCTCGGCACCATGTCGGAGGTGGTGCACGCCATCCGTTACCTCTCGAGCCCCGAGGCCGGCTTCACCAACGGCGCCATCCTCCAGGTCAATGGCGGCGCCTTGATGACCGGCTAGCTCTTGTAGTCCGGCTCCTCGCGGTCGAGGAGGCGCTTGAGCGCCTCGAAATGGGGGCGCGCCTGCGAGTTGCCCTGCCGGATGAATTGCTGTGCCGTCTTGCGCACGACCTCGTCCGGGACGCGGCGCAGCTTGCGGCCGGTGGACATCGCGAGCCATTGAAGCTGGCTCGCGCGCTCGAGGTAATAGAGGTCGTCGAAGGCGCAATGCATGTCGCGGCCCGTCACCATGACGCCGTGATTGGCGAGGAACAGGATGCTCTTGTTGCCGAGCGCGCGCATCATGCGGTCGCCTTCGGCCTCGTCGAGCGCGAGGCCGTTATAATCGTCGTCATACGCGATGCGGTCATGGAAGCCGATCGCCGTCTGGCTGATCGGCTCGAGCCGCCCGTCCTCAAGCGTGGTGATGGCGGTGGCGTAGGGCATATGGGTATGGAGCACGGCGCGCGCTTGGGGCAGTCCGCGATGAATCCGCCAGTGAATATAGAAGGCCGTAGGCTCGGGCTGCGCGGCGCCTTCGATCAGCCTGCCGTCACGGTCGACGAGCAAAAGATCGCTCGCTCGGATCTCCGACCAATGATGACCCTGGGGATTGATGAGGAAGCGGTCGTCGGCGCCCGGCACCATATAGCTGAAATGATTGCAGATGCCTTCATGGAGGCCGAAACGGGCCGCGAGCCGCAAGGCGGCGGCAAGATCAATGCGTGCCTGGCGAAGCTCCTCGCTCATCACCCTCTCCATGCATAAAGCTCGCGATGTCAGGACTGACGGGGCGTCCCCTTGACCGGCAGAGCAGATCTCAGAGGAGCCACAGGAGGCCCAGCGAGACGATCCCCGCCGCCGCGCAGTAATAGGCGAAGGGATCGAGCGCCTCGAAATCGTGCTTGCCGAAATAGCGCATGAGAAAGGCGATGCTGAGATAGGCGGTGATCCCGGCCGTGACGCCGGCGGCGACAGCGACGCCCCCGAGGCCGTTCCCGACTGGGCCGTCGCGCAGCAGCTTGGGCACTTCGAGGACCGCCGCGCCAAGAATGATGGGCGTCGCGAGGAGAAAGGAGAAGCGCGCGGCCTCCTTGTGATGGAGCCCGGCGAGAAGGCCGCCCACCATCGTCGCGCCCGACCGTGAAATGCCCGGGATGAGGGCCGCGCATTGGAAGACGCCGATGATGAGCGCGCTCCGCCAGGTGAGGGCATCGAGGCCTGCGCCGCTGCGGCGCTTGAGTCGCTCGGCGGTGAAGAGCACGACCCCGTTCACGATCAGGAAAGCGGCGGCGATCACCGGCGTTCCGAACAACGCGCGCAGCGGCTTCTCCAGGGCGAAGCCAACGATGACGGCGGGGATGGTACCGATGACGATGAGCCAGAAAAGGCGCAGATGAGCCTGCCGGGCCGTGCGCTCGCCGCGGCCCAGCAGCGCTAGCGCAATGTCGATCCACTCCCGCCAGAAATAGAGCAGAAGGGCCGCAGCGGTGCCGACATGGAGGACGACGAGGAACGGCAGAAAGTCATGGGCGCGCTGATCGACCTTCCATCCGAGGAGCGCGGGAAGCACGACTGCGTGACCAAGGCTGCTCACGGGGAAGAGCTCGGTCACGCCTTGGAGAATGGCGAAGAGAATGGCTTGCAGCGCTGACAAGGAACACCTCGGCTCAATCCCGAATCGTGGAGCCGAAGGCAAGCGCCGACGGCGTATCGCTTGTACCGGCGTCCGTTGAGGCTGGCAAGCCGAAGCGCGTGAATATTGTGTTTAACCGGATATTCTATCTAACCGAGATGCTCGCGGCTGGGCAGCGTGAGGGTGAAGCGCGAGCCTCGACCGAGTTCACTCTCGACGCGAATATCCCCGCCCATCATGCGGGCGAGCTGTCGAGAAATGGCCAGGCCCAGGCCCAAGCCGCCCTCGCTCGCTTGCAGGCTGCTCTCCTGGACCTGGTGGAAATGGTCGAAGACGAGGTCGAGCTGATCCGGCGGGATGCCGATGCCCGTATCGGAGACGGCGATGTCGATTATGCCGTCGCTTCGCCGCTGGCCATGGATGCTGATTCGACCGCCTGGCTTGGTGAATTTCACCGCGTTGTCGAGGAGATTGACCAGAACCTGCTGCGTGCGCACGGGATCCGCCCAGATCTCCCAGTCTTCCGGGATCGTCACCGGGTCGAGGGTGAGGCCTTTCGTCGCGGCCCGCTGCTCGACGAAGCCGCGGGCGCTCGCGGCGATCTCGGCGATCCGAACGACCTTGGGCTCGACCCGCAGCTTGCCGGATTCGATGCGCGTCGCATCGAGCACGTCCTCGATGAGCGTCAGCAAGTGACGGCCGGCGCGGAGAATGCTGGAAAAATAATCCGCGTAGCGGTCGTTGATCGCACCGAAGATCCGCAGGCTCGCCGTCTCGGAAAAGCCAATGATGGCGTTGAGCGGCGTGCGCAGCTCATGGCTCATGCGCGCAAGGAACTGGCTCTTGGCATTGACGGCGACACGCGCCTGCTCGAGTGCAAGCTCGAGGTTGCGACTCTTGCGCTTGAGCTCGTCATGGGCGCGCTCGAGGGCGACTCGGCTGCGCACCCGCTCCTCCTCGGCCGCCACGGCAGCGGTGACATCGGTCCCCGTGCCCCGATATCCGGTGAAGCGGCCGCTCTGGAGATCGAATATGGGAACGCCGCTGAGCTGGACATAGGTCGGGCCGCCGTGCTCGGTCCGCTTCACGACGAAGCGGCGGTTGCGGAAGGGAATCCGCGCCGCGATGAGATCGGTCACCGGCTGCATCTCGAAGGCGACGTCCTCGAAGCAGCCGAAGCCGAGAAGGTATTTCCCCCGCAGGAGCTGCGGCGGCAAGCCGAGTACCTTGGCGATCGACAGGGACGCATAGGTCAGATTCATGTTGGCGTCGGTTTCCCACACCCAATCGGAAACCGAGCGCGCAATGTCGTTTAGCCGCTCCTCAAGCTCGCCCGCGCGCTGCTCGACCCGATGCTGCTCCGTGACGTCGACATAAAGCCCCACGACCCCGGCAGCGGCACCGCCGGCGTCGACGACGCGACGATGGCGGCCCAGGAAATGGCGTAGCTGACCTTGCACGATGAAGCTTTGCGCCGCCCGCACCTCAGGCTCGCCGGCCAAAGCCCGCTCGTAAAGGCCGGCAACCGGCGGCAAGCTGCTCATCGGCTGTCCGGGCGCGCAGCCTCCCCCAGACCCCAGCAGCGCCTGGAACGCCAGATTGGCATGGCGCAGCCGGCCGTCCGGCCCGGCGACGTAGTAGGGCAGATCCATGCTGAAAAGAGCCGCGCAGAGAGGCTCGAGGACCATGCTGTCCGCCGAGGCCGGCACAACCGCCGGTCCGCCGCTAGATGCGTTGAAGAGCAGAGTCCCAGCCGACCCCGCCTTTTCCCCCTCATTGGGAGCCGGCAACCCTTCCATGTCGACGAGCTTTGGAAACACTTTGCCCCCCGTCATCGACCGGCTCTCCGCATCTGCAATGACCGAAAGACCACTGCGGATCCGACGATCGGAGGCCGCTTCAATCCACGCGCTGGCGGAGGCCTGAAACGCCCCAACACCTCGCCGGCGCCATCGGAGCCGAGTCGAAGCTTAGAGGATTTGTTAACCTTGTCAAGCAACAGCCTGATGAATCGAGCAGAATCTCAAACCATCTTCACGTGGCTTTGGAGTCCTGCAATGCGGCGGCCGCGCGTTCCACAGGGTCGAGCCCAGCGGCCGTGGCGGTTCGATGCCTCGCCTGCCAGGCCCGGGCAAGGCGATGCGCTTCGACCAGGGCCTCGGGTCCCAAGAGCTTGCCGACCCGATTGCGCAGCTCAAGCGCCTGGTCGAGCTCCCGCCCTCGCGGCAACGATGCGGCGGCGAGGTTGAGCCACATATGCGCCTGGACATAGTCCTGAAGCACGCCGAGGCCGAGAAAGTACAGGCTGCCGAGGCCCATCTGCGCCCGCGCATGCCCCTGCTCGGCGGCGCGCTGGTACCATTCGGCCGCCTCGGCAAATTGCTGCTCGCCGGCCAAGCCCTTGGCGTGCAGCAAAGCGAGCTGATATTCGGCCTCGGCATAACCCTGGGCCGCGGCGCTGCGGAACCATTTGATCGATTCACCGGCGGCACTGGGCGGGCAGCGCCCGAGCTCGATCAGCAGCGCCAGCGCGCATTGGGCGCGCGCATGCCCCTGCTCCGCCGCCTTGCGATACCAGTTCGCCGCCTGCGCCCAATTCTGCGGGACACCGCGCCCGTCTTCGCAGGCCCGGCCAAGCTCGAACTGGGCATCGGCATAGCCGTTCTCGGCGGCGCGCTTGATCCACTCCAGCGCCTGCGCCAGTTCGGGTTTCGTTTCTTCCATCGTCATTTGCTTCTGCGGCGACAAGTGAGAGAGCCTCGCTGGGTATCGAACCTGGTGAAGGGCAGACCCAAACCGTCCGCCCGAGCGGCGATGAGCACGAGCTGATACAATAAGCGGATCCGGGCGGGAAGCATATCTCCGCATGCATTAAGGTTAATGCCGCTCGTCCGATAGAGCTTTCTGGGCGCCATGCTCAGACAGGCGACGACTTGGCAGGCGACGGCATCTCGCCGGCGAGCATCACCGCCTTCCGGTGGCGGATGGAGCCGATGCCCGCGCAGGCGATCCCGAGCGTCGGCCCCGTGAGCAGTAAGATTTTCTACACCGTCCGCATCTTACTTTCATGGCGCGCACACGCGCACGCCGGCGTCAAGGGCATGAGCACTCACCGTGACCCCGGCGCGCCACGGAGGTCATTGGTCTCATGTCGACTGCGGCGAAGGAGGCGGCGGGAGCGGCGCCGGGCGGGGTCGTCGTCTTCGAGCATCGCTTCTTCAAATCGTTTCCAGACATTTATTTCCATATCCCGGAACTCACGACCGAGCCCGTGGCGACGATCAAGCTCGGCGACCAGGATGTCGCGCTCGGCTTTCTCGGCATCAAGTCGGAATTCGCAATCGCGGACGATTCCCCCGACGGCCAGATGCTCGAGCTGGTGGCGAAGGGCCTTACCTTCGTAAAGGCCCTGCGCATGGGCGACCCTATCCCCAAGGAGGTGCTCACGCGGGAAGCATCGTGGGAGCTGTCGGCGCGCCATCGCGAGATCGCCTATCACCGGCTCACGCTGCAGCTCGTAAGCTGGATCGCCGGAGACGAGCACGTCATCACCAACCCCGAGGAATTGCTGCGGGTCGCGGAGGACCCTACCACCAAGCGAAAGGTCAATGAGGCGTTCGGAGAGGCCGCCCAGCGCCTCGGGCTCGGCCGCGAGCGCAGAGAGGATGTGGTCGCGCTGATCGAGACCCTCAGCAACGAGCTGGCCTATATCGAGGCACTTCGCGAAATGGCCCAGCAGCTCGCGAATGTCGAGCGCAAGTCGCAAATCCTTCGCCGCCTGTTCGGCAAGGAGCGCACGGTTCTGGAAATCGCCGACCCCGTGGCGCGCCTGGCCGGATTGGCGCACCGAGAGTTCAAGGGGAAATTCGAAGAGATCGACGCTCAAACGGCGGAAATCATAGCCGTGCTCAAGAACATCCAGAACCAGATCGACTATATCCGCGCGGCGCGCGACGACCTTTACTGTCGCCTGATGGCCTGGCAAGACATGTTCAAGGCGTGGGACAAAGCGGTGCTGGAGCCCTCGCAAGAGAATGAGGAATTGTTGCGAGAGAGCTATCGCTTCCTCGCCCCTCGCTTCATGCAGATCAGCGAATGGGTGCTGGTCACGAGGATCGCCACCGGCTTGACGGCGGAGAAGGAGGGCGCCCGGCGGCGAGGAATCGAGACTCGAGCGGAGAAGCCTCTCACGCGTATTGTGAAATGGTAGCGCAGAGCCCGCGGAACGCGATGCCCATCATCTCTGCGCGCGCCTTTTCCGCGGAGCCATGGGGCTCCTCCGTCGAAGCTCTAAATTTCTATGGCTGATTGTTGTCTTGGGCTTCGTCCCGCTGGCGCTTGCGGGCCTCGTCGAATGCGCAATAGGCGAGGCTGAGCGTGAACACCAGAAAGGCTATAATGACCAGGGCGAGATAAAGCTCGTTATGCAGCGTCATCGACAAGCTCCATGGCTCGGAGCCCCCCGTCGGCGCTGCTTAGATCATGCCGACGACCAGGTAAATGCGACACGATGTCCGTGTCGGTTTGGCGAGTGGGAGGACCCCCTCTTTTTGCCCCTGAGACCGCCGACGGCCTGGCGCGGGATCCCATATCGCCGGCGGATCCGCGCCAGGCCATGGCGCGAGAATTGCCGCGGCCGGCGGATCAGTGCTTGTCGAACTGCTTGGCCTGCTGCAATTCGTTGAGCGCCTGATCGATATCCTGCAGGGCGGCGGCCTTATGCCCGCCGAAGTCGCTGGCGGCATGCTGGAGCGCCGTCTTGGCATTGTGCAGGGCGCGCTCGGCGCGATTGATCTCCGGATGCTTCTCGGCGGCGAAGGTGCCGGCCGCGAACCCCACCAGGCTCGCGAACGCGGCGGCAATCGTCAGAGTCCTCAAACCTTTCGTGATCATTGCAGTCCCAACCTTTCTTCGTCGTTGTTCCAGTCGCGCATCTGCGCATGGCTTCAATGATAACGCGACCTACCCCCTTGGGAGGGGTGACAGCCGTCACAATGGCAAGAGCCTTTCGGAATTGCGATCCAGCTCGAAAGGCCCGAGCCATGCACAGATTTACGGAGCCGGCGACGGTTTCCTGCGCCGGGTCGACAGGGGAACGGGACGACTCTTCTATCTCATCATGAGCCTGCCAATAAGCGGTCCGGAGACGTGCTAGACTGGAAGAGCGCCCGCGCATGAATCGGGCGAATGACGGAGAGGTTCTTGTAATGAAGGACGACATTGTTGCCCTCCGAGCTTTGGGGGGCGGCAGCCTGGAGTGGGCGTGCGATGGGCATGACGCAGGGAGATAGAGACGCGCTGATCTCGCGCGTGCTGATCGTGGGCGCGGGGACGATGGGTCGAGGCGTCGCGAGGTCCTTCGCCGATCACGGCTTCTCGACCGTGATCTGGAGCCGGCGCGCCGCCGCGCTTTCCGATTTGCCGCGAGGCGTCACCGCGGTCGCTACGCTGCCCCCGGAAGCCCCGGATCTGGTTATCGAGAACGTGACGGAGGATGCGGCGATCAAGCGCGAGGTCTTCCAAGCCATCGAGAGCGCCTATTCACCGCCCGTGATCATCGCCACCAACACCTCCGGCCTTCCCCTCGACGAGCTCGCATCCGGACTTGCCCGCCCGCAGCGTTTCCTCGGAACGCATTACTTCCAGCCGGCCGACGTCTGTCCCATGGTCGAGGTGGTTGCGGCCACGGCGACGGAGCCGGAGGTCGTTGACCAGGTCGCGACGGCCATGCGGCGCGCCGGCAAGGACCCGATCCTGGTGCGCAAGCCCGTCCCCGGCTATCTCGTCAACCGGCTTCAGCATGCGATCCTGCACGAGGCCTATCATCTGATCGCCGTGGGCGCGGCCTCGGCCGCGGAAATCGACCGCGCGGCCAAGCAGCTGCTCGGGCCGCGCATGTGCGTGACCGGGCTGATCGAGCAGAAGGATATCTCCGGCCTCGAAACCCATGCGCGAGCTCAGGCGGCGTTGGTGCCGGTGCTCACCCACGCCGCGGAGCCGGCCGGCTTCGTTCAGGAGATGGTCGCCCGCGGCGAGACCGGGCTCGCGTCCGGCTTCGGCTTCTATGATTGGTCCGGCTGTAACGCGGCGGCGGTGAGCGCGCAAGCCGGCGCGCGGCTCAAGCGTGTCCTCGCCCTCCTCGCCGAGGCTGCGGGCGAGCCCGCGCCGAACACGGTCCCCCGAGAACGCAAGCTGCCGGCATAAGATCGATGCCGACGCCAAGCCGGGCGTCAGTCCGATCGTGGCGGGTTCTGTCTCACCTCTATATCCTGTATTCAGGTGATGAGACGGGTGCTGCCGCGCGCATCCCAGGCTCGTCTTCCGGCGGATCGAGTCGCAACAGCAGAAGAATCCATGACGAAGCTCAAGCCTCAAGACCTGCGCAGCCATCGCTGGTTTGGCGTCAAGGACCTGCGCTCCTTCGGCCATCGCTCCCGCATGCTGCAGATGGGGTATACGCGCGAGGATTTCGCCGACAAGCCGATCATCGCCATCATCAACACCTGGAGCGACATCAATCCCTGCCATGCCCATTTCCGCATCCGGGTCGAGGAGGTGAAGCGCGGCATTTGGCAGGCGGGCGGCTTTCCCCTCGAGCTTCCCGCAATGTCTCTCGCCGAGAATTTCGTCAAGCCGACGACGATGCTCTACCGCAACTTCCTGGCCATGGAGACGGAGGAGCTGCTGCGCTCGCACCCGGTGGACGGCGCCGTGCTGATGGGCGGCTGCGACAAGACCACGCCGGGCGTGCTCATGGGCGCCATCAGCATGAATCTGCCGGCAATCTTCGTGCCGGCAGGGCCGATGCTGCGGGGCAATTGGGCGGGGCAGGTCCTCGGCAGCGGCAGCGACGTGTGGAAATACTGGGCCGAGAAGGAGGCCGGCAATATCGGCGAGGCGCAGTGGCGCGAGATGGAGGCCGGCATCGCCCGCTCCTATGGCACCTGCATGACCATGGGCACGGCGGCGACCATGATGTCGATCGCCGAGACTCTCGGCTTCACCTTGCCGGGCGCCTCCTCGATTCCCGCCGCGGATTCCAGTCATGGCCGCATGGCGGCCGCCTGTGGCGCGCGCGCCGTCGGGATGGTGTGGGAGGACCTCCGGCCGTCCCGCATCGTCTCACGCGAGAGCCTCGAGAACGCCCTCACCGTGCAGATGGCGCTCGGCGGCTCGACCAATGCCATCATCCACCTCCTCGCGCTCGCGCGGCGTAGCGGCATCTCCCTCTCTCTCGAGGATGTGGAGACGGCATCTCGAAGAATGCCCGTCATCGCCAATCTGCGCCCATCCGGCAAATTTCTCATGGAGGACTTCTATTATGCGGGTGGGCTGCGGGCGCTTCTCGAGACGATCCGCGCCCATCTCCACACCGATTGCCTCACGGTCAACGGCAAGACGCTCGGCGAGAACATCGCCGGGGCCCCCGTCTATAACGCGGACGTCATCCGGCCCCTCGACAAGGCGATCTATCCCGAGGGCGCCACGGCGGTGCTCTATGGCAATATCGCGCCCAAGGGTTGCGTGATGAAGCCGGCGGCGGCAGAGCGGCGTTTTCTCAAGCATACCGGTCGGGCCCTCGTCTTTCGCGACTACAACGAGATGGCGGCGCAGATCAATCGCGACGATCTCGACGTCACGGCGGATACGGTCCTCGTGCTGCAGAACGCCGGCCCCGTCGGCGGCCCGGGCATGCCCGAATGGGGCATGCTGCCGCTTCCCCAGAAGCTCCTGAAGCAGGGCGTGCGCGACATGCTGCGCATCTCGGATGCGCGCATGAGCGGCACCAGCTACGGCGCCTGCGTGCTGCATGTCTCGCCCGAATCCCATATCGGCGGTCCGCTCGCCGCGGTGCGCACGGGCGACATGATCTCGATCGACGTCGAGAAGCGCCGGCTCGACCTGCAGCTCGACGACGGGGCGATCGCGAAACGGCTCGCCGAATGGACGCCGCCCAACCGCCATTACGCGCGCGGCTACAACAAGCTCTTCGCCGCGCACATCACCCAGGCCCATGAGGGCTGCGACTTCGATTTCCTCGAGGGCACCGACCCACTGCCGGAGCCCGAGATCCACTGAGAGCGAAGGGTGCGCGGGCGGCTATTCCGCTGCCGCGCGCTTACGTTCGCCCGCCTCGCCCTTGAGACGGCGCTCGAGCCGCGCGATGAGCTGGTCGAGCTCCTTCAGGTCGTCGGCATCGAGCTTCGGGCCGGGCGCTCGCACCGCGGCCGAGCGAATGGCGCCGCGGCGCCGCAGCACCTCCTTGCGGATGGCAAGCCCGATCCCCGGCTGCTGCTCGTACCGGACCAGGGGCAGATAGGCGTCATAGAGATCCTCGGCCGCCTCGATCTCGCCACGCTGGAAGCGCTCGCAGACGCCGACCAGCATCTCCGGAAAGGCAAAGCCGGTATTGGCGCCGTCGGCGCCGCGGCGCAGCTCCTGGGGCAGATAGAGCCCGCCATTGCCGCAGAGAATGCCGATACGGCGCCGCTTGCTCCCGTCGCAGAGGCGGCGGACCCGTGAGACCTTGCGCAGTCCCGGGCAATCCTCGTGTTTGAGAACCACAAGCGAAGGATGCGCATCCACCAGCTTGACGAATCCCTCGGGCGAGATGAAGACCCCCGTCGATTGGGGATAGTCCTGATAGACGACGGGAATCTTCGGCCCGAGCTGCGCGATGACGCTGGAGAAATAGGCGAGAACCTGATCCTCGGTCCTGAGGCCGGCGAGCGGGGCCACCATGACGCCGGCGGCCCCGGCATCCATCGACAGCTTGCCGAGCTCGACGAGATTGGCCGTGCCGGGGCTGCTCACGCCGACGATCACGGGCACGCGCCCGTCGACGCGAGCGAGGACATGCTTGACCAGCCGCGTCGATTCCGGACCGCTCAGCTTCTGGGCCTCGCCCATGAAGCCGAGGATGGTCATGCCATTCACACCCTTCTCGAGATAAAACTCGATGAGGCTGTCCACGCTCGGCCAGTCGATCTCGCCCATATCGGTGAAGGGCGTCGCCGCAATGATGTAGACGCCCTTCGCGGTCTCGTCGAGCAATCGCGTCATGGCGCTCTCCGCATCGGCCGCCCTCGCCTAGCGCGTCGCCGCAGTGATGGCCTCGCGCAAGATCGGCGCGAAGCGATCGAGGACCTCCGGCGGGGTCACGAGCGGCGGGGCGATGCATATCGTGTCGCCGATCGCCGGCTCCGCAGCACCGCCGCGGATGCGGATGATGAGGCCGCGCGCGAGCGCCTCGCGGGCCACCTTGGCGCCGAGGCCGAGGGCCGGCTTCTTGCTCTCTCGGCTCTCGACGAGCTCGACGCCGCACATCATGCCAAGGCCGCGGACGTCGCCCACCACCGGCAGATCGCGCAGGCCCTCCAAGCCGGCGAGGAGCCGGCGGCCCATTATCGCCGCGCGCTCGACGAGGCCCTCTTGCTCAATCAGCTCGACATTGCGCAGACCCACGGCGCAGCACACGGGATGGCCGGAATAGGTCGCTGCGTGCATGAACTTCTGATCCGCAGGGGCCTCCTCGATCGCCGCATGCACCCGCTTCGAGACGATCACGCCGCCGAGGGGCAGGTGGGCGCTGGTGACGCCCTTGGCGAAGGAGACGAGGTCGGGCTCGACGCCCCAATGTCCCAGGGCGAACCAGCGGCCGGTGCGGCCAAAGCCGGTGATCACCTCGTCAGCGATGAGGAGCACGTCGTGCCGGTTGCAGATTTCGCGCAGCCGCGGGAAGTAGCTGGCCGGCGGCACGATCACCCCGCCCGCCCCCATAACCGGCTCGGCGATCACCGCCGCGACGGTGTCGGGTCCCTCCTTGAGGATCGCCGCCTCGACGGCGTCCGCGGCGCCGAGGCCCGGATCCTCGTTACCCGGCCAGCGATAAGGATAGGGCGCCGGCACTTGCAGGAAATTCGGGACGAGGGGGCCGAACATCTTGTGGTAGGCGCTCATGCCGGTGGCGCTCATCGCCGCCATGGTGACGCCGTGATAGGCGTGAACGCGGGAGAAGATCTTCACCTTGCTCGGCTTGCCGCGCACTTTCCAGAAGAAGCGGGCGAGCTTGAAGGCGGATTCGTTCGATTCGGCCCCCGCCGTGGTGAAATAGACCGCAGAGCTGTTGCCATAAGCAAGCTTGACCAGCTTGTCGGCCAGTCGGATCGCCGGCTCGTTGGTGCCGCCGGTATAGGCGGAGGCGAAGGCCAGGCGCGCCATCTGCTGCGCCGCAGCATCCGCCAGCTCCTTGCGGCTATGGCCGGCATTGACGTTCCACAGGCTGGAAAGCCCGTCGATATACTCTTTCCCATCGGCGTCGCGCAGCATCGCCCCGTGACCGGATACGAAGAAGAGCGGGCGCTCGTGGTCCCGGGGGTGATGCAGGGGATGGATCAGGTGCTGCTGATCCACCTCGATCAGCGACATAGCGGCTTCCATGGGGGGCTCCTCAGATAGATGCTCGATCCGGATCATTGCGCGAGAAGCGGAGCAGGTCAACGCGGCGGAATCGCCCCAGCGCCAATCCGGTCGGCGGGTCAGAGAAAGGTGGTGTCCGCCTCGAGGCCGAGGAGGAACTTCCCGACGGTCTCGAAATGGGAGCGCCGGCCCTGCAGCTGTTGCGCGACCGTGTGAATGTCGCGGAAGCGGCGCTCGAACGGGTTGCTCGCGAAGATCGCCGTGGCGCCGGCGGCGTGATAAGCGGTATCCGCGACCTGCACCGCTTCCTGGATGGCGTGAGTCGCCGCCAGCCGGATCGCCATGCGCTGCTCCAGCATCAACACGTTCGACTGTGCCACGGCACGCCAAACCTCCTCGATCGTTCCCCTGAGATAGAGGCGCGCGCTCCGGAGCCGCGCTTCGGCCTGGGCAATATCCGACTGGGTCACGGCGCTCTCCGCCAGGGCGTGCTTGTAGCCGCGCGGCGTCTTTTCCTTGGCCAAGGCCACGAGATCGTCGAGCAGGCTGCGCGCCAGGCCCAGGGCCACGCTGGCGAAGCCGCACGCGAAGAGGCTGTTGGTCGGGAAGCAATAAAGCGGTCCGTGATAGCGTCGCGCCACTTGATCGTCGCGGGCCACCGCATGGCTTTCGGGGACGAAGAGATCGTTGACCGAGAATGCATCGCTTGCCGTGCCCCTGAGCCCGACGACGTGCCAGATATCGGTCATGGCCGCCGCCTCTGCCGGAAACAGCATGGTGCGCGCAACCGGCGCCCCATCCGTCCCGCGCTGCGGCGTTCCATCGGGCGCATAAACCGCGCAATGGCCGCCGAGCCAGTTGGCATGACGCCCGCCGCTTGCGAAGGACCAACGTCCAGTGACGCGATACCCTCCCGGGACCGCAACCGCGCGCGCGCCCGGCCCCGGTCCCCA
This sequence comes from Alphaproteobacteria bacterium, assembly GCA_035294245.1. GTDB lineage: Bacteria > Pseudomonadota > Alphaproteobacteria > JACZXZ01 > JACZXZ01 > DATGLG01. Next base: position 26,642 of record DATGLG010000020.1, on the reverse strand, counting down.
GGCCAGGATGGCGCGCGGGTCGCGCCCGAAGATCGCCTGCGCGGTCTCGGGCGCGAGAAAGGCCGCCACCATGGAGCAGACGGTGGTCTGGCAGAGGCACCAGGCCGTGCTCGCGTCGATCTTGGCGATCTCCTCGATGACCTGCGCGAAGCTCGGCGGATCGATCTCGGCGCCGGCAAACGGTCGCGGCAGCAGCATGCGAAAGAATCCCGTTTCGACGAGGGCATCGAGTAGCACGGGCGGCAATCGGCGCTCCTTCTCGATCTCGTCCGCCGAGGCGTCGATGCGCGGTGCCAGCGCCCTCACCCGCGCCAGGTAATCGGGACGCGATGCAACGGAACCTTCAGATTCGGCTTCTTGGAAGCGGGCATCCATCGCCGGCCTCATTCTGCCGCGCGGGATCGCCCACGAGGCGCGCTCGTGCTGCGCTCGGCCCTCGGCCACGGCAACGCATCGGCGCCAGGAACGTAATCGGTGTTCGTCTGCGTCGGGTTCCGGTTGACGAGCGGCCGATTGTAGAGCGGGTGCCGCATGCTCCTCACCTCATGCTCAATGGTGAATAGGTGCTCGCCGCTTTTCGGATCGAAAATCGTGTTGAAGCGGTATTGATGCTGGTCGCTTTCCTCCGTGATCGCCTTCCGCTCAGCAAGACGCCGATAGGGCCCTGAGAAATCCGCAACATAGATCTGGATATGGTGACCATCATAGGGCACGTCCGATTCCGATGCTTCGCGGAACACGAGCTCTTGGCTCGCCCCGACGGCGACGCGCGCAAGCGCGCCGCCTGCCTCCGCGACGACGAAAGATGGCGCGCCCAGGACTTCGCGATAGAAGCGCGCGATCCCTTCAGCACGGCCCATGGGCACGCGAAACTCGACATACGGCATGCCGAGGATGACGGGGCCGAAGCGGGGATCGGGCGCATGGCAATGAATGCGGTTTCCCCAGGGAGAGACGGTCTCGACATAGCCGTCGCGCTCGCGGAAATCGAAGCAGGTGCCGCGAAGCAGCGGCGCCACGCGATCGAGCCGCCTTAGCAGCGCCTCACGATCCGGGACGACGATTCCCACATGGCCGCGCAAGAGCTGCGGCGCCCCCGTCGGCAGATGGAATTGGCTGCGGCCGACATTGATCCACATATTGTCGACGCCGGTCATGAGGTAGGGATCGCGCGTCAAGCCCAGGCCCGCCACATAGAACGCCGTCGCGGCCTGCTGATCGGGGATCCGCACATTGACATGCTCAAGGCCGACGATATTGCCAAGATCCTCGGCGGCGCGATCATAGGAATGCTGGATGTGGACCTCCCGAGTTACGCAAGCGGTCACGGGTGGAAGCGATGAAAATTCTATCGCCCCACCCGGCAAGCGTCCATTCTCGCCTGCTTGCAACCGCCGCAGCGCCGCGCCCGCCCCTACAGGACAGCGCCGGGGCTGCCGAGCGCGTTCTCCGTCAAGCCGCGCGTGACGACATCATAGGCCTCGTCGATGGAATCCGTGCGGTGGAGGAGATTGACGTCCTCGGGGCTGATGGTGCCGTAGCGGGCCAAGGCCTCGAGATTGACCACCTCGTCCCAATATTTCGCACCGAAAAGGACGATAGGCATCCGCTTGCGCATCTTTCGCGTCTGCACCAGGGTGAGGATCTCGAAGAGCTCGTCCAGCGTCCCGAAGCCGCCGGGGAAGAGCACGACGGCCTTGGCCAGGTAGGCGAACCAGAATTTGCGCATGAAGAAGTAGTGAAAGTGAAAATGCAGATCGCGCGTCACATAAGGGTTGTCGAACTGCTCGTTCGGGATCGAGATCGTCAGGCCCACGCTGGGGCCGTTCGCCTCAGCCGCACCGCGATTCGCCGCCTCCATGATGCCGGGCCCTCCCCCGGTGCAGACGACGAAGCGGCGCTCCTCGTTCCCCAAATTCTTTGACCATTCGGTGAGGCGGCGCGCCAGCTCCCGCGCCGCCTCGTAATAGACGGAAAGCTCGAGCGCCGTTTCCGCCGCGGCGACGCCGGCACCCTTTCGCTTAGCCTCCGCCACCGCCGCGGTCGCATCCTCCTTCGAAAGGAGCCGGGCCGAGCCCATGAAGACGATGGTATCCTGGACGCCGTGACGCTCGAAGCGCACGAGCGGCTCAAGATATTCCGCCAGGATACGCAAGGCGCGCGCATCGCGACTCTCGAGAAACCGCTGATTGTGAAAGGCCTTGGGCTGACGGCTCGGCGGCTCGGCGGCCGAGGATTCCGGTTTCTGCACGCGGTCAATGCTCATGGCCGATATCTCCCACCGGCGCTCGCGCGCTTCGTTCAAAGCGCCAAACCCTAACCGTCCGACAAATCGACCCGACGATCAATTGATTATTCTCTGCGCTCGGCGGAGCGGGGGATGCGCGTTTCCAATTCCGCCAGCAGACGGTCGGCGTTCCCGCGGCAGATCGCTCGCCGAAGCGCCGGCGCGAAGGCGCCGAGCTGGGCATGGGGATCGAGAAGCCCCATCGGGAACGGCCAGTCCGAGCCGAACAGGATGTTGGTCTCGCCGAAGACATTGGCGGCAAGCTCGGCGAGCTTGGCGTCGTGAAGGATCGAGTCCACCATGAACCGCCGCAAGGCTTGCCGCGGCGGCGCGAGGCGCAAATCGACCCCCGGCCTCTTGCTGTCGTAGCCCTGCTGAAGGCGGCCCGCCACGATTGCCGTGGCACCTCCACCATGGGCGAGGCAAAAGCGGATGCGCGGGAAACGCTCGCAAACCCCGCCGAAGACCAGATGCGCCGCCGCGACGCTGGTCTCGTAAGGGTTGCCCAAAAGATTCTCCAGGTAAAACGCCTTCAGCCGGCCATCGCAGCACGCGCCAGGATGGAGGAAGAGAAAGCCATCCCGCGCATCGAGCTGCGCCCAGAGAGGGTCGAGCGCCGTGTCGGACAAGCAGATCGACATACTCCCGGCCGCTGCGGAAAATCCACGCGCATCGTTTGCGATCAGTGCGGCGGCAAGCTCTGCGGCCAAAGCCGGGTGCTCGATGGGAAGATGATGAAGCGGGGCGAGCCGGCCGGAATGCGCCGCGCAGATTGCGGCAAGCCCATCATTGAGATAGCCGACCCATTCCCGTGCGCGCGCCGCGTCGAGCTTCGGCCGGTAGGTCGGCGGCGGCACGGAGATCCAGGCGCGCTCGATGCGATGTTTATCCATCCAGGCGACGAGCGCAGCCGGCCGGAAGAGATTCTGGATCCCGAGCGCATGCCCATCGACGGTGAGCGTTTCGTCGGCGGCGCGCCATACCACCCCATTGATGCGGGCGAGGCGCTCCGGAATGATGGGGACAAGGTGAGCGTGGACGTCGAGGGCGATCGTTTCAATGGGCTCGGCTCCGGGTGTCACGGGGCGATCAGCGCGGCTCGAGATTGGCGTTCATCTCATTGCCCCAGAACTCCGGCGACCATTCGGGTCCCCATGTGTAGGGGAGGTCCTGCCAATCGCGGCAGGTCCATTTCTCCGAGATCTTGTCCATGTCGGCATAGTATTCGATCCAGCTTCCCCACGGATCGCGAATGTAGTGGAAGAGGTTCGAGGCGATCGCGTGCCGTCCCGGGCCGAAGGTCTCCTTGTATCCGACCTTGCGCATACGCCATGCGCCATAGCCGATATCGTCGAAGCTCGCGACCTGGAAGCTCGCATGCTGGAAGCCGCGATGGCTCCCGTTGATGAGGCCGAAGCAATGATGGTCGACAACCCCATCGCCGGCAGCCATGAAGGCGACCTTGCCCTTAGCGCGGTCAGTCGTGCGCAGGCCGAGCATATCCGCGAAGAAGGCCTCGGCGCGCTCCCACTCGGCGGTGAAGATCAGCATATGGCCGATGCGCAGGGGCGGCCGGTTCTTCTCGACCTCCTGCCAGAAATTGATGTCCACCCGGTCGCTGCGCCCACCCATATTCGAGGGCAGCAGATTGACCGGCTCCACGGGGGCGGGCCGCGCGGGCGTCAAGTTAATCCAGGTGCCCCAGGGGTCCTGGAACCACAGCCCAGTCCGGAGTCCGCCGGCCGGTGGCGCGTCCCGCACCGCGAACCCGGCATTTTGGAGCTTCTCGGCAAACGCCTCGGCGGACTCGGGGGCTATGAAGAAGGAGAGATGGTGCAGGCGTTTCTGGCGCCCCGGCACGATAACGATCTCGTCATTGCTGCGCCCCGGGCTGCGGAAGAGGACGGCGTCGCCCCTTCGCTCGGTCGCGAGGCCGAACGTCTCATAGAATTTGCGGGCGACCTCGGGATCGGGCACTTCCAGCCCGAATCCGCTCAAGCCAAGCACTTTCGGATCGGTCATCTCTCTCGTCCTCATGCATGCGCGGCGCCGTCACGCCTCAGGTAGGACCGCGATCGCGTTGATCTCGATGAGATAATCCGGCGAGACCATCTTCGTCACCTCCACCATCGTCGAGGCGGGCGCCGGCGGCGGAAAATACTCACGGCGGACCTTATGGATGGTGTCGAACTGCTCGATGTTCCGCACATAGACATCGACACGGCAGATATCGGCCATCGTTCCGCCCGCCGCCTCCACTGCGTTCTTCAGGTTCTCGCAAACCTGGCGCGTTTGCGCCTCGATGTCGCCAATGCCGGCGATCGAGCCGTCGGGACGGCGCGCCGTCATCCCGGAAATGAAGACGAGCTTGCCGCGCGCCTCGATCATGGTGGCTTGAGAGAAGTGACCCATGGGCTCGCGGAGCGTGCGCGTGCTGATCTGCTGCTTAGGCATCGGCATCTCCTTTGTTATCGCGATAGCGAAAGACCCCGGCACCGGAGAGGCCGAGACCGGCTCCGATATCCTCGAGCTTCAGCGCCACCTCCGCGGCCACGGGGCAGGCCTCGGCATTCGCTTCCTTGGCGAGCCGCGCCGGATCGCCGGGGCTGTAGAGCCGGCTCGTGCCCGGCGCGCGGGCGGAATTGCGCACGCGCTCCGCAAGCTGCGCCACCTGTGCCGAGAAGCCGGGGAGATCGCGGAAATGCTCGATGCTGATCGCAAGAAAGAAATGGGCGCAGCCATAAGGCTCCGCCGGATTGCCGTAGAGCGGGCGAACCGCATCGCCCACGGCGCCGCTGGACAATCCGCCGCAAAATAAATCGATCATAAAGGCAAGGCCGAAGCCCTTGGGCCCGGCGGCGGGAAGCAGCATGCCCTTGATCGCCTCGGCGGGATCGGTGGTCGGCCGGCCTTGGGCGTCCGTCGCCCAATCGTCGGGGATCTTCTGGCCTGCGGCATCGGCCAGGCGGATTTTGCCCATCGCACTGGCACTCGTGGCCATGTCAAAGACGACGGGACAGCCTCCCGCCGACGGCATGGCGATCGCCAAGGGATTGTTGCCGACGACCCGCTCGGCCCCGCCCGGCGCGGGCATCAGCGGCCGCGTGTTGGACATGACGACGCCGATGAGGCCTCGCTCGGCCAAAGCCCGCGCCCAGCGCCCGGCCGTGCCGAAATGGAAGGCGTTGCGGATAGCCGCCGCGGCAAAGCCGTAGCGGGGCGCGCGCGCGACCAAAAGATCGACGGCTTGCCGGGCCGTGAGCTGTCCGAGCGCGTTTCCGGCATCGATCACCACGGCGGCGCCGCGGTCGCTCACGATGGTTCCCGCCGCGGCGAGGGATACCGAGCCCGCGCGTATGCGCTCGACATAGAGCGGCACCAGCATCACCCCGTGAGACGAGATGCCCTCGCAATCCGCCTCGACGAGCGCATCCGCAACGATCATCGCCGCATCTCGTTCCAGCCCCAGGGCGCCGAAGATATCCGCGACATAGGCGCGCAGCTTTGCCGGCGTCGCCCATGCCGATGGGGGTGAGGGCCGTGTCATTGCGCGGCGCGATTGGGGCACGTCAATGGGCATCCCGCTCGTCGGTGTACCAGGAGGGCTTCTGCGGATAATGCGGGCCGTCATAGATTTCCAATACGACCGTCTCCTCATGCGCCAGGGTCGGGCCGTGCACATTCCCTTTGGGGTTGCAGTAGAAGCAGCCCGGCGTCAGCACGACACCCGTGCTGGTGTATTCATAGCGGCCGGCGAGGCAGAACATGAACTGGTTCGAGGCGTGGGAGTGCGGCTGTGGAATGCCCGCACCCTTCGCGAAACGGATCAGGGCGATCGATGCGCCCGTCGCCTCGTCGCGCCACAGCATCTTTTCCGCGACGCCCTTGAGCGATTTCTCGCGCCAAGGCATTCCCTCGCTCTGGATCAGGATCTCGGCCGGGTCGATGGCGCCGCCCAGGATCTGCTTGGCCATGGTCTCGCCCTCGCTCATGCGTTGCTTCTCCTTGCCTCTCCTCGATGCCCCATGCGTTCCCGCCTCAGCCGCGGTGCTGGCTCGACGGGAGCCAGGGCGACAACGCCAATTCCACGAGTGCGACGGCGCCGTAGAGCAGGATGCCGAGCGCCGCGAGCGCAAAGAGTGCCGCGAAGGCAAGCGGCGTATCAACTTGTGAATTGGCGACCAGCAGCAGGTTGCCGAGCCCGGCGCTGGAGCCGACGAATTCGCCGATCACGGCGCCGATCACCGCCAGGGTCACGGCGACCTTGCAGCCGGACATGACGAAGGGGAGTGCGGCCGGAAACTGGATCTTGAAGAAGATCTGCAGCCGCGTCGCGCGCAGGGATCGCGCCAGCTCGAGGAGCTCGGCCGGCGTTGCGCGCAGTCCCGCCGCCGTATCGACGACGATGGGAAAGAACGCGACCAGCCAGGCGATGGCGAGCTTCGACTCGATGCCGGTGCCGAGCCATACCAGGACGATCGGCGCCAGCGCCACCTTCGGCACCGACTGCATCGCGATCAGAAGCGGATAGAACATCTGGTTGAGGACGCGCGAGGTCGCGACGGCGACGGCGATGGGAACCCCGATGGCGAAGGCCAGGGCGAAACCGTAGATGCACTCCTTGAGCGTCACCCAGCCCTGCGAGAGCAGAAGATCGCGATCCTTGATGATCGGCGCCAGGATTTGCGAGGGCTTGGGCAGCACGGCAAGCGGCACGTGGAATCCGACGACATAGAAGTGCCAGCACGCCAGCAGCACGATCGCGCCGATCAGCGGAGATAGAATCTCGCTCAGCCTTTTGGCGGGCATTTCAGCACTCCCAATGCCGCGCTTGCGCGATGCTCGAGCCGGGTGAAGGGCTCGGCGTAGCGGAGCGCCGCCATGCGGGGATAGGGTAGATCGACGGGAATGCGCTCGGCGATGCGCGCGGGCCGCTTGGTGAAGACGAGGACCTGGTCGGAGAGATAGACGGCTTCCGAGATGCTGTGGGTCACGAAGACGACGGTCGCCTTGGTCACGGCGCGGATATTCAGCAGCAGGTCGTGCATCTCCATGCGGGTGAGCTCGTCGAGCGCGCCGAAGGGCTCGTCCATCAGGAGCAGCGCCGGACGATGGATCAGCGCGCGGCACAGGGCCACGCGCTGCTGCATGCCGCCCGAGAGCTGGTGCGGCCGCGAGCGGGCGAAGCCGTCGAGGCCCACGAGCTGGAGCAGCTCCTCGGCGCGGGCCTTCGCGGCGGCATCGCGCTTGCCGAGAATCTCCATGGGGAACAGCACGTTGTCGATGACCGTCCGCCACGGCATCAGGTTCGGCGTCTGAAAGACGAAGCCGAAATCGCGCTGCGGCCCCGTGACGTCGCGGCCGCGAACCTGCACCGTGCCGCTCGTCGGCGCGATCAATCCCGCGATGATGCGCAACAGGGTGGTCTTGCCGCAGCCGCTCGGCCCCAGCAAAGAGACCAGCTCGCCCTCGCCGATGACGCAGGACACGCCTTCGATGGCGACGATCTCGCGCCCGGGGCCGACGCCGTCGAAGACCTTCCGCACATCCTTGAGCAGGCCGAAGAGCGACTGTTGAGCCGCGCTCCCCACCGCCACGCCGGGCAGGCGTGGCGGTGCAGGCTCCGCCGTCACCCTCGATTGCGCATTCACGGACGCACCGGCTCCTTCGGCAGGAACGCATCGGTATAGAGACTATCGACCGGCGGCGCCTTGCCCTCGATGCCGATGTACTTCACGACGAAGGCGACGCTCTTGGCCATGCGGGCGGGATCGATCCAGCCGAGGCCGTGGACCTTCGTCTCGGGCGTCACCGCGAGATCGCGCACAATCTTGACCTCGCCGGCGGCAACGTCGCGATTGAGACCGGGGACGTATTTCGTCTCGATCGCGGCCGCAGCGTCGGGATTGGTGAGGGCGTCGTGCCAGCCATGGAGAGAGGCGGCGACGAAGGCGCGCACGATGTCCGGATGGGCCTTGAGATAGGCGTCCTGCACGAGAACGCCGTTGGCGTAAAGCTCCAACCCGTCATTCGCGAGGAGGAGCGTCCTCAGCTTGCCCGATTTCACGCTGTGGGAGATGCCGGCTTGGCCGAAGATGAAGGTCTCGATGGAGGGCACCTTGCCGCTGAGCAGCATGCTCACGCGCGCCGAAGGGTCGATGTTCACGAACTTCACGCTCGCGGGATCCATGCCCTTCTCCTTCATGAAGCCCTGGATCACCTTGGGTGTGAAGCTTCCCGCGCCACTCGCGATCGTCAGACCCTTGAGCTGTGCGGGCTTGGTGACATTGGCGCCGGGATCGAGGGAGAAGATCGCGTAGGGCGCCTTCTGGTAATTGATCATCACGAACTTGGCCGTCGAGGTGCCGTGGGAGCGCGCCAGTACCAAAGCGGCGACGTCGGAGAACGAGAATTGCGCGACGCCGGATTCGAGGGCCTGGACCGCCTGGGCCGTGCCCTGGCCCGGGATGATCTTCACGTTGAGGCCCGCCGCCTTGTAGTAGCCCTTGTCAAGGGCGACGTACCACGGCGCGTAGCGCCCCAGCAGGGTGAAATCCAACGCAAAGGTGACGTCCACAGCGGGCTTCGCTTGCGCCAAAGCGGGACGGCCCGTCGCCAGCCCCCAACCGGCAAGGACCACCAGCAGACCCATCGTCAGCATGCGTTGCATCTCGTCCTCCTCGTGGTTCCTGTCTCATGGCTCGGAGTGGCGAATTCGGCTTGTGCGTCACTCGGCCTCGTAATATCTTTTAAGATGTGTTACGTGATATTTCAGATGCGAACAAGCCTTTTCTTTCGCCCCAGGATGGGCCCCTCATGACGCGCGGACGGAGCACGACCGCGGACGACGTCGCGCCGGCCTTCGCCGGCAGGGATGTCGCGTCCCTGGCCGAGCAGGCTTATGCCGGGATCAAGCAGCGCATCCTCTCCCTCGAATACCGGCCGGGCCAGCTCCTCAACGAGCAGGCGATCAGCCGCGAGCTCGGGCTGGGCCGCACCCCGGTGCATCAGGCGGTGCATCGCTTGAGCCTGGAAGGCCTGATCGAGATCATTCCTCGCAAGGGGCTGATCATCCGGCCCGATTCGATGAACGAGGTTCTCGATCTCCTGGAAGCGCGCTCGGCCGTCGAATCGAATATCGCAGCACTGGCGGCGGCGCGCGCGACCCCGGCGCAGATCGCCGAGATGCGTGCGATGCTCGCTGAATCCGCCAAGATCACCGATCGGCGCTATCGCCAGCAATTCATGGCGATCGACCGCGCCTTCCATGCCGCGATCGCCCAAGCCGCGGGCAACCCGATCCTCGCCGATGTCATCCGGCCGCTCCATGAGCGCTCGGGCCGCCTCTGGCAATTGCAGCTCCTGCAGGCGGACGACCTCGAGCGCACGCAGGTCGAGCACGAGGCCATCCTCGACGGCATCGCCGGCGGCGATAAGGCGGCAGCGGCGGCGGCCATGGATCGGCATCTCGCCTCGCTGCGCCGTCGCCGCATTACCGGCGAGTAAGCGGGCCGCCTCCGCGTGCAGCGTCCGAGCTTACCCAGACCCCTCGCCGGGCGCCATCTGGACCGCAGGTGACGATCCACTTACACTCGCTCCTTCGGAGTGCAGACATGGCGAAATGGCACGGCGCAATATTGGCGTTGGGGGCGCTGCTGGCCTCGGGGCCGGCCTTCGCCCAGGCTCAGGGATTCACCGCGGACTTTACCTGGGAGGGGACGGCCGCCTGCTTCGACCCTCAATCGCCGCCGTTCTCGCTCGGCAACGTCCCCGCGGGCACGAAAACGCTAGAATTTCGAATGCAGGATCTCGATGCGCCGAGCTTCCCTCATGGCGGCGGCACGGTGGCGTATGCGGGACAAAGCAAGGTTCCGCGCGGCGCCTTTTCCTATAAGGGTCCCTGCCCGCCACACGGGCAGCACCGCTATATGTGGACCGTCAAGGCCGAGGATGGAGCGGGCAAGGTCCTCGCCGTCGCCCAGGTCATGAAGAAGTTTCCGCCCCAATCCCCTTAGCTCAGGCGACGGGCGTGCCGCCGAGAATGCCGGCGAAGCGCTTGCGATAGGCGGGCCAGGCTTCCGGGTTCAGCAAGCGCGGCGGGCGCTCGCCGGCGAGAATGGCGAGCCACTGGCGCGCGGCACCCTCGGCCATCTCTCGATAGGCTTGGCGCGTGACGCCGGCGTTGTGGGGTGTCACGATGACGTTGTCAAAGCCGAGGAGCGGGTGATCGAGCGGCGGCGGCTCCTCCGCCCAGACATCGAGGCCGGCACCGGCGAGCCGCCCCCCGCGCAATGCCTCGGCAAGGGCCGTCTCGTCGTGAATGCCGCCGCGGGCGGTGTTGATGAAATAGGCGCTGGGCTTCATGGCCCCATACTGGGCCGCGCCGATCATGGCGCGAGTCTCCGTGGTCAAGGGACAGTTGATCGAGACGAAATCGGCACGCCGCAGCAGCTCGTCGAGGGTCACCTTCTCAGCACCCCGGCGCGCCACCTCGCGGGCGTCGACATAGGGGTCGCAGGCGAGCACCGTCATGCCGAAGCCGGCGCGGCAGATCGCCGCGAGCCGCGTGCCGATATTGCCGATACCGACGATCCCGATCGTCTTGCCCTGGATGTCGTCGCCCTGGTAATCCAGACGCGTCCAGCTTCGATCGCGGCGCAGCGCGCGATCGGATTGGATCATGCGCTTGCTGAGCGCCAGCATCATGCCGACGACATGCTCCGCGACGGCCTGCTTGTTGAGGCCGGTCTGATTGACGGCGATGAGCCCCGCTTCCGTGCAGGCGCGGACGTCGACGGTATCGAAGCCCGCACCCTGGGTGGAGACGGCGACGAGCCGCGGGCAGCGAGCCAGAAGCTCCTTATCCACCGGATAATTCGCATTGCTGCGCGCCGAGCTGATTTGATAGCCGTGGGCGCTCGTGAGGGCGGCCCACACCTTCTCGGGCGGGTCATCGCGCGTTAGCCGCGTGAGGCGAAGGCGCGGCGCGCTTCGCAGAATCTCTTCCGCAACGGGATCGGCCCAGCGCTCGAAATAGACCAGCTCGATCGCTTCTTCGCGGCGCATTCCCTCCGGCGACATTCTCGATGCTCCTTCCGCTCGTGAGGCGACCCATTCCCGGGACGATGGATTTTAGAGCGCCTCCCACTGGAGCTGTCCACCGGAACTTGCCCCCGTGCGACGGCGGTTTCTAGGCAAACGCCACCGGATCGCTCGCCTATCGGGCGCTCTTGCCGTCTCGCACGCGGCGGTCGATCGCGCGCACGGCGGCGTGGGCGGAGAGAATGGCCCCCTCCTGCCATCCGGTGAGGTAGCTCAGATGCTCGCCGGCCAAATAGATCGGCCCGTCCGGCCGATTGAGAATGGCGTAGGCGCTCTTGCGCTCCTCCGGCGACCAGTCGGCCCAGGAGCCGAGGCTCTGGGGTACCTTGTGCCAGGCCACCGAGATCCCGCGAGAGACCTGGCCGGCATAGGCCGGATGAAGGCGGCCGCCGCCCGCGACGGCGAGCGCGATGCGATCCGAAGGCACGAGGGCGCCGAAGCGCTCGCCGATCTCGTCACTCCAGATATAAGCGCCAAGAAGGACGCCCGACCGCGCGTGGAATCCGGTCGAGGGATACCAGATTTGCGTCACGTCGTGATCGGTCCAGGAGATGCCGCCATAGATCCGATCGTCCGCCTCCCAGAAGCGCGACTTGGCCTGAAACGCCAACTTGCATGCCTTCGCATATCGCGCCGACGCGATGGCCGCCTGGAACGGTGCGGAAAAATCGGCGGCGATCCCTGCCAGCACCGGCAGCGGTATGGTGCAGACTGCGAAGTCCGCCTCGACCGCGCGCCGGCTTCGGGTCTCCGCGTTGGCATAGACGATCCGCACCCCTTCGCCGCTCCGGCGGATCTCGCGCACCTCCGCCCCATAGCGGATCAGCGGGCGCAGGCGGCGCGCGAAGGCCTGCGCGATGCGATCCATGCCGCCCACGGGTTGCAGCATGGTGGGCGCGAAATCGATGAGCTCGCCGAAATTGAACTCGTCATAAACGAAGCCGGCCTTGAGCAGATCGCCGAGGGACAGCGCAGGAAGCGGGATGCCGGGATGGGCGCCGGCCCCGGGAAGCTCGGCGAAGCCTGCGCGCGTGGAGCCGCGATAGCGGAGGTCCTTTCCGAGCGCGCCGAAGCCGCGCAGCATCTCGACGAGGCGCTCGCGATCCTCGGCATTCACCGCGTCGTCGAGCGCGTGCTTGTCGATTGCCTTGGCAAGCAGCTCGGCGATCGCTCCGCGGCCGTCATTGATCAGGCGCCGCAGCCTGATCCGCTTGCCGCCGAAGGCCTTATCGCTTTGGTAGAAGGCATTGCGGTTCTCGTTGACCATGACCTCGAGGGTCACGCCGAACTCGCGGCAATAGCCCAGCAACGCCTGATGATGCTGGGGGATGCGCGCAGCGCCGGCATTGAAATAGAGCTCAGGCGCTGCATCGAAGCGGCAGCGCTGGCGGCTCCCCGCCTCCTCGACGACATCGCCGGCGCGCAGCGTCCAATTCCGCCCGCCGGCACGTCGGCGCGCCTCGAGGATGGTGCAGCGATAGCCTGCGCGCGACAGCGCGTAAGCGGCCGTCATTCCCGCGATGCCGGCCCCGAGGATCGCGACCCGCAAGCCCTTCCCGGAACCCGGCATAAGCCGCGGCGGCCCGGCATAGGCATCGGGAAGCGCCAGGAGGCCCATGGCGGCCATCGTTTGGTAGAGGGCCGCGGCGCCGGTCGCGCGGCCGACCAGATTGAGCAAATTCCGCCGGGAGATCGGCTTGCCGTCCATGCCTCCCCCTCGAACCGTGGACGCTGGCAAGCTTGCCCGGCGCAGTCGTCTGAATCCAGGCCAACATTCCTAATTATTGGGCATCGTCGATCTCACTTATCGAAGGATAAGTGACCAGAACGCGGCGGGCGGCGGCGTGATAGAGCAAAAATTTGTTATCATTCTAGATTCCCTCTAGTCGCCGAACGTTCCATAACGCAGAATTGCGCACAGCCGTCGGCTCTCGCGCCGGCGACCTCAATCGGCCGGGCGCTGCCCGCGACAGAAGAAAACAGAGGAGGAACGATCCTATGAGCCAATTCAAGAACTTGCATGCGCGAGTGCTACCCGCACACTGGCGGGGCGGCACGGCGCTCGCGGTCGCGCTGGGCATGACGCTTGCCGCCTCCGCTTACGCCGCCGAGCCGATCAAGATCGGCGTCATCGGCGAAGAATCGGCCGTGGCCGGGGCCTCGCTGACCAGGGCGGCGGTGATGGCGGCCGACGAGATCAACGCCCATGGCGGCGTCGATGGGCGCAAGATCGAGCTTATCACCTATGACGACCACTCCTCGGCGGCGGACGCAGTCCGCGCCTTCCAGCGCGCCGTCAACCAGGACAAGGTGAAGGCCGTCGTCGCCAGCTATATCAGCGAGGTGGCGCTCGCGCTCGAGCCGTGGTCGGCGCGGCTCCACATGCCGTTCATCACCCCGGGCGCGTCGAGCATCGATATCACGAAGCACGTTCATGACGACTACGCGCAGTACAAATATACCTTCCACGGCACCCTCAATTCCGCCTTCATCGCGCAGTCGATCTGCGATTTCGCGCATGACATGCTCGTCCACCAATTCGGGATCAAGTCGACCGTGATCATGAGCGAGGATGCGGCGTGGACGAAGTCGCTCGACGATCGCTACCTCGAATGCCTGCCCAAGGCCGGGATCAAGGTGCTCGATCATATCCGCTTCAACCCGGACACCACCGATTTCACGCCGATCTTCAACAAGATCGAAAGCGAGCATCCCGATTCGATCATGGCCGGGATCAGCCATGTCGGCGTGCAGCCGACGGTGCAATGGCATGACCAGCAGGTGCCGATCCCGATGCTCGGCCAAAGCTCGCAGGCGACGACCAGCGCCTTCTGGAAGGACACCAACGGCGCCGCCGAGGGGGTCACCACCTCGACCAACGCCGCCATCGGCGCGGCGCTGACGCCGAAGACCATCCCCTTCACCGAGGCCTACCAGAAGCGCTACGGCGACACGCCGGCCTATTGCGGCTACTCCGCCTACGATATGATTTATGTGCTGGCGGATGCGATCAAGCGCGCCGGCGGCTCGACGGATCCGGACAAGCTGGTCGCCGCCCTGGAGAAGACTGACCTGATCGGCACCATGGGGCGCATCAAGTTCTACCCCAAGGATAACGAGTTCGCGCACGGCCTCGAATACGGGCCGGGACTGGTCACTGGCGTCAACATCCAGTGGCAGAACGGCAAGCAGGTCACCGTTTGGCCGGCGAAATACGCCACCGGAAAGGTCACCTTCCCGAGCTTCGTCAAGGTGCATGCCGCGGCGAATTGACCTCGAGAAGCCTCGCATGAGCGCCGGGCCGGGGGCGTCCCCGGCCCGGTGCATATCCAGGGATCCGGATGGTCTGGCTACAAATCCTCATCGACGGCTTCGCGATCGGCTCGCTCTATGGGCTCGGCGCCGTCGGCTTCACACTGATGTTCGGCGTCTCGGGGGTGCTGAACCTCGCCCATGGCGGCATCATGGTCATCGCCGCGCTGATCGGCTGGTATGCCGCCGGTGATCTCGGCTTCGGCACCTATGCGGGCGCGATCGTCGGCATCCTCGCCGGGATCGCCTCCTCCTATCTCACCTATTTCATGGTGGTGCGGCCGATCCAGCGCTCGCGCGCCATTCCCCACGAGGAGACCGAGATCTTCGTCCTCACCGGGACGCTGCTCTGGGGCATCATGATCCAGGTCGGCATGGGCTACCTCTTCACCGACAATCCCGTGACGATGCGGCCGCTGATCCCCGGCATCGTCACCTTGTCGCAGGTCCGCACACCGCTCAACGAGATCATGATCGCGGTGGTATGCTGGATCGTGATCGGCCTGCTTTGGGTTCTCGTCAACCAGACACGCGCCGGCAAGGCGCTTCTTGCCGCCTCGATCAATCCGCGCGGGTTGACCCTGCTCGGCTTCGAGCTCTCCAATATTTATTTCCTGGTGTGGAGCATCTATGGGGTTCTTGCCGGCATTGCCGGGGTCCTTCTCGCGACCTTCCTCGGCGTCGGCACGGCCAATGCCGGCCAACTCACCGCCAGCGCCTTCTCGATCGTCGTGCTCGGCGGGCTCGGCAGCGTCTCGGGCTCGCTGGTCGGAGCCTACATCGTCGGCTACCTCGAGACGATAACCGCCTATCTGGTGGCGCCGACCCTGCGCCCGATTCCCGCCCTCCTCCTCCTCGTCCTGATCCTCTACATCCGGCCGCAAGGCCTGCTCGGCCGGCGGTGAGGAGCGCGCGATGAAATCCATCCTGAAATCCCGCATCCTATGGGGCGCCGCCGCCGCGCTCGTCTTTGCGGCTCTGCTGCCGTGGTGGGTCTCGGCCTATCTCCTCGGCATCCTGACGGTCGCCTACTATTTCGGCGTCTTCGCCATGGCCTGGGACCTCCTCTTCGGCTTCGCCGGCGAGGTCAATTTCGGGCCGACCTTCCTGATCGGCCTCGGCGCCTACACGGCCGGAATCGTCGACGACAAGCTCGGCCTGCCGATGATCGTCTGTATCGTCATCGGCGCCGTCGCCGCGATCGTCGGCGGCCTCTTGCTGGCGCTTCCGGCGCTGCGCCTGCGCGGACCCTATTTCGGCCTCGTCACCCTCGTCGCCGTCCTCCTGCTCCAGAATGTCATCGTCATCGGCGCCAGTGTCACCGGCGGCGAGATCGGCATGACGGTGAACGACGTCATCTCGATCGACACCAACGTCAACTACTGGGTTGCGCTGATCTTCCTCACCGTGT
Organism: Alphaproteobacteria bacterium; assembly: GCA_035294245.1. Classification (GTDB taxonomy): domain Bacteria; phylum Pseudomonadota; class Alphaproteobacteria; order JACZXZ01; family JACZXZ01; genus DATGLG01. The sequence continues at coordinate 10,530 of DATGLG010000020.1, read as the reverse complement.
GCGGCATCATCCTGTTCGGGCTCTCGCGCTCGGCCGTCGGCCTCATCCTCCAGGCGAGCGGCCAGGACGCGGTCGAGGCGCAGGCGCTCGGCTTCAACGTCACCAAGCACAAGCTTGCGGCCTTTTGCATCAGCGCCCTCTTCTCGGGCGTCGCCGGCGCCATGCTGGTGTTCTATGAGGGAACCGCCTCGGTCGACACCATCATCGATATCGGGATCGGCGTGCAGATCATCATCGCCGCCGTGTTCGGCGGCCGCCGCACCATTATCGGCGCCGTCCTCGGCTCGATCTTCCTCATTCTCGCCGGCGAGCTGCTGCGCCCGCTCGGCCAGCTCAACACCTTCGTCGTCTCCGCTGTCGCCCTCGCCGTCATCCTCTTCTTCCCCGACGGCGTCATGGGTTACGTGCTGCGGTCGAGGGAGCGCGGATGACCGCCGCCCAGCACCCCGCCGCCGCGGCGCCAAAGCTTGAGGTCCGCGGCCTCACCAAGCGCTTCGGCGGCCTCGTCGCCGTCAAGGATATCGGCTTTACCATCTCCGGCGGCGAGATCCTCGGTCTCATCGGCCCGAACGGCTCGGGCAAGTCCACCGTGATGAAGCTGATCATGGGGATCGAGCGGCCGAATGCCGGCAGCATCAAGCTCGAGGGGATGGAAATCGCCGGCTTGCCGTCGCACCGGATCGCGCGCTCGGGGATCGGCATCGTCTTCCAGCATTCGCGCCCGCTGCACCGGCAGACGGTGCTCGAGAACATCAAGCTCGCGCTCCTTCCCGACAGCCTCCTGCGCCTTGTCGCCGACCCGCATGTCGACAAGGAGGCGCGGCGGATCGCCGAGCGCGTCGGTCTCGGCAAGGTCATGCATCGCCATCCTTCGACCCTCCCCTTTGCCGATCTTCGGCGGATGGAGATGGCGAAAGCGATCGCCCGCGACCCCCGCGTCGTGCTCGTCGACGAGCCCTTCGCCGGCCTCACCTCTGGCGAGGTCGAGGCCTTCTCGGACCTCATCCGCAGCATGCGCGCCGATGGGCGCGCGGTCCTCCTCGTCGACCACAACGTCAAGCACGTCGCCGCGCTGGTCGATCGCGTGCTCGCCATGTATCTGGGGGAGAAGGTCGCCGAGGGGACCGCCGACGAGGTCATGCGCAACGAGACGGTGCGGCGGGTCTATCTCGGCGGCAAGATCGAGGCGGCGGAGCGGCGGCCCGCCGCGGCGGGGGGCAAGACCTCCCTTCTGGAGGTGGAGAATGTCAGCGTCTTCTACGGCAAGGCGCAGGCGCTCGACAAGGTCAGCATCAAGGTGCACGACGGCGAGTTCGTCTCGGTCGTGGGGCTCAACGGCGCCGGCAAGACGACGCTCTTCAACGCGATCTCCGGGCTCGTTCCCTATAGCGGAGGAATCCGCTTCGGCGAGCGCGACTTGAAGGGCATGACCCCCGGCGCCATCGCCCGCGGCGGCATCGTGCAATGCCCGGAGACGCGCGAGCTGTTCGGCGATATGTCGGTGCGGGAGAATCTCGATCTCGGCGGCCAGCATCTGAGCGCCGAATCGCGGTCGCGCCAGCTCGCCTGGCTCTTCGAGCTCTTCCCCATCCTGAACGCCCGGCAGGGTCAGGCTGCGCGCACGCTATCGGGCGGCGAGCAGCAGATGCTGGCAATCGCGCGCGCCCTCATGATGCAGCCCAAGCTGCTGATCCTCGACGAGCCCACTCTTGGCCTCGCTCCGGTCATCCTGGACCAGCTCTCGAAGGCGATGCACCTGCTGCGCAAGACGACGCCAATCACCGTCCTTCTCGGCGAGCAGAACGTCACCTTCGCCCTGCCCCATGCCGACCGCGTCTACCTTCTCGAGCACGCGCGGATCATCTGGGAAGGCGACCCGGCGCGCTTCGCCAGCGAGATGGGCACCGGCTATCTCTGAGCCCGCGATCATCCAGCGGCGCTGTCCGGGCCCGCAGGGGAAATGGATCGCCCAGCCACGGTGATGCGGTATAATTCCCGCAGTCGGCAGAGTCGAAGGGATGCCCATGGCGAACGACGACGACGATGCCTCCGAGCTCCTGGAGGAGCACCCGACGGACGAGGACCTGAGCACCCGGGCCGAGCAGGCGTATTTAAGGTACTGCCGCGAGCATCAACTGACGCCCGTCCCCGTGACCATCACAATAAGCCGCGGCGAGAACGGGCAGGAAGTCATCTTGAACGACGTCAACCAGAACGTCGTCACCCGCTTCCAGGTCAAGGACAGGTATCTACGTCGCGTTGCCCCGGTGGCACTGCCGGATTGAGCCGCGGCAACCATCCTCGCTCTCGCCCGCGGTCAGCGGCCCTCGGCGGGGCTCGCCTTCATCTTCGACCAGACTTGCTTGAGCACGGGATGGGCCTCGCTGTCGACGCCGCGCTCGCGCAGCACGTCGTGGAAGCGCTTGAGCATGGCGATCGCCGGCGGGCCACGGCGGATGCCGACGCCCACGGTCAGGATCTCGAGCAGCGCGAGTTGCGCGAGATAGGCCTCGGTGCCGACGCGAAGGGCCTCGTCTTCGGGGACGCGGAACGTCAATGGGATATCGCAGAGCCGCGCCAGGGGCGTGGCGGGCTGCGTTAGGCCAATGACGGTCGCCTTCTGCTCGCGCGCCACCTCGACGGCCTCGAGGAGGAACGGCATGCGACCGACATAGGAGATGGCGAGGACGGCATCCTCTTTCCCGAGGGTTGCCGCCGAGATGAGCTGGAGGTGAGCGTCGAAATATGCGTTGGAGACGAGACCCAGCCGGAAGAAGCGGGCCTGCGCGTCATTGGCGAGAAAGGTCGAGGTCGCGCCGACACCGTAGCAATCGACGCGCCTCGCCTTCGCCAGCGTATCGATGGCCGCCTCGACGGCCGTCACGTCGAGGTGGCGCTCCAATTCGGTCAGCGCGGCCGCGGCGCCGTGGAGGAGCTTGTGGACGATCCCGGCCGTGCTGTCATGGGGATTGACGGAGCGATGGAGATAGGGCGTGCCGCCGACCAGCGCCTGGGCAAGGCGCAGCTTGAAGTCGCGCAGGCCCTGGCAGCCAAGTGAGCGGGAGAAGCGCACGATGGTCGGAGCACTCACCGCCGCGCGCTCGGCCAGTGTCGCCACATTCGCGCGGACCGCCCATTCGGGATCGGAGAGGACAACCTCCGCAACCCGGCGCTGCGCCCCGGATAGCGAACACATGCAGCCACGGATCGTCGCGACGAGATCGAGCGAGGCGTTCGTCATGGGCGCTCAGAAAAAGGTCCGGATCGCCGATTTGATGGTGTAGTCGTCATCGACGAGCCAGAGGAGCTGCCACTTGTCGAAGGTCGTGCAGGGATGGGAGATGCCGCAGGCGACGAGATCGCCGACGCGGGGGCCATCGCCGCCCGAAAATTCCAGATAGGCGTGCTGATCGTTGAGCTTACCGATGCGCCAGCTCGCCTCCGCCGCATTGGGGGTCGACGACGTTCCAAGGCGGAACCAGGCGATCGGTTTCGGCAGCTCGATATCGTAGGAGACGTCCCGGCGCCCCATGGTGAGAATGGCGAGGCCGGGCTCGGGCCGCGACTGCACCTGGGACCAGATCTCGAGGGCCGGCCTGAGACCGGGCCGCTCCTGCCATTTGGCGCCGCTGCGCGCCCGGATCGGGCCCAGCATCCGCTCATAAATGCCGGTATCGTGGGTGAAGTAGCAGCCGCTGCGCAGGACGGTCCGCACCGGGCGCGACAGCCGCGTGGGCAGCTCCCGCGCCACGATATCGAAGGCGGCTGAGCCGCCGGCGCTGAGAATGATCTCGCTCGCGGCGAAGAGGCCTTCCCGATCGCAGGCGAGCGCCACCGCCTTGACGGTGTCGAGAAGGGCCGCGACCCGGGGCACGTCCTCGTCCGATTTCCCGGTAACCGTCAGCCCCTCATAGCACTCGATGCCGACGAGACGAATGTGGCGGGAGGCCGCCACGCGGCGTGCCAGCGTCAAGGCCTCGGTCTCGCTGCGGCAGCCGGTGCGGCCGCCCGCGATGCCGATCTCTAACAGCACCGTGAACGGACGCTGCAACCCCTTCGCCTCTGCGAGCGCCGCCAGGATTTCGAATTGCGCTTCCGAATCGAGAAGGAAGGCGAAATCGAGATCGGCGTGGCGGTTGAGGAGCTCGATCACGGCGAGGATATCGCGCCGGCCGATCAGCTGGTTCGCCATGATGATCCGCCGCAGGCCGAAGCGCACGCAGATGCCGAGCTGGTTCACCGTCGCGACGGTGATTCCCCAGGCGCCGCCGGCAAGCTGGCGGGCAAAAAGCTGGGGCGACATCGTGGTCTTGCCGTGGGGCGCGAGGAAAACGCCGCATTCGGCCGTAAAGTCGCGCATCCAGGCCTGATTATGGTCGAGCGCCGATTCCTTGAGGACGGCGAGGGGAAACGGCAGGTCCTGGCGTAGCACGTTCCATTTCAGACGGCCGACCTCCTTGGGCGTCGACGGCGCTGCGTTGGTCGGATAGCCCTTGTAGCGGCTGTCGATGATCTCGTTCTCGATGGCGCTCAGATCGATCATGGCGCGAAACCTCGCAGGCTCTCACGGAACATCGTCACGGATGCAGGCTTTCCAATGGCCGGGCGCGGCCTCCCACAACTCGGGAACGCGCGCCGCACGTGGACTCGCTCGATCGGAATGAGCGGAGCGGACGGAGCCATCGCGCGCTCCTAGACCGACCGGCGCAGCTTGGGATCGAGCAGATCCCGGAGTCCATCGCCCACCATCTGCAGCGACAGGGCCGCAAGCACGATGGCGAGGCCGGGAAAGAGGATGATCCAGACCGCCTGATGCGCGAATTGCTGTCCCGACGAGATCATGGTGCCCCAGGTCGGCAGCTCCGGCGGCACGCCGACGCCGAGATATGAGAGCGCCGCTTCCGCGAGGATGGCATAGGCGAAGATGAAGGTCGCCTGCACCAGGATCGGCGAGGTCACGTTCTGCAGGATATGGACGAGGAGGATGCGCCAGCCCGGCACGCCGAGGGCGCGCGCCGCCTCGACGAAGAGGAGCTCGCGCACAACGAGGGTGGAGGCGCGCACGACGCGCGCAACGCGCGGCGCATAGACGATCGAGAGCGCCAGGATGACATTCGCCATCGATGGGCCGAGGACCGCCACGAAGGCGATGGCGAGGAGGATGTCAGGCAGCGACATCATGGCATCCACGATGCGCATGATGGGGCCGTCGAGCCGCGAGAAATACCCCGCGAGCAGTCCCATCAGCACGCCGGCGGCGATGGAGAGCGCCACCACGAGGGCGCCGATCGCGAGGGAATAGCGCCCGCCATAGATGACACGCGCGAAGATGTCGCGGCCGAGCTCGTCGGTCCCGAACCAGTGCGCCGCGCTCGGGCCCTTGAGGCGATCGAGCACCTTGAGCGCCGTTGGGCTGTAGGGCGTCGCCAAGGGGGCCGCGACGGCGAGCAGCACGATGATCGCCAGAAGGATCATGCCGAGCAGGACTAGCCGCCGCTGGGCCAGCTTGCCCAGCACCTGGGTCAGGGAAAGGCGGTGAGCGATCGTCGTCAATAGCGCACGCGCGGATCGACCGCCATGTAGAGGAGGTCGATCGCCAGATTGATCAGGACATAGAGCCCGGCGATGACGAGGAGCGCGCCCTGGATCACCGGGTAGTCCCGCCGTAGCACGGCCGAGACGATGAGATTGCCTACGCCCGGCAGGCTGAACACGGTCTCGGTCACGATGGCGCCGCCGATGAGGAGGGCGATGGTCAGCCCGATCACGGTGATGATGGGGATGAGCGCGTTGCGCAGCGCGTGCCTGAGCACCACGCTCGCCTCGCCGAGGCCCTTGGCCCGCGCGGTGCGGATATGGTCCTCGCCGAGAACGTCGAGCATGCTTGCCCGCGTAAAGCGGATGATGAGCGCGGAGTTGAGCACCCCGAGCACGATCGCGGGGAGTATCAGATGATGCAGCCTGTCGCCGAGCGGGGCGCCGGGGTCGCCATAGCCGGCAACGGGAAACCAGCCGAGCTTAACGGCGAAGAGCTGGATCAGGAGGAGGCCGAACCAGAAGCTCGGGATGCTGGCGCCGAGCATCGCCGTGCCGGTGAAGGCCTGATCGACGACCTTGCCGCGCCAGACCGCCGAGACGATGCCGCAGGGAACGCCGATGCCCGCCGCGATCAGGATCGAGAACAGGGTCAGGAAGAAGGTCGGCTCCGCGCGCTCCCAGAGCGCCCGGGTGACGGGGCGCTGGAGGAAGATCGAGCGCCCGAGATCGCCGCGCAGGAGCTCGCGCAGCCAGAGGACGAACTGCACGGGAATCGGCTGATCGAGCCCGTAGGTGGCGCGCAACTTCGCCACATCCGCCGGGGTCGCCTGGTCGCCGAGCATGACCGCGGCAGGATCGCCCGGCGCCAGGCGCGTGATGAAGAACACGAGGGTGGCGACGAGCAGCATCACCACGACCATGCCGACGAGGCGCGAGGCGAGATAGCGGATCATCGCCGCTCAGCCTCCCCTGGTGAAGGCTCCGGACTGGCGCACCGCCGTGGCGGCCGCCGCCAGTCCAAGCATGCGTCGTTACGATTTGAGGCCGACATTCCAGAAGAACGGCCAGGGCATCGGCGTGTACCCTTCGAGCCTGGTCGAGACCGCGACGAGGCTATTGAAGTTGCCGACCTTGATGAACGGCACCTCGTCATAGATCACGGCCTGCACCTTGCCCCAAAGGGCGCCGCGCTTGACGGGATCGCTCTCGCCGTTGAAGGCGGCAAGGGCGGCGTGCTTGGCCGGCGTGTCCCACCAGCCCGGCGCGCCGTTGCCGAGCTGCGGCGGCGTGAGCATCGGCTCCGGCAGGAAAGGCGAATGGGTAATGTAGATGTCCCACAGCGCCGGATCGTTGCGCCGCTGGATCAGGGTCGCCCAATCGACCACCTGCATGTCGACCTTGAATCCCGCCTGCTTCAGGTTCTCCGCCATCACGAGCGCCATGCGGTAGTGGAACTCGTATTGCCGGCTCGTGAGGATGCGGATCGGCGTATTCTTGTAGCCGGCGGCTTCCAGCAGAGCATGGGCCTTCTTCGCATCGGCGCGGTTATAGTTCTCGGTGCCCGCCGTCGAATAGAAGAGCGAGCCCTTCGGATAGAAATTGCCCTCGACGCTGAAGAAGCGCGGCTCGCCGAAGGCCGCGGTCATCATGTCCGTCTCGTTGAGGGAGACCTGCACCGCCTGGCGCAGGGTCTTGTTCGCAAGCGGCCCCTGCTTCGTGTTGAGCACCAGATAGGGGAAGCCGAAATGCTCGGTGATGACCGGCCTCACGTTGGGCTTGCCGTCGAGCTGGCCATAGGCCTCGGCGGGCAGGAGATCGGCGAACTGGTACTGCCCCGCCAAGGCGCCCTGGACCCGCGTATCCGCGTTCGGGACAGGGACGAAGCGAAGCTGGTCGAGGAGCGCCTCCCGCCGCCCGGCATAGCCGCTCGCGGGCTCGCTGCGCGGCTTATAGCCGTCGAAGCGCACCATCAGCACGTATTGATCGGGCTTGCGCTCCTTGAGCATGTAGGGGCCGGTGCCGATGAACTGCGTGAGCGGGTTGGCGATCACCGTCGCGGGCATGATGGCGGCGAAGCCGTTGGGCAAGGCGAGCTGGGCCAGAAGCGGCGGATAGGGATGGTTGAGTGCGAGCGTCACGATGTGCGGGTCTGCGGCCGCGAGGCTCTTGACCTCTTGGGCGACGGCCTTTCCCCGCGGCGCCATCTCCATCCAGCGCTTGAGCGAGGCGATGACGTCGTCGGCCGTCATCTCCTTGCCGTTGTGGAACTCGACGCCTTGGCGCAGCGGAATCGTATAGGTGAGGCCGTCGCTGGAGATGCGCGGCATGCTCTCCGCCAGCATCGGCGCCACATTGCCGTGCGCGTCGAAGGCATAGAGCGTCTCGTAGACGTGCTGCATGATCGTGCCGACGAGATCCGCCGTCGAGGCCATCGGATCGAGGGTTTGCGGCTCGCCGATCATCGCGATATCCACAACGCCGCCCTTGGCCGCCGCCGCGGCGGGGCTCAGAGCGAATGCGCTCCAACAGGCCAGGCTCAGGATCGCCAAGCCGAGGGCCAGAGGGGCGCCGGGACGGCGCCTGGCGACGAGCGAGCGCAGCCGGACTCGAAGGCGAGATTGGATGACAGGCATGGGACCTCCCTGACCGCCTCGCTTCTCGGCTCGCGTTTCGGCACTGGCTCCGCCGTCGAAGGCTAGGCCACGCGGCTTCTCGCAAGGCGTCTGTAAATAAATTACATAACGTCCCTGAGCAGGCAAGCGCTGTTCTATTCTCTTACCCCAAGCTGCGCCGGGTCTCGCCAATTGCCTCCACGCGGTAGGTAATTTTATTTCATCTCAATCCGCCGCCCTTCCTCGGGATCGCGACGGGAACCGATCGCCTCAAGGGTCGCAACGAGAGCGCGCCATGTGAGCCGACGCGGTTCTCAAGCGCGTAGCGCGGGCAGGCGCCGAGCGTGCCGCTCGGCCATCGCTCTCTTCGACCCGGGGATTAAACCTTCAACTCACCACGCTCGTATATGAAGATCGTGTTCGAGGCGTGGGATTGCGCATTGAGCGCATGAGGTTGGGAAAGCTCCTCGCGCGTGTTCATCTTCTTGAGCTTCTGTAGAACCGGCAATGCGCGATCCGGCATCATCCGGCAGAGAAACGTTCCCGCGTTGACGCGCACCGCCATATTGGGATGATCGAGAAACGGCAGCAACACTGTTCTGCCGGGAGCGACCTCATCGAGCTCCTTTACGAGCGCCAATAGTCGGTGCACGGCGCGAGCGCTTCCTTTGTAGTCGTCGACGTCGTATCCGGCGTATTGTCGCTCCGACACAGCGACAAATTCCTCGAGAAGCTGCTCGGCTGTCAGGTTCTTCCCTGCGCCCTTCGCGCGCTTTGTCTTGCCCGGCATCTGCGTTACTCCTTCAAAATTCCCACGTCTCTCAGGATTTGCAGCCCCTTTTCGCGGTTGGTCTCCAGGGACTGCGTCCTCAGCCATTCGCGAACCGAGCGTCCCTGACATTCCGGGCAGGTCTGCATATAGCAGGAATTGACCTCCTCGTGCAGAAGGAGCGGTATGCGGACGATGTTGTCGGTGTTTTGGATGACGCTGGCCGGAAACCGCGAGCTTTGCTCAACGATGTGATGATAGATATAGCCATCGCCCGCCGCGCCAAATCTCTTGATGAAGTCAGACAAACTTTCAAAACTCGCCATATCCGCCCTCATTCCAAGCTTCTTGAAGTCCGAGAACGAGTCAAAGCTGATCGAGTTGCCGCTCATCCGAAGCTCTTCGAGCGTTTGAGGACCGTGAGCGGCGAACGCTCTCACGGCATCCACCGACACTCGGAATTGATCGTATTCGTGGAGTGCCTGGTAGATGTCGTAGACCGTGGAGACTCCGACCGCGACATCGACGACGGGGATCGCATCGAGCAACAGATCACCGCCGAGCTTGAGCGCCGACGTGGCGGCAGCGCGAAACGCCCGGCGACCTGCGAGCTTCACCGCGCGATCGATCACCTCTTGGGCAGGGTTCGGCCGGGCCGGGTCCTCCATCGGCTCCGGCGGATTGTGGCCCATGCCGGGGCTCCCAGCCTTAGGTGCAAATTGCCCACCGCGACGGTCTGGCGCCCCCGCCGGATAGCGCGGATGCTTTTCGGGATCCCATTCGCCCTTGAGGAGACCGCTCTCCTGAAGCAGCGTCGCCAGCTTCTCCGTGTCATCCGACAATGGAAGGACCTCCGTTGAAGACGGGAGGTCGGGAAGCTGCAAATGCAAAGCCGCGATTTGCGCCAGGGCGACGTCGCCACCGTTGAGGGCGCGCGCGACCGTCCCCAGGCCGGCGGCTTTCCTCCTTGCGTCTACCGGCAGACCATAAGACGCGCTCAATGCCTTGCTAAGATCCTCTTCGTCGCGGGGCTCCCATGCGTCCTGGCCATGGGCATTTCGCACGCGCTTCAGCAGCGGAATCTCCCCGGCGAAAAGACCATCGGGGCCACAAGAGATACCCTTTCGGCTTCCAGCCGGCGATAAAGCGAACTCTCGAATAAAGGGAATATTCATCGTCGTGCTCGCGCGTTGATATTCATGAACATAATGCGAACATACCGAGGGAGTCAAGTGTCTTGATGGCTGAAAAAGAGCTGCCGAATGCGCGAAAACGAGCCGCCGGGCCACCGCTCGGGTCGCAGCTTGTCGGGCCTGCCGATACCAACACGTACCAGCAATCTGCCTTGCTGGACGACCTTGGAAGACTTGCGCCGATGTTCGCCGCCGCGCGCTTCGCGCGAAAAATTTTTTCGTTTCAGCCACTTACGGCGAAGAGCGCGTAACAGCGTCGGTATAAAGGATGCGAGGGAGTGTGCTTCCCGAGACATAGGTGACACTTCATACCGGAGACATGGGTAACACTTTGGGCATTTTCGGGGGGAGCCGGGGATGCCGTGGAAGGAGTGTCGCCCAATGGATGAGCGTATTCGTTTTGTGGCCAGGTTTCTGG